>JAHLLS010000026.1 GCA_020444045.1 Deltaproteobacteria bacterium
ATACGATAAATACCGCCGCACGCCTAATGGGGGTAAGCAAAGCCGGTGAAATCATTGTCGACCACGATTCCTTCGTTCAGACCGAAGGTTATTTCGAGTTTGAAACCCTTGAACCGGTAAAGGTTAAGGGCAAGGCAAAACCGATTGCTGTTTACCGGGTCGGTAAAGCCCTGCAGGAGCCTAAGAAACTTCACCGCCTGCATGGGCTACGAGCCAAGCTTATTGGACGATCGGTCGAAATGCAGGTCCTTAAGGATGCCGCAGAAAATCTTGAACAGGGAAAAGGATCGGTTGTTTCCGTATGCGGAACAGCGGGGACGGGAAAAAGCCGCCTTGTGCATGAATTTAAAACGACCCTGGATTTGAAAAAGATCCAATGGTTCGACGCCAATGCCTATCCTTATACGCAAAACACGCCCTACTATCATTTGATCGACCTTCTGACCAAAGCCTTCGATATCAGGGATGGTGACAGCGCTGAAGCCATAAAGCTTAAAGTTGAATCAAATCTCGAAGGTCTCTTGGGTAAGGGTTCTGAAAACGCACCTTACATTGGCAGCTTGTTCTCGATCGAGTATTCAGAAACCAAAGATGTGAGCCCGGAATACTGGAAAGATCGATTATATGCCGCGATAGGCGATGTCCTAAAAGCGCTGACTGCGACAGCACCGACTGTTATCTGTCTGGAAGACATGCACTGGGCTGATCCATCGACGATGGAACTGGTACGAAAGCTTGTATCAAATCTGTCAGGCCCCCTGATGGTGGTCTGTATTTATCGCCCCGTTATAACCATTTTTACAGACTTTGAAATCAAAACTTTCTCGATCGATTATACGGAACTTCGACTGCGGGAACTCTCGCCGTCCGAGTCTCAGGATATGATTTGTTCACTCTTGAATGCCGATCAAATTCCTAAAGAGCTTAGAGGGTTTATTAGGGATAGTATCGACGGCAATCCGTTCTATGTCGAGGAACTGATCAATGCCTTGATTGATTCGGAAGCGCTATCAAAGCGTTCCGGACAATGGGTGCTCACCAAAACAATAGATGAATCTTTAATTTCAACCAACATTCAAGGGGTACTTGCGGGTAGGATCGATCGCCTGGGGAGTGATACCAAACGTATCCTGCAGGAAGCTTCGGTCATAGGAAGAACCTTTTTATTCGACATTCTTAAGCGCATCAGCTTAGTAAAGCATGATATCAACAGGCATCTAATGCTGTTAGAAAGACTTGATCTTATCAGGGCTAAATCCATCCAACCTACCCTCGAATATATCTTCAAGCATTCCTTGACTTATGAGGTGGTTTACAATGGGCTGTTAAAGGCAGAGCGAAAGGAAATTCATGAAAGAATCGGTCTTGTAATAGAGACGCTTTTTCATCACAGGCATCAAGAATTTTATGAAATATTAGCCTACCATTTTAAACATGGACATTCGCAGGTTAAGGCAGCAGAATATCTTATAAAAGCAGGGAAAAAGAGCTTTGCTATGTGCGCCGTGGAAGATGCACAAAAATATTACGAGGAAGCTTACAAAATCCTTATCGAAAGTTTAAAGAATGAAGATGATGAATGGATCTTGCTCCTCGATCTGCTGAATGAATGGGCGATCACACTAATTTGGAGAGTTGCACACGCAGAACTAATAGATCTTTTAACGCGGCACATGGATCTTATAGAGCAAATTGATGATATGGAGAAGCTCAGTTTGTTCTATAGTTCCCTCGGCATGGCACTGCAAATCAAAGGAAAGGTAACAGATTCTCAGTTGTATCTGCAAAAAGCCCTGGACTTTGCAGAAAAGGCAAAGAGTTCAAAAGCGATAGGCTATGCCGCGTTTCGCTTATCACAAGTTTATGCTAGCCATGGTCAATTAGAAGAAGCTATCCGCCTTGCAGAAAGGGCACGAAATATATCTACTGATTTATCAGCAGAAATACCTCTTCATAGGTTAACCTTTAGTTTGGTTTTGGCATACTTATACAAAGGCGACATCAAGAAGCTACGTGAATTAGGAAATGACCTTTTAAATAAAATGGGAAATAAAAAAGATTTTCGATACTATGCCACCTCTAAAATGACATTAGGGGTTTCCTGTTTCTGCGCAGGTGAATTTCATTTAGCCATCCAGAATTTTAAAATGATGTTTGAAGTGGCATTAGACCCACTATTATCCCAGATTGGAAAAGTATTTCTTGGATATGCGTATCTTGGGGAAAATGAATATCAAAAAGCTCTAACTTTATCAGAAGAAATTCTGAATTGCAGCAACAGATATGGCTCTGAAATTTTTGGATCTGCCACTATGGCCCTTCAGGGATATGCCTTAACCGCTGCAGGAAATCTGGAAGAAGGACTAAAGCTGTTAAATGATGTTGAAAAGATTTGGAATGAAGAAAATTTAAAGTATTCTTTAGCAGTACTAAACTGTTTCTATGGCCAATTATACTTAAATTTAATGGAAGGGAAAAATCATAAAAAGTTGTCCTTTATAATTAAAAATATTCGACCAATTGTACGGTTAGTTCCTGGTGCGGCAGGAAAATGTGAAATGCATTTTAAAAAAGCTATCGAAATAACCGGAAACATCGGTGCAGATAGTTTGCATGGTCAAGCTTATATGGGATTAGGCCGCTTTTATGGATTGCAAAAAAAGGACTCTCTATCTCTTAACTGTCTCCAGAAGGCAATAGCAATTTTTAAAAATATTGAAGCCACAGGATTCTTAAGGATTTCCAATAATGCACTTGACGCTATGGGTAATAAAAATAGCGATTAAACGGTTTTTGATAGCTTCCTTATCCGATCCATGGCCTAAATTATAGCCAAACAGTTTGGATAGCCACAGAAAAATTTTATATTTGCTAACCCTGTGATAGCTGCTATTAAAACGTAACAAAATACATGCCCTGAATCTTTCAGATATCTCCGACATATTCAAACGTTGGGAGGCTTTTTTATACGCATAACATGACGGCTGCCACCAACAGCAGGAAATGCACACCCAGAATGTAGTTTTGCTTCGTGATATTTTTGAAGAAATATGATCCGGCAAGAAAACCGGCAAGGACGGCAGGCGTAAAACGAAGCGACAGAAAAAACAAATCCCAGGTGAGGAGCCCGGTCATGATAAACATTATGACGATCACGACATCCGTGGCGAGAAAGTAGATCCCCATGGCGCCTTTGGCCTTCTGGGGATCAGGGAATCGGGCCGTCGCATAAATTACGGCGGGTGGTCCTCCGGTGGTGTAGGCTCCAATGAACCATCCGCTGATCAACCCCAGTATCATTCCGCCCGATCCGGCTCTTGCGAATTCCCCGAATTTTGCTTGTCCCTGCCGGGTCCGTTCAAAGAGAACGACCAATACGATAAATAGGGCCAGCGCGCGTTTCATCAAGTTGTCCGGGAAAAAATTCAACGAAAAGACCCCGACCGGCATGGCCGCCGCCGAACCAATGATGATCGGTTTGAGTTCATGCCATTTAATGGATTTTCCATAGCGGAAGCTGTTGATAACGACCAGGAAAACAGAAAACGGCAGTTGAATGGCCACGGCATCTTTTATCGGCAGGGCCAGCGCCAGCAACGGCACCGCCACCAAGCCGAACCCAAAACCTGCAAAACTGAAGGTGAAAGAACTCAGGATCAGGACGCAACTGATGAATACCGCGGTTTCCATTCTACTCGAAAGGAACTTTTAATAATTTGCTATAGGTGTCTTTTATGATTTCCAATCCGCTCTTAATATTGATTTCAAAAGTCTTTTTTACTTTATCCGGATTTTTGCTCTTAAGCGCATCGAGAATTGCCCGATGTTCTTTATTAAATTTGATGCAATGCATTTTTTCGCGCCGATAGATGTTCAAAACGCTCTCCACCGACTGAACCAGTGCCTGGGCAATATCGCAAAGATGGGGAAGCCTGGATGCGTCGCAGATAATTTTGTGAAACTGTCGGTCCAATTCATAGTGGTTCAGGGGGAGCGTATCCATGAGCGTGATCAAATCTTCAAGCTTTTGAATATCCTCGTCCGTCAGGTTGTCAATGGCTTCAACCGCGAGCTTCGCTTCTAAATCCGCCCGAAGATCATAAATATGAAGAATCTCTTTGCGAGATGGCGGTGTCGCTACAATCGCGCCTTTGTAAGGAATATTCTTGACGATCCCGGATCGATCCAGACGCATGAGCGCTTCTCGGATAGGACCTCGGCCGATGCCGAGTTCGGATTCGAGTTCCGACAGCACTAGGCGCGTTCCCGGGAGCTTAGCGCCACTGAGGATCATGTCTCTTATTTTCTCATAAGCCTGCAGTGATTTCATGGATGATTTAGTGTCGTCAGCCACTTTAGAAGCTCCTGTGGATGCCCGGAATAATAGCGATTCGATTCTTGGCCACCGCGACGATCTCCTGCGCAAGGATCTCAGCGGCATCGAGGGCACCGATGGGCAGCTGCCCGCCTAATGCGCTGAGCTCGGTGCAGGCAATGATCGCTGCGGTTGCTCCCCTATGCTTGAGGTTTTCACACACCGTTCGATAGTCAGCGTGGACGTTGGCATCGGTGTTGCCGCTTTTGATGGCTTTGATGACGTTTAAAAGACACGCCTGATGATCCGGATCCGGCCAGATATCCTCAATTCCCAGTCGACGGAACCGCTTGGTGTAAAGACCTGTCATGGCAACGGCCGGGGAGGCCAGGATGCCGACTTTGTCCAACTCCGGGAATCGATCCTTGACTTGGTTGACTACCAGATCAATCAGGTTGATTACCGGAATATGGACCGCCTCACGCACCGCATCATAGTAGTAATGGGCCGTATTGCAGGCAATCGCCAGGAAGTCGGCCCCCCATGCTTCCAGTCGCCGGCCCATATCGGCCATGCAGGGACCGGGATCTTCGCCATCTCCTTCGATAATCGCTTTTATCCTGGATGGCACTTTGGGGTTATTGTCCACGATACAGCGGATATGATCAGCATCGTCCAGTGCCGGCGTCAGGCGGATAATCCTCTGCATCAGGTCAACCGTGGCTTCCGGGCCCATCCCGCCCAGGATACCGACAGTTCTCTCTTTATGATCGCTCATTTTGCTGCGAACCCTCTTGTGAAAATGTTAGCGAGAGCCATCGCAACCAGCGACTCTCGCTGTCACAACGCGTCATCCTATGAATCAACCCTGTCGAAATGTATCCATATAGGCATACAGGGCAGGGGATCCGCCCGTGTGAAGAAACAGCACATTGGCCCCTTTGGGGAAATGGTTTTTACGAACGAGATCGATAAGTCCGGCGGCGGCTTTGCCGGAATAGACCGGGTCGAGAAGAATCGCCTCGGTTTTGGCAAATAGTTTGACGGCCTCGACCATGGAATCGGTCGGCAGGGAGTAACCGGGTCCGACATACTGATCAAAGCAGACAATGTCTTCACGGGCAATGGTATTTTTGACTTCCAGCCGTGCGGCGGTTTCGAGGGCCAGCTTGTAGACGATCTCCTCCTGCACATCTTTGGGCCGGGAGACATTGACGCCGCTGATGGGGATCCCGCCATTGACGCCGATCATGCCGACCACCATGCCGGCATGGGTTCCGGCGGATCCGGAAGGAACAAATATGTGATCGATAGCGAGCCGCATCGCATTCAGCTGCGTCATGGTCTCCTCAGCGCAAACCGCGTATCCCGTAGCGCCGATCGGATTCGATGCGCCGCCGGGAATGATGTACGGTTTTTTCCCATCGGCTTTGAGCGCATCGGCTTTTTTACCCATTTCAGCCATCATGTCGGAACCACCGGCAACGACACCGATGCTTTTGACGTCAAGCAGCTCGAAAAGAAAATTGTTGCCGCTTGCTTCGGCCTTGTAAGAGCCTTTTACGCGCTCTTCGAGGATAAGGTGGCAATCGAGGCCTTCTTTGGCGGACCAGGCCGCCGTGAGTCGGGCATGATTTGACTGGACGGCACCGCAGGTGATGATGGCGTCGGCCCCCTGGTCAAGCGCATCGGCGATACAAAACTCGAGTTTCCTGGTTTTATTGCCACCGCCGGATCCCGGAAGAAGATCGTCCCGTTTGATGTAAAGGTTTACCGCCCCGCCGAACGCTTTGCTCAGGGACGGCAAAAGCTCGATGGGCGTCGGGCCCTGCAGATAGTTTCTCCGGGGAAATTTGGTAAAGTTCATCGGTTGTCCTTTCAACAATTACGTGTTTGATTGAAGCGCTTGTTGCCGAATGTTCTTTGACCCCATGTTGATCGCGCGTGCTTCGAGAAGTGCCGTCGTCGACCAGCCCGATATCGTTCGATAGGCCGGAGCGCAATCGGCGCTATAGCTGGAAAATGGCTTCCACCTCGACATCCGCCCCCAAAGGCAGTGCGGCCACTTGGAAGGCACTGCGCGCGGGATAGGGCTCTTTGAAGTACTGGGCATAGACGCTGTTAACAGCTTGGAAATTTTTGATATCGGCCAGAAAGACGGTCGTTTTGACGGCATTGTCCAGGCTCGTTCCGGCCTCCTTGGCAATCGCTTCCAGGTTTTTGAAAACAATGTGGGCCTTGTCTTCAATGCTGCCTTCGGGAATTTTTCCGGTGGCAGGATCGATGGGAAGCTGCCCGGACGTAAAAAGCATGTTGCCTGAAACCACAGCTTGAGAATAAGGGCCGATGGCCGCCGGGGCGTGATCTGTTTTGATTGTTGTCTTCGGCATGATGGTTCTCCTTTATGTCAATACGGTTGCGGATACGTCTTTGATGATGTCCAGGATAAGCCGGCAGTCATCCTCGGTAAACGTCAGGGGAATGCGCATATCGCACATGACGGCCAGGATGCGTTTGGTGTTGGCCAGATGGGGCAGCGTCCCAAAATAGCGCCAGCTTTCATAGGCACTTGTAAACCCGACGGGCTCTTTGTTGCCGAACCATTTAAGTTCGACCCCCTGTTGCAGGCATTCCGCCAGAAATCGTTTGATGGTCGCTTCATCTTGACCGGTCAGGGAAAACTGAATGGAACTGCCGACATACTTTTCGCGGGGGTCTCTTCGGGGGCAGGTGATGCCGTGGATCGCGTTCAGTCCCTGCTCCAGGATCCGGTAGCGTTTGTTCCATCGCTCACACTGCGCGTCCAACACTTTGAGCTGCGGTCGTAGGATGGCGGCCCGCAGGTTATCCATACGGCAGGAATAGTTCGGAACCATGGTTTTGATGCTTTCGAATACATCCATACCGGGCCGGGAGGTATGCCGTTCATAGAGCATGTAGGATCCTGAATAAATGATGGCGCGGGCGATCAGGTCGGGGTCGTCGGTCACCAGCAGGCCGCCTTCGCCGGAGTTCATGTGTTTGTAAGTTTGGGTGCTGAAACAGGCGACGGCCCCAAAGGATCCCGACTTTTTCCCATCCCACAGGGCTCCCATGGTATGGGCGCAGTCTTCGATCAGGACAAGCCCGTGAGTGTTGCAGATCGCCATGAGCCGATCCATATTGGCGATATGGCCGCGCATGTGGGAAAGCATGAACCATTTGGCGTCAGGGGCCTTGGCTTTTTGCTCGAGATCATCGAGGTCGATGGTGTAGTCGTCAATAATATCGACCAGTTCAATAGCGGCGCCGGCGTTTTCAATCGCTCCGGGAACCGGCGCCAGGGTGTAGGCATTGCACAGGACTTTGTCACCTGGTTTAACGCCGACGCTTTTAAGGGCCAGGTACATTGCACTCCCACAGGAGGCACAGGCCAGGCAGTATTTTTTGCCCATATACGCGGCAAATTCTTCTTCCAGAAGAGCGGCTTCACCCTTTTCATCCGGATCGACATTGTAACGGTGAATCTTCCCGGATTTTAAAATCGCAACGGCCTTTTCAATTCCCGCATCGCAAATGGGTTCCTGCAGGGTGAAATCCTTTGTGAACCTTTTTTTTTCGGCGTCGGTCATGATGGTGCTCCTGAACGATCGTTAGCGTATCATCTGTGTCCGCATGACGGTATGTTTCCGCGGTAATGGACCAATTAATATTTGGCTTGCTGGTATACCGTGAAGTCCCAGTCCTGATCGGGGAAGTATTTTCGCAGCCGCCAGTCGCACGCCCGGGCATGGCCTTCCATGCCTTCCACCCGCGACAGGCGCGAGGCTGCGCCGCTGATGAGTTTGTTCGCGTCGCGGCTGATCTCCTGATACGTGTAGATTTTGAGGAACTTCAAAACATTGAGTCCACCCGAGTAATAACCGGCCTTTTTGGTGGGCAGGATGTGATTGGTGCCCGAACATTTGTCACCGTGGGGCACCGTGCTGCCTTCACCTAAAAATAAGGATCCATAGGATCTTAGGTTGTCGACCCACCAGTCCAGGTCTTCCGCCATCACCTGGACATGCTCGGCAGCATACGTGTCATTGATGCGGCAGAGTTCCTCTCTGTCGCGGCACAACACGATCTCGCCATAGTCCCGCCAGGCGGTTTCCGGCACTTCGGGGTTGGGCATGTCGGCAATGATTTTAGGGATCACTTCCAGCACTTTTTCACCAAGCGCCCGGGAATCTGTGAAAAGCCACACCGGGGAATCATAGCCATGTTCGGCCTGGGACACCAGATCGACGGCGACCGTCATGTAATCCGCCGTTTGATCGGCAATGATGGCCGATTCCGTGGGGCCGGCGAATACATCGATGGTACATTTGCCGGCGGATGAAAGAATGCTCTTGGCTTCGGCCACATAGGCGTTGCCCGGGCCGGCCAGAATATTGGCTGGTTTGCCGGTAAAAAGACCGAAGGCCATGGTGGCGATGGCTTGAACCCCGCCCATTTCAATGATGATGTCGGCACCAGCCACATCCAGGGCATAAACCACGGCAGGGGCGATGCTGTCTCCACGGGGCGGCGAACAGGCGATCACGGTTTTAACACCGGCCGCCTTGGCGGTGGCCACGCTCATGAGGGCCGAGCAGGCATGGGCAAAACGGCCTCCGGGGATATAACACCCGGCAACCTCCATGGGAATGATGCGCTGGCCCAGGCGGACGCCGGGCAGGGTCTCTGTTTCGAATTCCTTTATGCTGTCCCGCTGCAACTTGGCAAACCCGTGAACCTGCGCGTGGGCAAAACGGATGTCGTGTTTGATGTTTTCAGGAACGGCAGCGATGAGACGCTGTTTCTTTTCTTCACTGAGGATAAAATCCGCATCCCAGTTATCAAATTTTTTGGCCAGTTTGATGACGGCATCCTCACCATTTTTCTCGATGTCCGCAAGGATTCCCTGCACAATACTACGAATTTTCTCCGTATCGGACTCGGCCGTCTTGGCTGCTTTTTTGATGTACTCCATTGCCCCTCCCGAAAAATATAAAATATTTTATAAAATTATAGTTGAAAACAAGGCGCCGTTTCATCACTGCAATTTCAATCATCATTCGTAAATGATATCTATCGAAGCAAACGCCAGGTCGTAAGAATCATTTATTTAATCAATGTTCCCAGCAAATCCGGCAGCCACAGTGTCAGGGCCGGGAAATAGGCGATCAGAAATACCACCATCACACTGACGAAAACGAACGGCAGGGCATTCACCGAAATATCTTCCAGCGTGGTTCGGGCCACACCCGAAGCGACAAACATATTTTCGCCCAATGGCGGCGTGGCAAATCCGATTTCACAGCAGCAAACCAGAACAACCCCGAAATGGATCGGGTCCACACCGAGGGAAACCATGACCGGCAGCAATACGGGTGTCACCAGCATGATGGTGGCCAGGGTCTCCATAAACATCCCCATAAACAAGAGAAATATAATGATCAGCACCCAGATCAAATAGAGATTCCCGGTAAAATCCAACAATGCCTGCGCAATCAGGTCGGGGATTTTGTTGATGGTCAGCAGTTGACCGAATGCCAGGGCCGTAAACATGATGATCAGAACGCGGCCGGTAATCCAGGTGGTACTCTCGAGGGCCTTCATGACCCCCTTGAGTTCGATTTCCCTGTAAATGAAAATCCCCACGAAAAGTGTGTAGAATATGGCAACAATCGCCGCCTCGGTGGGTGTAAAGAACCCGGTGTAGATCCCACCAAGGATGATCACGGGTGCCAGAAGCGCCCAAAAACCTTCCTTCATTGCGACAACGATCGTTTTGGCGGAAAGTGTCTTGCCGTCACCCTGGAAACCTTTACGCTTGGATTGGATGTAATTCATGGTCATCAGACCGACGGCCAGCATCACGCCGGGAATAAATCCGGCGATAAACAAGGCCGCGATGGATTGGGACGCAGCTACGCCATAAATGACCATGGGAATGCTGGGCGGGATCACCACACCGAGCCCTCCCGAAGAGGACGTGACGGCCCCCGCATAACCTCTCGCATAGCCGTGGCGCGTCATGGCTGGAATCATCAGCATCCCGACGGCCGCCGTCGTCGCTGGTCCCGATCCCGAGATCGCACCGAAAAAAAGACAGGATAAAATCGTGGATGTCGCCATACCACCGGTAAATGGGCCGGCCATTGCTTCGGCCACGGCAACCAGCCGCCTTGATAAACCCGCCGATTCCATCAACGCGCCCGACAGAATAAATGCCGGCAGCGCCATAATAGGGAACGAGTTGACCGAGGTATAGGCGATTTCGACCAAACCTTCCAGGGGTTTGCCGCTGACGATCATGCCCCCCATGGCGGCGGCGCCAAGGGAAAGCGTAATCGGCGCTCCGATGAATAAAAGACCTACGAATGTGATAAAGATGACAGCGGTAACACTCATGATGGCACCCCGCTTTCCGGGATTTCATCATCGATATCCCCTGCGTCTATTTTGTCGACATCGGCAATTTCTATCTTGAGAAAAAACTTCATTATATTGACCTGAATGATCCGTACGGTCATCAGGGAAAAGGCAAGGGGAAAAATCATAAAAATGTAGGCCATAACCCAGTCAAGCGTTGGGGAATACTCAGGGTACTCAAACCCTTCGCGGATCACATTGATGCTGAAATAGATCATGGTGCAATTAAAGGCGATCCAGATGAGGTCGGAAATCAGCATCGAGATATCTCCGACGATTTTCGGGAAAATCTTAAACTGAAAGGTCACGCGGTTGTGAGCGGCCAGCCGGGCGGCATAGGTCGCGCCCAGGAAAACGAACCAAACAAAGGCCATACGGGAGAGCTCTTCTCCCCAGGGGATGGACGCCGGCAGCGGGTATGATTGAAGAAACGGGATATATTGAGCAAGTATGAGGGCTGCGCCGAAAGTCAATCGGAGCATAATTTGCAAGAAAAGCAGGCATACGAAAAACACCAGTAACACCTGGCAGACATAACTCTCAAAATTGTCCAGGAACTTAAGCAGGGGTCTGGCTTTCATAAGCGACTCCGAAATAGGGAAATAGATCTGCCCGGCAAATGCCGGGCAGATGTCTTAAGGTCTATCGGCCAAGGGCCTTCAAAACGTTGTCGACTTCCGCCTTGCCGCCGACGGTGTCGTAGAACTTCGGCCACACGACTTCCATGGCGATTTTTGACCATTCGGCTTCATCTTCGACTTCGTTGTATTTCACACCTTTGTCGATCATGTTCTGTTTTGCCGCTTCGGATTTGGTAACGCTGAAGAGCAGATTGTACTCCTGGGCCTCGATACCCGCACGGGTAAACATGGCCTGATCCTCTGCTGACAGGGATTGGAAAAACTTCTCCCCCACAACCAGAGGCTGAAGCGAAAACAGATAGTGAACCTCGGACGTGTAGTCCTGAACTTCATAAAACTTCATGGAGAAGTTCGTAATATGCGGATTGTCCTGCCCGTCGACCACTTTCTGCTGCAATGCGGTGAACGTTTCCGGCCATGCCATCGGAATCGGCTCGGCACCGAGCGCCTGCCAGGTTTCGATCATGATGGCGTTTTTGGGGACCCGGATTTTCAGCCCCTTGAGATCGCTGAGATTGTTGATTGGTTTTTTGGAGTTGGTCAGTACGCGAAAATTGGAATAGGCCCAGCCGAGCACACGAACACCGGCTTCCTTGATCAGTACCTCCCGCCACTTGTCACCAAGCTCGCCGGTGGTCGCCTTGACGGCATCGTCAAAGCTTTGCATCAGATAGGGAAGGGTCAAAATGCCCACCGATTTTGCAAACGGGGTGATGTTGTTTACCGCTACAACGGCGCCGTCAATGGATCCGCGGCGGGAATCTTTCACCATTTTCTGCTCATCACCCAACTGGCCGGCAGGAAAAATGTCGACCTTATACTGGTATTTTCCACAATTTCTTTAAACCGAAGTGCCAAAACAGCCTGGTCCGAATCGATGGGATCACCCAAACCGATTTTCAGTGTTTTTTCGGCAGACGCCGATACCGGCAGAATCAATACTGCCACGAGAAACATCAGTAGACTGAAAATTGTAAAACGTTTCATGCTTCCTCCTCAGTTGGAATTGTTAAGCAGAGATTCTGTAAGCCGCGGCTCAGCATGCGGTGTACAGAACATAGATCCATATATAAAAACGGCACATGAAGAATTCTTCATGTGCCGGGGGGTAAAAAAACGGAATATAAATGCCTGATGCATTGGGAGGATGAACCACATCCGTATTTGCGCAGTCAGGTGTTTGATCATGGAGTGTCCTTGCTTAGCAGGATTTCATACCTCTGAGTAAAGCGTCTTGCATTTTCGGCATTTCATACGCAGGAATACGAGCGGATGTCAATAAAAATATAAAATAAATATAATTATATTTTATAAAATATAATATAAATAAAATTATCAACTCTTTGCGAAACGGACCGTCGATGGATCGATAAAATAGAGGTGGATATGGCCAGATCCCGGGCCATCGATGCCATAAACGGACCGCGACTGGCCATCCAGGACTGGCGCCAGGGTCGAGTTACCCACCTCGCAGTTGAAAAACCCGGGATGATCGACTAATACACCATTTGTTCCCGTGCCTGGCCAGCACAGGGATAGTGTTTTCGAATTGTAAAAATTCTAAAGGAGGAAAGATGCGGAAACCCTATAGACTCTTTTTTGCGCTGGTGTTTATCCTTTTGTCAGGTCAGGTTGGTCTATGCCAGGAAACATTTGATATCCAGAAACCGGATGCTGTGGCCGACCTTTCGTATCAATCCATCGCTCCCGGAAAACTGTTGATTTCCGCCTCGGACAGCGAGGGAAATCCCGTGCGCGGGTTGACCGCCATGGATTTTATTTTTCTGCGAAATGGCAAACAAGCCAGGATCCTGGGGGTCGAGACCCTGGAAACCAGCCAGGAAGTGAGCCTCAATATCGTGCTGGTAGTGGATAATTCCGCTTCCATGAAGCAACGGCGGGCGGTGGATTCGATTCTGGAGGCGATGGAAAATATATACAAGATCATGCGGCCCATCGACAATATCACCTTGATCGTCTTCGATGACGATCAGACCCAGACGTTCGGGGGCAAGCCGCTGCATGTCACCGTTAAGCAGTCCAACCAGCCTGGTGAACTGCGCACGTTTCTCAGAGAAAGTTTTGACCGCGGGCTCACGGCCAAAACTGTCCTGTATGAAGGCATGCTGGCCGGTCTGGACCTGATTTGCGCGATGCCCGAAGACGGATACAAGTTTATGGTGGTCTTTACCGACGGGGAAGACATCAACAGCGCCTACTCGGAAACCGATGTGAAGAAGGCTGCTGAAGGCATCTCCAAATTGGAAGTATACGGAATCGACTACATGCCCGGCGAAAAGATGGATCCTTTCTTGACGTCATTCGCGAAGGACAATGGCGGGCGCACCTGGAAAGCCACCACCGCAGCCGAACTGGGACCGATTTTCGAGGCCGTATCCTCCAAGCTGCTTTATCGCTATGTGGTGGACTACCAGTTCCTGTTTCCCCCTACCGGCAGCCTTGCCTTAGGCGCCGATGCCATGCGGATCGAGGAGATCACCACCATCGATAGTTCGCCCCTGTTGAACTATATTTATTTCGCAGAAGGGGAAAGCGCCATCGCCCCCCGTTATGTCCGCTATCAGGACCAGGGGCAGACCGGATCATTTTCCGAAGAAGCGTTGCGCGGCACCAAGGAAAAATATGCCAACCTGCTCAACATCATTGGCCTGCGAATGCGCACCAATCCGGAAGCGACGGTCGAACTGGTTGGCTGCAATGTCAATGTCGGCGAGGAGAAGGGACGCAAGGACCTGTCCCGCGCCCGGGCCGAAGGGGTCAAAGCCTATCTGCAGTATATCTGGGGCATCGATCCCGCGCGGATGGTCGTAGAAGCCCGCAACCTGCCGGAAGTCCCCACGTCCGGCCGTACGCCGGAAGGGCAGGCGGAAAACCGGCGGGTCGAGATTCGCTCGGAACAGGCGGCGCTTCTGGATGTCGTCCGGAGCACCTATGTGGAAGCCCAAAGTGATGTGGCGGATGTGATCGTCAAACCGGCGATCGTATCGGAGCACGGTATTCTCAACTGGCGCATCACGATTTTGGGGGACGATCAGCCCATCTTTTCCCAGACCGGAACCGGCATGCCGGATGAGGAAATAATTCTCAAAGATGACGCCCTGAGCCCCATGGCCTTATCCCAATTCAGCCGGTTGACGGCGGAGATCGACGTTGAAGATACCGAGAGCCAGGCGCTTTCCTTGACGACCGCCCCGATGACGATCGATTTTGTCCAGCGGGAAACCCAGCGGGCGCGCAACCTCGGGTATCGTGTCCAGGAGAAGTATGCCCTGATCCTGTTTGATTTTGACAGTGACAGAATCAAAGAGCGCAACGCTTCCGTGGTCGAAACGATTGTTGCCCGCATCCGTGAATTTCCGGCCGCCCAGGTGGCGATTGTCGGCCATACCGACAATATCGGCAAGGAAGCCTACAACCTCAAGTTATCCGAACGTCGCGCCAAGGCGGTGTATGATCAAATTGCCGCCGCGATCGGGGAAACGTCTTCTGACACCCTCACGCATATGGGGGTCGGTTCTTTCGATCCGCTCTACGGCAATGGTTTACCGGAAAATCGTGCCCTTAACCGTACGGTGACGGTGACCCTGGAGTACGAACAGAAAGATTAAGCGGTTTGACAGGTCCACCATTGTAAGGCAAAACGCCCGCTTCGGTTCGCACGAAGCGGGCGTTTTGATTACAGTGGCTGCGTCATGGCGGTGTGTTGGTCGACGATTGGGGATGGTTTGGGGAGAAAGATAACCAACAGGGTCATGCCGACAACAGCGCTGAAGGCCGATCCTGCCATGACGCCGACCTTGGCGGCGTCAAGCACCGGACCGCTTAGCGCAAGGCCGGAGATGAACAATGCCATGGTAAACCCGATGCCCGCCAGAAACCCGCCGCCTAGGATGACGCCCCAGTTGATGCCTTCCGGCAGACGGGCCAGCTTGAATTTTACCGCCAGCCAGCTGAACAGGAGAATGCCCACCGGTTTGCCGACAACCAGGCCCAGCGCCGTGGCAAGTGCTACCGGATCGAGGAAGGCCGCCGCCTGAATCGGAACCCCGGCATTGGCCAGGGCAAAAACGGGCATGATCAGAAACCCCACCCAGGGATGAAGCTCGGTTTCGTGGCGTTCGAGGGGCGAGATACTCTTGCGCGCCGCCCGCTCCATCTGGCGCAGCACGGCATAGCGGTCGGTCGAGGTGCGCCACCCATCGCCCTTCAGAAAATGACGCGTTCGGCTGAAAATCGATTCAAGGCGGCTTTCGGTGATCCAGGATCGGGCCGGCATCATCAGGCCGAAGATGACACCGGCGATGGTGGCATGGACGCCCGATTCGTGAAAAGCCAACCAGGTCAACAGCATCAGCGCATAATAGACTCCCGGGCTGCGGATACCGACCCGTATCATCAGCGGAAGAACTGCGATGCCGAGCCCCCCTAATGCGAGGGCCGTCATGTTGAGGCTTTCGGTATAGCCGATGGCGATCACCAGGATGGCACCGATATCGTCGGCAATCGCCAGGGACAGCAGCAGGATGCGCAAACTGCCGGGTATCCGTTTGCCCAGCACGGCCAGACAACCCACAACGAACGCGATGTCGGTGGCCATGGGAATGCCCCATCCCCGTGCCCCGGGCTCGCCCCATTGCAGCATCAGGTAGACCTCGGCCGGGATCAGCATTCCTCCCAGGGCGGCGGCGATGGGCAAAACAGCCTTCCGCAGATCCTGGAGTTCCCCCATGACGAGTTCCCGTTTGACCTCAAGGCCGATGACGAAAAAGAAAATGGCCATCAATCCGTCGTTGATCCAGTGCTGCAGGGAGTGGTCCATCTGGAAGCTACCCAGGCCGATGGTGAAACGGGTCTTCCAGATCCCCAGGAACCAATCGGCCGTTGGCAGATTCGCCAACGTCAGGGCGATGGCCGTGGCCACTAGGAGGACGACGCCACTGGCGGCTTCGATGTGCAGGAAGCGCTTCAGGGGATCGACCAGGCTGTCGATGGGTTCGCGGGGCAGAAGGCTTTCGGTTGTGTGGCGGGCTTGGGCCATGATGATGCGTTCCTCTGGTTCAGTAGATTTTACGGTGTGAAAAGCCTCTTCCCAAAACATTGAAGGTTCTTTCAATTGTGACGAAAGCGTCCGGGTCCAGATCGAACACGATTTCTTCCAGGTTGAACCCAAAAAAGAAGGTTCCCATCCGGATGTTGAATTTCTGGTTCAGCAAGACGGCGATGACGTCGTTGCCGCCGGATGATCCCAGTGAATGCAGTGTTATGCCCGCGCCGGTGCCGAGGATGGCGCCCCCGGCAATGGCGGCCAGCATGGGGTCGTGCACCGGAATGGTGAAGTTGATCTGGTCGATGGCCCAGGAAAGCGTCAGCATGCCGGCATTCTTTCCTCTACAGCGGAAGTCGGTCGCCGTCTATCATCAGCGAGGCGTGCAGGCCCCGAACAGGACGAAGCCGCTGACGGGGTCGGAGACTGTGGCCACGGCCTCTCCGCTGGCTTCCGTGATCGTGATGGACCAACCACGCCCGTTCTGGGCGCCCTGCAATATCAAGACACCTTCGCCTTGCGTGACGTTCTGAATCATGGTGCGCCGTTCCTCTTTGGCATCCCCAACTTCGCTGATTTCCTTTTTGTCGACATCGATTTCCAGAAACCGGGGCAGCCGCGCCTCTTGGGGCGTCACGGTTTCACAAGCGCCCCCGGGATGACACTCGATGATATCGATGATGGCCATTATCAAGGGGCGGCTGCCGTCAAAGTCGGCTGCCACGGCCCCAAAGGGAACCACCATCATGGTGAGAGACAGTAAACCGATCACGATTCGCGTTCGAATCTCCATTTCAGGTTCCTTTCTATTTTACCGTGTAGCCCTTGCCTTCGAGACAGGCCGAATAGGCGCGGTTATAGGTGTTGCGTTTCTGCGAATACTGCTGGGCTTGTTGCTGTTCCCACTGCTGTTGGTTGCTCGCCTCCCGGCGGCGCTGATCATTGCGCCGCATGCCGCCCAGAAGACCGCCGGAGGCCGCCCCGATGGCTGCCCCTTTGCCGGCATCACCGGCAATGGCGCCGGCCGCAACCCCCACCAAGGCGCCACGGGCCGCTCCCCGGAACACACCGCCTTGGGCCGCTTCCTGTTGGGGCGGGGGCGCCGTAGCAGTGGGCGGTGCCATGGGATCGAAGCCGGTTTCGTTTTTGGCCCAGGTGTAGCAGGAGAACTTATCCTGCTCCATCTGGTCGTTGCTCTGGCCCTTGGCCGGAAAGACGATCAATTCCTGGGCAACCGCCATGCCGGCCGTCATTGCCATGATAAAAATGGTCAACATTATCAGGCACGAAATCCGCATGATTTTCCTCCTTTGATGGCTCGGGTGATGGTTCATTCACGGTGGAATCTGATTTTCGGGAAAAGTGAGCATTACCTTAAGAGGGGCATTGGGTGAGGTCAATACTTTTCTGGTTTCTGTGGCGGTTTTGCAGGTGCTGATGATGGACAGCGAACAGGGATCAGTTTTCCGGAAATCGAGCAGCAGGGGCATGATGCTCGAGCAGGCGGTCGATCAGGGTGTCTTTTTCCTCCCACACATGGCGGATCCATTTCTGGAATGCTTTACGGAACTCAGGATCATCGGCATAGCGGCCCTGCAGAAGCGGCTCCGGAATGGTGATTTCACGAATGTGAACGGAAACGCGTTGGATTTTTCCCCCAAGGTAGGCCCAAAAATCCGTCATTCCGTCAGGGTAGACGATCGTGACATCCAGCATATGGGTGATGCGGCCCTCCATGACCTCGATTGCAAAGGCCAGCCCGCCGGCCTTGGGGCGCAGAAGGTGTCGGTAGGGCGTTCTCTGGCGCCGTTGCTTTTCATGTGTAAAACGGGTCCCCTCGATGAAATTGAGGATCGACACCGGTGTAAAATGGTATTTGCGGCAGGCCTGGCGGGTGGTTTCCAGATCGAGGCCACTTTTGTCGGGGTGGTGCGCCAGGTATTCCCGGGAGTAGCGCTTCATAAACGGATAATCCAGCGCCCACAGGGCAGAGCCAATGATAGGGATCCAGAGCATTTGCTGCTTGGCGAATATCTTGGGAAAGGGAATGCGGTCGGTGAGGGCTTTCAGCAATACCGGAATGTCGGCCCAGGTTTGGTGATTGCAGACCACCATGTACCACTTGTCAGGCCGTAGGCCATCGGTTCCCTGGATATCCCAGGATATCGGCAGGAAAAGATCCTGGATCAGGAGATTGCCGCCGATCCAACCCCGCACCGTCTTCATCAGGGCACGGGCACAGGCGGTTTCCCAGTCGGTACGCCAGGCTACCAGTTTGGCCAGTGCCACCAGATGCACCGGGATCCCCCAGAATACCGTGTTGGCGATAACCATGAGCATCACCATTAAGGCGCGAAGGTGTTGAAACAGTGTCGTCAGCATTTCGTTTTGTCCTAAACCTTCGACCTCTGGTGGAAGACCAGGAGAGGCTCGACCGATCCGGGGTGTTTTTCTGCAATGGGTTATGGACTCCCGCCTTCGAGGCTGTGTCGCAATCCAGAAAAACATTGTTTTTATGCCCGTCATGCCGGACACAATCAGGCATCCAGAATGGCAACGCTGCTTAAATCCAATGGATTCCGGATCAAGTCCGGAATGACACAATAAAGCATAGGCGTTGTTTGGTCATTGCGACACAGCCTCCTTCGCGGGAGTGACGGCTTCAAGACATTTTACAATTCCATCAGAAATACGAACCAAAAGAACACGCCCGTGTCCCGCTGTCATCCGATAGTGGACCGTGTCGAGGCACCGGGTGGACTTTGACTTCAAAGATTTTTTACCATATCATCGCCGCCGGTTAAATCAATGACGAACCATTATCCGTGAAAAGGAATGCCAGCATGATGGAGAAGGTGACGACCACGATTATCGAAACATTCGAGGCGATCAGTGCGATTCCCCGCTGCTCGAAAAATGAAGCTAAGCTGGCCGCCTGGCTGATGGATTGGGCGCGCGAGCATGGATATCCCTTTCGCGGTGATGCCGCCGGGAATCTGGTGATTCAGGTGCCGGCGTCACGCGGTATGGACGACAAACCGACGGTAATTCTGCAAGGCCATATGGATATGGTCTGCGAGAAAACGCCCGAATCGGCGCACGATTTTGAACGCGATCCAATTCGTGTGGTACGTGACGGGGATTGGATTCATGCCGACGGCACGACCTTGGGCGCGGACAATGGGATTGCCCTGGCCATGGCCCTTGTATTGGTGGAGGACGACGCCGTTCGCCATCCGCCGCTGGAACTGCTCTTCACCGTGGACGAAGAAAGCGGCCTGATCGGTGCCCACAAGCTCGATGCTTCCCTTATCACCGGCCGTATTCTTATCAATATCGACTCCGAAGACGAAGGGGTCTTCACCATTGGATGTGCCGGTGGAGAAGAAACATTGGTCCGGTTGCCGCTGGTCTATGAGGATCGGCCGGCCGGTGGGGATTTCGGCCGGGTCGTGGTCGGGGGGCTGCGCGGCGGACACTCCGGGGTGGATATTCACAAGCCGCGGGCCAATGCCAATCGTTTGCTGGGCCGCCTGTTGCTGCAGCTGCAGGGGCTGGATGATGTCTGCCTGGTTTCTCTATCAGGTGGATCGGCCCACAATGCGATTCCAAGGGATGCATCGGCTTGGGTAGCTTTCCCGCCCGCACAGGCGGCCGCGGTGCGCGATGCGGTGAAGGGGTGCGAGCATATTTTTCTGGAAGAACACGCCGATACCGAACCCAACCTGTTCGTGCATTTCGAAGCTATGGAGGATACGCTGCCGGATCGCGTTTTGCACCCTGAAAGCGCCGTCCAGGCGGTTCGCTTGTTAAATGCGCTGCCCCACGGCGTGCACGGTATGTCCACCCGGGTGGCGGGGCTGGTGGAAACGTCCTGCAACCTGGCGATTGCGCGCATCGAAAAAGATACCCTCGATATCATCAGCAGTCAACGCAGTTCCGCCATGTCGCGTCTGGACGAGATGACGGAACGCGTTACCGCGGTGGCGGGACTGGCAGGCGCTTCGGCCACCCGCATGAACCACCACCCGGCCTGGGCGCCGGACATGCAGGCTGCTCTTCTCGAGCGCTGCCGGGAGGTTTACGGCGCATTGTACGAAAAAGCCCCGGTGGTGGAAGTGATCCACGCCGGCCTGGAGTGCGGGTTGATCGGCGACAAAGTGCCGGGGATGGAGATGATTTCCATTGGTCCGAACCTGCGCCATCCCCACTCACCGGACGAAAAACTGAATGTGCCGTCCGTGGGGCGGGTCTATCAGTTTCTGGCAGCCTTGCTGGCGTCCTATTGAAATGCCGGTCAGGCGCACGTAAAGCCCTTTCGATAAAAACCCGTCCCATCGTTTCTCCGGACGGATTTGGTTCAAAGGGCGCGGTAGGTCTTTTGTAGTTCATCCACCAGCCGTCCGAAATGAGCGATGGCCTGGGCCACCGGCGCCGGGGAGCGCATGTCCACTCCGGCTGCCAGCAGTTCTTCCAGCGGGAATTGACTTCCCCCCAGGGTCAGAAACCGCAGGTAATCGTCACACGCCCCGTCTTCACCCCGCATGACCCGGTTGGCCAAAGCAATGGCCGCTGAAATTCCCGTGGCATATTTGTAGACGTAGAAGGCCGAATAGAAATGGGGAATGCGCAGGCATTCCAGCTTCAGGGCATCATCTATCACCAGATGATCGCCGAAGTGTGCGGTCAGCAGCTCGTGATAGATGCCGGTTAGGACGTCCAGGGTGAGGGGTTCCTGGGCTTCGGCCAGGGCATGGATGCGCAGCTCGAATTCGGCGAACATGGTCTGGCGAAAGAGGGTGCCCCGAATGTTGTCGATTTCACGGTTGAGGATGTAGGCCTGCATGCGCGGGTCATCTCGGTAGCGCTTCAGCAAGTGGGCGCTCAGCAGGGTTTCGTTGAAAGTCGAGGCCACTTCCGCCACGAAGATGGTATAGCCGTGGTAAACATAGGGCTGGTGCCGGCAGGACAGGTAGGAGTGCATGGAATGACCGGCTTCGTGGATCAGGGTGTATAGGCTGTTGATGTTGGCGCGCTCGTAATTCAACAGGATATAAGGAGGTGAATCGTAGCAGCCGGAAGAATAGGCCCCGCTGCGTTTTCCCCGGTTTTCGTAGCGGTCGACCCAGCCTCCCGTCAATCCCTTCCGGAGCGCGTCGGTATAAGCCGTTCCCAGAGGCGCCAATGCCTCGATGCAGGTCGCGACGGCTTCTTCGTAAGTCATGTCAAAGGCAATGTCGCGCACGATGGGCACATAGGTGTCATAGAAATGCAGTTCGTCGAGCGATAGGGCATCCCGACGAAAATCGAGATAGGTGAAAAGGGGATCCTGGTCGGTTTTAACGGTTTCCAGCAGGTTATCATATACCGCCAGGGGAATGTCGTCGCCGAACAGGGCCGCCTCGCGGCAGGTGGTGTGCTTGCGGCTGCGGGCATAGAACAGGTCGGCCTTGACCGTTCCCGCCAGGGCGGCGGCAATCGTGTTCTGGTGATTCTCGTAGGCGGCATAATATTGGGAAAAAGCCTTGCGCCGTATGGCGCGATCGGGGTGCTGCAGAAAGGTGGTGAAATTGCCGTGGCTGAGCTCGGTTTCCCCGTTGGTGCCGTCGCTGATGGTGCCGAACGACAGGTCCACATTGTCGAGCTGACTGAACACCTGTGAGGCGGTCTGGGCCATCTCACGGCTCATGGCCAGCATTTCTTCCATGGGGCCATCGAGGGTATGCGGCCGGTGGCGCAGCATTTTTTCGAGGTAAAAGCGGAAGTCCGCCAGGGCATCACTCGCTAAATACGTCTGCATGGTTTCTGCAGGAATCGCCATGATTTCGGGGCGCATGAAACCGGACAGCTCGGAGGTGCGGGTATAGAGACTCACGGCCCGCTGGTACATGGCCAGATAGGTCTGGTTGGACTTGTCCTCGTCATTTTTGAGGTGGGCGTAGGTGTAGAGCCGTTCGATGCGGCGGGACAGGTCGAGGTCAAAGGTAACGGCCGCTGCGAGGGCCTCCGCCGAGTCCCCCAGGTGCCCCTGATAACGCGCATAGCCCGGCAGTTCGGATGTTAATTGGTCAAACAGGGTCTGCCATTGGGTGTCGTCGGCGAAAAGAGGGGTCAGGTCCCACTGATGCTTTTCCGGGATAGCACTTCGCTTGGGGATTTTACGGGCCGTCATGATTCTCTCCTTCTTGTGATTTCCCGGACGACTGAGCGCCGGGGACTGTTTTTAATCGGGGCATTTATCGGGCATGTTCAGCGCTTGCTGCAATAGCGCCAGCCAACCGCGTATCGACAGGCCTTGAACAGTATACTTGACACTGCGATGGATAGTCGTCTATAGCGAGGACGTCGGCTTTGTTTACCCGCCGCCGGAAGCAGAACGTTTCCTTTACCTCACTACCGAAACGATTGAAACATACCATGGAATTTTCTCCCCTGGAAGCCATTTCACCCGTAGACGGCCGTTATCGCCGCGCCACTCAGGATCTCTCCGCCTTTTTTTCGGAAAGTGCGCTCATCCGGTATCGGGTGCGTGTGGAGATCGAATATTTTATCGCCCTGTGCGAATTGCCCCTGCCGCCATTGGCCGGGGTTAATGCGGCGCGGTTTGACGCCCTGCGGGCGATCTATCAGGACTTCCGTCTGGAAGATGCCGAGGCCGTCAAACGCATCGAGCAGGAAACCAACCATGACGTGAAGGCCGTGGAATATTTCCTCAAGGATCAGTTCGAAGCATTGGGACTGGATACCAGCAAGGAATTCATCCACTTCGGACTGACCTCCCAGGATATCAACAATACGGCGGCCCCCCTGGCCCTGAAAGAGGCCTGGGAGACGGTTGTCCGGCCGCTTTATGGGCAGGTGATCGCGGGATTGAAGGCCCGGTCCGAGGAATGGCGGGACGTGCCCATGCTGGCCCGCACCCATGGCCAACCGGCATCGCCCACCCGACTGGGCAAGGAGCTCTATGTTTTCGTCGAGCGCCTGGAGGGCCAGCTCGATCTCCTCGCAGCCATCCCGTTCAGCGGTAAACTGGGGGGCGCCACCGGCAATTTCAACGCCCATCACATCGCCTACCCGGATGTCGACTGGCAGGCCTTTGCCGATCGCCTGGTGAACGATGTCTTGGGGCTGCGCCGCTGCCGGGTGACCACCCAGATCGAACACTACGACAACCTGGCGGCCTTCTGCGACGGGGTGAAGCGTCTCAATACCATTCTGATTGATTTCGCCCGGGACGTGTGGACTTACATCTCCATGAATTACTTCCGGCAGAAGATCAAGGCCGGGGAAGTGGGGTCGTCCACCATGCCGCACAAAGTGAACCCCATCGATTTTGAAAATGCCGAAGGCAACCTGGGGGTCGCCAATGCCTTGCTGGAGCACCTATCCGCCAAACTGCCCATTTCGCGACTTCAGCGAGACCTCACCGACTCCACCGTGACCCGCAATATCGGCGTTCCCCTGGCGCATATCGTGATCGCCATCAAGTCCCTGCTGCGGGGGATGGACAAACTGCTGCTGGCTGAGGATGCCATCCGAAGCGATCTGGAGGCCAACTGGGCCGTGGTGGCCGAAGCGATCCAGACGGTGCTGCGCCGGGAAGGATTTCCCAAACCCTATGAGGCCCTGCGCGACCTGACCCGCACCAATACACACATCGACCAGAAGGTATTGGCCGTATTCATTGACGGATTGACCATCAGTGACGCCCTCAAGACGGAACTGAAAGCTATTACACCGTGGAATTATACCGGCATCGTCAGTTATTGAGGCATACCGGTTGTGCACCATAACCCGATCCTCTTTCATTCATTGCTGATATGACCATTATCAGAAGGCAACAGCTACTTCTGAATTTGGACACCATCGTGACGTCTTGACATGCATTAAGGCTCACGAACGGACCCACCAACTCATAAGGGGGCGTTATGAAGAAAAAATGCTTCTCCAATCTTCTCGTCATTTTGCTGGTCATGTTGGTCAGCACGGCCCATGCCGAAGTCAAAAACCCCGACACTTTTGTCTTCGCCACTTACGGCACCCTGCGCACTCTCGACCCTTGCGTGGCCTACGACACCACCTCTTCCCAGCGGCTCTGGAACATCTACGAGCCGCTGATTTTTTTTGATGGCGGCCATACGGACAAGTTCAAGCCCCTGCTGACGACGGAAGTGCCGTCCCTTGAAAACGGCGGTATTTCAGCCGACGGCAAGACCTACGCTTTTACGATCCGCAAAGGGGTCACGTTTCATGAAGGGCAGACCCTGACCCCGGAGGACGTGGTCTACAGCTTCAAACGCAACATGATAGCCGACCCGGATGGCGGCCCCATGTGGATGCTGCTGGAAGCTCTCACCGGTGAAGGCTCCACCCGTGACAAGGACGGCAAGATCATTCCGGGCATCATGGAAAAAATCGACAAATGTGTCGAAGCCAAAGGGGATCAGGTGATATTTCACCTGCCCAATCCCTATCCGCCCTTCATGGGAATTCTGGCGTATTCGTCTTCGGTGGTCATGAGCAAGGAATGGTGCGTGTCTAACGGCTGCTGGGATGGATCGCTGGCCAACGCGGATAAATTCAACAATCCGGCGCCGGGGCACGAGCCGTTGCAGAAGATTGCCAACGGCACCAACGCTTACAAGATGAAGTCCTGGGAACCCAACAAACAATTCGTGTTTGAACGCTTCGACGGCTACTGGGGTGGCCCGGCCAAGATTAAAACCGCTATCATCAAATACGTGAAGGAATGGAGCACGCGCAAGCTCATGCTACAGAACGGCGACGCCGACCGTGTCACCGTGGACAATCCATACGTACCTGAAGTGAAAGCCATGAAGGGGCTGACATTCTATGAAATTCCCCAGCTCTCGGTGACCATGGCGTTTTTCTGTCAGAAGATCACGCCTACCGGAAACCCCAATATCGGCAGCGGCAAACTGGACGGCGACGGCATTCCTCCGGATTTTTTCAGCGATATCAACGTGCGCAAGGCCTTCCTGCACGCCTTCGACCGTGCCACCTATGCCGAAGATGTGTTCAACGGGCTTGTCGTTATGCCCACCAGCCCCAATATCGAAGGTTTGGCCTATCACAAGGAAGTCCCGGTCTATGATTTCGACCTGACGAAGTCCGCGGAATTCATGAAAAAGGCCTTTGACGGCCAGTTGTGGGAAAAAGGGTTTAAAATGATCATCACCCACAATACGGGCAATGAGATGCGGGAAGCCGCAGCCATCATGCTGGCGGAAAACATCATGTCCCTCAATCCCAAGTTCCAGATCGAAGTCCGCAATGTGGAGTGGAAGGATTATCTGGTCAAGTACCGCAACTTCATGTATCCGCTCTTCCTGATCGGATGGGGGGCGGATTATGCCGATCCCCATAACTTCGTCTACACCTTCATGCACTCCCAGGGCGTCTATGGGCGCTACATGGCCTACCAGAACGACGAAGTGGACCGCCTGTGCGATGAGGGCATCGCCACCATCGACCCGGCCCAGCGGGGTAAAATCTACTCGCGTTTGCAGGATCTCTTCTACGAGGAGGCCATTGCCGTGCCGCTTTACCAGCAGATCGTGGTGCGGGCTTATCGCGACTGGGTCAAGGGCTACACCCCCAACCCCATGCTGATGGATGCGAATGAGATGTTGATGGAGATCTGGAAAGAGTAATGTGCTGAAGCATTACAGAAGATGACCGGCCGATGGAAAACGACTTCCCATCGGCTCAAAAAAACATTAATGGTCTTTCATAAATCGTCGTTCATTTTCTTTCTCGTGAAAGAAAACGAACCAAAAGAAAACGCCGTGTCACGTGCCCTTCGGGTTCGCCTGCGCATCGGAGCCGCGGCCGGACGCGCCGAAACTCGCCCCGCTGGTCGCGTGGCTCAGACAGTCGACGCGTCTATTTCGGCCACGGCACCGATGCGCAGGCCTCGTAACAAAAGGGAAAAAGAAAAACAGGATTCGCACCTCATTTATTGTCTTCATATGAGGACGAAATCTTCCGCGTCTAGGGAAGAGGCACACGCGACCGAACTTTCTCTTTCTTCCGGGAGCTTATGCACACCTATATTCTCAGGCGGTTTTTCTTTCTGACCTTCGTTCTTTTCGGCGTGTCGGTGCTGCTGTTCGGCATCCTGATGACCTTCAGCCCCGAGCGCCGGGCCGCCGCTTATGTCACCACGCCCCAGCAGGCCAAGGATATTCCCCGCATCATCAAACAGTTTGGCCTCGACGATCCATTTTATATCCAGTACGTGCGCTGGATCAAGGAGGTGAGCCGGGGCAACCTGGGCTGGTCGCTGGTGGCGGCGCGCCCCGTGGGGGAGGCCTTCTGGCGCTATTTCCCCATCACCCTGGAGATGAACCTGTATGCCGCCCCGATTGTCATTTTCCTGGGGATTTGGCTGGGGTCCATCTCCGGCATTCACCGCGACAGTTGGATCGATCATAGCACCCGGATTTTCGCGATTATCGGGTGGTCGCTGCCGACCTTTCTTTTCGCACTGGTTCTGTTGATGGTGTTTTACGGTTATTTCCATCTTTTTTCCCCCGGCGTGCTCAGCGACGAACTGGCCATGTCGATCATCAATCATCCGGAGCAGTACACGGCGTATACCGGTATGTTGACCATCGACGGCCTGCTGAACGGCCGACCGGACATTGCCCTGAATGCCCTGCATCACCTGGTGTTACCGATTACGACGTATGTGATTGTGGTGGTGGCGTTGAACATGCGGGTGATGCGCTCCGGCATCATCGAGGAACTCTCCAAGGATTATGTCCTCACGGCCCGCGCCAAGGGCGCCGACCGCCGGACGATCCATTACAAGCATGCCCGGCGCAATGCCCTGCTGCCGGTGATTACCGTGGCGGGGCAACTGGTGGCCATGTCCATGGAGGGCAGTATTGCCGTGGAAGTGGTCTACAACCGGCAGGGCATCGGCTGGTGGCTGGCTGAATCCGCCACCCAGCTGGATATGCCGGTCCTGATGTGCATCTGTCTGTTCATGGGTCTGGTGTTTGTGGTCACCAACCTGACCATCGACATCCTTTACGCCACCATCGACCCGCGAATCCGGCTGAATTGAGCTTAAGACCCTATGGATAACACCCATCCACGCCTGCGCGAACTGACGTATACGCTCTATCGCATTTTCCGGAATCCGTCGGCCATCATCGGTTTCACCTTATTGCTGTTTTTTGTGGGCGTGGCGGTCCTGGCGCCGGTGCTGGCACCCCCCAAATATGCCCACAACCCCTACCAGATGCCCCATAAGGGATTTTCCCCAACACCCAAGGCACCCAGCGAAAAGGCGATTTTCGGCACCACGTCGGGCCAGTACGACATCTACTACGGGGTGGTCTGGGGTACGCGCACGGCCTTCAAGATCGGTCTGTTCGTGGTGATAATTTCGGGCTTCGTGGGTGTGGGACTGGGCGCGATATCCGGCTACTACGGCGGCTGGATCGACGAGTTTCTCATGCGGGTGACCGACATCATGTGGGCCATCCCCACGCTGGTGCTGGCCATGGCCATCGTGGTGGCTTTCGGCCGGGGCCTCGACAAGGTCATGATTGCCCTGGCCCTGATCCAGTGGCGCTGGTATGTGCGTGTGACCCGATCGGAAATTCTGACGCTCCGGGATCAGGATTTTGTGCAGGCGGCCCGTATCATGGGGGTATCCGACTTTAAAATCATTCTGCGCCACATCCTGCCCAATGCGATCTATCCGGTGCTGATCATGGCGTCTATGGACATGGGCTCCATGGTCATCACCGCTTCCTTCATGAGCTTTGTGGGGCTGGGATCGCCCAAGGGCTATGCGGACTGGGGTCAGATGGTGGCTCTGGCCCGCAACTATATCGTCGGGCCGCCGGATGACCCCCTGCGCTTCTGGTACACGATTGCCATCCCGGGGGCCTGCATCATCCTGTTTGTGCTGGCCTGGAACCTGATCGGCGATGCCTTGCGGGATGCGTTCGATCCCAAATTGCGACGGCGGTAACGGATGTATGTCCGAAAATGGTCCTTCTGCTTTGATGGAGCAATTCCATTATTGAATCGAACATGATTGGGACATTGATAAATTTGAGGATAGACGATCGCCCACTATGACAGCGCTTGTGCAAACCGAAAACCTGGTGACCAATTTTTACACCTACGAGGGGGTCGTGCGTGCGCTCAATGGGATCAGCCTGGTGGTGAATTACGGCACCACCTTTGGCCTGGTGGGGGAGTCCGGCTGCGGCAAGAGCGTTGCCGTGCGGTCGATGATGCGCATCATCCAGGAGCCGGGGCGGGTGGAAGGCGGCAAGGTCGTCGTGTTTTTCGATCCGGAAAATCAGCAACGGGGCGTCGATCTGCTGCAGCAGTCCGAAGCTTATCTGGAGCACTTGCGGGGCGATCAGATTTCCATGATTTTCCAGGAGCCCAATGCCGCCCTGAATCCCATCATGAGCATCGGCGATCAGGTGGCGGAAAGCTTTCTGTTTCACAAAAAGAAAGAGATGTGTGCCCGGGTGCTGGAGGCGTTGTGTCGACCGGATGGTGCCCCAGCGTCGCCTCTGGGTGCGCTTCAACGTCACCTCTATGCACGTGCGGCAAGGAACCCCCGGGACCTGCTGGTTACCCTGGCGACAAAGATACCGCTGCTGAAACACTGGCAGGGGCGTCTCAAAAAGGAGGCCTTGCGGCGGTCCATCGAGATCATCGGCAAACTGGGGATTCCCAATCCGGAAAAGATTGTCAAACTCTACCCCCACAACTTGTCGGGGGGCATGAAGCAACGCATCGTGATCGCCATTGCCCTGGCCTGCAGCCCGCTGCTGTTGATTGCGGACGAGGCCACGTCCAATCTCGACGTCACGATCCAGGCCCAGATTCTCGATCTGCTGCGGGGTCTGAAGCAAACGGAAATCGCCTCCATTCTGCTGATCACCCATGATCTTGGCGTGGTGGCCGAAACCTGCGACCGGGTGGGTGTGATGTATGCCGGCAATCTCTGCGAAGTGGCCGACGTGGACGACCTTTTCCATGACCCCCGTCACCCCTACACCCGCGCCCTTTTAGAAGCCGTACCGCGTTTTCACCAGGAGGGTCCGCTGCTGAGCATCGAGGGCGCCGTGCCGAATCTCGTCGATCCGCCGGCCGGCTGCCGCTTTCATCCCCGCTGTCCCGAAGCCCGGGATATCTGCCGGCGGCATTTCCCGGATACTGTGGACATGGGGGGCGATCATACGGTGGCCTGCTATCTCTATACCGATCGGCCGCGGGCGGGGGGCGCGTCATGAAAAAGTTGATCGAACTGCGCGACCTGCAGAAGCATTACCCGGTGCGGGGCGGCATCCTGCGGCACCAGGTAGGGTCGGTGAAAGCGCTGGACGGCATCGACCTTGACATCTATCGGGGAGAGTGTCTGGGTTTGGTGGGGGAGTCCGGCTGCGGCAAGACCACGACCGGCAAGGCCATTATTCGGCTGCATCGTCCCACCGGCGGCAAGATCATCTATCATCGCGGCAATGGTCACGAACCGGTGGATATCGCAACCCTGTCCCCAGGCGCCCTCAAGCGGGAGGACATTCGGGGGCGGCTCCAGATGGTGTTTCAGGACCCCACGACCTCGCTCAACCCGCGCATGCTGGTGAAAAACATCATTGCCGAACCGCTGCGCGAGCAGCCACCCATGGGCAGCCGGGAATTGGAAGACCGCATCCTGGAATTGTTGCATCTGGTCGGACTGACCCAGGATCACTACCTGCGGTATCCGCATGAGTTTTCAGGCGGGCAGCGTCAACGCATTGCCGTGGCCCGCGCGATTGCCACAAACCCGGAGTTTCTGGTACTGGACGAACCGACCTCGGCCCTGGATGTTTCGGTGCAGGCTCAGATCCTTAACCTGCTGCAGGAATTGCGACAACAGCTGGAACTGACCTATCTGTTCGTGACCCATCATCTGCTGGTCGTGAAATACATCAGCAACCGGCTGGCGGTCATGTACCTGGGCAAAGTGGTCGAAATCGCCCCCACCCCGCAGCTATTCGTTAAGGCCAGGCACCCGTATACCCACGCCCTGTTGTCCGGCATTCCCATTCCGGATGCCAGCCAGCGCAGTCATCGCATTGTGCTACAGGGGGATGTCCCCAGCCCCCTGAATCCGCCGGCGGGTTGCCGCTTTCACACCCGCTGCCCGTTCGTGATCGACCGCTGTCGTGAGGAAGAACCCTTGCTGGAGCTGTTTAGCGAGGAACATCGTGTCGCCTGTCATCGCAAAGACGGGATGGACCGTCTGGTGCGGGATCGATTTGGACGATAAGTGGAATTTGTTCTGTATCGGTTCAACTTTAGGTTTCACATTTGGTCAATGACCAGAAATAGTCAACCGAAGCGGCGTGATTTTTATTCGGGTGTTACTTTTCTTTCACGGGAATAGAAAAGTATAATCAAAAGAAACCGCCCGTGTCCCGCTTTATCCTGCGCGTCGTCGCGGAACAATGGGAAATAGAAAAACCATAAAATAAAAAACTGTTTTCAATCCCCCTTCGAGAATACTACCGGAAGCCGTTCGCTCCGCAGAAGCAGCCATACTATCTACGGTCGCATATCCTGGCATCATGCAATGGCAATGTCTTCGATGGAAGTATAATCACCGTTTATTTCCGCCGTCCAAAAAGGTGATAGTCTCTGGTAGAAAATTCTAACAACGCAGATTCATTGACAAATTGGATATTCCATGCAAGAGTGGGGTATCGTTGTATGGTGATCTCTGCCAAATGCTTGGGGTCAAAGAGAGGATGTTCCGGAAAAAATTATTCCCAGCCGAGGTGAATCGTGAGCAATCAGAAAGCCGTTGATGGCCATCGTCAGGAAGAAGCGACAAAAGAAGAGTACCGGCGTCATGGCCGAACACCCTGTTCCGAGGGGACCCATTTCCTCACCCGCAAACGGCTGCACGAAGGCGTAATCAAAAATATCAGCAAGGGTGGCACCTATATCGAGGCCGAAGGCTTTTTTTTCGCCGGCCAGGAAATTACGGTGGCCGGGCCCTTCGAGGATGACGGTCAGGAGATCAAGCAGAAAGGTGCGATCGTCCGCTTCGATGGAAAGGGCATTGGCGTCAAGTTCACCAAACCGGTGATTTGATCAAATTTTTAGCTTTCCTGATTCCCGCCCTCAGGGATCAATACCACCGTGCGACAGCATGACGGGATGCCCTGTTTCGTTTACCCCCTGAGTATCCGTGTGGCATTGGCAACCGCCAGCAACGCTGTCCCCACATCCGCAAAAACGGCCTCCCACATCGTGGCCAACCCAAATGCACCAAAGCTCAGGAAGACGCCCTTTACGGCAAAGGCCAGCAGGATGTTCTGCCAGACCACACGGCGGGTCTGTTTCGCGATGGCGACGGCTTCGGCCATTTTTCGGGGCGTGTCCGTCATCAACACCACATCGGCGGTTTCCACGGCCGCATCACTTCCCAGGGCCCCCATGGCAAGCCCCACGTCCGCCCGCGCGATGACCGGGGCATCATTGATGCCGTCACCCACAAAGGCGATCTTGCCGTTCGGTCGATCGCGACCGATCTCTTCAAAAACCGTCACTTTCTCTTCCGGCAGCAGGTCGGCGTCGTAACGATCGAGCCCGAGTTTGTCGGCGACCGCCCGGGCGCTACAGTCGTTGTCGCCGGTCAGCATGGCAATGTGGTCAACCCCCTGGTCCCGCAAGGCTTGAATGGCATCAAGCGCGTCCGGCCGTAATTCGTCACCGATGGTGATGTGGCCGGCATACTGACCGTCAACGGCAATGTGGGCGATGGTATCATCGAATTCGCATTGGTCATGATCGATGGCCTTCAGGTGCAGAAAACTGTCGTTTCCCACCAGAATGGATCGTTCGCCATAGCGGGCCGTGACGCCCTGCCCGGCGTGAACGGTGTGTGCAAGAATCTGGGATTCATTCAATCGGCCGCCCCGGTCCTTAAAGGCTGCCAGAATCGAGATGGCGATGGGGTGGTTGGACTGGAACTCGGCCGCGGCCGCAAACTCGAGGAGCTGATCCTTTGAAAAACCATTGCGGCTCACAACATCTTTAACCCGGAACACGCCTTTGGTCAGAGTCCCCGTCTTGTCGAAGACAACGGTTTTGACGGCGGCCAGCACATCGATATAACTGGAGCCCTTGACCAGAATGCCCTGCCGTGAGGCACGTCCGAGACCGCCGAAATATCCCAAGGGAATGCTGATGACCAGTGCACAGGGGCAGGAAATCACCAGGAGGACCAGGGCCCGATAAATCCATGTCTGGTAGGAGGCGCCGGTCAACAGGGGCGGCAAAAAGGCGATGGCGGCGGCAATCAACACGACCGCCGGGGTATAATAGCGGGCAAAGGTTGTGATAAATTTTTCCGTTCGGGCTTTCCGGGCTGTGGCATTTTCGACAAGATCCATCACCCGGGCGATGGACGATTCCCTGAAAGGACGGGTCACTTCCACCGTTAAGGCACCGGTGGTGCTGATCTGCCCGGCCATGACCGGGTCGCCGGGCTTCACCGAGAGCGGCACCGGTTCGCCCGTCAAGGCGGACGTGTCGAGGTGGGATTGGCCTTCCAGCACGTTGCCGTCAAGGGGGATCTTCTGTCCCGGTTTCACCACAAGGATGTCACCGACCGATACGGATTCCGGGGTGACCGTGCGCAACCCTTGCATCGTTTTGACAACCGCCTGGTCTGGTCGGGCGGCCAGTAGAGCATGAATGGATCGGCGCGAACGCGAAACAGCGCCTGCCTGCAGCAGTTCCCCGATCTTGAAAAATATCATGACGCCCACGGCTTCGGAATAGGCCTGGATGCCAATGGCGCCGGCTGTGGCGATGACCATCAGTACGTTTTCATCGAAGAGCGTTCCCCGTCGGATCGTTTGGAACGCGTTCGCGATGACATTTCCGCCTGCCATGGCATAAGCGGCCAGGACGATCAGCATGGGCCACGTGAAAAGCGAAGCGCCGGCGAGTTTCTGTTCGTTGGTGAGCAGCCATCCGAATAGAACGGTGGCGGCGACCAGCAACCCCACTTCCTTCTTGAAGTTGATGCTCTCGTTGTCATCGCCGGCAGCAGGGGATATCGTCCGGTCCGATTTCGGAATGAGTTCCACCTTTGGATCGATGGCCCGCGCCGTCTTTACCACATGCTGAATGTCGCCGGTTTGAACAAAGAGGGTCTGGTTGACGAAGTCCACCACGGCATCTTCAACGCCGTCGGTCTTGTTGAGACCGTGTTCCAGCTTGGCCGCGCAGGCGGCGCAGTCCATGTTTTTCAATCGAAATTTGAGCATCGTTGCCATCTAAGCCTCCAGGATGTGTTCCATCCCCAGGTTTAAAAGCTTACGGATATGGTCGTCGTCCAATGAATAGTAAATCACTTTTCCGTCGCGCCGCGATTTGACGATCCGGGCCTGTTTGAGGTTTTTGAGCTGGTGGGACACCGCCGGTTGCTTCATTTTAAGCAGGGCGCAAAGATCGCAGACACACATTTCCGATTCGCTCAGGGCCCAGATAATGCCCAGCCGTGTGCTGTCCCCGAAGAGCTTGAAGAGGTCGGCCAGGTCATAGAGGTGGATGGGATCCGGCAGGGATTGTTTGACGGTACGAATGATGTTGCGATGAATCCCTTTGGTGATGCAGCTTTCAATCGTTTCCTGCGCCCGTTGTTGTGCTTTGGTGATGCCCATGGATTCCCTCGCTTGTATATGTTAATAAATAAACATATGTACATATATTAATATGAAAGGTTGGTTGTCAAGCTGTTTGTCGTAGTCGTAAGAAAAATAAGGGGAGTGAAAATTAAAGAAGAAGGGTAAGGATACGGAATAACTTAGGAATCTGCTATATTACGACAACGGGCGAGGGATCAGTCCAGAATTAATTTTTGGGGGTCGCAGATATGGCGCAGGATGCGCAATTCCTTTTCAGAGGGGGGCGGCGTCGATTCAACGCGTGAAACGTCAATCTCAAACCCGGTGTTTTGGGTAACATCGCTGACGCGAACCCCGGGATAAATGGCTTTCAGAAACATGCGGTGGTCTGTGGGGTCAAATCCCATGATGGCCATGTTGGTGATCACCAGCTGTGGACCGCCTTCGCACAGGCCGGCTTGTCGACGGGCATCGCCGCCGGAGAGCCAGCCGGGGCTGGTCAGATAGTCGACCTTGGGAACGAATTTGCGTTTTTCGTGCTGCATGAAGATGATGGTGCGGCTCACAAAGGACGCCACGTCGGCGGCGCCGCCGCTGCCGGAAAAGCGCACCCGGGGAGCGTCATAATCGCCGATGACCGTCGAGTTCAAGTTGCCGTAGGGGTCGATCTGGGCGGCCCCCAGGATGCCGACCACCCGTCGTCCGGTGGTGCGGTTCTGCATGGTGGCGAAGGCATCCAGAAGACTGCCGTTGACGGCGGTGCGGTACATGACGCGGGGATCGCCCACCGCAAGGGGGACCTCCTCCAACCGGGAGTCGATGGCGCCGGTTTCAAAAAAAATGATACTTTCCGGCGCGCTGATATGCTTGGCCGCCATGGCGGCAATCATGGATATGCCGGTGCCGCAGAAAACGATATCGTTGTTCCGGATGGTGCGCGCGGCCGCGATGGTCATCATTTCCTTGGGCGTATAGGGCATGGTCGGCATCTTATCCTATCGGCGGTCAAGGTTGCGGGCATAGCCGGTGGCGGGATCGGCTTTGAGGGAATCCAGCCGGCCGCCGGCGGCTTTGTTCAGAAACGCTTCGTGGGTGACGGAAGCGCGTATATGGTTATCGAGATAGTCCTGATAGGTCGTTTCATTTTTCGCCAGGGCGGCATAATGCTTGAGGAAGACCGGATCGTAATCGTAATGGCCATAACAGGCGGTGGGGTAGGCGCCATGGGATACCGGAACGACGGCATCCACGATAAAGGGCGGGATCTGGTTTAAATCCGGGTTTTCACGCAGTTCGTCGGCCTCCACCAGTTCTTCGCATGTGATGATGACATGGGCGGCGGATTTGGCCTGTTCGACATCCACAAACGGCAGCCCTTTGATCCGGGCCGTCCCGTGGCGATCCGCCTTCTGAACATGGATGACCGTGACATCGGGGTGAATGGCCGGCACCAGCACCACTTTTTGCGTATCGGTGTGGCCCTGGAACGGGTTGTCGATCACACAGACTTTTTGATCGGGGAGATGCGGGTTCGCCTCCCGCATCGAACGGGAAAACCCCCACCGTTCGATAATATCGGTACCCAATCCCGAGCGGGTCGGCAGGAAGGGGATGCCCATGGCACCGGCCATGAATCGAAGGGACATCTGGTAATTGGAGTAGTCCTCCACCTGGATCGTTCGCTCCTGCACCGCCTTTCGAAAGCGGATGCAGGTAGCGGCAAAACGCCCGCTGCCGCCATAGGCAATTTCAAGCCGGGCGATGCAGCCCGCGCCGATCAGTTCGTCCACACCCTGGCCGTTGGAGTGGGCGTAGAGATGCAGGTTCTTTTTTCCCTGACGAATGATTTCATAGACCGCCGCCATGGGGTTGCGGTTGATGGTAAAACCGCCGATGGAAAGCTGGCAGCCATCTTTGATATAGCGTCGCACAGCATCGGCCAGCGCCATTGTTTTATCCATGCCGACAACCTCGCAGAATGATCATTCCCTCAATAAAGCAGGAGGATAAAAAGCTTTAAAATGGTCTTCGGCGCAATAGGTATCACTGACGGGGGTAAGACTCAAGAACGATCGAAGGGGGGTGGGGTAAACGGCAGCAACCGATCGAAATTTCTGCCGATCAAAAGTTGTTCAGGACGGCTTAAACCGCCGGGGCAGGCACGGTCACATTTCGTGGGAAACGTCTTTTTGGATGGCCAGATAGTGGCGGATTTCGCCCAGGGCATTGCGGATGGGCGCGATCTTCCATTCCATCATAAATTCGGAACCGTCTTTGCGGTAGTTGACCGCGCGTCCATGAAAAACGCGGCCTGCTTCAACATCGCGGCTGAGGCGTTCCAGTACGGCGGGGTCCGTTTTAGCGCCCTGCAGGATGACGGGCGATTTCATGAGAATTTCCTGGGGGCCGTAACCGGTCATCTGGCAAAAAGCGGGATTGACATAGAGAATCGGATAGCCGGGCGAAGCTTCCGTAATCATGATACCGCTGAACGACAGCTCCATGGAGGATTGCAGCAGCATCTTCATGATTTCCAGAAAATTCTTGTCGTGATCGAAAATCTTGAAGAAGTCGGATGATGACGTCATCGGGTTTCCTTCCATTCGTGCGGGGATCCGTCTCGTTGATCAGATCAAGCGATAACGGAAAGGTGTCACGGCCGGTGCGGTGAAATTGCGGCCTGACACAGGGCGATGAACACCCTATGCCAAGCCGCAAGGGCCGCACGTGCTATGTTTTTCAGGCGCAGTTGAGAATCATGCTGTCATTGGGAACGAACGTTTTATGGGCCAATCCGGTGTCCTTGACGACGTATCCGGGCATGGCAATACCGGATTCGAACTGGGCATAGTTCACAAATGTCCTGCCATCGATGCGGACTTTCATGCCGGGAACGGCCTGTTTCAGGGGGACCACAGCAAACGTATCGCGATACTTTTGCTGGATATCCTGATAGCCAAGCATTTCCGCCTGTTTTCCAATGTTCACCTCGACATAAAACCGAGATCCTTCGGCGATGTCGTTTTTATAGTGTTCACCGATTTTTTCGATGACATCATCTAACGGTTTCCGATTCATGTGCAACTCCTTCTACCTTTTCCGCGTAGGTCTCCACTGTCATTGGGTCGAACCGGGTAACACACAGACAGCCGCATGCATGCAGCGGCACTACATTACATCTAAGCATACCCGTCGCGTTGTCAATCGCCTTCGTTGTCACTGAAGGAGGCAGGGGGCGGTCCTCTTCGACCAATTGGAAAGTGTGCTGGCCCCTTCTTCGGTTGACGTGCCCTCCTGCGTTTTCTATATCAATCGCATTTCGGGGCAACTCTCCCTACCGCTAATCCGGATAAGGTCCAATGCATCTCGGTCGATTGCAGAAAATTTTCGGTGTCGGACCACTGGGCGCCGTGATCAGCTTCGGGTTGCTGGCCGTCGCCGCCGGGATCGATCGTTTTATCGGCTTCGGGGCCATCACCCGACATACTACCGCAGCTCATTTGGCCGGAGGCCTGCTGGTTGCCCTGGGCCTGGGGCTTCACGGATGGTCCTTTCTGACCCTGCGTGCCTGGTGGGGGCAGAGCCGGCTTTGCACCCACGGTCCATTTCGATACGTTCGTCATCCCATGTACGCCGCCTGGATCAGCCTCATTGCCCCCGGCGCCGTTTTGATCCTGAACCGCTGGATCTACTGGGTCTGGCTGCTGGCGCTGCATGTCATCTGGCACGTCCTCGTCCGTAAGGAAGAAACGACCATGTCCCATCTCTTTGGCGACACCTATCGCACCTATGCGGCGCGAACCGGACGATTCCTGCCACGATGGCCCCATCGGACGGAAAACTGACGCCGGGTCCTGCCGGCCACCCGACCTGAACGGAGAAAATTATGGAAAACGTGATCTGGCTCTCCGGCCACGAACGCCTCGTCGACGACATCGTGCGGGCTGAAAACTGCTCCCTGTTTGATTCAGCCGGAAAGCGCTATGTCGACCTGGAGTCCGGTGTCTGGTGCACGCCCATCGGCCACGGACACCCCGATATCCTGCGCGTGATGGGCGAGCAGGCTTCGCGGATCGCCCACACCGGGTTTTGTTATGCCTGCCCCGAGGTGGCGGCGGCCGCCGAGGCGATTCTGGCCCTGCACGAAATGGCAGGCGGCAAATGCGTGTTCCTGTGTTCGGGCAGTGAGGCGGTCGAATACGGGGTCCGTGTGGCTCAGGCTGTCAGCGCGCGGCCCATGCTGATGACCATGAGCGACTCCTATTTCGGGGCCTACGGATCGGCCTACCGGAAGGAGGCCGACGCGTGGTTCTGTTTCGACTGGGCGGGTTGTACCCGCTGCCGCCAACCGGACGGTTGCAGCGAGGCCTGCGAGCGCTGGGCGGCGGTGCCCTTCGAGACAATCGGCGGATTTCTCTTTGAACCCGGCAGCTCTTCCGGCCTGGTCCGGTTTCCCCCCGATAACCTCATTCGAAGCATCGTTGCCAAGGTCAAGGCCAACCAGGGGTTACTGCTTGTCAACGAGGTCACCACCGGCGTGGGGCGGACCGGTAAATGGTTCGGCTACCAGCATTACGGTTTGTGGCCCGATATCGTCGCCATGGGAAAGGGCATCGGTAACGGCTACCCCGTTAGTGTAACCGCCATTGCACCGCAGGTTGCGAAGCGGCTGGAGCGTCATCCCGTGCCCTATGCCCAATCCCACATGAACGATCCCTTGGGGGCGGCGATTGCGCATACTGTCTTGGCGGTCATCCAGCGGGAGGGGCTGATCGAGCGCAGCCGCGATGTCGCGGCCATGCTGATGGCTGGACTGGAGGGCATCCGGAAGCGTACCGGCGTCATCACGGCCCTGCGTGCACGCGGTTTGATGGTGGCCGTCGAGCTGCGGGATGATGACAGGGCCACCCGGACAACCCGAACCCATCGTGTCCTGGCGGAACGCGGCTATATCCTGGCCCAGCGGCCGGGCCTCAATGTGCTGCGGCTCGATCCCGGTCTTACCATCGAAAGGCTGGATATCGAAGGCTTCCTGGAAACTTTCGAGGCGGTTCTGACCAACGGGAAATAACGTCGCTTACGGTCGGCGCGGCTCTTTGGTCGGGCAGACGGTCTGTTCCGGGTAACGACGGCGGGCGCAGGCGGTGGTATGGATGCAAAAGGCCCGGAGGACATGCCCCGGGCCTTTTATCGTGGCTTGACAGGATCAAAAAACCCGCTCTGGTCGGGTGTTAGTTTTTCTCGGTGATGCACGGTACGATGTCGCACTCGAGTTTGTTGACCATATTGATGGACGTGTCGAGGGCGTCGTTGATCTTGAAGAGCTGTATTTTCAATGTTTTGAGGCTGGCCGGCGTCGATTTGATGGCCGCGTCTCCGGCCAGCCAGGTCTGGAGGCTCGTGGCCTTGTCGCTCAATTCGTTCAGCCGCGTGGCAAACGCCCCCACTTCCTGAGCCCATTGCGCACGCTCTTCGGGCGGGAATTCGATGGGACTGCCATTCAATCCGTCCACCAATTTTTCGATACCGTATTCTTTCGGATCGGCAATGATTTCATATTCCGTCATTGTTTTACCTCCCTCCTATCCGTTGCAGGAATTGTTCGCGATTTTGTTACGATGATAGGGTAACATTAACACATGTTCAGGCGACTGTCATGGGTTCCCCGGATGAATTTTCGTGGGACGAAGTTTGTTAATGAGGGGAAATTCAGGAGAATTTTTATGCCGTTTCCCTCAAATGAAGCGTTGGTTATTCAACCGGTTCCCTGCCGGTCTCGCTTTCCGAACTTGGTGGTTCATTTTTCAGCAGCGGTCGGCTGAATGAAGGGCCGGTTTCCGGCAGAATGTCCTTGAAGGCGATGCCGTAGATATCCCAGACGGTGGTAAACAGGGCCGCCACGATGGGACCGATGATGAATCCGACAAATCCAAACATCATAATACCGCCTAACGTGCCAAAAAAAATTAGTAATTCATGCATCTGGGTATCCTTGCCCACCAGCCGGGGGCGCAGGAAATTATCCAGGCTGCCCACCACCACCCCGCAGAAGACCGCCAGGCCGATGGCCTGGGGCCAATGACCGCTGGCGCCTAAAATACCGGCGGCCGGGATCCAGACCAGGGCTGTTCCGATGCCCGGCAAAACCGAGAGCAGGACCATGATGACGCCCCAGAACACCGCGCTGGGGATGCCCGCCACCATAAAAGCCAGTCCGGCCAGACCGCCTTGCAGAATCCCGATGACCGCCGTTCCTTTCAGCGTGGCCCGGGCCACCGAGGTGAAACGGTCCAGCATGCGATGTTCGTCATCATCTTCCAGGGGCAAATAGTAGAGTATTTTTTGGATGAGTTGGTCGCCGTCCATCAGGAAAAAGAACATGGTGTAGAGCATGACCAGGGTCATGAACAGGAAATTCACGGTGCCCAAGGTCGCCGCTTGCAGGTTTTCAATGAGAAACCGGCTGATCTTTCCTACCATCTCACCGGCTTTTTGGAATATCAGGTCCCGGTAGGGCAAGACTTGGTCATAGAACGGCAGGGCTTCCAGTTTGGAGAGAAGGGTGGTCGGAGAGGCGATTTGCTCCTGGACCCAGGGTTTTACAGATTCACCGACTTTGATGGCCTGGGTGGTGACAATCCCCATCAGTCCGGCCAGTGGCAGCAGGATGAACAGGGTGATCAGCAGCAGTGTCGTCAGCGACGCCAGGGTGCGGCGACCGCCATACCAGCTGACAAATCGCCGGTAAAGAGGGCTGACCAGGGCGCTGAAGAGGCCGGCCAGGAAGATCGCCATCAAAAAGGCCTTGATCATGGATAAAAAAACGGCGGAAATGAAAAATAACACGAGGAGCAGGACGGTTTTATTCAGGGTGCTGCGTTGCATCGTGTGAAATCCTTCATGGGGTTTCAGGATAAGGATATACACCGGAGGTGCTGTCTGGAACGCATCGCATTCCATGGGCGTGATACGGAACCGTTTCGATTCCTGTTGCTGGATGCCAAGGTTGCCCAAGCCGACAGGATGCGATAATAACAGTAAAACCGAAAAATTGAAATGGGAGTGGGAGTCAGGGGATCGGGCGTTAAGGCCGGAGAAGTGATAGCGGCCATTTGATGGGTGTCTTAGGTCCAGCGCTTTTTTGACCTAAACAATCCCTTTTTGTTGATCCAAGCTATTTTTCGACACCGTCCAATCTTGATGAACGTACAATATTTGGAACCCATTTGTGATGCTCGCGCGCCAAAAAGCCATAGCGATTCTTACCAAGTGCGGCCAAGGGGCACAATGGACAAAGCACTGTTTTGCCGTCGCGGATGCGGCGGTAAGGGTTGGCTTGTCCCTTGAACCGCACCGTTCGGTCGACTGTGCTTTTCTCTGGTCAGCGGCGTTGTTGCACGACATCGGTCGACACGTAACACAAGACCCGGTTCTTCATGGTGTCGAGGGCTACAAATTCTTATCGGCACGGGGTCATCACAAGGAGGCCCGCATCTGTGCGTCACACATCCTTTTCGGCCTCAAGGCGGAAGAGGCGGTCCAGTTCGGTCTGCCCGCGCGGGATTTCGTGCCTCGCACCATCGAGGAACAGGTGGTGACGCTTGTGGATTTTCTCATCGAGTTCGACCAACCAACCACGCTGGAACGGAGATTCTCGTCGCTGCGCAGGCGAAATGCAGACAACCCCTATTTCTTGGAGAGGCTTGACCGCGCCTTCGGGTCCGCAACGTCCTTCTCGGAGCAGATCGAACAGGACATTGGGGGCTCGGTGGAGCGCATTGTCGCATTGCAGGATCAGCCTTCCTAAATGACCAAATCCACGCCATTTAGCTATTTGGTGCTTCCCGCCAACCCGCGCCCCGGTCTTCGGGACCGCTGGGAGGGGGCGTCCTGGCGTCACGTGCCGACATTGCCCATTGCACATTTCCGGCCGGAAAGCAGCTGCCACCGGCCGCGTACCCGTGTCAAACTGGTGGCGGACGATCAGGGGCTTTACGGCCTGTTCCGGGTCGAGGACCGCTTCGTTCGTTGCGTGCACACCGGTTTCCAGTCGGCGGTCTATAAAGACAGCTGCGTGGAATTCTTTGTTCAACCCCGCCCCGATCGGGGGTACTTCAACTTTGAATTCAATTGTGGCGGAGCAATTCTGGCCTCCTACATCACGGACGCCACCCGCACGGCGGACGGGTTCAAAGCATTTGAACGCCTGTCGCCGGAAGAGGGCGCCCGTATCGCGGTGTGGGCCTCGCTGCCGACGGTGGTGTCGCCGGAGATCACCGAGAAAACCACCTGGTTTCTCGCATTTCAGATCCCTCTGGATCTATTGTCCCAATATGTCGGCACGCTTCATCTGGTGGAAGGCTCGCTATGGCGCGCCAATTTCTTTAAATGCGGCGATGAAACGTCTCATCCCCATTGGGCGGCCTGGCATCCGGTGGATGCTTTGAATTTTCATTTACCCCATTGTTTTGGACAGTTGATGTTCGTCAGGGATAGCGGTCCGCTCGTCAAGAAGCCGCGTGCTGTGAAACGGGGAGATTAAGACAGCGACGGAAGATTTTTGTCCGTCATTCTCTGGCTTGACCAGAGAATCCAGCGGGCGCTGCCGTCGTTCAATTCCAGCTTCCAGGACTCCCGCCTGTGCCGGAGTGACGTCAAAAAACGATACAAAAATAGAAACAGCTATTTAAACTGTATATCCCGTATTTGTTGGTTTGGCTAACAGATCTTCTTTCAAGCGGAGCTTGGACCCATTGACATCTCTGACACCTCACCACGTCCTGCAGAAATTCTTCGGATACGATACCTTTCGTGAACACCAGGAAGAGGTGATCACCCAGTTGCTGGCCGGAGCGGATGCCTTTGTCCTGATGCCCACCGGCAGCGGAAAATCGCTGTGCTATCAGATTCCATCGGTGCTTCGGGACGGGGTGGGGGTGGTTATATCGCCGTTGATCGCCCTGATGCACGATCAGGTCACGGCCCTGCGTGAAAACGGGATTCGGGCCGACTATCTGAATTCAAGCCTGACGGCGCAGGAGGCCGGGCAGGTCCAGGGCCGGGTGCGATCTGCTGAAACGGAAATCCTCTACGTGGCGCCGGAACGGCTCTTGACGCCGAGCTGTCAACGGCTGCTGACCGATACCCGCGTTGCGCTGTTTGCCATCGATGAAGCCCACTGCGTATCCCAGTGGGGGCATGATTTCAGGCCGGAATATCTCAAGATCGCGGACGTGACGCGCCGGCATCCAGGCGTGCCCCGTATTGCCCTGACGGCCACGGCCGATGATGTTACGCGCAAGGAAATTCTCGCTAAACTGGAGTTGACGTCCGCCCTGCAATTTATTTCCAGTTTCGATCGGCCGAACATCTGTTACCGCGTTCAACTGAAGGACAACGGCAAGCGCCAGTTGCTGGGGTTCATAAGGGACGAACATCCGGGGGAAACCGGTATCGTCTATTGCCGCAGCCGCAAGCGGGTGGAGGAGATCACGGCCTGGCTGAACCGTGAGGGCATCAATGCCGTGGCCTACCATGCCGGATTGCCCTCGGAGGAGCGCATGGCCGGACAGCGGCGGTTCGCCCGGGAAGAGGCCCTCGTGGTGGTGGCCACCATTGCCTTCGGATTGGGTATCGACCGCCCGGATGTGCGCTTTGTGGTTCATTTCGACGTTCCCATGAGCATGGAGGCCTACTATCAGGAAACCGGCCGGGCCGGTCGTGACGGAGACCCGGCCGATGCCTGGATGCTCTATTCCCTGGCGGACGTGATTGCCTCCCGGCAGATGCTGATGCGCTCCGAAGGCAACGAGACGTTCAAATTCGTCCAGCAGCGCAAGCTGGATGCCCTCCTGGGCTACTGCGAAACCACGGCCTGCCGTCGGCAGGTGCTGCTGCGCTACTTCGGCGAGGAACGGGCGGAACCCTGCGGCAACTGCGGCACTTGCCGTGATGGTGGGGGCGCCTCCTGGGATGGCACCGTGGCCGCCCAGAAAGCGTTGTCCGCGGTTTTCCGCACCGGGCAGCGGTTTGGGGCCCAGTACCTGATCAATATCCTGCTTGGCAAGGAAGACGAGCGCATGTGCCGCCTGGGACACCACCGCATCAAGACCTTCGGGGTCGGCCAGGAGCTGTCGGACAAGCAGTGGCGGTCCGTTTTTCGGCAGCTGATTGCCCTGGGGTTTCTGACGGTCGAAATGGACCGACGGGCCGGTTTTGTTCTGACCGAGAAGAGCTGGCCGGTGCTGCGGGGGGACGAGGTCGTCCGCTTGCGCGAGGACCCGGTACCGGTGCGCCGCCTTAAGAAAAAGCGCCGGGATGTCGATGTGACGGATATCCCTGCTTCCGGCCTGTGGGAGCATTTGAGGGCCTTGCGTATGGTGATCGCTCAGGATCTGGGGGTGCCCGCCTATGTGATCTTTCACGACAAAACCCTGAAGGAAATGGCCATCGAGAGACCCACCACGCGGGAGGCGCTGCTGGGTATTACCGGGGTAGGGGAGAAGAAAGCCGACCGCTATGGCGATCAATTCATAGAGACCATCCGGAACTGGAAAATCAACGAGACGTGATCGATCCATTGGTAATGATTTTGACAGGTGGAAATCCCGTGTGGTAGGTCATTAGCGTTTTCACGAATCGTACCCGCTCCCCTTTGCCCTGCTTGACGTTTTCCTAACGCGTCGGATTGATCGTAAAATCAAGGTTGTCATCATCACAACCGCGATTACCTTTGAGGACAAGATAAATCTTTTTTTCAGGAGTGAACCAGACGCTCCATTCCACCCTGTCCCAAGGAGCCTGCCATGTCATTTGACGAAGAGGCGTTGCGCTACCACCGCGAACCTCAACCGGGTAAAACGGAGGTCGTACCCACCAAGCCCTTTCTCACCCAGTCCGATCTCAGCCTGGCCTACTCCCCCGGTGTGGCCGCCCCCTGCCGGGCAATCGAAGCCGACCCGGATGCGTCTTTTGAATACACTAACCGGGGCAACCTGATCGCGGTCATCTCCAACGGGACGGCCGTCCTGGGGCTGGGCCACATCGGTCCCCTGGCCGGTAAACCTGTCATGGAAGGCAAGGCGGTCCTTTTCAAGCGTTTTGCCAATATCGACGTGTTCGACATCGAGGTGGACACCACCGATCCCGACGAATTCATCCGGTTGGTAAAGCTGCTGGAGCCCACCTTCGGCGGCATCAATTTGGAGGACATCAAGGCCCCGGATTGCTTTTACATCGAGGAGCAGTTGAAGGCCCAAATGGGCATTCCCGTCTTTCACGACGATCAGCACGGCACGGCGATCATCTCGGCCGCCGCCATGCTCAATGCAGCGGCGATCACCGGGCGGCGTGTGGAGGATCTGAAAGTGGTGATCAACGGGGCCGGAGCGGCCGGCATTGCCTGTGGGCGACTCTACCTCCAACTGGGTGTAGCCCCCGCCAACATCATTATGGCGGACTCACGGGGTGTGATCTACCGGGGGCGTACCGCCGGTATGAACCCCTACAAAGAGGGGTTGGCCTGTGATACGGCGGCCCGCACCCTGGAAGAGGCTGTGGACGGCGCGGACATGCTGGTGGGCCTGTCGGTGAAGGGGGCTTTTACCCCGGCGATGCTGAAACGGATGGGGCCGAACCCCATCGTGTTTGCCCTGGCCAATCCGGATCCGGAAATCGACTACCAAGAGGCCAAGGCGGCTCGGCCGGACGCCATCGTGGCCACCGGAAGGTCGGATTTCCCCAACCAGGTGAACAATGTGCTGGGTTTTCCCTTTATCTTTCGCGGGGCACTGGACGTGCGGGCCACCGAAATCAACGAGGCCATGAAAGTCGCCGCCGTGAATGCCCTGGCCGCGCTGGCACGTGAAGACGTGCCCGATGCGGTGATCCGGGCCTACGGGGGCAACCCCATCCGCTTCGGCCCGGACTATATCATCCCCAAGCCCTTAGACACCCGCGCCCTGCTCAAGGTGGTGCCGGCGGTTGCCGAAGCCGCCGTCGCAAGCGGCGTGGCGCGTGTCCCGCTGCCCGAGCGGGAAGCCTACATCCAGCAGTTGGAGGCCAGCCTGGGGCCGGAGAGGGAAATCATGCGCAAGATCATTTTCCGTGCCCAGCAGGATCCCCGTCGCATCGTGCTGCCCGAGGGGGATCACCCCGTTATTATTCGGGCCGCCCACCAAGTGGCCAAGGAGGGGGTGGCCCAGCCGCTCCTTTTGGGAGACCCTGTGAAAATTCAAGCGCTGGCCGAATCCCTTCACATCCCGCTGGACGGGATTGACATCATGGACCACCGCCGCAACCCGCATGTGGCCGCTTTCACCGAGACCCTGTTTCGCCTGCGGCAGCGCAAGGGCTGGTCGCTTACCGAAACCCAGGCCCAATTGAACAATCCTTATATTTTCGGCGCCATGCTGGTGCGGGAAGGTCTGGTGGACGGCCAGGTGCATGGTATCGCCCAGTCCTATCCCCGCGCCATCCGACCGGTGTTGCAGGTCATACCCCGCCGGGCGGGCGTTAAAAATGTTTCCGGTCTCTACCTGGTGATCCTGAAAAACCGCACCCTGCTGTTTGCCGACGCCACGGTCAACATCCATCCCGACGCATCGGATCTGGCGGAGATCGCCCTGCTGGCCGGTGAGATGGCGGTCTTTTTCGACATGGAACCCCGCGTGGCCATGCTCTCGTATTCTAATTTCGGCAGTGTTCGCAATGAGGATACGCTGCGGATGGCTCGAGCCGCCGCCCTGGCGCGCGAAAAAAATCCGGCGCTGGTGGTGGACGGTGAAATGCAGGCGGATACGGCCGTTATGGACGGCATCCTATCCGACATGTTCGATTTCAACCGACTGGGAAAGGCGGCCAATGTCCTGGTATTTCCGGACCTGGCATCGGGCAATATTGCCTATAAATTGGTGAATCGCCTGGGGGGCGCCAAGGTGGTCGGCCCCCTATTGATGGGCATCGAGCGGCCTTTCAACGTGCTGCAGCGTAATGCTGACGTGGAAAATGTGGTGGATCTGATGGCTATCACAGTGGCCCAGGCCCAGGTCAAATGCGTCGAAAAATGTACGACCATAAAGACAGATTGAGTCCCGTTATTCGGAAATCAGATTGTCATTGATCACCACAAACGGATCACTGCTTCAAGGCCGGCTCCGGCGGCACCAGCGGTGCTCCGGCAGTGTCTTGCAGGGGGAGCCGGAACGGTTTGCGATGAGTCTGGAGCGCTTGGGCGGCGGGGTTTTTCTCGTAAAACGTGGTGGGCTCATAGCGCCAGCCTTTCGTCAGGCGTTGTTCTTCTCTCAGCAGTCGCAGATAAGCGTATAAGCCAATCACGGGTGCGGCCAGACGCGTTGGCCATCCGAATTCCCGGTAGATATCGGATAACAGGCACTTCATCTTGCGAAACAGATGCGGTGTATCCCGATAGTACTGTTGCATGGCCCAGACGGCGCCCGCATAGGTGGTTCGCAGGGGTGCGACCTCCCAGGCGTAGCGCGCTCGAAGACGCGGATCAGGATGGGTTTTGTAGCGCTGCCATCCGGTCAACAGGGTACGGATCAGGCGCGCCAGACTGGGTCCGTTTTCCCGGAAATCCCTTTTGAAGGCCCGTAGCAGAAAGCCTTCCTCCTGGCCGGCGTTGATGTGGGCATGCCGGTAATTGAATCGATATTGGCCGTGGGCGTCGGCGGGTGGCATTTCCGCCTCGCTCAGCAGGGTCCCGTTTTCTTTATGGGCTTCATACAAAGGGGTTCCCGGAACCGGCGTATACAGCATGAACTGGTGAAAATCCGTACGGTGACTGACGGCGTGGGTGATCATCTGGTCGATATTTTCGGGAGTGTGATGCTCCAGCCCGATAATCGTCGATCCCAGAACCCGAATGCCGTGGGATTGCAGGCGCGTCACTAGTCCATGGGTATCGACGTCTTCCAGTTTGCGGTAGCGGCTGTTTTTACCTTCGATCCCCATCCAGACCCAGCCGATGCCCAAGCCCACGAGCTGTTCCATGGTGTAGGAGCGAAGCACCCGCGCCGAACTGAAGACATTCAGCATCCAGCTCTTTTGCTGCGCCTGCATGAGTTCCAGGAGGCGCAAGGCACGCCGTCGGTGCAGGAGAAAGTTTTCGTCGAGGACGAAAAAGGAGCGGACCTTCAAGGTCTTTTCCAGGCGGCACATGACGTCAAACAGCTCGTCGCCGGTTTCGTAGAAGTTGATGAACTTCCCCTTGCCGCCGAAAAGGGCGGAGGTGGCGCAAAAGTTACAGCCCACCGGGCATCCCACGGAGGGGATCAGGATGGCGGCCGTATCCCCGGGCTCGTCGGGCAGATCGATACCCAGGATGCGCGTGCCGAAAGCCGAAGTAGCCTCAGGGTGTTTCACCGGGGCGTCCAGGGCCTGGCCAAGGAATTGGCGAAACCAGGCGATACCGTCTCCGCGGACGATGTGGTCCGTATCGATGGCCTGCTCCAGGTCCGGGTAGTTGGCAACGTGGCCCCCCACCACGATGGTGGCGTGGGGCTGGTGGCGGCGGATCAACCGGCACATGGCCTTCACTTTTTCGATGTTGGGAATGATGGCACTGATGCCGACGATGTCATAGGCGTGATCACGCATCTCCTGGATGAACCGTTCCTGTGATGGAAAGTCGAGCACCGTGCAGGGGGCTTCGATATTGGCCTGGAGCATGAGCAGGGCGAACGAGCGGTGAAACATGCGCAGGGAAAATCCGCCCTGGACCCGTGTCACCTGGTTCTGGTAGAGTTCCATCGGGTTAGCGGCGCGGCTCCCGTATTCATCGTCCTGGGCATAGGGGCCGAAAACACTCGATAATAATACCCGGGCACGCGTGCCTTTGGGGTGGGGGGGCATGGGGTGCATATGGATCTCCTGATACGGTTGGCGATAAGCATCATGAATTGTTGAAATCGTTATTCTTCTACCTTAATGCATCGATGTGCGTCTGGATAGAGCAGACACCCTGTTTGACAAAAGCTTTACACTAGGCAAAAGAAGAACACGGGGCGAAGGATGTGACAAAAAAATTACATTCTTAGTAATGCCATGCTTCTGGAAGATGTCAGATGAATCGTCGAAGACGGCTGAAGTTAGCACGATGGATATTTCTTTTCGCACTGTTTGTCGGTTGTGCGCAACTGCCGGAGTATGCCCGACCACGGTTTCACACCTCCGATAACGGATCGACCGTTAGCAGGGAAGGCTTCGGTTACCGGCGGTTGACCGTCGAAGACTTCTCTGCTGAATCCCTTCCGCCGGAATACAGCCCGTACAATCACCACATCAATGCCCATTCATGCATCAGTATCCGCCCCTCGCGGGAGTCCAAAGCACGCATAACGCAGGGGATCTATGGGAATCAGTCCTTTTACGTCGGCAGCATTCCCGAGGTCACCTTCGAGGCGGTTTTCGTACCGGCCTGCTCATGGTGGAATCCGGAAGTGAACGGGAACCAGCAGGCGTATGTTCTTCAGCACGAACAGATTCACTTTGCGCTGGCGGAACTGGCGGCGCGTCAGCTGACCCGAGACGCCCGGGAAGAGATGAAAGACTACCTTGCTATCAGCAACAGCTACAAGGAAGTGCAGGAAGAGCTGAAAACCAAATTGAAGAACATGGCGCACGCTGCCATGGAATCGAGTTTTACGGAGCATACGGACTTCGATGAGGATACATCGATGCGTCATGATCCCCACGCCCAGCGATGGTGGCTGGAAGAGGTGGAGGCACGTCTGGCCGAGGAAGGCGCGCCATGAAGAGGCAGGGCATGGTCCGGAGAGGAATCCGAGTGTCGCCATGAAAAGTTCGCCGGCGAAGGGTATTATAAAGGATTGGAAGGAGAAGCCATCCCCATCACGGCCCGCATCTTTGCCGTGGTGGACGTGTTTGACGCTCTGACCTCCAAGCGGCCCTACAAGGAGCCCTTTTCCTCTGAAGAAACCATGGACATCCTGGTAGAGGGGCGCCGGTCGCATTTCGATCCCCGGGTGCTGGATGCCTTCGCATCTATTTCGCGAGATCTTTACGCCGCGTTGGCCGGCCGCGAGGACCAAGTGCTCAAGGATACCCTGGAAACCGTTATCCAGCGGTATTTCAGTGCCGATGTCGCCATTCAGCCGACGTAAAACGTGACCCCTAAACCACAGGAGCGATCAACTTGAAGCGTATTTCAGCATTGTCAAAACATTGGCCTGCTGCATCTGGTGGAATGTACGTCCCGTCTATACGGTGCTCCGGAGCCATTGTTCTATGGATCTTCTGGGCAGCCCTATGGATGATCCTGGCCTTTCCGACGGCGGACCTTTATGCAGAGCAGGACGAGAAGGTCGAACTGATCAAGACCTGGACCGGCGATTACGACGGCATGGTGGAACGCAGGCAGGTAAGGGTGCTGGTGGTGCCCAACAAGATGTACTATTTCCTGGACCGGGGCCATCCCCGGGGGGTCAACGTAGACATGTTCCGGGAATTCGAAAAGTTCATCAACCGGAAGGCGAAGACCGGTACCCGGGCGATTCACATCATCTTCGTTCCCGTTACACGGGACCAACTATTACCGGCGCTGACGCAGGGACACGGCGATATTGCCGCCGCCAACCTGACCATCACGGATGAGCGGAAAATGATGGTGGATTTCAGCAACCCGATGCTGACCGGGGTGAAAGAGATTATCGTCACGGGGCCGTCAGCAGCGCCTATCAAAACAATTGCCGACCTGTCCGGCCGGGAGATCCATCTGCGGGTTTCCAGCAGCTATTACGAACATGTCGTGCGGCTCAACGCGGCCTTCAAGAAACAGGGCCACCCGCCGGTCAAGATTTTACCGGCCAGCGAATTCCTGGAGGATGAGGACCTTCTCGAGATGGTCAGCGCCGGTTTGATTCCCATGATAGCCGTGGATGACCACAAGGCCCGCTTCTGGGGTGAAATCTTTGCGAAGATCACCCTGCACCCCGGCATCGTGGTCAACGAAGGCGGCGAGATCGCCTGGGCCTTTCGCAAAGGCAGCCCCAAGCTGGCCGAAATGGTCAACGCTTTCGTAAAGGGTCATAAAAAAGGCACCCTGCTGGGCAACGTGCTCTTCAAACGTTATCTCAAGGAAAACAAGTGGGCCCGAAATGCCCTGAGCCCTGAAGAGCTAAAGAAGTTCCATGTGGTGGTGAACCTTTTCAAACAATACGCGGATCAATACGATTTCGACTACCTGATGACCGGGGCGCTGGCCTACCAGGAGTCCCAACTGGATAACAGCAAGCGCAGCAGCGTGGGGGCGGTGGGCATCATGCAGATCTTGCCGGCCACCGCGGCGGACAAAAACATCGGCATCCCGGATGTGGAAAAGCTGGAGAACAACGTCCACGCCGGTCACAAGTACCTGCGTTTTCTACAGGACCGCTACTTCAATGATCCGGCCATTGATACCCTCGATCGCTATCTTTTCACCTTTGCGGCCTACAATGCGGGGCCTGCCAAGGTTTCCGAGCTGCGTCGGGAAGCGGAAAAGCGCGGGCTCGATCCCAATGTCTGGTTCCAGAATGTGGAGGTGATCGCCGCCGAGAAAATCGGGCGGGAGACAGTTCAGTACGTGAGCAACATCTACAAGTACTATATCTCTTACAAGCTGGCACGCGATGAGCATGAAGCCCGGCAGAAGGCGATTGAGGAATCATAGCCGTTCTCAATCAGGCCGAAACCAGCAACGCCTTGATGTCGTCGATGCGCTCCATCACACCGAGGTAGCCTTCCTCAATGGCGTGGTCCACCTGATCGAAGTCCATCATCTTGAGTTCTCCCAGACGGGGCTGCACCAGGATGTCCGGCGGTTCCACGGCCAAGTTTATGCGGGTAATGCGCTCCTGCATGATGTTGATGGAGGTCATCACCGTGTCGATGATGTCCGGGATTTCCTCTTCCTTGTGAAACAGATCGTTGATCTTGGTTTTGAAGCTTGCTTCGGCGTTCTCGTAGTAGTCGGAAAGCTTTTTGAGCAGTTCATACTTGTATTCCGGCTCTTGGGCTTCGGTTTTTTCCGCCATCAACGCCTGTTTGCGGACCTCCCGGCGCGAGATCAGTCCGCTGTTCAAGTCCACGGCGATGACCACGTCGGCGGCCATGGCTTTGGCCACGCCCACCGGGACCGGGTCGACCAGGGCCCCATCCACGAGCCAACGACCGTTGATCCGGACCGGCGCGAAAAGTCCGGGGATGGACATGGTGGCCTGGAGCGCTTCCATGATGTCGCCGGAGTTCAGAATGACTTTGTTGCCGCGTTTGAGGTCGGTGGCCACCATGGAAACCGGAAGGTGCAAGTCTTCAAACTGTTCGACCTCGGTGTGCATGGAAAAGAGCTCCTTGACCTTGCGCGTGCCGTCCAGGAGTCCTGATCGGGGGAATACCACATCGAAATAGGAAAAGACCTTCTTGCCGTTCATGCGCAGCACGAAGTCTTTGAGACTGGCCAGGCTTCCGCTGGCATAGAGCGCTCCCACGTAGGAGCCCACGCTGCAGCCAACGATGAAATCGATGGGAATTTTTGCTTCTTCCAGCGCTTCGATAGCCCCAATATGGGCCCAGCCGCGCGACGAACCGCTGCCCAGAACAAGTCCCACCTTTTTGCGGGATGCCATTTGCGCCCCCTTTATTCTATTTGTTTGAGATAGCCGAGCTTGTGCGTATGAATTGATCCGTAAACACTACCCATCATAGCGAAAATGGCATTTTCTTCAAGGTCTTTCATGCGGTCATTCAGGATGCTGTTACCGTGCGCTGCATCCGATGGCGAACGCCTTGATCGGCCCTCCCGGCGTTAACTACCGAAATGATTTACGGTGGGTGTTCGATGTGTGGTATACCCTGCTGCCAATCACCAGCATGGCTTCCGCATAGATCAGTGAGACGCTTTTCTTTTTGAGGAGAAGGTTTTTATGAGATTCAAGCTGGATGGAATTTTGACGTCGCAGTGGTTCATCGGATTTCTGTACCGCTTTATCCGGGCCTATGCGTGGACGTTTCGCCTGCGTATCGAAAACGAGCAGGGGTGGATGCATCACATCGACAATGGCGGCACGGTGCTGTTGTGCGCCTGGCACCAGCAGTTTTTTTCAGCGATTCGTCATTTCCGGAACTATCGGAGATACACCCCCGGCATTATGATCAGCCGCAGCAAAGACGGGGAAATCATTGCCGGTGTGGCCCGGCGCACCGGCTGGCACCCTGTGCGCGGATCTTCTTCACGAGGAGGGCAGGCGGCCATGCACAGCGTGATCGACGATCTGAAAAAGGCCCAACTCGCCGGCCACGTGGTCGACGGCCCGCGTGGCCCTGCCGGCCAGGTCAAGGCGGGTGTTATCCGGATGGCGCATGCCACCGGCGCTGCGATTGTCCCGTTTTACGTCGCAGCAGAGAAAGCCTGGTATTTCAATAGCTGGGACCGGTTCATGCTGCCCAAGCCGTTTTCGCGGGTGGTGCTGTGCTTCGGCGACATGATCCGTCCGGCACCCATCGTCCATGAGAATGATTTCGAGCAACAGCGGCAGCAGCTTGAACACACCATGCTGCCGGCCTTGGTGGGGTTCTCAAACGGTAGATGATGGATCGGCCTGCCGGTTGTACCGGGCGGGCAAGCGGCAGGCTGATTTAGACTTCGTGAGACTTATTTGCCGGCGGCCGGTCCGAAGGAACGTTCGAAAAGATCCTCAAGCGCCGCACGGCCCTTGTCGGTAAGGTTGCGTGTGCCGGTTCCCGTAAACGTCTTGTCGGTAATGACCGGGGTTTCTTCAACCCACTGCTTGTCCTTCCAGGCAAACCACTGGTCCCGCTCTTGATCGTAGACGCTGACCGGACGGTTGAACAGTTTGGCCAGTTCGACCCCCCAACCGGTGCCGCCCTTGACGGTTTCGTCCGGCTGAATCCACCCGACCGCTATGACGTGATAGCCGCTGTTGACCATGTGGAAAATGGACTGGATGACCTTGCGGATTTTTTCGGCCCGGGCATAGGTCCGCCCCATCTTGGCGGAAACGATCTCCATGCTGATGTCCCCACGGGCCAGTTCAGCCGCGTTCAGAACCTTAAGGCCGCGCTCACGTTCACAGCGGTGCCCCTCGAATGCATAATTGACCTCGTTGATCCCCCATCGTTCGGCCAATCTGCCGAACTCGGTTTCGGTTCCCCGGTGGCCTCCGCTGTATAGTGTAAATTGTGAACTATCGGTCATCGTCAATCTCCTTGTCCCGTTTGTTTTCGGTCTTATGGTTAGGATAAAAGCGTACAGGGTGTCCGCCTAAAATGGCCCGCTCTATTAATTCAAGGCAGGGCAAACATGGCAAAATAAGCGGTTTTGACGGAATTGCAACCCCATAATCGATTTTTGGGCTTGATTCTCAAATCGATTTGACAGATATTGATTCCCATTAGTGATCCATGCGAAACGGATTTGCTATAGCGGCGGTTATGTTGCCAATCTGTTGAGGTTCCTTCCAGCGACTTTCTCCCTTCGTTACTCTGTGAATCCGACGCTTCCAACCATGGAGCATGCAACCGGCGGTTGATAAATTTTTCCGGGGGCTTTCTCCAAAAACCAGTCAAGCCATGGTGAGTTGATATGACCAAAAAAACATTCAAGCCGCCCGCCGACAGGTCCCCGCGGCCGAGAAGCTTCGAGGGGGAAAGTCGTGGCCGTCGTCCGAAAAACAAACAGATGCGCCGGCATGCGCGAACGCAATGCGCCGAAAATACGCATTTTGCCGCCAACCGCCGACTTTTCGAAGGGAAAATCATTAACCTGAGCGCCGGCGGAACTTACATCCAGAGCAAAGCGCAATTTTTTATCGGGCAGGATGTCGTGGTCGCGGGGCCGTTTGCGGATGATCAGAGTGAAATGAAACGCCAGGGAAAAATCGTCCGACTCGACGCGCAAGGATTTGCCGTTCGATTTCTGTATTAAAACAGCATGATGAAAAGTTCACCGGCGTCTGCTGGTGTTATCGCCCCCTAAACCACGCCTCCACCAAGAACATACCGGGTTCTATCCGGTGTGTTGGGTTCGTGCCGGACATGCCCCCCTTCCATTGGACGCATATCGTGTTTATCGTTGCACCTTTATAATCGATTTGTGTAAGGCCATACCGGATGCCGTTTTCGGAAACGATTCGATGTCGCAATGGGATGCCGGCATCGTAACGAAACCGCCGCCACGACATGGTATTCAGAATACCAGTTTATCGTACAAAAGGAGTTGAAATGAATGTCGTTTATTTATCCCCTCATTTTCCCCACCACTATCACCAGTTTTGCCGCCAGTTGAAAGAGGCCGGTGCCAACGTGCTGGGCATCGGGGACGCGCCGGAGCATCAGCTGGCGGCCGAGGTGCGCGAATCCCTCACCGAATACTACCATGTTGCCGACATGCACGATGACGATGCCCTGGTGCGGGCGTGCGGTTATTTTACCCATCGCTACGGCAAACTGGACCGTCTGGAGTCGCTCAATGAATACTGGTTGAGCACCGAAGCCCGCCTGCGGGACGACTTCAATATTTGCGGCATTCGCGGACACCAGATCGATACGATCCGGAAGAAGTCAAAGATGAAGGCGGCCTTTCGGGCGGCGGGTGTTCCGGTGGCACGCGGGGCAGTGGTGCGCAATGTCGAGGATGCCCAACGTATGATCGCCGAAACCGGCTATCCAGTGGTCGCCAAGCCGGATGCCGGTGTGGGAGCGCTGGACACCTACCGGCTGGACAATGAAAACGATCTCACCCACTTTTTCGCAAACAAGACGGATGTCGACTATATCATGGAAGAATTCGTCGCCGGGACCATCTATTCCTTTGACGGCCTGGCCGATGGGAATGGCGAACTGGTGTTTTTCACTTCGCACCGTTTCAGCCAGGGGATCATGGAGACGGTCAACGAGGGGCGCCATATCTATTACACCTCCCTGCGTGAGATTCCGCCAACCCTTGAGAAACTGGGGCGCAAGTGCGTAGAGGCCTTCGAGGTCCGCGAGCGTTTTTTCCATATCGAGTTTTTCCGCACTGCGGACGATCGCTACGTCGGGCTGGAAATCAATATGCGCCCGCCGGGGGGCTTCACCACCGACATGTTCAACTATGCTTCTGACATCGATATTTACCGGATCTGGGCCCAGTTGCTGGTCAACGGAAAGAAGGAACTGGATTTCAGCCGCAAATATCACTGCTGCTACGCCAGCCGTAAAAACGGTTTTCCCTATCGGTATACCCATGACGATATTCTGACCCGTTACGGTAACCAGATCGTCCAGGTGGTGCATGTGCCCGGAGTTTTCGCCAGCGCCTTGGGGGATATCGGCTATATCTACCGTTCCCCCGACCTCGACGCGATCGAAGGCATTGCCCGGTCCATTCATGCGCACGTCGACGGGGAGGGCTGATCATGCACCGTGAAACCCACACCTGGCACAGTCCCCATCTGGGACAGGACATGACGCTCACTGTATACGGGCACTGGGGGGCGCCCGTGATGGTGTTTCCCTGTTCGTGCGGGCGCTATTTCGACTACGAAGGCATGGGCATGATCGATGCCATTGCCGGGTTCATCGACAGCGGCCGGGTCAAACTCTTTTGTGTGGACAGTGTCGATGACCAGTCATGGTACGATTTTGGTAAGTCTCCGGCGGACCGCAATGCCCGTCACGAGGCCTACGACCGCTATATCGTCAATGAGGTCGTCCCGTTCGTGCGTGAGCACTGCGGCCAGCCGGACGTGCGGGTGATGGCCAACGGATGCAGCATGGGGGCTTACCATGCGGTCAATTTTTATCTCAAGCATCCGGATCTTTTCGCCGGTACGATTGCCCTGAGCGGTCTTTACCGGCTGGATCGCGCAGAGTTCGGCCTGGGCGCCGCTGACCTCCCGGCGGTCTATTTCAATTCGCCGCTATCGTATTTGTCGGGACTTTCCGATGCCTGGTTTTTTGATCGCTACCGCGAGGGCCGCATGATCGTGTGCGTGGGGCAGGGCGCCTGGGAGGAAGAGGCCGTGGAAGACACCCGTAGTTTGGAGGCGATCTGTCGGGAGAAATCGATACCGGCCTGGTTCGACTATTGGGGGCATGACGTCAATCACGACTGGCCCTGGTGGTACCGCCAGATGAACTATTTTCTCGGCCGCCTTTACGGATAATACGGTTCCAGCAGGAGCCCGCCTGGATTTCGGGGATTGACAGCCTGGCTCAAATTCACTACACAAAGAAGCCATCGCCAACACACGGCGTGCGACCCGACGAGATCTGCTCGAGCTGGATTCACCGATATTGAACGGCCGACCATGACAAATCGAATTATCGCCATCCTGCTGCTGAGCTTCATCGCTGTTTCCTCCGCTTTTTTTTTGTCCTTGCGCTGACCATCTGGCTGCTGACGGCACCCTTTGACCGGCGGTTGGTGTGGCTGCACATGTTCACCTCCTTCTGGGCCTGCCTCTACCTGTGGATTGTGCCCGCCTGGTCCGTAACCACGGCCGGACGTGATAAGATTCGCCGCGGCGCCACCTATATCGTGGTATCCAACCACCAGTCGCAATTGGACATCCTGGTGGCGTTTCACCTGTTTTTCCCGTTCAAGTGGGTGTCCAAAGCCGAGGTGTTCAAATTGCCCTTCATCGGGTGGAATATGGTGCTCAACCGCTATATCCGGCTCAAACGGGGGGACAAGGAAAGCAGCCGCCAGATGATGGCCGCCTGTGAGAAGGCCCTGGCCCGAGGGTCTTCGGTGTTTTTTTTCCCCGAGGGGACCCGCTCCAGGACCGGCCGCTTGAAACCCTTCAAACCGGGGGCTTTCATTCTGGCCCACAAGATGAAGCTGCCGATCCTGGCCGTCGCCATCAACGGCACCCGAAAAGCCCTGCCTAAACACAGCCTCAATTTCCATGGCCGCCATGCCTTCCGGGTCGAAGTCCTGGAAGAAATTCCTTACGAGCAGTTTGCCCACCTGAGCGTGGAAGATACGGCCGAGACGGTTCGCCAGCGTATCGCCGCCCAGATTGACTAATGGCGGTTTTCCCGGGACAGGAAACCCGTTTGCAAAGATAGGGCCGTAAGGCCAAGGCCCGCGGGTTTGTCAAATACCGCTGTCGGTCTTATCGTTAAAATTGCCTAACCGAACGCGGCGTTCGCTTCCCTTGACGTGTCGCCGTTTTTCCCACTATATCCCTTCATGAAAGGAACAACCCCATGGTGCAGATCAATACCCAGCCGGGGCAGGAGGTCCACGAGACGATCAAGCTGACCATCGACGACCCCGACTTGGATTTCGACACGGCCCGCAAGAAGGCCAAAGCCAAAGCGCTCGACATCAACCGCAACGCCATGCAACTGGCCTGGTACAACGGCCAAACCGATCAGGGCTTTCCCAACTACGACTGCGGCCCGGGCGACCGCCCGCCCTGGCAGGTGTTTGCCGATTCCCGAGGGGCCAACCTGACCATTGACATCAACGACGGCACTTTCCTGTTTCTCTATCTGACGATGTAAAATCGGCGTCCATTGGTGTATTTTGGGCAAAATATGCTCTTTCATGACCATCATCCAAGAAAAACGTAAGGATATCTCCGATGGATCGTCAGCGATCCGCTAAAACCCAAAGTTGCATCATCCTCAACCACAAGAATGAAATCGACATCAGCGACCGCCTGCGGTTCGAGCAAATGATTTCGGACCTTTCGGCGCGATTCATCAATCTGCCGCCCGAGCGCCTTGACAGCGAAATCGAGGCCGCTCTGAAGATGGTGCTGGAGTTTTTCCAGGTAGACCGCTGCGGATTGCTTCACACGTTGCCGGGCCGGGACGCATGGCAGATCACCCATGTGGCCTACACGAAACATGCCGCGCCGGTCCCCAAAAATACCGAGCTGCCGCGATCCATCAACCCCTGGGCCTATGACAGACTGACGGAAAAAGGCGAGGTCGTCTCGTATGCCAGGGTGGACGACATGCCGGATGAGGCGCATATCGACAAACAAACCTGGAAAGAGTGGGGGATCCGCTCCAACCTCACGATACCGGTCCTCAGGAGTAGATCCGCTGTTCACCTTATTTCCATTAATGCGATGCGGAAGGAACGGATCTGGCCGGAGGTGTTCTTTCCCCGGCTGAAGCTGCTGGGAGAGGTTTTTGTCAATGCTTTGGAACGCCGGAAAACCGAGCAGGCCCTGCGTGACAGCGAGGAGCGCCTGAACTTGGCGGCCGCTTCGGCCGATGCGGGGGTTTGGGTCATTTTTACTGATACGGGCAGCCTATGGGCCACCGGTAAACTGCGTGAAATCCTTCATTTCTCACCGGACGAGGATTTGAGTTTCGAGCGGTTCTTGGAAACAGTTCACCCCGACGATCGCGAAAGCGCCAGGGAAACCCTCGCGTATAGTCTCAAGACGCGCGAGCTTGTCGTGTTGGAATACCGCATTGTACTGCCGGACGGAAGCGTGCGCTGGGCCGTATCCCGGGGACGATCTTATCCCGGCACTTCCGAGAGGGCGGAGCGCGTGATGGGGGTCACCATCGACATCACCCCACGCAAGGAGATGGAAGCTCAACTCAAAGAGCAACTGAAGGAAATCCAGCAGTTGAAGCAGCAATTGGAGCAGGAAAACATTTATCTGCGTGACGAGATCCTGCTTCAGCACGGCCATGAAGGTATCATCGCCCGCAGCAGGGCCATGAAGCACATTCTCACCCAGGTCGAGCAGGTGGCGGTTACCGACGCGACCGTTCTCCTTTTAGGCGAAACCGGCACCGGCAAGGAACTTCTGGCCCGCACGATCCACAATCTCAGCAACCGGAAGGAAAAAGCGCTCATCGCCATCAACTGCGCGGCCCTGCCGCCCACGCTGATCGAAAGCGAGCTATTCGGCCGCGAGAAAGGCGCTTACACCGGCGCCCTGACCCGCATGCCGGGCCGCTTCGAGGTGGCCGACCGCTCCACGCTTTTCCTCGATGAAGTCGCCGAGCTGCCCCTTGACCTGCAGGCCAAACTCCTCCGGGTGCTGGAAGAAGGATGTTTCGAGCGGTTGGGTTCGACCAAAACCCAAAAGGTCGACGTCCGCGTCCTTGCCGCCACCAATCGGGATCTGGCACAAGAGGTGGCCGCCGGACGGTTTCGCAGTGATCTCTATTACCGACTGAATGTTTTTCCCATTGTCATCTCACCGTTAAGGGAGCGCCCCGAGGACATCCCCCCGCTGGTTTGGATGTTCGTCAAACAGAACGAAAAAAAGCTGGGCAAACGGATCGACAACATCCCCCGCCGACACATGGAAGCCTTGCAGAACTATGCATGGCCTGGCAATGCCAGGGAGCTGCGCAACATCGTCGAGCACGCCATGATTACGAGCTGCGGCGGAAGGCTTGATGTCCGTGCGCCGATTCGGAAATCTGAAAATGCTGCCATCACGGATACGTTAGAGGATGTGGAGCGTCAACACATCCTGAGCGTACTGGAGAGAACCGGCTGGCGTGTCACGGGCAAGAACGGGGCCGCCGAAATCCTGGGGTTGAAGCGCACTACCCTGCAAGCCAAAATGAGGAAATTAGACATCAAGCGTCCGACCGCATAATGCCCATATATGGGCATTATGATACTATTTGGGCACACCACCGTTTCGCCTTCTCATCCAAAACCTTCTGTCTTTTCAATAATTCTTAATCATATTTGACAGTCACAACGTTTTTACAGGCTTTTCCGGTTTAGGAACGGTTTTCGCAGTATGAGTTCCAGAATCTGTACCGCGCTAGCGGTCAGCAAAGCCCGGAGATGTTGCTTATGCCCAAACCAAGATCGGTTCACCCGGCAACCGAGGAGCAACCAGACGTGGAAATCCGGATTCATGCGACCATCCGGATGATCTTGCCGGCCAGACGGCGCAAAGAGGCACGCGACATCCTGGCGTCGATGATCGAGCGGATCAACCTCGAAGAGGGCTGTATCAGTTGTCGCCTGTACCAGGACATTCTGGATGAACGCGCGCTCATGCTCGAGGAAGTGTGGGCCGGTGAAACCAGTTTGCACAAGCATCTGCGCTCCGCCGACTTTCGTAACGTGCTCCTGGTGGTGGAGATGGCAAGCGAACCGCCCGAAATTCGATTCGATCGGATTTCTTCCTCGACGGGCATCAGCACCATTATAGAGGTGCGCGGCGAACCGGACGGCTTTCGCAGCGTTAGCGGCCCGCCGCCGCTTTAGTCGGAAAGCGTTTTTCGATGAAACCGGCAACCCAGAATCGCAAGGCCCGCCTTGGTGTTAGGGACAGCACATAGGACCCGCCTTCAAAACGATACGGGTTCGTTTGGTATGGAGACAATAAACCGTTCTACATTTCGAGCGGGCTGGATCGCTCGACCAAAGGAGGACAAACCATGAAACGTTTCAGTGCTTTAGGCGTCGTCGCCGGTATCGTGCTTGCCATGATGGTCGGCTGTGCACCAACCCAGGTGCAACAGGAGAATATGAATTTGAAATCGTTTCCGAAGCCGGATCTGATCCTGGTCTATGACTTTGCCGTGTCCCCGGAAGAAGTCCAGCTGGACGAGGGCTTGAGTGCGGAACTCCAGCAAAAATACGATCAACACAAGGGGCAGTCCCGCACCGCCCAGGAAATCAAGATCGGCCACAAGGTCGCGGACGCCGTGGCCGAAGAGCTGGTGAAAAATATTCGCGCCCAGGGTCTGTGGGCCCAGCGGGGCTTCGCACCGCCGCACGGCAACCGTAAAATCGTCCTGATCAAGGGCCAGTTTCTGACTATCGACGAAGGCAACCGGACTGAGCGTGTGGCCATTGGATTTGGCGCCGGCCGGACCGACGTGCAGGCCAATGTGCAGTTGTACGACGTGACGCACGAAGGGCTGAAGCAGATGGACGCCCTGCAGGGCGATGCCAAGAGCGGCTACAAGCCCGGTATGGCGGCAATGATGGGGGTGGGTGCCCTGGCCGGTCATTTGCTGACCTCGACTCTGGTGAGCGGTGCGGTGGCCGGCGGCACGGAAATGACGGTGGCCACGGTGCAGGCCGACGGCAAACGCCTGGCTGACAAGATCGCCAAAGACCTTGGAGAATACTTCGTCAATCAGGGCTGGATCCCGCCGGAAGCATTGAATAAATCTCTTTTCTAAAAGCCCGATCTAACACAGATGTAACTTCAGGAGAGGGAATCAAGAGATGTGTAAATCGACATTCAAGAAGGCAACCGCGGCGTTTGTGCTCGGGGTGTTCACGCTGGCGGCGTCCCTCTGCACGGAGGTCCGGGCCCAGGAAACGTCGGTGGATCCGGCCGCCACCCAGATCCTGAAACGGATGACCGACTACCTCGGCAGCCTGCAGGAGTTCAGCGTACACACCCAGAACACGGTCGAGGACCTGCTCGAATCGGGGCAGAGGATTGATTCCGACGTCGCGGCGCACGTCATCGTCAAACGGCCGAACAAGCTGCTCAGCGAGCGCAGCGACGACCTGGCTAAACAGTTTTTTTACTACGACGGCCGGACCCTGACGCTTTACGACCAGCTGAAAAATACTTACGCCACGGCGCCGGCATCCGAGACACTCGGGGGAATGCTCGACTACGCCCGCCAGTCACTGGGGCTCGTCGTCCCGGCCGCCGACTTTATCTACCCCAATGCCTATGAGCTGCTGACCCAGGACCTGACCTCTGCGACGGTGGTCGGCAAGGCGGTCATCGACGGGGTCATGTGCGATCACCTGACCTTCAGGCGCCCGGGTGTAGACTTTCAGATCTGGATCGAGGCCGCAGCCCAGCCGCGGCCTCGTAAATTGGTCGTGACCGACACGGGAACCCCCGCGCTGCTGAGTGTCACGACGCTGATCGACGATTTCAATGCAGCTCCGGGGGTACCCGATACCCGGTTCGCCTTCGTGCCGCCCATTGGAGCTAAGGCGATCCCTTTCATGCTCATCGAATAAGACGCAGAACCCGTCGCTGGCGTTAACCGGAGAAGGCTCATGAAAACAATAGTAAAGATTGCCGTCCTATCCCTTGCTCTTTTTGCGATGCTGATGGCCGATGTGCCGGGAATGCAGTTGGTGCCCGAAGCCCAGGCGATCCTGGGCGTCTGGCGCCGCCACGCACGCCGGTGGGCCGTTGTAGGGACTGCGGTTGCCGCAAGCACGGCAGTGGCGGCCAGCGAGACCGCCGCTGCTGAAAACATGGCGGTCGCCGCTCAGCATCCGGCCGCCTCTGAGGCGCCGGCCCCTCAACATGCGGTTGCCGCCAAGACATCCGCCGCTCCGGCGCATCTTGCAGCAGGGAAACCCTTGCCGCTGGGCACCGTTGTTGCCGCCCTGCCCGGAGGATGCACCGCCACGCCGGTCGGCGGCCAGGAATACTACTACTGCGGCGGCAATTTCTATCGGGCGGTGTTTCAGGGGAACAACCTGGTGTATGTGACGGCACAGCCGAAATAAGGGCTATCGTTTGAAATTATCGGAAAGCATTAAATGCTATTGAATCAACTGGATAAAGAAAGGAGCACAACGTGAAACCAAAACACCGATTTGGATTCCTTGCGGTCATCGTCCTTCTGGTGGCAGCATGCACGGCCATGCCGGCCAAAAGCCCCGAGGTGACCGGAAAACTCGGTTCGCCCGACGCCACCACCACCATCAGCGGCAAACAGCTGCCGGCGCCCGCCCCCGAATTCGGCGGCGTGATCAAGGAAAACGCGCTGCAGTCCACCGCCTGGTGGCCGCCGCGCGTCGTGCCGCCCAAGGGCGCGCCCAATGTCCTGCTGATTATGACCGACGACGCCGGTTTCGGCGTACCGAGCACCTTCGGCGGCGTGATCCCCACGCCCACCATGGACCGCATTGCGAAGGAAGGCCTGCGCTACAACCGCATGTTTTCCACCGCGCTGTGCTCGCCCACGCGCGCCGCGCAGATCACCGGGCGCAACCACCACTCGGTGGGCTTCGGCGTGATCGCCGAACAGGCCACCGGTTTTCCCGGTTATGACAGCGTCATCGGCATCGACAACGCCACCATCGGCCGCATCCTGCTGGACAACGGCTATTCCACCTCGTGGTTCGGCAAGGACCACAACACGCCGACCTACCAGGCCAGCCAGGCCGGCCCCTTCGACCAGTGGCCCACCGGCATGGGCTTCGAGTACTTTTACGGCTTCGTGGGCGGCGACGCCAACCAGTGGGAGCCGAACCTCTTCCGCAACACGACCCAGATCTATCCCTGGATTGGTCATGAGGGGACCTTGAAGATGGATCGCTCGAATCCCAAGGCGGAGATCTGGCCGGTCACCGGCGAGGAGCCCACCTGGAACCTGATCACCGCCATGGCCGACGACGCCATCGACTGGATGTACCGCATCCACCAGACCGACCCCAGCAAGCCGATCTTTATGTATTACGTGCCCGGCGCCTCCCATGCGCCCCACCATCCGACCAAGGAGTGGGTGGACAAGATCCATGCCATGCACCTCTTCGACGACGGCTACGAAAAGCTCCGCGAGACCATTTTCGCGAATCAGCAGAAGCTCGGCGTGATCCCCAAGGGGCTGAAGCTGACCCCCTGGCCCGATAAAATGCTGACCCCCTGGGACAAGCTCAGCCCCGAAGCGAAAAAGCTTTTCATCCGCCAGGTGGAGGTCTTCGCCGCCTATGTGGCCTATAACGATCATGAGATCGGCCGGGTGATCCAGGCCTTCGAGGACCTGGGCCGGCTCGACAACACTTTGGTCATCTACCAGAACGGCGACAACGGCACCAGCGCCGAGGGCGGCCCGATGGGCACCTTCAGCGAGGTGGCGTTCTTCAACGGCGTGGCGCCCCCGGTGGACGTGCAGATGAAGTTCTACGATGCCTGGGGCACCGAATATGCCTACAATCACATGTCGGCCGGCTGGTCCTGGGCTTTCGACACGCCTTTCGACTGGTTCAAACAGAACGCTTCCCGGCTGGGCGGCACCAACCAGAACATGGTGGTGTCGTGGCCGAAGGTCATCAAGGACAAGGGCGGCCTGCGCGAGCAGTTCGTGCATGTGATAGATATCGTGCCGACGCTCCTGGAGGTTACCGGCATCGGTGCGCCCGAATACGTGGACGGGATCAAGCAGAAGCCGATTGAGGGCACGAGCTTCGCCTACACCTTCGACGCGAAAAATGCCAAGACACCGTCCCGCCACAAGACCCAGTACTTCGAGATGATGGGGCAGTATGCGCTTTATCACGACGGCTGGATCATGAGCACCAAGGTCAATCGCGCGCCCTGGCAGGCCTTCGAGGCGGCCAACCCGGATCCGCTGAACAACCAGGTCTTCCAGCTCTACAACCTGGAAGAGAGCTGGAACCAGGCCAACGACGTCGCCGCCCAACATCCTGACAAGGTGAAGGAAATGCGGGCCATGTTCCTGGAGGAAGCCAAGAAGTATCAGGTCCTCCCGTTGAACGCCTCGGTGGGCGCCCGGGTCGCGGCCCAGCGGCCCAGCGTTCTCGCAGGCCGCGACACGCTCGTCTATACGCGGCCGATGACCGGCGTTCCCCAGGGCGATGCCCCCTACCTGCTCAATACCTCCTATACCATCACGGCGGACATCACGGTTCCCCAAGGGGGCGCCGAGGGCATGATCGTGACCTCGGGTGGACGTTTCGCGGGCTGGGGCTTCTATCTCAAGGAAGGCAAACCCGTGTTTTGCTGGAACCTGCTCGATCTCGAGCGTATACGTTGGGAAGGTCCGCAGGCCCTCGCGCCCGGCAGGCACATCGTGGAGTTCGACTTTAAGTATGAAGGCTCCGGAGACGGTACGATGGCCTACAACAGCTTTTCTGGCATCGGCCGGAGCGGTGTCGGCACCCTCAAGGTGGACGGCGCGGTGGTGCAAACCAAGAAGATGGAGAAAACCATCCCCATCATCCTGCAGTGGGACGAGGCCTTCGACATCGGCTCCGACACCATCACCGGCGTGAACGATGCCGATTATCTGCCGCCGTACCCGCTCACGGCCCAGTTCAACAAGCTGACCATCAAGATCGACCGTCCGCAGCTGTCGCCGGAAGAGATCAAGAAGCTCGAGGAAGGCATGAAGAAGATGGAAGCCGGCCGCGAGTAGGCTGTTCTTCGTAAACAATACGGGCCGTCCGCCAAAGGGGCGGCCCATACCAATGGTATCGGTTGGGGGGCGTGCCGCGCCCCAACCGTGCTGGTGCCGTTAGGATTCCCCTAACTGACGTCAGGAAATATTTAAATGAAGCCAGATAGTTTTCCAATAACCGTTTTAACATCGATCTTTATAAAAGGAAGCGAATTATGAAAACAAGGATAGCCTCGGTTGCGGTTTTAGTATTTTTCATGGCCGCCTGCCTGGCGGCCGGGCCGGCCTCGGCCCAGACCTACAAGATGACCACGCCCATCGCGCCGGGCGTGGCCGTGCCGGACAAGGTCGAGACCTCCATCGGCACCCTGAATCTGAACTACGGCTATCCCGATGACGCCACCACCCAGAAAGTATACGACAATCTGGATGCCTCGCGGGCGCTGCAGGCCTACCTGCTGGCCATCCCCATCGTGAACCAGGTCGGCATGCGCGCCACGCTCAAGGAATTCGGGCCGGTCAACCAGACGGATGTCATCTGGGAAGACCTGGTGGATTCGAAGACCGTGGAACTGACGGCGAACGACAACACCGTCTACAGTTTCATCTGGCTCGATACCAAGAAGGGCCCCCTGGTCGTGGAAGTGCCCCCCATGGTTCTGGGGCTCATCGATGACTTCTGGTATCACTGGGTGGCGGACGTCGGCATCACCGGTCCGGACAAGGGCAAGGGCGGCAAGTATCTGATTCTGCCGCCCGGCTACCAGGGCGACGTGCCGGAGGGGTATTTTGTCGTGCGTCCCAGCACCTACGGCAACTGGATGCCTTTCCGTTCCTTTCTCGTGGACGGTTCGACCAAACCCGGCGTCGAATCCGTCAAGAAACACCTCAAGATCTATCAGCTCTCCGATGCGGCCCATCCGCCCGAGATTAAGTATGCCAATGCCTCTGGCATTCCCTCGAATTTCGTCCCACCCGGGGACTACACGTTCTGGAGTATGCTGAACGAAGCCATTCAAGAAGAGCCCAGCGCGGGCAGCGACCCCACCACCTTGGGTCTCTTCGCCTCGATCGGCATCAGAAAGGGCAAGCCCTTTAATCCCGATGCCCGGATGAAGAAGATCCTGGAGGACGCCGCGAACATCGGTGCCGTGACCGCTCGAGCGATCGCCTTCCGAATGCGTAGCCCGGAAGCTTACTTCTATCCGGACAGCCCCTGGCGCCTGCCGTTCTTCGGCGGCTACAAGTTTGAGAGCGAACCCGGCGTTGCCAATCTGGACGGTGCCGCCTTCTTCTACTATTTTGCCACCGGCGTTACCCCGGCCATGGCGGAGAAGATGGTTGGCAAGGGCTCCCAGTATCCCTGGTGTGCCCAGGACGCGGACGGCAACCCGTTCGAGGGCGGCAATACCTATAAGATGCATCTGCCGCCCAACGTCCCGGCCAAGGATTTCTGGTCGGTCATCGTCTATGACAACCAGACCCGCTCGATGGTGCAGACCGATCAGCGGTTTCCCAGCGTCAGCAGCCAGAACAAGGATCTGCTCGTCAACCAGGACGGTTCGGTGGACGTCTTCTTCGGTCCGCAAGCCCCTAAAGGCGAGGAGAACAACTGGGTGCAGACGATCCCCGGCAAGGGCTGGTTCATGATCCTGCGCCTCTACGGTCCCCTCGAGCCGTGGTTCGACAAGACCTGGCGGCCGGGCGAGATCGAACTGGTCAAGTAGGTCCCGCCCGTTGAACGCGCGGGCGGTTTTGCCGGGAACGGCAGATTCAATCGAATTCTGGTTGGATCTGTCGACCGGCGGCGGTGACGCCTGTTTCGGCAATTTGGTGAGAAGAGTCCCGGCCTGGATTTCAGGGGGGACAATGAAGGCGGACGCATTGCAAGGACAACGCCTGCCCATCGTTTGAAGGGACTCTTCTCATTTTTGTTGGATTTCAACACAGAAAGGTAAAAGGCTATGAAGATGCTAACTATTCTGGCGGCCGGCCTGATCGTTCTTGTTATGCCGCACTTTATCCGAGCCCAGGATCAGATGGCGGCCAAGGCCGAGACGGCCGTCAAAATTGCCGATGCACGCAAAGCCAACGCCAAGCTGATGCATGAATATACCTGGGAATCCCGCACGGAATTACTCGAGAACGGCCAGATCGAAGATCTTCGTTTGGAGCAGGTCCAATACGGTCCGGACGGCAGTCTGCAGCGCATGGCGCTAAACAAGCAGGGTGCGTCTCTGCCTTTTGGTTTCCTGCGCAGGGCCATCGCCGAAAATAAACGGGAACAGACGGAGGCCTATTTGGAGGGACTGCGGGGTCTCCTCGATCAATACACCCTGCCCACGGCAGGCAAGGTTCTCGACTTTATGGACAAGGCAACCGTCGCTTTATCGGACGACGGTAGATTGATCCTGATGAGCGGTACCAACGTGGTGATTCCGGACGACAGTCTCTCCGTGTGGACGGAAGCGGCTACCCGGCATACGCACAAGATTCAGGTCAATACCTTTTTCCAGGGCGATGCGGTGAATCTCACGGCCACGTTCAATACCCTGCGAACAGGTCTGACCCATGTCGGCTTTGCCGAAGTGATTGTCCCGGGCAAGAACCTGAGCGTCCAGGTGCAGAATTTCAACTACGACCGAACCATGCCGCCGCCTGTGCCAGAGATTGCGGAGCAAAAGAAACCCTCAACCGAGACGTCGTCATCGCTTGAGATTGTGGAACGCAAGTTGAAAGACCTTAAAACGCTGTTCGATAAGGGCCTGATCACGCAAAGCGAATACGATGCCAAAAAGGCTCAGCTTCTTGAAGGCCTGTGATGGCCAAAGGTCCATTTTCTGCCATTTATCAGGGGGGTGGCAAACGGCGACCACGGGAGGTAAGGCCCCCGGCGCGGATCTGGGGTTCTCGGTTTGATTGCCACCCACAACCCGGCGGGACTCATCATCATCAGCGGCGTTAAAATCTACGGCGAAGAGAGCGGCAGCAGTAAGGTAAAGGGCCGGGCCAAGCAGACGGCCAAGGAAATTGCCGATGTGCTCAAAAAACGGTTCCAGGAGCAGGGCTGGATCAATTGAATATGCGGCCGCTTTAGCAAACCGATCATCCGCCGTTAGCGACGGCCGCGAATGGAAAACCTTATGAGGAGAAGACCCATGAAGATAAAGAAGATTCTATACGCAGCAGCATTGCTTGGGGTGATCGTCTTTGGGGCCATTCCGGGACTCGTCCAAGCCCAGGAAAACGATGCCAGGGCCATTCTGAAATCCATGTCGGATTATGTGGGCGGTCTGCAAAGCATCGAACTTACCTTTGACAGCGCCATCGAAATCATCACACCGCAGCTGGAGAAGATCCAGTTCACCAATTCCGGCGAGGCCCTCCTGCGCCGCCCGGACAAGCTGCGGGCCCACCGGGTGGGGGGCTATGCGGATGTGGCCATATTCTTCGACGGCAAGACCGTCAGCGTCTACGGGAAGCACATCAACGGTTACGCCCAGTTCCCTGCGCCGGGCACCATCGATCAACTGGTCGAATTTCTCCGGGAAGATCAAGGCGTCTCGCTGCCGGGCGCCGATCTGCTGCTGTCCAACTCCTATGATGTCCTCGTGGCCGGGGTCCAGGAGGCCAAACATATCGGCCGGGGCGTCATCGACGGCGTGGAGTGCGAGCACATCGCGTTCCGCAACTTCGACACCGACTGGCAACTCTGGGTGGAAGTGGGGCAGAATCCCATCCCGCGCCAGATGGTGATCACCAGCAAGACGATCAACAGCGCGCCGCAGTACACGCTGCGCGTCAAGAGCTGGAAAACGGATGTCACGCCGGCTGGGGATGCCTTCACGTTTACGCCGCCGGCCGGCGCGAAAGAGCTCAGCCAGGATGCACTTACCGCACTCGACGAATTGCCGCCGGGGGCGCCACCGCAAGGAGGGAAACCATGAAACGCAACATGATCAAATTCATCTTCGTACTGGCGCTGGCCGTTGCCGGATGGATGTGGAGTGGTGATTTCAGACCACCATCGCGCGATCTGGTGGCCACGGCCGAGGCCATCATCGGCCGGCCAATGACACCGCTCAGCTATGCCGGCGTGGCTCGCCGGACCACCGTCAGGGCGGCAACCTACAGGAGAGCGAGGTGGTAGACAGGACGCAACTGCAGAAGATAATCTTCGGGAAAGCAGGGTTGCGTAAAAATATATTGACCGTGTGGCCGGCGTTGGTCACTCTCATTGCCGTCCTGCCATGTCTGTTATGGGCAGCGAACACGGGTTACAGCGGAACGTATACCAGCCTTTCGTGACTGAGAAAGAGGGTTAATGAAAAAGCACACTGCTCCACGCTGCAACCGTTTTTATGGGATTCTTCGCCATCATGAACCCTATCGCAAATGTTCCGATTTTCCTGGGTCTCACGAGTGACGATGACGAACAGACGGTTGCGGCCGTGGCATTAAGATCGGTTATATCGCCTTTAGCGATGCCGATCCTCGCCGGTCCCGGCACGATCGCAACGGCGATGAATTTCTCAGCAGGCGGTGGCCTCATGGAAGTTGTCGTGACGATCATTATGTTTGCGGTTCTTTGTATCATCATGTACATACTTTTTATTTATGGAGGGAAGCTCGTTACCTACATCGGCGCCAGCGCGTTGGGCGTCATCACGCGTATGATGGGCCTCATCATCGCCGTAATTGGAACACAGATGGTGATCGAAGGCCTGACCGGAGCCCTTAAACATGCAGGTTAATCCACGACATCCACCAAAGGCCGGTGGGTTGCTTATCATAAACGGTATCCATTGCATTCACTCGGCATGAAGAAAAATTACAGCATGCCTGGCGACGGTCATGGCGGCCACCTGTTTGGCATTGCCAATGAAAGCGGCCGCTTCGATTCCGCCGCGGCCGAGGATAGGACTGGCGACGCGATGATCGGCAACAGGGGACCCTACATCTTGAAAAAGCTGATAACCCTCGGCATGGCCGTCATCCTATGCCTGGCGGCCGCCCCCATCGGATCATTCGGCCAAGCTCCCACCACTCCGCCCAAGCCTGCCAACCCCCCGGCCACGGTGGCGATTTCTCCGGCCGAGGTCGCCGGCAAAGCAACCGAAGCAACGAACCTGGTGATGACCCTCTCCACCGAATTCGTTTCCGGTGCCGAGATCGAAAAAATCCGCGAACCCTTTTTTCAGATGAGTCGTCAGATCGAGGGGGAGTATGCCAGCGTTTCGATTACGCTTGAGGAAACGCCCTCGCTGGAAAAACTCCAGGCCCTGGACGGGGTGTGGAAGGATAGGCGTGATCAGATCAATGCCTGGCTGGATCTGCTCACGCAACGGTCGGTCGCGCTGCAGAAAGTGCTGGATCAGTTGTCGAGCCTCAAGACCACCTGGACCGAGACCCGGAAAACCGCCAGGGCGGCCCAGGCACCGGCGGAAACACTGCAGCAAATCCAAGCGGTGCTGAATGCCATCGAAGCGGTGCAGGCCCCTCTGGGGGCAACGCATGACCGAGTGCTCGGTCTGCAAGGCGTTATTTCCGAAACACTGAAGCGATGCGATGACATCCTGTCGCGCATCGTCCAAGCCCAGAAAGGCGTGGTCGCCGGCATTCTGACGCAGGAACTCCCGCCCATCTGGGACACCGGGCAGTGGCATGCGGCACGGACTGCCATACCGGTCCGGGTTCACGAAATCGCAACCGCCCTGCGGTCGGATTTGAACCACTTTTTCACTGACCCTTCCCGGGAGATGCCCCTGCAGGTCATCCTTTTCGCGGTTTTGATCGCCCTGTTTTCCGCCGCACGCCGCTTCGTGCACCGTTGGACAGGCGATGACGAAAAAATGGCGCACCTTGCGCAGGTATTCGCACGGCCTTATGCGGCCGCCCTGTTTACCGTATGGCTTTTCGCGACCCGCTACGCCTCACCGATCCCACCGATGGTCAGGGAGTTGATTACGGCATTGGCTCTCATCCCCGTACTTCGGCTGATTCAGCCAGCGATTGCGCCCCGCACGATTCCGGCGCTTTACGTTTTGGGGGCCTTGTATGCCGTCGATACCCTTCGGGGGTTTTTCGCCGGCGCGGCGGTGGTCGATCCGCTGCTGCTGATGGTAGAGGCTCTGGCGGCTATGGCGGTGTTGGGATGGCTCCTGACCTCCGGCGGCCTGCTGCATGCTTCCGCCAAGAATACCGCGGCCGCCCGACGGGCCATGGTGGTTTTCGTCAAAGTCGCAATGGTCTACCTTGCCGTTGGCGCAGCGGCCGGGGCCTTGGGTTTCCTTGGGCTGGCCCGCTTGATTACGCCGGGGAGCCTAACAGCCTGTGTGTTGGCCGTGGCATTTTTTGCCGGCGTGCGCGTGTTCGGGGGCGTTGTGACGGTGATCTTACGCCTGTGGCCCCTGCGGCGGTTGCGAATGGTCCAAACGCATGGCGATCTCCTGGCAAAATGGGCCTACCGGCTGCTGGTGTGGCTGGCCGTCCTGGGCTGGGCGATCCGCCTGCTCAACCAGCTGGGGCTGCTGGATCCGATCCAGACCATTGGCGAAGCCCTTCTGGCAATGACGTTTGCGCGCGGCGCCATCAGCATCTCCATTGGGGATATCTTGGCCTTCGTTGTCACAGTAGGGGCGTCCTTCCTGCTCTCGCGATTCATCCGTTTCACGCTGAACGAAGAAGTCTATCCCCGGGCCCATATCCCCAGCGGCGCTGCCTATGCCGCTTCGCGCCTGCTGCACTACACCATCCTGACCCTGGGATTTTTGGTGGGCCTGGGTGTGCTGGGCGTGAATCTCACCAAGATCAGCGTCCTGGCGGGCGCCTTTGGGGTGGGTATCGGATTTGGGCTTCAGAACGTGGTGAACAATTTCGTCTGCGGGCTGATCATGCTCTTCGAACGGCCGGTGCACGTCGGCGACACGGTTGAACTGGACGGGATTATGGGCGAGGTGCGCCTGATCGGTTTCCGGGCCAGCTCGGTGCGTACCTGGCAGGGGGCCGACATCATCATTCCCAATGCCCAGTTCATTACCGCCAAAGTGACGAACTGGACTTTCCGCGATCGTCTGCGGCGTGTCGATTTGCCGGTAAGTGTGGCCTATGCCTCCGATCCGAAGCAGGTCATCGAGCTGCTGGAGGGTGTGGCCCGCGCCCATCCGCAGATTTTGGCCTATCCGGCCCCGCTGTGTATTTTCACCAGCTACGGGGATAGCGCTATCAACTTCGAACTCCGGGTATGGATCAATCTGGCGGCCGACCTTACGAATGTCCCTCAAATCCGTAGCGACCTGAACGCCGCGGTCTACGATGCGGTGATGGCCGCCGGCATGTCATTCCCCTTTCCCCAGCGGGAGGTGCGGCTGCTGGGCGACCCCGAATCCCGGGCGTCGGCTTCCGAGCCGGCGGAAGACTTTGCGGCATCGGGGGAAACGCGGGACGAAACGGAAAAGAACCGTTAGCCGCAATGTTTACAAGAGATCCATACGGCCATTTTCGCAAGGTCGCGGCAAGCGGCCCTTGCAAAATCTTTGGCAAGAACCTCGGGGTGAGGTATTGCCCAACAATCCATCTCAAAAGAGAAATACCCATGCTGCGGCACCCATGTTTCGCCATCATAATCTTTCTGACTACCGCCATGGTGATCAGCGCCC
>JAHLLS010000070.1 GCA_020444045.1 Deltaproteobacteria bacterium
CGCGTGACGTCCGCGTTTGCGATAGCGGCAATGTCGCTGTGAAAGATGTGGTCGTCGGGAACATCCGTGAATTGATGTGCTGCGAAAGCACCAACCGGTATCGCCAGGAGGGCTCCGATTATCAGGATGGGGAGGATCCGCCTCACCCGTCGCGTGCGATTGTCCATTGTGATTCCTTCCTTCCTCACATGGCAGATAGCTCTCTCTACCCGACTCCCGCCGAGCTCAAACCGGAGACGCCGGTACGGAGTCACCCCGTTCAGCACTCCCACTCGTTGGAATCGACGATTCTGTAGTCGATGCCATCGAGCGGAATCAGCACACGCTGCACCTCTGCGGAATGGCGGCCGGAGCCCAGGACGGTTGGCCCGTTGCCCGACTCGTACCTCAACGCCGATGCGAAGGAGTTGGTTTAGGCGGTCACATCGGCACCGTCGACAATGAGCCGTACCTTCTCATCGTGTCTCTGCACGAGATGGGACACTTCGACGACGTCGGATACTGCGAGCGAAGCGCCCGGTTCGGGGTACACGTTGTCGATCCAATCAGGCCGGATTGCGTTTGTACTGTCGTCCGCACGGCCGGCCTCGCATCCCACACGCGCGGCAATTCCGATCAATACGATCACCAGCCAATGCCTGGGCATCTGGCCGGATGTGACGCGGCGTTGTCGGAAGATCATCGTTCGATACCTTTCCTCGACCTCGGCTGATGAGGCGCTCCAGCGATGCCGGCGTGGAGTTCCCCCTCGCCGGACTCACTGCCGGGACGTTCCCCCGATACTCCGATCCGCCCCATCCGTCTACCCGATCGAGTCCACCCTCCCCGACAGGCGGCGACCTCAAACGTCGAGTCGTTCCACTCGAGGTCGGGTAGCGGACAGAGGGTTACGATCCTCCCGCCTGGGGTAGAAGCACTGCATGAGCACCAACAACGAACTCGCGGCAGTAGCCCTCGGAACCCCAGTCAGAAATCACTCCGGAGATCGCGTCGGCGAAATCGTGCGATTCGTGATCGATCCGGCATCACGGCGGGTAACACACGCTGTCATCGGTGCGGGCCCGGCGGCAAGCTGCTCTCAACCCACGAAGCGACCTGGTCACCTGATGGAAAGGCGATCGTCATCGGAGACATCGAGGAAATGCCCGACTATGCGGAGACCGAGTTCATTCGCCTGCCGATGGGAGATCCGACGCATTCCGGCGGGGCTGTGCCGGCGCTGGCCTGGATATGGCCCATTGACCATCCGGAGCGACCGCTGTGGGTTGAATCATCTCAGCGGCTGGAACCCAACGTCCACGGCGAGGCAGTGTCCGTAGGTACCCGGGTGTTGGGGCGAGACGGAGTGGAGGCCGGCGTTGTGACCGGACTCGTCCTCGACACCGAGCAGACAATCACGCATCTGATCCTCCGAATCGGGGTCGACAAACGCACGCCCGTTCCCATCCAATGGGTAACCTCAATCGATGCCGACCTCATCCACATCGCCGTCGCGGCCAGCGACCTCGGACAAATCGGGGCCGACCCGGATGGATGAGCGTCACCGCCGGTTGTCACGACACAAGTTCCAGCCACACTTCGGAGAACGTCGGAAATTGCGGGGCAACGTGACGAAGGGTATCGAGTGGAACACGGCCGACAATCGCAACCTGCGCACCGAGCAGCATCTCAGCCAACGGCGCTGGCCCGGTGAACGTGGCTCCGACCAGACAGCTCGCCTCCGTATCTATGACGAATAGGCCCGCGCCCTCGACATCCTCGCCCCACAGAGCTGCCTCGGCCTGCTCGCTTATGGACACCCGACGGGTCTCGACATCGAGGCCGGACTCCACCGCATCTGCTTCTGTCATGCCGACGGCCGCGACAATCGGGTCAGTGAAGACAACACGCGGCACTGCTCGACGCCCGGATCGGGCATCCCGGCCGCGTCCGAGGATCTGATCGGCAGCGATCCGAGCCTCGTATTTGCCCATATGGGTCAAAGGTTCACGACCGTTGACGTCGCCAACGGCGAACAGCCAGTCGTTGTGCTCCAAGCTCCGCAGCCAGGAGTCGACTACAATCGGTTCCCCGGGCTCGAGGTCGATGGTCTCCAGGCCGATGTCGGCTGTCGATGCCCGGCGACCAACGGCCGATACAACCACATCGACGGTCCGCAAGGACTCGTCCGATAAACAAACCTCAACCGCACCTTCATCGGCGCGTCGCATCTCGAGCACGTCAGTGCCGGTCATCACTTCGATGCCCTCGTCACCAAATGCCTGCTCTAGGTGCGCACCGGCAAAAGCCTCCTCGGTGGACAGAAGGCGTTCGGCACGCTCGACAATCGTGACCTGCTCGGAGCCCAGTCGATACCAAGCCTGGCCCGACTCAACACCGACTGATCCGCCACCGATGATCAGCATTCGGCGGGGCGCTCGATCTGCAGACGTGACCGCCCGGTTGTCCCACAGATCGACCTCGTCGGCACCAGCGACCGGCACCATGATCGGTTCGCTCCCGGTCGCGACTACCACCGCACGGGTAGCCTCGAGGATGAGGTTGCCGCCAACGAGGACTCGCCTCTCACCGTCGAGGCGGCCGCGCCCGCGGACCAGGTCGACGCCATGCTGTTCCAGCCATTGCTCCTGTCGCCTGTCGTCCCAGTGTGATGCCATCCGATCCCTCTGTTGGAGGGCCTGACTCAGGGAGATACTCCCACTCATGGCTGCGGCTGCGCCCGGCACTCTGCGCGCTTGCGAGATTACGGCTCCCGGCCGCAGAAGGGCCTTTGACGGCATGCAAGCCCAGTATGAGCATGCTCCGCCGACCAAACTGCTTTCGACCACGGCAACCGTCAAGCCGGCATCGGCCAGACGTCCCGCAACAACTTCGCCGGCACTACCTCCGCCGAGGACGACTACGTCGTATTTCCTCGTCATACAATCTCACTTCTTCGCCGAATCCGCCTCTTACCCACCTTGCTTGCGGCGCAAACGATCCCGGAGTTGAGATGGCGTGTTTGCCTGCCATCCGTAGCGGGTAAGGCCGTATGGACCATGAATGATGAAATGAACCTGGCCCTGGCCGCGGCCATGACCTTTTCCGCCATCGGCATTGCTGTAGTCATCTCCTGGCTCGCCAAGCGGGCGATGGCCCGGACCGAGCTCGAACCTGGACAGCGGTACAACGCCCGCCGCCTCATTCGCTTCACCACTTGGAGTGGAGTTGTCGTGGTCGTGGTCATCGCCTGGCAACCGCTCGGCGGGAGCCTCGGCCCTGCCCTCGGGTTGGCAACGGCGGGAGTGGCCTTCGCCATGCAGGAGGTCATCGGTGCCATCGCCGGGTGGTTCAACATCACGTTCGGTGGCATCTTCACGATCGGCGACCGCATCGAGATCGGCGACGTCCGTGGTGATGTCATCGACATCTCACTCTTGAAGACTCGCCTCATGGAAATCGGCGATTCCGAGAGATCGTGGGTTCGTGGAGCCCAGTACACCGGCCGAGTCGTGACGGTGTCCAACAAGGCATCCTTCACTGCACCGGTGTTCAACTACTCAGCCTATTTTGACTACATATGGGATGAAGTTCATGTCGCCATCCCCCATCACGGCAATTGGCTTGGCGCAGCCAAGGTGCTGGAGGAAGAGGCCACGCGCCTCTCGTCATCCACCGGCGCTCGCTCGGCGATGAACGAGGTACGGACGAAGTTCCCGGTGCCCGCCGCTGAAGTGGAGCCTCTCGTTTTTGCCACGGCCGACGAGGACTACGTCCACCTGTCGGCTCGCTTTGTGGTACCCATCCGCAGCGTACGCGCAGTGCGAGATGAGATAACGAGATGTGTGTACGAGCGGCTGGACAGTGAAGGTATCGAGGTGATATCGCCCGGTGTCATCCAGCAAGCTCGCGAGCATTGGACGCCCGTCGCAGCCGATCAACCGGCGCACCGGTCGGGGTTTCATTCTGCCAACCGCCGGGTAGAGCCTGATTGAGCTATCGCATGAATCGGGGCGACTCCAGAATCACCGGACTGACCTGGGCATCCGCCATGAAGACGATGGACACCTTCGACAAGCGCATGGTCTCCCTCACTGGGCGAGGCCTGGTCGCCGAACACTTGCGCTCGACAATGCCATTGTGGGGTCATCGAGGATGACCGCAGGGCGCTTGAAGCACTTGCAGACCTGGATGCGGTCTCCGAGGACATGATCATCGGGCACCGCGCCCGCTCGAGCATATTCCAATCGGTTTCCGATGGCAGATCTGCGGGTAGGAGTGAATCAGCACAGCTAACAGGAGGTGTCGCACATGCACACACCGCCATTCTCCAATCGAAGTGAGGCCGGGAGCCAACTGACTGAATTACTGAGCGATTTCCGGGACCGATACGATGCCGCCGTCCATGCCCTGCCCCGGGGAGGCGTACCGGTCGGCTACGAAATCGCCGTCGACCTCAATCTGCCTCTCGACGTGATCGTCGTTCGCAAGATCGGCGCGCCGCGAAACGACGAGTTGGCGATGGGCGCCGCAGCCTCAGGAGGAATAACCGTCCGCAACGATGAGGTGATATCGGACCTCAGCATCGAAGATGCCGAGTTTGACCGGCGCGCACGGGACGAGCACAACGAAGTCCGCGAGCGCGAGCACCGGTTCCGCGGGTACCGGCCTTCGCTGCCGATCAAGGGCAGAACCGCGATCGTCGTCGATGACGGCATCGCTACGGGGACAACAATGAGGGCCGCTCTGCAGGTTGTACGAGAACAGGAGCCGACCCAGATCGTGGTCGCGGTCCCGGTCGCCCCGATCGGGACCGTCGAGATGCTGCACGAGATAGCCGATCTCGCTGTATGCCTGGCAACTCCGGATCCGTATCGTTCGGTCGGCTCCCACTACGACCAGTTCCCCCAGGTTCAGGATGAGGACGTGCGCAGGCTGCTCGATGATGCTGAAACCTACATCCGGCCAGGTTCGGGAACCTGAGAAGCGCCCTGCCCTGAACAGCTGATCAGCCCGCAGCCGCGTGCTCGAACAGGTTTGGACGGCGGTGTCGACGGGTATGTAAGCGCGGATGAACAGATTACAAAGCTTGGGCAACCGTGGGCAGCGAATCTGGCTGGACGAGATAAGACGCGATCTGATCGCCTCCGGTCGTCTCGAGAGCATGCTCGTCGAATGCGCCATCTCTGGATTCACATCGAACCCAACCATCTTCGCTTCCGCCGTGCAGGGCTCACCGGTCTATGACAGTCAGATAAGAGAGCTGGACCACTCGGGAGCCGCAACGTCAACGATCTACGCCGAAATCGTCACACGCGACATGCAAGCAGGCTGCGATGTCCTGAGACCGACGTGGCAGCGGTCAAATGGTGATGACGGCTACGGATCCGTAGAAGTTTCGCCACATTTGGCCCATGACACCGAAGCAACGATAGCGGAGGCCGTGGCCTGGGTCGGGCGAATATCTCGACCGAATCTCATGGTGAAGGTGCCAGCAACAGCTGCCGGGATATCCGCTATCGAGTCTCTGACCGCCGGCGGAGTCAACGTGAATGTCACTCTGTTGTTTGGGCTGGACCGCTATGAACAGGTCATCAATGCCTACCTTCGCGGCGTCGAGCGCCTTGTTGATTCCGGTGGCGACGTGAGCGGCGTGCTGTCAGTTGCGTCGTTCTTCGTTTCTCGGGTCGATGTCGAAGTCGAATCGCGCCTCACCAAGTATGTCGAGTCCGCACCGGCGCGGCGGGACACGGCCAAGCGTCTCGAAGGAACCGTCGGGATCGCCAACGCTCGCGCTGCATACGGAATGTATCGTCGTGCCTTCTCCGGACCGCGCTGGGAGCGGTTGGCTGCGGCCGGCGCACGCCCGCAGCGCGTGCTGTGGGCCTCGACGAGTGTCAAGAACGACCAGTACCGGGACACGATGTACCTCGAAGAGCTCTTCCAACCCGGCACGGTGAATACGATGCCTCGGTCCGTCCTGAAGGCGTTTCAGGACCACGGGGACCCAGGCATCGAACCCTTCTCCAACTCCGACATCCACATCTCGTATGACGACGTTGTAGCCGTCCTCGAACGCGAGGGTATCGAGAAGTTTGCTGCGTCGTTCGATGCGCTGATGCGTCTGCTGGAGAGCAAACGCACAGACCTGTGACGACGCCTTCCCGCTGACCATCGCTACGTCCAGAACCAACCCGACCGGTCTGATCCGCTCCGGAATAGATGGACGTGAGTCTCGGACTGAAGACCAGCATCGATCAAGAGCGTCGCGACCGCACACTGCAGCCATGCGTCCGCCCCTG
>JAHLLS010000058.1 GCA_020444045.1 Deltaproteobacteria bacterium
CGTGGTTCGGGCATTCTTGTGGTAGTTGTTCACACGCTGCTCCTTGGATGAGACTCGGATTTCGCAACTCAAGTCTCTAACAAGTGTGGTGTGTGAACAACGTCTTTAGCATCTACATCTAGAGCAACTAAAACCAAAACTTGATCAATGCATAGCCGAACTGCGCGCCAAAATCCACAAAAGTCCGCTGAACATCCGTCGAAACGAAATCCTTGACGCCTGTTTGGAGGCGGCGGAGCGAGACCCAGGCTTGTTCTCACTGACCGTGCCCACCGGCGGCGGCAAGACCATTTCGTCAATAGCCTTTGCCCTTCGTCACGCCCTGACTCACGGCATGCGGCGGATCATCTACGTCATTCCCTATACCAGCATTATTGAACAAAATGCAGCGGTGTTCTGCGACATCCTGGGTAATGATGCAGTGCTGGAGCACCATAGCAACATTCTTGAGCCCAAGGATGACCGGACGGCAATGCACCAGGATCGTCGGCGCAGACTGGCGGCCGAGAACTGGGACGCTCCGGTGGTGGTGACCACCAATGTCCAGTTTTTCCAGTCGTTGATGTCCAACAAACCGGCCCGCTGCCGCAAGCTGCACAACATGGCCCGTAGCGTAATCATCCTGGATGAGGCCCAGATGCTGCCCCGTGATGTCCTGTTGCCCTGTGTGGAGTCCTTGCGTGAACTCGCCGACAATTACGGCTCCAGCGTGGTTTTCTGCACGGCGACCCAGCCAGCGCTGTCCGACGCCGACAGCCTGGGTGCTTTTGCTGTACGCCCGGCGGAGATAGCGCCCGACCCGGCCGGGTTGTACGAGGTGTTTCGCCGGGTGCGGGTAAACAATCTGGGCGCGTGTGATGACGTGGAGATAGCCGAACGCATCTCCGAATTGAACCAGGCTCTGTGCATCGTCAACACACGTAAACACGCCAGAGAACTTTACCGCCTGGTAAAGGGGCAAGCCGATACAAAGGCGTGCTTTCATCTCAGCGCCCTGATGTATCCGGCCCACCGCAAACAAAAGCTGGACGCCATCCGCCAACGCCTGGCAGAGGGCCTGCCTTGCCTGGTGGTCAGCACACAGCTAATTGAGGCTGGTGTGGACGTCGACTTCCCGATTGTGTTTCGGGCCTTGGCCGGCATCGACTCCATCGCCCAGGCCGCCGGGCGCTGCAACCGCGAGGGCAAGCTCGGTGATTTGGGCCGGGTTTACGTCTTCACCCCTACCGAGGTGCGGCCCCATGGCAGCTTAATCGCTCCGGCCCAGGTGTCATCCGAGGTTCTGCCTCACTATGAACAAGACCCGCTTTGCCTGGAGGCCGTGCGCACCTTTTTCGAGCTGCTTTTCTGGAAAGACAAAGACAAGCTGGATATCGCCGGCATCACGGGCAAGGAACTGTACGGCAACGGTATAACCCCGTCTTTTGCCACCATTGCCGAGCGCTTCAGGTATTTTGACAGCCCCGGCCAGGCCGTGTTTGTCTGCCCGGATGAAAAAAAGCGCAGCGAGATTATCCAAGGCCTTATCAATTCGCCCATTCCCGCCAAATACGCCCGTATGGCCCAGCCCTACACTGTGCAGCTTTACGAACCCGAGTTGAACGCCTTGCTGGCTGGCGGCGCGGTGGAACTTATCGGCGAGGTCGGCCTGCCCGTGCTCATGGATACGGAGCTGTACAAGGATGACCTGGGCCTGGTCGTGGACCGGGTGGCCGTTTTTGATCCTGACAAATACGCCTTTTAATAACAATGCATGAAAATACTTGGAGGATGCCTATGAGCAGGGGGGTTAGCTTGAGGGTCTGGGGGGCTTATGCATGCTTCACCAGACCGGAGATGAAAGTTGAGAGGGTGTCGTACGATGTGATGACGCCCTCGGCGGCCAGGGGCATCCTGGAAGCCGTTTACTGGAAACCCGCCATCCGCTGGAACGTGCGGCGCATTCACGTGATCAAACCCATCAAGTTCACCAACATCCGCCGCAACGAGGTCTCCGACAAGGTGCCCGTGAGCAAGGCCTTACAGGCCCGCAAGGGCGCTGACGTGGAGCTTCAGCTCTTTGCCGAAGATGCACGTAAGCAGCGGGCGGCCCTGGTCCTGCAAGACGTCGAATATATCATCGAGGCCGATTTTTCATTCACCAGCGGCGAAGACAACAACCCTGGCAAACATCTGGACCAGTTCAACCGCCGGGCGGCCAAGGGCCAGTGCTTTCAGCGGCCCTATCTGGGCTGCCGGGAGTTTGCCGCCGATTTCGAGCCCGCCGGAGACGACCTGCCCCCCTCGGCCTATGCCGATGAGGGTGAGCGTGAACTTGGCTGGATGCTCCATGACATCGATTTCGGCGCGGACATGCAGCCGCGCTTTTTCAAGGCAGCCATGAAAAACGGTGTCATCGAGGTGCCGGATTGGGACAGCCAGGAGGTGCGCCAATGATCCTCCAGGCCTTGAATCAATATTATGAGCGGCTGCTGGATGACGACAGCATCGACATAGCCCCGCCCGGCTTCGGCGAGGCCAAGATCAGCTTTGAGCTGTTGCTTTCACCCCAGGGCGAGTTGAAGCAGGTCCAAGACCTGCGCCATGGCGAAAAAAAGCCCCAGTCTGTGGCTTTGCTTGTGCCCAAGCCGCTGGATCGCTCGGGAACAGGCGTAAACCCCAATTTCCTATGGGACAACACTGGCTATGTGCTGGGGGTCGATAATAAAGATAACCCCGAGCGGTCTTTGAAGATGTTCGCAGCCTTCAAGGCCTTGGCTCATGAACTGGGCGACGGCCTGGATGATCAGGGTATGCGGGCAGTGCTGGCCTTTCTCGACGCCTGGCAGCCTGAAAAAGCCGCTGAGGTCATTTCCGGTTTTTTCGACTGGGAAGAGTTCTGCGGGGCCAACGTGGTCTTCCGCCTGGAATTGACCAAGGGCTATGTGCATGATTCTCCGGCAGTGCAACATGCTTGGCTTGACCATTGGCAAGACCAGGAAGACTTGCCCAGGGGCCAGTGCCTGATCAGCGGTGATGAACAACCCATAGTCTCCACCCACCCCCAAATCAAGGGTGTCATGGGTGCGCAACCATCTGGCGCAACGCTGGTTTCGTTCAACGAGCCCGCCTTTGAGTCCTACGGCAAAAAACAGAACCTCAACTCGCCCATCGGCGCTTTGGCGGCGTTCGCCTACACCACGGCCCTGAACCGGCTGCTGGACAGGGCGGGCGGCCGCACGGTGCAGATCGGCGACGCGGCCACGGTTTTCTGGAGCAAAAAAGCAACCACCCTTGAAGACAACATGAGCGCGCTGTTCGAAGGCGGCTTTGACCTGGGCGATGACGCCCAGGCTGAAGACCTGGAGCATAACCAGCAGCTCAAGGCCTTCCTGGAGTCCCTGCGCCTGGGAACGCCAGCCGACAGCCCCGACGCCGCAGTGCCGTTTTACATCCTGGGTCTGTCACCCAACAGCTCGCGGCTTTCAGTGCGCTTTTGGCATGTCTCCAACGTGGGCCAAATGGAAAAGCGCCTGGGCGGGCACCTGCGGGATATAGACATGGTTCGCATCTATAACAGCGACCCCAAAGACCCGCCCCTGTGGATGCTGCTCAAGGAAACGGCCAACCAGCGCAAGACCAAGAACGTTGCCCCGCAACTGGCCGGCGAGATGACCAGGGCCGTGCTCATCGGCGGGGCCTATCCTCAGTCGATATTGAGCGCGGTCATCGGGCGCATCCGGGCCGATCAGACCGTCAACTATCTGCGGGCGGCCCTGATCAAGGCCGTATTGAACCGCCGCCGCAGGCTAAACCCCGCATTACAAAGCAATCCCCAGTTAATGGAGGTCACCGTGTCATTAGATCAGTCCTGCACGGACATCGCCTATCTTTCGGGCCGCCTGTTCGCGGTGCTGGAGAACATGCAGACAACGGCCATAAACAATGCCAACGCCACCATCCGCCAGCGGTATCTGTCATCAGCGTCCAGCGCGCCCAAGGCCACCTTTCCGCAACTCATGCGGCTGAGCCAGGCCCATTTCAAAAAAATCGGCGGCGAACAGCCCAAGCTGGCCGGTTGGTTCGACAAACAGGTCCGGGAGATCGTGGACATGATCGATTCAACGGGCTGGCCCGCCACCCTGAACCTCGAGCAGCAGGGCCAATTCTTCCTGGGCTATTACCACCAAAAAGCATTCAAGCCGTCCAAGGACGCCGTAAGCGAGGAGAACTAGATATGAGCGCACCTATCCAAAACCGTTATGAGTTTGTCTACCTGTTCGACGTGGAAAACGGCAACCCCAACGGCGACCCCGACGCGGGCAACATGCCCCGCCTGGACCCGGAAACCAGCCTGGGCCTGGTCACCGATGTGTGCCTCAAGCGCAAGATCCGCAACTATGTGCAACTGATCACCGAGGAAAAACAGGGCTACAGAATTTATGTCAAGGAAAAGGCTGTCTTGTCCCAGGTGCGCGGCGACGCATACGCCACCGAAGATGTGAAAGCCCTGGGCAAGGACAAGGGTGAGCAGATCAAGGCTGCGGCTGACTTTATGTGCAAAAACTTCTTTGACGTTCGCACCTTTGGCGCGGTGATGTCCACCAAGGAGAACAATTGCGGCCAGGTGCGCGGGCCGGTGCAACTCAATTTTGCCCGCAGCCTGGACCCCATCGTGCCCCAGGAGATCACCATCACCCGCATGGCAGTGGAGACGGCCAAAGAGGCCGAAAGCCAGGGCGGCGACAACCGCACCATGGGCCGCAAGCACATCGTGCCCTACGGCCTGTACCGGGCCGAAGGCTATATCAGCGCACCCCTGGCCGAAAAGACCGGCTTTAATGACGAAGACGCCGACATGCTCTGGAAGGCTTTGGCCAACATGTTCGACCATGACCACTCGGCAGCCAGGGGCAAGATGGCCGCCCGCCGCCTTATCGTGTTCAAGCACGAGGGCCGCATGGGCAACGCCCCGGCCCACAATCTCTTTGAACTGGTCAGCGTCAGCCGGGCCGACGGCTCGGACAGGCCGCCCCGCAGCTTTGAGGACTACCAGGTCAATATAGACCGCAGCGCCGTGCCCGCCGGGGTCAGCCTGGAGGAGATGATCTAGGGCAACATCGCCCCTGGGCGGGGGATGCTCGTGCGGGGGCGTGGATTGAAACGAGCAGCGGCTATGGTGGGCGGGCACCGTCAACCAGGTCGCCCTCCGTGCGAGGGTATGGATTGAAACCCGTTCCTGGCCAACAGCGCGGCCCATCTGCGGGGTCGCCCCTCGCGTGCGGGCGTGGATTGAAACCACTATCCGGCGGCAAAGACTCCACCGCCATGCGTCGCCCCTCGTGCAGGGGCGTGGATTGAAACATGCCGCCTGCTCCATCTGCTCTGCATCGCCAAGGTCGCCCCTCGTGCAGGGGCGTGGATTGAAACTTACGTGGTGCGCTTCAAATACCAGAATACAAAGGTCGCCCCTCGTGCAGGGGCGTGGATTGAAACTTGAATTGACATGTTGATCTCTTCTGGGTTTATAGGGTCGCCCCTCGTGCAGGGGCGTGGATTGAAACCTTTCGGTCCTGCGCCAAAGACTAACGCTACATGGTCGCCCCTCGTGCAGGGGCGTGGATTGAAACCTTTCGGTCCTGCGCCAAAGACTAACGCTACATGGTCGCCCCTCGTGCAGGGGCGTGGATTGAAACCACTTCATCACGCCCGGGTGCTTGCCCGGCTGCCGTCGCCCCTCGTGCAGGGGCGTGGATTGAAACATCCATATCCGCAGCAACGCCTTCGTGCTCTGCCGTCGCCCCTCGTGCAGGGGCGTGGATTGAAACTTGTCGGCGGACTTGCGCACCCGTTCGCTTACTGACCTCCCCCCGGCAAACGGTACCAGTGTAAATTAGAGGAATGCGGCATA
>JAHLLS010000027.1 GCA_020444045.1 Deltaproteobacteria bacterium
CTAATTATTTTAGGTAGATAGAATAAAAATACTTTTTACGAGTCCATCAAGAAAACGAACCAAAAGAAGACGCCCGTGCCCCGCTTTCTCCTGCGCGTCGCCGCGGCGGTCGGAGCGAGCGGAAACTCCCCCGCCTTTCGGCGGGCTCAGACAGTCCGCGCACTTTTTCCCGTCCGCCGCGTCGATGCTCGGCGCGGGACAAAGGGGATAAGATTAACCGCAGAGCATTCTTTGCCACCCTGCAGTGGGATTTCTGAAACCATTCACGATGCGTAGAATTGCTCATTATGGGAAAACCGGAAACGACAGCAGATATGGCAGGAGAAAGTTGAAAAATGGTCATGGGAGAATTTACCCAGGAAACCGAACTGCTGGTGATCGGCGCCGGGCCCGGCGGTTATGCGGCTGCCTTTCGGGCGGCGGATCTGGGGCTGGATGTGATGCTGGTGGATATTGCCGCGCGGCCGGGCGGGGTCTGCCTTCACCGGGGGTGCATTCCTTCCAAGACCTACCTGCACCTGGCCGAACTGATCCATGATGCCCGGGATGCCGAGCGCATGGGCGTTGGCTTCGATGCGCCCCGGGTCGATCTGGTGGCCATGCGCGGCTGGAAAGATCAGGTGGTGGATCAACTGGCCCAGGGGCTCGTCACGCTGACCGAAAAGCGTGGCATTCAGTACATTCAAGGCCGGGCCGCGTTTGAAGACGACCGCCACGTGCGCATCAAAGGGCGTGACGCCCTGAGGGTCAAATTTAAAAACGCCATTATTGCCGCGGGGTCCCATGCCATCGCGCTTCCCGGTGCGGATTTCGGCCAGGGCGGCCGCATCATGAGTTCCACCGGGGCCCTGAATCTTACGGACATTCCGGAAACCCTGCTCATCGTGGGCGGCGGCTACGTGGGGCTCGAATTGGGGATGGTTTACGCGGCGCTGGGCAGCCGGATTACCCTGGTGGAAGTGGGTGGCCGATTGCTGCCGGGCGTGGACGCCGATCTGGTGGCGCCGCTTCAAAAACGTCTGAAGGACGACTTCGAATCCCTGCGGTTTCATTCCCGGGTGACGGCTCTCGACGCCTCGGAGCAGGGTGTCGATGTGCGCATCGAAGGGGAAGGCGAGCCGGCCACCATGACAGTGGATCGGGTGCTGGTGGCCATTGGCCGCCGTCCCAACACCGAAGCACTTGGTCTGGAAGCAGCGGGCGTTCGAATGGACGAAAAGGGTTTCATTGCCGTCGACGAACGCCAGCAGACCTCGATACCGCATATCTATGCCGTTGGCGATATCGCAGGCGGTGTCATGCTGGCGCATAAGGCCATGGTCGAGGGCAAGGTAGCCGCCGAGGTGATTGCCGGCCGTTCGTCGGCCTTCGATGTGCGGGCCATCCCGGCCGTTGTCTACACCGACCCCCAGATTGCCTGGGCCGGCATCACCGAAGAGAGCGCCCGGCAGCAGGGGATGACGGTGGCCGTCGAAAAATTCCCCTGGAAGTTTTCCGGCCGGGCCCTCACCACCGGCACGCCGGTTGGTCTCACCAAGATGATCATCGAGGCCGACACGCGCCGTCTGATCGGTGTCGGCATCACCGGACGCGGAGCCGAAGGCCTCATAGCCGAGGGCGTACTGGCGATTGAAATGGGCGCCCTGGCCGAAGACGTGGCCCTCAGCATGCACGCCCATCCAACCCTTTCCGAAACCGAGGGCGAGACCGCCGATATTTTTCTCGGATCGGCCACCCACATCCTGCCCAAAGCATAAGCCGCAAACCCTGGCAGCAGGATTCGCTGCATGGTTTCCATCAACGATGGGCCTTGCCGTCGGCCCTGTGTTGGCCTGCTATTTTGAGCATTTGCTTCTATAATGTCCTGCCTGACAAGCCTTCCCGGCCGGCGGGTCGCTTTTCACCCGACATATTGGGTTTTCAGCGTCTCGCTTCTTGACACCTTGACACCGGTTCTGTATAGAATTTTACCCACATAATTACGAATCATTCTTATCCTGCCAACCCATTGCCGCGTCCATGGCATTTACTGTAGCAAATGTGTTTTACCCAACCCATTAACCGCTCGTTTCGACCTGCCGAGGGCTCGTATTGATGATGGACCGTCGCACTTTCCTCAAAATCGCCGGTATGGGCAGCATGGCATTTGCCGCCGGTTGTTCGCCCGATCCCGATCGTAAACTCTTCACCCTGGTGCATGCCCCGGAGAACATGGTGACCGGTCAACCCCTGTGGTATGCCACCACCTGCCGGGAATGTCCGGCCGGCTGCGGGGTTATCGCCAAAAACCGTGAGGGGCGGGTGATCAAACTGGAGGGTAATCCGGCCCATCCGGTCAACCGGGGGACCCTTTGCATGCGGGGCCAGGCCGCTTTGCAGGGCCTCTACGATCCGGATCGCATCGCATCGCCGCTTCGCAAGGAAAATGGTGGCTGGCTGCCTGTTACGAACGATGACGCCCTGGCCCTCATTCGACGCAAGACGGCCGCGGCCGCGCGCAAGGGACCCGAGCGCATTCAGTTCTGGACGGATGTGATGGGGGCCCCGCTCCATGAGCTGGCTGGCGAAACCATGGCCAGTTGGAATGCCTCGGGGCCGACCGTGTATGAACCCTTCGGATACGATGCCCTCAAGGCCGCCAACCAAGCGCTTTTCGGGATCGACGGTCTTTTCGCTTATCGCATGGAAGACGCGGATGTCCTGGTGTCGTTCGGGGCGGATTTTCTGGAGACATGGCTGTCGCCGGTTTTCTATGCTCGGCAGTTCAAGACCATGCACCGTGTGCGCAAGGGGCGCAAAGGGATCTTCTTTCATGTCGGTCCCTATCGATCGCTGACCGGCGTCAATGCCGATGCCTGGGTGGGCTGCCATCCGGATACCGAAACGATTATCGCCCTGGCCCTGATTCAAATCGGACTGGATGTGGGCCGGGCCGGGCATCTGCCGTTCGAGCTGAAAGACACGCTGGAAACCATCGTCACGCGCTATCCCAAAGCGGCGATGCTGGAGAAGACGGGGGTGCCGGAGCCGGTTTTCGATCGTCTGGCGACGCGTCTCTTCCAGGCCCAGAACCCCCTGGTTCTCGGCACCAGCGCCGGTGCCCACGGCGCCAACGGGTACGCCACCAACCTGGCGGTCAACCTGCTCAATTATATACTGAACCCGGCCCTGCCTTTGTTCGCCTTTGAACAGCGCTACCGGGTGGAAACCGTCGCACCATGGCCGGTCATCCAGCAGATGGTCGATGATTTGGCTGGTGGTCAGATCGACGTTCTTTTTGTCCACAATGCCAATCCGGTCTACACCCTGCCGCCGGATAGCGGGGTTGCCGCCGCCCTGCAGGATCCTTCCGTTTACGTCGTCAGTTTTTCCAATGTGATGGACGAGACCACCGCCCTGGCAGACCTCGTGCTGCCGGTGCGGTCGCCATTGGAATCCTGGGATGCTTACGAGGGGGTTGCCGGTGCGCTGGGAATTCAGCAGCCGACCCTGGGGCGTTTTTCGGATGCGCCGGCCCTGGGGGATGTTCTCCTGGCGACGGCCGCCGGGGGACGAACAGCCGCCGATTCCTATAAGGCCTACCTCCCGCGGGCACTCAACCGTCAGTCCGGCGCCATCGGCGGCATCAGCGATTGGGTCGCCATTCTACAGGCCGGAGGCCTTTTTACGCCGCCCCCGGCTGTGGAGCCGCCCAACGACCCCGCCCGCATCGATCCCGCCGTCGTTTCCCGGGCCTTCAACGGGCTGGTCGATCGTCCCAAGGGCCCTGTCCTGATCGCAGCGCCTTCCATTCGTTATCTTGACGGGCGGGGCGCCAACAAATCATGGCTCAATGAAATCCCTGACCCTTTGACGCAAATCGCCTGGCAGACCCCGGTCCTGATGCATCCGGAAACGGCGGCTGATTTGAAAGTTACCGAGGGCGATGTGGTTTCGCTGCAAGGCGCAGGGGAGACGCTGGCGGCACCCGTCTACCACTGGGCAGGAGTCCTCCCGGGGGTCATGGTCATGGCGGCGGGGCAGGGACACACCGGTCTGGGCCGCTATGCCCGCAACCAAGGCAGCAACCCTTTCTGGCTGATGGCTGGCACACCCCGGACCACGGAAAGCGGCGCCCTGTTCATGGCCCATGCCATCACCGTCAAGGCCACCGGAGCCTCGGTCAAACTGGCCACGACATCCGGCAGCCGAATCCAGCACGACCGCAAGATTGCCATGCAGGTTTCGTTGCAGGAGCTGCGCAAGCCCACCGACCATGAAAAGCCCGGTTTGACCATGTGGAACTTTCCGCTGACCTTGCCGATCCCGGAGGGCTACAATCACAAGCGGGACATTTATCCGCCTCACGACCACGACGGGTACCGCTGGGCCATGGTGGTGGATCTGGATCGCTGCATCGGCTGCAATGCCTGTGCGGCGGCTTGCTATGCGGAAAACAATATTGGTGTGGTCGGCCAGGAGCGGATTGTGGAAGGCCGTGAAATGGCCTGGCTGCAGATTCAGCGCTATCAGGATCCGGAAGACGGCGCCCGGGTGAACTTTCTGCCCATGATGTGCCAGCAGTGCGACAATGCCCCCTGTGAATCGGTCTGTCCCGTTTACGCGCCCCACCACAACAAAGAGGGGATCAACAACCAGATCTACAACCGCTGCATCGGTACGCGCTTTTGTTCGCAGAATTGCCCCTACAAGGTCCGACGCTTCAATTGGTACAGCTGGGAATGGCCGGAACCGCTCGATCTCCAGCTGAACCCAGACGTCACGGTGCGGGCCAAAGGGGTGATGGAAAAGTGCTCCTTCTGCATCCAGCGCATCAAGGCGGCCCACAATGTCGCCAAAAATGAAAAACGCCCCGTCCGCGACGGTGAAGTGGTGCCAGCCTGCATGCAGACGTGTCCCACTGGGGCCATCGCCTTTGGCAGCCTGATGGACCCCGAGAGCCGGGTGCGCAAACTTGTGGATGATCCGCGGGCCTACCAGGTGATGGGATACCTGAACACCAAACCGGCCGTCATCTATCTTAAAAAAGTGGTTCAGGAGGTTTGACCCCCATGTCCGATCTGACCTTTGCTCAGGTTGACCAGACAGTTCTCAACACACTGACGCCCCCCGGGAAAAGTTACTGGGCCCTAATTGCGCTCCTGTTTTGCGGGGTCCTCCTGGGCGCTGGCTGCTGGCTCTACCAAATATTTGTCGGGGTTGGTGTGGCCGGCATGAACAATCCCGTGGCCTGGGGGACCTACCTGATCAACTTTGTCTTCTGGGTGGGAATTGCCCATTCGGGTACGCTGATATCCGCCATCCTGCATCTTTTTCGGGCGGGCTGGCGCAATCCCATCGCCCGTGCGGCCGAGACCATGACCGTTTTCGCGGTCTGCACGGCCGGGCTTTTTCCCTTTATCCATCTGGGGCGGGCCTGGATGGTCTACTACATGCTGCCCTTTCCCAATCAGCGCAACCTCTGGCCCAATTTCCAGTCGCCGCTCATGTTCGACGTGGTTGCCATCAGTACCTATCTGACGGTCAGCTCCTTGTTCTGGTACACCGGGATGCTGCCGGATCTGGCCATCGTGCGCGACAATGCCAGCGGCTTTCGCAAGAAAATATTTACGGTGCTCTCCATGGGCTGGACCGGCCGCTTCGAGCAGTGGCGCCATTACACCCGCGGCTATCTCTTCTTTGCCGCCCTGGCCACCCCGCTGGTCATTTCGGTACACAGTGTCGTTTCCTGGGACTTTGCCCTGGCGGTTGTGCCCGGCTGGCACACTACGATTTTCGCGCCCTATTTCGTGGCCGGTGCGATTCACTCCGGCCTGGCCATGGTGCTGACCCTCATGATTCCGCTGCGCAAGATCTTCAACACCCAGCAGATCATCTCGATGCACGTCCTGGAAAGCGTGGCCAAAACCATTGTCTTCACCGGCCTGATCGTGGGGTTTGCCTACGCCACGGAGTTTTTCATCGCCTGGTACAGCCACAACCCCCTGGAGCAGTATATCTTCCATTGGCGACCGACTGGCGACTACGCCGTGGGCTTCTGGATCATGGCGATTTGCAATACCGTCGTTCCCTTGTTTCTCCTCGTGAAGAAGATCCGTACCAGCATCGCGGCTCTTTTCGTGATCTCGATTTTGATCAATATCGGCATGTGGTACGAGCGCTTCGTTATCATCATCACCAGTGTGGCGCGTGATTTTATTCCCCATGCCTGGGGGTATTTCGCACCGTCCCCGATCGAATACGGCATCATGATCGGCAGCTTTAGCCTGTTTTTCTTTCTTTTCTGCCTCTTCATCAAACACATGCCTTCCATCTCCATGACGGAAGTCAAAGAAATGCTGGAATAGGGAGGGGTCATGTCGGCCGAAAAACGTTTAATGGGGCTGTTCAAGGAACCAGACCAGGTGATCGACACGCTGAAGGCGCTTAAATCCTCGCCTTGGTCGGTCGTCCGGGTTCACGGCCCGATTCCCAATCACAAGATCGCCGATGCGCTCAACCTGCCCAAAAGCAAGGTCGGCTATTTTACCCTGGCCGGCGGCATCATCGGTTTTTTCACCGGGTTTCTGTTCGCGACCTATACCTCGGTCCAGTGGGATCTCATCGTCAGCGGCAAACCGGTTGTGGCCTTGGTGCCGTTTTTCATCGTGGGATTTGAATTTACGATTCTTTTTTCGGTCATCGGCAACGTTATCGGGCTGATCAACGTCGGCGGACTGCCGGACTGGGGGGGACTGGTCGAATACGATCCTCGTTGTTCCGGCGAGCATTACGGCATTACGGCCGCCTGCGACCCGGTGGGCGAAACGGCGTTGCGCCAGTTCTTCCAGGATCGCGGCGCCCAGGTGGCAACACTGGAAATCTCATCGCAACCTGCCTGAACGTTCACGGCTTCGGTCGATTCGCAAAGGGAAAGGCACCCAACGGCATATGAAGACATCGCCCATCAGGAAAATTTTTCTGGCACTGGCCGCGGTCGGTATCGTCACCTTTCTTGTGGTCTTGTTTACACGCCATCCCGAACGTGCCTGGCAGGCCTACCTCATCAACTTTCTGGTGTGGTCGGCCATCGCCCAGGGCGGATTGCTGTTTTCCACCATCATGCACACCACCCAGGCCAAGTGGAGCGGCCCGCTGTCCAATCTGTCCGAATCCTTTACCGCCTTTTTCCCTTATTCCATCGTTCTCTTTCTGCTGCTCTTCCTGGGGCGTGAGCATGTTTTCCCCTGGCTGCATGAAGATTTACACGGCAAGGAAGTCTGGTTGAACGTGCGCTTTCTTTTCTCCCGCGACCTGATCGCGCTGCTGGTATTGTACGGCCTGGGGCTGGCCTATACCTATCAGGCCCTGCGCTTGAAACTGAGTACGGAGGAAGCCGACGGTGGCCGCCTGCGGGCGTTTCTGGTGCGGCGCTGGCAACGGCGGCCCGGAAATCTGGCGCGCTGCGAGCGCCGTAAGAACGTCTTCAGCCTCCTCTACATGCTGGCCTTTGCCCTGGTCCTGTCGCTGATCGGTTATGATCTGGTGATGGCAGCCGACCCCCACTGGTATTCGACGCTGTTCGGGGCCTATTCGTTTGCCAAGGCCATCTACATGGGATTGGGGGCCCTGATCATTCTGGCGGCGGTGCTGCAGCTTCGACCCGGCAACGGTTTTGAGATTCCCGCCAGCCATTTTCATGATGTCGGCAAACTCTTTTTCGCGTTCTGCCTGGTGTGGGCCGATTTCTTTTATGCCCAGCTGGTGGTCATCTGGTACGGCAATATCTCCGAGGAAACGACCTATATCATCGAACGGGTCATGACGGCGCCGTGGAACATTCTGGCCTGGGTGGTGTTCATCGTCTGCTTCATCGTGCCCTTCATCGTGCTGCTCAATAAAAAAGTGAAGACGCTGCCGCGGTTCATGATGGTCTTCTGCGGTATCATTATCGCCGGCATGTGGCTGGAGCACCTGCTTCTCCTGGGACCGGCGCTTAACCACCACGCGACATCCATTCCGCTGGGCATTACGGATGTCCTCATCACAATGGGATTCTTTGGGCTTATGGCATTCGCGGTATCCGGTTATCTGAAACAGTTTCCCGAGTTGGTGCGGGTGGGCCGCAAGGAGGTGGCGTGATGGATCCGATCGCCTTCCTGCAAAAAAAATGGCAGGGTATAGTGGCCAACGCCACCCCGCTTTTCTGGACGACGGTGTCGATCGTCCTGGTGGCGGCCTTTCTTTTCTTCTTTTATACGCCGCCCCAGAGCATGATCGGGCCGGAACAGCCCATCCCCTTCAGTCATCGACTGCATGCCGGCCACAAAGCGATCCAGTGTCAATACTGCCATCCCTATGTGGGACGTTCGAATCATCCGGGCTTGCCGCCGGTGGAAAAATGTCTTCACTGCCACAACTATATCATTGCCAACCACTGGTGGATCCAGGAAGAGCACCGTTATTTCGACACCCAGACCCCGACGCCCTGGGTCAAAGTGAATTTTCTGCCCGAGCATGTGCTGTTCAACCACCAGCGGCACATCCGCTTCGGCATCGAATGCCTGGCCTGTCATGGTGTTGTGGAGACCCAGGACCGCATCAAAGGAAAACACTTCAAAATGGGGTTCTGCATCAACTGCCATGAAGAGAAAAAGGTCAACCTGGGATGCTGGCTGGCGTGCCATAGCTAGTGGCGCCCGGCCCCGAACGATATAATATTGCGGTGTCACCGCGATCGGTTTTTTTGAAAGGTTCCGTCACAGACAGTCATGGCATGATTCGTCCCGTGCGACAGTTCAAAGGAGATTCATTTTGACGACCAATGCGACCAGCGCGCCGCCCACCTATATGACGGCCAAGGGGTTCTGCCTTACCGCCGGCTTCTGGATGACGGTGGCAACCTTCATGGGGCTCCTGGGGGCTACCGAGCTCATCGCGCCCGATCTGACGGAGAATATCGGATGGATCGTTTTCGGCCGGGTGCGGCCCATCCATGTCAATCTGGTGCTCTTCGGTTTTGTCACGCCGGGATTGCTGGCGGCCGCCTTTTACTACATGCCGCGTATTCTGCGCACCGAACTCTTTAGTGAAATGCTGGGTGTCGTCACCGTCGTGCTGTGGAACCTGACCCTGGTCGGGGTGGTGGTTACCCTGGCCGCCGGCTATACCCAGGGACGTGAATACGCCGAGATGATCTGGCCGGTGGACATGGGTGTGGTGCTGATTTTCAGTCTCGTGCTGGTCAATTTTCTCATGACGGTCATCCGGCGCAAAGAGCCGATGCTCTATGTCTCGGTATGGTATGCCTGTGCCGGCATCGTTTTGACAGCCGTGACCTTCAGCCTGGGCAATGTCATCTGGCGGCCGGATACAGGCGCCCTCGTGGGGATACCGGATGCGATTCTGCTCTGGTTTTACGGCCACAATGTCTTCGGCCTGCTGCTGACCCCCCTTTCCGCCGGGGTGGCCTACTATGTGATTCCCCGCGCCTGCAAAGCGCCGCTCTACAGCCATACCCTCTCGCTGCTGGGCTTCTGGTCCCTCATCGTGGTCTATACCCACATCGGCACCCATCACCTGCTGCAGGTGCCGGTGCCGACCTGGCTCAAGGTCATTTCCATCGTCGACAGCGTCGCCATGGTGATTCCCGTAATGGCCTTCCTGATCAACATCTGGTACACGGCCAAGGGCAAACTGGGCGAAATTCACAACGATATCGGGGCCAAGTTCGTGTTCACCGGCACCATCATGTATTTTTTCGTGAGCATTCAAGGGTCGATCATGGCCTTGCCCCAGGTGCAGCGGATCACCCATTTCAACAACTGGGTGGTGGCCCATGCCCACGTGGGGGTGCTGGGTTTCGCCGGCATGATATCCCTGGGCGGGCTGTATTACATTTTACCGCGCATCACCAACAAACCGCTGTTCAGCCGTTTCCTGGCGGACTTCCAGTACTGGATGGTCCTGATCGGGGTGGTGGGCTTTACCGTGGTGCTGACCATCGCGGGCCTGATTCAGGGCAATGCCTGGTACAACGGCGAGACGATATACCGGGTACTGCCCGAAATCCACATGTACTATATCACGCGGGCTTCCATTGGTTTGCTGGTCTTCAGCTCGGCGGTTCTCGGCCTGTATAACATCATCCGAACCTTGTATTTCAACCCGGGAGAGAAGTTGTCATGAAGATGACGCCCGTTGCAGTCTTTGTTGGCAGCCTGCTCATTTTGGGGGCTATCGTGTTCATGGTGGTCTACATGCCCTATGCCACCTATGATGAGACCCCTTCGGACATTTTTCGTGAGCGCACGGCCAAGGAAGCCGCCGGCCGCAAGCTTTATATCGCCAACGGCTGCGTCTACTGCCACAGCCAGTCCATCCGGGCCATCGATTGGGGAATGGGGGCCGAGCGCATTGCCCAGGCCGGGGATTATGTTCAGGATCAACCGATCCTGCTGGGTTCCCAGCGGACCGGTGTCGATCTCTCCCAGGAAGGCGGCGAACATCCCGACGACTGGCACATGGCGCATTTTGTCAATCCGCGCTACACACGGCCGCTGTCGATCATGCCGGCCTTTGCTTATCTTGGCGAAGACCAGCTGAAGATTCTAACCGACTATGCCCAAAGTCTGGGATTAAAGGATGCAGATCGACGCGTGGCCCGGCAGCGCTTCTGGAAAAAGGAAGCCATCGCGGCCTACGAGAGGGGTGTCGAAGCCAATGCCGAGTGGCTGAACGTCACCATTGTGCCCGAGGGCTGGCGCGACATTCCCAATCCCTATCCGACCACCGATGCCGGACTGGCCCGGGGGCGGGTGATCTACCAGAATTTCTGCATCGGCTGTCACGGACCGGTGGGGGACGGTATGGGGCCGGCCCAGCCCTGGATCTATCCGCCGCCCTACAATTTCACCATTCTCAAGAATCGTAAAATTTCCGGTGGCATTCTTTACTATCATCTGATGAACGGCATCACTGGAACGGCCATGCCCTATTTCAAGCGCGAACTGGAATCCCAGAAGATATGGGAAGTGGGCAATTTCGTGGCGGTCTACTTCATCAACCAAAGCGATGCCAATACAGCGCCGCGCGGGATCGACTCCGCCTGGGAGCCCTGAAGATGTATTATCCTTATTTTCTGACCTACATGGCGATTGGCCTCGGGGTAACCCTGATCGTTTTTTTCTGGGCCCTGAACAACGGCCAGTTCAAGGAGCAGCAGCGGGCCCGTTACCTGGCACTGCATGACGCGCCCGATCCGCCAACCGCCAAACCGTCACGGTTTATCCGGCTGGAGATCGGCGTTTTGTTTATCCTGGCGGCCCTGGGCTTATCGGCCAGCGCCGCTGTCATCATATTCGCTCTTATTCATGGCAGTTGAGGTGCCCTATGCGACTTTTCGCGCTTGCTAGCTTCCAGGATATCATGCTTTATCTTTTCCCCACGCTGATCTTCATGGTGTTGTTTGGCGTTGGCCTGGCCTTTACGCGGTTTCATCGCCAGACTGACGAACAGCGGGAAAAGGAGATTATCTATCGCTATCCGACCGGGATCGAAGATCGCAATGCCGCATTTCCACTGGTGATGACACTGATCATTGTCGGTACTTTTATCTGGGCCTTTTTCTATATTTTGATGCACGGTGTGCTGGGGGTGAAAATCTGATATGAACGAGCACCTTCATAAAGAGTCGATCCTTAAAACCTGGCTGGTGGTTTTTGGCTTGCTGGCGCTTATCCTGGGCAAAGGTTTTTTTTCCTTTTTTGTCGTTTCCGACATGGGCCAGCCGACCTGGGACTACCGGCCGATCCTGGACGTACCGGCGGAATCGCCCTATGCGGTATACCAGCGGCTGCCCTATCCACAACATGTCCGGGGCGCCAAGGGGGAATAGATGAAAAAGAATTTGGTCATCGCACTCGGGGCCCTGACAATCTTTTTCGGGGTGTATTCCGCGCTGACAGTCTATGATACCTATTTTAAATTCGGCCGCATGTGGCAGACGCCGGCCGTTCGCCCGTATGAAACCCCCCTTCTCGTCATGGATGACGACGCGGTTCCGGTTCACGGGGGGGAGTCGGTCTACCGGGCCACCGATCCGCTGCAACTTCATTCGCCGCTGGATGCGCGCGATCCCGAGATCATCAAACAAGGCCAGGTGGTGTACGCCACCTACTGCCAGCAGTGCCATGGCATCAACCATGACGGTCAGGGAACCGTGGGACAGAGCTTCGCCCCTCTGCCCACAGACCTGCGCAGCCCCCGTGTGCAGCAAACGGTCGATGGGCTGATGTTCAAGGAAATCAGTTTCGGTGTAGACCGTCCCGACGCGCGGCAGCCCGCCCTGGCCACCACGATTTTCCCCGAGGACCGCTGGAAGGTGGTCCATTACGTCAAATCTCTGGGTATCCGTTGAACCGCCTCTAAATGACCGCCTTTTCTGATGGTTGTGAGCTTTGCGGCCTTCCGCCGAAGTACGGCACCTTCACGCTGGATTTGAACGACCGGAAGGCGTATTTCTGCTGCCAGGGCTGCCGGCAGGTTTACATCATGCTGGCGGAGGCCGCCGATGCCACCGATCCGGCCGATTTTCGCCATACGGATTTATTCCGGCGGTGCGTCGAAATGGGGATCATCCCCCGCTCGGAGGACGATCTGGCAGCGGCGGCCGTCCGCCCGCCCGTGGCCGCAGACGACGCTCCGCCCGGCGATCGCTTATCCCCGTCCGTCTCTGAGGGCGCCCTGGTATGTCATCTCGCGGTGGAAGGGATGTGGTGCCCGGCCTGTGCCTGGGTGATCGAGGAAACGCTCAACCGTCAACCCGGCATCAGTGGTGCCCACTGTAATTTCTCCACCGACCGCCTGCGTTGTGCCTACGACCCGGCCCGCGCCTCGCCGGTCGGCATCCAATCCACCCTCCAGCGATTGGGGTATGGTTCACGCCCGCCGGATGCCCTGGCGGCCGACCGGGAACGCCGCTCCCAGTTTGTCCGCTTTGCCATTACGGCCTTCATTTCGATGAACGTCATGATGCTTTCTTTTTCCCTTTATTCCGGCTTTTTTACGGATTTGGGGACCGATGCCGTCTGGAAAATTTCCTGGCCCATGTTCTTTATGGCGACGGCGGTCATGCTCTACGGCGGATTGCCGCTGCACCGGCGGGCGTATACGGGCATCCTCAGCGGGCAGCCGGGCATGGAAGCGCTGATCAGCATCGGTGCGATCAGCGCTTACAGCTATAGTGTTTTTAACTTGCTGCAGGGCAGCATCCATCTCTATTTCGATACCACCTGCATGCTGATTTTTCTGGTCCAGTTGGGCAAGATACTGGAGCGGCGGGCCAAGGATCGCATTCAGGAGGATCTGGGGCATTACTATGCGTTGATGCCCGCCAAGGTGCGGGTATGCGCGGGTGCGGATTCAAGGGGGCGTTATGTCGCCGCCGGGCAGCTTTCAGCGGGGGACCTGTTCCGGGTGGCTGAGGGCGAAACCCTGGCCGCGGACGGACTGGTGGTGGCGGGGCGGGGACTGGTCGATGAATCATCCCTGACGGGTGAGACCAAACCGCTCGCAAAAATCGAAGGAGACCGACTGGTCAGCGGCACACACGTGATCGAAGGCCTTTTTTATGTGCGGGCGGAAACCGTGGGATCGTCTTCGACCCTGGGGCAGATGCTGGCCATCATGGATGCGGCCTTACAGCGCAAAACGGCGGTGGAAGGTCGGACCGATCGGATTTTGCGTGTCTTTGTGCCGCTGATGATCGGTTTGGCCGTCGTTACCATGCTGGTTTTGTTGCTGCAGGGTGCGGCCTTCGAGCAGGCCTTCATCCGCGGCTTGACCGTTTTGGTAATCTCCTGCCCCTGTGCACTGGGGCTCGCCGTTCCCCTGGCCCGGGTGGCCGGTGTTTCGCTGGCGGCGCGCCGAGGGATTCTGGTGCAAGATTTCTCCGCCTTTGATCGGGCCGGCCGGATCGATACGGTGGTGTTTGACAAGACCGGAACCCTGACCCAGGGTCGCTGGCGGCTGCAGTCGGTTCTGCCGCTGGCGGCCATGAACGAACAGGATGTCCTGGCCCTGGCGGCCGGCCTGGAGCACGGTGTGGATCATCCGATTGCCGCTGAAATTCGGCGTGCCGCCACGGCACGGACGATAGAAGCCCTGCCGGTCGAAGCATCGACAGTAGATGCGCGGGGCGTGGCCGGCCTCTGGCAGGGCCGGCGGGTGCGGTTGGGCAGTGCTGATTTCGCCGGTGCCGCCGGGGACGAACGGGCGGCCGGCACGACCCTATCGCGCGCAAGCGATACGGCCATTGTCTCGTGGGTGTTCCTGGCGGTGGACGACTGCATCGTCGCTCGCCTGGGGTTCGGAGACCGACTGAAACTGGGCGTATCGTCGCTGATTCAGCACCTGCAGGCCCGGTCGCTTGACATCCTGGTGGTATCCGGCGACAGTCAGGCCACATCCGACCAGGTAGGCGCCATGCTGGGGATAAGCGCGGTTCGGGGTGATTGTCCGCCGGTGGCAAAAGCGCAGTTTATAGAGACCCTGCGCCGCGAAGGCCGTTCGGTGGCCATGGTCGGGGACGGTGTCAACGATGCCCCGGCGCTGGCGTCGGCCGATCTCAGTGTGGCGGTTTTTGCCGGGCGGCAATTGGGCGAAGAAGCCCAGGCCGTGACGCTCATGCAGGGTGATCCCTGCCAAATGGAAACCTTCCTGGGATTTGCGGCGCGGGTCAACCGTAAAATTGAACAGAACCTGTGGGGGTCGCTGATCTACAACCTGGTCGCCATTCCTATCGCCATGGCCGGCTGGCTTTCTCCCCTGGTGGCGGTGGTGGCGATGCTATTGAGCAGCCTCAGCGTGACCGGCAATACCCTGCTGCTGATTCACGGCGAAAATCGCGCGGTGACCTTGGCGCAGAAAAGTATTGAAACAACCGGTTAACGTCATGTTGATTTAAATCGGCCCTTTCTGGTTGAGGACGTGGAGAGGGTTCGCCGATTAAGGGTGTTGCCTTTGCGGTTTTTTCTTCATTTTCTTTCACGTGAGAGAAAACAGAAGCAAAAGAAAACGCCCATGTCCCGCTTAATCCTGCGCGTCGCCAAACCAGGCGATGACGCAAGCCTCGTGCCGCCATGCGGCGTTGCCAAGTTTGCTCGGGTGTTCACAATCTGAAGATTGCTGCGCGCCTCGCTTCACTTGGCGCCTTGCCTGACAGCACGAGGCTTGCAGCATCGCCCGGTTTATGCGGCCGGAGCACGCGGAAACTCACCCGCCGTCGGCGGGCTCAAACAGTCCGCGCGCTATATCCCGTCCGCCTCGTCGATGCTCGGCGCGGGATAAAGGGAAATGAAAAACACGAAATAAGGTGTGTTCCTGGAGAGGTGATTTACCGTGCCGGTAAAACGCGCGATCAATGCCGACGCTGCCGAGTTGGCCAAATTCGAGGCGGCCGCCCCGGGATGGTGGGGGGCCGGCAAGGCGTTTCAGGCCTTGCATGATATCAATCCCCTGCGCCTGGGGTTTATTCGCCGGCGGGTGGATCTGGCCGGCCGTGCCGTCGTGGATGTGGGCTGCGGTGGCGGGATCCTCACGGAAGCACTGGCCGGGGCAGGGGCGCAGGTCACCGGGATCGATTTAGGGCCGGCGGCGCTGGCCGCGGCGGAAGCTCACCGGCAGGTGTCCGGTCTCGAGATTCGCTATCGGCAGATCGATGCAGAGTCCCTGGCTGCGCAAAATCCCGCTGGTTTTGATGTTGCGGTCTGTATGGAACTCCTGGAACATGTTCCGGACCCGTCTTCCATCGTCCGGGCCTGCACGCGCCTGGTGCGCCCGGGAGGGCATGTGTTTTTTGCGACCCTCAACCGCACACCGATCGCCTATCTGCTGGCGATCGTGATGGCGGAGCATGTCTTGCGGATTGTCCCCATTGGCACCCACCAGTACCAAGGCTTCATCCGGCCCCGCGAATTGGCTGCCTGGGCGCGCAGCAGCGGTTTGGTGGACGGGGTCTTTCGCGGTATGCTTTATCTGCCGTTTTTACGCCGTGCCATCCTTGTTCAAAGCACCGCTGTCAATTATCTGGCCCATTTCCAGCGCGGAGCAAATTCCTGATATCCGTCCGTTGACCGGGACTTCGGAATCCTCTATAGTGATCAACTTTTGAAAGACTTTTGACAAATGGCTGAAGCATTTTGCGGGGCAACAACCCGATGGCTTGGCCCGCCCTTTTGATCACCGTAGACGGGGAATACCATGCGAACACTGGAATCTATGACATCTCGACCGCTACTGCTTCTGATTGCCGGCGCCAAAGGGGCGATTGGTTCGACGCTGGTCCTGGCCAGCCGCGTCATGCGGCGACAGCCGGAGCTCATCACCCCCTATTTGACCACCAATGCCCTATGGTCGATTGGCGGCAAGGCGGCTCCGGTCCATGTGGCGGGCTGGGATCTGAGCCAACAGTCCATGTCCCAGACATTGGCATTGCACCGCGTGGTGCCGGAATCCTTTTGGATCGAAGACCGGGACATCCTGGATGAAATCCAGCTGGCACCAGCACCGAAAGGTGGGCTGTCGGTGAGCGCCCAGGTTGATCAGCTGCTGGACGACATCGACGCGTTCCGGACAACTTGGCCCGATGCGCAGCCGGTCATGATCAACCTGCTGCCGGCGTGTTCGGAATGCAGTATTGCAACCGGTGATGCCATTGAAAAAATGGACGGTGGACGCTTCCCGGATCTGGCCTATGCCCGGGCGGCGATTCAGGCTGGCATCCCTGTGGTTAATTTTACACCGAACGATCTCGGCGATCCGGCACTGGTCGAAGCGGCGGTGGAAAAAGGTCTGCCCCTGGTGGGGCGGGACGGCAAAACCGGCCAGACCTATTTTAAAGTGGTGTTGGCCTCGGCCCTCAAAGCCCGGCAGCTGAGGGTGGATGGCTGGTACAGCCTGAATATTCTGGGCAACGCCGACGGCCGCAACCTGATGGATCCGGATTGCGCGCGCGGTAAACTGGCCAATAAAACCGAGTTGCTGGACGATGTGCTGGGATACCAGGTGGGTGAAGCCTACGGCGAAAGCGCCCACAAGGTGCACATCGATTACTACCCGCCCCGGGGGGATGCCAAAGAAGCCTGGGACGTGATCGATATCAAAGGTCTTTTCGGGCTTCCCATGAGTATTCGCGTCAATCTGCAGGGGCGCGATTCCATCTTGGCGGCACCCATGGCCCTAGATCTGGCCCGCTGGGTCCTTTTGCTCCAGGCCGTGGGGCGGGGCGGGGCGGTGCCGGAATTGGGTTTCTTTTTTAAAAAGCCGGAAGGTGAAACGCCTGCGACGACTTACGAAGACCAACTGCGTGAGCTGAAAAAACTGGAAACTTTCTGTCGTGAAAAGCTGGCGACCTGAGATCGACACGGCGCGCTGTCGTTTGGTCGGCAGGATGACTAAATCTCCAATATTCGCCGCCGCAGTTGAAAGCACGCGCTGAAATCCGCCGCTGAATGGATGGGCGCTAACGAAGGAGCAACGGGATGATTTTCGGTTACAGCACCAATGCCTATGTCAAGTATTCGGTCAAAGAATCGCTGGAACGCATTGCCGCGCTGGGGTTCAGCGGGGTGGAGATCATGTGCGATCGTCCCCATTTGTATCCGCCCGACTTCGACGCGGCGGCCCTTGCCGATCTCAAGTCCGTTTTGGACAGCTGCCATTTGCAGGTCACCAACCTCAACAGTTTTACGCTTTTTGCCGTGGGCGATACCTATCTGCCGTCATGGATCGAACCTGAGGCCGAACGCCGGGCCATCCGCGTTCGGCACACGCGGGAATGTCTTGACGTGGCCCAGGCGCTGGGAGCGCGCAATATTTCCATCCCCCCCGGGGGGCCGCTGGAAAAGGGCATGACGCGCCAGGAGGCCTTCCGGCTGTTTTACGAGGGGCTGGAACAGGTGCTCCCGACGGCGGAGGAACGGTCTATCAAGGTGCTGGTGGAGCCCGAGCCGGATCTTCTCATGGAAAAGACATCCGAATTCCTGCCCTTTATCAAGGAAGTGCGGTCACCCGCGATCGGTCTCAATTTCGATATCGGACATTTTTTCTGCGCCGGCGAGGACCCGGCCGAGGCTATGGAAGCGCTGTTCGAATGGATTGGGCACATGCATGTCGAAGATATTGCCGCCACGCGTGAGCACAACCACCTGATCGCCGGTCTGGGAGCCATTGATTTCGAGAAGGTTTTCCAAACCATGGGGCGCCTGGGGTATGACGGTGATATCAGCCTGGAACTCTACCCTTACGTCGATACGCCGGACGAAGCCGGGAAAGCGAGCCGGACGCACCTGGTGCCCATTTTCCAGCGGGCGGGGTATGCTGTTTAGTACCCATCCATAAATGTCCAATTTGCCTGATATCGGCGTTGCGCGAAAAATTGAATCCTCGGAATATCACCCATATGCCTGCGGTTAAATTTTTCGCGCGCCTTGATCTCAACCAAATTTGCCTATTTCTGGATGGATACTGTTTAGCCTTCGGGCATTAATTTTTTTAACGAAAAAGATTAAAACATAAAAATTTTTAAGGTCTTAGGCTGGCCAGAGAACGGGTTTGCCCTGTCTTGCCTCATAAATTCTTCCCGTGAAACGCCTATCCCGATGAATTTCGTCGGGGTGCCCTCCCGATGATCCCGGCGTCAACATTTTGACCCTTGTGGACGGTGCGAACGCACCATCTTGTGGATATCGCTTGCCCCCATCGTCTCCCGCCAAACCAGTGCAACCGCCTGAAATTACAATTTTTATGTTGTATTTCTGTTCAAATGGTCAAAATCCATAAATGTGGCATGCATATTGCTGTATTTAATGAGCAGGATTCATTCGTTAAATTTTGCACCATGGAAATCAATGGGCAACACCCAACCGAAAACGAGGTGAACGATGATTTCTTCCCCATGCCGCAATTGTGAAAAGAAACACATGTCAAAGGATGAATGCGCCGGAACCTGCCGTCAACTGGAGGAAATCCGCCGTCTTCAGTTCAGCCGGCGAGACATCAGCATCTGCCGTTCGATCGACTACGCCGATGACAACCGTTTTCTCGTCGGGCATGCCGAACACCGGCATGTCGCCTAGTCTTGGGCGTTAGCCTGATCGCGCCAAAGGGCGCTACCCTCGCATGTTGAGTGACCTATCCGATTCTTGCTTTGGTCGGGCCTCCATGAGCAAGGGGCCGGTTGCAGCGAATGGCTGCAGGTGCGGCCGGTCTTAGGCAGGCGAACCACCAGGTCCAGGTAGTTTTGTCAGACCTCCCTCCCTCCGGAAAGGCCTGCTGGAAACGGCAGGCCTTTCATTTTGGAAAAACGGCTCACGACAGCATTATCGTTGGCTTTCAGCGCTTTAAAGGTGCGACGCCATGCGTTTCCTCTTGCCGCCATGCGTTTGGCCGGTTATGGTGGCGCCGGCAGATCGATTCGCAGTTGCAACGAGACGGAAAAAGCATTTCAGGAACAACGTTGGTAGGTCCTTATGACGTTGGTGCCGAGCCTTCAGGAGGAGTTGTCGATGAACACAACAACGGTTATCCGGAACGCGTCCTGGATTATCGGCTGGAACAAGGAACGGCAGGCGCATGTTTATCTTCGCGACGCGGATGTGGCGTTTTGCGGCGACACGATCGTATGCGTCGGGAAAGCATACGCCGGCCAGGCCGATACGGTCATCGATGGCCGGGGGAAAATGATCATGCCGGGACTGATCAATATCCATGCCCATTTGTCCGGCGGTCCATTGGATAAAGGGACCTTCGATGAAGTGGGGGCCACGGCCATGTGGGGCCAGGCCCTCTATAGCCACAGTCCGTTATTGGTTGCCGATGAGGCATCGCTTGGGGTCGGGGCGGTGATTGCGCTGAGTGAACTGCTCATGAGCGGGGTCACCACGGTGGTGGATATTTCAGGCCTTTATCCGGAGTGGGTGGGGATAATGGCCCAAAGCGGCATTCGTGCTGTATTCGGCCCCGGGTTCCGGCAGGCGCGCTGGGTGAATGTCAATGATCACCGCGTCGCGTATGAATGGGACGAGGACGCGGGCTGGCGCGGGCTGGAAAAAGCACTGACTCTCATCGATACGGTAACGGCGCATCCCTGCGGGCGTTTTTCCGGCATGATGGTGCCGTCTCAGGTGGACACCTGCCGACCGGATCTTATTCAAACGGCTCACCGGGAAGCGCGCCGGAGAGGGATTCCGTTTCAAACCCACGCCGCCCAGACCATGGTCGAATTCAGCGAAATGATGCGCCGTCACGGAAAAACACCGGTTCAATGGCTCGATCATCTCGGGGTTTTGGATGATCATACGGTTTTAGGGCATTGCATCTATCTGGATCACCATTCGTGGACACCGCTCAGAACCGCCTATGATCTGCCCTTGCTGGCGGATAAAAAGGTCACCGTGGCGCACTGCCCGACGGTTTTCGGCCGGACCGGCATGACCCTGGAGAGTTTCGGCCGCTATGTCCGGTCCGGGGTCAATCTCGGGATCGGCATCGACTCGTTTCCGTTTAACATGTTGGAAGAGCTGCGGCATGTGGCCATTTACAGCCGCATCACCGCCTGTGACGTCCATGACCTGACGACGACCAGCGTTTTTAATGCCGCCACCATCGGCGGCGCACGTGCGTTGCTGCGAGAGGATATCGGGCGACTGACGGAAGGCGCCAAGGCCGATCTGGTCGTTGTCGATATGGATCATCCCCTGATGAAACCGGGGCGGGAACCGCTTCGCAACCTGATCTACGTCGCGGCCGAGCGGGCCATCAAAGATGTTTATGTCGATGGGTGCAAGGTTGTGGCCGATGGCCGGATATTAACGCTGGATTACGACACGGCGCTCAGCGAAATCGATGCCGCCCAGGATCGGGCCATCAGAATGGTACCGCAACAGGACGCGAAGCATCGCACCCTCGACGAGATTGCGCCCATGACATTCCCGGTCATGTAGCCGCCCTCTGAGCGGCAAGCCGTTATGTTTCTCTGCCGGATGCGTTGGCGCAGTTATCCAACGATCGATGGCATCGCGGTCATGCTTTAACCGCTTAAGGTATCGCTTCTTCGGAGCCTATACGAATGGCAGCACCTTCGAAATTAAAGATTCTGCATGTGCTCGGTCAGCGGCCGGACGCTACCGGCAGCGGCATTTATCTGCAGTCCATGATGCGGGAGGCCGCTGCCGCGGGCCATGACAATGTCATGATTGCCGGCATCCAGTCCGATCGTGATGCGGAACTCCACGGCGTAGCGCCCGAGCAATGCCGCTTTGTGCGGTTCAACGGAGACGATATCCCTTTCCGGATTCCCGGCATGACGGATATCATGCCCTACCCCAGCACGCGGTTTATCGACCTGTCGGCAGCCGAAATCGATGCCTACGAAGCCGTTTTCAAGCGGGTGCTGACCGGCACGGTGGCGGAATTCCACCCGGATATCATTCACACGCATCACCTCTGGCTGGTCAGTTCTTTGGTACGGCGCCTTTTTCCGCATATCCCGGTGGTCACCACCTGCCATGGAACGGATTTGCGCCAGTTCCAGAATTGCGTCCATCTCCGTGACAAAGTGCTGCGGGGCTGCCGCCACCTGAATGCCGCCCTGGCTCTCAGTGCCGCCCAGAAAAAGGATATCGAGCGGCTCTATCAGCTGCCGCCGGAAAGGGTGGTGGTCTGTGGGGCCGGGTACAACGATGGTATGTTTACGGTTGGTGCCAAACCTGCCCCGCGTCCCGTGCAACTGGTCTACGCCGGCAAGTTTTGGAATGCCAAGGGCCTGCCCTGGCTTTTAGAGGCGTTGAAAAGTATCGAAACGCCGGAATGGCAACTGCACATGGTGGGCGGCGGGAGCGGTCCCGAAAACGACGAATGTCTGCGACTGGCCAACGCTCTGGGCGAACGCGTGAAGGTGCACGGCCTGATTCCACAGGCCCGTCTGGCGGCGATTTTCAAACAGGCCCATCTCTTCGTGCTGCCGTCTTTTTTCGAGGGATTGCCCCTGGTCGTGCTGGAGGCCCTGGCCAGTGGCTGCCGCGTGATCGCCAACGATCTGCCCGGTGTCAAAGCGGTGCTGGGGGATGTCGCGGCGGATTTCATCACGCTGGTACCGACACCGCGTCTGAAAAACATGGACCAACCCTGGCCCGAGGATTTGCCGGTGTTCGTGCGGGCGCTGGCCCGGGCGCTTGCGTTCCAGATGGCAGGTGCCCTGCGGCAGCCGGATATCGATCCCGCGCCGATCGCGGACAAGCTGGCGGCCTTTACCTGGCGCGGCGTATTTGCGCAGGTTGAGAAAGTCTACCTGAGTGTGATGTAAGCGCCTGCTCAGACATACCGATAACCAACCGACATGTTCTCCGGTCCATTTTCGGTGTTGCCCTAAAAGGCACAACCCACAAGGTTGCACCGATTATGACGCCTGGTAAATAAACTGGAATCCAGCGCGGGCAGGGTTTTCAGCCGCCGATCCGGTCGAGCAGGTCGTGGTTGAGGCGTCGGGCCACCGGGCCCACAGCGCCGTCACCTATCGGTTTATCATCGATCCGGGTGATGGGAAGTACTTCGGTGATGGTGCCGCTCATAAAGACCTCGTCGGCCGCATACAGGGCCGCCTTATCGAAATACGCCTCCTCGACGGACAAACCAGCCGCTTTGCAGATATCCAGGATGATCATGCGCGTGATGCCGGGGAGAATCCGTGGGGTCAAGGGATGGGTGATAAGGCCCTGATCCTTGATGATAAACAGGTTGGAACTGGTTCCCTCGCGCACCTCGCCCGTCTCGGCCACGAAGATGGCATCATAGGCGCCGGCCTCGAGCGCCTGCTGCTTGGCAAGCACGTTGGGCAGCAGCTGAACCGTCTTGATGTCGCAACGCCCCCAGCGGATGTCGGTCACCGTGATGGCCGCGGCCCCCTTTTCGCGTAAAACCGCCGGCTTTTCGTGAACCCGGCGCAAGATCATCAGGAACTGCAGTTCGGCTTCCGCTGGAAACGCATGATCCCGCGGCGCAACACCACGGGATATCTGAATGTAAATCCCGGCCCGGTCGATGGCGGCTTCGGTAAACAGGGTCTCGATAGCCGTCCTTATCTTTTCCCGAGGCAGGGGGGGGAAGGCCAGCGCCGCCATGGAATGTTCCAGGCGGTCCAGATGGGCTTCCAGGTAGAAGAGGCGGCCGTTGTAGCTGGCCACATATTCATAGACCGCATCGCCGAAGTTATAGCCGCGGTCTTCGACGGGCACCGCGGCGTTCTCGATGGGCATGATCGTGCCGTTCAGGTAAGCTAGTTCAGGCATTTTCCCCTCTGTTGGTAACGATGTCGCCTGGCATGTTCACCGGCGCTGCGCTATTGGAGCGTTTACGAAAGATCAAGTTTAGCGCCGGGGCATTTGTATTGCTTCTCTGATACCGCCATATGGTAGCGATGTCAAAAAATATTGATAAGATCTATCCCGCGCGCCTCACCGTTAAGGTGACGCCCCATGGTCACCAGAGGAGTGCGGGCCGGCGATTTGGTGCTTGCCAAATCCGGCTGATATTCATTAAAAGATAGCAACCCCTTTTACAAACACTGAATTGCAGGAGATATCCTCCCCATGAAACCATTTCAAAAAATTCTGGTGGCCTGCGACCTGTCGAAGTTCACCAACCAGGTATTGGACTACGCGGTTGCCCTGGCGCAGAGCACTGGGGCCCGGCTGATTCTGGGGAATGTCATCAACCAGCGGGATGTGGACGCCATCGAATCTGCCATCCACAAGACCTTTCTGGTGGAGAAGGAGGCCTCGCCCGAAGCCTATATCCGTCAGCATAAACTGGAGCGGGAGGCGAATCTGAAAACGCTGATCGAGGAGAGCGGCCACCCCGGCCTGTTTTTAAAGACCGTGATTCGGACCGGGGTGCCGTTTCAGGAGCTAATCCAGATGGTTGAATCGGAAAACATCGATCTGGTGGTCATGGGCACCCGGGGGCGCACCAACCTGGCCAGTGTCCTTCTGGGCGCCACGGCGGAGAAAATGTTCCGCTATTGCCCCATCCCGATCCTGAGTGTGCGTCTGCATAAAGATTGACCCCCCTCTCCTCTGGTGGAGGACCCGAAGCGGCAGCGTCTCGCTTCCTTCGCCTTATCCATGCAGCGGCCGGTCCGCTGCTTTCATGGCGGTTTCAGACATGATTTCGGCCAGGGTGGGGTGGGCGTGAATGGTTCCTACCAGATCTTCCACGGTAAGCCCCTTGTTCACCGCCAGGGTGCCCTCGGCAATCAACTCGGTGGCGTGGGGACCGATGATGTGAACGCCCAGTATCCGGCCGGTACTTGAATCGGATACAATCTTGGCCTGCCCGGCAAGTTCGCCGATCACCTGGGCTTTACCCAGGGTGCGGAAGAGCACCTCATCGGACCGCACGGCATGACCGCCGGCCTTGGCCTGGATTTCGGTCAGACCCACGGTGGCCACTTCGGGCGAAGTGAAGATGGCGCCGGGCACAGCCCGGTAATCCATCCGCCGGTCGGCACCGAGCGCATTGTCCGCCGCCACCTGGGCTTCGGCGGCGGCCGCGTGGGCCAGCATGATGCGCCCCGGTCCCAAGACATCACCCACCGCGAAAACCGCCGGATCGGCGGTTCGCATGCGGTCGTCGGTTTTCACCCAGCCCCGTTCATCCACTTCCACCCGGGTTTGTTCCAAACCGATGCCGTCGGTGTTGGGCGTGCGCCCCACCGCCATCAACACGGTGTCCACGGAAATTTCAACAGTTTCTTTTTCTTTGGCAGTGGGTGCTTCGTTGAATGGGGACGGTCCGATAACGACCCGCAGGCCCTCCTGGGTCTCGCTGATGGCCTGGACGGTGCGATGCGTCATGAATCGTATGCGGCGTTTCTTCATTTCACGCTGCAATACCTTACTGCAGGCGGCGTCCACCGACGGCAGGGGCAGCAGGCGATCCAGGGCCTCCACCACTGTGACCTGGGCCCCCAGGCTGCTGAAGATATGGGCGAACTCACAGCCGATCACCCCGCCGCCCACAATCAGGAGCGACGGCGGCACACGGTCTAACCCCAGGGCATCGTTGCTCGACAGGACGCGGCGCCCGTCCACCGCCAGGCCGGGAAGATCCAGCGGACGTGATCCGGTGGCCAGAATCAGGCGATCCCACGCCACGGCCATGGCGGGTCCCTCCGGCTGGGGCACTTCAATCACCCCTGTCTTCAAGATGTGACCGCTGCCATGAATATAACGGATGCGATGGTGATCGAAGAGCTTGTGCAGGCCCCTGATCTGATCGGCGATCACCTTTTCCTTGCGGGCCATCAGGTGGGCCATGTCGACGGCGACTTTGCCCGTCAGGGTAATGCCGAAATCCGCCGCCCGGTGAAAGCGTTCGAACAGTTCGGCCGTGGTAATGAGGACCTTGGACGGAATGCAGCCCCAGTTGAGGCAGGTGCCGCCGGGATTCTCTTTTTCGATCAACGTGACCGTTGCACCCTGTTGCGCAGCGCGCACGGCCGCCACATAGCCGCCCGGTCCGGCGCCCATGACACAAATTTGCTGGGTCATTCTGGTTCTCCTCGGCTGGCAGAAAATGATGGCCAGGCCGTACCGCTTCGTCTCAGGAGACGAAAGGTCCGGACAATATCGGGTTTCGACGCAGGGTCAACGCTATCAAATCAGGCCGCTTGTGCAATAAGAATTAATATTAGGCTAAAAATTAAAAAATTTGTTGATTGTTACGTTAATATTTAATAACAAAATTTACGTATTCATCAATCTCTTGCAATAACTGTATGGTCTCCAATTCGAGCGGCTGACGGTGACGATCAATCCGCCGATCCCTTCCGCTTTCACGGGACCCATCGGCGTCATCACGCGCATGGGCTCCCATCCGGCGATCGTCATCCGGCAGCCGGTACCGCCATCGATCCGGAACGCGCGCTCCCGGTCGATGAACGCTGATCTGCACTTTCCATCCGACCGCTGACCCTGTGCCGCGCAGCACTGCCCATTGCCGACAGGAGACGTTATTGATCATGGCACCTTTGACAACGCCGCTGCATTCCTGGCATGCGCAACACGGGGCCCGCATGGCCCTTTTCGGGGGCTATGACATGCCTCTGTGGTATGGGTCCGCCAAGGACGAGCACCTGGCCGTGCTGACCCATGCCGGCATTTTCGATACCAGCCATATGGCGGCGGTCCTGGTGGACGGCCCCGCGGCCCATGACCTTCTGCAATTTTGTTTCACCCACGATCTGGCGGCCTGCCTGGGGCCGGATAAAGCGCCGTTGCGACCCGGTCGGGCGGTTTACGGCGCGTTCCTGACCACTGAGGGGCACGTGCTCGACGACGCGATTGTTTTCATGTTGTCGGGGGAGGCGTATCTAGTGGTGGTCAACGCCGGGATGGGCCAACGCGTCGCGACACACCTGGAGCAGTATCGACAGCAGCGTGATGTTCGGGTGCACGATCTATCCGGACAGTTCGGCAAGATGGATGTTCAGGGGCCCATGGCGGCCCATGTCATGCGTGACGTGCTGGCCGAACCGGACGCGGTGTTCGAGGCCATGGCCTATTTTGCATTCAAAGGCGGTTTCAGTGAAACCATGCCGTCCTGCGGACAAGTCCTTACCCGTGACGGGGCGTCGCTGCTGCTGTCGCGAACGGGCTATACCGGCGAATTCGGTTTCGAAATTTTTACGTCAGCCGATAGGGTCGTCGACGTCTGGGAGGCGGTTATGGCCGCCGGGGCGCATTATGGTGCGATTCCCTGCGGGCTCGCGGCCCGGGATTCCCTGCGCGCCGGCGCGGTGCTACCCCTGTCCCACCAGGACATTGGCGACTGGCCCTTCTGCCGTCACCCGTGGCCCTTTGCGCTGCCTTACCGGTCAGGGACCGATGACTTTACCAAACCTTTTCTGGGGGATACCGCTTTGAAAACGGATCGTGCCCCTTATACCTACCCATTCATCGGGGAAAATCTGCGGAAAGTGACCCTGCCGGCCGAAGTCTGGAATGCCGCGGGCCGGGTTATCGGGGCTGTGTTGACCTGCGTCACCGATATGGCTATCGGATGGCACGGGGATCGTGTTTTTAGCGTTGGCAGCCCTGATGCACCCGAGGGATTCACGCCCGGCGGACTCTGTTGCGGATTTGTGCGGGTGGCCGATCCATTGCCGCTGGATACGCGATTGCTGTTGAAAGACAAACGCCGGGATATCGATGTCCGCATTGTGGCCGATATCCGGCCGGATCGAACCGCACGTAAACCGCTATCTATGATGCTGAAACCAAAGGAGGCCTAATCCATGAAAGAGCTCAGCGAAATTAACCTGCCCGAAGACGTCCGCTACACGAAAGATCACGAGTGGGCGCGTAAAAAAGGCGAAACCTTCCAGATCGGCATCACCGATTTCGCCCAGGACCAACTGGGGGATATCGTTTTTGTCGAGTTGCCGGAGCCGGGTGACCGTTTCGAGAGCGGCGAGGAATTCGGGACGGTGGAGTCGGTCAAGGCGGTGTCGGAACTGTTCATGCCCATGGGGGGCGAAGTCGCCACCATCAACGAGGCCCTAGAAGACGCGCCCGAACTGGTCAACACCGCGCCCCATACCGAGGGCTGGATGCTCGAGCTCAAGGCCTCGGATCCGTCCGAATACGATCAGTTGATGGATCGGGCGGCCTACCTCGATATGCTGAAAGGACTGGAAGAATGAGATATCTATCCCATACACCCAAAGACATCGCAATGATGCTTCAGGCGGTGGGGATGCCGGATCTGGATGGACTCTTCAGCACGATTCCCGATGCCTGCAAGCGCACGGACATGCTGGATATCCCGGAGCTGACCGAGTGGGAACTCAACGACCACATGGCGGCCCTGGCCGGCCAGATGGTATCGTCGGCAGATTATAAGATGTTTGCCGGCGCCGGCAGTTATCAACACTACATTCCGGAAGTCACCCGCTATCTGCTCAGCCGCTCGGAGTTTGTCACCGCCTATACGCCCTACCAACCCGAAATCAGCCAGGGCACGCTTCAGGGCATCTTCGAATACCAGACCCTGATCTGCCGCCTGCTGGCTATGGATGTGGCCAACGCGTCCCTCTACGACGGGGCCATGGCTGTAGCCGAGGCCCTCTTGATGGCGATCCGCATCGGCCGCCGCAAGAAAACCGTGGCGGTCTCCACCCTGGTGAACCCCTACTACCGCAAGGTGGTCGAAACCTATTTTGCACCCACCGAATTCACCATCACCTGGCTGCCCTACCGCAAAGACGGCACCACCGACCTTTCCGGTCTTGATCAAATCGAGGGACTGGCCGGCGTGGCAGTCCAGTCGCCCAATTTCTTCGGCTGTATCGAAGATTTGAAAGCGGCCGGCAAGGCCATTCACGCGCAGGATGCCATTTTCATCACCTGTTTCAGCGAACCCCTGGCCTACGGGGTCCTGAAAGCCCCGGGTGCGTTGGATGCCGATATCGTGTGCGGTGAAGGCCAGAGCCTGGGAATCCCCCAGTCGTTTGGCGGACCGGGACTGGGTATCTTTGCCGCCAAACAGCAATATGTGCGCAATCTCCCCGGGCGCCTGGTGGGCCAGACGGTCGATGCGGACGGCAAGCGGGGCTTCGTGCTGACCCTGTCCACCCGGGAGCAGCATATCCGGCGCGAAAAGGCGACTTCCAATATCTGTTCCAACCAAAGCCTGTGCGCCATGTCGGCCGGCATGTACATGGCGGCCCTGGGCGGCACCGGTTTCCGCGAGCTGGCGTCCCTGAATCACGACAAGGCCGAATACCTCAAAGCCGCCCTGCAGGCCGCCGGATTAGAGATCCCGTTTGCGTCCGCCACCTTCAATGAATTCGTGGTGAAGTTTCCGGAAGGCTTCGACCAGCGGTGGCAGGACCTTCTGCAGAAGAAGATTTTAGCCGGCATCCCCATGGTGTGCTACTATCCCGAGCTGGCCAATCATTATCTCCTCTGTGTGACCGAAACCCGAAGCAAGGACGACATGGATGCGCTCGTCAAGGAGGTGCAGTCATGAAAGAGACCGTCGGCACACGCGGACTGATATTGAACGAACCGTTTCTCTGGGAACGCGGGGGCAAGGGGCGCACTGGCTATTCGCTGCCTCGTCGGGATGTGGAGGCCGCGGCCCTGCCGGAAAACCTGGCTGGAGATGGGCCCGATTTCCCGGACCTGAGCGAAGTCGAAGTGGTGCGCCACTACACTCGGCTGTCCACCTGGAACTACGGGGTGGATTCGGGCATGTACCCGCTGGGTTCCTGCACCATGAAGTACAATCCCAAAACCAATGAACGCCAGGCCGCGTTGCCCGGTTTCAGTGGGGCCCACCCGCTGGTGCCCAGCGAATTGTGCCAGGGCGCCCTCCAGTTGATCTACGAACTGGAGCATTACCTGGCCCACGTGGCCGGGTTGGACGCGGTCTCGGTCCAACCGTCGGCCGGGGCCCAGGGCGAACTGGCCGGCATGCTGATCTTCGCGGCCTATCATCGGGACCGGGGCAAGCCGCGCTCCAAGATCCTGATCCCGGACACCGCCCACGGCACCAATCCGGCCAGCGCGGCTCTGTGCGGTTTCAAGGCCGTCCCGGTCGAGACCGGTCCGGACGGTGTGCTGCTGCCCGCCTCGGTCGAAGCCCTCATGGACGACGATACCGCCGGCATCATGGTGACCAACCCCAACACATTGGGCCTTTTTGAAACGCACATCCAGGCGATTGCCGACATCATTCATGCCAAAGACGGGCTGGTGTACGCAGACGGCGCCAATATGAACGCCGTGATGGGGGTGGTGGATTTCGGCCGGGCCGGCGTGGACGTCTTGCACATCAATCTGCACAAGACGTTTTCGACCCCCCACGGAGGCGGCGGCCCGGGCTCGGGTCCGGTGTGCGTCTGCAAACGCCTGGAGCCCTTCCTGCCGGCGCCCCGGGTGATTAAAACGGAAGAGGGCTATGCCCTTTCTGAAGACTTCCCAAAGAGCATCGGCAAGCTGCATGCTTTCTACGGCAACTTTGGCATCATGGTGCGGGCCTATAGCTATATGCTTTCCATGGGACCGAAGCTCAAAGACGTCAGCCAGCATGCGGTGCTGAATGCCAACTACATCAAAGAGAAACTGAAAGACGTTTACCATCTGCCCTTCGACAGGCCTTGCATGCACGAGTGCGTCTTTACCGACAAGTTCCTGGAGGCCCAGGGCGTCACCACCCTGGATGTGGCAAAACGCCTGATCGATTATGGGTTTCATCCGCCCACGATTTACTTCCCCCTGGTGGTCCATGGGGCCATCATGATCGAGCCGACGGAATCGGAGTCTCTGGAAAACATCGATCAGTTCATTGCCACCATGCGCCTGATCGCGCAAGAAGCCGAAGAGAATCCGACCTTGCTCAAGGAGGCGCCCCAGAATCCCAAGGTGCGGCGCATGGACGAAACCACGGCCGCCCGCAAGCCCTGCCTGCGGGGATAGACGGCGGACAGCGTTGTCTATCCAACCTGAGAGAAGTCGGCATGGCGCCTATGGTGGTGGAGCTTCCATGCCGAACAGGGAGGCGCTGTGATGGCGTTCTGCGACCTGGCGGACGGTCAACGCCTCTATTACGAATCGTTCGGTGAAGATGACGGCCAGCCGGCCATTATCCTCCTGAACGGGACGGCCCAGACCACGACCAACTGGCGGCCGATGGCGCTCCAGTTTAAAAAGCGTCGTCGTGTGGTCGTCTACGACGCCCGCTGTCAGGGGCGCAGTGATTGCGACGCCAGTGCTTTGACGCTGGCCCAGCACGCGTACGATCTGGTTCAGTTGCTCGATCACCTTGAAATTGCGCATTGCGGGCTGGTGGGGCTCAGCCATGGTGCCCGTATCGGTCTGGCCGCCGCCGGCAGAATGGAAAGCCGCATCACCGGGCTGGTGCTGCTCAGTATCGGACTGTTATCCTCGGCGCGTATGGCGCGGGCCGTTTTCGCCTGGCGCGACGCCCTGTCTTCCGGAGGACTCGAGGCGCTCATGCATGCCATGATACCGCTGGTTTTCGGGGAACGGTTTCTCCGGGAGCACCATGCCATCATGGCGAAGGTCGCCGAGGCGCTGGTACAACGTAACGATCAAGAGAAGATGGCACGGCTGCTGTCAGCGTTTGACGGCAGCCCTTCCATCGAATCGATTCTGCCCGTGCATCGTCTGCCTGTGCTGGTCATGACCGGGGAGGACGATCCCCTGGTTCCCGCTGACGAGGGACAGGCCCTGGCGCGGCGGCTGGAGGGCGACCATCGGCTGCTCCCCGGCATCGGCCATTCCATCCCGGCCGAAGCCCCGGAGCAGCTGGTTCAGGAAATCGAAACATTCTTTAAGCTCAAACCGGATAACGCTGCATCATGAAGATTGACGATACCACGATTGCCATCATCAAACATCTGCGCAATGGGCGCAAGTCCTTCAAGCTGATTGCGGAAAGCCTCAATCTGGCGGAGAACACGGTACGCTCCCGCGTGCGCCAGCTCACCGACCAGGGGGTTCTGGAGATCGCCGGCCTGGTGGACCCGGAATCCATCCCCAGTCACCAGCCGGTCATCATCGGCGTCAAGTTGAAAACCACCGACATGTTCAACAAAGGCGAAGAATTCAGCCACCTCAAGGGGGTCGTGTCGGTGAGTGTCGTGACCGGACGTTATGACCTGATTCTGGTGGTTTTGTTTAAAGAGGATTACGGGCTGGAAGAATTCTATACCGAAGAAGTCGTCAAGATCGAGGATGTGCAGTCTCTGGAAACATTTGTAGTTTGCAAGGGGTACAATCTCAAAGTCCCCTACATCCTATAGAAGCCATCCAGAAATGGTCTTTTTTGCCCAGATCGGCGTTCTCCGCGGGTTTCCGGCTGCGGCGTACAGTAGTACGCCTCGCCACAAACCCTTGTGCGGCCTTGATCAGAACAAAAAATCCACATTTCTGAGAATGTAATATTAAATTATACTTTTCTTGGCAAGTTGGATACATTTGTTCCAAGTGTTCAGGAGTTATTGAAAATGTACCTGGCGTATTTGATAGAAATCCGGAGTTATCAGAAACGCTAAATCGAAAGCAAACTTGACGATCTTGTGCAAAGGCTCGCGAGCGCCTATTGTCCCTGACAAACAGCGGTAACAATTATGGAGCATGCCTGTGGAAACTTATGAAAAACTGGGGAGTTTTTACCTGGGGAAGACGGTCGCCATGGATGGACAGGGGCAGCCGCCGGAACTGGTGCTTTACGATTCCAAAGATCTGACGACGCATGCGGTGATTATCGGCATGACCGGCAGCGGTAAAACCGGTCTGGGGGTGGCCCTGCTGGAGGAGGCCCTGATCGACAAGATCCCCGTCATTGCCATCGACCCCAAGGGCGATCTCACGAACCTGGCCCTGACTTTTCCCGGCATGCAGGCCGAGGACCTGAAGCCCTGGGTCAATCCCCAGGAGGCCCTTGCCAAAGGCAAGACGGTGGAGGCCCACGCGGCGGACGAGGCCCGCAAATGGACCGAAGGCCTGGCGCAGTGGGGGCAAGATTTGGAACGCATCGCCCGGCTGAAAGCCGCCGCCGAACTGACCATCTATACCCCCGGCAGCAGTGCCGGGGCATCCGTCAGTCTGCTGCGGCGGTTCAATGCGCCCCCGGCGGTCGTTATCGACGATCCGGATCTGTTCAGCGAGCGCATCGAGACTACCACCAGCAGCCTGATGGCCCTGCTGGATCTGGAGGCCGACCCCCTTTCCAGCCGGGAGCATATCCTGGTGGCCAACATCTTCAGCCACACCTGGCGGGAAGGGCAGGGGCTGGATCTGGCCGGCTTGATCCAGGCCATCCAGAATCCGCCCTTCGAGCGGGTCGGCATCATGAATCTGGACAGTTTCTATCCCGCCAAGGATCGTTTTGCCCTGGCCATGCGCATCAACAACCTGCTGGCCGCACCGGGGTTCGGCGCCTGGCTGGAGGGCACGCCGCTCAGCATCCCCGATTTACTGCACACCCCGAGCGGTCAACCCCGGGCCTCGGTGTTTACCATCAGCCACCTTTCGGATGCCCAGCGCATGTTTTTCGTGTCCATGCTGCTGAACGAACTGCTGGGCTGGATGCGCACCCAGTCGGGCACCACAAGCCTGCGGGCGATTCTCTACATGGACGAGGTCTTCGGCTATTTTCCGCCGGTCAGCAACCCCCCTTCCAAGACACCGCTCTTGCGGCTTCTCAAGCAGGCCCGGGCGTTCGGTCTGGGGGTGGTGCTGGCCACCCAGAACCCGGTGGACCTGGATTACCGGGGCTTGTCCAACACCGGCACCTGGCTGATCGGCCGCCTGCAGACCGAGCGGGATCAGATGCGCGTCATGGATGGTCTCCAGGGCGGGGCGTTAGGGGGCAAAATGGATGCCGGGCGTCTCAAGCCGATATTGGCTGGTTTGGAGAGCCGCACCTTTTTACTGCACAATGTGCATGAAGACGGACCGGTGGTGTTCAAATCCCGCTGGGCCCTGTCCTATCTGCGGGGGCCCCTTACCCGGGACCAGATCAAGCAGTTGACCCCCCAATCCGACGATGCCGGGATGACATCCGCACCCGGGCAGGCGGTATCCGCGGATACCGTTCACGCGGCCGCGACACACCAGACCGCGCCCAGCCTGCCGCCTGACATCCCGGTATACTTTGTCAAAGGGTCGGGGGCCGGTCAGAACGGCACCTATGTTCCGCACGTTTTTGGCCAGATGGCCATTTATTACAGCAGTGCCAAATATCAGGTCGACCTGGCGCATTCGATGGCGCTGGCGGCCCCTTTGGAGGACGGCCCGGTACCCCTCGATTGGGATGCCGCCGCGGCACTCAGCGCCGATGCGGACACGCTGGAAATGGAGCCCATGTCCGGTGTCGGCTTCGGGGACCTGCCCGCTATCGCTCTAAAGCCCACCGCCTATCGGAAATGGCAAAAAGATCTGACACGCTGGACTAAGGCCAATCATCCTGTTACCTTGCTGCGCTGCAAGTCCTTGAAACTGACCAGCACTCCGGAAGAGAGCGAGGGGGCTTTCCGCAGTCGCATGACCCTGGCCCTGCACGAACAGCGGGATCTGGCGGTGGAGAAGCTGCGGCGTAAATACGCCAGCCGGTTTCAAACGCTGAAAAACAGGTTGATGACTGCCGAACAAGCCATTGCCCGGGAAGCGGAGCAGGCCAAGGCCCGTCAGGTGGATACCGTTATTTCTTTTGGAACGGCGATTCTGGGCGCTTTTCTGGGTCGTAAAACGGTGAGTGCCCGCTCCACCTCCCGTGTGGGGACGGCCATGAAATCGGCCGGACGCATGCAAAAGGAGAAAATGGATGTGGCTCGCGCCAAGGAGCGGGCAGAGGCCATCGGGCAGCAGATGGCAGAACTGGAGGTCCGCCTTCAGGAGGACATCGACAAGCTGGAAATGCAGTTTGATCCCGAAAACGAAACACTGGAAGAAATTCGTATTGCCCCGAAACTTTCCGATATTTCAGTGGAGCTGTTCGGGTTGGCCTGGCTGCCCTACCGCAAGACCGATCAGGGGCGCTTTATACCGGACTGGAGCGACGCCGGTTAGGTGACGGCCCAACCATGCCGATCCGGGGTGTCGTTTCTAAAAAATAGTTTCTTCATTATTGAGATGAACCGCCCCTTGCCCGGGGCGCTGAAATGACAGGAACCTGCATGTCCAGACTAATGGTCTATCTTCTGACGTTCTGCGGCGGCATAGCCGCTACGATACAACCGTCCATCAACGCCCGTCTGGCCCAGAAAACCGGTGTTATTGAAAGTGCCTGTGTGTCCTTCGCCGTTGGAACGCTGGTGCTGTCGCTGGTCATCTGGCTTGCCGGCACGGGAACCCCCCGGGGCGTCATGGACGCCCGGTGGTGGGAACTGACCGGCGGCGCACTGGGCGCTTTCTTTGTCGTCGCCATAACGTTTGCCGTGCCCCGCATCGGAACGACGGCGGCCATGGTGCTGATCATTGCCGCACAGTTGATCGTGGGCATGCTGCTGGACCATTTCGGGGCCTTTGGCCTCAAGGTCGAAGCCCTCTCCTTGCGCCGCCTGGCCGGGGCCGGGCTGCTGGCGGCCGGTGTTTTTTTAATCCTTCGTCGGTAAACCTATCGGCGGCGTTCGGATCCAGGCCGTTTGCAGCGGCAAGCCGTTTCCAGATCACTACCGGCGTTGACCGCTGTGTCGGGGGGATCTCCATGGCACAGGATCTGCTTTTTGAACCGGTCGTGATCGGCGGCTGCCGGAGCAGAAACCGAATCGCTGCGCTGCCTGTGTTTACAGGGTATGCGCGGCCCGACGGGGGTGTCACGCCGTTATTGCGGGAGCATTACTGGCGGCTGGCCTCTTCCGGCGCAGGGTTGGTGGTGGTGGCCAACGTGGCGGTGGCCGCGGACGGGCGAACGTCGCCACGGACCCTGCGCATCGATCACGATCGGTTTATTCCCGAACTGGCCGGTCTGGCCGCCACGATTCAGCACCGTGGGGCGCTGGCCTGTATCCAGCTCAACCATGCCGGACGGTTCGCACGCACCGAACAGCCTCTCCTGCCGGCCCCCTTCGACGCAGCGCACCTCGATCACGATGTGGCTGCCCTCAAAGCCTTCATGCACACCTTCCCCTTTGCCGAGCGTTTCGGGCTCACCGCCCGGTTCATGCAGATGCATTCCAAATGGCGTCGGGGCATGACCCCGGAAGATCGCGGGCGGGTGGTGAGTGATTTTGGCCAGGCCGCCCGACGGGCCGTGGCCGCCGGATTCGACATGCTGGAACTGCACGGAGCGACCGGTTACCTCCTGGCGCAATTTCTTTCGGCCTTTGCCAACCGGCCGCCTGGTCCTTGGTCCGGAGACTTCGCTACCCGCGCCGCGTTTGTGTACGACGTGGTGCGGGCCGTTAAAGCCGCTGTTCCGCCGGATTTCCCGATCGGGTATCGCCTGCTGGTTCATGAATGGGTACCCGAAGGGATTGATCTGGATGAAGCGACGACACTGGCCGGTGTTCTGGAAAAAATGGGTGTCGGCTATTTTTCCGTCAGCGCTGGGACCTATAACTCCATGTTCAATCCCGCAATTTTGCGTTTAACCCGCCGCCCCGCCTATCTGCGGGCCGATGCCCGGATCCTGCGCCGCGTTTTGGATACCCCTCTGATTTTGGGCGGGCGGGTCTTTCGACCGAGCATTGCCCGCAAGGTTTTAGCGGAGGATGGTATTGACATGATCGGGCTTGGCCGCCCGCTTCTGACAGACCCGGGGTGGGTGGAAAAAGCCCGGACAGGCAAACGGGTATATGGTTGTGTTGATTGCCGGCATTGCCTCAAACGGGTGATCCGGGAAAAGGGGCTGGCCTGTGCGCGTTGGCCGGAGATCGAGATCGAACGCGTGGACCTGGAGTGCGCCCTGCACGTGCGCCTGAATGCCTGCTTTTTCTTTACGTCTCCGCAATCCCTGGCAATCGGGTTGGACGCCTTGCCGGCCAAGCTCTCGGGTTCGGAAACGCTGAAGATCCGCCTGGTTTATATCGCCCCCTCGGGGCCTGTCACCGAAAGATTCCGGACCGCGGCCGAAGGGCATTGGCGGCGTTTTCGCCAGGACTGGCAAACCGCCGGTCAGCGTGACGACCTCCTGGAGCGTATTCCCACGACCACCACATCGCGCACTTATGACGCGCTATTGGCAGACGCCCGTCAGGATGGCTTCGGGATGATCATACTGGCCGATGGCCCGAACGTGCCGTCGGGTGAAGTGCTGGCCAGCAAGTGGCGCGAGGGAATTTTCATTTCCCAGACCGGTCATGGGCGCACCAACAAGATCTTCAGCGCGGTGGATCTGTCGCCGTCGACGCATCTTTTGCTGCGTTTTCTGGCCCATGCATATCTGGGGCGGCCAGGCTGCCGCTTCCGTTTTGTGCATGTCCTGGATGGGCCGGTCCAGGCGGCGCGCAAACGATGGGAGAAGATGCTGCCGCTATCCGGCTGGGATGCGGACACGCCGCTCGAGGTGATGCCGCCGGGGCCGGATGGCACCGCACAAACCCTGCTGGACGCGGCCGCGGGTTGGGATGCCGTCATCGTGGGCCGAAGGGGGATGTCGCGCATCAAATCACTTTTGTTGGGCAGCGTGTCACGACGGATTCTGCGGGCAGTTTCGGATGCCACCGTGGTGATTGTGTCGTGAGTTGTTTTTTTCTAAATCGTTCCTCTCTGAAGATAAACAGGAGCGGTTTCATTGATTCGGCAGATCATCTTTTAAGGTCGTTCATTTTCTTTCCCGCGAAAGAAAACCGAACCAAAAGAAAGCGCTCGTGCCACGAGCCCTCCGGGTTCGCCGGCCCATCGCCGCACCGGCCGGGCGCGCCGGAACTCGCCCCGCCCATCGCGGGGCTCAGACAGCCGCCGCGCCTGTTCCGTCCGGTACAGCGATGCGCCGGCCTCGTGACAAAGGGGCAAAAACACAACCACATCACAACCCATTAATGAATGATCTGGATCGCTTCATCGAACCGGGTGATCTGTTCCAGGCCGTCATCTGTGACGATGTGGGTGTTTTCGATGCCCACCACGCCTTTGCCCGGGATGATGAGTTTGGGTTCCAGGGCGATGGTCATATTCTTTTCCAGGGGCATGTCCTGGCCTTGGGCCATAAAGGGGTATTCGTCCAGTTCCAGGCCGACCCCGTGGCCGATAAAACGGATGCGCTGATCGTCGGCCCCCATGAACCAGTCGCCGTAGCCCTTGTCGGCCGCCCATTGAATGGCAACATCGTAGAGATCGCCGGCTTTGACGCCGGGTCGGGCCTGTTGTTTGAGGACTGCCTGTAAATCCAGCATGGCCTGATGGGCGCGCATCAGATCGTCCGGCAGCTCGCCGATGGCGAAGATCCGGGTGTGGTCGGCGATATAACCCTGCCAGGCAAAGACGTAATCCAGCAGAATGGGCTGATGGGGGAGGACTTTTGCAAATCCGGCGCCCTGGGCCACGGCCGGGCCGGCGCCCGTGCCGCCGGTGGGCGAGGCCAGATAGCTCGGCACGGCGGCGGACGGACCGGCCAGGAGATGGCCGTAGAAGAGTTCCCCGCCCCACATGCGCATGCGCACCACGCCCTGGTGGCCCCGCCGCCGGGCTTCGGCCTCCACCCGGCCGGCCAGATCGAGTTCGGTCATACCTTCCTGGATGATGTCACGGGCCGCGCCGGCCACTTCGTCGGCCAGGGCGGCGGCCTGCCGCATAAGAGTGAGCTCGTGGGGGGATTTTACCGCCCGCACCTGTCGGATGCCGTGGGCCACATCCACCAGGTCGACGTCCGCAAACAGGCGGCGATAGGTCAGGTATAGCGCGGCCGGGATGACATCCATCTCCAGGCCAAGTCGCCGCGGCATGGCAAGGTGATGGGCTTTCAGGAGATCGGGGATCTCGCGCGGGCTGCGGAGCGGTACGATATCTGTCACTGTCGATTCGGCCCGGGCCCGCTCCAGGCTTTTGCGGACCATCAGCAGCGGGGGGCCGGCTGCCGGGATGTAGAGATGGGCCTGCTGGATGGTGCCGGTAAAATAAAACAGGTCCGTGTTCTGCAGGATCAAAGCTCCGTCGATGTCCTGCGCGGCAATGTGTTCTTGAAAGCGCCGGGTGCGGCGTTCGAGTTCTTCGCGGGGGGTGGTCGGTGTCATCAGGGGGGTTGTCTCCTTTTATTTTGATCAAAGCCCGCCATCATAGATAGAAGGCCGGGAGCGGTTTTACCGTTCCGGCACGCAGCATTTCGTATTCAGCCCTTGGGACTCCCGGGCCAAAACGCTTCCAGAATGTGCGCCACCGGCTTGTCGGACCATGGGCTGACCGGTTGCCATTCCTCCGGGTAGAGAGACCGGTAGCGGTGGGTGCTGAAGCGATTGTCCACCAGCAACACCGCCCCCCGGTCCCGGGCACTGCGGATGACACGGCCGACGGCCTGCAGGACCCGATTGAATCCGGGATAACGGTAGGCGAAGTCAAACCCGGCCTGGCGCGTGGTGTCAAAATGGTCTTTAATCAGGTCGCGTTCCATGCAGATTCCCGGCAGGCCGACCCCGACGATGGCCGCGCCGGAGAGCCGGCGGCCCACCAGGTCGATGCCTTCGCCGAAGATACCGCCCATCACCACAAAGCCCACCAGGGTCTGCGGGTTGTCCCTGACGAAGTGTTCCAGAAACGCGTCCCGGGCCGGTTCATCCATATCCCGCGCCTGGACGATGGTCCGGATTTCCGGGTAAACGTCGTGAAAGACATCGTGGACCATCTCCAGATAGGCATAGGAGGGGAAGAAGGCAAGATAGTTGCCTGTTTTTCCCCGCACCAGTTGGGTAATGGCATCCGCCAGCCGGTATTTGGTCTGCTCCCGTTCCCGGTAGTAGGTGGATATGCGGCCGTCGACGATCACGCACAGATTAGCGGGCGGAAAAGGCGACCGCAGGCGTAAAAACACCGTTTCTTCGTCGCCGCCGAAGAGGGCGTTGAAGTAGGCGAAGGGGGTCAGAGTGGCGGAGAAAAACAGCGCGGACCGGCCCCGCCGCAGCGCTTCGGCCAGTTGGTCGGCCGGGTCGAGACAGAAGAGTTTGACCTGCAGATCCTTGCCGTCGCTGACCGTGCAGGTGGTATAGCTGTCATCGAAGCGTTCCGCCACCCGCAAAAAGGTCGATACATCGAAATACAATTGAAGCAGCTCTTCTTTCCAGGACGCGGGTTTGTTTTTCACCAGCCATGTTTCGGCCCGGTGGTGAAACCGCTGCAGATGCGGCAGGAGCGTGTCCGGCATCTCGCGCGAAGCGGCTTCCCCTCCGGCTGTCATACAGTCCCGACGGGCGGATACCATCCAGGTGTTGATGTGCCCGATGGCGCGGTAAAGCGGGCGGTGATCCTCGCGCAGGGCCCGCCGAAGGTCCAGAAAGGGCTGTTTGCGCATCACGGCTGAAAACATTTCCCGGGAACGGTCCACCAGGTTGTGGGCCTCGTCCACCAGAAAGGTATAGGCGCCGTTGTCTTCAGCGAAAAAACGGCGCAGATATACCCGCGGATCGAAAACATAGTTGTAGTCGCCGATGATGGTATCCATCCAGAGGGCCATCTCCAGGCTGAATTCGAACGGACAGACTTCGAAGACGTCCGCCAGCCGGGTAACGGTATCCCGATCCAGGGCATCCCGGTCGAAGGCCGCCAGCCGGGCGCCTTTCATCCGGTCGTAGTGGCCGCGGGCGCGCGGACATTCCTCCGGGGTGCAGGTCGCATCGGGGTAGGGGCAGAGCTTGTCTTTGGCCGTCAGCGTCAGGCTCTTTACCTGCAGCCCCTGGCGGCGCATGACCGACAGGGCCTTTTCGGCGGCCTGGCGGCCGGTGGTCCGGGCCGTCAGATAGAAAATTTTGGCGGTCAGGCCTTCCCCCAGGGCTTTGAGGGACGGAAAGAGGGCCGCCATGGTTTTGCCGATGCCGGTCGGCGCCTGGATCATGGCGCGGCCATCGGTCTGGATCGACCGGTAAACCGTGACCGCCATCTGGCGCTGCCCCTCGCGGAAGTCGTCAAAAGGGAAGCCCAGTGCCCGAATCGACTGGTCGCGCTGCAACCGCCAGCGTTCCAGCCGTGTGGCCCAGGCGAGATAGTCGTCCAGCAGCACCGCCATCAGACGGTTGAGTTCGTCGATGGTATAGGTCCGCCGAAATTCCCGCGTTTCTTTGGTTGTCAACTGGTAATAGGTCAACTGGGCGTCTACACTGTCAAGTTCATAATGGGTGGCGTACAGCCAGGCGTAGGTCTGCACCTGGCCCCAGTGCAGCGGATCGGGCGCTTTTTCGATGGCGTCCAGGTCTTTGTGGGTGGATTTGATCTCGTCGATCACCACACGGTCGCCGTCGGTAAAGACCCCGTCCAGGCGGCCGCTGATCTCCAGGATGAAATCCGGGGTTTCGATGGCATGCTGGAGCGTGACTTCGGGCTGGTAGCCGGCCGGCCGTGCCCGCTGGACTCTCTGGTGGGCCCGGAGGCCTTCCAGCGGCCGCTGCGATCCGGCGAAGGTCGACGTCAGGTCGCCCGTCTGCAGGGCAAAGGCCACCAGGGTGCGGACGGCAACGGTCAGGCGGGATTTCAACAGGGAGGGCCTTTCGATTGGAACAATGACAAATAAACGGCCATGCCGTTCGCGTAGCGGGAGCCTAAAGGATTTCCAGCGGCAAAGTCAAGGAGACCTATGCGGCATCCCTTTGGGGTCCATGATGGTAGGTCCCGGTGGCCGCAGTTCTCACCGACGCGGTCGCAATGCTTAGAATCGACGCTTGATTCAAAACGGGTGACAGGATAAGGAAAGGCAGGATGATCGATTGGGATCTTATCGAAAATAAACTATCTTTTTAACGCAGCATCTTTTTGATCTCGGAACGGCGGATGCCAACCGGCTGAAACAGGGGGACAGATCATGACCGACGCCATCACCTACGACGACGTCTTGCTGATACCTTCCTATAACCATTGGGAATCGCGCAAGATCGTGGATACGTCCATGCTGGACAAGACCGGCAAGCTGCGCCTGTCGCTTCCGGTGATGACGGCCAATATGGATACCGTCACCGAGACCGCCATGGCCGATTTTATCGGCGCCAAAGGAGGGATCGGTGTCCTTCACCGCTTTATGTCCATCGCCGACAACATCGACATTTTTAAAGCCTGCACCCATAAAACGTTTGTGTCAATCGGCTGCTCGGCCGGTGATCTGGAACGGGCCGAGGCCTTGCGGGATGCCGGCGCGGATCTGTTCTGCATCGATGTGGCCCATGCCCACGCCCGCTATGTCGGTAAGACCTTGCAAAAGGTTCGGGCCATGCTGGGCAAGGAGGCCTGTATCATGGCCGGCAATGTGGCCACCTATGCCGGTGCGGACTACCTGGCCTCCCTCAGTGCCGATATCATCAAAGTCGGCATCGGCGGCGGCGCGGTGTGCACGACACGCATCAAAACCGGATTCGGCGTGCCCAACCTGACGGCGATTCGCAATTCCGCCCGGGTGGACCGCTCGATTGTGGCCGACGGCGGCATTCGATCGCCCGGGGATATCGTCAAGGCCCTGGCCTTCGGGGCCGATTTCGTCATGATCGGCAGCATGCTGGCCGGAACACGGCCGACACCGGGGGTCGTGATGACGCGCAAAAATGAGCGTGGCGAGGACGTGCGTGTCAAAGCCTATCGGGGTATGGCCAGCAGCGAGGTCCAGGATGACTATCACGGCGGCATGGCCGAGTGGAAAACCGCCGAAGGGGTGGCCGTCGATGTCCCTTACTGTGAGACCGAGGAGCAGATCGTCGCCGATATCATCGGGGGCTTGCGTTCGGGACTGACCTACGGTGGTGCCGCCACGATTCGCGAGCTGCAGCGCAAGCTGGACTATATCCGGATCACGCCGGCCGGGCGTCACGAAAGCCTGCCCCACCGAACGCTATGAGTGTTAAATGCCGTTTTACCCGTCGTCAACAGGGTGCCAATTGACTGAAATGAATGACCAAACGGAAATGAAAACCCGGATTCGGCAACTCGAAGACGCCCTGCGGCAGGCCCGGTCTTCCGAGGCCGAGGCCCGGGAGACCCTTGCGCATTATCGGGTGGTGGCCGATAATCTGACCGATATCGTCTGGACGCTGGATGCCGATCTGAAAACGACCTTTGTCACTCCCTCCGTTGAAGGTCACCTCGGTTATGCCATTCAAGATACGGTCGGTCTCGATTTTTGCGATACCCTGACCTTGTCCAGCCAGGAGCAGTTGCGTTACGCACTCAAGCTGCTGCAAGGCGGCCTGCCGTCCACAACATTGGATCTGGAGCATGTGCACCGGGACAGCACCGGTTTCTGGTTCGAGTGTCAGCTGAGCGGGCTGTTTAACGGTGATCGGGAAGTGACCGGCTATGTCTGCGTGTCGCGCAATATCGACCGCCGCAAGCAGGCCGAAAGCGCTTTGCAGCTCAGCAACGCCCTGTTCCAGACGGCGTTTGCCATCAGCCCGGATGCCGTCACCCTCAACCGGATGCGGGACGGTGTCTATACCATGGTGAACGAAGGGTTTGCCCTGCTCACCGGGTATGCCCGGGAAGCGGTGATCGGTAAAACCACCGACGAAATCGGTATCTGGGTGGATCCCAAAGAGCGCGATCACTTGATGGCGGCACTTGACGAGGCCGGATCCATTCGCAACCTGGAAGCCCGTTTTCGTATCAAGGACGGCAGCATCCGCACCTGCCTGGTATCCGCCAACATCATCATTCTCAACCGCCAGCCCTATGTCCTGTCGATTACCAAGGATATCGACACCTTCAAAAAGGCCAAGGAAGCCCTGACAGAGTCCGAGGAGAAATACCGGACCCTGATCGAGACGGCCACCGATGCTATCTTTATCCTTCAGGACGGCGAAGTGAAATTCCCCAACCCCAAAGCGCGGGAAATGGCTCGCATGATGGGCGCCGATCTGAGGCAGCATTCCTTTTTCGAGTATGTGGCCCCGGAAGACCAGAATATGATCCTGGAGCGGCATTTTCGGCGCTTGAAAGGGGATAAAGTTCCCAGCACCTATAATTTCCGCCTGCTGCGTGCCAATGGGGAGTCCTTCTGGGTGGAAATCAACGCCGTGAAGATTATCTGGGAAGGCAAACCGGCCACCCTGAATTTTATTCGGGATATCGACGACCAGGTCAAACTCGAAGCCGAATTCCAGCACGCCCGCAAAATGGAGGCGGTGGGGACCCTGGCCGGGGCGATTGCCCATAATTTCAACAACCTGCTGATGGCCATCCAGGGCAATGTGTCCCTGCTCCTGCTCGACACGGAATCGGAGGACCCCCGTCACGAGGAAATCAAGAAAATCCAGGAGCATGTGGAAAGCGGCGCCCGGCTGACATCCCAGCTTCTGGGCTATGCGCGTAAAGGCAAGTACAAGATTCGCTCGCTGGACCTGAATGGCCTGATCACCAAAACGGCGGCCGCCTTTCGCCAGTCGCATCCCACCACCCGGATATCCTCCCACCTGGCCACCGACCTGGACGCCGTTGCCGGGGACCGGTCCCAGCTGGAACACGTGCTTTATAATGTGTTTAGCAATGCCGCGGATGCCATGCCCGAAGGCGGTGAATTGTTTATCAAAACCATGAATATCAGCCACGAACAGATCCGCAAGCGCAATTATAAAATCAAGACCGGTGAATACATCATGCTGGTGGTTGCCGACACAGGGGTCGGCATGGAACAGAAGGTGCGCCGCCGCATTTTCGAGCCTTTTTTCACCACGAAGGAACTCGGGCGCGGCACGGGGCTGGGGCTCGCTTCCGCATACGGCATCATCAAGGGGCATAGCGGCTATATCGACGTGGATTCGAAAAAGGGGCATGGAACCACCTTTTTTATTTACCTGCCCACGTCCACCCGTCCGGCCGAAAAGACCGATTACAAGGACAAGAGCGTTATTCACGGCAGCGGCTGCATTCTGATGGTGGACGACGAACCGGCCGTTTTGGAAATCAGCAGCAAAATGCTGACTAAACTGGGATTCCGCGTCCTGGAAGCCTGCAGCGGGCGTGATGCGCTCAACGTCTATCGGCAAAACCGGCATCTGATCGACCTGGTCATTCTGGACATGATCATGCCGGACATGGGGGGCGGGGAAGTCTACGACCGCATGAAAGACATCAACCGCAACGTCAAGGCCATCCTGGCCACCGGATACAGTCTCGACGGGGAAGCGTCCCGGATTTTGAAAAAGGGGTGCGATGGGGTCATTCAGAAGCCTTACAGCATCGATCGCCTGTCCCGGGTCATTTACCGGGTGCTGAAGCGCGCCGATGCCGCCAAGGCAAAGGTCGCGAATTGACCGGGACAAAACGCCTGCCGTGGAGAAGCCGTGAACGCCGTCCAGTTTGATCGCTACGGCGCGCCAACGGTTCTGGCCTGCCGCGAAGTTGCAGCGCCTGTCTGCGGACCGACGCAATTGCTGGTCCGGGTGCAGGCCGCTGGGGTGAATCCCAAAGACTGCCTGGTGCGCAAGGGCAAATTCCGCTGGTTCACGGGACGCCGCTTCCCCCTGGGGGTGGGCCATGATTTTGCCGGCACGGTTGAGGCGGTTGGGCCCCAGGTCCATGATTTTCAGGCAGGCGATGCCGTCTACGGCATGACCAACGGCTGGCAAGGCCGCACCTACGCCGAATTTTTATTGGCGCAACCATCGGAAACGGCGTTCAAACCGGCTTCTTTAGGATTCGCGGAAGCCGCGGCGGTTCCGCTGGCGGCCATGACCGCACTGCAAGCCCTGCGCGACATCGGCGGTGTGGCCCCTGGCCAGCGGGTCTGCATCAACGGCAGTTCCGGCGGGGTCGGGACCTTTGCGGTCCAGATCGCCGCCATTCTGGGAGCCCAAGTCACGGCGGTATGCAGTGGGCGCAATGCGGAGCTGGTCCGCCGGCTGGGTGCGCACCAGGTGCTCGACTATACCCGTGATGACATCCGGTGTCTGCCCGAACCCGTCGATGTTTTTTTCGATGTGTTTGGAAACGGCGTTTTCCCGGAAATCCGCCCTTGTCTGAAACCGCGCGGGCGGTTCATTTCGACCGTCCCCGGCTTCCCCATCTTTAAATGGGGGCTGTTTTCCCGCCTGTGGCCAGGGCCCCGTGCCCACCTGGTGATCGTTAAATCACGTGCGGCGGACCTGCAGACCCTTTCGGGCTGGATCGCCGAAGGGCGCCTGCACCCGGTCGTGGACCGGGAATACCCGCTGGCCGAAGCAGCACAGGCCCATGTCTATGTCGAAACCAAACGGGCCCGGGGTAAAGTCGTCCTGACGGTCGGCTGACGGGCTGGAATACGGCGTGACTCTGCCCGGTGCTCTGCCGCGGCCCATATACCGGCGCAGCGCCATAGGAGCCATCGACGTCCATGACCAAAGAAGGCAAAACAACCATCCGAAGCGCCATCCATGACCCGGAGCGCCGGGGCATTCTGATTCCGGCCGGTCAACTTGAAGATAGTGGGCTGTCCGTCGGCGACCGTTTTACCCTCAAAAAAGGCCAGCGCGATCTTTTTGCCGTGACCCTTGTCAAGCACGCGGCAGGCGAGATCGTTTTCGATCGCAGCGGGATTTTTATCGAGCGCACCCGGCGTGTCGATATTCTGATGGGCGGTATTTTCGATGAATATGGCGTTGAAATCATTGACGCGGACCCCCCGATGCTGATCGTGAAAACGATGGATCCGGGGTTGGCCGCCATCCGCTGATGAACCCACGCGAACTGCGGATCGATTCAAAGATGGCCGCTGTGAGGCTGTGCGGCCGTCAGACCTGACGACGCATTCAAAGGGGCTTTCCAGCAGAGCGATTCTGAATCAGGTTGCTTCGGGGGGGGCGGGGCTCAGCGAATGCTGGCGCAGGTATTCCCACATGGCAATGGATGCCGCAATGCTGACGTTCAGGCTTTGGACCTGTCCGAACTGGGGGATGGTCAGGGATTGAATGTCGGTGTAGGCGCTGATATCCGCACTGATGCCGAATTCTTCATGACCAAAGATGAAGGCACTGCGTCGAGGAAGGGCCGCCTGGGTGAGGGGTGGGCCTTCGACCGGATCCATCGTGAAGAGGGTGTAACCGTTTCCGATGAGATCGCGGTAGCAGGATTCAAAGTGGTCGTGGAAACGTGCCGGGACCCATTTGAAGGATCCCATGGCCGGGGCCGGGTCAAAAAAGTCGATGCCCACCAGGTGGATTTCACGGGCGCCGAACGCGTCCGCACTGCGGAATATTTTGCCGATGTTAAAGGAGGGTTTCAACCCGTCCAGAATAATAACAAAATCGTTGGCGCCCGGGCGGGCCAGGAGGTTGGCGTTTTTCTGTCGTCGAAAACGCTGCTGGGCCGCGATCCGTTTTTTTTCGAGGCGACGCCGGATTTGTCTGAGTCCCATGGTTGCTTTGATGCCCTATGCATAGGGGCGTCGCTGACGCCGTGTTGGTTGAAAAAGCTTTCGTATGTTTTGGCGGATGCCTAACACGGCTGCTCCCGGGAATCAAGGCACCCCGTTTGGCGGTGCCGCCAAAAGCAAGGGCGGCCCTGGATTGGTTGGCGAAAGGATATGGGTATGGTGTTCCAAGAAATAGATGGCATCGGGTTTGCGGCGGGGCGCTGGCCCCTTGACCAGGACCGTCCGACGCTTGTCTTTATTCATGGTTCCGGCGGGAGCCACGCCTTGTGGCAGGGCCAGGTCGATGCCATGCTGACCACGGCCAACACCATTGCGGTGGATCTGCCGGGCCATGGCGCCAGCCGCGGGCCCGGGTGCGACCGTGTGTCGCGCTATGCGGATGCTGTAGCTGGCTTGATCGAGCGACTTGGGGCGCCTCGTCCGGTTCCTTGCGGATTGAGCATCGGCGGTGCGATCGTACTGCAATTACTGCTGGACAGACCGGCGCTGCTGGCGGGCGGGGTCCTGATCGGCACAGGAGCCCGCTTGCGCGTCCTTCCCGACATTATCGAGGCTATCGAAACCGACTACGCGCACTTTATCGACATGCTGGGCCAGTTTGGTGCCTCAGAAAAAACCGATCCGGCGCGGCTTACCCCGATCATGCATGCCACTGCAAGCTGCGCGCCCGCTGTGACGGCCGGCGATTTTCGTGCTTGCGACCGATTCGACGTGATGGACCGGCTCGACCGGATCGACACGCCGGTCCTGGTCCTTTGTGGCGCAGATGACCGATTGACGCCACCGAAATACAGCGCCTATCTTGAAACCCACATTCGCGGCAGCCGGCGGGTAACTATCCCGGATGCCGGCCATCTTGTGCCTGTTGAGCAGCCCGTTGCGGTGAATCGGGAATTGACGGCCTTTATGGCGCAATTGTAGCTGCGGGCACAAGTGGCTTGTGCACATCCGCCGGGATAACGCCCTGTTTCCTTCCAGCTATAGGCCGAATTTTGGTAAAGTTTTTTTGCCGGTTTTCAAACGCTTTACAAACAGCCCGGTATCCTTTAGTCTTCCCCCTATCATTATCAACAACAGGACTGTTGGATAGGAGCGATATCATGGAAACCATTCAGAAATATCGATGTGAAACGTGTGGCATGCAGGTCGAATTCAAGGGCGCAGCGCCGGCCGTCTCCGATTGCTGTCAGGGCCGATGGATCGCGGTGGAAAAGCTGCCCGCCTGCGGGATGCCGGCTTCGGCCGAGCATTCCCGGTTTGATACGGATGACGACCCTTGTGATGATGGCCGCTCCGGCTGAAAATTCTTCCAGTAGGACCCCCATAAACGCATCGACGGCCCTACCGCATCAGGGCCGGTATCGAAAGCGAGGCCTGCCATGAGCGCGCAATTTGTTTACATGACGGCGGGAAGTGCGGAGGAGGCCCAGCGGATTGGCGAGGCGTTGGTGGAGAATCGGCTGGCGGCCTGCGTCAACATTCTGGATGGCATGCGCAGCATCTACCGCTGGGAGGGGAAAGTCCAGAAGGACCGGGAAGTGGTCATGATCGCCAAAACGACCCGGGACCGGTTGCCGGCCCTGATCGACACCGTGACGGCCCTGCACAGCTATGACTGTCCCTGTATCGTGAGCGTCGCTATCGACGGTGGCCATCCGGACTTTCTGGCATGGATCAGCGCCGAGATGCACGACATCGAATAGCGTTCGCTTGTTAATCGCCGCCACACTGGTATGCGATTGACCTAAACGCGCCGCCTCTGGTGGAGGGTCCGGAGAGGTTTGACCGATCCGGGGTGCTTTTATGAAATATCGTTTTTAAATCACCTTCCTTTGTTATAACCGAGCGATTCTGATTAGCTGGCATCATGTCCGGTCCGTTGAATAATTTCCTCCTGCAGTTCCGGTGTCAGATCCACGAAATAGTCGCTGTAGCCGGCGACCCGCACGATCAGGTCGCGATAGGCGTCCGGCGTCTGCTGGGCCTGGCGCAGGGTCTCGGCATCCACCACGTTGAATTGGATGTGGTGGCCGTCCATCCTGAAATAGGTCCTGACCAGCTGGGCCAGGCGGTCGATCCCGGTCTCGTCTGCCAGAATATGGGGCAGGAACTTCTGGTTCAGCAAGGTGCCGCCGGTGCGCAGGTGGTCGATCTTGCCTGCGGACTTGAGCACCGCGGTGGGGCCCCGGCGGTCGGCGCCCTGGACCGGCGAAATGCCTTCGGATAACGATGCGCCGGCCCTGCGGCCGTCCGGGGTGGCGCCCAATTTACTCCCGAAATAAACATGTACGGTGGTGGGCAGCAGGTTGATGCGATAGACGCCGCCCTTGGTGTTGGGACGGCCGTCGACCGCCCGGTAATAGGCCTCGAAAACCGCTCGCATGATATCATCGGCGGCGTCATCGTCGTTGCCGTAGCGGGGTGTTTCATCCGCTATCCTGCGCCGCAGGGCCTCGGCATCCTTGAAATCGCCGGCCAGCAGCTTGCCCATTTCCGGCATGGAGAGCAGCCGGCGGTCGAACACATTATATTTCAAGGAAGACAGGCTGTCGGTCAGGGTGCCGAGCCCCACGCCCTGGATGTAGGAGGTGTTGTAGCGGGCGCCGCCGGCATTGTAGTCACGGCCATTGGCGATGCAGTCGTCGATGAGCAGCGATAGAAACGGCACCGGCATGTACTTGGCGTTGAGGCGCTCGATGATGTTGTTGCCCAGGATTTTGATGTCCACGAAGTAGGCCAACTGTCGTTCGAAGGCCGCGAACAGGTCTTCAAAACAGGTGAAATCCTCTGCGGTCCCGGTGGACGGACCGATGCGGTCGCCGGATAGCGGGTCCACCCCGTCATTCAGGGTCAGTTCAAGGATTTTAGGAAGGTTGAAATAGCCGGTCAGGATATAACATTCCCGGCCGAAGGCACCGCTTTCCACGCATCCGCTGGCGCCGCCGCAGCGGGCGTCGGCAAGGGACTTGCCCTGGCGCACCAGTTCCTGAACGATGGCATCGGTGTTGAAGATGGAGGGTTGACCGAAACCGGTCTTGATGATGTGCAGCGCCCGCTTCAGGAACCGGTCCGGGTTTTTCTTGCTGATCTGGACCATGGCGCTGGGCTGCAGCAGCCGCATTTCCTCCACCACGTCCAGGATGAGATAGCTCAGCTCATTGACCGCGTCGGCTCCGTCCGGCGTGAGGCCGCCCGTGTTGATCAGGGCGAAGTCCACATAGGTGTTGCTTTCCCTGGCGGTCACCCCGACCTTGGGGGGCGCCGGATGGTTGTTGAACTTGATCCAGAAGGCCTGGAGCAGTTCCCGGGCACGTGCTTCGGTCAACGTGCCGCTGTCGATTTCCCGGCGGAAAAACGGGTAGAGGTGCTGATCCAGGCGGCCGGGGTTGAAGGCATCCCAGGGGTTCAACTCCGTGATGACCCCCACGTGGACAAACCAGTAATATTGCAGGGCCTCCCAGAAGGTGTCCGGTTTGTGGGCCGGCACTTTGCGGCAGATGGCGGCCATGGCCCGCAGTTCTTCGGCCCGCTCGGGGTCGGCCGCTTCCGCGGCCAATTGCGTGAGTTCCCGGGCATGCCGGCGGGCAAAGGCGATCAGGGCATCGGCCGCCATATCCATGGCCTGCAGCTGTTCCCGTTTGTCCAGGGCCTGCGGATCATTATAGAAGTCCAGGGCGGCCTGGGCTTCGGCGATTTCCTGCTTCAAATCCAGGAAGCCTTTGTGGTAGATTTTGTCTCCCAGCACCGTGTGCCCCGGTGAACGCTGTTCCTGGAATTCGGTAAATACACCGGCGCGATAGGCCGTCTTCCAGCGTTCGGGGAGCTGCGCAAACATGCGGTCGCGAAGGGTGCGGCCCTGCCAGAAGGGAATGATCTCTTCTTCATACGCCCGCTGCATGTCCGCGTCGGATCTGTAGGGCACTTTGGGACGTTCGTTGAGCAGGGCGAGATCGTCAAGGCTGTGCAGACAGATTTCGGGATAGGTCGGCGTGGCTTTGGGGGCCGGGCCGCGTTCACCGACGATCAACTCCCCCGGATGGATGGCGATGTGTTTGTTTTCCAGGATGTGGCTGAAAATGCGGGCGCGTTGGATCGGCACGGCATCGCCTTCCAGACGGCCGCCTTGAAGCAATTCGGTGATCAGCAGCGCCCGTTCGGGGCTCAGGCTGGCCTGGGCCTCGACGCTCTGCCGGCGAAGGTTGTGAATGCGGTCGTTGATCATGCTTAGCCTCCCACCTGAACGGTGAATCCGCCGTTTTCTAAATCGTTTTTTACACGCGCGATGGTCGCTTCCCCCGGCGGTTCAAGATTGCCCAGGCGGTCCGGCTGCCCGAGTCGATGATATTTTTGCCGATGGATGCCATGGAAGGGCAGCAGGTCGATGCGCTGCAACCCCAGATCCGTCAGAAGGGCGCCCATCTGGGCCAGGTTTTCGGATGTATCGTTGATCTGCGGGATCAGCGGAAAGCGAATGACGACCGTGCGTCCGGTTTTGACCAGATGACACAGATTTGCCAGAATACGCGCGTTTGACACACCGGTAAAAGTTTGGTGCTGGCGGTCATCTATCAACTTAAGATCGTAAAGAAAGAGATCAACCAGGGGCGCGATTCGGGCAACGATTTCCGGTGTCGCATAGCCGGTGGTGTCGAGGGCGGTATGGATACCCTGCCCACGGCACCCGGTCAGAAGTCCTGCCAGAAAATCTGGCTGCGCCAAAGGTTCGCCGCCGGAAAAAGTGACGCCGCCCCCACTTTCGTCATAGAAAAGCCGGTCTTTTTCGATCTCCGCCATGACTGCGTCGACGCTCATGTGGGTGCCCACCGGCACGGCATCCCCCGGCGCGTCTCCGTTTAGTCCGGCCGCCATGGGTTCCGGTTCCGGGCGCCGCCCTTCCGGATTGTGGCACCACCAGCAGTCCAGAGGACACCCCTTCAGGAAAACCGTGGTGCGGATACCCGGCCCATCGTGGATGGCGAATTTTTTAATGTCAAAGATAGTGCCCTGCGTCATGCGTTCTTATTCTCCTGCGACCGTTTCGGCAGTTCCGGGCGACGAGTCGAGCCCATGTTGCGGTAATGGAAGACTATCTATCATATCCCCGATCCGCCTGTAAAATCCGTCCATCATTACGGCTGCTAAGGATGGGACCCGATAAATGAACGGCATTCATCTGTTGACAGGGGATTTACACCCATAATATACAAAGTCTATTCCTTTCACGGCGTTATCCTAGCGGGGCCGGGCTTCCATACCGATGGCGAGGCCGGCATCGTTTGTCGCGACATTTGACGCTTAACCTGACGGCTCCGACATTGTCGGACCATTTTTTATTTCGGCGGAAGAAAATTGAATGGGATTGATAAAAACATTTTGTCGCTGGGTTGATGCGCTCAACACCTGGGTGGGGCATGTCGTGGCCTGGGCCACGGCCATTGTCGTGGCGGTTGTTTTCATCGACGTGATCATGCGCTACGCCTTCAATATCAGCTTCGTTTTTACCCAGGAGCTCGAATGGCATTTATTCGCGTTCATCTTTCTGATGGGGGCGGGCTACACCCTGCTGAAAGACGGGCACGTGCGGGTGGACATCATCTACCAGCGCTGCAGCCCCAAAACCAAGGCCTGGATCAATTTGCTGGGGGTGATTTTCTTTCTGATTCCCGGCTGCTACATGGTTATCGCCACTTCGCTCAATTTTGTCTACAACGCGTGGGTCGTCATGGAGGGATCTCCCGATCCGGGAGGCATTCCCTACCGTTTCATTCTCAAAAGCTTCATTCCGGCGGGTTTTGTGCTGATCCTGCTCCAGGGGCTTTCCCTGGGGGGCAAAAGCCTGCTGACCATCCTCGGAAAAGAGATTGAGACGGAGGGGGAACGCTAATGTTCATGGAATACCTGCCCGGGTGGATGTTTCTGGCCCTGACGATTCTTCTGATGATCGGCTTTCCCGTCACCTTCACGCTGATGGGGACGGCCCTGACCTTCGGCCTGATCGGTTTCGGATGGGATTTTTTCAATCTGCTGCCCCTGCGCATCTGGGGGGTCATGACCAATGTGACCCTGCTGGCGGTGCCGCTTTTCGTGTTCATGGGGGTGATGCTGGAGCGTTCCGGTCTGGCGGAGGAACTGCTCGACACCATGGGACTGGTCTTCGGGCGCCTGCGCGGCGGTCTGGCAATTTCCGTGGTGATCGTGGGCGCGCTGCTGGGGGCTTCCACCGGCATCGTGGGCGCCACGGTGGTCACCATGGGGCTGCTGGCGGTTCCCACCATGCTCAAACGGGGCTACCAGAAGGAGCTGGCTACCGGCACGGTGTCGGCTTCGGGCACGTTGGGGCAGATTATCCCCCCCAGTATCGTTCTGGTGCTGATCGGCGACATCGTGGGCGTTCCCGTCGGCGATCTTTTTATGGGGGCGGTCCTGCCAGGTATGGTGCTGGTGGGGCTTTATATCCTTTACATCCTGATCATAGCGTTTCTCAAGCCGGGCTGGGCGCCGCCCATTCCCAAAGAGGAACTGGCCGCCCTGACGCCGGCCATTATGTTGAAAAAAGTCTGTCGGGCCATGTTTCCCCCGCTTTTCCTGATGATGGCCGTGTTGGGGTCGATTTTTGCCGGTGTGGCCTCGCCTACCGAGGCTGCGGGCGTGGGGGCGGTGGGGGCGACCCTGCTGACCATCGCCAATAAAAAATTCAGCATGAAAATCCTGCAGGAAGTCATGCATTCCACCATGCAGCTAACTTGTATGGTGTTCATCATCCTGGTGGGGGCCGCTTCCTTTGGACTGGTCTTCCGCGGGATGGGGGGTGACCACCTCGTGCGCGAATTTTTAGGGGGCATTGCGCACCATCACGGCCAGTGGACCGTTTTGTTTATTGTCATGGGGCTCATCTTCGTTATCGGGTTCTTCCTGGACTTTATCGAGATTACCTTCATTCACGTACCGGTGCTGGCACCGATCATGATCGAGTTCGGGTTCGACCCGGCCTGGTTTTGCATCCTGATCGCCGTCAACCTGCAGACGTCGTTCATGACGCCACCCTTCGGGTTTTCCCTGTTTTACCTGAAAGCGGTGACGCCGCCGGAAATCAGCACCGGGGATATTTACCGGGGAATCATCCCCTTTGTTCTTTTTCAGTTGATCGGCTTGCTGATCGTGGTGATGTTCCCACAGTTGGTGACCTGGCTGCCGTCGGTCGTTTTTAGGTAGGTGGATGGACAGGTCGCTATTGGAAAAAACGTTGGCATATATCGGCCCGCAATTCGGGCGATAACACCAGCACAGTGTTGGGTTGTATGTCGTTCTTTCACAAGTGCGTATCGTTTCCTTTAACCCGCAGCAAAGGAGAAGGAAGGTATGGAAAGACGTGATTTTTTGAGAAAAGCAGGTTTGGCGGCGACCGGTGCCGTCGCGGCGGCCGCCGGTCTGGCCGGATGCGGTCAAGAGAAAAAGGAAGAGGCTAAAGGCCCGGCGGTCCAGCCGAAAAAGACCTACGAGTGGAAAATGGTCACCACCTGGCCGCCGAATTTGCCGGTGCTGCAGACCGGGGCGGAACGCTTTGCCAAACGCGTGGGCGAAGTCACCGACGGACAGCTCAAAATCGAGGTTTTTGCAGGCGGCGAACTGGTACCGCCTCTGGGGGTCTTCGATGCCGTGTCCGAGGGCACGGTGGAGTGCGGCAGCGGCGCATCCTATTACTGGGCGGGTAAAGTCCCGGCGGCGCAGTGGTTCGCGGCGGTGCCCTTCGGTTTAAATGCACAGGGTATCAACGCCTGGTTTTACAGCGGGGGCGGCCTGCAGCTATGGGAAGAAGTCTACGCGCCGTTTAACGTCATCCCGCGCCCCCAAGGCAATACGGGCGTCCAGATGGGGGGCTGGTTCCGCAAGGATATGAACACCATCGACGACTTCAAGGGTCTCAAGATGCGCATCCCCGGCCTGGGCGGCAAAGTCATCAGCAAGGCCGGCGGCACCGTGGTGCTGCTGCCCGGCGGCGAAATCTTCACCTCGTTGGAGCGTGGTGTGATCGACGCCACCGAGTGGGTCGGCCCCATGCACGACTTGCGTATGGGGTTTTACAAGGCGGCCAAGAATTACTACTACCCCGGCTGGCATGAGCCCGGCACCTGCCTGGAGGTCATGTTCAACAAAAAAGCCTACGAGTCCCTGCCGCTCGAGTTTCAGCATATCCTGGATGCCGTGGCGGCCGAGACCAACATGTGGAGCCTCAGCGAATTCGAGGCCGGCAACGGTGCGGCCCTGCAGACGCTGATCTCCGAGCACAACGTAAATCTGGTGCGCTTCCCGGAACCGTTGTTGGATGAATTGCGCAAACTAGCCAAGGAAACGCTGGAAGAAGAAGCCGAGAAAGATCCCATGAGCCGCAAGGTGAATGAGGCCTTCAAGAAGTTCAAGGCCCAGTGGGGTGTCTGGGGATCGGTTGCGGACAATGCCTATTACAGTGTTATTGCCGATAAATATGCGTTGAAGAAATAAAGCGATTCGATCTGAAACGCGGGTATTAAAAGAAAACCCCCTGCCTTCTGTGCAGGGGGTTTTCTTTTTGGGGGTTATAAAATGGCCAAGTGCTCGTCTTTCAGATCCGAGACGAACATGTGCCCCGGAGCGTGTGTGATGGTCAGGTCGAGTTTGGCCGAAATGGCGGCCAAAGTCGAGGTAACCCCGCAGGCCCAGAAGACCGGGACTTCCCCGGGATGGATGGTGACCGGATCGCCGAAATCGGGGCGGTTCAGGTCCTGAATTCCCAGGTCAGCGGGGTCGCCGATATGGATGGGCGCACCGTGGGTCAAATGGAAACGGGTGGTCACCTGGACGGCCCGCACGGCTTGTTCCGGCGTCATGGGGCGCATGGTGACCACCAGGGGCGCCTTGAAGGGCCCGGCCGGGCGGCATTGCCGGTCGGTAATGTACATGGAGACATTCTTATTTTCTTCCATGTTGCGGATGGGCAGGCCGGCGGCCAGCATGGCGTTTTCAAAAGAAAAACTGCACCCTAAAAGAAAACTGACCATGTCCGGCTGGAAAAGATTCCGTACGCTCGTGACTTCTTCTTTCAATTCCCCCTTCTCGAAAATCCGATAGCGCGGCAGGTCATCGCGCAGGTCGGCATCTTCTGCAATGGCCGGTGCGGTGGCGCCGGCTTCCAGCACATCCAGCACCGGGCAGGGCTTGGCGTTGCGGGTGCAGAAGAGCAGGAAATGAAAGGCGTGGGAGGCCGGCAGCATCACCAGGTTGGCCTGCAGAAATCCGGTGGCCGCCCCCGAGGTGGGGGTGGTCCAATCGCCGCTGCGAATCAGGCGGCGCAGCTCAGTCGGTGCCATGGTGGCGGTTGCTTGCATGATAGTATCCTTTGATCCCATAGTGGTTGTTCAACGCGAGGGTGAACTGTATGAAAAGCCGGTTTCTTTTCGTTATGCGTTTGATCGCTGATATTCAAACAGCGTCCGACGTCGAAACAGGACCGGCGACCTTGCGCCAAGGGGCCCTTGCATACGGTTTCTATAATTTATTTTCTTCCGATCGGAAGAAAATAAATGCGTGGATCAGGTCCTTTAGCAGGGCGGCGGCCGCACCGGTGGGGGAGCTGTGGCCGCCGGTGACCGTGATGCGTCCCATGGTGTCGGTATTGAAGCTGATGCCCTTTTCCGAAAGATGAACCCCGGCCAGGGGGTGATCCGCCTCTAAGGCTTCCGGGGCCACCTTTACGCGCAGACGGTTCTTCTTCCAGCGAGCCGACCCAATCAGTTTGATCACCCTCCCGTCGGTCTGCGCCTTCTCCATATCTTCGCGCCGGACGCCGGTAATCCCGACGGTCTCGACATCGGCAATGCCGAGGCACTGATCGAAAAGCTGATTGGCAATCAGAATGATTTTGTTCCGTGTGTCGAACCCTTCGACATCCAGCGTCGGGTCGGTCTCGGCAATCCCCAGATCCTGGGCCGCCTGGAGGGCCGTGGCGTAGTCGCAGCCCTCTCGTCCCATGCGGGTCAGGATGTAATTGGTCGTCCCATTCAAAATTCCCTCGACGGCCCGGACGTGCGCGCCCGCCGTACACAGTTTGCCCACGTCCAGGGTGGGCAGGGCTGCCGCTGTGGCGGCACTCATGAAGAGGCGGCCGCCAGACGACTGCATTCGCTCCTGCAGGTCCTTGTAAAACAATACCACCGGGCCCTTGTTGGCGGTGATCACATCCATGCCGTTATTCAGGGCGGCATTGATATGGGCGCGGGCCGGCTCGCCGTCCACCAGGTTGGTGGGGGTGGCTTCCACCAGGACGTCGGCCGAGAGGGCCTGGAGAATTTCCACCCCCGACATGCCCGGACGGCCGAAAGACGCCATGCTCTCGATAGACTGGCCGCTGTCCATCAATTCCCTTAGCTGATCCAGAGGCAGGCCGTGGGTGTCGGCGACCGCGGCGCCGCCGATATCCACGACGGCATGTATTTGGGGCGCGATACCGTAGCGGTTTTTTAGATCGTCCTGCTTGTCTTCGATCAGCCGGACAAAGGCACGGCCGACATTGCCGAAACCGCAGACGATGATGCGGATGGGTGTCATTTGTAGCTCCTTGCAATCAGTTGTTGGTAGTCTCTTCCGTCGACCTCGGCTTCCACCACCACCGGTCCGGCAGTATGAAACGCCTGCCGCAGGGCCGGACGCAATGTTTCCGGTGAGTTCGCCTTGAGCACCGGTACACCGAAAATGCGATCGGCATCCAGGAACGCATGTTGAAAAAGCCGGGAGCTGTCGGCCGGGCAATTTTTCCAGCCCTGTTTGACCTCGATCAGGCTTAGCATGCGGTCGGCCAGGATCATGATGACGGTATTCAGCCCCAGCCGGCGGGCCGTGATGAGTTCACCGGCCATCATCGTAAATCCCCCGTCGCCGGTCACGCAGACCACTGGTGTTGCCGGCCGGCAAAGGGAGGCCGCCAGGGCGGCCGGAATGCCAAAGCCCATGGAGGACCAGCCGTTGGTCATCAGGAGATGCCCGGGCGCCGGTGTAGGCCACAATTGGCCGATCAGGTGGGTGTGAGCTCCCACATCACAGGTCAGGATGCCTTCGGGCGGCAGGGTATCCCGTAAAATATCCAACGCCTCGCTGGGCCCAAAGCCTTCTGACCGGGGACGCAAGGCCCTATTGAGGCCATCCCGGTGCCGGGCCAGTTGGTCGAAATCCCATTCGGTGGCAAGGGGCGTCATGGTGCCGAGGGTTTGCAGGGAAACGTCCAGATCGCCGACGCACAGCGCCGCCAATTCGTAAGGGGCCGATAATTCTGCCGCTGCGGTATCGATGTGCACGACGGGGACCGGCGGCAGCCAGGCTTCGTAGTCGAATTCCACCGGGTCGTAGCCCAGGCCGATGACGAGGTCCGCCTGGCGGGTGATGTCGGCCAGCCGATCGCTGCAGGCATGAAAAAGGACACCGGCATAAGATGGATGGGTTTCAGGCAGCAGGCCTTTGGCCATGGGGGTTAGAACCACCGGGGCCGGGATAACTTCCAGCAAACGGATTAACGAACGATCGAGTCCAAGGCGTGCGGCTGTCAAACCCACCGCAATCAGCGGGCGGCGGGCCTGTCGGATCAGGTCGGCTGCGGCCTGGATCGCTGCTGCCGGCGGCGGTGCAATGGTTGCATTTGTCTCGGGCAGGTTTCCTCCCCGGGGGGCGTTTCGATCGTTCAGATCCACCGGCAGGCCGATGTGCACCGGCCCGGGCACTTCTTCACAGGCGGTCGCCACGGCCTGGTCCAGGGTGGACGTTAAAGTGTCGGCATCCGCCCGCACCGTCCACTTGGTGATCGGTGCGAACAAGGCCTGGTGATCCACATTCATCTGGGTCACCCGGTGGCGCATGGCGTCGCTCTGCTCGGTGGTGGCGGCGATCAGGGCCGAGCGGTCCAGATGGGCACAGCCGACGCCGGTGGCCAGGTTGGTGGCGCCGGGGCCGAAGGTGCCGTGGCAGAGAGCGGGGGTACCGGTGAGGCGGAAGCAAACATCGGCCATGAATCCGGCCGAGGCCTCGTTGGCCACCAGGATGAACGGCATTTCCCGGCGGCGCATGGCTTCCATGTACGGGATCCACGGGCCTCCGGGAATGCCGAAGGCATACCGGACACCGTGCTCATATAAACGGTCGACAAATACTTCCGCAAAATGTGCCATATTAATCGTTCCTTGTTGATGGGCGTGGGGGGTGGCCGGACGTCGACGCTGAACCGGACGTCTGCCTGTAACATAATCGCAGGAGGCTCGCAACAATGTGTGGCCTTCCGGCCACAGCAAGCTTGCCGGTGCTGGCTGTCTTGGTTTGACGCTGATTCCCGCCGATGATAGTAATGTTATGATCAAGCCTGTTGATAACCATAATGACCTGCAAGGTCGCGATTCATGCCGAACCCCGATATCTCCGAAGCCTTTCGTCGCATCTTACACACCCTCAACGCGTTGAGCCGTGAACTGGTTTCAAATAAGGATAAGGACGAGCTGCTGCGGCGGATTGTCGCGGCGGGAATCGCACTCTTGCCGCTGAAAATCTGCGGTCTTTGGCGGAGGGATGCCTGCCAGGCGCCGGATACCCTGTGGTTGGAGATGGTTCAGGGGACGGATCGTCGAAGGCCATTCCCCGGTCGTTTGCGCCTGACCGGAAGCATCGGTAGCCGTGCCCTGGAAACTTGCCGTTGCCAGGTGGTAATGGATCTGGCCACGGAACCGACTTTGGCCGAAAAAGCCATGGTTTCGCAACGCGGACTGGTCTCCCTGCTCTGTGTGCCGGTCCTGTCGGAGGGACACGCGCCGGATGGCGTGCTGCAATGTTTTACCGGTGTGCAGCATGCCTTTTCAGACTTGGAAATCCAGGTGGCCGAAGCGCTGGCCCATCAGGCCGGCATCGTCTGGCGCATGGCGGGCATGCGGGGTCAGGCCGCGCTCCTGAAAGAGGAATTACAGACGCGCAAGCTTGTCGACCGGGCAAAAGAAGTTCTTATGGATCAGCGCGATCTGACGGCGGAAGAAGCCTACCGCTGGATTCAGAAACGCAGCATGGATACCCGCCGCAGCATGCGGGCGGTTGCCGAAACCATTATTTTATCGGAAACAAGCGGCCATTATACCAGTATTCCCCACGCCCTCGATCTCCTGAACAGGCCTCACCGAAAATAGCGCGGGCCGGGTTCAGATTAAGCCCCGCTGACATGCAAATGAAAATTGACAAAATTTATTAGTATTGCTAATTGATGATGTCAGCACAATGACGTGCTGATGATCGACCGTATGTCCAGGGACGTTCGATACTTCCCCCGACATCCAGACAATCTGAATTTGAGCAAGACAACGGCGTCTGCTTCCTACGAGGAAGGGGCGCTTTTTTATTGGGCGGTTTTCTAAAACGCTCGATATCGGCGTTACGCGTACCCCTCGTCACTGCGGCGTACAATCATGTACGCCTCGCTCCTCGGGATTCGCAAGCCTTGATCTCGAACGTTTTAGAAAACCGCCGAAAATTCATTTCTGAAATTCGTTTTTGGAAGAATCGGCTGAACCGGGTCTGGCCCCGTTCCTGTGGCGATTAAAACCAAGCAACCAAGGAGACTTTATGAATTTGCAGCGACCAAACGCCAACGACGTCCTACAAACCAAGAATCGATCCCGCAATGTGGCGCCCCAATCTGGCATATGCAGCCGCTGTATCGACGGGTGTAAAGGCAACTGCGACACCTTCCGGGCCACCTTCCGCGGCCGGGAATTGCTCTATCCGGAGCCCTTCGGCCGGGTAACGGCCGGGGCGGACAAAGACTATCCGGTGGATTATTCCCACCTCAACATCATGGGCTATGCGCTCGGCGCCAAAGGGGTCGAGGCCGATCCCGACAAGGCCACCTTCCCGGCCGTGAACACCGAGACCGAATTCGGTACCGACCACAAAATAAAAATGAAGGTGCCGATTTTTACCGGAGCCTTGGGCAGTACCGATATTGCCCGCAAGAACTGGGAGCATTTCGCCGTGGGGGCCGCCATAAGCGGCATCTCCCTGGTCTGTGGGGAAAACGTCTGCGGCATCGATCCGGAATTGGAGTTTAACGGAAACGGACTGGTCAAAAGCTCCCCGGAGATGAAGCGCCGTGTCGAGACCTACCGCCGCTACCATGACGGTTACGGGGATATCCTGGTGCAGATGAATGTGGAAGACACTCGCAACGGCGTGGCCGAATATGTCCTGGACCAGCTCGGTGTCGAAACCATCGAGCTCAAATGGGGCCAGGGGGCCAAGTGCATCGGGGGCGAAATCAAGGTGGATTCCCTCAAGCGAGCCCTGGAGTTGAAGAAGCGCGGCTATATCGTCACGCCCGATCCTGAAATGCCGGCCTATCAGGCCGCATTCAAGGCCGGTCCCCTGAAGCAGTTCGAACGCCATTCCCGGCTGGGTTTCATCGACCAGGAGGGCTTCATGAAGGAAGTGGCGCGCATCCGGGCGCTGGGTGCCAAGCGCATTACCCTCAAGACCGGCGCCTACCCCATGCGCGAACTGGCCATGGCCATCCGCTGGTCGTCCGATGCCGGTATCGACTTGCTGACGATCGATGGGGCCCCGGGCGGCACCGGCATGAGTCCCTGGCGCATGATGTGTGAATGGGGCATTCCTTCTATTTATCTTCATTCCATGGCCTATGAGCTGTGTGAGCGCCTGCGTGAAAAAGGGCGCCCGGTGCCGGACATTGCTTTTGCGGGTGGGTTTTCATCGGAAGACCATGTTTTCAAAGCGTTGGCCCTCGGCGCGCCCCATTGCAAGGCGGTCTGCATGGGCCGGGCCCTGATGATTCCGGGCATGGTCGGGAAAAACGCCGAGCGCTGGCTGAGGGGCGAAGACGGAGGACTGCCCTCCACGGTTTCGCGCTTTGGCGACACCAAGGAAGAAATCTTCATGAATTACGAAGTGCTCAAGGAGAAACTTGGTTCGGAAGTGGATGAGCTGCCCCTGGGAGCCATCGGTATTTTCAGCGCGGTGGATAAAATCCGGGTCGGTCTGCAGCAAATCATGGCCGGTTCCCGCAACTGGAACGTGTCGTTTATCAGCCGCAAAGATATCTTCTCTCTGTCCGAGGAGTGCGCCAAGGTGACCGACATCCCCTATGTCATGGACGCTTATCGGGAAGAGGCGCTTCAAATCATCGATGCCTAAGTGAAAAACATCGGGTGCGATCTGGCCTGCCGGGGCGATGGTATATCGCTGCCGGCAGGCCAGCGTGCGTGACCTGCCCCGACACCATGTGACGGTTCCGTCCTGCCCGTTATCCAGTCTCTCAAGAAATGTTGTCCTATTCGTCTAAACCACCGTCATATTGTGGAATGGGTGGCTGTATTATGTCTTGAAGGTCGATAATCATCATGTTAGGTAACCTTTAAATTGCTGAATATGCATTAGTCCAACTTAATCCGTCGGCGGTCGCTGTCGGAGCCATATTTGAAACGGTTTCTCAGGTGATGCCCGTTACGCGGCATCCAATGACAAAGGAGGAAAGCATGACAGACATTCTACAGCTGATCAAGAATCGCGATCCGGGGGAGCGTGAGTTTCACCAGGCGGTTTATGAGGTGGTTGAGTCGGTCAAGCCGGTCCTGGACCGCAGCCCGGAGTACCGCAAGGCGGCTGTCATGGAACGCATTACCGAACCGGAGCGGGTTCTTCTGTTTCGTGTTCCCTGGCAGGATGACCAGGGGCAGGTGCATGTCAACCGCGGTTTCCGGATCGAGATGAACAGCGCCATCGGCCCCTACAAAGGGGGGCTGCGCTTTCACCCCTCGGTCAACCTCAGTATTCTCAAATTCCTGGCCTTCGAACAGGTTTTCAAGAATGCCCTGACCACGCTCGCCATGGGCGGCGGCAAGGGCGGATCCGACTTCGATCCCAAGGGTAAATCGGATGCGGAAGTCATGCGGTTTTGCCAGAGTTTCATGACGGAACTGGCCCGGCACATCGGACCCAACACCGACATCCCGGCGGGCGACATCGGGGTCGGTGCGCGCGAGATCGGATTTCTTTTCGGCCAGTACAAACGCCTGCGCAACGAATTTACCGGCGTGCTAACGGGCAAGAGCCTGGGATGGGGCGGCAGCCTGATCCGACCGGAAGCCACCGGCTATGGGTCGGTGTACTTCGCCTCCGAGATGCTCACCACGCAGAATGACAGCCTGGAAGGCAAGGTCTGCCTCGTGTCCGGTTCCGGCAACGTGGCCCAGTACACCGCGGAGAAGATCATCGAGCTGGGCGGCAAGGTGGTCACAATGTCCGATTCCTCCGGCTATATCTACGATGAAGAGGGAATCGATCGCGGCAAGCTGGATTTCGTGATGCGCCTGAAGAATACCCGGCGGGGCCGCATCCAGGAGTACATCGACAAATACTCCGAGGCCAGCTATACCGAAGCGGACGGCACGTTGGATTATAACCCCTTGTGGGATCATAAGGCCGACTGTGCCTTCCCCAGTGCTACCCAGAACGAAATCAACGGCAAGGACGCCGCCAACCTGGTGAAAAATGGTGTCAAGCTGGTCTGCGAAGGGGCCAACATGCCTTCCACCCCGGAAGCCATCGACGTATTCCTGGACAATAAACTGCTTTATGCGCCCGGCAAGGCTTCCAATGCCGGTGGTGTGGCGGTTTCCGGTCTTGAAATGGCGCAGAACAGCATGCGCTTGAGTTGGCCGCGTGAAGAGGTGGACGATCGATTGAAAATCATCATGAAGAGCATCCACTCGACCTGCCTGGATGCGTCCGCCGAGTATGGTCACCCGGGCAATTACATGATGGGCGCCAATATCGCCGGGTTCGTGAAAGTGGTCAACGCCATGCTGGACCAGGGTGTGGTTTAACAGGCGACAGTGGCCATCGCATTCATTTGAAACGGTCACGTGACACTGTAACTTAATGACCAAACGCCGGTCGATGCCTGCAGGCACGATCGGCGTTTTTCGTTTATCTAAGCCCGCCAGCTTTTGTGGAGGATCCCGCCAGTAGACCGATTCGGGATGTATGTCTAAAACAGGGTCTTCATTTTCTTTCACTTTCGATCAGATGCGCCGATTCCTTTCCATGCCGTCAGTAGATTTGACATCGACCCGAGGGACACTAATCTAAGAAAAATGGATCGGGTATATTTGACGTCGCGAACGAAACCATTATCCGAAAAGAAAATGAATGGACGAATTTGAAACGACATCCGACCGCCGGGTAGCGGCGATCATCGACCAGCGTGTCGGTGCAGGAGAGAGCGATCTCGTGGTGGGCTGGCAGCAGATGCTGGCCGGTCTTCTCGAGAAAATGGCACCTTTTCTATCGGCTGGGCGACTGGTGACCTTTCGCACGCTTCTTCCGGAAGAGAAGACGTTTTTCGAATCCCTCCACCGTGATGTTGCGGTGCCCGGCCATGTAACCGCCATATTCATTTCACCAAGCGTGCGCCACCAGATGATGGGCGGTCAACCCCCGGCAGAGAGGGCGGCCCAGCCCCCCCCCACGCCGGGCAACCCACCGGATGCGGGAATCCTCTTGGCTTGCCGCGCGAACGACTACCAGACCATTGTCAATGCCTTGTTTGCTCACCCACCGCATACCCCCGCCGTAGATGTTTATGACCAGGGCCGCTTGATCGCCGGTTACAGTTACGCCTCGATCCCGGATTGCCGGAAGGAAATCGGCATCATTCTTGGCAGACACCTGTCGGCACAATCCTCATGAATTCGCTTGTTTTCCGACAGCTGTAAGACACCTCGATGAAAGTCTAAATCGCCTCATATATCCCTGTGCTTGTCATTTGTAATCGGCGCTGATGGCTTTTTGCCGAGAGCATTTTACCAGGCCATGGCGGTCGAAAATCTCCCCATTAATTACGACCTCAGACCGGATTGGGATGATCCTTCGTATCCAGTGCCGTTCCCGGCGGGTGACTGGCGCATCCTGGTCAGCGAATACAGCAGCAATACCAGCGGGATCGGTTCGCCGGCCGCTTACGGTCTTGGCAATCCGCCGGCAGCCTACACCCGAACGGACCATTGGATGACAACGACGCTGACACCCTAACGATTAAATCCAATTAGAATTAATGCCATCTTGAAATACTTAAAAAACCGGGCAGCCTTCCCATAGGAGAGGGGGCTGCCCGTTTTTTATGGATGCCGATATTGCCAAGTTAGGGCTGTCCGGTCAAAAGCCACAGCAGGCGTGCCGTTTTTTTGCCCGGGTTGTCCCAAGCACTGGGCCAGCCCTCATTGATATAGATGAAATCGCCTTCGGCCAGCGGGTATTGCACGCCCCGGTATGTCAACTGCAGGTTGCCGGAAATGAGGTATCCGATTTCATCGCCCTTGGTCTGGTAAAAATGGGCCGGCAGCTTGGTCCGGGGCGGAATTTCGATGAGTCGGGGTGTGTGGCGGCATTCCGCTTCGATGCCGGGTACCCGCCAACATTTGACGCCACTATCGGCCGTATTCGGCAAGGTGGCGGCCTGCATTTCTGTTTTTCTGAATACCACAGGCGATGTACCGCCATGGCCTGACTGGAACAGCGTTCCCATATCCACCCCAAAGACTTCCGCCATGCGGAAAAGCGCGGGCAGGGACGGGTAGATCAACCCACTTTCGATTTGGGAGATGCTGCTGGGAGTGACGCCCACCTGTTTGGCCAGGTCGGTCTGGGAAAGACTGGCTTGTGTGCGCATGGATTTGATGCGTGCGCCCAAATCGATGCGGCCGGTGGACTGATCGTCCGGGTTGAAGCGAATGGCGGTGTCCCTGCTGAAATAAGGAAAGGGCTTGTCGCGCCGATCCGGTGTGCGGTTTTCGGCTTTGATGATCTGCAGGGAGGTATGCCCCCGTCGAACGGCGAGATCGATTACCACCTGGGCAATCTGGTTGATCTGCGCGTGCAGTTTACTGGAGTGGGCCTGTTTTTCAATGAGCCAATAGGCGATGGTGTTCAGGTCGTACAACCGCGGGCAGGTGCGCACGTAGAAGCTGACCAGCTGCTCTTCACCGCCCCAAAGATCCTGCATGCCGGTCAGGCTTTCAAAAATGAACCGCACCGTGCCACGCAGCGAGCGGTGGTGATCATAAAAGGCCGTCGCCACGTCTTCCATGCGATCCGGCCGTTTGACCGTCAGCAGGGTGCCGGGCCAGTGCTCCGGCACCTGCTTTTGATAGTCGACGAAGATTTCAGCCCCGTTGCCCTTGCCGTAGGTAAAGCAATCGATAATCGTCAGCAACGGAGACTGGGCCAGAGGCCCCAGCTTTTCGATCAGATTTTTCAGGGAGCGATCGAAACTGACATAAATCAGTGGTTCATCCTGCTGCAGGGAGGACCGGATCAGGTTGAGATAGAACACATCCGCAAGGCTGCCGGCATTGTCATACCAGATAACGTTGTCGCCGACGAACAGGCCGCCGATAAGGGTATCCAGCGCTTCGATGCCGGTGCTAACACGATCTTTCATGGGGCATCCCTATTCCACGTTGATGGTGACCTGGCGGGGTTTTTCTTCTTCGGGTTTAGGGATGGAGATTTTCAGTACACCGTTTTTAAAACTTGCTTTGATGTGATCGGTGCGGATCATGGCCGGCAGGGCGAAGGATCGTCCGAATTTGCCGAAAACCCGCTCGCTGCGGTAGTAGCTGCCGTTGCCGATGCGGCTGTCCACGACGCGCTCGCCCCGGATGGTCAATACATTGTCTTTGACTTCGATATCCACATCGTCTTTGTCCACACCGGGGACTTCCACATATATCAAAATCGCTTCGCTGGTATCGACAATATCCACGGGTGGTCGCCACGCGCCCATGGTATCCGGGTCATAGCTGCCCGGTTGTGAAAAAACATCTTCGAAAAGTCGGTTGATTCCCTGCTGAAGACTGGCGATTTCACGTGCTGGGCTCCATTTGATGATGGTCATTTCCGCCTCCTGTTTACCCTGTGAGAAGGTAGGGATATGAAATGGAACGGTTTAAAATTATTGTATATTATGAATATACTAATTAATCATGCGGCGCTGACTGTCAACCAAAAAAGGAGGGCACCCACCGTTTGGAATCACATCGTTCGTTTTTTTTCAAGTCGCACGCTCAGAAGCGGAACGGGGCAATAGCGGAACATTTTTTCCGCTGTGGCGCCGAGCAGCACACTTTGCAGGTTTGAGCGCCCCCGGGTCCCCATTACCACCAGTTCAGTTTGTTCCAATTCCGCGATGTTGATCAGCTCCTGGAACGGTTCCCCGGTTCTGACGATGGTTTTCACGAACAGACCGGGATGGCCGCTTTCGTCGATCAGGGTTTTTAATCGCGCTTCCCGTTCGAATTTGTGCTGATGGATAAACGCATCCGGAACTGCTTCCTTTTGCACCAGGAGTGTTTTATGAATGGCATGCGCAATGGCGTCGGTATCACGCGGGTTGATGATATTCGCCAGGATCATTCGAGCCCCGGTTTTCTGGGCCAGCGCAACGGCATAATCCAATACCTGGTGAGTGAATTTCGACAGGTCGCAGGCAACCAGAATTTTCTTAAAAAGTTTCATTGATGGCTCCTAACCCGGATATTTCATAAAAAAGAAGGCAAAACCTCCATAAATGTGATATAAT
>JAHLLS010000028.1 GCA_020444045.1 Deltaproteobacteria bacterium
TGGTCTACAGGGGCTGACGGATACCCTGCGCTGGCTGGGCAGTTCGGAGTTGATCCACTTTCTCAGAACGCCGGCCCTGTTTCGCTTTTATGCCATGCTCGTGCTGTTTTTCAGTTTTGTCTTCCTGAACATCCCGCGTATTGATTTCTTCCTCTGCGCGATCCTTTTTTTGATCGTCTTCATCACCATGTTCTACTTCGACGACGACACCCTGCTGAAAAAAATGCTGTGCTTTTATCTCATCGGAACCATCGTGTTCCTGGCTTTTTTCTCCCTGGGGTTGTCCAAAACTCTGGAAGCCTCCCTGCCCTACCCCGGTGACTGGCTCACCATTGCCTTTATTATCGTCTACGCCATCTATGTCTGGATCTTAATTCGCAACGTTCCCCCGCTGCGAACAAAATATCGTACCGCTTTGATTTTGACCGTGGTGGCCCCGTTTACGATCGGGCCGATTTTCAAATATTTTCTCCTGGTTCCCATGCCGACGGAAGGTATGGTCGTGGCCGTGCTGGATGCCATCTGGTACTGGGATTTTTAGCCTGTAAATGCAGGAGCATGTAACCCCATGATGTTATTTGACCGTATCGGAACCTTTCTCGGTATTATCTTCCATCTCGCCTCGGATCCCATCAATATCGCTGTCCTCTTCGGTTCGGTGCTGATGGGCATTATCTTCGGTGCCATGCCGGGGCTGACCTCGACCCTGGGGGTGGCACTTTTGACGGCCCTGACCTACGGCATGGACACCTCTCTGGCCATGGTGTGTCTGCTGGCCATCTATGTCGGCGGCACCTACGGCGGATCCTACAGTTCCATTCTAATCAACATTCCCGGTACCGCCGCCGCCGCGGCCACCGCCCTGGACGGCTATCCCCTGGCCTGCAAAGGCGAAGGCGGGCGCGCCATCGGGCTGACCACTACTGCTTCGACCATCGGCACGATCATCAGCATGCTGTTTGTGGTCAGCATCTCACCGATCATTTCCTTCTTCGCATTGCAGTTCACCTCATTCGAATTTTTTCTACTGGCGTTCTTCGGCATTCTGATCAGCGGCACCCTGACCAGCCCGGACCTGGTCATCAAAGGCTGGATCGCAGGTTTTTTGGGACTTTTCCTGGCTTGTGTCGGGCGGGACCTGCTGCAGTTTTACCCACGCTTTACATTAGGCTTTTCCGAACTGGACAGCGGGGTCGAGGTGGTGCCTGTGCTGATCGGGGCCTTCGGCATCCCCCAGATTATCCAGGTGCTGAAAGACCGTTTTCAGATCGGCGAAACTCAGAAACTCCAGCGCATCATCCCCGAAATCGGCACGGTCATCCGCAATATCCCGGCCATTATCCGATCGGCCCTAATCGGCGTCGGCATCGGCGCCGTGCCCGGCATTGGCGAGGATATCGCCGGATGGGTGTCCTACGGCACCGCCAAGAATACGTCCAAACACCCGGAAACGTTCGGCAAGGGTGAACTGAAAGGCGTTCTGGCCAGCGAAACGGCGAATAACGCCTGTGTGGGCGGCGCCATGATTCCCCTGCTCAACTTAGGCATTCCCGGCAGTCCGCCGGCCGCCATGCTCCTGGGAGCCTTGATGCTGCACGGGGTTACCCCGGGGCCCATGATTACCTTCGAGCACCCCACCTTCATCATGGAGGTGGCCGCCATACTGCTTTTAGCCTCCTGCGCCATGTTCGTGACCGGCCTGCTGCTGGCCAAACAGGTGGTCAAGGTCCTGCGCATCCCGACCCAGATCTTCATGCCGATTATCGGTGTGCTGTGCATCATCGGCTCCTATTCCCTGGGGTTGAATATCTTCAATCTCTACCTGATGCTGCCGGTTGGCATCATCTGCTTCTTCCTGACTGAAATGGGCTACCCAATCGCACCGCTTGTGATTGGCGTCATCCTGGGCCCCATGGCCGACGAAAACCTGCGCCGGGCGCTGATGGTCTCCCAGGGCAGCTTCATGCCCATCTTCCAGCGGCCGGTATCGCTGATTCTTTTTATCATCATTGTCCTGACGATCGTCAGCCAGTTCGAGTGGTACCGCAATTTAAAGAACCGGGCCATGGATAAAATCCGCAACCGCGGTAACACTTGTGAAGTGATCCTGGAAGAAGATGAATCTGAAAAGTGACGTCATCATGACCGATCCGATCATCGGCGTTTCGCCGGCCTATTTCATCTCCCGTTTCGGCGACCGATTCACGGCCGACCAAATGGCCAACGGTCTCGAAGAGGTGGCGGCGATGGGCTTTGGCGGATTCCAGCCCGAGGTCTTCCACCGCGGCACTTTTTTAGACTGGCAAAAAAGGGGAGCACCCCTCGTGGCCCGACAAGCCGAGGCCTTAGGGCTGCAGGCCACCCAGTTTGTGGCCCACTTCATGCTGCACGCCTTTAGCGCGCCGCAGCACTTGGAGAACCCCGCCCTCCTGGATGATATCCAGGCGGTCATCGACACCGTGGCGCACTTTGACAACTGCCGGATCATTACGGTGCCGCTTGGGCTTTTTGAAGCGGCGGAGACCGACCCCACCGGGAAAGCCGGCGACCACTTTCGGCGCTTTCGCGACCGTATCGGCCGTCTGGCCGAGGTGGTGTCGGCCGCCGGCTGCCGGATGGCGCTGGAAATCATGCCTGGATCGGTAATCGGAGGCTTTGACGGCTACATGCGCCTCTGCAATGATCTCGGGCCGGATGCTCCCGGTCTCAATTTCGACACCGGTCATACCTGGGCCGCCGGGGAAGACATTCTGCGGATCCCGGAGCGTTTTGGAAAGCGCATCATAGGCACGCATCTTTGCGACAACTTCGGGCACGAAAATCTGTCACTGCGGCCCGGCGCCGGTTCCATCGACTGGCCCCAACTGATTCGGGCCCTGATCGCCACGGACTATGACGGCGCCTGGGACATTGAAATCATCTGTCCACCGGAATCCTGCCGCGAAGAATACGGACAGGCGTATCACTTTATGATGTCACGAATACAACCAGCGACCGCCCCGGTTCCGGCGCGGTAAGGAGGATCACATGCTTAAAATGGGAATTATCACCGGGTTTCTTTCCCAGACCAAAGATCGCTTTCACGAGTATAACCAACCTCTGGCCGTGGAAGAGAAATTCAAACTGATGCGCCAGATCGAAGGCTACGACGGGGTGGAAATCGTCTATCCCTACGAAGTCAAAGACCCGGCCCAAACCAAGGCGATCCTCGACAAGTTTGGCTTGAACGTCGCGGCCGTCAACGTCAATGTCAAGGCCGAACCCGAGTTCCGAAACGGCGGCCTGACGTCTCACGATCCGGCCGTTCGCGCCAAAGCCGTCCAGTTTATCAAAGGCGCCAAGGATTTTGCCGCCGGCGTGGGGGCGGACAAGGTCACCTGCTGCCCGCTGGGTGACGGCTATGAATTTTCGTTCCAGTACGATTACGCCACCACCTGGCGCTACCTGGTGGAAGGCTTCGGCGAGGCTGGTAGCTACAAGCCCGATATTCCCCTGTTTATCGAATACAAACCCAGTGAAACCCGGGGCCGCTGCTTCATCGACTCGGCCGCCAAAACCCTCTGTCTGCTCAACGACATCGGCAATCGCGACATGGGGGTCACACTGGATTTCGGCCACTCCATCTATGGCAACGAACATCCGGCCGAGGCGTTGGCCATGCTGGCCACGAGCCCTTACAAATACTACATCCACGTCAATGACAACGACGGCAAGTGGGATTGGGACTATTTCTGCGGCACCAAGCATTTTCTAGAGTACGTCGAGTTTCTCTACTATCTTAAAAAATATGGCTATAACGACTACCTGACCTCGGACACCTCCCCCACGCGCTGGGATATCCGGGGCACGTTCGAGGTCAACAGCCGTCTTTCCAACAAGATCTGGGACAAACTGGAGAAAGTGGACGGTGGCGAGATCGCCCGGCTGATGGCCCAGGGAGATTATCTCGCCACCTGGAAATTCATTGAAGAGAATATTTTCGCGCTGAAATAGACGGCTCAAAATTTACCTGACAGACACTTGGCGGCTGATCCAAGAGAATCATTTTTCACAGGACCGGCCGCCCGGGAGAAATAGCGATCACCATGCCTGCGGCTATCGTTTCCAAAACCGACCCATTGGCCGGCCTGCCCCCTGAATGGCCGGAGGACCTGCTGGGCCAGATCCAGGACCGGGTTCGCGCCGCGGGGCGCAAAATTGTCGTCCTGGATGACGATCCCACCGGCACCCAGACCGTACACGCTGTTCCGGTCCTGACCACCTGGTCGGTCGACGACTTCGCACGGGAACTGCAAAACCGCTTTCCGGCATTCTATATTCTGACCAATTCCCGCAGCCTGACGGCTCCGGCGGCCTGTGCGCTGGGAAAAGAGATCGGTGCTAACCTGAGCCGGGCCAGCCGCCGGACCGGCGTACCAATCGAAGTAATCAGCCGCAGCGACTCCACCCTGCGCGGCCATTTCCCCGGGGAAGTGGATGCCCTGAAAGAAGGCCTGGGTGTTTCGACGCGCCCTTGCCTTTTGATCCCTTTTTTCCTGGAGGGCGGCCGCTACACGATCGACGATGTGCATTACGTCGCCGATGGGGACCAACTGGTGCCAGCCGCCAGCACGGCCTTTGCACGGGATGCGGTTTTCGGCTATCGCCATTCCAACCTCCGCCGCTGGGTTGAAGAAAAAACCGGGGGCCGCATGGCGGCGGCGCAAGTGACGTCCATCACGCTTGAAGACCTGAGACGGGGAGGGCCTTCCCGGGTGGCCCGCCAACTGACCGCCATGACGCCTGACAGTTATGGTGTGGTCAACGCGGCGTCCTACCGGGATCTTGAAGTCCTCGTGGCGGCCCTGCTCCAGGTTGAAGCAGAGAGCAAAGAATTCATCTTCCGCACCGCGGCCTCCTTCGTTCGCGTACGGGCCGGCATTGCCCCCTGTGAAACGATCGCGCCTGAAGCCCTGAGCGCCGGCAATGACCATGGCGGCTTGTTCGTGGTGGGTTCCCATGTTCCCCAAACCACCCGACAGGTGAACACCCTGCTCGAAAGCGGAAAAGTTAAAGCGGTGGAGATCTCCGTCCACGCCCTTTTGGACGACGATCGGCGCAACAGCGAGATCGACCGCGCAGTTCGTGCTGTCGACCAAAGTCTTGAGAACGGAGAGGATACCGTCGTCTTTACCAGCCGAAAGGTGGTCAAGGCCACCAGCGACGAAGAGAATCTAACAATTGGACAAAGGGTCTCCGACAGCCTGATCCGGATCGTTCAGAGGCTTACCTGTCAACCGCGTTACCTGGTGGCCAAGGGCGGCATCACGTCCAGCGACGTGGCCACCAACGCCCTGGGGGTACGTCGTGCCATGGTGCTGGGACAGCCCCTGCCCGGCGTACCCGTGTGGCAACTGGGCCATGAGGCCCGCTACCCCGGCATGGCCTATATCGTCTTCCCGGGCAACGTCGGGGACGACCGTGCACTGGCGGCCATTCAGGAAAGACTGGCACCCAAGGCGCAGCTCCTGCGATAAACCCAAATGATAGAGAGAAACCCTATGAACGACAAGAAGCACACCGTCAGAACCACCCAGAAAATGAGAGATAAGGGAGGAGAAAACACAATGGTTCAGGACCCCATGTCGGTAGACGAACTCAAACAAATGGCGGCCACAATACGGTGCGACATCATCGATATGATCTGCACCGCCGAAGCCGGCCACCCCGGCGGATCGTTATCGGCCACGGACATCGTCACGGCGCTGTACTTTCGCCTGATGCGGATCGACCCCGCCAACCCGCGGTGGCCCGATCGCGACCGCTTTATCCTGTCCAAAGGCCACGCCTGCCCGGTGTGGTATGCCGCGCTGGCCGAACGGGGCTTTTTCGACAAGTCCCATCTGGGAACCCTGCGCCGGCTGGGCAGTATCCTCCAGGGCCACCCGGACATGAACAAGGTCCCCGGCATCGACATGACGGCCGGATCGCTGGGCCAGGGCTTGTCCGTCGGCATTGGCATGGCCCTGGCCGGCAAGCTCCAGAAGAAGGACTATCACGTCTGGGTCGTCATCGGGGATGGTGAATCCCAGGAAGGATCGGTATGGGAAGCCGCCATGGCCGGCGCCAAATGGAAGCTCGGCAACCTGACGGCGATCCTGGACCGCAACAACCTCCAGAACGACTGGTATGTGGACGACCTCATGCCCATCGAACCGGTGGCGGATAAATGGCGGGCCTTCGGCTGGCATGTTGTTGAAATCAACGGCCACGCTATGGAAGAAATCGTTCCGGCCCTGGAGGCCGCCAAAGACCGCGAAGACGGGCCAACCCTGATCCTGGCCCACACCATCAAAGGCAAAGGCGTCTCCTTCATGGAAAACGTGTGCGAATGGCACGGCAAAGCGCCCTGTAAGGAAGAAGCCGACCAGGCGCTGAAAGAAATCAGGAGGTGCAGCTGTGAGCAATAACCAACCGTCCCCTTATCATTACGTGCGACCGGAGGTCATTCCCCTGCTGGCCTCCGGCGAGTTGTTCACCAAGGCCGACAAGGCCCCCACCCGGGCCAGTTTTGCCGCCGCCATTATAGACATCGGCGCCCGCAACCCGAACGTCGTGGTGCTGGATGCGGATGTGTCCAAATCCATCGGCACCAACAAATTCGCCGCCAAATTTCCGGAGCGGGCATTCAACTTCGGCATTGCCGAACAGAACATGTTCGCGGCCGCGGCCGGCATGGCCACCACCGGACTGATTCCGTTTGCCTGTACCTACGCGGTTTTTGCCAGCATGCGCGCCCTGGACCAGGTCCGCAACGCCATTCACTACCCCAGACTGAACGTCAAGATCGCTGCCAGCCACAGCGGCATCACCCCCGGTCCGGACGGCGTCACCCATCAGGGCCAGGAAGACCTTTCCATCATGCGCGCCGTGGCCAACTCGACGGTGATCGCGCCCGCTGATCCCGATACGACGACGCTCGCCATCCACGCCGCCGCCGCCTATGACGGCCCGGTCTATCTGAGTTTCACCCGCGACCCGGTGCCCAAAATATTCACGCCGGACTACCCGTTCGAAATCGGCAAGGCGGTTACCGTGCGGGACGGCAAGGATGTGGTCATCATTGCCATGCGCGATTTGACCGCCCACGCCCTGGTGGCCGCGGAACAACTGGCTGCCAAAGGTATCGATGCCCGGGTGATCGACTGCCCGACGCTCAAACCGCTGGATACGGAAACGATCCTCGCCGCTGCCCGGGAGACCGGTGCCGTGGTGACCGCTGAAAACAATGTCATCTTCGGTGGGCTGGGCAGTGCCGTGGCGGAACTCCTGGTGGAAAACCTGCCGCTGCCCATGCAGCGCATCGGGGTCCAGGATACCTTTGCCGAATCCGGACCCTATCTGGACCTGCTGGACAAATACGGTCTGTCCGCGCCCCATATCGCGGCGGCGGCCGAAGCCGTATTGAAACGGAAATAAGGGTGTGGGGAGAGAATGGCGCGGCAAGCGGCCTCCTTTCCTCCCTTGGGATAACGCGAATCAACAGGACGCCATCGTCTCGTCAGCTCCGGACAGCGTCATGCGCTTCCCTCGCGATTCTCTCCCCATCATTCCAGATGCTCCCTGCAAGGAGCCCGGTGCCCTTGTTGAGCACCACAGAACCTGACCAACGAATCCGAACAGGGAGGTAACCATGAGCTCCTACGAATGGCGCACACACCACCCCGAAGGCCGCCGACGGGTGGTCGTCACCAAAGAATTGCCCGGCCGGCGATGGCTGGACATCCTGACCGCCGCCGACTGTCGGGTCGACATCTGCACCTCCCCGGATGTTCTGCCGACCGGCGCGATCCTTGAGGCCATCGGCACCGCCTGCGATGCGGCTATCGGTCAACTGACCGAACCCTGGGGAGACGATCTCTTCCGCGCGCTGCGCAAAGCCGGCGGCAGCGTTTACAGTAATTATGCCGTGGGGTTCAACAACGTGGACGTAGACGCCGCCACCCGCCTGGGGATGCCGGTGGGCAATACCCCCGGCGTGCTGACGGACACCACCGCTGAAATGGCGGTCACCCTGACCTTTGCCGCCGCCCGCCGCATTGGCGAAGCCGAGCGCTACCTGCGCGCCGGGCATTATAAAGGCTGGCTGCCGACCCTCTTTTTAGGGGAATTATTGATCGGAAAAACCGTCGGGATCATTGGTGCGGGCCGCATCGGGGCCACCTATGCCCGCATGATGGCGGAAGGCCACAAGATGAACGTCATCTATTACGACCTCTACCCGAACGACGAACTGGAAGACTACATAGCGGCCTACAGCGACTTCCTGGCCTCCCGTGGCCAGGCCGCCGTCACCTGTCGGCGGACCGATTCCGTCGAGGAACTCCTGCAGGCGGCGGACATCGTCAGCATTCACACCGTGCTGGATGACGCCACCCGACACCTGATCAATGCCGAACGTCTGGGCCTCATGAAGACCAACGCGGTTCTGGTCAACACCAGCCGCGGTCCTGTCATCAAGGAAGACGACCTGGTGGCCCACTGCCGCACCCACCCGGATTTCCGGGCCGGCCTGGATGTGTTTGAAAACGAGCCTGAACTTGCCGAAGGGTTGGGCGATCTGGACAATGTGGTCATCGTGCCCCACATCGCCTCGGCCACCAGCTGGACCCGCCAGGGCATGGCCACCTTGGCCGCCGGCAACGTGGCCGGCCTCCTGAATGGCTATCCGGTCTGGAACCGCCCCGATATTCTACCCTTCCTGGAAGATAACCCACCCCAGGCTGCGCCGAGTATTCTCAACGCCGATGTCCTGGGTCTGCCCCTGGCGGACGAGCACTGATGCCACACCGGCCCGGGTTTCCTGCGTCACACGAAAAGCGCGCGGGATTCCCGGGTCGGTTTTTTAGAGCCACCCACCTGGATTTTCCCGCCCCGAATTCCACTATCGCCGCTGACATCTTGGAGCTGATTAAACTGGACCCTGCGAAGGGATTCCTTGGGCATTCCACCCCCATAGAGCATAGTAGTGGTCGCGGGCCGCGACAAATTCCTCCCTGGCAATCCGGCACCCCTCAGTCGGGCCATCCGGAATAGGGGTCTCCATGTAGGGCAGCAGTTCCTCGTCCGTGCCGCCGAAATCACAGTAAAGTTTGCGTTGCAGTTGAACGGCCTGCTCGCCGATCTGCATGAGGTCATCGAAAGTATAGTCGAATCCGGTGGCAGCATTCACCATTTTCACGATATCGTCATAACTCAGGATATTGCCCGGCCCGAAGATGAACATGCACAGGCTCAGGCTGTCCATGGCCGCATAATAGATCTGGGTGGCACGGTAGACTTCCACTTTGACCCGGTCCAGGGCAAAGGCGTCGGACGTCGCGGTGATGTTGAAGGCTTTCAAATCGCCGGGACTCGAGGCGATCCAGTCGTGCTCGGCTTTCATATGATCCCCGGGGTTGGGGCCGTGCAGATAGCCAAACCCGATGCCGGGTTTGACGCGCGGTAAATGAGCGGGCAGCCCCATCCCTTTGGCGAAGCGAAGATGCCGATCGGTTTCCGGCCCCAGCACCCGGCGGCATTCCTCGACGCCGTCCGCCAGCAGGTTGCCAATCTTCCCCTCCCGGTAGGCGATCATGCGGATCAGGTCGCGCACTTTGTCGCCCTCGCCGAACCGGATCGCAAAACCCAGTTTGTCTTCGTCAAGGTCGCCATTCGCGAAACCATCCATCAGGTAAGAAATGAGCGCGCCGGTGGAGATGGTGTCCATGCCGAGCAGGTTGCACGATTCGCTGAAGTCCATGGCCTGCGTCAGATCGGTGATGCCCAGGTTGGGCCCCAGCAGGGCCATGCTCTCATATTCGGCCAGGGCCGTGTGCCCTGGATCGGCCGCGGACTTCTTCTTACACCCCAGGTAGCATCCCTTGCAGGGATTGCGTCGACCGACCGTGGTTTCGCCGATCTGCGCATGCGAAACCGCCGCCTGGAATTCTTCGTCGTCGCTTTGGGCCCGGTTGAAATTGGTCACCGGGAGATTGCCGACATCCTGGTTGAGCAGCAGCAGGCCAAAGGTGCCGTATGTTTTCAGCACCCCGAGGAAACCACCGGGATTTTTTTCAAATGACGCTGCAAATGTGGTCGCCCCGGTTTTATTGACCGCTTTGACCGTCTCTGCATCTTTAAAAACCACCGGGTGGTCGCCGCCGATGCGAATCGCCTTGAGATTCTTGGCGCCCATCACCGCCCCCAGCCCCCCGCGTCCGGCGTAGTGGTCCGGTTCAAACATGATGTTGGCGTGGCGGACTTTGTTTTCTCCGGCCGGCCCGATGGTGGCGATGGAGACATTTCCCGCGGCATCCGCGTTCAAGCGGTCGTATGCCTGGCGCCGGTCAAGCCCCCACAATGCGGCGGCATCCGCGAAGGCAACGCGGTCGTTTTGGATGTCCAGATAGACCGGCGTGGCAGAAGCGCCGGTAATCACCAGCGCATCGAAACCGGCGCGTTTGATATCCGGGCCGAACTCGCCGCCCCCCTGGGACGTAAAAATACCGGTGGTTTCCGGCGACAGGGACAGCACGTTGACCCGTGTGGAACCGCACACCCGGGCGCCCGCCAGCGGTCCGGTGACAAATACGATGGGATTGGCCGGGGCGAACGGTGTCGGCGGCTTGGCGTCTTCGACCGTGTCAGCAAACAACTTCGCCGCCAGAAACGATCCCCCCAGATAGGTTTTATAGAAGGTCTCGCTCTTCTCAAGAATCGTCGTCGTCCGTGACGTGAGATCGATGACGAGAATTTTTCCCATGAAGCCGTACATGGCATGTCTCCCGGTTTGTAATGACCGTGTATGTAAAAACCTTAAAATGAATACGCCGCTGTGAGCAGCGTCTTCCCATCATCCGGCCGCCATGACGGTCAGCCGGTCGAACAGGCCCTGGATCTTTTCAAGCCATGCGTCCACCGGATCGACCGCCGCGGTGGGCAACAGCAGCGGCATACCGCCGGCCCGAAGGATGGCCTGCACATATTCGGCCGGGATGTTGAACCCGTCGCCGTGTGCAACGCCATAGGTGCTCATCCCGATGATGGGCCGGCTCATTTGGCGACCTGCTTATGCTCGACCGGATCGTTGGCGTTGCCCATTCGCATCAACCGATTCGACCGTGGACGGCGTTCTGGAAAAGCGCGGTCAGATTTTCCACCGTGAGTGTAATGGGGTTGCTGCCGGCCGATGGATCCACCGCAGCCATTTCTGCCAGTTGTCCGATATGATCGTCGGTGACCCCGAGCGCGGCCAGATCGGCGGGAATGCCGATCTCTTTTCGCAATGCCAGGACCCAGTCGAGAACGGCCTGGAAGGAGGGGTGAGGTAAATCGAGATAGCGGGCCAGGGCGGTCATCCGCTCGTCGATGGCGGAGCGGTTGAAGACCAGGACGTAGGGCATGACCACGGCGTTGGTCAACCCGTGGTGGGTGTTCAGCACGGCGCCGCAGGGGTGGCTCATGGCATGCATCGCACCGAGCCCCTTTTGGAAAGCGGAAGCTCCCATGGTGGATGCCGCCATCATATGGGCCCGGGCCGTCAAGTTGCCGCCCTGGCGGTAGGCCAGCGGCAGCCATTCTTTGACCAGACGCATCCCTTCCAGCCCCACCCCCTGGGCCAGAGGATGATAAAACGGGCTGCAAAAGGCCTCCAGATTGTGGGAGAGCGCGTCCATACCCACCGCGGCGGTGATGTTGGGCGGCAGCCCCAGGGTCAGTTCCGGGTCGGCAATGACCAGGGACGGCAGCATGCGTGGGTGGAAGATAATCTTCTTGGTATGGTCCCGTTCATCGGTGATCACGGAGGCCCGACCGACTTCAGAGCCGGTCCCGGAGGTCGTGGGAACCGCCACCACCGGCGCCATGCCGTCCACATCGACCCGGGTGAACCAGTCCTCGCGGTCCTCGAAATCCCATATGGGGCGCGTCTGGCCGACCATCAGGGCCACGGCCTTGCCCACATCCAGAGCACTGCCGCCGCCGAAAGCAATTACGCCATCATGTCCGCCGGCACGAAAGGCATCCACCCCGGCGGTCACATTGGCCGCCACCGGATTGCCCTGCACATCGGCAAACAGATCGCAGCCCAAACCCGCCGACCGGCAGTCCGCAATGGCGTTCGCGATCATGGGCAACCCCGCCAGACCGGGGTCTGTTACCAACAACGGTCGTTCCATACCCAGCACCCGGCAGGCGTTTGGCAGCTCGCTGATCCGTCCGGCCCCGAAACGAATCGCCGTGGGATAATTCCAGTCTCCAATAAGTTCCATATCTTTTGCCATTGAATTAAAACCTCACTGTTTGGAATTTTATCCACGAGCGGACCCGTTTCAGAAAAGAGGATTTTTTGCTTTGAGCAAGGCCGCACAAGGGTTTGTAGCGAGGCGTACTAATGTACGCCGCAGCTGGAAACCCGCTACGAACGGAAGCCCAGAGTAAAAAAGACCTTTTCTGAGTCGGGTCCTATATGATTTCAAAGTACCGCTCCAATTCCCAATCCGTGATATGCTTGCGGAATTCCCGCTCCTCCCATTCACGCGTGGCGGCAAAATGGTCGACAAACGCATCGCCGAACCAGTCGCGGGCCGCATCGGATTTTTTCAGTCGCTGGGCAGCCTCCCACAGGGTGCCCGGAAATTGGAGTTCCTTGGGAAATTTCTGATCATAGGCATTGCCGCTGATGGGATCCTGCGGTTCGATCCGGTTCTCGACGCCCCACAAGCCGGAGGCCAGCGCGGCAGCCAGAACGACATAGGGATTGCCGTCGGCGGCGGCAACCCGGTACTCCACCCGCTGGGATCCCGCTCCGCCGGGGATCGCACGCAGGGCGCAGGTACGGTTGTCGATGCCCCAGCTCGCCTCGGTGGGTGCCCAGAAGCCCGGGATCAGGCGTGTAAAGGAATTGACCGTGGGGGCGATCATGGCCAGAAATTCGGGCATCAGGCACTGCTGCCCGGCGATAAAATGGCGCATGGTGTCACTCATGGCATGGGGTTTCTTGGGATCATGGAACATCGCCCGACCGTCGGTATCCTTTAGTGAAATGTGGATATGCCCGCTCTGCCCCGGCCAGTCCGGCGACCACTTGGCCATAAAGGTAGCCAGAAACCCGCAGCGCTGGGCCAAAATTTTGGTGAAGGTTTTAAACAGGGCGGCCTTGTCGGCCGCGGCCAGGGCCGCATCCACAGTGATCGCCCCTTCCAATACTCCCGGGCCGGTTTCTTCGTGCAGCCCCTCCAGGGAAAAATCCATGACTTCGCAAGTATCGAGCAGTGCCCGGTAGAACTCGTTGTGGACGGAGTTGCGCAGGACCGAATAGCCGAAAAAACCTGGTGCCATGGGCTTGAGATCGCGATACCGCTTTTCGCGAATCGAATGGGCATTTTCTTCAAAAACGAAAAATTCGTATTCAAAGCCGGCAAAAGGCTCGAATCCCATCTTCCGGGCGCGCTCCAGCACCCTGCGCAACACCCCCCGGGGACAGATTGCCTCTGCGGCTTCGGCAAACTCACCCAGGAAAAACAGCATATTGTCTTCGAAGGGAAGCTCCCGGCAGCTGCCCGGCAGAATACGCACCGGCGCATCCGGGTAGCCGGTGTGCCAGCCCGTGTAGGAGACATTGTCATACAGCTGGTCATTCAGATCCCAGCCCAGCACCACATCGCAGAAACCGAACCCCTTCTTCAATGCGGAAATAAATTTGGCTCGGGACATGTATTTGCCTCGCATGACCCCGTCGATATCGAATACACCGACCTTGATATGGCCGGGATTGCGATCCGCGACGACCGCCCTGACATCTTCAGCCGTCTTGACGTCTTTTAGGTCCATAAAAGAACTCCTCCTGAGGGAAAGGATCGGCCACCGGTCGACAAATCATGTGCAGCATCGTCCTATGGGTCTCCACCCGGCAGCACCTGTCTTTAATGAAATAGCATGTGTCACCAATTGGGAATGGTATCGTAAAACACGGTTAAATATCATACCGATACCAATCTCATCTGGCAATCATTGAAACACGAGGATGTCATCAGTCCGGCAACACGACGCGCACCCTGACAACCCCTCTGCGCAACATCCCCAGCTTTTTGGCCGCCGCATAAGACAGATCGATGACCCGGCCCTTCACAAAGGGTCCCCGGTCATTGATGCGGACCTCGACCGAGGAACCGGTGTCCAGGCGTGTCACCTGCACTTTGGTGCCGAAGGGCAGGCGCCGATGGGCGGCGGTATAAGCATTCCGGTCGTAGCGTTCGCCACTGGCCGTCTGCCGGCCATGGAAGCGATCCGCATAGTAGCTCGCCATACCGACTTCAGCGCCACCCGATTCCGTGGTCGGCGCGGGGGTTGTCGCACAGCTAGCCAGCATCAACAGGCCGATGCCGCCCAGCAGACCTGCCAATGAAGTGATGTTTTTGGTTAGGGGCATTTCTACGGGACTCCGGTAAAAAGCGGCGTTGTCATCCTTGGTCATGTAGGCAAACGCCATATTCAAGCCGAATCTAAAGCATAATTCAACGTCGGCATTAAATCGCAACACCGCAGTAAACTGAATAGACGTCGGCATCGCAGCTTGCCAATCCTATCTGAAAACGGCCGCATTGCCAACCAGCCCTCCGGTCCTTAACATTGTAAAAAGGCCAACCATCAGATCCAATCTTTTGTTTCATCTGGAGCGGGACCCGAACAGGCCCTCGAAAGGAGGTCGGCCCATGGATTTTGCAAGTTACTATTTGGAACTGTTCGAAATGCTCAATCAAGCCTGCCAGAAAATTGCTTCCGGCCATTACGATCAGAAGGATTCGGAGCGCCTGTTCGAGCTTGCCAAACGGCAGCGCTATCCAAGCCTGCTGGCGGACCTGGCGGAATCCTTCGGCATGATGATGGTCAAGCTGGAAGCCCGTGAATTCAGTTTGCAGCAAACCGTGGATGAACTTGAAAAGGCCAAGGCGGAGCTCGAACACCGTCTGAAGTGCGACCGCGAAACACCCGGGACTTGATATTGGCCTTTATCCCGGGGAACTCGGCAAGCCTATTCGATCTTCCGTGGATTGCCTATTAAACGCCTGACATCATGCCAACAGTCCCCCATCAATGGCATCATGGCACCGTCTTACCTGAATCGCGCATGATGCGGATGACATGAGAACGGTTCCATCGTAGCGCGATCGATGAAAGGAAAAAAACGCGGTGCTCATTTTCAACCCGGCCACGCCCAGCGGGGAAATGACCCTCAACCGATTCACCCTGGGGTTTGCAGGCCGGCATCGCCATTTAGAAAAACACTTCGCCAGGGACTATTTCGAAAGGAATCTTTCCCACCTGCGTCTCTGCCACTGGCTGACCATTCTCCTCTATAGTATTCCCGGCATTCTGGATGCCCGTTTTTTCCCGGAAATGACGGCCAGCCTCTGGACCATTCGTTTTCTGGTGGTGTGTCCCGTCTTTCTGCTGGGCTTCGGTTTCACGTATACGCCCTATTATCGCCGCTGGTGGCAGCTGATCTCGATGGGTTATATCCTGCTGACCGGCAGCGGCTTCATCTTAATGATTGCCATTGCCACGCCCCCGGTCAGCTATGGCTATTATGTCGGCATCATTATTTCCATGATGTTCGGCTACGCCTTGATCCGGGAGCGGTTTCTTTACGCCTCGGTGGCAGGCATGACCCTGCTGATCGCCTACCTTGGCGTCTCCCTGTCCGCAACGCCGATTCCAGCCGATCTCCTGTTCCACAACGGCCTCTATCTCTTTGCAACCAACATGCTGGGCATGCTCATTGCCTATTTTCTGGAATTCTCCGCCCGACGGGACTTCTTCCTCGGATACATGCTCAACCGGGAGCAGGAAAAAGTCACAAACCTGAACACGCGTCTGGAGGAAAAAGTCATCCGTCGCACGGAAGCGCTATCAACCACCAACGCCGCTTTGCAGCGCCAAATCACCGAACGGGAAAAAATCGAAACCGCGCTGAGGGAAAGCCGTGAACGCTTGAAAGTCCTCTTCGACTTCGCACCGGACGGGTATTGCATGCTAAGCCTGAAGGGGGATATCATCGAGGCCAACCAGTCGGTCGAAACGATCACCGGCGTCGACCGCGATGCCTTCATCGGGAAAAAAATCTTAGATCTCGGCCTGGTGGCATCGGATCCCCACTTTCAAGCCCGCGCCATCCTCAAGGCGAGCCTGAAGGAGACCCCCTGGGGGCCGGGCGAGTTCGCCATCCGGCGCAAAAACGGCCGGCCGGCCACGGTTGAAGTCCGCTCCCACCCCGTCCGCATCGACAACCAGATCTGCATTCTTGTCATGATTAGGGATGTCACCGACCGGAAAACCCAGGCCAAAGTTCGAAAGCGTCTTGAAAATAAGCTGGCACAGGCCCAGAAAATGGAAGCAGTAGGCACCCTGGCCGGTGGCATCGCCCACGATTTCAACAATATCCTGTCGGCCATCATCGGGTATACGGAGCTCTCGCGCATGGACGCCCCGCCGGGTGGCGCCCTCCATGAAAACCTCGGCCAGATCCATACGGCCGGCCAGCGGGCCAAGGACCTGATTCAGCAGATCCTGACCTTCAGCCGCCAGCATGACACCGAAATCAAACCCGTGCGGGTCCGCGCCATTGTTGAAGAATCGCTCAAACTCCTGCGGGCGTCAATCCCCCAGGCCATCGAAATCCGCCAGCGTATTGCCAGCGAAGCGTTTACCCTGGCCAACGAAACCCAGCTTCAGCAGATCCTGATGAACCTGTGCACCAATGCCGCCTATGCCATGGGAAGCGGTGGCGGCATTCTGACGGTCGCTTTGGACGACATCGCCATCGATACGTCTTCCGCCGATCCCGATACCAACCTGCCGGCCGGAGCCTACCTCCGGCTGACCGTGAGCGATACGGGCTGCGGTATGTCGCCCGAAGTCGTCCGGAGGCTTTTCGATCCCTATTATACGACCAAACCCAAGGGGGAAGGCAGCGGTCTTGGCATGGCGGTCGTTCACGGCATCATCAACCGTTATCAGGGCGCCATCAAGGTCGACAGTGTGGAGGGGCAAGGCACGGCGGTCAGGGTCTATCTGGTGCGTCAAGCAAAAGCCGGCGGGGCAACCTCAGAAAAATCGACGCCGCTGCCCACCGGAACCGAGACGGTCCTGCTGGTGGACGATGAATCCCAGCTGGTGACCATCGGGGAACAAATGCTCACACGCCTCGGTTACCGGGTGACCGTCAGTGCCGACAGTGTCAAAGCGCTCGAACTTTTCCGGGTCCAACCGGAGGCATTCGCCGTTGTGGTCACCGACATGTCCATGCCGAAGATGAGCGGGGTCGAACTCGCCCGCGCCATCCTGTCCATCCGTCCGGACATGCCCATCGTCCTGTGCACCGGCTATTCGGCCGGCATCGATCGGGAAACCGTGCTTTCCATGGGGATACGCGATCTTATCATGAAACCCATCAGTATGCAGGCCCTGGCGGTAAGCGTCCGGCAGGCGATCGATGCCGGTCAGATGCCGTCCAGGTAGCGCGCCCCGCCCAGCTTGCGAACCCATGTCCGTATCTCATAGGCACGATCACGCACATACGCCGATGGTCGCCGAACGGACATCTTTTTGGGGCTTGGCAACACCGCCGCCAACAGTGATGCCTCCCAAAGCGACAATCGTTCCGCCGGTTTGGCAAAATACTGCCGGCTGGCGGCTCCAGTGCCAAAAACACCCGGCCCGAATTCAGCCACATTCATGTAGATTTCCAGGATGCGGCGTTTGGGCCAACAGGTTTCAATGAGGAGTGTAAAGTAGGCTTCCAGCCCTTTGCGGATATAACTTCTTCCCGGCCATAAAAAAAGATTCTTGGCGACCTGCTGGGATATGGTGCTGGCGCCCCGGCGGCGCCCGCGCGTTTCATCCAGGGCTTTGGCAATCGATTCGAAGTCAAACCCATGATGGGCCGGAAATTTCTGGTCTTCCGCGGCCACGACAGCGATGGCCAGATAAGGAGAAATACTTTCCCAGGGAACCCACTGGTAGTGAACGGCGTTGCCCTGGAAAAGCTGCTCACGCAGCATAAAAGCACTTGTCGGCGGCGCAAACCAACGCCAGGGGATCACCATCAGAATGCTCAACAGCAGCAGCACAGCGCCGGCGCCCACCAGGCGGCGCAATGTCTTCTTGATAGAATCCGCCCGCTGCCTGCCGGCGGCAGTCCGGCCGGTTCCCGATATCTTCCGTTTCAGCGTTCGGGTGGTGGCGATCTCCCGTCGATGGGTGCGGTGTGTCGTGCTGCGGCGGATCGTCATGCTTCCTTTTCCTCTGATCTTTCATTTTAAAGCGTTTTCTACAGTTCCCGCAGGGTAATGTCTTTCTCATGGTATTGCAAACCTTGCCGGATTCCGGCGCTCCCTCCGGCTGATTGTTCTCCGAAACGGCTCCTCATGGGCCTCAAGGGGTCCCAAACCATGCTGAAAGCCCATGCATCGCGCCTTGACGGCTGGGGTCAAACGTCACTTCTGACTGGATAAAAGTTTATCAAAAACGAATATAACATTCTGAAAATTTTATATAATATGTACATTTTTACATTTTTTTCAACAGCCTTGAACCCTAAGGCCAGAAGGGGAAACTCTTTTTTTCGCTTGATTTTTTAATGAAACACTTTATTGTGGGAGCAATCAATAAAGGCCTGTTTCAAATTGGCAGGCCGGTTTCGTTCTGAAGGACTGCTCCATGTGTCAAAGTGGCAACCTCCAGTGTGGAACTTTGAGAAAATTTTATGAAAGGAGGATGGCACCATGGCTAACGGAGTGGTAAAATGGTTTAACAGCGACAAAGGCTTCGGCTTCATCGAGCAAGAAGACGGCCCGGATGTATTTGTGCATTTTTCTGCAATCAATTCTTCCGGATTCAAATCCCTCAATGAAGGCGATAAGGTTACCTTTGACATCGAGCAGGGCCAGAAAGGTCCCGCCGCTGCAAACGTTACGGTCGTCTAAGAAAACCGTCTACGAGTTTAAAAAGGGCACGCCCTCCGGCCACGGGGGTGTGCCCTTTTATTTGGCGAAGCCATCACCAATGAACCGCCTCAGGTCACCGTCCCCCTTCCGACAGACCATTATTCCTAAAAAGAAAACAAAACAGCCCCAGGAAAGCGATATTCACACCGGCCGTCAGGAGAAAACCGGCGGTAAACCCAAAGGCCTCGCTGACCGTCCCCATGGTCAGCGAACTCAGCATCATGCCAAGATAGATGCAGGTGTTGTACCCTCCCATGGCACTCCCCCGAAACGCGGGCGGCACGACTTCCGCAATCAAGGCCCCCACCGATGTGAAGGCCAACCCCATACTGATCCCCAGCAGGCCCGCCGACAGGACAAAATGCCCCATGGTTTGCGACAGGCCGCAGCCGGACAACGCCACCGTATACAAGACAATGCCGATGACCACCAATGAGCTTCGCCGGGGGACCCTGTCGCTCAATCGCCCAAAGGGGATACGGGAGGCGCCGTTGCACAGCCCCTGGGCGAAAAACACGATCCCGATCTGGCTGACATCCAACCCCCGGGTCTGGGCGTGCAGCGGCATAAAACTGGTAAACATGCCCAACCCGAAACAGGCCCCCAGGGTCATCAGCCAGCACCCCAGAAGTGGACGGTTTTCAAGAAGGTTCCTCCGGGCTCCCGGCGTACTGGTTTGATGATCGGAAGGTAGGCGGGGTTTCCGGCCGCCCGGGAGAAGCCACAGCAAAAGACCGAGATCGAGAAACAAGAGGGCTCCGGCCGTGAGAAACACCTGGGGCGCCCCAATGAACCGTGCCAGAAAACCACCGACGGCCGGCCCCAGACTCATACCGCAAAAAAGAGCGGTCGTATACCAGCCGTAGGAGCGCCCCAGATGGGACCGTGGGGAGATCACCGAAACCAGCGTCATCATGGTCGGGCCGAAAGCCGCGATGCCCACACCAAGCATGAGATAGGCCAGGGTAAAATGGATGAAGGTACGGCAGGCAACCAGCCCCCCGGAGGTCACCGCCAGGACCAGCAGCCCGACCGCCGCCATCCGCTTGCTGCCCCAGCGGTCGGAAACCATGCCCAGGGGAAACGACAGCAGGCCCGCCATCAGGAAAAAAGCGGCGTTGATAACACCGATCCGGCCCGTATCCACACCCAGCGAATGGGCATGCAGCGGCACCACGGGCAAGCGCATGAAGGCCGCAAAATAACACCCGAAGGTGACCCCGCAGCAGACCAGCATCAAAGTCCCATAGCTGGGAGACAGATCGATGTCGCTTGAACGGGAGATAGACGGTTTCCTCTCAGGGCCTCCCACACAGGAGGGTCGGCCATAACGCCATCGACACCGGATGGCGCGTTATGGGCGAAGCCTGCCGGTTTCCGGATCGAACGCCAATGTTTGCCGTTGAATCACGCGTTCCTTCTGGGCCCGCGACAGTTGCTTCAGGCGGTATTCCACCTTCTGGGCCAGCGACCGTGAACCGATCGGCAGGCAAAAGGCGAGGGATTGCGGCCGGTGCGCTTTCATGTACTTGGCCGCGCGGACGCCCCCGCTCAGGTGTTCGCGATAGCGCCGGGATACATCCGTGGAAACACCCGAATAAAGGCGGTTGTCGATCGTTCGGATGATGTAGACCGACCAGATGACCTTGTCCGTTTTCATGCCCCGGGTTATGCCCTAATGCTCCCCCGGAAACAAGGGTTGATAGCCTTCTCATTTCAAATTGAAAGTTCCTAATATCACCTTGCAGAGAGACTAAGAAATGCATCGGATCTTAGGTTTTACCCCCTTTGTCCCGCGCCGAGCATCGACGGGGCGGACGGAAAAAAGTGCGCGGACTGTTTACCCGCCTCAGGCGGGTCTGAGTCCGCCAAGAGGCGGGCGAGTTTCCGCGTGCTCCGGCCGCCTCGACGACGCGCAGGGTATAGCGGGGCATGGGCGTTTTCCTTTGGTTCGGTTTTCTTTCACGTGAAAGAAAAGGAACGTATCACCCCCACGAGGCGCCATCAAGCCCCATCGGAACCGGTCTCACAAGTATCAGGGGCCGTTGCCGGAATGACAGATAGAAAGAGACATCCCGTCATCCCGGTCGTCCGGTCAGGCGGCTTGGGCCGGCACAGTGGCCGCTTCAGGCGGCATCGCCGCCAGTCGGCCATCCGCCATCTGCATCACCCGATCGGCATACCCGGCACACGCCAGGCTGTGGGTCACCATCACCACGGTTGTGCCGTCGTTTTTCAGCCGTTGGAGCAGCAGCATGACTTCCCGCGACGTGCGTGAATCCAGGTTGCCCGTGGGCTCGTCCGCCAGGATGATCGGCGGCTGATTGACAATGGCCCGGGCAATGGCCGTGCGTTCACTTTCCCCCCCGGATATCTGGTGCGGCAGGCGCTTGCCTTTTCCGTCCAGCCCGACCGACGCAAGGGCCTCCCGGGCCATGGCGAGCTTGCGGCGGCGCGGCAGCCGCATGGTGGCCAGGGGCAGCATCACATTCTCTTCCAGGGTAAGGTAGGCAATCAGGTGGAAGCTCTGGAAGACGAACCCCAGAAATTCCCGTCGGAAATCGGCCCGCTGCTCCTGCCCGAGGCTGTAGACATCGATGCCTTCCACCGTCAGGGTTCCCGAACTCGGGGCGTTCATGGCCCCCATGATGGACAGCAGGGTCGATTTTCCGGCACCGGACTCACCCATGATCGCTACGAACTCACCCGATTCGATGATAAAATTCATATCATCGATCGCGGACACGACGGTCTCGCCGCGCCCGTAGTGTTTCGACAGATGTTCACCAATCATCGTACTCATGTTTCACCTTTCATAGCGCACGCAGCGCATCATTGGGGTCCATGCGGGCGGCCGTCAGGGCCGGATAGATGGAAGCCGTGACGCCCACCACCAGGGACATGCCCAAGGCACCGGCCGCCAGTGCCATATTCCAGGGCACGGCCACGTGGGGATTGTCGGCAAACAGCATCAACGCCAGCCGGGTGGCCCCCATGGAGGCCAGGTACCCCACGACGCCGGCACCGATGGAAATCAGGGTCGCCTCCATCAGGATGATGCGCATGACGTGCCACTGGCGGAATCCAATGGCACGAAACACGCCGATCTCCGCCTTGCGTTCGCGCACACTGCCGGTCATGGTCACCAGCACCACCAGACTGCCGATCAGGATGATAATGATCGACACCCCGAAGGATAGTTTCTTGAACTGCGCCAGGGTTTCCATGCGCCCCTTCACCACCTGCTGAATCGCCATGACCTTGGCGCCGGGCAGGATCTCGCTGATCTGTTTGACCATATCTTCAATCGGACAGGCCGTGCACAGGGCCGCCACTTCCACCATGGACACCTGCCCCGGCATGCCGAGTAGGGCCTGGGCCGTGGGAAGGGTGGTGAACAGCAGTTGGTCATCCTGGGAGCCGGTCGGTTTGAGAAGACCGGTCACCGACATGGGTGTTCCTGCGATTTCCAGCGTGCCACCGACGGTAATACCAAGCACACGCGCCGCCTCGGCCCCCGCCAGGATAGCGTTGGCCTGCGGTTGCCGGCCCTCGATTTTCCACCAGGGTTTGAGGATGCGGGCCTCTTCGAAATCCACCCCCGCCAGCATGACGGGCCGGTCATTCACCCGCACGGCCCCCAGAGCCATAGGCCCCATGGCGGCAATATTACGGTAATTCTTGATGTGCTTCACCGCTTCCAGATCGGCCTCGCGCAGTTCCTGCATGTCAAAGGAAATGCCGCCCATCTGAATACCGCCGTAGCTTAGCGACAGGTTTTCGGTGCGGGGCACGATCAGGATATTGGCGCCGTATTTTTCAAGTTTATGATTGATATCACCCGTGACGGCATCGGAGAAGCTGATCACCGTGATCACCGTGCCGATGCCCAGCACCAGGCCCACCAGGATCAGTATGGCCTTGCCTTTGCGCCGCAGGAGATTCTGGATGGCAATCGTATTCAATGTCATGATCAGGCCTTCCCCTTGAAGTTGAAGTAGCCGGCCCCGCTGCGGATATCATCCGGACGGATCACCAGCATGCCGTTGTCCACCGTACGTTTCAGCGGCGCCGGGTTGCAGCCCCCCTGGACTTCGTTGACCAGGTTGGAAGCGAACTTCCGGCCACAATTGCGGCAGACCATGACATCCCCCTCCTGATAGTACCCCTTGCCGGCCGGCCAGCACACGTCGCAGGCGTCAAACGCCGCCCGGACCACACCGTCGGCACTCTTGATCACGAAATAGCGAATGGTGGTATCGCCGTCCTTAAAATCGAAATGCCTGGCCTGGCCGTCGTCAAAAAGGCTTACCGGGAAGGATACCAGCCCTGTTGCGGCCGCAGCATTGTCTGTCGCCGGAGCGGCGGCGTTGGATGTGGTCGTCGTCGGGGTCGACGGCTGGGTGTAAACCATATAGCCGCCGGCAATACCGGCGACGAGAACCACCGCCATGATGATCGGCATCAGTCCCCCCTTTTTCTTTTCAGCGCCCAAAACAGCTTCTTTTTTTCGGGTCCGCAAATCGCTCTGGCTGGTGGAAGTCTGCTGGTTTTTATTGCTTTTTTTATGCTTGGTCATGGGTCCAATCTCCTGACATATCGTATTGTTAGGTTCAAATGTCCGTTTCTGAAACCGCTATCCGTATCGGACAGCTGCGGCACTGCGCCAAACGCCATTTCAAACGGCGTCTGACACAATGACAGTCGCTGGGCAGCCTCCACAGGAAGTGCGCAACATGATGATCAATTTCGAATATGCTGGTGAATGCGAATCTGAGGACATGCGGAGATGAGGCGGCAAATGATACTTAACAGACAAATATCGCCGGCCCTGGCCGTAATATGCCCGGCTGCATGTCGATCAGGTTCGTGGGAAAGGCTTCAACAGAGGAAATGCTGGGTCTGAAGATAGATGAGCGGACCATCACGATCCGTAAAAATCTCGGAATGCCGGGCCAAATTGCGGGCAATATCACCAGCGTCAACGATGGGTGCCGTCAACCCGGTGGCCATATGACGATCCACGCTGGCGGTAGCAAAACCGGAAAGAAACGGTTCTGCCCCGTCATGGGAAGCGGTCTCGAAATCACAGGGGTCGGAGGGGCCGGTGGTGCAGCAGTTCTGATCCATCCCGACGGGCATGGCGTCGTTCATATCCATGTCCGGTTGCGCGACGATGCAGCAGCAGGATGCTGTCCCCTGGCATGACATGACATAAGCGGCAGCAGCTTGACTGGTCGTAGTAAAGACCAGCAGAATGACAAGCAGCAATGATAAATGCTTATGGTTTTTCACCGTCAAATGATCCTTAATAAGAATTGTTCTCAAAAACTGTATCGAGTTGCTATCGACCTGTCAAGCTCAAACGTGAATCACAGGGGCGGAGCGTAAGGATCGGCATACCCCGTCAACTCCATGTACCCCTGACCCGTTACAGGCGCACCGCCGGCGAGACCGTTTACCGACACACTTCCCTCCCAGTACGTCACGCCGGTGCTGCCCGTGGTGATCATCTCCTGGTCCTCCAGGGAAGCCTTCAGCGCCAGTCTCAAGCCGTGCCCGGGCAGGACAATCTCCCAGCCCAGTGGATAAATGGCCCCTGTCGCCGGACTGGTCCAGCGTCGGGTGACCCGCACCTGGAAATCCGCCTGGCTCAGATGAACCGCCTGTCCCCGGGGCCCAATCAGCGTGCCGCTGGAGGCCGGATGCAAACCACCCGTATCCAGTCGCAGCAGATAAATCATGAGCTCCCGCTGGTCGTCGAGCTGGAGGCTGAACCAGTCCCATCCGGTGACCCCTTCCGCCAGCGGGGCCGTGCTGAATTCGTGATCCATCCAGGCGTCACCTTTCACCGTATATTCGTTCTCCGCTATACGCACCCGGCCGCTGGCCGCCATCCGGGGGAAGGAATAATAGCAGCTGGCCTGTTCGGGATCGTTTCCCTTGCGGCTGTAGCCCTCCTCGCCGTGGGGGATGGGACCTTTGGTGGGCGCCAGAGTCAGCGCCAGGTCAAACGCTTCATCGGTCATCCGCAGCGTATGTTTCGTGGGGGCAATCACCGTCTCCCAATTGTTCAAGAAAATACGGGTTTCCGCCAGTTCCGTTGCCGCACCAGCCATCCCGAGTGCTGCCCGGCTCACCCTTTCGGCCATGACATGCCGCCGGGCGGAGAGATCGGTCAGGGCGGCGTGGGCCAGGTAGATCTGGTTGGTGCGCCAGGCCGATGCCGGTTCGGGCCAGTCCCGGCGGGTGTCAGACGGGCGCAGCTGGCGGCGGAAAAACGTCAACTGGAAGCCGAACCGCTGGCCGGTATCCGCCGCCAGGTTGCCGGTATAGTACCACCACTCAGTGCGGTAGCCCGGGTGAGCGCCGTGATCTTCTGGAAAACTGAAACGGCAGGGCCCGCTTACGGACTGGAAACCGCTTGTATCGTCCCCATGCACTGCTCCAACGGACAGACAAAAGAGGAGAATCCCACACGCCATAATACGGATGATGCCGGAGGGGTTCATCCTCAAACGCTTTTCTTCTTTCCTTGTATTAAACTGCTTCCGAGTTAGATAAAGCATATAACCCGTCCAAAAGACGGTTGAGCGTCGGGGTTGCGGACGATCGGACACGTCATTCCCACACCTCATCCAACGGAGCCGCCATGACTTCCAGCGGATGGGCCACCGGGGTGTCCGCCAGATGCATGAACTGCAATCGGCAGCTCAGGCATTCGGTGACGATAAGATCCGGGCGCCGGGCCGCGATCTTCTCCATCACAGGAGTGCCCAATCTGATCGAGTGTTCGTGAAACTCACGCTTGTAGCCCATGATTCCGCCCATACCGCAACAGTCGTAGGTATCATCGACGATATCCACCATCGCCCCACGGTGCATCCGAAGCAATTCCAAATAGGGACGGTCGATGTTCTGCTCGCGCTGATGGCAGGGCGCGAAATAGACCAGGCGTTGCCTCAAGGGTTCAAACCCAGCACGAGGTTGCTCTCTCTGATAATGTTTCAGCAAATATTCTCCGGCATCCATGGTGTTCTCAGCCACGGCAATCCGCGATAGCGGGTCAATCGATGCGAAATACCCATCGTCCTTGAGAATTTTCCCGTAAATGGATTTGCGGATATTATTGAACGCAGGGCCGGCACCGGTAGCCCTGTCACCCTCGACGGGCATTTTCAGGATGCCGGCCTCAGCGCCGATGGCTGTCTGATACGCATCGGCGTAATACGCCCGCTCTTTGAGCAGTTTTTTCAGCACAAACCCGCAGGTGGGGCAGGAGCAGACAATCGTAAAGCCTTCCGCCACCAATGCGGCCAGCCGTTCGACGTTGGCCGCCATGAAAGTAAGCGTTTTCTTCCGATCGCCTTCCAACAGTGTCGGCATGCCACAGCACTGCTGAGCTGGAAAGTAAATTTCAATCCCGGCATGTCGAAAGACGTGCACCAGCGCCTGGGGGACTTCGGGAAACAAATAGCGGCCGGAGCAACCGGCGAAATAAACAACCTTATGGACCACACCAGATGCCGGTTTGCGCATCAACCCCTGCCTCCGGGCCCAGGCATCAAAGGATGCATCGGGAAGCACCGGCAAACGACGATCCGTATGGATGCCTGCCACCCGCTTGAACAACCGGCCCGTCCTGCCGTTGGTGAGCATCCGGTTGGCCAGCTTTGGAAACAGACCGCACAGCTTTCCCATGCGTGCGACATCTTCCAGCAGGCGGGGCCCCAGCGTCAGCCCGTCGCGTTCGACAAACCGTGTTTTGGCTTCGATAATAGACGCCCGGATGTCCGGGCAGCTGCAGAGCGCGCAATAGTTGCAAAGATCCACGAGTTCACGCAGGTCATCCGTCACCAAGGGCTGTCCATTTTCCTTAGCCTGATCATGCAGCCGATAGAGCGCGTCAAAGAACAGGCACTCAGATGCCATCATGTGCCGGCATTGCTCGCAGTCCGCGCAGGCCTCGATAACTTCGCTGATTTTATTTTCCGGTGAGGAGAGAGGGACGCTCACAATATCACCTCTAATTTAAAAAGCCCTTGGCCGGCATGATCGCTGGTAATAAGAATCGGAGAAGGCTTCTGCTTTTCGATCTTCTCCATCACGCCCCCCAGAAGGGCCGCATAATAAAGTACACTCCGAATATTCCAATCGCCACGCCACCCAACCGTCGAAACCAGCGGCTGCTTTGCTGAAAACGGGCGGTTTCCAGCAAGCGCTTGACCAAGGCCATCGAACTGCCCGCAATGACAATCGGGATGCAATGCCCGATGCCGAAAAGCACGATGTAAAGCAATCCCCGGGCAACCTCCTGCTGGATGGTGATAAAGGCCAACATCGGCGCGATAAAGCCGAAGGTGCAAGACCCGGAAAGAAGACCGTAGAGCAACCCCAACACGAAGGCACCGAAGCGCCCGCTCAGGTTAAAGCGCTGCAGCGAACCGCCGGATATCGAACAGGCGCTTACACCGATCATATCCAGCGCCACCCAAATGAGGACCGCTCCCACCAGGATGGTCCAATAGGGGCCGATCTCACCCAACATGCGTCCCAGCAGAGCGCAAACAATGCCCACGCAGGCAATGGTGATAAAAAGCCCTCCCGTAAAACATACGGCGTATTGGGCCGCCTGGCCTGCACGCAGCACAAGCTTCTGGCCGGCCACGTAGCTTACGACCAGTGGTATGGAGGCCAGGTGGCAGGGGCTGAAGAGGACACTGATCACCCCCCACAAAAAACATCCCACGAGCGCCAGGGATGTTTCGGCGGTCATCCATTGATTTACCGTCAGAAAAAAGGCGTCAAGCACGTTGTCTCACTTCACGATGGGCCAGCCTCGGAGGAACTCGGCGTCGAAATCGAGTTTAAGGGATCGCTTTGGGAGGCACACCAAGTTTTTGCAGTGCGGCCACCATACTTTTCTCATCCATAAAGCCGAGGTGTCGGTAGACTTCCTTGCCGTCGCGATCATAAAAAATCTGGGTGGGAATGGCCCGGATACCGAACTTCTTGCCGAGATCGGGATCTTTCCAGACGTCCAGAAAAATGATCGCCGCACGGTCTTCATAGTCCTTTTTAACTTTGGCGATAATGGGCGCCATCATCTTGCAGGGGACGCACCGGTCGGCACCCAGATCGACCATGGTGACCATCCCTTTGACCGGAATTTGATTGGCCTCCCCCGCCCACAGAAGGCCGTTGAACGACAAGACCAGCAGGATAAAACAGAAACACACGGTGATCGGTATTTTCACTTGACCGCTCCTCAGGATGGGCATTTACGCCTGGGAAAAATATATAACCTTTTCAGCATTCGTATGCTTTACACCAATATGGCTTGATAAACCCTATAAATATCCACTCTCAGCGCTCCCGCAGCAGCGTTGCCGGTGGCACCCGATAGACCACCCGCATGGCCGGCAAAGCCGCCATGAGGGCCGTGGCCACGATCAGGGGAAGCGAAAAGGTCAGCGCCCCCCAGTCCACCCCGTAGAGAAAAGTCCATCCGAACGATTGCCGATTGATGACGAAGACCAGGAGGTAGGACAGGATAAACCCGCACAGCAATCCCCCGATTTCGCCCACCGTCACCATGAAGACCGCCTCCCAGAGAATCATCCCCCGGATCTGCCCCAGGCTGCCGCCGACGGCATACACGGTATTCAGCTCCCGGGTGCGCTCCAGCACAAGGACGGTCAGGGTCGTGGTAATCCCCAGGGCGGCCACCACCAGGGCGATCAGCAACAGCACCGTGGTAATGGCAAAGGTTTCGTCAAAAATTTTCAGCACCGACGCCCGCAGGTTCCGCCCGGCAAACATATCCAGACGATCGCCGAAACGCAATTGGAGATCCTCCTGCAGGCGTTCGAGGGCCGGACCGTCCGCCGCCTGGCGGTCTTTGAAAAATAGGCGGACACCGCCCCAGGCCATACCCCCGCTACGCCGCTGGAGGTCGGCCAGCGAACAAAACACCACCCCACCCCGGGTACGGTAGTCCCGAACAATGCCCAAAATAGGCCAGTCCAAAGGGACACCGCGAACCTGATATTGAAATCGATCGCCGACGGACAAACCGGTCCGGTTGGCGAAAACTTCCGATACGATCACCCCCTCCCCGGCGGATAGGGATCCCATCAGCTGTCGGGAATCGCCTTCCAGCCAGAAAAACGACCCGTAACGGTCAAAGGCCTGGAAATCCATCGCTTCCAGCAAAAAAGGGAACCCGTCATAGGAGAGGTTGAAACGCCGGTCCGGCGCGAGGTCCACCGCCGTCAGCGCCTTCAGGTAGGTCTGGACGTCATCCGGAAGCGGTTCCCAAACATGGTTGGTCTCCGCCATGCGGGTGGTCACGAAAAGATCGCCGCTGATGGTCTGGTCGACCCAGATCTCCACCGTATAGCGGAAACTCTGCACCATGATCACCAGGGCCGTAAACAGTGCCACGGCCGTCATCAGAGCGCCAACCGAGACAGCCGTCCTGCTGCCGCTGTCCTGGATATAGCCGGCTGCCAGGTGGGCCGGCAGACCTGCATGGCGCCGCAATATCGGTCGCAGCTGCCGTCCTGCGCGCTGGAGCCCCCAGGGGGCCATCAGGGCAAATCCCAGAAAAAGCAGCAGGGTCGCCAAATAGCCCGGCAGCGGGATACCCCGGTAGCCCGGCAGGCCCGCCAGGGGCACCACCGCGAGGACACAGAGCAGGCCGGCTATCGCCAACCGGCGAGACCCCTTGCCGGTCCGGTAGACCGGGGATGCGGCGGCCATGACTTCCTTGGGCGCGATGCGCATGGCTTCCCAGGCCGGCTGAACAGCGGCCAGCACGGCCACGGCCAGCGTTACACCCAGTGAAAAAGCGATCTCTTCCGGACTGAGCGCGACATCAGCCACGTTCACCCGCACAAACAGGGTGGTAATGGTCCGACTGACCCCCGCCAGCAGAAAACGGGTCAGAAAGCTGCTGATCGGCAGGGCCAGCAGCCAGCCCACGAGGCCGAAAAAAGCCCCTTCGGCGATAAACAGCCAGAACAAGGTCCGCGCGGAGGCGCCGATCGACCGTAAAATAGCCAGCTCGCGTCGACGGGAGGCCGCATTCAGGGCCACCAGGCTGTAGACCAGGAACATGCCCACAAACAAAGCCGCAAAACTGAGAATGGATAGATTCAGGGCATAGGCCCTAATCATGCCCTGCCCGCTGCGCTTGGCTTCCCCGGGACCTTGCAGCATGGTGCCCTTCGGCAAAAGCGCGGTCAGGGACGCAAGGGTGGCATCCGTGGGGGTGGTATGCAGCACCAGGTCGATCCGGTCCACCGCACCGATGGTGCCGGTAAATTCCTGAAAGGTGGCAATGTCGGTGATGGCGATCCGGCCGCCTTCCGTGGTTGCCAGACCTTCCGGCACGAGCTGACCCACCATCGTGAAAGACGCCGTGCCCTGTCGGTGCCCCAGTGCCATCGTCTGGCCGGCGGTCCACCCTTCGGATGCCGCCAGAGCCGCCCCGGCAATCAGCGTATAGGGTTCCGACAGCAGCCGGACCCACTTGGCATCCTCGCCGGAACCATGGGCGACCTGCCATTCCCGCAGGGGCCGGTCGAGAATCGGGTCCAGGCCGATCAGCAGAAAAGAGCGGCCGGAACCGTCGCGGGCGCGGGTATAGGTCGATAAAAACGGGGATGCGGCACGCACGGCCGGGTGTGCCAACAGTCGCACGACCAACGATTCATCGACACGTCCCCCGGGGCGTGTCACGGTGTGGTCGGCACTGCCGGCAACCACGTCCATGCTGCGGCCAAAGGTGTCCAGGGAGGCATGCACGGCCATACGGACGCTGCCGAACACCGCGGCCCCTAAAGCCACTCCGGCCAGGACGGTGGCGGCCCGCCAGGGGTGCTGGCGGACCTGGCGCAGGCTGAACCAGGTGAAAACGCGTAGGAAGAAGATCAACGGTCGCATGTCGAATCAGTAATGGCACCGTCCTTGAGGCAGATCTGCAGGGTGGCGAACGGATCGGCCAGGTTGCTGTGGGTGGCAATAACCACTGTGCGCTGCCAGCGCTGGTTCAACTCACGCAGGAGTTCGATCACGAGACCGCCATTGCGGCTGTCCAGGTTGCCGGTGGGTTCGTCTGCCAGGATAAGGGCTGGATCATTGATAAGGGCCCGGGCAATGGCCGTACGTTGCATTTCACCGCCGGAAAGCTGGGCCGGACGATGACCGTGACGCGCGCCCATCTCCAGCCAGTCCAGCAGCTCACTGGCCCGTTCGATGGTTTCCGGATACGGCTTTCCGGCCAGGAGAGCCGGCAGGCACACGTTTTCCATGACACTCATGGTGGGCAGCAGGTTGAAGGCCTGGAAGATCATGCCCACCACCGTTCGCCGGTAGGTGTTTTTCCGGGTTTCCGATAGATTCCGGAGGTCATAGCCCGCCACGTTGAGGCGCCCTTCGGTGGGGTCGTCGAGACCGGCCAGGAGCGACAGCAGCGTGCTTTTACCGGACCCGCTGTTGCCCTTGAGAACCACCATCTCGCCCGGCGCGACGGTCAGCGACACCCGGTTCAACCCCACCACCGCGCTGTCCCCCAGGGGATAGACACGGCTCAATTCACGCGCGTCGATAATGGGTATCGTTGTAGACAAGCTCAAGGGATCCCTGTCCTTATAATTTGGCCCTCAGCTGTGAGGTATCTTGCATCAGCCATCGCCTCTCAAGAGACGTTAGAATCTTTGGTTTGGTTTTGACGTTTTCCCTTTGTCACGAAGCCGAGCATCAAGGCTGTGGACGATAAAGACGCGGCGACTGTCTGAGCCCTGCTTTTTAGCAGGGCGAGTTTCGGCGCGTCCGGCCACAGCCTCGACGCGCAGGCGAACCCGAAGGGTTCGTGACACGGGCGTTTTCTTTTGGTTCCGTTTTCTTTTCACGTGAAAGAAAATGAACTGTTAGACAAATCAATAAAAAGGGCCGCCGATAAGCAATACGATACGATGCGCAACTGTTATAGTGCAACAATACGCTCAGTCCTTCAGCATCCCTTTATCCACCGCCCGCTGCAGTAACTCTTCGATATAGACCCAGAGTTCCGGTGCCCCGTCGGCCACGATATGGTTGCGATCGCGCACCTGGTCGCGCCGGATGCCGTTGGCCAGCCAGGATTTGCCGCCGGAGTGGAAATTGTTCAGGATCGGTTGCAAACGGTCCAGCGAATTGGCCAGCAGGGACTCCGGCGTTTCCCTGGCCTCGAACTCTTCCCAGAGCGCCCGGAATCGATCGGCCAGATCCGGGGGCAGTAGCCCGAACAGGCGTTCCGCGGCACGCTCTTCCTGGTCGGCCTGGTGAGCCACGGCCGCACGGTCATAGCAAAAGGTATCCCCGGCGTCGATCTCGACAATATCGTGAAGGAGCAGCATCTGAATAACCCGCCCGATGTCCAGATCCTCCCCCGGGGCGTACTCTGCCAGCACCATTGCCATCACGGCGATGTGCCAGGAATGCTCGGCTGAATTTTCCTGGCGGCTGGTGTCCGTCAGCCAGGTCTGACGCTGAACCCGTTTGAGTTTGTCCAGTTCGCGAACGAAAGTGATCTGCTGCTCGAGCCGCTCCATGCGTTTTGCCTCCGCCCCGATCATCTGCTGCAAATACAATAGTTGATGGCGCCTAACCCGGATATTACACGCGTTTGAGACATCCATTTACAAGTCATTCTGGAATGCCGCTGTACTCATGCTACCGCAAGCTCCTGATAACGAGGGAAATGGATGCCTCAGGCTCGCCCGCAGGGTGAAAATATTGATGCGGTTCTTTCTGAAAAGCACCGGTTACAAGGCGTTGCCAGACATTTTTGCCCCAACTTTCATTTGAGGCTCTGAACACATATACCAAAATAAATTTGTTTAAAAATCTTCATGAAATATTCGGGTTAACCTAAAGGGAGATAAACCAAATTGCAAGCTGGATGAAGGCGGCTTTGCCGCCTTCATTATGGACGTGATCTGTGGGATTCGGGTGAACTGCGAGGGGGTGTCTTTCCGAGCCGTTTTCTTTTGTTCAGTTGATCAATAGGATTCGGAGAAGCTCCCCTTGGAAAGTCCACCCGGTATTCCGCAACCTCAGGCCGCAGGCTGCCGATATCCCCAGACCCCGAAGACCGGGTCGGAAAACAGCATCCGATCGGCGTATTTGTCGTTTGCTGGCCGCGGCCGGCCCTGGCTGGAAAAAGTCGCCAGCGACGTAAACCGCTCGGACTGGCGGAACAGCTCCAGCACCATCCCCATGCGTTCGAAAGGATGCAACTCTTTCCAGACGCGAATCGCCTTGGGCGGAAACCAGCGGTCGGAAAAAGTCACCACGAAAACACCGCCGGGAGCCAGCACGCGGGCCACATCCGCAAACACCTCAAAAGGCCGGGTGAGATACTCCACGGATACCGTGCAGATGATCGCATCGAATGACGCGTCCGGATAGGGCAGGCGCGGTGTCTGGTTGAGATCGTGAACGTCGTAGGACGTCAAACGGGCATTGGCGGCTAATTCCGCAGTATTCATGCCCAGCCCCGTCACCGAGGCGGTCGCCAGGTCCTCCGGCAGGTGGGAGGTCCAGCTGCTCATGAGGTCGAGCACGCGTCCGCCCGGTGGTATCAAACGACCGTACAGGCCGGATATGGTTGCAATAGCCTGGTCATCGATATGCTGCACCAGGCGAGGGCGGTCGTAAAACCGGCGATCGTCGTTCGGATCGTCCCGTTCGAAGGCTGGGCCGTCAAAAAAGCGGGTGGCCGACCCGTTGTAGCGGGACTGCATCCCCGGCCCGGTGAGGGTCTGTTCGATCCAGTCGTTGGCGGTCCCCCCATGTTCTTCGAATTTGTCCCGAACGTCCATGATCTGGAGGTCAAGACGCAGATCAAGACCCGCCAGGGGGTGGTTGAAATCGGCACGAATGCCGGCGTCATCCATGTCCGTGCAGCGAAAGGGATCGATGTTACCCCGAAAGACCCCCGGCACCCCGCGCAGGATACCCTTAGGATAAAACCGCCCGTAGCTGGGCGTGAGCGGCGACCCATCGGCCCGCTGCCCTTCCACGCGGCCATGGGGAACCGTGTGACGCTGGCGTTCATCCGGCAACGCCACGATTTCTCCGGGTTCGAAAGATTGTGAAAGGGTATCGCCCGCATAGGAGCCCATCAGCTCCCGACGCAGAGATCCCGGGAACAGGTCACGCCAGAAATTGACCCGCTGGGCATAGACGGCATCGGTGTGGCGGACGTCGTTTTTCTCCCAATTTAAACGAAACTCGATACTGGCAAGGTTGTCATCGTTAATTCCAATCATCTTGGTTCTCCAATACAAAACGGCCGGCAAAGCCAATTGCAATGTAATCATAATTTTGGGGGCGTCCAGTTTGGCAATAAATTTTCAGCCAACAATCGCGAAGCATCAGCCAACTTCGATTTAAAGGAGCGTGAGGTTACACTAAGTAGGGGATTGTTTCATCAAGACGGGCGCCGGTACGCTAAGATATGCATAAATGATGGGTCTACGATTCATTACGGCGTTATACACCAGTTTGAATTGCCTTGCAGAAAAAGACCACCCGTGAAGCGTACCTTGTGGGGAAGGTAAGAGAACAATACCTATATCACAACTTTTTGAGAGTCTCTGAAAGTTTGTTACGTACAGGTTGGAGTTATTTGTAAAGTAATGTTTGCTTCGAATAGTATGTAAATTATGGTTCAGAGTAAATTCGGATTTCGACACGTCGATAGGTTTCATCGTTCGTCTGTTCTTTCTTTATGAGTGTTTGCGGAACGGCAACGATCTGATCTGCATCGACCCCTTTTCCAATCAAATAATATTTGACGGCCATAACACGGCTTTTGGAAAGCGACTCTGCTTGGTCCATATCATCAAATTCGCCGACAAATCCAGTAAGTGCCATTTTTGTATTTAAATTTGAAAGCGCTTGTAGGGCAATGCGGTTCAATTTGGTCAATTCTTCCTCAGCTGGTAAGTTCGAATCCACGTCGAAAAATATTGAAGCGCTTGGTTTCGTACTCTGCAACTCTGAAACACTTTCCACCATAGTCAATGATTCCCCGGAGACAGAAGCAACTGTTTTAGCGGTCTTTCGTTCACTATTCTCCTCATTCGGAAATTTGGCTGCTGCAGGCTTTAGCGAAGGGGCTTCGACAGGGACTGAAGGCTTACTTTCTGAAGTGGCGGTCCTGATGTCGGGCGAGACTACTGTCGGATTTATGTCTCTATACTGCTCCTGCACGGGTTTCTTTTGGTTCATGTGCTTTAATTGTGCTCTCTGTTGGTTCAATTGATTTAATTGTGCCTTTATCATTGCATGCAATTGGTAGGAGAATTTATTGTCCCAATAACCAAGTCTTCCTGTGCGAATTTTGACCATTGTGATGGCACGCCCCTCTTTGGTGAATTGAAACCTCAATGGTGAACCGCGAGGTGTTTCAGACTTAATCACGATTCCGTCTCGCGCCTTGCGCCTTTCGTGGATCGGCATCTCCAAAAAGGATATGACCTGGAGTCCGGCCTGGAGGGTTAAATCGTACGGCCCGATATAGTAACTCACCGCTTCTCCTTGCAAAGTTAGATATGTTCCGTCTTCCATACTCTTGCCGACCCGCATCGTACATCCCAACATTAGGATCAGGCAAAAAGGGTAAATCAGTATCTCTATAGACTGTTTCGTCAACATGCTTCTAATTTCTCTATGTATATAGGTGGGAAGGATGGGGTTGCGCTTTGATATCGAGGGAAATATTTTACCAACAAATATCGATTTACAGCACAAAAGATATTATGGAATTCTTTACTGAAATCGTTTCGAAATCAACAGCTATTACGATCTGTGATCCATTGAGAATATCACCAAAACCGGTAACTTGGGATATAAATTCCATTACCCGCAGATAACCTCTCAATTGCCGTTAACTTTTTTTTGAAGTTACCGTCTGAAAAGATGTAATCTGTTGTCTCAATTTTTTGGATTTACATTTTGGACAACTGTACTTCTTCTTTTCATATTCGGAAAGAGAAAGAATTAGGCTAAAAGAATTTTTACATTTTTCACAGTGAAAATCATAAGTGGGCATGTTACACTTCCTTTTATAGGGTTCACACAAATAAATTCATTATGTGGAATTTAGGAGGTGTGCAAAAGGCAGTTAGGCTGAGGATTCGACTCTAAATATGGAGAACAACTATAGGTCAGCTTGAGCTGGAAAACCAGAGGTTCATTATGAATTTTTATATCAAAACAAATGGAATTTGATCAACTATTATATAAAGTTATTGAAAATACATATATATTGAGAACATCATAGTTTGGTCGGAAATACAGATATCTCATCTGAAAATTTTGAATCAGAACTACCTTTTCTGCAGAACAAATCCCTTGCACCTATGGCTGGCCCTTATCATAAGGCACCTAATAAAAAGCAAAAAAATGGGGATCGGGATCACTCCTTCTTCGGTAGGGTCCGGCAAAAATCGCTCACGATTTTAATGGCGCCTCTGCGCACAGTAGCATCGCGCCAACCCTCGGGCGACAATATAGCCCAGCCTTTCATGACCCTGCCCGTCACGTCAAAGGGCCGGAAGCGGTCGTCATTGGCCATCATCGTGTTGACGGCCTCCCCGGCACGGATGATGAGTTGGTCCTGCCAGATGCCCACGCAGATGTTGCCGTGGGTCATGTAGACCACGCCGCCGAACATCTTCTTTTTCTGAACCGTGGCCCAGGTGCTGGTCGTCTCGTCGAGAATTTTTTCCAGATCGGCACTGTAGCCCATCGTGAGGCGTCCCTTATGTTGCCGTACGCGACGGTCGCCGTCAATGCAGGAGCGTGCTATCCCCCGTTTCCTGCAGGTTAGCCGCGTCCAGGTATTCCCGCACACGCATCGTGGTCGTGCTGAACATGCGCCCGCCGGTAAAAGCGGCGAAGAGGTCGTCGGCCTTGCCGCAGGCGCGGGCGAATTCCGCCCCGATCACTTCTGAGGGCTCTTTGGCCTCCGGGTGCCGCTGCAGCGCGTCCAGATAGCCATCCAGGCGTTCTTTCAATGTCTGGAAATAATCGATATCCTGGCCGGTCATCATTTCGGTGGTTTGCGACAGGCTGCCGGAAAATTCCCGCACCGCTTGCCAGAAGAGTTCGATCAGCCGCTGCTTTTCCGGCCAATCCGCAAGAAAGTAGGGGATGCTCCAGCCGACACTGATGATCTTCAGGATCTGCAACTCGTATTCCACTGTGGCGGGTTTCACCTCCGCCTCCGCCGGCAGTCGCGCCAACAGCCATTTAGTGTCCTCCCGCTCGATAGCGAAGTTGAACAGGTCCTCACCAGCCTGCTGGAGGGGCGTTTTGTTATCTTCCGGCACGGTCATGGGATTTTTCGTTGTCCTTCTTCAAACGGGTTTATGGCAAAGGGGCCGAGGATTCCGGGGGTCAAGGGTTTGGCGGGCGATACGTTCATCGCATTTTGAGATGACCTCAAAAAAAGTCGCTGAAATATTTTTTTTCGTCATCCCTGCACAGGCGGAGATCCAGTTGTTTCAATGGGTGTTAGACTCCCGCCTTCGCGGGAGTGACGGCTAAAATACTTTTTACGATTCCATCTTTTCTTCTCACGTGATAGAAAATGAGGAGACTATTCAAGACCACGGACGCGCTCGTCGATTTTCTTAACATAGCCCTTGATGTCGCACTTGCGCTCCAGCCCGGAGGCCGCCATGTACCGTATTTTCCCGAAGATGGGCCGCTCGAACCAGGCCCGGTCGTGCTTGCCGAAAACCCAGGCCACTCCGGCGTAGGAGTTCGGGTCTCTTCCATCGAGGAAGTATTTGTTGTTGAGGGACAGGGTCGTGACGAAGGCCTCTTCCGGCGAGGCCGACCACTCCAGAATCTTCTTGCCCCAGTACATGCGCATGTAATTGTGCATGAAGCCTGTGTAGCGCATCTCCCGCATGGCAGCGTTCCAATACGGGTCGTGGGTATCGCCGTTTTCAAGTGTTTCCCGGTCGTAGATACGGTCACGGTCGTCTCCGGCATGCTCGGCCAGGGTTTTGCGGGCCCAGTCCGGCAGGCAGGCATAGCGGTCGTAATCCGGCGTGTACCAGACAAAATTGAGCGCCAGCTCCCGGCGCACGATCAGTTCTTCCAGGTAGGCCGCCCGGTCGATCCCCTGCCCTTCACGGGCCTCGCGCACCTTCAGGGCCAGGTAGACCGGTGAAATGTGACCGAAGTGCAAATAGGGACTCATGTGGGAAATGTCATCGGTCTGGGGCTGGTTGCGATGATCGTTGTAGTGCGCCAGGTGATGCTTGATGAACCGGCGCAAGTGCTTCTTGGCCTGTTTGGTGCCCCCTTTGAAAAACTGATCCACGGGCGGCACACTGCGGTCGATGTCCAGCCGGCGCAGGATGCGAGCCGGCTCCTTCAGACGCAATCCGGGAATTCGCAGCCCCGCGGCGGAATGTTTGATACGCGGCGAGCGCGGTAAGGTCTGGAAACGCTCGACATGGCGCATGATCCGGGGCCGAATGGTACGGGCCGCATACTCGGCTTTTTCGGACACCACCGCCACCGGAACGATAGCATCGCTTTCCACCTGCAGTACGCGGCAATCCGCTTCCCGGGCGACCTGATCGCGCCAGGCCCGCTGGTGACGCAGGTAGCCCACGTCACAGACAATCAGGGCGGCGGCGTGGCCGATGTTGAGCGCCACCTCCGGGGGATTGCCCAATCGGACAACCATGCCGATGCCCCGTTTTTGCAGCGCCGCCGCAACGTCCTGCAGCCCTTCCAGCATGAACTGGAAGTGACGCGAATTGGCCTCGGGGTAGGCATCCGTCAGGCCGAAGGCCACCAGCAGGGGCAGCCCGGCCCGGTTGGCTTCACGAATGGCGACATTGAGGGCGTGATTGTATTCGACGCGCTGGGACTGCTGCATCCAGTAGAGGACATAGCGCCCCTTGCGAACCTCGCGATCATTCAACCGTGTGACGCGCTCATCAACGACGGACATGCCGCTCCTCCTGGACATCGATAGTCGACACCGCCCCCTCCCCAATCAGGGTTTTGTCGCCAAATTCTCCATTACCCGTCGCTGTTCCAGCCATTCGTGCAGTTCCGCGACGGTTTGGGACAGCTGGTAGCGGCCGTCGGCAAACACTCCGTAATCGCCGCCGCCGGCCATGGCAGAAGAGAACCGCACCGTATTGGCATAGAACAACCAGGCATCGCTCCATTTGCGTTCCACGGCCTCGTCGAAAGGACTCTCGCCCTGTCCCAGCCCCCGGGCGTAACCGCGCATCCAGGCTTCGTTCATGATGTCGGTAAGGGTCAGGGTCGTGACATTGGTCTGGCGAATCGTGTTGCCAAAGCGCTGCCAGTGCCCCTGTACCCACGAGGTGTCGTGGCAGGCCAGGCAGGTGGCCTGCATGGTGCGGGTGTTGGCATCCTGTTCATCTTCGGACAGCAGGAACTCACTGGCCATGCCGCCGTTGAAATCCGTAGGCAACGGCAGGCCGTCTTTGTTGCGAATGATGGTGGTATCTGGCGACTTGGGCTGGGGGTGCGCATAGATCAGCCCAAAAATGCGCCAGGACAAGCGATTCTTCATTTCATGGGTGCGCTCGTTGATGATCTCGCCCTCGGTATTGGTCAACAGGCTGACATGGCAAACCGCGCAGGTGGGGGCCGTAAAGTCCTTGCCGATGGTCCAGGGCGTCTTCGCGAAATCCCACTCCTCGTGTTTGGAGGAATAGATATTGCCGTGTTTGCTGGAGACATAAACCTTGTAGGCCGGGACGTCCGGCCCGACATGGCATTCTTTGCAGGTGTGCGGTTTGCGGGCCATCTCCATGGAAAAGCTGTGTCGGGGATGGCAGGCCGTACAGGCCCCCTTGCTGCCGTCCAGGTTAATGCGGCCAACCCCCTGGTTGGGCCAGCCGGCGATGACGGGAAACTCCAGTTCACCGGCGTCCGTGTCCCGCACCTCGGTTTCGGTAACCTTGAGGACGGTGCCGTGGCAGTAGTAACAGGCATCGGCCTTGGTATCCGCATTTTCGGCCGCGACTTTGATCTTGCCGTGTTCCAGCGACGGCGTCCCCAGAATAGAGCGCTGGAGCTGCTGATAAATGGTATTGTCGGCGAGATTGGCGTAGGCATGCGACATGATGTTGCGCGTGTATTGGTCGGCCTCGGTGGCATGGCAGGTGCGGCAGTCGTCCGGACTGACCACCACGTGCACGTTGTAACCGTTGTGTTCAAACGTGTCGGCATGGGCATCCGGCCGCAGGGTGTGGCATTCGGCGCAGCCCACGGCCACCCCCTGCAACGCTTCAGGCACATCTGTACTGGACACCTTGCGGGCCGGGTCCGCAACCGCCATGGCCGCTTGGGGGGTAATAGCCGCATGACGGCCGGTGCGCCAGCCCTCCACGATGCCGGGATGAAAAATGGCATGGCAATCAAGGCATTCCTGGGTGGCCTCACTAACCGGGGCTTCCTGGCACCATCCGGCACCAGCCATCAGCGCCCACGCGACAGCGGTCATTACAATCCAACGCTTCATCAAGGCAGTCTCCTGTTCGTCAGGGATGTTTAAAGGGCTTCATTTAAGGTACTGTGCGAGGGCATGATAACGAAAATGGAATATTTCGTCCAGTCTGCGCTGCACTCTCACAGTGCTCAAAGCCGGCACACCACCGGATCCTCGACCGTAATCTTATGCGGGCCGTCCATCACCCGCTTGCCGGAAAGCTGGGCCACACGCCTGAGCATCCCCTCGAAGAGCCATTGATGGGCCGGGAGCAGGGCGTACCAATAGGCAATGCCGGCCAAGCCGCGGGGTAGAAAACGCGCCACCATGTCCACCGCGACCCGCCGGGGCCCCTCGGGCTGGAGGGTGAATTCGAGCAGGGCATCGCCGGGGGCTTTCATTTCCGCCAGCAGCAACAGCCGCCGGGGCGGCTCGACCGCCACCACCCGCCAGAAATCGAGGCCGTCCCCCACCCGCAAATCCACCGGGTGCCGCCGGCCCCGGCGCAGCCCCGGACCGCCCACGGCACGGTCCATCATGCCCCGCAAGCGCCACAGGGGTTGCGCAAAATACCAGCCGTTGCGGCCGCCAATGCGCTGGACGGTCTGCCAGACTTCCTCCGCGGAGGCTTCCAGAACAATGCGATGACCGCCGCGCATGACCGTCCCGCCCGCATAATCGGCATCGCCACAGGTGGTCCATTCCGGCGGCAGCACCCCCCCGCCGTCAAACCAGCAGGTGTCCACCTGCTCCTGTCGCAGGCGCTCCAGTGCCATACGGATGGTGTCACGACTATCGACCAGCTTCACCGGCACCATGTCATGAATGCGATTGTCGCCGCATACCACCGGGATGCTAAGCCCCTCGGCGAGAGGCTGGGCAATGGAAGACGGTACCGGGGTGACCAGATGAACCCATTTGGCGCTCAGCCAGGGCGTCAGCACCGGCACCGGGAAAATGATTCGTTTCCGCAGCCCGGCCTCTTCGGCATACAGGTGAATCAGGTCGCGATAGGTCACCACGTCCGGACCGCCAATGTCGAGGGTCTGCCCGATGGTGGCGGGCGCAGACAAACAGCCGGCAAGGTAGTCCAGTACGTTGCGAATCGCAATTGGCTGGCAGGGGGTCTGGACCCAGCGCGGGGTAATCATGACGGGCAGGCGGTCCACCAGGTAGCGCAGCATTTCAAACGAAGCGCTGCCGGAACCGAGAATCATGGCTGCCCTTAGGTTCGTCACGGGCACCGCCCCGGCCTGGAGGATCTGCTCGACTTCGTGGCGGGACTTGAGGTGTTTGCTCAGAGCTTCGTGGCTTTTCTCCCCCAGGCCGCCCAGATAGATGATGCGGGTCAGGTTGTTTTCTTCGGCGGCCGCCACCATGTTAGCGGCGGCGGTGCGGTCCGCCGACGCGAATTGCCCTTTCTGGGCATTCATGGAATGGATCAGATAATAGGCCACCCCGCAGCCCTGCGCCGCCGCGACGAAGGCATCGCGATCCAGGGCATCCCCGGCAACGATCTCCAGTGCCGGATGCCGGCCCCAGGGGCGGCAGTAAAGGCGCTCGGGCGATCGTGCCATGGCCCGCACCCGATACCCGGCCTCCAGCAGACGCGGGATCAGCCGCCCTCCCACGTATCCGGTGCCACCCGTCATCAGAATCAGTTTGTCTTCCATGATGATTCCCATTTATTCGTCTATACATGATTATGCAGCTGCAACTCCACGGGATGCGGGTTCAAATAGGTCTGCTGGCGTAAATAGGGCTGGTCGTATTTGCGCACGAAGTGGCGAAACAGGGTCAGCGGCACCACCAGCGGTATCAGCTGCCGGTGGTAGCGATCGATGACCTCGAGCAACTCCTGCTTTTCGTCCGCCGACAAATCCTTCTTGAAATATCCCAGCATGTGCTGCAAAACGTTGACGTTCTTGCGCGTGGTGGTCTTGAGCCGCAGGGCTTCCAGAAGCTGTTCTTCGTATTCATGGTAAAGCGGTCGGCACTCCTTGGCTTTCCCACCCGCCACCAGCTTCCCCATGGCATTCAGGTGTTTGGGGCTGTGGGCCATGAGCAAGAGTTTGTTGCGGGAGTGAAAATCCACCACGTTGCCCACACAGGAACGCCGCGAACGGGTTTCGCGCCAGCGCTTCAGGGTAAATACCTGCTCGATGAAATTCTCCCGGATGGCGGGGTTGTGCAGGCGCCCGTCGTCTTCCACCGGGATCAGGGGGAACTGATCCATGAAGGCCCGGGCAAAAATACCCACCCCTTTCTTCTCGGGGTGGCCCTTGGCGTTGTAGACTTTCACCCGCACCATACCGCTGCTGGGGGAGTCACACTTGAAAACGAACCCGCAAAGATCCTCCTGGGCCAAATCTTTCAGGCGCCCGCGGGCCCATTGCTGCATGGCATCCGTGTGGTCGACCTTGGTCTTGGTCGTGATCAGACGCGGATTGTAGGCATCGCCTACCAGACGAAGCGTTTCCCGCGGGATGCCCAGGCCCACCTCCACCTCCGGGCAGACCGGCACCCATTCCACGAACTGGCCCAGCGTCTCCACGAGATAGCGATCGCGCTGGTGCCCCCCGTTCCAGCGTACATTGTTGCCCAGCAGACACGAACTGATTCCCAGTTTGATTTTCTCTTCCATAATTCCTCCCCCAAGGTGACCCATTCATGGATGCCGCCGCCGGCATTTTATTTTTCAGGTGGCTGCGGGACTGATGATGACAATGCCCAGATAACCATCCACCGTCACATGGTCGCCGGAGCGGATAAACTGCAGCGCTTCCGGCACCCCGGTGACACAGGGCAGCCCATACTCCCTTGCGATGATGGCGCCATGGATCAGCATGCCGCCCCGGCGTTCCACCACCGCGGCTGCCAGCGGCACCACAAAGGTCATATTCGGATCCACCGCGTCACAAATCAAAATCTCTCCCGATTGGAATGCCTTGAGATCCTGTGGTGCGGTCACCACCCGCGCTCGTCCCCGGGCCAGGCCGGGGCCGGCCGGCTGCCCGACCAGCTGGCGGGCTTGCAGGCCCGATCCGTGCGCGGTCTTTTCCGCAGTCTCTGTCGGAGCCGGCTTGGCCGGCGGCATCAGCGACAGGGCCTCCCGCAGCGCGTCCGCGTCTTCGGTGGTCGGATCGTTTGCAAGCCGGGCGGCGGCCTCCCGCACCGCCCGATGGGCCTGTGCTTCGATACGGCCGAGATGAATGTTGTCGTCGTCCCGCAGCCGATAGCTGGAGCGGGCCAGGTCCAACAGCGATTGGGCCCAGTCGCGTTCCTCCGGTGAAAAGGCGTCGATAAACCGGCGCACCAGGGCCTCGTGATCAACGGACTGGCGCGCCGGGGATTGCCCCGGACGGGCCGCCAGTTCGAGGATCAAGCGCACGAGCGTACTCTCTGTGAGAGCCCCCTCAGAGTCGCCGGTAATCCCCGAGGAAAGAGTTCCGTATTGCGCCACAAACGTATCCAGAGAGGACCGCAAGGATGCCGGCAGGTTGTCCATTCGGCCACGGCGAAGATCGTCGGCCGCACCGGGCACATCGCGCACGCCGGCGGCCAGCGCCTCAAGGTGTCGATTCCGTTTGAGGCTGGCCATGGGTGTATCCGTCAGCAAATCGGCGAACTCGTATGGATTCTCAGGCTTGATGGTGTCGTTGTAGATCTGGCCGAAAAGACGTGCCCCATGGGCATAAGGAATGAAGTCGGCCCAGTAGACATTGCTCCAGTGCTGGTTGCGGTCGACCCGTCGACGCACTTCCGCCGCCAGTTCGATATCCGAAAAGGGCGCAAAATCGATGGCAGCCAGTTCCTCGGCCTCGCGAATCATGGCCGGAATCAGGTCATCCTCGATTTTCACCCGCAACTGCTGCAAGTTTTCATAGCTGCGCCGCAGACTGAGATACCAGCCCCGCTTGTCATCCTCGGACGCCGCCGTGGTCGTGACGGGCCGGGCCTGCAGCACGGTAATGTCGGCGTCCACAACGGTCCACTCCACGTCCTGGGGGCTGCCGAACAGGCTTTCGATCCGGCGGGCAAGCGCGGCCACCGCTTCAATAGTGTTTGACGTCAGGCCCTGGGGCGCATCGTCCCCAAGGGCGGCAACGCGAATACCCTGATCCGCCGGGACGACGCTTTGGGATCGATCCGCCGCGGCATGGGAAACAATGGCATTGGTTTCCCGGTCCAGAATCCAGCGCTCCGGTGCCACCAGGCCGTCCACCAGCCCCTGGTTCAGCCCGGGCACGGCTTCGATGACGCTCTGGTCGGCATGCATGGGGCTGACCGTAAACGCCACGCCGGAATAGTCGCCAACGACCAGCGCTTGGACGAGCACGGCCATGGCGCTGGATTCCGGTGCCAATCCCAGCTCCTGCCGGTATAGCAGCGCACCGTCGGACCACAGCGACGCCCAGACCCGACGAATATGATCGAGAACAGCAGCATGCCCGCGCACATTGACATAGGATTCATGAATGCCGGCAAAGGAGGCCCCGGCGCTGTCCTCCTGGGGAGCGGACGAGCGAATGACAGCCGGCCGATCGACAAACGGCGGCGACAGCGTTTGCTGCAACGCCTGATCGAGATCGGTCGGCAAAGGATGATTCATAAACATGCCGCGAATGCGCAGGGCAGCATCCCAAATTTCTTCCCAACGCATCTCCGCAAAGGGTTTGCGGTTCAGTTCAAGAAGAATTTTCTCCTGCAGCCCGTTGGCGTCCACAAAGTGCTGATAAGCAACGGTGGTGACCACCATCGTGAAGGGGACCTGGAAGCCTGCGCGGTCCAGCCGGGACAGGGCGCAGCCTTTGCCTCCCGCCAGGGCAATGTCATCCGGCCGTATCGCGGCCAGCGGCAGGATCAGCTTATCGTCCGACATGGTATTCCATGACTTTCTGGAAACGATTGACAAGGTAATAGACGTCTACCGCCAATCGTAAAACCGCCGTTGAGGGCGCCTGGACAAATTTGGCCATGTGCGGGTGTTTCAGTATATAGCGCGTCACCGCCGCGTCTTCCGCGGCGCCGGTGAGTTCCGTCGTCACGCCGAGGGCCGTCACGGCCATGGCCGCGTATATATCGGATTTGACATTACCGCTGTTGTCCACCAGCATGGCGGCGCGCGCCTGGTGGGACAAATTGGCAAATTTGCGTGTGGCCCGGGAGGTGGCGAAAATCATCCCGGACAGATCAGAGTCGGAATCGAACGCCACCAGGCTGGCATAGGGGTGGCCTTCCGCGCTGCAGGTGGACAGGGTTGCCAGGCGCTGCCCGGTGAGCAGCGTATGGATATGGTGACGAACCGTTTCTTGTGCGTCCAATGTTTCTCCTTCATTGGAATTCATGGGTTTTCATGCCGGCGAACCGCCCGCGTCAGGCCGTTGCCATTCACCACTATAGCGAACCCCGTCCCCGTCAGCAACCATAAGTTCCCGTCGGAAGGGAGGGCTTCACGCGAAGCCGATCGCCGGAAATCCGCCTGCGGCCTGTCGCGCCGCAACCGGCGCCATACCTGCAATCCGGTCATAGAGCTGCCGGCAATCATCGATACTCAGCCGGTTGACATACTGGATCACGGATAAATCGTCACGGGCATCCGGGTAGCCGTCATCTTCAGGTGCCATTTCTTCTTTGACGGACAACTGGTTGTAGACCAGACTGCGCGCAGCCAGAAGATGTTGGCGTTCGATGATCGGGGGACAATCGAAGATCAACATCAGGGTCAGGAGATCACCTGGGTTGTAGAGATGACTGCCATGGCCTGCCGCACGGTAGAGGTCGCCAAGCAGATACAAGGGCCGGATGGAAGTTGTCGGAGACAACTGCCGCCGCAGCTCGCGCAGCAGGCATAGATGCAGGTATCCCGCTTCGACATAAACCCTGCCGCCGCAATCGGCAACCAAACGCGCCACGGATTGCGCGCGAAGGCGGTCCCGCAATACAAACCGCGCCGCATCCGCCGCCGCGAAGGCGCACGCAGCTTCGACCATGGGGTCAAAATCGCCATCCGCAGCCGCGCTGTAAAACGTCAGCAGGCGTCTGGTGGCTTCGCGTTCGGCCCGGTAGACCGGCCCCAACTGGTCGTCATGCGTAAGCTCCGAAGGGCGCCGCCCATCCCCGAAAAGCTCGTGGATCCGAATCAAACGGGTCATAAAGGGTTCACAGGGATGGATCCGTTTGCCGTTGTTCCTCAACCGCTGCAGCATCCGGCAGGCGGCCGCTGCAAACGCCGGGAATTCATAGTCTGCCGTCAGCACGTAATCATCGACAGGCAGCGTGCCCGCCAGCATCCGGCTGAATTCAGGTGTTGGCGGCTCCTCGATCACGATATGGTCGTGTTCGGCCATGACACGCTCCGCCAGGGGCAGGGTTTCAGGGCGATGGGAGGAAAAGCCGATCGTGAAGGTCGTGGCCATGGATGCAGGTCCGCAGATCATTGCTGGAAATGGGCGATAGGAACTATTAAAGTAGTGGCTTTTCAGTCCCCGGCAAGGGTTGCGGATATGGGGCAGCCCCCGAAAGGCCGCTCGCGGTCATCGTGACGGGGTTTCGCGGTTGGTCAGATAGACGCCGGAAAGCACCATGGCAGCCCCAAAGAGCAGGGAGGGGCTCAAAGGCTCGTGCAGAATAAAAAAGCTGAAGACGATTGCGCTGATGGGAACGAAGTTGATGAACACGCCCGCCTTCATGGCACCGATCCGCTGGATGCCTTGATAGTACCAGACGAACCCCAACACTGTTCCGAAAAACCCCAGGTAGAAGAGCGCTCCCCAATCGACCACGGTGTAGAACGGCCAGGCGGTCAAGATCCCTTCCTGCCAGGCCGGCACGGCCAGGCAGACCGCGCCGCTCAGCGCCGCGTAAAGCACTGATGCCAGGGGCGAAAGCTCTGCCAACAGCAATTTGCCCAGCAGGGAGAAGGTCACCCAACTGGCCACGCATCCCAGAATGAAGAGTTCCCCCCATCCCACGGCCCCGCTGGCGATCATATGCAGATCTCCACGGGTAATGACGAGAACCGCCCCGCCGATGGAAATCAGGATGCCGGTCAGACGGGTCGGCGTCAATTGTTCGCGAAACAACAGGGCCGAAAACAGTGCGATGAAGATGGGGTTGTTGGCAATGATGATCGCTGCGCGACTGGCCTCGATCAGTTTCAGGCCTTTGAAAAAAAACACATTGTAGGCAAAGACCCCCGTCATGCCGAGCAGAAAAATAGGGAACAGGTGCCTCAGGCGCAGGGCCGGGAGATGTCCTTCCATTTTGATGGCCGTCAGGCATAAAAAAACCGAGGCGATCGCAAATCGCAGAAAGGCCGCCGAATAAGGACCCACCCGCTGGGCAACAATTTTCCCGGCAATAAACGTTCCGCCCCAGAAAACCGCCATCAGCAGGAGTTTCACGTAAACGATTTTGTTAATGCGCGTTGCGGCGGCGTTCATGATGCCGGGTAGCCCTCGCCCTCCGGCCGCGATTCCGCGATGGGTTCGTTGCGCATCAGGACATCCAGGATGGCTTGAATAGTGTCATCGCTGTGGCGCACGTGAAAGCTGCAGGAGCCGGCCCCCGGATGCCCGCCGCCCTGGTAGCGCGACAGCAGCTCCCCCACGTTGACCCGGCAGTTGCGGTTGAAGATGCTGTGCCCCAGGCTGACGATCACCTTGTCGCGGTCGCGGTCCGCCAGGCGGATTTTCATCTGGACCACCGTTTCCGGAAACATGGAATACACCAGGAAGCGGTTGCCTTTGGGCGTTTCTTGCAATGCCCGGAAATCCGTCACGGCCACGCCCCCTTTGACCGTGGTATGCTGGCGCAAAAGGTCGCGGTAGGCCCTGTTTTCTTCCACGACCAGCTGACAGCGCTGCCGTACGTCGGAATCGGCCATGACCGCGTCGATGGTCCCGGATCCCAGCAATGTCACCAGCCGGTTCCAGTAGGGCTCGTCATCGAGATTACGCCCGGAAACGGTCATCGACAGCAGCACATGGGGGTAGTTCTCCGGGAACTGAACTTCATCCTCGGAAAGTGCTGCCGCATCGATCTTGTCGGTTTGCCGGATCAGTTCATCGAAATCCGTGGTCAGCCGATCGGCAAAATAACGGTGGACCAGCCCGGCGGCCGACGGGGCTAATTCAAACGCCCCTTCGAACGGTCGCCCCGGCACGTTGGAGTAATGATGGTCGAACCACATGGCACAGCGATCGTGAAACGGCAGGTTAGCCACGATGTCGCCGGTCCGGACGTCGACCAGGCCGTGCTGCATGTCGCCGGGTTCGGCCCAAAAAATGGGTAATTTTTCATCGATGGCTTCACGCAACAAAACAGCACAGACCACGCCGTCAAAATCAGGACGGGTTACGATACGCATGGAGAACTCCTATCAGCGGATGTATTCCCAGGAGATTGTCATCCCACGAGTCCACCACCGCTGGCCATTCATCAAAATGGCGTTATATTCGTCATATTCAACTTGCGCAAAAATCGAAATTTGTACCTTAACGCCAACCTTTCCGGAAAACAAGGAGGATCCTCACCATGGCGCTTTATCTTGTACAGCATGGTCAATGCCACCCCAAAGACGTGGATCCTGACAAAGGATTGACCGACGAGGGCCAGGCCACGACGACACGCATTGCCGGCGTGGCGAAGGGTTACGGGGTGCCGGTGAGCTGCATTCTGCACAGCGGCAAAAAACGGGCCCGTCAGACAGCGGAAATTTTCGAAGCGGCCCTGGCCCCGCCTGACGGACTGCTTGCCAAATCCGGTCTCAACCCCCTGGACGATGTCACCGCACTGGCCGGCCTGATCGACAGCAAGGAAAACCTCATGCTGGTCGGGCACCTGCCCTTCATGGTGCGTCTCTGTTCCTGGCTGGTGACCGGCGACCAGGAGATGCCTGTTTTTCAATTCCAAAATGCGGGCATTGTTTGCCTGAAGCGACCGCCTGAGACCAACAACTGGATCATTGCCTGGACGTTGATGCCCATGATCGGGTGACGGCTATGCCACCGCCGCAATGCATTTGGGAAAGACCGGCAATCGTTTTCACAAAAGGATTGCCGGTGGTCTATGTGCGCATCATCGCGAAGAAAAGCGATCCGTCGCCGGATCAGGAACAAAGAGGCCGAGGGTATAGCGCTGATTATTTATAGCGAACGCCCTTGTGCTCGAGCCAGCCATTTACATGGCGGCCCTGGGGGTCATGATGGGTCCAGTGGAGAACGCCGCCTTGGGCATTCCACTCGTATTCTCCGAAAAAGAGAACTTCATCGCCTTTGATCAAAGGCGAAATTCGCGGTGCGAGATCGATGTTGTGGGCCACCAGCAGCGTTTGTCCGGAATCCAGTTCCAGGATAAACCGCTGGTGTCTCCTCCCTTTGCGATCGTCCTGCAGGATTTTGACAACCACCCCCTGCCCCTCAACCTGGATGCCGCTTAGCCCTTTTTGGAAGGCATCGCTGACCGCATCAACGCGCTGCAGCTCAAAGCGCAGTTCTTCGAAAAAAGACCATCCCGAGTAGTGAAGAATCCCAACGATTGCCACCACCAGGATAATCGTCGAAAAAAGTTTCTTCACAGATCTACCTTTCGATCCGCCGTTTTTCAATGCATGCCAGCGTTTTGGATCGCTGCCCCGGGACCCGATTTAAAATAACCGACATGAACTCAATCGTGAAACCGACGGCTTCACGGGTGAAGGCTTCGCAGAGATGAGGGGGATTGTTCGGGGCGAAGCCTTCGGGGCGCAGGGCCGCGCACGACAGGCTGCTGAACCGTTTTTCAAACTGCCACGCATAGGCTTTGCAGGCGTGAATGATCGCATCATCGGCGATATTCTGCCTTCGGCCCGAAATTCCCAGAAACATCAAGGCACCTTCCACCAGACCGCACTGGGCGCCGTATTCACCCGCGCCATGCATGCCGACCGCCGCGTCGATCACCTGGTCCGACAAATCGATACCAAATATTTCGGATAGAATTTTGAGGTTGGTGGTGGCGCAGTTGATGTCATCGCGCCAGTAGTAGTCAGCAACCCGCCGACGGACAAGTTCTTCCATGTGCAAATCATACGCCATGATAACCTGACAATAGCGCGACGTGACTGTCGTCGGCAAACGTGTATTAAGATTAGCCCATCAGCATGATTTGGACCGGTCCCGCCTATACAATGTCGATGGTAATCCCATGCTCTTTGATGCCGTTGCTACCGTAGCCCAGCAGATTCCACTCGGCGGATTCAGGCTGCCGGCGACCCCGGCTGTCCGTGGCCCTGGAGAGAAGGGTGTAGCTTCCGGTTCGGGTCGCCTGCCACACAAACTGCCAGTGCCGCCAGGCAAAGGGCTCGTCCGGACCAAGAAATTCGGCCGCATTCCAGGTCATTCCGTTGTCGAGGGACACTTCCACCTTTTCCACGTGTTCCTCACCGGCATAGGCCGCTCCGAGCACCACCATGCGTCCGGCCTGTCGCTGTTCCCCGGGCAGGGGTTGGGTGATGATGGATTTGAGCTTGATGCCGGTGACGATCTCGCCGCTGGCCGGATCCTGGCCCTTTTGGAAGACGCGGTAGACCTTGTCCATGAAAAATCCCTCGTAGGGCTTATCCAGCACCGTGATGCGCTTCAGCCATTTAACACAATTGGCGCCGGTCCATCCCAATGCCAGGGCCCTCAAGGGGTACCCATGCTTCAGGGGCAGCGGCTCACCGTTCATTTCATAGGCCAGCAGGGTGGAGGCCATGGCCTTGTCGATGGGAATGCTCCGCACGAATTTGATGTTCGCTTTTCCAAGGGGCGTGTCCATGCCCTCGAAAGAAACGTGTGCGGCCCTTTCCGTAAGGCCTGTTTCAGCCAGAAGGGTTCCAAGCCCCAAGCCACCCCATATTGCGTTTCCTACCCCGCCGATGGTCCATGGGTTGCCTGACGATTTTTTGGCAAGCAGGGACCGCCCGTTGCCGGAGCACTCCAGGGTATTGGCGACAATGGCTTTGGGAAAATCGCAGAGTTGCTCAAACGTGATGCTCAGGGGCTTTTTCACTTCACCATCGATCAGCAGTTCCCATTGATCCAGCGGCATCTTTTGATCGGGAATCTGGCCCTGATTGCGGTCAAAAAACACATCGTTGGCCGTAATCCATGACCGCAGTCGTGGCGTTGGCGTTTCGGCGTTCAAGGGCTTTTCGGTCATGACGCGCTTGGATTCGCTCATGGTATCGCTCCCTGTAAGGTTACGGATGATGGGAAACCCGTGTGCAGCCGTCTGAGAATTTCCAGCAGGAGGTTGAAATGCAGCGGAAAGGACGGACTAATATTTTCCATAAACTACCGTGGCGTTTTGTTCAAGGAAAACGAACATGCGCCGGACAAGCGCGAAGCTGCTTCCGCACCGATGCGCAATGGCCTCACGGATGCCGGTCGAAGTTTCGCCGATAGAGCGGCCGCAGCCTCCCATTAAAACGCATACCGGATCAACCTGTAGACCCCGTGCGCCACATAATCGCCCCGGAATTCGCCGCCGAACTGAATCGAGCCCGAAATCCTGCTGGAGCGGACGCAAGCGATTCCGGCCCCCACTCTCAGGCCGTCTTCTTCAGGCTCCCGGCCTTCAACTGTATAAGCCGTCCCCGGCGAGCGAAGTGGAATAAGCATCTCCGTCATCGTCACTGCTGGCCGTCCGCCGCAACGCGCCGATGCTGATATGGCGACGGCTGTCATACTGGTTGCGGGCATAGGAAAGCCCCCCCTCGATATAAAAGTTTTCCAAAAGATCAAGGACGCCAGGAGGACCAAAACCGCATCACCACCAGCAAGGTGCCCCCCAGAATAATCGCCCCGCCGACATAAAAGATGGCCGCGATACCGAAGGCATCGTGAACCATGCCCAGAAGGATCGGCGATACGATGAATCCCAGACTCAAGGCAGCGTCAAACAGCCCCATGACCGCCCCCATACCGACACGCGCCCCTTCGCGCCCGGCCAGTACCAGGGCAGCGGGAACCGCGATACCGTTGGCGACACCCATGAGAATGTTCATTACCAGGGCGCCGGAAAAATTCTGCACCAGGGGCATACCGGCCACGGCCAGGCCTGACAGAACAATCCCCCCCACCATCAAGGCAACGGGACGCGTGCGGTCGGCCAGGCGGCCGCCCGGACGCTGCAGGAAGGCGATCAGGAGCACGTTGACCCCCAGCAGGATCCCCACCTGGGTGCTGGAAATGCCGATGGCCACGCCGTAGAGCGGCAAAAAGGTGTACACGGCCCCCTGTCCCGCGGCCGAGAAAAAGCGAATGCTAAAAACGGTTTGCAGAATACGGCTCTGCCGGAGCGTCTGCATCATCGAGGACGAGGGTTTTACGGTTTCGCCCGCCTTGCGGGCCAGGGAAGGCACAAAGACCAGAATGCCGACCGACGTCACGAGTGCCAGACCGCCCATGGTTAAAAAAGCCGCTGCCGTCCCCAGCCAGTCCTTGATGATGCCACCCAGCAGGGGGCCGGCCCCCACGCCCAGCATAAGCGCCATACTGAGGGTGCCCATGTAGATCCCCAATCGCTGCGGTGGTGCGATCTCGGCCACCACCGCCATGGCCACGGGCGCCACACAGACCGCGGCCAGGCCGTGGGCAAAGCGTACAGCGATCAGCCCGGTTACACTTGTGGACTGGATATAGGCGATGGACAACAACGCGTAGCAAAACAGCCCGGCCAGCATGAAGGGCTTGCGCCCCAGGCGATCGGAGAGCCGCCCCACCACCGGGTTGAAAAGGCTGCGGGCCAGGTTGAAGGCCGCGATGATGAACCCCAGCTCGGTGCCGCCGGCCCCCAGCTGAACCGCGTATAGCGGCATGATGGGCCAGATGATGCCCATACCCACCATGGTGACCCCCACCGAAGCGGACAACCAGAAGAGAATCCGGGCGGGGACCGGCCCGTCAGATGTATGGCGCTGGGATGAAATCACGCTGCCGACCTTATCCCAAACCTGCCTCGGCATCAAAAGCTTTTGAAAATTTTATCGAATACCGCTATCATCCATTATCTTTTTTCCACCATGCCGGCCAAAGGTCTTATTTCGACGTTTGTCTGACAATAAAACTACCCGTTACACCGATGCCACGCAATGCGATGAAGAATCCGAAGAAAAAAGCCACCGCCCCGACACCCACCGAGGCCATCCTGGAAAGTATATCGGACGGTGTGTTTACCGTCGACCTGGAATGGCGCATATCCTCTTTCAATCGGGCGGCCGAAACCATCACGGGGGTGTCACGCACCGACGCCATCGGCCGCCGCTGCTCAGAGGTCTTTCGCTCCAGCATGTGCGGGGCTGACTGTGCCCTCCGCCAGACCCTCAAAACCGGCCAGCCCGTCATTGGCCGAGCGGGTTATATCATCGATGCCGAAGGCGGCCGCATTCCCGTCAGCATCTCGACGGCGGTATTGCGGGAAGCCGACGGCCGGGTGATCGGCGGCGCTGAAACCTTCCGTGACCTCAGTGAAATCGAAGCCCTGCGCCGCGAATTGGAGGGCCGCGCCCGAATCGGTGATCTCGTCAGTCGCAGCACGCTGATGCAACGCATATTCGAAGCACTGCCTGCCATTGCCGCCAGCCCCAGCACCGTCCTGATCCTGGGCGAGACCGGCACCGGCAAGGATCTGGTGGCCCAGACCATTCACAACCTGAGCCCCCGCAGCAAAGCTCCCTTTGTCGGGGTCAACTGCGGGGCCCTGCCCGAAACGCTATTGGAGTCGGAACTCTTTGGCTACAAGGCCGGCGCCTTTACCGGCGCCACCAAGGACAAACCCGGTCGCTTTGCCATGGCAGGAAGCGGCACCCTGTTTCTGGACGAAATCGGTGAAATCAGCCCGGCCCTCCAGGTGAGGCTCCTGCGGGTTCTACAGGAACGGTCCTATGAACCCCTGGGGAGCACCCGCTCGGAAGCCACCAAAGCGCGCTTGATTGTCGCCACCAACAAAGACCTGGCGGAGCAGATGCGCAAGGGCGACTTCCGGGAAGACCTCTACTACCGTGTGAACGTAGTCCGCGTCGAGCTGCCCCCGCTGCGCCGACGCAAAGAAGATATCCCCTTGCTGGTGGACCAGTTCATCGACCGTTTCAACCGGCTGCAAAACAAATCGATCGAGGGAATCACCGCCGAAGCACTGTCGCTGCTCATGGTGCATCCCTGGCCCGGCAACGTCCGTGAACTGGAAAACGCCATCGAACGCGCCTTCATCATGTGCCGGGAAGGGCTTATCGGCCTGGAACACCTGCCCGATGAGCTGACGGCCCATGGCGTATCCCAATCCACAGCCCCCGGCATCAAGACCGCCCATGACATGCTCGACGCCCAGGCCATCCAGAGCGCCTTGGACCAGCACCACAACAACCGAACCGCCGCCGCCCGGATGCTCGGTATCCACAAAACCACCCTCTTCCGCCGGATGAAAAAACTGGGCATGTCCCTCCCGAAACAGGACGGGCGCTCACGCCCCACCCAATAGTAGCCGAAACGCACCCCTTCAAACAGCATACCGTAGCGCATACGCATCGATACGTCTCCCTGAACACACGGGTTTAAAATTTATATTTATAGTTATTATAATTATTTATATCTTTTATTGGTAATCTGCCATTTCCGGCACAAACAATGCTTTAGATCCGGTCGAACAACACCGAAGGACGCTTTTCATGAACATCGCCATGTCGATCTGGAATCATCGCATTGCCCCGGTTTTCGACGTCGCCCGGGACATCCGCCTGGTGGAAGTGCTCGGGGGACGCATGATCGGCCAAAAACAGCATGTCCTGTCCGGCGAACTCCCGGTGCAAAGAGCGCTTCGACTGGTTGAGCTGGAAGTCGACACGCTGATTTGCGGGGCGATTTCGCGCCCGGTGAGGGCTATGATTGCCGGCTATGGCATCCAGGTGATCCCCTTTGTGGCTGGCAACCCGGAAGCGGTTATTCAGGCCTGGATAAAAGGGGGCCTGGCGGAAGAAGTTTTCATGATGCCCGGATGCCGGCGGCGGGGGCGCCATCCGAATCACAGCAACACCATTGAAAGCAGGGAGGTCAACCTCATGAATGGAAAAAAACAAGGCGGCCGCGGGGGCGGTCGTGGTCAAGGAGGTGGCGGGGGCCGTGGGCAGGGAGCCGGCGGCCGCGGTCAGGGCGGCGGCGGTCGAATGGTCCCTGCCGATAACGGCACCGCGGCGCAATCGAGTGGATTCTGCCGCTGCCCCCAGTGCGGACAGCGCGAACCCCATGAACGTGGTGTTCCCTGCGTCATGCAAAAATGCCCCAAATGCGGCGGCACCATGACCAGAGCATAACCCAAACGTTAATCTAAGGAGGACAACATCATGCCAGGAAGAAATCAAACAGGCCCCATGGGAATGGGCCCCATGACCGGACGCGGGGCTGGATACTGCAGCGGAAATGCCGGAACGGAAATCCCTTACACCGCCGCCGGATTTGGTTATGGATTGGGATTTGGCCGCGGGCGCGGCTTCGGTGGCGGTCGGCGTATGGGACGCAATTTCGGCAGAGGCGGCGGGATGCGTTTCGGCGGATATGGCGCCCCCTATGGTTACCCCGGAACGTACGGGCAGCCGGATCCCGAGATTGAAAAGCAAGCCCTCGCCGGCCAGGCCCGGAGCCTTCAGGCGGAACTGGAGGTGATTCAGAAACGCCTTGCCGCCCTCGAATCCGAATCGACCACGGACTAATTGGGGTTGCGACCGCTAAACTCGGGCCGCACCGGATGCGGGATGGTGCGGCCCAACATTGACAGTTGAGTAAAAAATCCGATATCCGCGTTACACTTATCCCTTGTTATTGCGGCATACCGGATGTACGCCCCACTTCTCGGGATTCGCAAGCCGTATCTCGAACATTTTACACAACCGTCAGAAACATGACTTTTAAGCACCCATCAACATTTGAAAGCACCCAAGTGTCCTGTTGGCACATAGCCAAAGGGCTGGCAGAATTTGCCTTACGTTTGAACCAAGGGAAAGAACACGCTTGGCCGTATCATGAAGACATCTTTGGATTGTATTCCCTGCTTCGTGCGCCAGGCGCTTGATGCGGCCCGGCAGTTGTCCGCGGACATGGCCTTCCATGAACGCATTCTGCGCGATGTGCTGCAATGGACCAGCGCGATGGACCTGAACCAGTCGCCCCCGGTCCTTGGCCAAAGGATTCACCGGCACCTGCGCGAACTGATGGGAAACGATGACCCCTATCGCCAGGCGAAAGAGGATCAGAACCGAATGGCGCTGGCCCTTCTTCCCGAGCTGGAAGCCATGGTCGCCTCTGCCGCAGATTCTTTGGAAACAGCCATACGCCTGGCCATGGCCGGTAATGTGATCGATCTGGGAGCCCATCGCACGGTCACCGCATCCCATGTCCGCCGATCGGTGCAGCACGCTTTATCCGAACCTTTTGTCGGTGAGACCAATGCGCTGCGCCAGGCCGTTTCCACCGCCCAAAACATTCTGTACATCGCCGATAATGCGGGGGAAATCGTTTTTGATCGCCTGTTGATCGCGCAACTCTCGCCCGCCGGCGTTACCCTTGCGGTGCGCGGCGCATCCGTTATCAATGACGCCACGATGGCGGACGCCCGGGCGGCAGGGTTGGATTCATTGGTCGGGGTGATCGACAATGGCTCGGACGCTCCCGGCACCCTTCTCGACGACTGTAGCGAGGCGTTCCGGCGATACTACCACGAAGCCGACCTCATCATCGCCAAGGGGCAGGGCAATTTTGAAACACTGAGCGACGCGCCGGGCAATATTTTCTTCTTGCTTCAGGCCAAATGCCCGGTGATCGCCGCCCATGTGGGACAGCCTGTGGGCACCCATATCATGATACGGTCTACCGACACGCCCGGTCATTCCGGTGGAATACGTCATGCCGGCGACGGACCGACAGAGCATTCATAACGGTTAGCCCGCACCGCCAAGGAGAAACAAACCATGAAGCCATCTGATATGCGACACGTATACGGGCCGGTACCCTCGCGGCGGTTGGGGCGTTCGCTGGGGATCGATCTTGTGCCGTTCAAAGTCTGTACGTATGACTGTATCTACTGCCAACTGGGAAGAACGACGGACCTGACCCTCGAAAGAAAAGCGTACGTCACGGCGGAAAGCATCATGGCCGAGTTGGAGCCTATATTGACGGCGGCTGACAGGCCCGACTATGTTTCACTGGCGGGATCCGGCGAACCCACACTGAACAGCGCTATCGGCGAGGTGATCCGACGCATCAAGCAGCAAACCGACATTCCGGTGGCCGTCCTGACCAATGGCGCCCTGCTCTGGATGACAGAAGTCCAGCAAGCCCTGCTGGCGGCCGACCTGGTGCTTCCCTCATTGGATGCCGGCGATGACGGTCTGTTTCAAAAGATCAACCGACCGCACCAGGCCCTATCGTTCGAACGGATGGTTGACGGCCTGGCCGCCTTTACCCGGCGTTTTGCGGGAGCGGTCTGGCTGGAAGTCCTTTTGCTAAAGGGCATGACAGGCACGGAGGCGGAGGTTGAAAAAATCGCGGCCCACGTGAACCACATCAATCCGGCACGGGTTCAGTTGAATACGGTTTGCCGTCCGCCGGCGGAGACTATGGCATCGCCCCTCTCCAGCGACCAACTGCATGCTCTGGCAGCTCTTTTCGCCGTGCCTGTGGACATCGTCAGCTACGACGACACCGCAACCGTGCCCGTGTCGACCGCTGAAAACGTCCGGGAGACCGACATTCTGGCCATGCTCGAGCGACGCCCCTGCACGGCCGATGATGTCGCCCGAGGCCTCGGGATCCATGTCAACGCGGCGCTCAAACATCTGGGGGCTCTGGTCACGGCCGGCCGACTGGCCACGAAAACCAACGCGGGGCGCAATTTTTACACACCGACAGGAAAGCAGGAACACGAATGAACGCTTCACCGATCGACATCACCATCCTGGTCGACAACCAGGCCGGAGCGGGCCTCACAACCGAGCATGGCTTTTCGCTTTGGATCGAGGCGGACGGCCGCCATATCCTTTTCGACACCGGACAGGGGCCGGCCCTGCCGATGAATGCCCGGACCATCGGGGTCGATTTGCGGAAAACCGACCTGTTGGTTCTGAGCCATGGGCATTACGACCACACCGGCGGCATGCCCCACGTCCTGCATGTTGCACCCAACGCGCATGTCTATTGTCACCCCGGTGTGGTCCAGCCACGCTACAGTCTGCGCAACGGATCTCCGAAGCCGGCGCACATGCCCTCCGAATCCATGGCCGCCCTCGACAGGCTGCCCGAAAAAAACCTGCACTGGACGTCCGAAACGGTCATGCTCTCCGAAAACATCGGCCTGACCGGGCCTATCCCCCGCCAAACGACCTTCGAGGATATCGGCGGCGCCTTCTTTCTCGACCCGGAAGCCCGCCATGTCGATCCGATCGAGGACGATCTGGCCTTGTGGATCGAGACGGACGAAGGTCTGGTGGTCTGTGTCGGCTGCTGCCATGCCGGCATCATCAACACCCTCACTCATGTCACACGCCTGAGCGGCGTCGCCCGCATCCGGGCGGTCATCGGCGGCCTGCACCTGCTGAACGCCGATGACCGGCGCTTGAATCAAACCCTGGCGGCCATGAAGACCATGCCCATCGAAACGGTGATTCCCTGCCACTGCACGGGCGACCGCGCGATAGATAAGTTGGAAGCGGTCATGGGCGCCAAGACACGGCGCAGCCGCTCAGGGACGACCCATCATTTTTGACAACAGAACGTCGAATGGGGGAAGGACTAAAAAAGGCCTCTTGTAAACTTTTCCAAACAATCAGTCGTCCTATGGTTCAAACGCCGGCCAATCGCACAACGGCCACCAACCAAGGAGGACTGACATGAAAAAGAAAATCACCCTTATCAGCCTGGTTTTGATCGGATTTGTCTACGTGTTTTCTGGCAGTGCCTGGGCCGGCCGTGATGTCCGCCACGGTCACCACTACCAGAAATGGCACCACAATGGCGCTCCTTTTTACAAGAAGCACAATGGCTGGGGCCATGGCCGAAAAGGGCACTTTGGCCCGCGGTACCGTGGCCAACACCACCGTCCTTATCGCCGCCCGGTCGTCAAACACATTTACCACCACACCAGCAGTGACGACAGCTACAGCGATTACGACCAGTACCAGGCGGCCGGGACCGTGTCGGAACCCGGTTTCTCTTTTTCCTTCGGTATCAACGGCGCCCGGTAACCCAATACCCCTGGTGAGGGACAGGCACCATGATAACCTGCCCCCACATTCCATAACCCGGTCAAACCGCCGGGAACGTATCGATCCGATGCTTCCCGGCGGCCCCCTCTAATCCGGAATCGTCTCAAACGCCTTCCATAAATGACCGTCATGGTGCTTTATTTGGCCACTGTGCCTTGACGGCATCCTGATAGCGACCCATTTTGATGTGACAATGAATCTATCAAACAAAAGTGGGCCCAATGATATCCATTACAGTTAGAGCAATAGCGGCATTGTCGGTGATCAGCATTCTGGGGTGCGGATCCGCGCCCACCATTCCCACGGTGGACAGCCTGGATTTGAAGCGCTTCATGGGCGACTGGTATGTCATCGCCAGCATCCCGACCGTTTTTGAAAAAGAGGCCTTTAACGCGGTCGAGTCCTATCGCCTGGATGCGGATGGATCCGTGGAGACGACCTTCCGGTTCAACAAGGGCGGATTCGACGGCCCTGAAAAAGTCTACACCTCGCGGGCCTTTGTTATCGATACCGACTCCAACGCGCACTGGGGCATGCAGTTCGTCTGGCCGTTCAAGGCCGAGTACCGCGTGGTTTTTCTGGCGGATGACTACTCCCACACCGTTATCGGAAGAAGCAAACGGGATTATGTCTGGATCATGGCCCGGGCGCCGTCGATCCCCGACGCCGACTACGCCGGGTTGCTGGCCCTTCTGGAATCCTACGGTTATGACATTCGCCAGGTCCAAAAAGTCCCCCAGCAAGCGGCAGGCCATTCCCCCACCGGCTGACCCCACCGACACGCTTCACTCCCGCCCCATGCGCCTGTCGTCCCCCCCGGCAGCCACCACCGTCCCTCGGGCATCTTCAATTACATTGACATTACTGTAGGTTATGCCGTAACGTCATATCCGCCATCAAATTCCAACCGCCACAAACCAGAAGAAGGCCCAAACTCGCCGGATCGTGCCATGCGCGCCCTCCGGTGCACACCACAACCAATGATTCCGCTCGTCGGCTCAACCATCACCTGAGTCGAAAAGGAGGTGTTCAGATGCTGTGTAATGTCAAACGGATCATCGTCATTTCGGTTTTTGCGATCGCCTTTGTCGCGAATGCCACGGCTGGAGAGGTCGAAGTTCTGCACTGGTGGACTTCCGGGGGCGAAGCCGCCGCCGTGCAGGAACTCCAGAAAATGCTCCAGAAGGAAGGCCATACCTGGAAGGATTTCGCTGTGGCCGGGGGTGCCGGCGCCAATGCCATGACGGCCCTCAAATCCCGCGCTGTTTCCGGCAACCCACCGACAGCCGCCCAGGTCAAGGGTCCTCAGATTCAGGAGTGGGCTCAATTGGGGGTTCTGACCAATATCGACGACGTGGCCCAAGCCGAAGGCTGGGACACCCTGGTTCCCAGGGTGGTGGCCGATATCATGAAATACGAGGGCCATTGGGTAGCCGTCCCCGTCAATGTCCATCGCATCAACTGGATGTGGTGCAACCCGGCGGTCTTCAAAAAAGCCGGCGCTCAATACCCCCGAACATGGGATGACTTCTTTGCGGCCTGTGACAAAATAAAGCAGGCCGGGTTCATCCCCGTTGCGTTTGGCGGCCAACCATGGCAGGAGGCCACCGTCTGGGAATCCATTGTGGCGGGGGTCGGCGGACCGGGATTCTATCAACAAGCCCTGGTGGAGGCCGATGAACAGGCCCTGGCCAGCAGCACCATGGTCGAAGCCCTGAAGATTTTCAAAAAGATTAAGCCCTTTACCGATAAAAACGCACCGGGCCGCGACTGGAACCTGGCCACGGCCATGGTTATCAAAGGCGAGGCCGCCATGCAGTTCATGGGCGACTGGGCCAAGGGTGAATTCACGGCGGCCGGCAAAGTGCCCGGCAAGGATTACGACGCCCTGCCCGCACCGGGAACAATGGATGTCTTCCTCTTCAACGTGGACTCCTTTATCATGTTCGAAGTCAAGGACCCTGCTGCCAAAGCCGCCCAGAAAGCCATGGCGCGCCTCATTCTCTCGCCGGATTTTCAGGTGGCTTTCAACGTCAATAAAGGCTCCATTCCTGTCCGCTCCGGCATTTCGGAAGCGCCGTTCGACGCCGTGGCCGTGGCATCCATGACAGCTTTCGAAGCCACCGCCTCATACGGGGGGCTGCTGCCGAGCATGGCCCATGAAATGGCCGTTTCGCCGGCCGTTCGAGGCGCCATGTTCGACGTGATTACCAACTTCTACAATTCCGACATGCCGGCCGCTGATGCCGCTCAGAAGCTGGCGGCCGCCGTGCGGGAAGCGAAGATGTAATTCTTCGAGGCGCGATGAAGGTGACGGGGGGCCGGGCGCCCCACCACTCAATCCAGTTGGACCGTCCATCGACCGGCCGCCTATCGCGCCGGCGATGGGCGGTTGAAATGCCCATGCACTCCAGCAGCCGGTCTTCAAAATGGTTTGCGGCACTGGAAACGGCGCTGCCAAAAATCGTCGTGGCCCCGACTTTCATGGTCATGGTGGTCTTTATCTATGGGTTTATCCTCTGGACCCTCTACCTGTCGATGACGCGGTCCAGCTTCCTGCCCAGCTACGATTTTGTCGGCCTCGCGCAGTATGCCAAGCTCTGGCGCATCGAGCGCTGGGGGGTCGCCGTTCACAATCTGCTGGTTTACGGCGGCCTCTTTATCTTCTTCTGCACCCTTTTCGGGCTGCTTCTGGCTATTTTTCTGGACCAGAAGATCCGCATCGAAGGGGCCCTTCGAACCGTCTACCTATACCCCCTGGCGCTGTCCTTCGTGGTAACCGGCACGGCCTGGAAATGGCTCCTCAACCCGGGGCTGGGAATCGAACGGCTGGTGCGGGAATGGGGCTGGTCCACCTTCACCTTCGACTGGCTGGTAACCTCCGAGATGTCGATCTACTGCGTGGTCATCGCGGCGGTGTGGCAGTCCACCGGGTTTGTCATGGCCATGTTCCTGGCCGGGCTGCGCGGCATTGACGACGCCATCATCAAGGCCGCCCAGGTAGATGGCGCCGGCCTGCCGCGCATCTATCAAAAAATCATTATCCCCAGTCTGCGGCCTGTTTTTTTCAGCACCTTCATTATCCTAATGCACATCGCCATCAAAAGCTTCGACCTGGTGGTGGTCCTGACACAAGGCGGTCCGGGGTATGCGTCCGATTTGCCTGCAACATTCATGTACAGCTACGCTTTCACGCGGGGACGGCTGGCGTTGGGGGCCGCCAGCGCCATGATGATGTTTTTCATGGTCATGGCCGTCATCGTGCCTTATCTCTACTCGGAGTTGAGGAGAAAACAGCATGCCTGACACCTCGCGGCAAAGCCAGCAAGTGATGGTGGGTCGTCTGCTGATCTACGGCGTACTGCTCCTTTTTGTCTTCTATTTCCTTCTGCCCCTCCTCGTCATGGTCATCACCTCCATCAAATCCATGGATGAAATCCGCACGGGCAACCTCATTTCACTGCCCCGGCACCCGACGATCGAGCCCTGGATCAAGGCCTGGAGCTACGCGACCATCGGCGTTACCAACGAGGGCATCAAGGGCTTTTTCTGGAACTCGATCCGCATGGTGATCCCAGCGGTTCTGATCTCGACCCTGATCGGCGCCATCAATGGCTATGTGCTATCCAAGTGGCGCTTCAGAGGCAGCGACACCTTTTTCGCCATGCTGCTCCTGGGGTGTTTCATTCCCTTTCAGGTCATCCTGCTGCCCATGGCCCGCACGCTGGGCTTTCTCGGTCTGGCTGAGTCTTTCTGGGGGCTGGTCCTGGTGCACATCATTTACGGTCTGGCCTTCACAACGCTCTTCTTCCGCAATTACTACGTCGCCGTGCCGGACGAGCTCGTCAAAGCCGCCCGGATTGACGGCGCCGGATTCTTCCGCATCTTCATGCGGATCATGCTGCCCATCAGCAAACCCATCTTCATGGTGACCATCATCTGGCAGACCACCCAGATATGGAACGACTTCCTGTTCGGCGTCTGTTTTTCGACCGGGGCAACCCAGCCGATCACCGTGGCGCTGAATAACCTGGTCAACACCTCGAGCTCGGTGAAGGAGTATAACGTCGACATGGCCGGGGCCATCATTGCGGCCCTGCCAACCCTTTTCGTCTATTTTGTGGCCGGAAAATATTTTGTGCGCGGTCTTACCGCCGGCGCGGTCAAAGGATAATATCTCTCAGGAGAATATACGGGGAGAAGTATGGCATCACTGGTGATCGATAGCGTTTGCAAAACGTTCGGTTCGGTCGAAGTGCTCCGGGGCATCGACATCGCCATCGAGGCGGGAGAATTTCTGGTTCTGGTGGGGCCCTCCGGCTGCGGCAAATCCACCCTGCTGAACCTCATCGCAGGGCTCGAAACCATTACTTCCGGCGAAATCCGCATCGGCGACCGCAATGTCAGCCATGTTGCGCCGAAAGATCGCGACATCGCCATGGTGTTCCAGTCCTATGCCCTCTATCCGAACATGAACGTCCGCCGCAATCTCTCCTTTGGTCTGGAAACCCGCAAGGTGGCCCGGCCGGCCATCGAGCAGCGCATCAAGGAAGTGGCCGAAATCCTGCAAATCCAGGACTTGCTGGACCGCAAACCGTCCCAACTCTCCGGGGGCCAGCGCCAGCGGGTTGCCATGGGACGCGCCATCGCCCGCGATCCGCGCATCTTCCTCTTTGACGAACCCCTGTCCAACCTGGATGCCAAACTGCGCGTCGAGATGCGCACCGAGATCAAAAAGCTCCACCAGCGGCTTGGGACCACGATCGTCTACGTGACCCACGACCAGATCGAGGCCATGACCCTGGCCGATCGCATCGCCATCATGAAAGACGGCATGGTCCAGCAATTCGACACCCCCAACGGCGTCTATGCCAACCCGGCCAATCGCTTCGTGGCCGGCTTCATCGGCTCGCCGGCCATGAACTTCATTCCCGTGACCCTATCCATGGAAAACGGGCAGCGCGTGGCCCCGCTGGTGACCGTGGACGGCCGCCGCTTCGTCCTGCCCGTGCCACCAAAAACCGACGGCCTCACGCCGGGCCGGGATGTCATCATGGGAATTCGGCCGGAAAACATTACCGATTTCCAGGAAGGGATGGAAACCTGGGGCCACATCCTACCGCTGGAATGCCGGGTGAAGGTTCTGGAACCGACCGGACCCGACCATCTCCTCTACGTGGACGTCAACGACACGGAGATCGTTTGCCGGGCCTGCCCGGACAGCGCCCGCAGGGCAGGCGCGATGATGAAACTGGCCGTCGATACGACCAAGCCGCTGTTTTTCGACCCGCAGACAGGGCAGCGCATCGATTTCGCTTAGACGCCTTGGTCGATGCAGAAAATCTTTTCCTGCATGGCGCAAGGCCTCAGCTGCCCCCAAGAAGGAGGCTTGAAAGCTGTTAGGTTTTAGGGTTCTATCCCCTTTTTCCCGCGCCGAGCATCGACGTGGCGGCCGGGAAAGGGTGCGCGGATTGTTTGAGCTCGCCCTCAGGCGGGCGAGTTTCCGCGCGCTCCGGCCGCTTCGGCGACGCGCAGGGCAGCCCCGAAGGGGCCGCGGGAAACGGGTGGTTTCTTTTGGTTCCTTTTCTTGATGGACTCGTAAAAAGTATTTTTATTCTATCTACCTAAAATAATTAG
>JAHLLS010000029.1 GCA_020444045.1 Deltaproteobacteria bacterium
GATGGAGGCCCAGCCCAGGTTGAACTTGCCCACGTTGACCGTGTTCAGGGCCGCATCCCAGGCGTCCCGGCCGGTGGAAAGCACTTCCCCGTCGGTAATGGGATAGCTGTTCAGGGCATACTCAGCCACGTACATCTGTGCGTTGACCACGTTTTTGACCAGTTCGAAATTGTCATGGGTGGTCTCCACCGCAAACCACACATATTCGTCATTTTCCGAATTTTTACCGAATGTCGACAAGAGCGCGGCCTCGTTGCCGTTGCCGATGTAATACTTGCCGCCATCGGCCACATATCGGCCCTCGCCCAGGGGCGTCAGCATCATTTCGGAGGAGTAAAGGTCAGCGCCATGGGCTTTTTCAGACAGGCCGAACCCGAAGATGCCCCCTTCCCGCAGCAAACGGCCGGTCTTCTCCCGTATGGCACGGTTCGGACTCATCCAGAGCGGCCCCAGGCCCAGGATGGTGACCTGCCAGTTGTACCAGTAGGCCAAACCGTAAAACCCCAGGATTTCGCTAAAGACGCTGTTGCGGTAGGTGTCCCAGCGGGCATCCGGATCGCCTTCGGCAAATTCCGGCGGCGTCAACAAGGTCGAAAATATGTTGTTCTCTTTGACAAACGCTATAAAATCCGCATACCAGCGACGCTCGTGATCATCTTCCTTGAGCCGAGCCTTGCCTTTGGTTTCGAAGAATTCAATGGTCTTGGTCATGATTTCCCTGGAACGGGCATCCAGGTGTTCAAAGCTTTCGTTACGGGGATTGAAAAGCATGTTGTGTTCCTCCTTGGGTTAAAAACTCTTTTTTTTATAAAAATGACGTTTACGTCATTTTTATTCGCATACGAACCTTTATCTCAATTTTTTAAGCGCGCTCCGGTTCCATCAGATCCCACAGAAAACGTTTCAGCAGTAACTGTTCCTCCAAGCTGAAGCGCGCCAAAAGCGCCTCATTGGCCTGCCTGCGCAATTCGATCAATTCCGATTTATGATCATCGGCATACGGGGTCGGGAAAAGACGCACCACCCGTCGATCGTCGGGGTCCGGGCGTTTTTCAACCCACCCGGCATCGCTCATGCGGTCCAGCACGCCGGACAGCGTGGCCTTATCCATCACGAGCATTTTTCCCAGTTCCGCCGCCGTCTGACCGGTTTCATACCAGAGGCCTTCCAGCACGAGATGCTGGAGATTCGTCAAGCCAAAGGGCTTTAGCATTTCCTTGAAGCGACCATGGGCTTTCTGATAGGCTTTCGCCAGCAGAAAAATCGTACAGTCCGGTAAAGGTTTATTTGGTGAGTGCATACCCGTTTTTCCTTCGTATGCGAACATTTATCGACAAGTGTTCCTGTTGTCAATGGAATAGTGCTCCCTATCCATTGGCAACATCACACCGGCGGATTGAGACGAGGAAATTTTAAAGCGATAGCCGTAATGTCATCATAACGGAAGGTGCCGACGACAACATGGAAAGGTCACCGATTTTGACGGCGCTTTTCAAACTCGGTCGGCACCGGGCAAAACATTAATCCGATTTATTACGACGCAGGGCCAGCATCGTGACATCATCTTTCTGGGGGGGCTTTGCCGATGTGCGCAAAAAGATCCGTGCTCACGTTTCCCATCACCTCTAAAACCGAATCCACCGGTTTCGACAATAATTCTATCAGACGCTTTTTAGTAAACCGCGCGCCCTGATGGGATCGGGCATCAAGCACACCGTCCGTAAACCGAAAAGAATATTGCCGGGCTGGAGGGTCAGTTTTTTGTAGACAAATTCTGTCTGGGCAAACAGTCCTACCGCCGGCCCGGTTGGGCGGAGCGTTTCTTTTACGCCTTTTTCATTCAGGACAAATAACGGTTCATGCCCGCCGTTTATATAGACAAGAAGGTTCGCTACCGCGTTGTCGGTGTTCTGTAGGACCTCCTGACGCCGCCCAAACACATCCAGTCCGCCTTGATCTCCCGCATCAAGGTCATGGCCAAGCTGGATATCGCCGAAAAACGTCTGCCCCAGGACGGCCGCTTCAATGTCAAAATCGGTAATACCGAGATCGACGTGCGGGTTTCCACGATTCCCACCGCAGCCGGCGGACGGCTGGTCATGCGCCTGTTGAACAAAACGAACACCCTCTTCGACATCACCGACCTGGGTGTTTCCGATGCTCAAATGGTCCAATTGAAACGGTTGGTGGCGGCCCCCAACGGCATTATCCTGGTAACGGGCCCCACCGGCAGCGGCAAAACGACGTCGCTTTATGCGTTTCTTAGCTATATCAATACCCCCGATATCAACATCATCACCGTCGAAGACCCGGTGGAGTACCAGATTGACGGCATCAACCAGATTCAGGTGAATCCCAAAATCGGGCTTACCTTTGCCAGCGGGCTGCGTTCGATTGTTCGACAGGATCCGGATGTGATCCTGGTGGGCGAAATCCGGGATCGTGAAACCGCCGAGATCGCCGTCCAGTCAGCCCTGACCGGCCATATGGTTTTCTCCACCTTACACACCAATGATTCGCCGAGTGCCATTACGCGCGTGGTGGATATCGGCATTGAACCCTTCCTGATTTCTTCCTCGGTCAACGCTGTGATTGCCCAGCGGCTGCTTCGGGTTCTGTGCCGGGACTGCCGCAAACCCGGCCAGTACGGAGCAGCAGCCCTCAGCCGAATCGGCCTGAATCCTGAGGTCATTGCCAACCGCACGATCTACGCCCCCGAGGGATGTGAAAAGTGTGTCCAAACCGACTATTTAGGCCGGATCGGGATTTTCGAATTCATGGCCATGAGCGAAGATTTGAAAAACCTGATATTGGAAGCCTTCGATGCCGGCGCCATCAAATCCCAGGCGATCAAAGAGGGGATGATTACCCTTCAGCAAGATGCCAACAACAAAGTTCTGGCCGGCATGACGTCGGTGGATGAAGCCTTCCGCGTAACGCACTGATACCGAACCAAGTTCGACATCAACCTGTATTCGTTGTTATGCTTTCAGCTATTCATCAAATTGGTTTTATTTCCAAACATTGATAAAAATCCTCAATCCGACCATCAAACCAAATAAAATTGAAAAGTATGAATGCATCTTGACAGTTTGAACCTCATTCGAATAAAACAACGACCAAATTTTAGGGAGCATCCGCGCAAAATAGGATGGCCAATGGTCGCAATGGCATTGCCCGGACCGAAGACCGCGACCATCCGGCAGGAACGGGGACGGCCCCATATTTGAACCCAAGGGAGGAACATCTATGCAATTTGTGGATTTTAAAAACACGCACGCTATGCTGATGGCCACCGTCGATCGCTATCGTGATCAACCCGCCTATCGCTGGTTTACGGCACCGGGACAGACGGCATCGGTCACCTGGGGGGAATTTAACAACCAGGTGCGCCAGGTGGCCAAAAGCCTGATGGCGCTTGGTGTCGAACCGGGTGACAAGGTCAACATCATGAGCTACTCCTGCTACCGCTGGGTCCTGACCGACATGGGCATCATGAGTGCCGGGGCCGCCACGGTCGGCATCTACCAGTCGAACCTCCCCAAGGATTGTCAATACATCATCGATCACTCGGATGCGGTCGTCGTATTTGCCGAAGACAACCAGCAGATGGACAAACTGTTCGAAATACGGGCGCAGATTCCCGATGTCCGCAAAGTCATCCTCTTCAGCGGGGATGCGCCGGATGATGACTGGGTGATCAGCTACGAAGATTTTCTGGCACTGGGGCAGGACGTTTCCGACAAGGACTTCGACCAGCGGGCCCAGGCGACTACACCCCAGGATCCCGCCGGGATCGTCTACACTTCGGGCACGACCGGCGTTCCCAAGGGCGCTGTGCTGACCCACGACAACATCACCTTCACGGCCCAATCCGTCAAGGGCAGCACCCGAATCGAAGAGGGTGACGAGGTGTTTCTTTTTCTCCCCCTGGCCCACGTCTTTGCCCGCACCTGCGTCTATGCCACCCTGCTCGTGGGGTGTGCGACCACTTTCACCCGCAGCATGGAAACGGTGGTCGAGGACATGCAGTTCACCCGCCCACACTGGTTTGCCAGCGTGCCGCGGATTTATGAAAAAGTCTATTCCAAGGTCATCAGCGGTGCGGAAGCCAAGGGCGGCGCAGCGCTCAAGATTTTCAAGTGGGCCTGCGAAGTGGGCGGACAGGTCAGCGACCTCAAAATCGCCAAAAAACCGATCCCCGTTGCACTGGGTTTGAAATATGCTCTGGCCAACAAGCTGGTGTTTTCGAAAATCCAGGCCGCTCTTGGCGGTCGGGTGCGGTGGTGCATCAGCGGGGCGGCGCCCCTCAACCAGGATATCGGGCGTTTCTTCCATGCGGCGGGGGTTCTCATTCTCGAGGGCATCGGCATGACCGAGGATACCTCTTTCACTAACCTGAACCGCTACGACAATTATCGCTTCGGCTGGGTGGGCCAACCCGGACCGGGCATCGAACAAAAACTGGGGGAAGACGGCGAGGTCATGTTCCGGGGTCGCAATGTCATGAAAGAATATTACAAAATGCCCGAAGAAACCGCGGCCACCATTACAGAAGACGGATGGCTGCTGTCAGGTGACATCGGCGAAATCGACGACCAGAACTTTCTCCGCATTACCGGGCGCAAAAAAGAACTGATCATCACGGCCGGCGGTAAAAACATTGCACCGGCCGCCATCGAAGGCACCATTGCCACTTCGAAATACATCAACCAGGTATTCGTCATCGGCGACCGGCGCAAGTTTCTATCGGCCCTGGTCACCCTGGATGAAGAAAACGTCAGGGCCTGGGCCGACGACGAAGGAATTTCGTACACCGGCATCGACGACCTGATGGCCAACGAAAAAGTGCAGAATCTTATCGATGCCGAGGTGGCCGCCAAAAATACCCAGTTCGCCAGTTTCGAATCGATCAAAAAAGTAACCATCGTACCGGAATTCACGATTGCGAACGGGCTGATTACGCCGACGCTCAAAGTGAAAAAGAATGTGGTGGCCACCCACTACGAAGAAGCAATCAACCAGATGTATCCTGTCGATTAGCCCGGAAGGATACGATAGACCAAACGCATGGTATAAGGCCGAAAGCGTTCCCCGCGCTTTCGGCCTCATTTTTTTCAAGGACCTCCCGTCAGTCCGAACAGGGTCTGCAAGCGCAAAATATGGTATGACCACAATCGGTTGCAACACTTGGAGAAATTGATGGTTTCACCATGTACAAACTTTACGCTTACGTTAACGTTATCTGTTGACTTCCTGCCCCTTCCAGGCTAATCTCACCTCCATCTCATTGATAATACGATAATATCCTGCAATTTAACCTGCTGGCAAAGAACCGTATTCAAGGAGGACGACCAGCGCATGCCACAACGCATCGGATTGATCTGTGACAGTACGGCCGATTTTCCCAAAGGTCTGGAAAAAGAGCTCGGCCTGCATATTCTCCCCGTCCATATCATGGTCGACGACCAGGATCATCTTCACGGCCAAACCATCAGTAACCGGCAAGTCGTCGAGGCCCTCAAACAGAAGCGGGATGTTTTTACCAAACCGTTTTACCCCCATGAGTGTGCCGACTATTATGAAGATCTCCTGGAAAAATACGACCGGGTGGTGTCGTTCCATCTATCCACGCAATTATCGGGCAACTACAACAGCGCCATCGCCGCCCTGAATCTGATGTTCGAAGACGAGGCCCGACGCATCAAAGTCATGGATCTGCACGGCGTCAGCGTCAGCCTGGGACTGGTGGTCAAAAAGGCAGTGGAGCTGCTTCGCGAAGACGACGACCTGGATACCCTGGACGCCCGGCTGGAGCCTTATCTTAGAGGCCTTTTCATGGGATTTACGGTGCAGGATCTGGCTTGGCTCAAAAAAGGCGGCCGTGTCAGCGCGTTTGCGGCTTTTGTGGGGGGCATGCTGGACATCAAACCCATCATCCGGCTCGAAAACGCCGAACTGATTCCCAAAGACCGCATGCGGGGTAAAAAACCGGCCCTGAAGCGCCTGGTGGATATGGCCGAAAGCCAGTACCGCAAACTGGACGGCAACTGCGATATCTGGGTGGCCTACGCCGACAATCTGGAAGAGGCCATGGTGACGCGCGATCACCTGGCGGATCGACTTTCATACCAGGCGAACGACATTTTTCTGGCCGAAGTCGGCGCCACCATATCCGTTCACACCGGCCCCGGGGCGGTCTGCATTGCCATGTCGCCCAAGGTCATGCATTACCCGAATATCGCCTGATGCCTTTGGCGGTTTCGTAAAACGTGCGATATCGGCGTTACGCGTATCGCTCTTCACTGCGGCGTACACCATTTACGCATCGTTCCTCAAGATACGCAAGCCTTGATCTCGAACGTTTTACGAAACCGCCTGAAACGTAATCGCTTAGCAATTAGCTCTCCTTAAACGTGAAAGAGCGGTTGGGCATGCATGCCCAACCGCTCTTAATGTTCATCTTATCGATTTTCAGGCGTTGCAGCCGCAGTGACACTGAGCGTATGTCAGGCGACAAACCGATTCGTGTTTCCGGCTGCGCTTGCAGTCTTTATAGCCCGTCTCGCATTTTATGCTACAGGCATTCTTATCCGTTTCCGTATGGAAACGGATCAACCCTGCTTTCGGCTGAAATAGAGATTGATGATCGCTGCCAGCGAAGTTCCAACGATCAGCAGGAAGGAAATGGCATTGATGACGGGCGTGCTGCCGTCGCGCACCTGGAGATAAAGATTAATCGGCAGGGTTGTATCCGAACTCACAAGAAATAACGTGGTGTTGAAATTTTCAAACGACATCAAAAAGGCCACCGCAGCGGCTCCGATTATAGCCGGGCGCAGAAATTTCAGGGTGATGTGCCAGATGACTTCGAAACGGTTGGCGCCCAGGTTCAGCGCGGCCTCTTCCAGGGTGCGGTCGAACTTGCGCAGCCGGGCCGACACCACCAGGGTCACCAGGGTGGCGATGAATGAAAACTGCCCCAGCACCACCAGCCAGAACCCCGGCCGGAACAGGGGAACATCGATCCCCCAGGTCGTTTCGAAAAACATTCCCAGGGTGTTGGAAAACAGCAGAATCGAAATCCCCAGGATGACCCCCGGGATGACCAGCGGTGACAGCATCAGGAAATAGAGCGCCGACTTAAAAGGAAATTCCTCCTGTTCGAAGAGAAAAGCCGCGCAAGTTCCCACCGTTACCGAGAGGATCGTGACAAAAAAGGCCACTTGGGCACTCACCCAAATGCTTTCCAGATTCATGCGATCGTGGAAAAGCCCCACACGTTCTGGTAGATCAGCGGTGAACCATTCCAGCGTAAAACCATTCCATGGCAAGTATGGAAATTGGGAATCATTGAAGGCCAGCACGCAGGTGACCAGGAGAGGGGCGAAGAGAAAGGCAAAATACAGCCCGATATACAGCTTGTAGCTGTATAAATAGCGCCGGCTGTTGGGCAACGATCGAATCATTGGACCACCCGGCTCAGTTTCTGTCGCGTTAGCTTCAGGCCGGCCCAGATCACCAAGGAAGACAGGATAAGAAGCAGAAACCCGAAGGCTGACCCTTGGTTCCAGTTAAAGCTGGCGATAAACTGATTATAAATCTGTTCGGTAAACCACAGTGCATTTTTGCCGCCGATCATGTTGGGCGTCAGATAATTTCCCAAAGTCAGCATAAAAACAACGATGGAGCCAGAGACAATCCCCGGCATGGCGTGGGGGATCACAATACGGAAGAAAATGGTTCCCATGTTGGCCCCCAGGTCGCAAGCCGCTTCGATCAGGCTGTCGTCGAGGCTTTCCAGCACCGACACCAGCGGCACCGCCATAAACAGCATGGAGGTGTAGACCAGCCCCATCACCATGGTCACATCGTTGTACAGCATCTCGATGGGCTGGTTCAGGATTCCCAGACGGGTCAGAAAATGATTGATCACCCCGCTTTCTCGCAGCAGGATCATCCATCCGTAAACCCGCACCAGTTCACTGACCCAGAACGGCATCAAGAGCAGCATCATGAGGAACCCCTGGAAGCGGGGGGCCACCACCTTGGTGATGTAGAAGGCCACCGGCATGGCCACGATGAAGGTCATCAGGGTCACCATGATGGAATAAACGGCCGTGCGGACAAAAGTCAGCCAGTATATCGGTTCCTGAAAAAACGCCATGTAATTCGAGAAACTCCAGATGGCGTTACCATAATCGTCTTCGGCCCGCAGGGACATGCGCAGCAAATCCAGGTGGGGCAACACGATCAGCAGCACCAGCCAGAGCAACACCGGCGTCAGGAAGCAAATCAGTGGCAGGGTTAGGTGGAAACGGCGCGTCATCGTCATTCCGAGGATGCGAAGCAGATGCCGGACTGTTCGTCCCAGGCCACCTCTATCCGGTCATCCCGGCGGATGTGGTCGAATTGCCGGTTCTGGGGCAAGGCAATGAGCAGTTCGGTATCGTCGTTTAAGGGATGAACCAGGAGGCGGCTGTTGGCCCCGTCAAACAGCAGCGATTTAACAATGATCTCGAAGCGGTTCAAATTGGGAATGTCCGCCGCCGGTTGAATGATCATTGCCTCTGGCCGAAGAAAAAGCTCCACCGCCGTTCCAGGTGTCAAGGGAACCGAGGCCCGCGAACGGAAATGCTGACCGGAAGGCGTTTCAATTTCGACAGTCTCCTTATCATAGGCTTTCACCACCCCGGACCAGGCATTGTTATCCCCTACGAACCGGGCCACGAAGGACGTTTGGGGCTGATGGTAGAGATTCTGGGGCGTGTCCACCTGTTCGAAGTGCCCCTGGTTCATGACCGCCACGTGGTCGGACATCACCAGGGCCTCGGACTGGTCATGGGTGATATAGACGAAGGTCGTGCCCACCTGGGCCTGGAGCTTCTTGAGCTCCACCTTCATCTGCTCCCGCAGCTTGAGGTCCAGCGCTCCTAAAGGTTCGTCCAGCAGCAGAACGGCCGGCTCCAGCACGAGGCAACGCGCGATGGCCACGCGCTGCTTCTGCCCGCCGGACAACTGGTCGATGGCTTTATCTTCGAATCCCGGCAGGTCCACCCGCTCCAGGATGCGGGTTATCTTTCGCTGGATCTCGCTTCGTTTTTCCCTGCGCCGCTGGAGCCCGAAAGCAATGTTCTGGGCCACCGTCATCATGGGGAACAGGGCCAGATGCTGGAAAATCAGGTTCACCGGGCGACGGTTGGGCGACACCCCCACCATGTCCGCCCCGCGAATTTCGATCTTACCGCGGCTGGGCTCGGTAAACCCGGCAATCATGCGCAGAAGCGTGGTTTTGCCGCAACCGGAGGGCCCTAAAATGGAGAAAAACTCCCCTTGAGGCACCTCAAAAGAAACATTGTCGACGGCAGTGAAATCGCCAAAGGTCTTCGATACACGTTGAACCGACAGATCAGTCTGCATGAGGTCTTTCGAAAGATTACAGAGCGCCGACCGTGAATTTTATTTCCACGGCCGGCACCATGGATTTTCTTTACTGAGCGGCTTTTACCTTGTCCAAGATTTTGCCTTCCATCCCTTCTAACCCGGCAGGCACCGTTGGATACCACTTGATGTTGTCGATATCGGCATCGGTAAAACTGCGTGTGAAGTTAGCTTTAACAGCCTCGTCAACAAATTTTAAGGCCCCTTTGGAAGCGGTCCCATATTTTTCTGCATTGGTAAAAACAGCCGCGTTTTCAGGTCGCATCATGAAATTGATCCATTTATACGCACCCGCAACATTCTTGGCTTTGGCAGGAATAGCAAACGTGTCGATCCAACCCAGAGCGCCGCTCTTGGGAGCGATAAAATCGATATCGGGATTTACCGCATGCATCTTCCAGCCGCCAATGTCCCATGCCATCGCCACATAGACTTCTTCAGATTGCAATGCTTGAAGAATAGCATCATTGTTGTCGTAGTATAGTTTGACCAATGGTTTGCCCTCGATCATTTTCTGACCGATATCGTCCATGAGTGCTTTATACGCTTTTGGGTCACTATACAATGCAAAGGGATCGTTCCCCATTGCGAAGGCCAACCCTATCAAAGTCGGCCTCTTTAAACGGTAACTCACCCGCCCCTTGTACTTAGGGTTCAATAAATCTGTGTAATCCTTGGCATCCGGAGCATACTTTCGATTTACAATCAAACCCGAAGTGCCGTAGACATGCGGTATGCCGTAGCTTTCATTATCCACCATCGTATTCTTCTTTACGGCCTCCAGCATTGAAGTGATGATTTGCTCGGATTTCACCTGGCTGTAATCAATGGGCTGGTAAATTTTGTATTTGGCCTGCACTGCCGAAATACGATCCTGGCTGGGCTGGGCCAAGTCAAATCCCGCCCCGCGGGTAGCCCGCAGTTTGGCAATCATTTCTTCATTCGTTGAATAAGTGGGTTTAACTTCTATCCCGGTCTCCTGCATAAATTTATCGATGAGCACTTTCGGAGCATAGCCTTCCCAGGTAATTAACTCCAACGTTTCGGCACTGACCGGGGCCGCAACAAGGGCCAGGAAGGCCCCCAATACCATGAGACACACCAGTGTTCGTTTCATCATCTTTCCTCCTTGGGTAACGGTTTATCGGGACTGCGTTTCAGATGGTTGCATAAAAAACATCGTCAAGACCGATGGTTTAAACCGAAAAGATTAGCATCATGTGAGCCATCACCGTTTATCGTAACCCGGCAGCACCAGGTGATCGACCCAGTTGCGCAACTCCTGCTCGCGAATGACGGGGTCCAGAATATCGTCTCCGATCTTCAGGGTTTCCCGCAGCGCGGTCGAGCGGGGATCATGGTACAGCGCCTCCAGTTGGGCGGCGAATCCGGCCACATCTTCTTCTTTGGCGAAAAACCCTTCCAGTGTCAGGGGTTTGGCCCGAGCGGCGATCAACCGGGCCATTTCGCGAAGATTGAATTCGGGATGGTACTGGGTGGACCAGAAGGTGCCTTTGCCGTGTTTGACCTCCAGGGCCTGGACCCGGGTGTGGTCACCGGTGGCCAGGAGCGTTCCCCCGGGGGGCAATCGGGTCACCTCGTCCAGGTGCATGATGAAGCCGTCAAACTGCTCCGGCTTGCCCTCCATCAGGGGTGAACGCCGTCCGGCATCGGTCAGCCGGATGTCACGGGCGATGCACCATTCCCGACCTTGGGGATGCTTGGCCACGGCCCCGCCGGCTGCCACGGCCGCCATCTGAATGCCCCAGCAGCTGCCATAGCTGGGAACCCCGACCTCAAAGATCCGGCGGGCCAGGGCAATCTGGCGGGTTACCCGCGGATCGTCCTCGTGATAGATCGTCAGATCCGATCCCGTCCAGATAATGCCGGCGTAATCCGCCAGCCCCGCACCCCCCGGCAGGTCCTGATCCGTATCGGCCACAAACCATGTTTCCACCTCCGCCGACGGCAGGTAGCGCTGTAAAAAATCCCGGATGAAATCATGGGGGTGCCCCACCCCGGTGCGGTCAAAATTCTCCCGACTCTGGCGGGGGTACCCATTCAGAATGGCAATGGCCAGGCGTGGTTCGGCGTTCATATTCCCCCTTACAGTAAGCTCTCCAGCGAAAATTTATAGGCGTCATACAGCTTACCACTAAGGCGCTGCATTGTCTTTGGTTCGATTTTGTCATTTCCCCTTTGTCACGAGGCCAAGCATCGGGGTTGTGGCCGATTAAGACGCGGCGACTGTCTGAGCCCTGCGCCAAGCAGGGCGAGTTTCGGCGTGTCCGGCTGCAGCCACGATGTGCAGGCGAACCCGAAGGGCTCGTGGCACGGGCGCTTTCTTTTGGTTCCGTTTTCTTTCGCGCGAAAGAAAATGAACAATCTTTAAGAAAGCCGTTCCGGATCGGCCAAATCTCCCCAGAACTTCAACCAAAGGTGTGATGTTTATGTCAAACCTCAATGCTGTCGGTCATCGCAACACCGCCAATCTTTGGGGAAAATCGGTGATGATCCCATCCACCCCGAGCGCCATGAAGCGACGCATATCCGCTTCCTCGTTGACGGTAAAAAGATTGATGGCATGCCCCTCCTGCTTGCGGAGACGAATGTCTTCATCCCGGATCAGGGTATGCCTGGCATTGTAGGTATGAAAAGCAAGGTCACCCCAGTCCAGCGGGCGATAGGTGTAATAGCCGACCAGGGCCTGAATCTCCAGTGCCGGACGGCGTTCCCGGACTTCCGTCAGCCAGACGTGGTTGAAAGACGAAATAAGGATCTGTTCCGCCCCGATCCCCACGCGGTCGATCATGGCCAGCACCCGGGGCACCACCGGGAAGTCGGCCATGGGTGCGGGCAGGGATTTGAGTTCCAGATTCAGTTTCCAGCCCGCATCGCGGGTGAACACCAGGGCTTCCTCCAGCGTCGGCACTTGCAGGCCCTTGCAAGTTTGCTGTTCCGGGTCGGACAGCACCCCTGCGGCAATCTGCCCGTGGGGGTCGGTCTCGACAAACCAGGTCCCCGCGTCCAGGGTGCGAATTTCCGCCAGGCTGAAGGTCGTAAAAGGATCCTGGGCGCGATCGGGAAAGCGCTGCTGCACGTTCGTTGTGCGGACCAGCCGATCGTCATGAAACAGGATCAGCTCTTCATCCCGGGTAACGGCCAGATCCGTCTCCCAAAGATCGGCGCCGGCTTCCAGCCCCCTCCGGGCCGCCAGAAGGGTATTTTCCGGGGCCAGGGAACGCGCACCGCGGTGCGCAATGTTCAGTACCATGGTGAATCCATCGTGAAAGACTGCATTTCGGTAAAAAGTGGGACAACTCCGACAACCTCTCAATAGCGGACTTGCCCCCCATTTGGCAAGACATAGAATGAGGCCGGCTTATCCAGGTGCCTCATGAAAATGAATGCTTTTAGGTCGAGTCAGGCCATAGTAGCCGTAGCGGGAAAGGCTCGATCCCCGTCCGCTGTCCTTCACCCCGGTCCAGGGCTGACCCGGGTCGAGGTAATCACACCGGTTCTGGTAGATGGTCCCGGCGTGCAGCCGGGCAGCAAACCACTCGGCCCGCTCCCGGCTGCGGGTCCAAACGGACGCGGTCAGTCCGTAGCGCGACGCATTCATCTGCGCCAGTGCATCGACATCACCGTCCACCGCCCGCACCGGCAGCAATGGTCCGAAACTTTCCTCCTGCATCACCTGCGCACGGTTGTCTACATCGGCCAGCAGTGTCGGCAAATAGAAGTTGCCGGTTGTGCCTTCCAGCCGCCGCCCGCCAACCATCAGCCGGGCCCCGCGGCGCAGGGCATCCCGGACCTGGCCGTCGAGCGTGTCCAGCGCCGACCGGTCCGCCAGTGGGCCCAATGTTGTGCGGCGATCCATGGGGTCGCCCGGGATGAAATGGGCCATCGCCCCAGCGGCCTGTTCAAGGAAATGGTCGTACACGCGCCGGTGCACGTAAACCCGTTCGACCGCGCAGCAGGACTGTCCGGCATTGTAGAGGGCCCCTTCCACCACATGGGGCACGGTAAACACCAGGTCGGCATCGTCGGCTACATAGGCCGGATCCTTGCCCCCCAATTCCAGGCCCACATCGATGAAACGGCCGGCCGCCGCCTGGTGCACGCGACGTCCGCCAGCCACGGACCCGGTAAACACCACATGATCGATCCGGGCATCCCGGATCAAATCGAGGGTCTGGTCGTGAGAGAGGACGAGATGGGTGACAAGTCCCGGAACTTGGTCGAAGGCCGCTTGAAAGTGTCCCCCGCACAGCGGTGTTTTGGCACTGTGCTTCAGCAGCACACTGTTGCCAGCCACCAGGGCCGGCACCACCACGTTGACGGCAATCAGCAGGGGATAGTTCCAGGCCGAGATATTGAGCACCACCCCCAGGGGTTCCCGCTCGATACGCCGGTGCAGGTGATCCTTGGGCGGCAGGATCTCCGGTGCCAGGGTATCTTCCGCAATTGATAGCATGTGCCCGGCCCGCTCGAACAAGCCGGCGATCTCGTTATAGGACGCGGTGATGGGTTTGCCCATTTGGCCTGTGATGGATTCGGCAATCACTGCTTCATGGGTGCGGAAATAGTCCAGAGCGTTTCGGACCGTCTCAATACGCTCTGCCAGGGGAACCTTGCGCCAGTTCTCTGCTGCGGCTTTTGCCCTCTGAACCTTTTCCTCCACCTCCGCCGGGGTATCGAACGCCAACGTGCGATAGACACTCTGATCGTAGGGATTGATGACGCTCAGGGTCATATGGAAGTCTCCTCTATAGCATGTTTTGACGACGGGACCTGGAAAAGGTAATCGATTCGCGGTTCTTTCTGGTAATATGACACATCTTCATTCAGGTGCAAGATGGCGTCTTGAAAATGTCTTCCATCCCGCTTTTTCCGGTGTTGATTCGGCAGTCGTCTTGATTATTCCCGCTGTGGCGTCTACAAAGAGGGCTCTGGCGACGATGCCGCCATTTGACCTGAACCGCGCTATCGACCGGATGCCCTCTGTGGGCACGGGGTCGACAGCGTCATTAGAGGAACCTTATCCGTCTATGGCCGACCGATTCCTGATTTTTGTCTATGGGACACTGAAAAAAGGGTTTCCGAATCACGGCCGTTATATGCGGCAAGCCCGCCTGATCGGGACTTACCGCACCCGTGACCGCTACCGGCTCGTCCTGAGCGGTGAACGCCATTCACCCTGTATGATGGCCGGTGCCGGCCTTGGCCGGAAGGTCATCGGTGAACTTTACGCGGTCGACCAGGCCGGACTTGAGCAGATGGACCGGCTCGAGCGCATCGATCTTCCGGACGGTTATCGGCGCCATTGCATCACGGTCGACCGGGTTGCCGGCCCGACGCCGGATTCCCGTGACGTCTTCGTCTATTTGAAAACGCCCGATCTGGTCAACGATCTTCGATCGGGCACGCTGGAAACTTATACGCCTGAAGCGGCGCGCTTGTACCGCAAGCGAACCGACAGTGGCGCGATCGGAGAACATGATCATGACTGCGGAAACGACTGAACAGCCCCATCCCGCCGCCCCCGAACTGGCATCCCTGCGCAAGGCTATCGACGCCATCGACCATGATATCGTCGCCCTCCTCAAGGAACGGCAGGAACAGGTCGATCGCGTGGTGGCCCTCAAACGGACGCATGGCCTGCCGGTGTATCATCCCGCCCGGGAAGAAAACCTGATCTCGGAAAAAAGGCGCACGGCCCGGGCGGTCGGTCTGGACCCTGATTTTCTGGAAGATATCTTCCGCCGGATTCTACGCCAGTCCCGTGTCGAGCAGACCGCGCAATTGGCCCGTCGCGGCGTCAAACCAGGCGCCCGGATCCTCCTTGTCGGAGGCGCCGGCGCCATGGGGCGTTATCTGGGCCGCTGGTTAGCGGATGCCGGATACCGGATCCGGGTATTGGATCGGGAAGACTGGGAGGCGGTCCAGACGTTGTGCGACGGCATCGACCTGGCGCTGTTGAGTGTGCCCATCGCATCTGCATCCGAGGTCATCCAACGGCTGGCGCCATATCTGCCACCGGATTGCATTCTGGGCGACATCGGCAGCGTGAAAGCAGCCCCCATGGCCGCCATGCTCGACGCCCATCCCGGACCGGTGATCGGCCTGCACCCCCTTTTCGGCCCGGCCACCACCACCATGGACAAGCAGGTCGTCATTACGAGCCCGGGGCGCCAGGCCCCGCAATGCCAATGGCTGCTCGATCAGTTCACGGCCTGGGGCGCCATCGTGATCCAGGCCGATCCGGCCGAGCACGACAAGGCCATGGCCGTCATTCAGGCCCTGCGCCATTTTGCGACTTTTTCCTTCGGCAAGTTTCTTTTCGAACGCCAAATCGCCCTGGACCAGACCCTGGAATACTCGAGCCCCATCTACCGGCTCGAACTGGGCATGGTGGGACGCCTCTTCGCCCAGGATCCCACCCTTTATTCGGAAATCATCCTGGCCTCGCCGGAACGACGGCAACTGCTGCGGGACTACCTGACCTCCCTGCAGGACAGCCTTGCGCTGATCGAAACAGGCGACAAAGCCGCCTTTCAGAAGCACTTTCAAACAATCGCCGACTGGTTCGACCCCTTCAGCGACCAGGCGCTGCGGGAGACGACCTTCCTTATCGACAAGCTCATCGAACGCTTCTGAGACGGCTCCGTTAAATGTCCAATATCCGCGTTGTGCGGCATTCTTCGTCCGTGCGGCGTACAAAAGTACGCCTCCCTCCTCAGAATTTGCACGCCTTGATCTTGAAAATTTAACGGAGCCGTCTGTTGATGTGCTGGGAACGAAGTTAATATAATTCTTCGTCCCGCGCCGAGCAAAAGTCGAACGTTCTCAGGCTCTCCACGAAATATCGAAGTTGTCTATCAATACGAATTTCAGAAAGCATCAAAATGCCATGCCCACACTGAAGTGGAAGACGAATTCGTCTTCGTCGCGGTCATCGTCGGCATCGGGATTGAAGGCCAGATCACAGCGGACCGGACCAATCGGCAGCTTGTACTGCAGCCCGATTCCGATGCCCTGTCGGAAATCACTGAAAAAATCGTGGAGGGTATCGGAGACCGCATCCGAGCGGTTCTCCGGTGGCTCCCCGTCACTTTCGCTGATGGAGCGATTGGGCGCCACATTGCCGAGGTCGAAAAAAAGACTGCCCGACAAATCGCCGATCAGGCGTCGTCGCAGTTCGATATTGATGGTGTTGTAAGCCAGCCCTCCGACCGGATCTCCTGAAAGATCTTTCGGGCCGAGCTCCGACTGGCGAAAACTGCGGACACTGTTTTCGCCGCCGTTGAAAAAGCGTTCGCTGATGGGCACGGTGGTCTCACCGGGCCCAGGATAGATGAAACCGGTGGCATAGCGCAAGCCCAACACCGTGTCCTGATTGAAAGAATAGAAATAGCGCATGCCGGCCGTCATGCGCGTGAAAGTGATATCGCCCCCCAAGGCAATATCCGCATGTTCGATACCGAAGCTTAACCGCCTGCCCCTGGCAGGGTAGAACGGATCGTCACGATCATCGTAGGTTCCCTGAAGTTTTATGCTGGCAAAATTGTAGCTGTCCGTATCGATGTCTTCCAAGCCAGCGGCGGGATCCACATCGCTGATGTCCGTGTTGCGGAGGTTGTAGGCCGCCGTTGCGGAAACATGGTCGCTCAGCTGGCGGGAAAACGAGGGCGATACACCGACGTCTTCCCGGGTAAAGGACGGCTCTTCCCGGTAGTTGTAGTACAGCGGCACATCCGCGGTGATTTCCGTATTCAAGAACCAGGGATCCACCACATTGACCACCAGCTGCCGCGACTTAACCGAAACAATGGATTCAATCCCCACGTTGCGCCCGCCCCCCCAGGGATTCTTCTCACGCCAGCCCAGCTTGAGCCGCGCCAACTCATAAGACCCCCAACCCGGTTCGATGTATACTTCGCGGGAGGGTCCTTCGACAACCGAGACCACCAGGGTCCGTTCCGCCGGTCGTCCCTGATCCTCGAGGAGCAGATCCACCTTGGAAAACAGACCGGTGCGGTAGAGGGACCGGAAACTGTCCCGCTCCCCCGTCAGGCTGTAGCGATCCCCCGGTTCGAATTTTATTCGCCGGCGGATGAAATCGGGTTTGGTTTTGATGTTGCCCCTAACCTGGATGTCACTTATCGTAACGCTCTCACCGCTAATAATAGCGGCTTCGAGAAGAATGCCGTCCGGGGCCGGAAGCCGATTTTCTTCCAGGCGCACCTGCATATCGGCGTATCCGAGATTGCCGTAGATTTCCTCCAGGCGGCTTTGGACCACAAGACGCTGACTCCGGCTGTAGGCTTTCCCGACCATATCCTGGCGCAGCGCACGGAGGCTCTCCGCCGCCGCCTCGGGGAGGTCGCCCCTGAAGCGAAGATCGCTAAGTCGGTACAGGCGCCCCTCCGAAAGTGGTATCGTGATGCTGACGCGGGTGCGGTTCTCCGAAAATGAAAACTTGGGATCGCCAACATTCACGTCCAGATAGCCGCGGGCCAGGTAGAAATCGCGCACCCGGCTGATACCCGCCTTGATTTCCGATTGGACGAAGGGGTGGTTCTTCGATCGATCGAAGATCAGCTTGGATGGGGCGAAAAGGGCCGCCAGATCATCGGCCGGTGCGGCAGTACGTCCCGTGATTTCGATGTGATCAACCAGCACACGGGGGCCTTCGACGATCGTAAAAACGGCTTGCACCAGATCCTCGCGGACGGTCCGGGTGTAGCTCACTGCAGCGAAGGCATACCCTTCAACGCGGTAGGTAATTTCCATCTGGAAGACCGCATCCACGAGATCGGCCTCGCGCCCCCCGTTTTGGACGAAGGCGTCCAGTTCCGCGCTGGCTGATCGACGCAGGGCGGTGGCACTCACGGCGCGGTTGCCCTCGAACTGGAAGGCATAGCGCCGACCATCGCCGGTCTTTTCGGCCGACACGAGGGCAGCCGTCCCCAGGCAGATTGCCAGCGCCAGGCCCACGACCCACAACCCCATCAGGCCCGGGAGCGTTTCAGGTCCGCGCCCGCAAGGGTTTTTATTTGAACCGGAAGACAAATTTCAACCCCGCGTTGTAAAAATCGAAAATATCTTTTTCACCTGTGATGTAAATGCTGTCACCGTCTCGAAAAACATCCTTTCCGATGCGGAACTGGGCTTCCAGGGTTTCCTCTCCCGAGCGGGTCACGCGCCGGCCCTGGGTGACCTCGAAGCGATCGAGGATGGACGTCCACGATTCCGTCGAATCCCCGGCAAACCACTGGGACAGCAAGTCCTGCCCGATATAGACCGCCAGATTCAGGGGAACGCCGCCGGTCGCCGTACGATTGGCAGTCGGCGGCTGGCCAGTGAGCAGCATGAGCATCAGTTCGTTGCCGGGCAGGGGCGGCGAAGAGGACAGGGTAACCCGCGGTTCCTCCACGGGTCCCTCGATGAGGGCCGTAATGTCGTAGTCGAAGACCTTGCCTTCGCCCAGCAGATCCATCTCGGGACGATTGGCCCGGGAAGGCAGAAACCGCACAACACCGGACTGGATCGTCATGACACCGGCCGGCAGACGCAACCGGGTCGGATCGACGTAGATGTCGCCCGTCAAGAGGGGCAGCTCACCCGTGCCGCCCAGGTGGAGATCCGGACGCAAACCGCCCTTGATCACATTGTTGCGCAGCTCAAAGGGTGTCCGGCTGGTGATGCGCACGTCGAAAACCATATCCTTCAGGGGCGGTTCCGGCAGCGAGAACAACAGTTCCGAGGGCGTCCCGGTGGACGGACGTTTTTCTTTCAGGATACTGAAGAAATCGACATTGCGCGACATGCGTCCGTTGGTCAATCCGATCTCACCTTTTAGGGTCATTTTCTCTATCGGTCCCGTCAAGTGCAGGCCCGTATCGGCCCGCACCCGGATATCCGCCGTGCGGTACAATAGCAGATTGGTGCCGGTGAGACGGAAATCGGTCACCCAGCTCTTCTCTTCCGACCGCCAGAGATCGCCCGACAGCTCAAAGGGGGCACCGCCGATCTCTCCCCGGCAGGATCGAACCGTCAACCGGGCGGTGTCGGCCTGCAGGTCGGCCTGCAGTGATTTCAGCGGAGGAGCATCGCCCTCCGGCCGCAGACTGCCTTCCCGAAGCGCGAGGGTGGCCACCACCGCGGGGTTCTTCAGCGGACCATCCACGTTCAGTGACCCGTTCAATCGGCCGGTGATCTTTTGAACACCGGGCAGCATCCCCGCCAGCCATCCCAGGTCGGGAATGTCGAAATCGGCTGAAACGGTCAGGGTCCCTGCCGGCAGCTGCCCTTTAAAAGCCTGCCCATACAGCGGGGGCTCGTCGATCCGCCAGCGGCCTTGGCCCTGCAATGACATCAGCGCGGAATCAATGCGCAATTCTTCCAGAGCCACCCCTTCTCGATCAACACGCAAGGTCGCCTGGGCTTCAAACGGCCCTTGGGGAGGCCCGTCAACAGGGGTGGCCAGAAGCAGATCATGGATCGCGCACTGAAGGGTTCCGGCGGGCGATGCCAGGGTTCCAGCCAGATCAAGCCGGGCCTGGACGGTCACTCCGGTCATGGGCAAATCCGGCATGAACCCTTGCAGGACGCCTCCATCTTCCATATCGAGGGTCGCCTGCAAATGCAGCGGCCCCGGCAGGGTTTGCCATCCGTTGTCATAGACCAGCGGCAGATGGCCGGTGGCGGTTAATTGCGCGTCGGCGCCGTCGTTCCAGACCCAATCACGAATCTCAATCCCGCTGCCGGTGACCGCGAGGTCAAAGCGGCCCTGCAGCGGTCGCGGTGCATCACGGACAATCAGGTCCGGTAGATGCCCCTCGATCTCGATCCGGGGGGAAGCAGCCGTGCCGGTCAGGTGGATACGGGCCACCAGCCCGGAAAAGGCCCGGATCGGACCATCGACAGCGTCCAACCAGTCTCCGCTCTGGATCCCGTCCAGATCGATGGTCATATCCGTCGGACCCGGCCATCCCAGATCACCCACAACCGTCGCCCGGCCTGCAGTACCCTCCAGTACCAGGGGGGCGATCCGCCAGCGGTCGCCCGGCATCTGTGAAATCCGGACCGGTGCCGACATGCGCATGGCGGTATCGTCGCGTTGGAAGGACAATTCCTTCAGATCGACCGTTAATAAAGACTCATCTCCATTGTAACCCATCCGTCCCGCCAGCACGAGGTCACCCAGTGATGACTGCAATTCGATGCGTTCGATATCCAGGCGGTTTGATGATGCCTGCACCCGCCCCCGCGCCATTTCAGCTGTCAACAACCCCAGGCTGGACTTTGCCAGGGTGAAAGCGGCCCGGATATCAGGGTGCATCAGGGTGCCCTCGATCGTGGACTGGAAGTTGAGTTCTCCCTCGGTCGGCCACTCGGCCGGCAGAAAGGGGTTGGCGTAGATACCGACATCCTGGATCCGTGCCACCCCCCGGGCTTTTTCCAGCTGACCGGATTCCAGACTGATGCGGCCGGTGATGTTCAGCCTATCGTTGCCGTTGCGCAGCGCAAAAGTCTCGGTCGTCAGCCAGGCCCCATCGGACCGGCATAGTACGTCCAGGTCGCCAAGGCGGACGCCGGCGATGGCTAAGCTCTTGCCTTCCAGTTCAATCGTTCCCCTCGGCGTCTGCAGTGACCCGGCGAAAACCAGCGCGCCCTGCAGCTGACCGGTCAGCGGCGGAAGGGGCAACAGCGCTGCAAGATCTTCCAGGCGCGGCACATCGAAGCTTGCTTCGGCATCCAGGTTGGCGGCGTCCGCTTTTTCCCGCACCGCGCCCAGATCAACCTGCAGGCGGTTCAGGAAAACCGCGCTGCTCCCGGATTCCAGCCGTCCGTCGTCGACTGTGAGAACGCCCTGCGCGACACGCCCCTGCAGCGCCAGGTGATGCGGCGGAACCGTCGCGCCAGCCGGATGGACATCTTCGCCGAAAAGGGTCAACAGCGGCGGAATATTCTGCAGGGAAAAATCGAAGGCCGCGGTCAGGCCGGCCAGCAGCTGATCGACCTGCCCCTCAAAAAAAGCTGCCGTCGGCAAAGACATATCCCGAATCCGGCCGGTGTTGCCGTCACCCTGCCATTCGGCCCGCGACACGGTCAGAACGCCCCCTTCCACATGGGCCTGAAACGCGCCGCGGTCCCAGAAGAGCTCCTGCCATTGCCCCGCGCCGGCACGAATGTCCACCCGTCCGCGCATCAATTCCGGTTGGGCGTAGGGCAGTCGGATATCGGTTTCTATGGCAACATGTCCCGTCAAATCCAGCTCCGGGATGTCCAGGATATGCTCGATGAGCGCCAGGTCCACGTCGTTGCCGGCGACATTCAACCAAAGGGTTTTGTCATCATGCCGGCCGTTCACCGTCAGGTTGCCGTATTCTTGTGGGCTTTGAGTGGTGAAGGACACGCTCTGGGGCAAACGGGACAGGTCGACCTGACCTTTTTCGAAAACGACGGCGTCGTTCAAAGCGAGCTGATGCACAACGAGCACACCGGACGGCGCCACTTCGACCCGGGCGCTGGCTTCAACCTGCCCGTCACGCAACGGCGGCAGGTGCCAGCCCCAGTCCTTCACCTCGATTTCAAACACATTGGCATCTTTGCCGCTTGCGGCAAGCGAGGACAGCATGATGCCGTCGAATCGACTGCCGTAACCGTCGCCCTTCAGGTCCAGCTGCCCTTCATGGATTGAAATGCGGGGAAGGATTTCCGGTAAACCGCCAAATGCTTCCTGGGCATCCCCCGGCAAGGCCGTAGACGATGGTCGCGACAAATCGATACGGACCACGGGGCGATCAAGCGTGATGGTCACGCCACCGATGAAAGCGTCGATACCCCTGAGGAAGTCGATCAGGTTATAGCTTAAGCGAACGTTGGCAATGGCGGCGTCGAGAGGGGTGTCAGTGGGTTCAAGGGTGTTGACCTGGACGTCTGTTATTTCAACGCTGGTGAAAAGCGATCCGCGGATGTCACCCAGGGCAAGATGCAACTCCAGATCCGATTGAAAAATATCGACAACGGCCTTTTTCAGGTGAGGATAGAGGAGAACGCCACGCAGCAGATAAGCGCCCAGCAACAGCCCGGCCACCGCCAGGATAAGAGCGCCCCCCCATCGGACACTGGCGCGAAAATTCACGGCAACACTCTCTCAGCCGGCAGGCCTTCCAGCGTGTTGATCAAAATCGTGCGATGACACTGGTGGGCAGCCATCTCAACAGCGGTCCCAGGATACACCACGGCCAGACCGGCACTGTGGAAGATTTTACTTTTTTTTCGATCATCCCGGCGATCATGGCGGCGCCCTTCTCGGCCGAAACCAGAAACGGCCGGCTTTTCAGCATGTCGTTGAGGGGCGTGTCGATGTAGCCGGGGTTTAAAACCGTGACATGGATATTCTTCCGGTAGACTTCCGCCCGCAAGGACTTGAGGTAAAGGGCAAAGCCTGCCTTGGCGGCTCCATAAGACCCCATACGCGGCAGCCCCAGGAAGCCGGTCACCGAACAGACACCGACGATATGACCGCTGCCTTGCTGAAGAAAATAGGCCACCGCGGCGTCTACAGTGGCCATGGCCCCCAGAAGGTTGGTCTCGATGGTGCGTCGGGCTTCGGCGAAGCGCCCCTTGCCTACTTTCTCGCCTAAACCGATGCCGGCATTGGCGAACAGGATGTCCAGCCCCCCGAGATCTTCGGCGCAGGCGGCCACCACATCGGGGACCGTATCGTATGCCACCACATCCAGCGGGTGCACCACAACCGTGGCCGAAGGATGCCTGGTTTTCAGGTCGTCCCGGATTTCCTCCAGCGCATCCAAGCGGCGAGCTGTGAGGGCCAGGGCATATCCCCTGCCCGCCAGTTCATAAGCCAGCGCCCGACCGATGCCGGACGAGGCACCCGTGATCAGAATCTTCTTTGACATGCGGTTTTCTCCTGTGAGCTGCCGTTTCGCAATGGTTGACGTGAGATGGAATGATTGTCGTTTGAAACCTTCATCGTCAAAGCACTACCCCAATTCTCGAACCTGCAATGGATACCATGATCGTGAGCTGCCCGCAAATAATTGATAGCGACCTAAAAGCGATTTCGTGAAACGACCAAGATCAAGGCTTGCGTAGCCTGAGGAGTGAGGCGTACTTTTGTACGCCGCAGCGACGAAGGGTACGCGTAACGCCGATATCGGACGTTTTACGCAACCACCGGCTAAAACATGGTGTTGGGGAGATATAATGCAATCTGCGGGAACGCCACAAGAATCAGCAGGCAGGCCAGCATGGCCAGCCAGAAAGGCCAGATGCCGTTGAAAATCTTTTCCAGCGGGACATCCGGCGCCACGCCTTTCACCACAAACACATTGACGCCTACGGGGGGGCTGATCAATCCCATTTCCAGGACGATCACGACAATGACCCCGAACCAGATGGGGCTGTAGCCCATGGCCAGAACGACCGGAAACACCACCGGCAGGGTCAGCACCAGCATGGCGATACCCTCCAGGAAGGTCCCCAGCAGAATGTACATGGCCAGGATCATCAGAAGGATCCCCAGTGCGCCGACATCCAACCCCGTAAGAAAGCCCAGCAGGTTCCCCGGTATCTCCGACAGGGCCATAAACGGAATAAACACGTGGGCCCCGATCAGGATCATGAACGTCAGGGCCGTGGTGCGCAGGGTGTGCAGAATAACCAGCCGGACCCCCTCCCGATTCAGCGACCGCCTGGCCAGCGCCACGATCAAGGTCAGAAAGGCGCCGATGCCGGAGGCTTCCACCGGCGTCATCACCCCCCCGTAGATGCCGCCGATCGATACCAGCACAATCAGGATGAACATGCTGGCCCTGCGCAGGGTGCGCCACCGTTCCCGGTAGGGTGCGCGCGGGCCGGCCGGGCCGGCGTCCGGCTTCAGGTATGTCACGACGGATATGGCCAGCAGAAAGAGTGCCGTCAGCAGCAAACCCGGAAAGATGCCGGCGATAAAAAGCTTCCCGATGGACTGCTCGGTCAGAATGGCATAGATAACGAACCCGGAAGACGGCGGGATCAGGAATCCCAGCGTACCACCGGCCGCGACACTGCCCGTGGCCAGGCCGTCATCGTAGCGGAACCGCCGCATTTCAGGCAGGGCCACGCGCCCCATGGTCACCGCCGATGCAAAAGAGGACCCGCTCAAGGCCGCAAACCCCGCGCAACCGATAATGGTGGCCGCGGCTAGACCGCCCCGGCGATGGCCGGCCCAGGCATAGGCGGCGCTGTAGAGATCGCGGCTCATGCCGGAAAGACCGGCCAGGTTGCCCATCAATACGAACAGGGGAATGACGCTCAGCTGGATCAGGGAAGCGATTTCGAACGTTTCCGCGGACAGGGTGGCGCAGGCCGCCGGGAAACCGTTGATGGCGGCAATCCCGACAAAACCGGTGATCATCATGGCCATCGCGATGGGCACACGGCATACCAGCAGCACAAAAAAACCGACCAACCCTACGATGCCGATCCATTCAGGCGTCATGAGCACGCTTATTCGGTGTGGTGACCAAGGTCGCCGGCGCGACCCCGGAAGATGAGAAAAAGTTCTGCCGCCAGAACGACGGCATAGAGCAGCATGCCGACCGCCAAAAGGATATAGAAGGGGCCAAAGGGTATCCCCAGCGCCAAAGACGCCTCCCCGAAAGCAGCCGCACTGTCGCTGCACAGCCAGAGCTGACGAAAAAGGACCATCAGCATGGCAATGGCCGCGATGCGGGCCCCGGCCTCGGAGAAGGCGGCCAGACGCGAGCCCATCCAGTGGCTGAAAAATTCGATCACGATCTGCCCGCCCGTGCGGGCGCTGTAGGCCACCGACAGCGCGATCATGGTCAGGAGCATCAGTTTGCCCACATCATGGGCACCGTACAGCGGGGCGTTAAACAGATACCGCAAGGTCACATCCACAACGGTCAGCCCCATCAACCCGAGGAGCATGGCACCGCCGCCCCACAGGGCCACGTTGCGGACGGTCCGGTCGACAATGCCGATGATGAATGAATCCCGCGACTGTCCTGAGGGGTCAGCGTTTAAAGGCCTGGTAGATATCTCTGGCATGGATACCCTCTTTTTCCAGTTGATCCAGATGGGCGCTGATAGCTGTTTGGGCAGCAGCGTCGAACGCCTCCCGTTCCTGATCCGGAAGATCGATCACGGTGATTCCCTTATCAGTGCGTGCCCTGGTCAGCGCGTCGACATCCTTCCGACTCCAGAGGATGCTGGCCTTGATGCTGAACTCACGCCCCGTCAGACGATCCAGAGCCGCCTGCTGGTCGGCGGGCAGCGCCTCCCAGCTGGCCTTGTTCATGATCAGGCCCACAATGGATGTTGGGCTGGGCACGTTGGTCGTCACGAACTGGGCCGGTTCGGCCAGGTTCCACGGCTGATAGAGCGCACTGGGCTGGATCAAGACGGCATCCACGACACCTGAGTTGAGGGCATTGTAGGACTCGGTAATCGGCATGGCCACCGGCACGGCATCCCAGCTTTGAATCAACTGGGACTCCACCGGCGAGCTGATGCGCACCTTCATGCCTTTCAAGTCGGGTACGACCTGCACCGCATGGCTGCGGGTCATCAGAACCGTCGGCGACATGACCCAGATCCCCAGCACCTTGACCGCCTCGTACTCTTCCTTAAGGTAAGGATCGTAAATGTCCCACAATCGACGGGTGCCCTGTTCGGCGCTGAGGGTCACACCCGGTTGGGTGGCAATCAACGAACGGGGAAATACCGCCGATGAATAGCTCTGAATGATGAAGGTGATATCGGCCACGCCGGTGACGGCCCGCTTGTACTGCTGGACCGGTCCTTTGCCCAGGGCCCCTGATGGGTAAATTTTGATGGTCAGCGCACCCCCGGTGGCATCGGACAGATCCTGGGCCAGGGGTAGAAAAACCTCCTGGTGCAGGGTGTGTACGGTCGGCATGAAATGCGCGAGCTTGAGTTCTGTAGCGGAAGCCATCGTGGCTCCGGACATAAATGCAATCGCGCCCACCATGAGTGCCAGCATCAATAAACCGCTTTTTTTGATCCGGTTCTTCATCTTGACCCTTCTTTCATTATGTTTCAGAAATTACCGCGCCCTGATCGATCATCTCCGTCAAACCTTGCAAATCACCGTCCAGTCGTCGATCGAAGGTCAAAACCGGCGATTTCATTCGAATCACCTCCAGAGATCGCTTTCCCTCGGCCGACAGCAGCGCCTCATCACGCAGTGCGGCAGCGTTGGACAGCGCGATCATCTGGGTGGCCAGCACCTGCTGCACCAATGTCGTCACCTCGGCGGCATTGAGCGCTGCATTGAGGCCCATGCTCACCTTGTCCTGGTTGTTCACCTCGGTGGGTCGCGAGAGCACGGTATCCGGTGCTGAACGCTGCACGGCCCTAGCCGCCAGGGCGCTGCAGGTTAATTGGAGGGCCTTGAGACCGCACCCCTCGTAGCCCACAAGGGTTTCGGGCAGTCCTACATTGAGGCGGGAATCCACCAGCAGAGCATACTGACGGTCGATGAGATCGGCCACCGAGGCCGCCGCCGTTTTAAGCAGATCCATGGCCAGGGCGATGTGCCCGCCATAGAAATTGCCCGCGAAAATCGTTTCGCCCTCATCCGGATCCACAATGGGGTTGTCATTGACGCTGTTCAATTCGCGCTGCAGCACCTGGCGCATCCAGGATGATGCATCCCGGGCGGCCCCGATGACGTGGGGTGAACAGCGAATGGAGTAAGGATCCTGAATAATGCGGCCCACTTCTTTGTGGCTGTCGATCATGCGGCTCCCATATAAAGCCTTACGAATTGCCGCTGCAGAGGCGATCTGACCTGGGTGGTGCTTTAGGGTGTGGGCGGTGGGGTGAAACGCCTGAGAGCGGCCGTAAAGCACCTCGGCCGCCAGGGCACAGGCCCGTTCGCATGCCGCAAGGGTACGATCGAAGCGCGCGACCGTTATCGCCCCGATGGCCGTCATCACCGCCGTACCGTTCATAATGGCCAGGGACTCCTTCGGAACGAAATCATGCACCGGCAGCCCGGCGCGCTTGAGCGCCTCGGCGGCCGGAAGCACTTCGCCCCCATAATACACTTCGCGCTCGCCACACAGCACCGCGGCCAGGTAGGACAGGGGGGTGAGATCGCCGGAGGCTCCCACCGACCCCAGGGAGGGAATGACCGGAATCAAATCATGGTTTAGCAGACGGCAAAGCGCTTCCAGCAGAGCCGGTCGAACCGCGGAATACCCCTTGGCCAGACTGACCAGGCGGGCAAACACAATGGCCCGCCCCTCTTTCTCGGAAAAAGGTTCCCCAAGCCCACAGCCATGCTGACGGATAATCTGGTAAGCAAATTCCTGGGAGTGCTCCGGACCGACGGAACGGCCTGAGCTGTACCCCACACTAGTGGATACGCCGTAAATGCGATTACCATCGGATAAGGACTGCTCAAGAATGCGCCGGCCCCGGTTCAGTTTGGCAAGCCAGTCCGGATCAGAGGAGATCATGACCCGCTGGCCCTCCAAGGCAACCGCAATCAATTGATCGAGGGTCACCTCGCGATCATCGATTGTGATATTTGTTGATATCAAAGCGATTTCCTCCGGAGATCATTCGCCCCTCTTTTTGGGTTACAAAAGTCGTATTATCGGGAATATCCTGGCCGACATAGCTCATGGCACCAATGTTAACATTGTTCCCAATTTTCAAACCGGACCCGATGATACAGCAGTTGGCGCTGATCAATACATTGTCCCCTATCGTGAGGCTTTCATCTCCCTTGCCGTCATTTCCAATCGTGGTGTTCTGGAGAATGGTCACATTTTTTCCGATCCGGGCATTATTTGCCACGACAATAGCAATAGGGTGCGGCAAAACGAACCCTTCGCCAATTTCGGCACCCAACATGACTTCTACGCCGTACCGCCTCACCATCCGGTTATTGATTCTCTTAGCAAGAGATCTCAGCGTTCGACTTTTCCTCAGATGCAGGACGTAGGCGATACGGAACCAAAAAATGTAATTACAGCGTTTGCTGCGCATCGCTCTCAGAAACACACGACGCCATGAGAAAGACTTCTCTTTCCCTCCGATGACCTCCGCATGGAAGTAGTCTTTAAGCCGTGAAGGCATTGATACACCATCCTTTCGGATTAGTTTCAATACGCAAGGCACCAATTCGCGTTGAGTAAATTAGCTTTTGCAGGGTAAATCCCTAACTTGGCGAGCCAGTCCGGCGCCGAATAGATTTTGACCTGCCGGCCTTGCAGAACAACCGCGATCAACTGATCGAGGGAAACCTCGGCATCCGCGATGCTGAGTTCAGGAAAGAGCAACGTATTCTCTTGGGTAGGCATATATCGATCCTATCAGATCAATCTTTCAGGCGTTCGGGCGCGGGGTTTTGCCCTTCAGGTCCAATCCCACGGGGCATGCCGCCAGGCAGTGAAAACAGCCCGCTATGGTTCCAACCCCTTGCACAAGGGCTTTGTGAAGACGCGCAAAATCAAAATCCTCGAGCCGCTCGCGCCGCTTTTCAAGATCCTGACATTCCAGGATGCTGTGGATGTATTGTTGCATGACCATGACACCATGAGGCATGGCCCGGGGAATGCACAACCTTTTTTTAATTGTTCTTCGTCCGCGGATGATCGCGCCGTTGGGGCAGGCCTTGACACATTCTCCGGGACACTGATCACAGGGGTTGAAATCCAATTTGGGATCCGGTTCGATTTCCGCGTCGGTCAAAATAGTGTTGAAGTAAACCCTTGGACCGAATTCCGGTGTCACAATATAGGTGGGCACGCCGATGGTGCCAAGACCGGCTTCGGCGGCCACATGTCGATGAGAAAGATCTCCGAAAATTCCCTGGTTGGTCCAAGCCGGATCCACCATCGTCCCGTTGGACAGGGGAAGTGCCCGAAAACCTTGTCGCTCCAGAAAATGAGCGATCTCCAAGGCATGCGTGTTAAGAAATTCAGTTGTGCGCCAGGCGACCCAGCGGGCATTTTGAACCATGTCACCGGTGCCCACCGCCACGGCGCCGCCAAGCAGACGTTTACCCACGGAAATGGCCGTTTTGGCTTCCGGCCACAGGCGCGATGGTGTATACCGGGTCGGCGTAACCGCGTCGAGATGGCGCGTCGATACGAACCCGATGAGATCAGCACCCTGCTGGAGCGCATAAGTGCTGAGGTCATGCTTGAGGCCATGTTCAAACATGTCAGCGGTCCTCGAAGGTTTTCTTCAATTCCATTTTAAGAATTTTACCCGTTTTGTTACGGGGGTACGCCTCAACCGCAATGATCTTCCGGGGGCGCTTGAAAGCCGCGATTTTGTCATCCAGGAAGTCAAGCAGTTCATCGTCTTCCAGGACACATCCATCTTCAAAGCGAACGAAGGCGGCAACCACCTCACCTCGTTTCGCATCCGGCATCCCCACCACCGCGGCCTCGGCCACCTGCGGATGCTGCTCGATGGCCCGCTCGACCTCGGCGGCATAAATATTTTCTCCCGCGCAGATAATCAGATCGTTTTTGCGTCCCACGAGGTACAAAAAACCCTCGTCATCGCGCCGCCCCAGATCGCCGGTATGAAACCAGCCGCCATGCATGGCAGCCGCTGTCGCCTCCGGTTTGCGCCAGTATCCCTTAAAAACCGTAGGGCCCTTCACAACGAGTTCACCGGTCTCACCCGGGGTTGCCTCCCGGCCGTCATCGGCCAAAATGGTCAGTCGGGTGTGAAAGACTTCTTTTCCGATGGACCCGGCTTTGCGCTCGGCATCCGCGAGATCAAGCGCCGTGATGCGAAGGGTTTCGGTCATGCCATACCCCTGGGCAAATTGGACCTTTTTCTCCTGTTGGTATCGGCGGATCAACGGTACCGGCATGGGCGCCCCGCCCGCCATAAAAAAGTGGACCGCACTGAAATCAGCCGACGACCAACGCGGTGCCTTGGTCATCATGTCGTACATCACCGGCACGGCAAACATGAAGGAAATCTTCTCCTGCATGATGCAACTGATGATATCCGAAGGGTTGTCGAAGCTTTTGAGAACCAGGGCCCCGCCGGCATAGACCACCGGTGTGACCGAAGCGGCCAGGGCGCCGATATGGAAAAGGGGTGCCACCACCAGCGATTTACAGGTTTCATCCAGATGATAGCTGTGCAGGGAATGAATCGCGCCGAAAAGAAAATTGCCATGGGACAACACGGCCCCTTTGGGAACGCCTGTCGTGCCCGAGGTGTACATGATCAGGAGGGGGGTATCCAAGTCCAATGCCTCACCGCTGGCAGGCGCCGTTGAGGGGCGATCCTTGGTGAATTCCTGCAACCCCCTGTCATTGGAAGATGCCGCTGCGCCGTGGATCAGATAATGAACGTCGGCCTCCAGAACCGTTTTTAAATGCATCACCTTGGCGAGGGCACCCACCGAATAGGCTATCACGCGGGGGGCACAGTCCTCGACGATATGCACCAGTTCAGACATGGCCAGGCCTGTATTCAATGGAACAATGACCGCCCCCATTTTGGCGCAGGCAAAGAATATCGTTAGAAAGGCGCTGGAATTTGCCATCAGAACAGCGACCCGCGTCTCTTTCCCCACACCGCATTCCGCCAGGGCATGCGCCGTCCGGTTGACACGCGCGTTAAACTCCTGATTATCCCATTCCTGGCCGTCTTCCTTTAAGAATGGCCGTTTCGGATACAGCAGGGCGCGCTTGCTCACCCAATTCCCAACATTCATCGCGTCGCTCCATGCCAATCGGTTGATCCGTCCATGCGTCTCATCAGTAAGGAGGCAAACGTGCCGCCGGATGAAAAGCCGTTCAGCAGGGCGCAGGCAACCGGCATATCGATCGCGTGCGCCTTAACAAAGTTCAACGGCTGAAGCGGCGTGTTCAAACCCAACGTCGGCGGAAGGACGCCCTCTTTAATGGACAGGGCCGCGGCCGCCGCCCGTATTCCGCCGGATGAAAAACTTTCCCCCACGGCCCCCTTGATGGAGGATATCCTGGGCTTTTTTTCTTGCGCGCCGAACACGCGCGATAGCGCGGCCGCCTCCAGACAGTCCAGATTTTGGCCCCCGTTAGCCGAGGCCGACACATAGTCCACCTGGTTCGGCAGAATTGCTGCTACCCCGAGTGCGCGCTGGATAGCCAGTGCGGGTCCTTTGGGGTCCTCGGGCCAGTCGGTGGGCGGCGCCGGAGAGGAACTGAGCCCCCAGCCCACGATTTCACAATACGGTATGGCGCCGCGTTCCAGGGCATGCGCCATTGACTCCAGACAAAGCACCCCGGCGCCCTCCCCGACCACCGGGCCGTTGCGCCGGATATCAAACGGGCGTGCGCCCTCTTCGCTTCCGTCCACGGGCGACAAAGCTTTAAAATGCGTCAGAATTTCAAAGAAAAAGGCTGAAAAAATATCCGCACCGCCCGCCAGCAAGACATCTGCCCGGCCGTTCCGGATTTCGGCGGCGGCGTAAGCGATCGCAGTTTCAGCCGAGGCCTCATGGTGGTTGACGGTGGAATTGATGCCGCGGAAGCCCAATTCGATGGAGGCATGTCCGGCGGGTGCATTCATGACGGTATTGGGCACCAGAATCGGGCTGACCAGGTTGGGCCCCTCGGTGAACAGTGTCCCCATGAACTGTGCAGCAACATCGGTGCTCCCGTAGGCTACCCCCAGAATAATGCCAATCCGGTCCCGATTGGCCGCCGTGATGGCGAGCCCGGCATCGTCAAGCGCCATGCGGGCGGAAGCCGTTGCCATGAGGGAGAGGCGGTCCATGCGGCGCCGGTTTTTGATGGAAATGAAGTCCTTCGGGTTGAAATCGGTTACGGCCGCCCCCAGCCGCGATGGAAACCGGGAGGTATCAAAAGCGGTGATGGGACGAATACCGGAGCGGCCCGCGAAAAGGTTGGCGGCAAAATCCTCTTTTCCGGCGCCAAGGGGCGTCACCATGCCGAGACCTGAAACCACCACGCGATTCGTCATGGGGCAACCCCCTCCGCCGTATAGCGGCCCAGGATCAGGGACGTGTTATTGCCGCCGAAGGCAAAGGAATTGGATAAAATGATATTGAGTGTGGTAGCACGCGCGCCTTCGGTCACGAAATCAAGATCGCATTCGGGATCCGGCACATCCCGGTGAATCGTAGGCGGGATAAATCCCCGAGCGATGGCCAGCACGGCCGCCACCGCTTCGATGGCGCCTGCCGCCCCGAGGGTGTGGCCGATCATGGACTTCGTGGAACTCACCGGAATGTGATAGGCCCTTTCGCCAAAGACGCGCTTGATCCCGATGGTTTCCATTCGGTCATTGGCGGGTGTGCCGGTACCGTGGGCATTGATGTAGTCAACGGAGCCCGCGGCGACACCGGCATCCGCCATGGCCATTTGCATGCAGCGCACGGCCCCGGAGGCCTCCGGGTCGGGCGCGGTCATGTGGTTGGCGTCGCAGCTCACACCATATCCCAGAACCTCGCCATGGATGGTGGCACCCCTTTCCAGGGCGTGCGGCAGGGACTCCAGAATCAACATGCCGGCCCCCTCGCCCAGTGACATGCCCTGGCGGTCTCGATCGAATGGCCTGCAGTATTCCGGATCCACGGCTTTCAGGGAATTGAAGGCCGCATAGGTGGTGCGGGCCAAGGGCTCGGTCCCACCCGCAATCATGACCGTGGCTATCCCGTCCCGGATCAGGTCGCGGGCGAAGCCGATGGCCGTGGCACCGGATGAACACGCGGTCATAAATGTCGTTTTGGGCCCCCATAGCTGCAGCGTCGATACGATGTGGTCGGCCGACGAAGCGCCGCAGAATGCTGAAAAATCTGAAAAGCGAACCGCGTCGGCGTGCCCGCTAAGGTAGCGCTGGTAGGCCGCCTCACCTTCCAGCATGCCCCCGGCTCCCCCGCCGATGGCGACTCCGGTATTGTCCCGAAGACCGTCCGGCAGTGGAAAGAGGCCTGCATCCTGCAGTGCTTCCAGGGTCGCCATCATCGCCATGGCATCCGCGCGGGACATGCGCTTTCCGTAAAACAGGGCAGGGAGTTCCTGCGGCGCAAACGCACGTACTTCGCCACCGGTTCGCGAACGAAAACCGGCCGTATCGAAAACCGAGAGGGGTCCGATACCGCACCGGCCGTGCTGCAGGGCGGTCGCAAACGCGTCCGTACCGCGCGCTATGGCGTTGATCGTTCCCATCCCCGTAATGACCACCCGCATCTTTTTCATCGATCTCGAAGAACCTTTGAAGGGCAGTTTTCAATTCTCGGACAATAAGACCACGTCTATCGCTATAACACTTAACCGCTATAACAAGATCGTGATGCAAATCAATGTCCGCATGGAACTAACAATTGGGCATGTCGGTGTCAAGGCGATAACTCGTCCGACCAAAACCTTCTACCCCCGGCGCCCATGCCGTCCTGATCATTATTGATGCGCCAGGTTATCATTGACAGTTTTCTTAAATAAGATGATGCTGGTGACAACGTCGTCAAAGACCATATTGGGCGGTGCAGCATATATCAAAAATCAATCCACGACCTGATCTTTGATGTTTCTCAAAACAGCTTGAACGCTCATCCCACACGATACGAATATGAGTGTGACCTATGCTTAACCTCGATATCGACACCCTCGTCCCCCAGCGGCGGCCCATGCGGCTGATCGATGAGATTATTGCCATTTCGGGCCAGACGGCCACGACCACGGCCACAGTGGCGCCAACCTGGCCGACGTTCTCCCAGGGGGCGGCCAACGTCGTGGTATTGATCGAACTCGTGGCCCAGACCGCGGCCGCCATCGGCGGCTATAACGCCATGACGGATCCAACCGACGGCCGTGCCAAAAAAGGCATGCTGGTGGGCATCAAGCAGGCCGCCTTTGCAATCGACACGATTCCCCTCGATACCCGGATCACCACCTGGGCTGAAACGCGTGTGTTGCTGGAAAATTTCAAAGAAATCACGGGCGTCGTCAAAATCGGAGACCGCATTATCAGTGAAATGACCCTGCAGGGCGTCCAGTCCGAGTGAACCGCAACACCTACCAACCCCATGACCGTCACGGGCGTGCGAAAATAATGACACCCCGGCGTCAACTATTCTGACAATACCCCCCGCTGGATGCAGCATCGAAAATAGTTATATCATCATAAAAAATTGTTTTAATTGGATATTTTAAGTTTAAATAAAATATGGCACATAATTTGCTGATACTCTTCATAGAACATCTTTTCTCCCTCCTCTTAGGGGCAAGGCATCGGGCCTTGCCCCTTTTTTTTTGGTCCGAAGCCACGCAGGACGAGCACTGTAAAAGATGCGGTTGAATCCATCGGTTATTTTGATGGTTGCTTTGTTAGAAGGGTGTGCGATGATGGCCCTGCAAGATGACGAAGTCCTAATATTCCAGTGTCCGTAAAGAAGGCGCTCGACCATGATTATGAAAGGATCGCCGGCCGAATCTCCCGGTGCGCCCCTTTCGATTGTCAGAAAGTACCTCCAGACCGCATGACCACTCAAATTGTGTTTCTGATTATCGCCGGATTGATCGTGGCAGCCGGCCTCATCGGGCTTGTTTTACCAGCCTTCCCTGGTGCCATCCTGATTTTCTTGGGTTTTCTGCTGGCAGCCTGGGCCGAAGGTTTTACCCATATCGGCTTCGGCACGCTATCCGCATTGGGCGTCATGGCACTGCTGATCTATGCGGTGGACTTCATCGCCGGAGCCTTGGGCGCCAAACGATTCGGCGCTTCCACGCGGGCCATCGTGGGCGCGTCGATCGGTGCGGTTGTGGGCCTATTTTTTGGCATTCCGGGCGTTCTGCTAGGACCGTTTGTCGGGGCGGTATTGGGTGAGTTGTCCGTCCAGCGAAATCTGATCGCGGCCGGAAAAGCCGGTATCGGCACAACCATCGGCCTGGCACTGGGGGTCGCCGCCAAACTGGCGGTCGCCCTGTCCATGATCGGGCTTTACCTGGTAATTCGGTTCATGTAGGCGCGCTTCCCGGCGCCGGCGTTGGCGAAACCCAGCAAGAACCACCGAGCATCATTTCCAAGCTACAAAGCAAGGCGCGGCATTTTACCGCGCCTTGCTATTTGGTGCCCATCCATAACATCAGCAAATTGGTCATTTAGGGACAGGCACTATTTATCCTAACGACGATCGCCACATCCTTTTTCAATCAGGACGTCGTCACACATTTTTTTGCGCGTCGACCGCTCTGCCAGGCGGCATAGCGATAACAATGATGCTTCTGTTCTTCTGTTCTCGAAGGGCTGTCGCAATATTTAAGATGTGCCTTCAACTTATCATGCTCCATGGAACAACATGCTTTGGCGTGTGTCTTATCCGTCTCCATGATAATGCCTCCTCTATGGTCGTATCATCTTTCGGTTCGGTAGCCGGGCGGTTTCGTCTTATCTGTCGATGGTCGGCCGGCATTGCACATGAAATAACAACACTTATAATGTGTTGACACGGGACTGGTGTTGTCAAGATCGTACTGGTGGAGTGGAGAATTTCTGCATTGTTGAAGCCGGGTGGCATTCCCGTAATAAATCAAGCATCTTTTTTATGGCGACCGCCGAAAGGCAGCCCGCAAAACCGGACGATCCGGCACCGATATCGCGAGGCACTGATGGCCATCACCAAAATCATATCCTTGACGCGTTTCTTCATGCTGGGCCAAGAATCACCGATGCCGCATTCGGGGCATACCATTCATTGAAATAGGCAGCAAAATGATGACGGTGCAGGACCACGCCGTCTTTTCAGAAAACGCGCACCAAGCGTTTACCGCATTTCCAGGAAAAATGCCCAACCGGAACGACCTGTCAGGATTGGTCTTTCCCGTCGACCGAATGACATTATCATGACAACGAAACACCTCATAGCCGTGGCCTGGATGATGGGCATGTTTATTTCGCCGGAAGCCCTTTTCCTGCAGGGCAAAATGACAGGGCTGAGCGGGTATGGATTCGTCTTACCGCTCGGGGCGGGCCTTGTCCTGCATTGGATGAATGGGACCGGCGCCGGACAAGACGGAGTTTCCATAAAGGAGAGACACCATGAATCAACACCAGCGAATTCCGATAATCCTGCTGGTTGTATTGGCCCTCGTGATGACGAGCATGGGAACGCCCCAAGCCGGTAACGATGTGCCGTTGATGACCACCGATGAACTCAACGCCATGCTGGACGATCCCGATCTCCTCATCCTGGACGTCCGGCGCGGCAAAGACTGGACGTCTTCCGAATTTAAAATCAAAGGGGCCACCTACGCCAAACCCGACGCCTATGATACGTGGGCGAATACCTACCCCAAAGACAAAAAGATTGTGCTCTACTGCGCCTGACCGAGCGAATACACCAGTGCCGGTCTGGCACGGAAGATGATGGATAACGGCTATGGGAATGTGTATGCCCTGAAGGGTGGCTGGCGGGAATGGTTCCGCGCGAAATATCCCGTTGAGGAAAAATAGACCTGACACGTGCGTCACCTGCCCCGGAAAGGGCGGTGACGCACTCTTTCAGGAGTGACCGTGAAAGGTCAATCTGACCAGCATGATCATTGCGCACCGGAACGAAAGTTCCCTAATTTCCGGTTTGATTTTGCGCGGCTGCAGGAAAAAGGGCTCGCCTGTTTCAGGACGGGTCGCACCCATTTGGTGGTGACATTTCGGGGAACCGGAATGATCGACGTCTTCGACCGCCGGGACTGGCGGCATATCGCCTTCCTCGATTTCGACCTTCAGCGGGAAATTCACCTCGATTCGGCCTTCGGCTCGCCCCTGATCGGTCTTCGTTTTTCGGCTGACCTGGGGCGAACGATGGGGGTTTCCCTGCATCGTTTTGACGATTTACGGCAATACCATCATTATGGCTTTTTTGTCCAACCGGATTACCGCAACAAAGGCCGGAAAGGGGTATGGAACCTCGACGAACTCATGATGGCCGTCGCGCTGGCATACGCCGAGGCTTATCATCTCCAATGGTTCCACATCAAGCCGACCGGGGATACCACCGCTTATTATCGCCGCAAATATGGCGCCACCCGCCTGCCGACCACCGCTGCCGATAAAATCTCAAGCATCCAACTGGGGCCGGGCCGCCAACCGCTGCCCCACGTCCACCTCATCCGAAACGCGGGCGGCCTCCCCTGCCTGGACGTCCAGACGGCATCGGATGATTCCTGGCCATCTGACGGTTTTACGCTTCCTCAAAAAGCTGTGGAAGAAAATGAACAATCAGCCAAGGAGGAAGCGCTCCTGAAATGGGATACCGACACTGAAGCCTTGGCACGGCAGCGGGCTAAAGTCTGAACACCACGGGCTTACCATCGGCATTGATGTCGATGCCAACCGTATCCCCGGTCTTGAACCCCACCCGCCGGAACTGCGCGACCATCGCCTCATGCTGGTCCACCGGCCAGTACACACTCCAAAGCGGATTGCGGACCGTATCGATACCGTAGGCATCATGGCTGCCTAAACCGATTCTGAATTTATCCTTGGCGATAAGGGTGTCGGCCTCGGATAGAAAAATGTCGATCTGGTAGAGGTTGCTGTGCAGCGCCTTTGACAGTTCGGCCTGTTGTTCTGGAAAATCGTCCAGATAGTGGCTGGCAATCTGGTAGAGATCTCCCGTATCCTGAATGGAAAGACCGAGCACCGCGTAACGCTGATAGCGCAGGGCAAATGATTCGCAATCCGCCTCGTAGGTTTTGATGGCATCGATAATCGGCGCCACATCCCCCATGCCGGGTTGGGTACAGCGCTCCAGCATCTCCTCGCATCGACTGATGATGTTGATATAAAAGGATTTGTTGTCCATCACATAAACCGGGCGTTCCCGGTAATTGCGCCGCTTGCGAATCCGCCGGATGCCGGTCAGCATTATGGAACGCCGGCTTTCCACTTCCTCCAGGGTATCGATATTGGAAATATCCTTGGCCTGGACAACATGGATTTCGCCATCGCCGGAGATGATGTATTCGATCTCACATCGAAACTTCAGGCATTCCTGAATTTTTTTTGAAAGCTGCACCAGACGCCGGTCATGGGGGGTTCGGGTGATGTAGGGTTCGCTCTGGATACGGTGCACCCTGTCCCGGCAGTAGCCAAACTCCCAGTGCCCGAAAATCTGCTTGGCCATCACACTGGTGCCGTCGACAAACGGCATCACCACCACCCCCATTTCGTTCATGTCCAGTTCCGGGGCATGCCCGAATTTCTGCTGGCGCAAAATGGTCAGGCGCTTGGTCGTCTCGGCCAGCTTGATCATCTTGTTGCGGGCATAGCGGATCCCACTCACATCGGCATAGGTCTCCAGCGAATCGAACGTGCCGCCCTTGAAACAGCGCTCCTGGGGATGGGCGCTGCGGGCGATCACCTTGAAACTCTCGCGATGCTTCGCCAGAAAGGCTTCGAGCGCCGCCGTGTCGTTTTTTTGAAAATGATCGGCCGGCACATAGATAAAATCCGGGACGGCGAAACCGGCTTCTTTGAGCTTTTTCAGCAATTTGGCTTTCTCGGGAACAACAGTGGCCATTCGGGCCCTCCTAAGGGGACGCGGGGTGGTATTTTGGGTTGACTTGCGCGCTGAAACTCTCTAATCAACAAAAACCGACCGATCATTCGGTCGATTATTTTTAGCGCTGGTACCATATGTCCAAACGAAATGCAATCCTTGCCGCCGCCACCCGGCTTTTTTCACGAAAGGGCTTCAAGGGCACGTCCATGGCGGAGCTGTCCAAAGCCACCGGTGCCGCCGGCGGCACCATCTTCCACCATTTCAAGAACAAGGAAGATCTCTTTCTCAATATTCTGGAAGATACCAAGGCAACCATCCTTAGCGAGTTTGCGCAGTACAAAAAAGATCGTGAATGCCGCAACGGCCTGGAAATGGTGGAGGGCGCGGTCGCTTTTTATCTAAACTTAACGGGCACGCTGGAAGACCCGTTTCTTCTCCTCCACCGCCATTTCCCCTACGAGATGGCGGAAACCAATCCGGTATGCCGCAGCTGCCTGGAATCCATCTATAACTGTCTTCTGGATATTTTTGAAGAAGGTCTTCGGGTCGGCCAGCAGGACGGTTCGGTCAAAACACTTTCCGCGCGCAACACGGCCATGGTCATGTTTGCCATGGTGGACGGCATCGTCCGGTTGAACACCTACCGCATTTATAATGCCGGCGCCTTATACGTGAGCCTGATGGACGCCTGCCACCGCTTGCTGACCGATAACGGGCAGGCCGCCCGATGACACAGCGCATACCAGCCCTGTTTGCGATGGCAAGCCCTTCCGCCCTCTTTCCCTTTCTGGAATGGCTGCCAGGCTACGATACCCGGCGCCTCAAAAGCGATCTGTTCGCAGGCCTGACCGTGGCGCTGGTACTGATTCCCCAATCCATGGCCTACGCCCAACTGGCCGGATTGCCGTCCTATTACGGCCTCTATGCCGCCTTTCTGCCACCGGCGATCGCCGCCCTGTTCGGCTCCAGCCGGCAACTGGCCACCGGACCGGTGGCCGTGGTATCGCTCATGACGGCGGTGGCATTGGAACCGCTGGCCGTATCCGGGAGCCAGGCCTATATCGCCTATGCCGTAATACTGGCCCTCATGGTGGGCAGCTTTCAATTTATCATCGGTCTTCTGCGCCTGGGTCTCGTGGTCAATTTCCTGTCCCACCCGGTCATCAACGGCTTCACCAACGCCGCTGCCATCATCATCGCAACAGGGCAGTTGCCCAAACTTTTCGGTATCACCGTGGACAATACCGACCATCATTACCAGACCGTTCACCAGATCGTATCGGAAGCCGTCCACTATACCCATTGGCCGACCCTGCTGATGGGCGTTTTAGCCTTCCTGATCATGGCGACCCTCAAAAAAATTTCCCTCAAGATCCCCAATGTCCTGGTGGCTGTCGCCCTGACGACGCTTTTTTCCTGGGCCATCGGATTCGATCAGACCACGGTGGTTCCAATCGAGGCCCTCGAAGATGCCCATACCCGCACGCTGGTGCTTCAATATAATGCCGCCCTCGCCGAGATCCACCAAATGGCGGACGATCGTGCGGCCCTCAATGCGGTTTTCGATAAAGCTCGAAAGGACGGCGCCACGCTTCAGATGATCAACATCCACCGCGACCTCGATATCATTGACTACAAGAGCACACTTAAAAAGCGCCAGGCGGCCATCTATCGCCAGGCGCTGAATCGAGTCCTGCTGGATGGCGGGCAGGACGCCACCGGCCAGAACCGTTTTTTTCAAAAAGGCGCCCGTCCGCACGATCTAACCCCTTTCGGGGATACCTGGCGTCTCCAGGTGGGTCGATCGCCCCTGAATCCTGTTGCCCTTTATCTGAGTTGCGGTGGTAAAGTCGTTGGCGCTATTCCCCGGGGACTACCTAGCTTTTCTCTGCCGGATTTTGATGGCCGCACGACGTTGACCCTGCTGCCATCAGCGGTCATCATCGCCCTGCTCGGTTTCATGGAAGCCATCTCGATTGCCAAAGCCATGGCCGCCAAAACCGGCCAGCGTATCGATCCGAACCAGGAATTGATCGGGCAGGGGCTCGCCAACATGGTGGGCGCCATGGGGCAAAGCTACCCTGTGGCCGGCTCTTTTTCAAGATCAGCCGTCAATCTGCAGGCCGGCGCCTTCTCCGGTATGTCCTGCCTGTTCGCCAGCCTGGCTGTGGTGGCAACCCTCTTTTTCTTGACCCCCCTGCTCTATCATCTTCCCCAGTCGGTGCTGGCAGCGATTATCATGATGGCGGTGGCGGGCCTAATCAACCTCAGGGGATTCATCCATGCCTGGCGCGCCCAGTGGTTCGACGGCGCTATTTCCATTGTCACATTCGTGTGCACACTGGCATTTGCACCCCATCTCGACCGGGGGATCCTGGTCGGCGTAGGCCTTTCACTGGGTGTTTTTCTTTACCGCAGCATGCGGCCCAAGGTGGTGGATCTCTCCCTCGGCTTGGATATGGCGCTGCATGATGCGGTTTCCCATGGGTTGAAGGAATGCCGCTATATCGATGCCGTCCGTTTCGACGGTCCGCTGTTTTTCGCCAATGCCAGCTACCTCGAAGATCAGATTCGACACCGGCGCCGGATAAAAAAACAGTTGAAGCACATCATCATCGGGGCCGAAGGCATCAGCGACATAGATGCCTCGGGCCAGGAAACCCTCGCCCTGATCGTGGAGCGGGTCCGCAGCGCCGGAATCGACATTTCTCTTAGCGGCGTCCACGAAGCGGTGATGCAGGTGCTCAAACGAACCCATCTCTTTAACCGCATCGGCGCCGATCATTTCTACCCCTCGATGAAGAATGCCATCCGTGCGATTCATGAGCAGACCCACACGGGCGGCAGCGAGAAAAACTGCCCCCTGACCACGGTGCGAACTCTGGATTCAAGCCCCAGCGGGAAAGGAAAATAACCATGCCGGTCCTTACGATCTTTAACGGTCTTTTCTGTCATGCCGACGCCGTTGTCCGCGATGTGATGGACAGCACCGGTCATCGGTTGATTACAGACGACGATCTTATCACCCGCGCGGTTCAGCAGTTCGACATGCCCGAAAATAAAATCCGGCGGGCCTTTTCGGCCAAGACCTCGGTGTTCAACAAATTCACCCGTGAAAAGGAGTGCGCCATTGCCTGTCTGAGACTGGCCATGGCCCAGTTGCTCGATAACACGCCGGCCATCGTCCACGGATTCGGCGGTCTGCTTATCCCCCAAAGCGTGAGCCACGGCCTGCGGGCGTGCCTGATTGCGGAAATGCCCTACCGCATCCACCTGGCGATGTCGGAAGAAGGCCTGTCCGATAAAGACGCGGTGAAGCGCATCCACAGCGACGATGCCAACCGAGCGGCCTGGACCGACGCGCTCTTTTCGATACCGGATCCCTGGGACGAAAATCTCTACGACATGGTGTTGCCCATGAACAAGATGGCGGTCCCCCGGGCCAGTGCCCTGATCGAAGAAAACCTGGTAAAGGAAGCGGTGCGCCGCACGCCCGCTTCGGATGCCGCCGAAAAAGATTTCCTGCTGGCGGCCAGCGTGGAAGTCGAACTGACCAAATCCGGTCATGACGTATCGGTGCAGGCCGAAGCAGGAGCGGTCACCTTGACCATCAACAAACAGGTATTGATGCTCTCACGATTGGAAGACGAGCTTCGGGCGATCGCCAGTCAAGTTCCCGGTGTCGCGTCCGTGGAGACCGCGGTCGGCAAAGATTTCCATGAGTCTCATATTTATCGGAAGCACAATTTCGAAGTCCCCTCCCGGGTGCTTCTGGTGGATGACGAACGGGAGTTTGTCCAGACGCTCTCGGAGCGCCTCCAGTTGCGGGAAATGGGATCGGTCGTGGCCTATGACGGTGAATCAGCGTTGTCCCTGATCAACGAGGACGAGCCCGAGGTCATGATTATCGATCTTAAGATGCCGGGCATCGACGGTATCGAGATTCTAAAAAAGGTGAAGCAGACGCGTCCTGAAATTGAAGTCATCGTTCTGACGGGCCACGGCTGCGAGGAAGACCGCGAACGCTGCATGCAACTGGGCGCCTTTGCCTACCTGCAGAAGCCCGTGAACATCGATCTTTTGAGCGACACCTTGAAGAAAGCTCATGCCAGGATTCAGAAGAACCGGTCATGATGGCCGTAACCGATATGACACGCGCCCCGGGGCGCTGATATCCTTAATCGACGGATTGCCATGTTGAATCTTGCCAAAATCAAACCTCGTTTCTGGGACCACCGGGATGCCGCCGCCGGATCCTCCGGGGAACATTACAGCTTCCGCCGCAAATGGAAGCTGATCGTCATTTTCACCACGGTGGTGACCCTAACGCCACTGGTAGTCATGACGCTGATGGATTACCGTCTGACCCACCAGGCATTCGAATCGGAAGCTGCCGGCAATACCTCCCGCATGGTTTCCACAACCTGGCGAAACGTCTCGTTTTTTCTATCTCAGCGGCGGTCGGCGCTTGACTTCATCGCCCGTGACAATTCCCTGCAGGCCTTGACCTCGCCGGAACGGTTGGAAACAATTCTGGACCGCCTAAAAACCAGCATCGGCGGATTCGTTGACATTGGCGTCCTTGACGCCTCAGGCCGCATGCTGGCGCATGCCGGACCCGACACCACCAGGGAACCCCGCACGGGCACCAGCCCCTGTTTCGAACAGGCCGTCAGAAACGGTTTTTTTGTCAGTGACGCACCCGCCGGCCGGGCATCTGATCGCCAGTTGATCGTCGCCATCCGTCATGATCTTGACGATGGCGGTTTTTTCGTCCTGCGCGCGGCCCTCGACAGGCGCATCCTGCAAAGGCTGATTGCCCAGCTGGAAATCGATTCGGGAGACGATGCCTTCATCATCAATACGGACGGGTTGCTGCAGACCCCATCCCGGCGCTATGGCAAACCTTTTCAAAAAATCGCCCTGCCCATCCCTGCCCCGGCTGACGGCACGCGCATGATGGATACGGCCACCCCAGAGGGTGAACCGATCCTTGTGGGATACGCCCACATTCCGGACAGCGCCTTCATCCTGATGGTCATCCGGCAGAAATCCGGCATCACCGACCTCTGGCTCAAACCGCGCATGCAGCTCATCGGGTTTCTGATGTTCAGTATTCTCCTGATTATGGTCTCCATCCTTGGCACGGCCACGTATCTGGTCAACCGGATTCACAAGGCGGATCAGCGGCGCGTCCAGGCCCTGCACCGGGTGGAATATACCAACAAGCTTGCTTCGCTCGGGCGGCTGGCGTCTGGCGTCGCCCACGAGATCAATAATCCGCTGGCCATCATCAACCAGAAAGTCGGACTCATCAAAGATCTGTTCACCCTGCGGCCGGGTTACGCCGCCGACGAAAAGCTGATGCACCTGGTGGACGACGTGCTGGAATCCATCGTTCGCTGCAGCTCCGTCACCCGCAGGCTGTTGGACTTTTCCCGCCACATGGTCTCCCGTATCGAGCCGGTCAATATCGAAGCGATCCTGCGGCAGATAATGGATTTCATGGACAAAGAAATAGAACGGCGCCGCATTCGCGTCACCATGGACATCGCCCGCGATATCCCCGAATTCATGGGGGATCGGGGTAACCTCCAGCAGATTTTCCTGAATCTGATCAACAACGCTTTCGCCGCCATGACCGACGGGGGGCAACTGGACATCCTCGTTGCATACAGAGAAGGGGATCCCATCAAGGTCGCGGTGAGCGATAATGGTCATGGCATTCCGGAGGAAGATATCAAACGGATCTTCGAACCATTTTTTTCGACCCGCGCCCAGAACGTGGGCACCGGTTTAGGGCTATCCATTACCTACGGCCTGGTAACGGAGATGGGGGGTCAAATCACGGTCGAAAGCCGAGTCGGCCAAGGCACCCGCTTCACGGTAACGGTTCCCGTGAAGCACGCTGGCGATCGTCGTGAAGCCCACACGGACGCCCATGAAACAGGTGCGCCATAACGCGTTCCTTCGAACCCGGAACAGCAAATTTTACAAAAGGAACACCCATGACGGACACCAAACAAACCCTTGCCATGGATGGCGCACGATTCTTCGGCGAAATGACCGCCACCATTTCCCACGAGATTAAAAATGTAATGGCCATCGTCAATGAAAATGCCGGCCTTTTGGAGGACATGGTGGCCATGAATCGGCAAGGCGTCCCCTTTCCGGCCGAGCGCATCGCCAAAGCGGCGCAATCCGTTTCGCGACAGATTGCACGGGCGGATGACATCCTTCAGGCCATGAACCGATTTGCCCACAGCGCGGATCACGGTTCAGAGGCGGCGGATGTCGGCGAAATGGTTCAACTCGTGGCAAAACTGGCCGATCGCCTGATCCTGATGCAGGGGGCCGAATTCGACATTCCGACACCGGAGAAGGCCGTGATCACAACCACCAATCGCTTTTTTCTGGCATACGTGATCTGGCACTGCATGGCGGCCGCCATGACGATGCCGCAACCAGGGGCCCCAATCCGTATCATCGCCGAAGCCACCCCCGAGGGACCTTGCCTGATATTTGCCGACATGGTTAAAGGCGAAAAATTCCCAACGTCTGCCGTATCTTCGTTGGAAACGGAAGAAATCTTTGAATGGCTCGGCGCCCGATTGACGATCTTTCCGGAGATGGGCGAGTTTCGCGTACTTCTGTCCGAAAAACGCCAGGAAGAATAACCTTTTTAAAAAGTGAAACGTTTTATTACTTTCTAAGACACGATAGATACAAGAAAGGAGCAGCACCATGACGGAACGCGTACTGTTGGTTGACGATGAAGAGGAATACCTGGAAATCATGTCCGAAAGAATGCAGGCCCGTGATATCGACGTCACCACATCGACGTCAGCCCGCGAGGCCCTCGACATGATTGCCACGGACTCCTTCGACGCCGTCATCATGGATTTCATGATGCCGGAAATGAACGGTATCGAGGCCCTCAAAGCGATCAAAGAGAAAAACCCGGAGATGCAGATTATCCTGCTGACCGGTCATGCCACCGTCGAAAAAACCGTCGAGGCCATGAAAGCCGGGGCCATGGATTTGATCGAAAAGCCGGCCGACCTGGATGCCCTCTCCGAAAAAATCAAGAGTGCCCACAACCAGAAGGCCTTGATTGTAGCGAAAAAAGATCAGGATCGCGTCATCGCGATGCTCAAGAAATTCGGAATGTGAGAAGAGAGTCAGGGTTTCGTCGCTGCCAACCGTGACGGCGCATCATCAACGCACCGTCCGCCGGCAGTCTCACGAAACGGTTTTTTTGAGGGGGGGGAGGGGGAGCCTTAAGTTCCAACCGGATACCCTGGTGTTGGAACTTCAGCCGCCTTCCATGTGCGTGAACAGGACCACCTCATCTCCGTCGCGAAGCCGATGATCCTGCGCCACCTTGCGGCCGTTGACCGCGATGAAGGGCGCGATGCCGGGGGGCACGTCCATGATATCCAGAAGGCGCCGAAGGTCGGCGCCTTCTGCCAGCTCGATCGCAAAGTCGCCTTTGCCCTCCGGCAGATAGCGCCTCATCCCGGTGAAACACCGGACGCGAACCATCAAAAGACGTCTCCTCAGGTCAGGCCCAGCGAAGCCAGGCGGTTTTCCGTGGGGATGCCCTCCGGCGTCCATTCCTGCTCTTGGTAGTATTCGTCCAGCATCTCCTCCAGATGACAGACCATTCCCTGGGCCGGCCCACTGGGCATGGGCTCGTGGGTCAGGCGCCGGGGCAGACTGTCGTCCTTGCGCGACATGCCGGCCCGCACCAGGAAGCGCCGCTCGGCCGTAATGATTCGTTCGCCCGCGCGCATGAGTTCCTCCAGGGTATAATCCAGACCGGTAGCGGCGTTCAGGTATTCCAGGATCCCGACCGGCGGCACGTCGAGTTCTTTTCCCGCCAGGTTGCGCACCGCAAAGAAGATGCACAGCCCGGCCGAATCGATGACAGCGGATAGATCCTGAAAGGCCTTGGTGATTTTGGCTTTCCCCTTCCACTGGTGGGGATCCACGGGCTGAGGAATGCCGAAAAGTTCGAAATAGGCCGGGTCGCCGCGCATGTGGGACCCCCCGATGGGAGACGTGGCATAGGCCAGCCCCATGGCCTGCGCCCCGCGGGGCTCGTAACCCGGGAATTCCTGTTTCTTGGAAACCATGGCCAGCTCCGGATGGCCACAGCTCTCCGCCAGACGATAGCTGCCCTCGGCCAGCCGGTTGCCGAACCCTTCCCGATAGGCTGTCATACGGGTCAATTCCACCAGGGCCTCGCCATCCCCCCAGGAAAGCGGACGGCCGACCACTTTTTCGGAGAGATAACCGCGATCCACCAGTTCCATGGCGCAGGCGACCGTGGCGCCCATTGTAATGGTGTCGAGGCCCAGTTCGTTGCACAGGTAATTGGCCTTTATCACCGCCGCCAGGTTGTCGATCATGCAGTTGGATCCCATGGCATAGATGGTCTCGTACTCCGGCCCTTCCCCTTCCCCGGCAAACGCCGGATCCTCCACCCGGGTCTTGCGGCCGCAACCGATGGGGCAGGCATAACAGGCCTTGTTGCTGACCAGATACTTTTCGGTCAGGCGCTCCCCGTGGATATTCTCCCAGCCGTCAAAGGTGCCCTGCTGCCAGTTTTTGGTGGGCAGTACCCCCAGGTGCTGGGTGGTGAGGACGACGCCGGCGGTGCCGTTGATGGTCAGGCCCAGCGGGGTTTCCCTGGCCGCGGCCTTGAACTTATCCAGAATTTGGGAATTGAACGCCTTGAATCGCGCCGGATCGGCCAGTGAAACCCGGTCCTGACCACGCACCACAACGGCCTTGAGGTTTTTGCTGCCCATGACCGCGCCGACACCGGAGCGGCCGGCCGCCCGGTCCTTGTCGTTCATGATGGCCGCAAACCGGACCAGCTGCTCGCCGGCTGGGCCGATACAGGCCACCCGGGCTTTGGGGTCTGTTTCCTCACGCAAACGGTCCGTGGTTTCGTGCGTAGTTTGGCCCCACAGGTGCGTCGCATCCCGCAAGGCGGCCTGCCCGGCATCGATATACAAATAGACCGGATGCTGGGACCGACCGGCGAAAACGATTCCGTCATAGCCGCTGCGCTTGAGTTCCGTCGGAAAACGCCCACCCGCATTGGAACAGGTTATCGCACCGGTCAGGGGCGACTTGGTCATGACCATGTAGCGCGCGCCGGTGGGAGCCCCCGTGCCCGTCAGCGGCCCCGCCGCCATGACGAGGACGTTTTCCGGTGACAGCGGATCGCAGGCGGGGTCGACCTTACGGCTCAGATAGTAGATGCCGATTCCGCGGCCGCCGATATAGTCCTTGGCCACCTGCGGATCCAGGATTTCATCACGGATTTCTCCCGATCCCAGATCGACACGGAGCATTTTACCCATCCATCCGTCCATGATTTATCTCCTTTCCAGCAAAACCTGCCCCAAACGGTCCACCAGCAGGTCGGCATCCTCGTCGGTGATGTTCAGCGGCGGCGATACGCGAATCGTGTGGCCGTGGCTGTCGTTGATGATGAGTCCCAGCTCCACCAGCTTGCGGCAGAAAACCATGGCGTTGCGCTCTTTGACTTCGATACCGATAAACAGGCCTTTGCCGCGCACCTCCTTGACGTGGGGCGAACGATCGGCCAGATGCTGAATGGCCTGTTTGAGCCGCGCGCCCTGCCGGGCCGATGCCTCGACCAGCTTTTCATCTTCGATGACCCCCAGCGCCGTCACCCCTGCCACGCAGGCCAGCGGGTAGCCGCCGAAAGTGGAACCATCCGACCCTACATTGAACGCCATATCCATGAGTTCCGCATTCGTTACGAACACGGACAGCGGCACTAGACCGCCGGAAAGGGCTTTCCCCAGGATCAACCCGTCGGGCACGACGTCCTCGTGCTGGAAGCAGAATCGTTTCCCGGTACGGCCCAGACCCACCTGGATCTCATCGAACAACAGCAGCAGATCGTGGTGATCGGCAATCTCCCGCAGCCCTTGCAAAAATCCGGGCGGCGGCACCTGCATACCGCCCTCGCCCTGCATGGGCTCCACCAGGATACCGCAGGTATTCTCGTTTACGGCCGCCGCCACCGCTTCCAGATCGCCGAACGGCACCGATACGAACCCGGGGGTCAACGGCCCAAAACCGCGGCGATACTTTTCCGTCGAGGAAAACGACACCACCGAAATCATGCGGCCGTGGAAGTTGTGATCGAAGACGATGATTTCCTGTTTGCCATCCGGAATGCCCTTGGCTTTCCAGCCATAAAAGCGGGCCATCTTGATAGCGGTCTCCACCGATTCGACACCGCCGTTCTTAGGCAGTACCTTGTTGCCGTCCGTCCCGAAACGCGTTCCCAGCGGGGGTACGAATTCCGCCATACGGGACAAAAAAAGCCCCAGGGGATCCGTATAGACCACATTGGAAATGACCGAGGCATAATCGCCCAGCAAGGCCTTGATCAGCGCATTGACGATTGTGGGATGATGATGCCCTGGATTGGCGGCGGAATAGGCTGCCAGGCAGTCCAGATAGCGTTTGCCGTTGACATCGGTAATCCAGCTGCCACGGGCCTGGCGAACCACGACATCCAGTCGCTCGTAATGATGGGCGCCGTTTTTTTCCTCGAGCGCCTTGATGATATCGTCCGGTGTGGTGGAAAACCCGAAAACCGGGGGCCTATTGACCGAAGTGAGCGTGGACAACATGGCAACCTCCTTGGAATTAATGTTGCTATCTTTGTAGCAACATTAATATCATCATTATTGGGCGCCTGTCAATCACCACCGATGCTGCCGCACCACGCATAAACCGCGACAATGGATGGATCGGCAATGCTTGCCAGAACCGCATCCAAGATTGACAGGGTCACAGCCTTACCCTAAGACAGAGCCTATACGATCCCCGCGATCTGTTGCGCCCTTATCAACGGCCCCTGGCCATCAATGGATGCTGCCCATGGATATCACCAGCCTGCTGAAGGATTTTGCGTTCTCGCAATATGAATCGTCCTGTTACCTCGCCCTTTTGACCCAGCACCCCTGCAACGGCTCCCAGTTGAGCAAACTTTCCGGCATTGCCCGCTCCCGCATCTATGATGTGTTGCGGGGCTTGACCCGCAAGGGCATCGTGTTCGAAATCGAAAAGGGCCTCTTCGTCCCCCTTCCTTTCGAAGAACTCAAGAAGCGCCTGCAAAACCAGTTCGAAACCAATTTGAGTCTGCTCGAAAAACAGGTCAGCCGACTCAATCCGGATACCGATTACGAATATCTACTGACCATCCGGGGACGGAAAGAGGCCATTGCCAAAGCCATCGATATTATCGACAGTGCCCGCGAGGAAATCTATCTGCGCCTGTTTCCGGACAGTTGGAAACGTCTTGAAAAATCCATTCGCAAAGCGCTCAAACGCGGCGTGGGCATACGGTTGATTGGTATGGGGGAGCTTCCACACGTCTGCGACATTCAGGTCACCCATCCCGAGGTGGCGTCCCTGCACGCCAAGCTTGGCGGGGAATCCATCGACATCATCGTCGATCGTTCGGAGGCCCTGGTGGGCATTTTTGAAACGGGTCAGGAAATGACATCACCGGTCATCTGGACCCGCAACCGCTGGTTCGTCATCGCCAACCGTGACAGTCTGCGGCACGATTTCTACCACTATTTCCTCAACAAGATCCATGACCGTCACGAGACCCTTTCCGGTCAGGATGAAACCATTTACAACTTCATAAAAAAGGATGATTTTTGACGGAGGGACGCAGCGATCGCCACCGCCGAGGACGAGGCTTCCATGGTCGGCGATGCGCCAAGACGCCGCGGTGGGCTTGGGAAAAAAACCGGCGGACAGGGGTCAACTGCGGGAGGCGGATCGCGGGAAGGGAATCACATCAGCTCCGGCGGAAACCAGCCGGGACGTGCTATGGTGCGGGCTTAGATGGCCCGGAGACCTTGAATCGCGCCCACGCCAGGGCGGGTCAGTGATGGTACGCATATACAGATCACACGCTTGGATAAAAAGCGGATCGTCCTTTTCGGTCTGTCCGATGATCTCCAGACAGTAGCGCTGCGCGCCATAGATGTCGTGGCAGGCGCTGGCCAGATGGTGGGCCTTGACCCGAAGGGATTCCAAATGGGTTTGGCGTTCCAAGGCCTGCGCATCGCGACGGTGCTGTCGATCCCACACCCAATCCAAGACATCGGCGCTCAAACGAAACCGCTCGCCAATGGGATGCCACATCACATCCGACGCCCGCAACGATTGCGTCAAGAAATATACCCCACAGAAAATGCCGCAACAGATGCCAAATGGCTTGGCAACTTCTGCCTATAAGGTAGACAAACCGTTTTTTCGCAGACGGCAGATGGCACGGCTGTGGATGCCGTCCGGATCCTTGTCCTGCAGTTTGAAGATCAGGGCCAGCGTCAGGCCACCCACAAACCCTCCTGCATGTCCCCAGCCATCAGCCGGCAGGGCCATGCCGGCAACATCCCTGAAGATTAAAATCCCGACCAGTAACGGGCCGATGATAGCCCCCCCATACGCAAACAACGCTCGGCCTTGAAGGGACCCTCCGACCGGAGGCCGGGGAAAACCGAACCCCAATGTCAGCAGACCCGCCAAGCCTGCAATGGCGCCGGAGGTACCATCCGGCGGACAACGGATCTCGTCGATGGGCGCGGCGAGCCAATCAATCTCGGTGAGTTGCAGATTCAGGCTGATCAGACTTGCAATGACACTGCTTAGGATAACCGTGGCCAGGATGCACTGCCGCCCCAGGCAGGATTCCAGGGCCGCTCCCAAACTCCACAATAAAACCATGTTGGCCAAGAAAACACCGAAACCCGTATGTAAAAAGGGACGGATCAGCGTGGTCAACACGAGGTCCGGCAGGTTGAAGTCGTCCAACGCCACCGTGCAGATTCGCTCGATCGTTCCCGGAGGCGTCGTGAAAAAAACAATGGCGCTCACCATTATCATGCCGGCGGTGATCACCGGAAATCCAGCCGCCAGTGGCATCCTGCGCGATGGACCGCTTGATTTTTCCATAATGCCCTCCCTGTGGATGAAATTTGGGACTGCTCACGCCAGCGTATGGGAGGGATCATAAACCAGGGGTGTGACAGATATGGTCACACCCAACGGGAAAATACTTCAGGTGGGGATGGGATATGGTAGAGACAGCTTATACGGTATTGATTCAACGCGCTGCGGGCACGGTCGTCCAAGGCCGGAGCATGCCAGCCGACCCATTCAGGTCGGTATCGGATGGTTCTTGATCACCACCAGAGTGCGGTCGTCTTCCGGCGGCAAGTCTTCCACATGCGCGGCTACCGCTTCGAAAACACGGTCCACGATCTGCCGGGCCGATTCGGTGCAATAGCGACGAATGGTATCTTTCAGACGCGCATGGCCGAACATGTCGCCATGGTGATCGCGCGCCTCAAATATCCCATCGGTGGCAATGACGATGATCTGCCCCGCCTCCAGACCGTCAAAGACATTCGTCACATACGATCCGCGCCGGTCGACCCCCAGCGCCAGCCCTTCGCCCTTTAACATCTCGAAACGATCCTGGGATGGCAGATACACCAGGGCCGGGTCGTGGCCGGCACGCACCCAATGGAGCTTGTGTGCCTGCGGATCGATGGACAAGAAGAAAAGGGTCATGAACCGCCCGCTGTCCAGAACGTCTTCCGCCAGATAGCGATTCATGTCGGTAACGATTTCAGCTGCTGATCCGGGCTGCCCCACGCGGGTGCGTAAAAACCCGCGGGCCGACGTCATCAGCAGGGCCGCATCCACACCGTGGCCGGAGATATCACCGACCACCACACTCAAGCAGGTGCTGCAGGCCGGATCGTGCTGGAGATAATCGAAGTAATCGCCGCCGATCGCGTGGCTGGGCAGATTTTTGCCGGCCACTTCGATATCGCCGATGGTCAGGTGGTGACGGGGCAACAAATTCTTCTGCACTTCGCCGGCCAGCCGCAGGGCCTTGGCGCTTTCTTTTTCCTTGAGCGCGATTTTGCGGCGGGCGGCTTCGATTTCCTGGATAATCTGGCGATGCAGACCGGCATTGAGTTCCTTGGTGTCTTCCAATCGTCGGCGATAGGCTTCGGAACGTGCCAGTCTCATTCGCAGGTATTCATTTTCGCGCTCCAAACCGCGGTGCGTCAAATCCGGTGTCCCTTTTTTATCCCTGCGGAGGGATAACCCCGGTGTCGCTGGTGCCGGCATCTCGACGACAGGCGTCGCGTCGGAAGACCCGAGAACGAGCGTTACCAGGGTGGCATTGTGGCAAATGCTCTCCCAATCGGTCGCCGGTGGTGCGATTTCGCCAAAACTGTAAAACCCCATGATGGGAAGACCGGTCGGGCATTCCCGCTCGAGGGCATCGACTTCCTCGATGGTACGGGTCCCCAGAGCCTGTTTGCGCAGGATGCAGGAAAAGGCCAGCGCCGCAAAGGGTTCGAATGGTGTCAATTCCGCTTTAACCGCCTTGGCCGATTTGGCGATGTCGCGGATCAGCTGATCGCGGATGGCCTCCGTCAATTGAACGGTCGATCCTTCCGGTATGGCTTCGGCAAAGGTGATGGCGCCCTCTTCATTGTGATAAATAATCGGTCCCCGGAGGGAAAAAGACGACGCGTCCCCCACATAGACGGCCAGGGGAAATTCGGTGGCGGGGTCCGTGTGCCAGCCCAGATAGTGATAGTAGAAATCCAGGGCCCGGCGATGGCCAATCCGCCTCACACGCCGCCCGTCCACTTCGGTGACCTTTTCCCGCGGGCCAATGGTTTTCCAGCTGTTGGCCACGAAGTAAGCATAGTCGACCGGCCCACAAAAAAGAAGCAGGGGCAAGGCGTCCTCTATAACCTCATGGCCGAAAAACTGTCGGATCTTCTGGTCGGCGCCCTCAAGAGCCGCCGGCCCGCCCCCGAAAATCCCGCAGTCGCCTCCCAATTCCCGACTCAAGGCCCCAATGATGTCCCCTCCGGCGTGATGCACCAGGTCCGGCAAGGTCAAGCATACACGGGCCGGCTGTCTCCGTCCCGCGTTGGCCATGGCCAGGGCCGCCCGGGCAGCCTTCCGGTATCCATCGGACAGCCGGTGCCCCAACCCGGCACGAATTTCAATCGAATCGCCGGCAAACACCATCAGGCTGATGGCGTCGTCACTATACCCGCCGGCTGTGGAAAACGTGCCTGCTGTCGTGCAACCGATGAGCGGCATTCCTGGAAAGGCACGATCCACATTGTCCAGAATCACCTGGTGATCAAAACCGGCACCGGCATAGAGAATGCCGGCGGAAGGGGGGTGGCCGTCAAGCTGCTTCAGGCTGTCCTGAATGACCTTCTCGGTAGTGTCGACCGCATCCAGGCCTTCGGCTTGCGCAATGCTGACACGTATCACGGCATTCTGCCTTATCGGGTTTCCGGCGACGGAAATAGGTTTAGAGGACTAGGATTCGTCCTGTTAAGGATAAGGCCGGATTATCACTTCGGCAACTGTGACATTCTGCGGCGCTGTGACTGACATGAATTGTCACTCGACAAACGTCATGCCTGGCAAAAAAAATATAACATTCTGAATTATTTACAAATATTTTAATCGAAATTCTAGGGACAGAATTTGCTTTGATTCCAATTAGTTACTCTTACAATGCCTTACTAATGAAGCATTTCAAGCGGGAGATAAACGCATGGATATCATATGCCGGCATTGCAATGCCACCTACACCGTTGCCGACCATAAGCTGCCGCCCAAGAGAGCAGCGGCCAAATGCAAACGCTGCGGCAATCAAATCGTCATCGATCCCGCGGATGCCGGCAATCAACCGGACCCAACGACAGCACCCGTCCCCTTGCCCCCACGGCAAACCGCTCCGGCCACCCAGCATGACCGAAGTATTATGGAGGCGTTTCCTGACATTGCAGGCTATGCCCCCGGTCATTACCTGTTTCAAATGGGCTACGACGAGATCAAAAAGGTCTCCCGCGGTCTTTTCCGAACCAGTTTGAGCCTGACGCGAAAAAAGGGCAAACGACGTATTTTCACCTCCATGAAAATGGCCTTCACCGCTGAATTGCAATCGTATACCAAACCGTTGATAACACAGGGCCAACCCATGCCGCAGTGCCATGTCCTTGACGAAAACCTCTGCCCGTCCTGCTATGCGGGTCTTCCGGCCGGCCTCGATAAATGCACCGTTTGTCATGCGGCTTTCAAGACCGCCAAGAGCGCGGCCTTGCGCTCGCTCCTCCTCCCGGGCTGGGGGGATTGGTACCTGGGGCATCGCTTTCTGGGGTGCTGTGAGTTGATAGGCTCGCTGATCGTGTGGTCGATCGTGCTGGGAATGCTGGCCGAGGGCGGCACTGAAAACGTCGGCATCGCCCTATTGCTTCTGGCGTTTTACAATGGATTCGATGCGCTGCTGACCCGTCATATGGCCCGCAAGGGCTACATGCTGGAAGCCCGTCAACCTGCTGCCCACAGCCAGCCCAACATGGCGGTGAATCCGGCATAGCGATAGGGATAAAACGGACGTGGGATAATGACCCATTTGGATAGGCGGGAAAAGAAGCACCACTTGTGCCGGGGTCAATGGAAGATATTGGCTCATTTTACCAATGCCAGAGGGCGATGAGCACGAAGCGTCCAAAGAGCAGCACCAGGATCAGCAGAATCACCCAGCGGTTCTAAAAATCGAATTCAATCCCCTGGGCCAGGGGCAGCGAACGGCCCCAGTTGATGGTGTTGGTCTGCCGCCGCATGTAGGCCCGCCAGGCATCGGAGCCGGCCTCGCGGCCGCCGCCGGTCTCTTTTTCACCGCCGAAAGCCCCTCCGATTTCAGCGCCCGAGGTGCCGATATTGACATTGGCGATGCCGCAATCCGAACCGGTGGCCGCCAGGAAAGCCTCGGAATGGTGCAGCGATGCCGTAAAAATGGCCGAACTGAGTCCCTGGGGGACGTCATTGTGCATCCGTAGGGCATCTTCCAGTTTCTCGTATGTCAGCATATAGAGAATCGGCGCGAAGGTTTCGGTCTGGACAACGGGGTAGTGATTCTCGGCCGCCACCAGGGTCGGTTCCACGTAAAAACCTCCCGGAACCGGATCCAGGCGTCCACCGCCGTAAAGCACCTGCCCTCCCTGGGAGCGGGCCTGGTCCAGGGCCGTCATCATCTGTTCCACGGCACCGGCATCGATCAGGGGGCCCATGAGGGTTTCTTTTCTCCGCGGATCCCCCACCCGAACCTGCGCATAGGCACGCATCAGGGCTTTGATGAAACGCTCGCGGATCGCCGCGTGGACGATGATCCGCCGGGTGCTGGTGCAGCGCTGCCCGGCCGTGCCCACCGCCCCAAACACCGTGGCGCGCAGGGCCAGATCCAGATCGGCGTCCTCACATACAATGATGGCGTTGTTGCCACCCAGTTCCAGCAGACTGCGCCCCAGGCGCCGGGCCACCGTGGTACCCACATGGCGGCCCATGCGGGTGCTGCCGGTGGCACTGATCAATGGCAGACGGGGGTCATTCAGCATGACCTCGCCCACCTGGGCACCGCTGCCGATCACCAGGTTGAACACACCCTGCAGCCCATGCTGCGCCAGCACCGGTGCAATGATGTGGTGGATCGCGATCGCGGTGAGCGCTGTCTTGGAGCTGGGCTTCCAGATCACCACATCACCGCAAACCGCGGCGATAAGAGCGTTCCAGGACCAGACGGCCGCCGGAAAATTGAACGCCGTAATAACCCCTACCGGTCCCAGGGGATGCCATTGTTCGTACATGCGGTGCCGGGGGCGCTCGCTGTGCATGGTCAACCCGTATAATTGCCGGGAGAGTCCCACGGCGAAATCGGCAATATCGATCATTTCCTGAACCTCGCCCTGACCTTCCGCCACTATTTTACCGGCTTCCAGCGTAATCAGCGCGCCCAGGGCGTCTTTATATTCCCGCAGGCGAAAACCGATCTGACGCACCACCTCCCCCCGCTGAGGGGCCGGCATGCAGCGCCAGTGTTCGAACGCTTCCCGGGCAGCAGCCATCACGGTGTCATAGTCATCGGCGGTGGCCTGCTGAATGCGGGCGATGGGTTTACCGTCAATCGGTGACACGCTGGTCAACATTTCACCACCGGTGATCAGCCAGCCTTCCGGTCCGCCCGTGGTGGCCCCGGGGTTAATGGGTTCCAGGCCGAGTGCTGCCAGAATCCTTTCCATGCTCGACTCCTTTGGCCTTTTTGCTTGAGCAAACCTACTTTTCAGAAGATTGCGGCACATATGTGCACGAATATATATTTATTTTGATATCAATCATATCCATTAAAAGAAAACAATAGCCTTCGTTTCGATATTGTCCAATCGCTTAATAGATCAAATTTGATCTCATAAAAGGCCATCCACCAGGCTGCTCTGGCGTGGTCATTCGATTGGGCGGACGGGAAAGAGAGGGACGAAACCCTTTAGCAGGAACAGCCAGACATTTAGTTCCAACGCAATTGATCTCGCCCATGCCAATAAACTTCCGGCGATTCGACGAGATCTTCCAAGGATGCGGCTGCCCGGTCATCCCAGATCACGTCCGTCGCTCGCAGGTTCGAGACCAGATGAGACGTTGTGGCGGCACCGCTAAGCACCACACCCGCCCATGGTTGGGCAAGAGCAGCCGCCATCGCCAAGGCGTCCACGGTGGTTGCCAGACGCCGCGCCTCCCGCCGCAAAAGAGCGCGCTGCCGCTCAAATTCGGGATCCTGGTTGGCCTCGGTCAGACGGCCATTGGCCAGGGCTTCTTTGACGATGACCCCGAGCCCCGCCGCTGCGGCCCGCTTCAAGGCCGGCCCCGCTGACATTTCCAGCAGATTCCAGGTGGCCTGCACCGCATCGAACAGGCGCACGCCGTCGATGGTGGTCTCAAGCGCCCGGTCAATCACGGCCCCCTGACTTTCCCCACTCACACTGAGGCCGATAGCAGTTCCGTCGCTTTTCAGCCGCGCCAGCGCCTTCAACACTTCCCGGTTTGCCAAGACCCCGCTTTCCAGTGTGGCGGAATGAATCTGGTAGAGATCGAGATGCGCCCCGAAATGCGCCTGACTCTCATTCCACTGCCGCTGCAGGACCGCCAGCGAGTGTTCCTTCACCTCGTGGGCCGCGGCCTCCACCTGCCATCCAGCCGTGTAGGTGTAGCCCCACTTGGAGCCCACGACCACATCCCCCGTCGGTATCCCCCGACGTTGCAGCCAGCTGGCAAGAAATGCTTCGGCCCGGCCATATGAGCGCGCCGCATCAAAATAGCGCACCCCCATCGCATAGGCCTTGTCCAGGACCCGATGGGCACGGGACTCCATGGCCGTCACATCGTAATTTCTCTCCAGCGCATCGGCATGCCCGATGGTGATATACCCCGGCCGGCCAAGGGCGGCCAGGCCAATGCCGATGGGCGAAACTGATAGACCGGTGGACCCCAATGGCGTGGTTTGCATCTTTTCTCTCTCCCTCGATTTGCTATTCACGCATCCATTTGCTGGCATTTCCGTAAACCGTTTCAACAGGCTATATGATTAATCGTGATTTTCCATTTGTCACGGGGTAACAAAGCGGACTCCCAAGGCCGCTAAAGTCTTCGCTGGCCACTTTTTTTGCAACTTCTATGCGGTCGAAGACAGAGTACCATGGGTTTACCCGTGGGTGAATGAGTAACTCCTCGTCTCTGCGTCAGCAGAGGTGAGGTCGGCCCGATAGGGCCGTTGCCGTTTTCAAGGACCCCGGGCTTGCCCGGGGGTATCTATCCGAATCGCTCCAATTGCGGCCGCATGGAACCGATGATATCGCTTGCTTCCGCGGCATCGCCCATCTCAATTTGGTCTTGACGGGGACTTTCCGACAGATCAGTATAAGGCCGTCCTTGCAAGTATCGTCGGATTTACTCCCCCTAAGGCATTCGTGATGATCAGTTTCGGTCTTTTCCCGATGGTCAAAGTCCTGGTGTCGATCCTGGTGGTGGTCCTGCTCAGTTTAATCGCCGAGTATGCCGGACCGCGGGTCGCGGGGGTCGTTTCCGGCTACCCCCTGGGTGCGGCCATCAGCCTTCTTTTCATCGGGATCGAAATCAGCCCCGCTTTCGCGGCCCGGAGTGCCGTCTTTACGGCAGCCGGATTGACCGGCACGGTCGCCTTTGTCGCGGGGTCTCTGCTGATCTATGCCCTGGTGGTGGCCACGACCTATGCCGATTTAGGAATTACCTGGGCACGCTACTGGGGTACCTAGCCGCCACCCTCTATCTGGTGATGATCGAATACCGTCGCAGTCGGTCCGGCCTTGAAACGTCATGATCAAAACCGCTGCGTCGGCTCACACTACTTCGACGGTGTGATCATCGAAGACCACCACCTGACCGCGTCTGATTTTACAACGCTTGCGAAGCTCGGTATGGCCATCCACGCTGATACGCCCTTCAGCCGTGACGATTTTGGCCATGCCGCCGGTATCACACAGCCCGGTGATTTTCAGCAGTTTCACCAACTCGATATAGTCACCCTCGATCTTGAATGTCGTTTGCATGGTCCGGTCGTCTTTCTTTGGGGATATTTAAATTCCGTGCCTTTATGGTGTGCTGACCTCAGCGGGGCCGTCATGGTCCAACGCACCAATGGGATCGCATACCAATCGAAACGATGCCATTTGCCCGGAACCGCTGGATGGAAAAACCCTCCCCCTTGCATTTGATGCTGGTATGCCTAAGGTTATAATCATCTGCTTAGGCATACCGCAAGAATGCCTGCAGAAAATAAACCACAAGGAGACATACCATGACATCCATACCTTCGAGAGATATTACTGGCAAATGTGAAGGCGAATGCCGCGACCGGGTTCGCGAAGGCGAGAAAGAGCGTCAGGAAGCGATAAAATCGGTGGCTCACAATTCGCCAAGTCCGAACAGCCCCTCCTGGACCAAGGACCGTAAGGAACAGCCGGCGGTCTGGGGAGGACGCGTATAGCGCGCCCCGCCGGGAATAGCGGTGCCGGTTTTCCATAATCCGTGCACTGGACCGCAACGACAACCCCGGGGCCGGCAATAGCGGCTCCGGGGTTCTTTCATTGTCATTCATCCCGATTTTACCAATCATTACAACCTATGAGGAGGCACCCCATGGGCGGTATCATTCATCAGTCCGAAATAACGATTTCAAGGGTCAAAGGCCCCACCCGCAAAGCCGTGATCAAGGGATTTGATCAGCCCGTGTATTACGGCGTGCATGGGGGCATCAAAGGCTTCTACAAGATCGATCCCGAGGAAGAGCACGCCGCCACCCTGGATCATGTCGTGGGTGCGGTGGGCGGCTGAATGATGGGAACCTTTGCCGCGATGCTGGCAAAAAAACGGATTCCCACCCCTGCCGAACGCTTTCGGGCCGATGTCAGCGGCGATATCGAAGCCGTCGACGGTGTCCTTAAAATCACCCGTATTGCCGTTCGCTACTCTTTAAAAACAGCACCCGACAAACGTGATGAGGCACAGGCATGCTTCAACACCTATCTGCCGGGGTGCCCGGCCGCCCAGAGCGTCATCGGCTGTATCGACATAACCCATACGTTGGAAATGACCGATCGATAGACCGGCGTTCAACGTTCATTTTTTTATTTTTTCCCATGGAGGTATATATGCCCCGAATTGTCCGTTTCCATGAAACCGGTGAGGCCGATGTCCTCAAATTGGAAGAAGCACCGCTGGTCGAACCTGGTGCCGGCGAAGTGCGCCTGAAGGTCGAAGCCATCGGCCTCAACCGTGCCGAAGTGCTGTTTCGGCAGGGCCTCTACCTGGAAGCCCCGGAACTGCCGTCGCGCATCGGGTATGAAGCCGCCGGCGTGGTGGACGCCGTGGGCGCCGATGTCCAAGATATCAAAGTGGGCGACCGGGTTAGCACGATTCCCTCTTTTTCCATGCGACAATATGGCGTCTATGGCGAAAGCGCCGTTGTGCCGGCCTTTGCCGCCGCGCATTACCCCGACACCCTATCGGCTGAAGAGGCGGCCGCCATCTGGATGCCCTACATGACTGCCTACGGGGCGCTGATCGCCCTTGGCAAGCTGCAGCCGAAGCAGACCGTGCTGATCACCGCCGCCAGCAGCAGCGTGGGGCTGGCCGCCATCCAGATCGTAAAATCCTTGGGGGCTTTGGCGGTGGCCACCACCCGGGGCCCGGACAAGAAGAACTTCCTGCTGGAAGCCGGCGCCGACCATGTGATCGTGACCGACGAAGAGGACATGGCCGAACAGATGAAAACGATTGGGGCCGGCAAAGGGGCCAACCTGGTCTTCGATCCCGTGGCGGGACCTTTCCTGGAAAAACTGGCCCGTGCCGCCGCCCCCGGCGCCACCATCTTTGAGTACGGCCTGCTTTCCGGGCAGCCGACCCCCTTCCCTCTCATCGACGCCCTGGGCAAGGGGCTGAGCGTGCGCGGCTACGTCCTGTTAGAGATCGTGCAAAAGCCCGACCTGATGGCGGCCGGCAAGCAATTCGTCACCGCCGGCCTGACCTCCGGCGCGCTCAAACCGGTGATCGACCGCACATTTACGCTGGATGAGATTGTCGACGCCCACCGCTACATGGAGTCCAATCAACAGAAGGGCAAGATTGTCGTAACCGTGTAAAGCTGAAGGATCAGAAGCAGCAATGCCGTTTTGCTTCAAACAAACTTGGCTTTCCAGGCCTTCATCTTCTCCGGGGGCCATCGCACGCAGAACGCCGGATGCCCTTTCATCACCATCTGCATGCAGGCCTCCCCACAGTCCGGATCGCATGCGATGACGTCGGCTTCCCGCCCCGTCTGAACTTTTCGGGGCCATTGGGGGTCGGCCCACAAACCGCGTGCCAGGCCGATCAGGTCGGTCCGGCCCTCGGCAAGGGCATCTTCCGCGACATCGGCGTGGCCCAGGCGTCCGGCCGCGATCACCGGCACATCGACACCGGATCGGATGGCGGCCGCCAGATCGAGCATGTAGCCCGGCTTTTTGGATTTTTCTGCCACTTCAGGGAGCGCAAAAGACTCATACGTGCCTCCCATGACGGAGATGTAAGCCACCCCGGCCCGGGCCAGGTGTGCGGCGAACGGTTTCGATTCCTCCAGATGCAGTCCGCCCGGCAGCCATTCATCTGCCAGGAAGCGATACCCCACTGGAAAATCGCCCACGGCGTCCCGAACCCGCGCCACCACCTCGAGGGCAAAGCGCTGGCGCTTGTCCAGCGTTCCGCCGTATTCGTCCGTGCGTTGGTTGGTCCGGGGGGACAAAAACTGGGCCAGCAGATACCCGGTGCCGCCGTGCAGCTCCACCAGGTCGAACCCGGCGCTTTTCGCCCGCATAGCCGCTTTTGCATATTGCTCGGTGATACGAGTAATGTCTTCCCTGGTCAGCGCTTTGGGAACCCGTCCGAAGGTCTCCACCGCGGACGGGGCCAGCGGCTCCGGCGCCGCAAAAGCAAATCGCCCGGCATGGTTGATCTGCAGACAGGCCAGGGCGCCCTCCTGTTGGATGATCTGGGCCAACTCTTGCAGTCCTGCCAGGTTGGCATCCGTGTCGGCACGCAGGGTCCGTGTCGATCCACTGCCCCGCGCATAATCCACGGTCGCATTTTCCACCACCACCATGGCCACACCGCTTTGGGCCATGAGTCGGTAGTGCTCCTGCACCATATCACTGACCGTCCCCCCCGTACCGGCATACCCCAGGTAGAGCGGTGCCATCGTAAGACGATTCTTGAAGATCAGTCCACCCACCAGGATTTCCGAAAATAAATGAGGATACATGACGCGACCTCCTTGTGCTGTTGAAAGTAAACCGGAGCACCTGCCGGTTCAGGCGACATAACAGAGAATGGTGACGTAATGACACAGGCTGCCCGCCAGAACGAACAAATGCCATATCCCGTGGAAATGTCTCACCTTTTTATCCCGACCATAGAAGTACAAGCCCGATGTATAAAACAAACCTCCGGCAATCAGCCAGACGGACCCGGCGGTCGATAAGGACTGCAGCAGGGGCTTCAGTGCAAAAACAATCAACCAACCCATTACCAGATAGATCACTATCGGGATAATCCGGCGCCCGCTGTGCATCGAGACTTCCACAACGATGCCGAGTACGGCCAGACTCCAGACCAGACCAAAGATAAGCCATCCCCAGGTTCCTCTGAGGGTGACCAGCGCAAACGGGGTATAGGTTCCGGCGATGAGAAGGTAAATCGCCAGATGATCGAATTTTTGAAAAAGGGCTTTTCCCGTGTCGTGCAGGCTGTGGTAGAGCGTTGAAAAAAGGTAGAGCAACACCAGGCTGGCGCCGTAAATGCTGAAGCTCACAACCTTCCAGGGGTCCCCTTGCTGCGCGGCGACCACAACCAGGCAGGCGGTACCAGCCATTGCCGCCGCAGCGCCGACAAGATGACTGATGCTGTTAAATCGTTCTCCTCGATACATGCGCGCTTGTCCCGAAAGATTGAGGTGCGTTGTTTGGGCTGTTCAGAGCGTCAAAGCAAATGGGTTTCTGAAAAAGTGAAGAGCCACAGCCGTTGCGGCTGCCACATGCAACGCCGATAGATTCTCAGGCGGATGTCTGGATTTCTTCGGCAATCAATCTTTCCCCTTCTGTTTCTTTTTCTTCTTTTGCTTCTGCTTTTTCTTCCCGTTTTCCTCGTCCTTCCCTTGATCCTTGTCCATGTCCTTGTCCATGTCCTTGTCGCCGGCGTCCTCGATCTCCTCGATGATCTCCCCGGCTTCGTCACCGGCCTCACCCGCCTGTGCATCGCGCTTGAACTTGGCGTTGTCATTGGCATGTTTGTAGGCGTTATCGTCGGGCCCTTTCTGCCCCCCTTTGGCGGCAAGCGATGTCATGGGCGCCATCGCAAAACAGACGATAACCAGCATGGCGATAAACGTTTTCATGATGTCTCCTTTTTTTAATCAGTTTACCCACTGGCCACGGATATTTTTTGAACATGCGGCCCACCCCCGTGCGATTCCAACTGAACCGATACTATCTCCAGGTCTTTGTTTTAATCAACTTGTAAATGATTCATGGCAACGTGTTCGGGAGGTGTGCAATAGCTGGCTTTTGCAAGCACCGCCATGCCCTCCTGCTAAAAACCACCATGGATCGCCACTCTAGATTTGTTTTGTAATACTTATGTCATTCCCTTGCCTTCGGTCCGGAACCCCTTATGTTGTAACTAATCAACAAGGCTTTGTCTTAAACTGACAAGGCGGTTTTTTCTGAGGGAAAACTTCGCGTTTAATGGAACATCCTCCAGCTAAAAATCTTGAGAATTAACCAGAAAGGAGGATGTTATCATGACAAATGGAACTGTTAAGTGGTTTAACGACCAAAAAGGATTCGGATTTATCGAGCAGGAAAGCGGGCCGGATGTATTTGTTCATCATTCCGCCATCAACGTGGACGGCTTTAAAAGTCTGAACGAGGGCGACAATGTGGCCTTCGACGTCGAGCAGGGCCCGAAAGGTCTTTCGGCTGTGAATGTATCTGTGGTCTAAATCCACATTTTTCTAGCAAAAAGGGTGTCCTTCGCCTTGGCGAGGGGCGCCTTTTTTTATTCCGATGCCATAAGGGATTTTTAATTCATCAGTTGAAGATCGCTTGCCCTTAAAACGATTTCCCGGAGCCATTTATCCACGCCTATTTACGCCGGTTTTTGACCGCCCATGAGACCTGTTGGTTACTTTTCGATCTCGACTTCACGGTATTTCAGGTAGATGTAACGCACGTACTCA
>JAHLLS010000030.1 GCA_020444045.1 Deltaproteobacteria bacterium
GTAATAAAACCTATTCAGGGTATGATTTTCAGGTGACACTTTGTACCCTTGGCCGATTTCCAAAATCATAGAAAATATTTCACCCTGCGGGCGCGTGAAATATTCGGGCTATGCCATCAGCCGCTTATGGCACGCCTGCAACACGAAAAGAATCGATGCCAATACCGATTTCGTTGTTATATTAAGCGGAAAGATCCCTGAGGAGGGTGCGCCATGCCGAAACCCGTATCCGCCCTTTTGCTCATCGATGCCGTCATCAACTTTCTGCTGGGACTTCTGCTGCTGGGATTCTCCCGCCCGCTGACCCATTTGTTGGGAGTTCCTTACACCGAAATTTCCTTTTACCCGAATATTCTCGGCGGGGTATTGTTCGGTATCGGTGTCGCCCTGACGATCGAGGCGTTTCGAGAACCAAAGGGATTGGTGGGATTGGGCTTGGGAGGCGCCGTCGCCATCAACCTTTGTGGTGGGATAGTCCTATTTATCTGGCTCATCAGTGGCGCTCTCGATCTGCCGTTGCGCGGTCTCGTCTTTTTATGGACCCTGGCCATCGTCCTGGTGGGGATCAGCACCGTTGAACTGTTGACCCATCGCCGAAAAAGTCAGCTCGTGTAATCAGGCAGGCGCATGGCGATACAATCTGGTAAAGGAAAAACCCTGTGCCGACCGTCATTATCATGCTTTTCATGACCGCGGTGCTCGCAACCGGTTGTGCACCAAAGATAGCGCCTTATCTGCCCGATTACGCAACAACGCATCATTATCCCGCCGAGCAGCAAACACTGCAGACCGATCGGCCGTTACTCGACGTCCGCTACCAATACACGCTCCCGGTCTACACGCCGATCAAGGAATACCAGCCGCCACGGCCGGCCGCCTATCCATTTCCACCCCTCCGGCCCGGTCAAAAATGGATTGCCTTCGATACCCTGGAGCAGGATATCCTGATCCTTCATCCCCCCAACGACTATTCTCAACCGTCGAAGAGCGTTTTGGGGCTTGCCATCTATCGCGACGGCCGCCTGTATACATCGCACCCCTGGTACGATCGGCACCGCCGGAAGAAGATTTCCCAACTTGCCTGGGAGCCAACGTCAACCCCATTGTTTCAACCGGATGGGGTTTATGTGGTCGACTGCTTTAAATTGGATCTGGTGTATCGCGGCAATGCCGGCACCCATCTTCTTTTTGAAGAACGCGCGCTCAAGTGCTCCTCTGCCGTTCCCGTTTATATCGAACCCATTTACCGGCCGTCGCAAGGGCCATCGACCCTGTATTTTCAGCGGTTACGGGTCGACTTGCAGCCGGATGACGATGGTGGGACCAACCGGGTCTGGGCCACCGTTAACCAGACGAATCCTAACCCAAATAATAACTGACGCCTTTACAGACGGGCCGCAAAACAGTACCATGGCTGCCTGAGGGTCAAACGGTTCACGCCATCCGAGAATGACAACTTGCCGCATAACCGCATCGATACCGCCGAAGAAAGTTTATTTCATGAGCCAATGGTTGCGTAAAATCTCGCTTTACTTTGCCGCCGGGAGTCTGGGCGGACTGGCTAACAGCATTGCCCTCTGGCTGTGTGCCATATACGGCATCAACGCAGCGCTTCAAGTAAACATCCATCCCCGCCTGACGCCCGGCTGGCTCTACCCACGGATCGTCTGGGGCGGCCTTTGGGGGCTGATTTTTTTGCTCCCCCTGGTGAAAAGCCGGTTTGTTCTCCGCGGTCTGATATTGAGCCTGGGGCCGACGATTGTTCAACTGTTCTATATTTTTCCGACAGTGCAGCACAACGGCATGCTGGGGTTGAAGCTAGGCATGCTGACGCCCGTGCTGGTGATAGTTGTCAATGCCGTATGGGGCGTTGCCGCCGCGCTCTGGTTGCGCCTGCTTGACCGCAGTGCCTGAATCCATTGCCTGACCACCCCATCCATCACGGCAGCGCCCTTGCATCCGGAAGGGGTAGTGCCACCACGCGCATAGAGGAATCCATCGGCCCATGTTCCGCCCACATGCATTTCCCCTGCTTTGGATACTGGGTGCTGCCATCCTGGTGGCGACCCCAGCCCATGCCGAGATATGCGGCTATCCGGAAAAAGGCGCCCTCGTGGTCTACCGGGGAGATAACGTGGTGGCCGACTTTCAAGTCGCCCTGGCGGAATCCCCCGAACAGTACCGCAAGGGCCTCATGGGCTGTGGGCACATCACACCGGGCACCGGCCTGCTGTTTATCTATCCCGATGCCAAGCGACGGGTATTCTGGATGAAAAATACCCCATTGCCGCTGGCCATTATCTTCGTTTCTCCGGGAGGGCAGATCCTGGCGATCGAAGCGGGGCATCCCAACAGCACCCGTCGCATTCGGTCGCCCGACGCTATTCAATATGTTCTTGAAATCAACTACGCCGAGGCGGACCGACTCCGCATCGGGGATCGATTCTCATTGCGGCTTATCCCTCAATAGAACCATAGGATAAGTGGAAGATCCGCCGCCGTCTTGATCCCGTATCGATAACGCCGTATAACGCCTTCCAGATCGACAAGCAGACAGCCTCCCTATCAACACGCGTTTATGGTGGAGATTGAAGATGACGGTCGTTATTCGTCCGATGACCATTACCGACTTTGATGCCGTGCGCGCCCTGTGGACATCCTGCGAAGGCGTTGGCCTGAACGATGCCGACCGGCCCGAAGCTCTCCGCGCCTATCTGGTGCGCAACCCGGGGATGAGCTTCGTGGCCCAGGAGGACGATGCGATCGTCGGGGCCGTCCTTTGCGGCCATGACGGCCGGCGGGGCTACCTGAATCATCTGGCCGTCAGCCCGGCGCACCGTTATCAAGGCATTGCCCGCCGCCTGGTGAGCAGCTGCTTGGCAGCCCTAAAAGCAGCCGGAATCGGCAAATGCCACCTCTTTATATTCAGTTCCAATCAAGACGGGCAAAACTTCTGGCAGAAAATCGGATGGGAGCTCCGCGACGATCTCGCCGTGGCCTCACGCACCCTATCGCCAGAGTGAAGAACATATAGGAAACGGGGAGGCAACGCCATGAACGAAATCCTTATCCAGAGTTGGAATGAGCTGCAAGAGGCGCTTTTCGAAGACGCCTGGAACCCCGATATCGAACGGTACCGTTCCCGCAATGCATTCCGGGGACTGTCCGATGCAAGCTATCCCCTGGAAACCACCTTGATGCGGTTAGGCGGGCGCTATGTCGAACTCGAACGCCATCTGCTGCGCAACTTCCGCAAATACGCCCACCGGGATGTGGTCGAACGGGATTCCCTCTGGCACTGGATGACCGTGGCGCAGCACCACGGATTGCCTACCCGTCTCATGGACTGGACCTATTCGCCTTTCGTTGCCATGCATTTCGCCCTGACCAACCTCGAAAAATATCACACCGACGGCGTCATCTGGGCGGTGAATTACGCCAAGGCCCACGAACTCCTGCCGGACAAGCTCAAGCATGCCCTCGAACAGGAAGGGGCCAATGTATTCACCGTGCGCATGCTTTCCGAACAAGTCACGTCGCTAAACGAATTAATGGAGATGGCCGCCGCCCCCTTTGCAATCTTCTTTGAGCCGCCCTCCATCGACGACCGCATCGTCAACCAGTTCGCTTTTTTCTCCATCATGTCGGACCCCACCGCCTGCCTTGACCAGTGGTTCACCCACCACCCCGAGATCTGGCGCAAAATCATCATTCCGGCGGATTTAAAATGGGAACTGCGCGACAAGCTGGATCAGGCCAACATCAGCGAACGGGTGCTCTTCCCGGGGCTGGACGGCCTGAGCTCATGGCTCAAACGGCAGTACAGCCCGAAGGTATAAAACGATTGGGACACGGATGAACGCAGATGAACACGGATCAACATCAATGATAAAGATCCACCTTGAAGATCATAGATCCCGTCGAACCGGCAACCCCTTTATTTACCATGAAGAACATGAAGGGAATGAAGAAAAAAATTGATTTCTTCGTGTCCCTTCGTGCTCTTCGTGGTCAGCCTCTTTTTGGTGTTGTTTTAAACCTTCATGATCTTCATGCCCTTCATGGTGATTACTTTTCATTTCTTTTCAAAAGGAGGACAAGATGCCCTACGTCAACATCCGCATTACGCGTGAAGGCGTCACCGCCGAACAGAAAGCCACGCTCATCCGGGGCGTGACCCGCCTCTTGCAGGAAACCCTGGGGAAGAACCCGGCCACCACCGTGGTCACCATCGACGAGGTGGATACGGACAATTGGGGGATCGGGGGGGAAACCGTGACGGTGCTGCGTAAAAAACCCACCTGAGGATTCTCGTCTCTATCGCTCAAAAGAGAGCACAAGGGGCGCTGGCGTGCGGGCGATGCCGGACCCCTGAAAAAGGAAAGGTCAAAAGCATCGCCGTACACCCTTTTTTATGCCTCCCGGAACCGCCTGTTGATCTCGAGCTTCTCCAGTGACAGGTTGACCACGTCACGCGCCTGGGGCGCCGCTTCGACATAGCGCGCCATAAACGACCGAACGGCAGGCGGATCCACCAGGCCCGCCACGGGAACGACCGACGCAATGACCCGCTCGAACAGCAGGGGATGAAAATCCTTGAAACGATCCTGGGTGTCCACGAACCAGGCCCAAAGGTCCGTCACGGCATGGGGATTCGCCGCCATGGCCACGAGCGGGATGAATCGATTGCGGTCGGGCACTTGATCCAGCACGTAGTCACGCGCGGCCGCCAGCGTGGCGGCGCCACGGAAGCAGCCCATGGCCGCCATGATGGTCAAACGTTCGTGTTCGCTGGCCGTTTGGTCGAGCCGACGGGTCATCCATGTGAAGGCCTCGGTGTTGCGGAGCAGCGCACCACTCTGAAGAACGGCCTTCAGGATGTCGGGGTGAACGGTCTCCCCCGCCATGAGGCGCTGGAAAGCGGCATCGGCAAAAGCCTGTGCTGCCTCGGATCCGTAGAGCACACCATGCCATAGCAGTTGATCGCGCAAGGCGGCCGTCACGTGCGCTTCCTCCGGGGCCGGGTTCCAGCCGATCGATGTCAGCACACGCTCCGCTATCTGCCGGCCGGCCTCAGCCGCCGCCTCGCGGGTGGCGACGTCCCCGATCAGATGACTGTGGCGCAAATGCCCGTCGATGCTCACCAGGGGCAGAAAGGCATCCTCATCCGCGTACCATTCCAGAAAGGCCAGATACGCCTCAAAGGCAACGTCGCCGGCCTGCACCCGGGCAAACAAATCGTTCTGCAGCCCCCAGCGGTCTTCGGGGGACAAGTGTTTATCCCTGACCCGCTGGCCCAACGCGGTCAGATCGGCGCTGTCTTCATAACACACCCGATAAAAACCCGTCTGGTCATCATTGATTTTCACCGCCTGGGCCTCACCGATATCCACCACCATGGTTTTTTCACGCATCAATAGCCTTAGCCGGCGCTCACTGCCATCCGGATCGAACAGCCGCAGCGTAAGGGGAATCGGCCAGCAACTCTCGAAATCCCCGGGGAGATAGGTGAAGCGTTCCTGCGACAGCGTCAGGGTTTGTCCGTCGCGATGCACCCGGACCAGGGGATGTCCCGGCTGCTCCACCCAGGCCCGCATGATCTCGCTGACCGGCTGGTCGGAAACCGTTTCAAAAGCTTCCCAGAACTGAAGGCTGTCGGCACACCCATACGCATGCCGCCGAAGATAGTCGCGTAGACCGCGCTGGAAAGCGTCATCGCCGATAAAGCCGCGAATCTGGCGCAGGACGCTGCCGCCCTTGCTGTAGATAATCGGCGCCGTGCTGGTGTTGATCACCAGATGTTCGCCACCGGGGATTTCGATAGGAATGGTCTCCTGGAGGCCGTCCCGCCGCAGGGCGGCATCGGTCTGGGATAGAATGAACTGGCTCCATATCTCCCAGTCCGGTCGATAGTGATCCACGATCCCGAAGCCAAAATAGGTGGCAAAACTCTCGTTAAGCCAGAGATAGCGCCAATCCGCCGGCGTGACGAGGTTGCCGAACCACTGGTGGGTGATTTCGTGGGCCACCACTTCGAAAATGCGCTCCTGACCGGCCTTGGACGTAATGCCCGGATAATCCAGCAGGAGATTTTCCCGAAACGTCACCGCCCCCCAGTTCTCCATCGCCCCGAAAGCGAAATCGGGGATGCTGATCAAGTCCATCTTGGTCAACGGATAGGGGATGTCGAAATAGGACTCGCAGAACTGGAGGGATTGACGCCCGCACACTAGACCCAGATGGCCATATTGCGTGCCGCCCGGTGGCGTCAAAAGCCGGACCCGTTGATCCTCCGCATCTTGAACAGACTCAAAACGCCCGACGCCGAAAAATAAAAGATAGGTGGACATGCGGGGCGTCCGCTCAAATTGCACGCGCTTTTTATGGCCCTCCAGAGGAAGTTCTTCCCGCACCGCGCCGTTGGAAATCGCGGTCAAATCGGCATCGACGGTCAGTTCGATATCAAACTTCGCCTTGTGCCGGGGATGATCGAAACAGGGGAACGCCCGCCGGGCATCACTTTCCTGGAATTGCGTCACGGCCATGAAGTGGTCCTCATCGTTCCACCGGTAACCGCTGCGGTAAAACCCGGCCATGCGGTCGTTGATCAGGCCGTGGAAATCGAATTCGAGGGTAAAGGGCCCCGAGACCAGCGATGCCAGCCGGACTTCCAACGCCTCCTTTTCCGGATCGAGCGTAAATTCGGTTGGGACCGGCACATCACCCTGCATCGCCGTGCAGCGCTTGATCTCGAGTTCGATGGCGTTCAGGTGCAACACCTCCATTGGCACGGTGGGCGTCATCGTCAGCCGAAGCCTCCCGTCAAAGGTAAACTGTTCCAGATGCGGTTCGATTTGCAGCGCATAGTGAATATCGGTGAGATCAGACATGAAAAGCCTCATAGTAGATTAGGGGTGTCGAAAAAAGGACTGAGCAGATGACGGATTTGTTTCGGATACAAGCGGCATCAATCGCGGCATACGTGTCGGGTGGGATCATGGGTGAAATGCCGTCACCGGGCGACCCCGCCAAAAGGATCGGGCAGCTTGGTTCCCCGGCCTTTACATCAAATCTTTTAGGTTGCGCAACCGAACCACCATCTCGTGCAGCGACGTTTCGGCCTGCTTCAAAAATGTCCGAAGCGGCGGCAATTCTTCATGCGAGAAATCCTTGACCGCCGTTGCCAGACGCACTTTCAGCGGAAGCCCTTTGATATTGTAGACATGCCGATGAAGTTCACTGACAATGCGCTGGCGGGCCGTCTGGGCATCTTCAGGGATGGTCATGGGCAGCAGCCAGATCATGCGGCTTTTGTCCAGCGAGCCCACCATGTCCGGATCCCGGGCAATGCGGGCCAGTCGCTCGAGCACCGCCAGGTAGACGTCGTCCTGGTTGATCGCCCCGGGGGCGGCCTTGGCCCGGGGGATCGCCCGGATAATGGCGAAAAGCACGACGGAAAAAGGCGTACCGTAGCGCACGGCCCGCTGGATTTCCTTTTCAATAAAAAACAGGATGCTGGATCGGTTCAATGCCCCGCTGGGGATATCTTTTTTTTCCTTCTGCTTTTTCCAGGCGATGCGCCCCTTGACGATCTCCTGATATACCTCTTTGAAATTCTTCTCGTCCACGCCCCGCTCGCGCAGCGAACTGCGCACCTGATCCAGAATTGAATGGAGTTCTTCCCCTTCATCCGTTCCGGCTTCCAACGCGCCTAGCACACTGAACTCGCGCAACTCTTTGGCGTCCACCGGCAAGGACTGGCGTTTATCCCAATCCACCTGCAAGCGCTCCAACATCCCTTCCATCCGTTTCTTCAGGCGCTCCTCGACTTCCTGCAGGATATCGGGTTTAACGTCCTTGCTTTTCAGGCGATCGAGAATTTGCGACTGGACCCGGCGATACACTTTGTCCAGGTGTGATGCACCGCCGTCTTCGTTGACGGCCTCGTCCATCGACAGTTGACCGCCGACACGCTCCACATAGTCCACCAGAAGATCCGACAGGAGCTTTTCATCGCCCGTTCCTTTCCGAATTTCCGCGGAAAGATAGATCAGTTCCGCCGCAATCTGGGGGCTGGTCATCACCTCCTTGATCAGTTCTTCTCCGTCCACGCCGATGGTGGCCGCACTTTTCTGCAGCACATGGGCCAGCCCCTGGCTCTGAAGCTCGCGTCCCAGCTCTTCCACCAGTTCGGCGAAATCCGTCGGCGGCATGCCTTCTTCCAGCAGGGCCCGCTTGAGGGTTGGTAATAGCCGCTGGATCTCCGCCGGATCCGGCACCAGGCGACGCAGGATCTGGGCCAGGCGCTTGACCGATACTTCCCCCCCGCGATACTCCTGCCGCACCAGTTGCACGAACACGCGATCCGTCAACTGGTCGGCTTCGTCACGGATCAACGCCTCGTCACTGTAGACGACCCCGACCGTTTTCTGGGATTCGATCCCGCTGAGCAGTTTCCGTTTCATGTCGAAAACCGCCTCGGCCAGCTCCGCCAGACCGGCACCTTCCATATCGGGCGCCACCTTTTCCACTTCACCGCGCAGTCGGGACAGCTGTTTGACAATCACAGGGCCGGACGGGCCGCCACCGCCACCACCATCGGCCCGGGCGGATGCAAGGTCGGAATCGATTAAGGCCCGGGATGCCGCCCCGGGGTTGTCGATCACCATGCGCAGCGACATGGCCTGCTCCAGTTCTTCGGCCACCAGCCCTCCTGCCACCACATCCAGGATGCTGCTGCCTTTCCCATCGCCGCTCCACGTCCCGCCCTCGCTTGTCTTTTCCAACGCCTCCCGGGAAACCACCTCGTCGTCTTCGGTGACCTTGCGAAAAAAGACGTGATTGATCTTGATGGCACCCACCCCTTTGCGCTTGAGCTCCTTTTTCATGGCCTCCGCACTGGCGTAAGATGTCAGGTCGGTAAAGATGCGCACAAACTCGGACACATCGGTGGATTGAACCCCCCTTTCAAAGGAGACCGACTGGATACCCACTTTTTTAAAATGGGACACCATGCGGGCAACGTTCAACCTGGGGTCGAGGGGTTCGTCTTCGATAAAAAACTGGTCCCGATTCATGATAATGACCAGCGGCGACTGCACCTTGAGCGCGTTAGCAATGGTCTGGGAAAAATCCTTGATGGACTGGGCTGTATAGGGATGTTCCGACTGGTACATGGTCGACCGGTTGAACAACAGGGAAAAGGATCGACCGATGCGGTCGTATTCGGTTTTCTTTAGTTTATCCTTTGCCATAACGCCTGATTCTCCAAATCATGCCGGGTTGCGTCTGGTGCCCAAGCGACGCCAAACGCGTGCATCTCGCACGATGCCCCCTTCTGTTCGAAAAGCTCCGATTTCAATTGGACTGCGCATAGGTTTCTAAATCCTGCTTAAACTGACGGCAGTCCTCATAACGATCCTCTTTCCGGTAGGCCGTCGCTTTAAAAACGATCCGATCGATGGTCTCGTCGGCATAGGGGTTCATCTCCGACGGTCGCTTAAGAAAGATGCCGTCCTTGCGCCGCACTTTCTGCTTCAATAAATCCGTTTTGGAGCTGTAAGGCGGAAACGGCAGTTCGGGTGCCAGCATTTTAAACAGCATAGTTCCCACGGCATAGATATCACTGCGGGCATCGACCTCCCGCCCCAGAATCTGCTCCGGCGGCATATAGACGGGGGTGCCCTGGATCATCGGCATCCGCTCGTCTTCTCCGCGCAGGACCTTGGCCACCCCGAAATCGGTAATCAATGGCCGCTGGGTGTGTTTTTCCACCAAGATATTGTCCGGTTTGATATCCCGATGAATAATGTCTTCACCATGGGCATAGTAAAGCGCATCCAAAACCTCCGTGGTGATCCGGACGGCTTCCTCCAGGGGCAACGTTCGGCGGGACGGCAGCAGATTCTTCCGCACCATTTCGATAATGCGTCCCAGCGATTTGCCCTGAACCAGCTGCATGGTAAAAAAAAGAAAGTCGTCGGTCTCACCCACCTCGTAAACCGGTATGATATTGGGGTGAGACAGAATCGCCGCCGATTCGGCCTCCGACTGAAACCGCCGCGCCGTCTTGGGTGTCAGAAGCTTCTTGGGAAGAATCTTCAAGGCAATCTGGCGCTTCAATGTCCGCTGGTAGGCAATAAAGACAATGGCCATCCCCCCGCGGGCCAGTTCTTTGAGGATCGTGGCGGTGCCGACTTCTTTCCCGAGCAGGTGATCAACATTTATGTTGGCAATGGCGCCCATGGCATTCACCGCCTTCGGCTTCTCGAATAAGGCCGTCGCATGATGCCCTGCCGTCAAAGCCATCCGTTACGATGCCGATCCGTTCATCGACCTCGTGGGAATGGGAAAAAGCCGGTCAGCGGCACTGAACTGGTAAAGAACCTACTGAATCTTTTATTTATATTACAATTGACACCCCAGGTCAAACCCTGGTCAGGGCATAAAATGGAAACGGGCCTGTTGTCCGACGATCCTCGACTGGCTGACACCTGCTTGAAGGCCACGGCCGGCTATCTCTCCCTCTATGAAAACCAGTTCGGCCCATATCCTTTCCCGAAATTCGCCATCGTCGAAAAATTTTTCCCCACCGGATAGGGCTTTCCTTCCTATACGCTCATCGGCGGCCGGGTGCTGCGGCTGCCTTTTATCGTCCAAACAAGCCTGGGAGCATGGAATCGCCCATTGCTGGTGGGCAATGGTGTCCGTATCGACCACGCCGACGACATCGTCTCCCCTGGTCTATGGCTGGCCCGCCGTCCCGCCGGATTCCCCCTGACCCCTCCGGGCTGCTGCCGGCGATAACAGGGAACCAGCCATATCCCTGCGAGGGCTTTTCGCTTGACAGTGCCCCTATCAAATGATTACGTTGGTGTATATTCAAGCAACACCTCGACCCCTAATCTCTTCCACGATCAAGCTGATGGCAGGCCTCGACCACACGCCCTCCCTCTCCCTCTGGACATGCGACGCACCGAGACATCACACGGCAACCACGACGCACCTCGGCTAAATGTCACGATTTGACTGAATTCCATTGGGTTTTACCCCTCTTCACAAACGGCATGCCAGTTTAACGGCCGACAGATAGTCTTTGCAATTGTCAGGGATGGACCCGGGACGCCGGCGCCGGCCTTGCGCCGACGCATCCGCCTGTTGCGGCCGACCCCGTCATTGCGTCCCCGCTGTGTCGAGACATGCGTCCCGGTGTCCCCCCTGATTTGGGGCCGTTGCACCCCACCCCGATACGTTCGCGAACAAACCGCACACCGATGGTAGGTCGCCGCATGGGCCCCGCTGGCATCCTTCCTCCATCAGGCCGCGGTATCGTTGGCGGACACCGGATTAGGGGCAGACAACGCCCTGATATAGCATATGGCAACCACCAAAACGGGAGGAGGATTGTATGGAAAAAAACTTGCTCAACTACGAGACCCTATTGAAAATCACACAGCGCATTTCCATGTCTCGGGAATTTGACGATATCGCCTTATTGAGCGTCACCGGCGTCCGAGACGCCCTGGAAGCCAAGGGATGCGCCCTCTTTCTGATCAATCCCAAGACGCAGGAGCTTGAGCTGGCATCTTCCACCGGCCTCAGCGACAATTACCTGAACAAGGGCCCGATCAGCGCCTTGCGCTCCATCGCCGACGCGCTCAAGGAAGGCCCGGTGGCCATCTATGATGTCAAGGATGACCCACGGATCCAGTACCCGGCCGAAGCCGTCAAGGAAGGCATCGCATCCATCCTGGCCGTTCCCATCATGGCCCGCGGCAACCCCATCGGCGCCATTCGCATCTACACGGCCGAACCATGGGAATTCAAGATTGAAGATGTCAGTTTTGTCCAGGCAGTCGCCCAGATTGCCGGAATGGCCATCGAGATGTCGCGCCTCTTCAAAGGGCTCAAGAGCAGCATCGAGATTCTCAAAGCGGCCCGTGATCCGCGTGAAGTGGGTGCCAAACGCTGGACGCCGCATGAAGGGGTGCCGGTCAGCGCCGGAAAAATGCGCTATTCCACGGAAAGTTCCACCTGATACCGACCGGAGGGAGGTCATGGTCATGCTAAAACGGCGGGCGGCGTAATCCCATCAGCGGCGCGTCGCCCGCCTCCATGAAAAACTTGTGATTTCCCCCTGACAAACGGCCTCGACTTTGTTATTTTCTATCTATTGCCATTACCGCTCCAGCGACCCTTGATAAAAGAGGCCTTCGATGACACCCACCCGACAACGCTATCTGCTGTTCGCTTTACTGGCGGCCGGATTGCTGCTTGTAATCATAACGACGATCATCGCCTTGACCCGACCCCAACGGGATATCCAAATTGCGGCGCCTGCCGATTCTTCCGAGTCCCCGGGCGGTTTCACCTTTTTCGATGTTGACCGCGCGACGGTCCTTGACCGCAGCCTCCGCAAAAAACTGGCCGATACCCTGGGTTCGGATGCCATTGCCCATGCCACGCCTATCGATCTCACCATCGTCAGTCCCCACTTCCTGCGAGACCACCTGCCCGTGCTGGACACCCTCAATCAGCGACTCAATCCGGCCATGGGCGGACGCCGGGAGCACGACACCACCCGCCTGACCTATCACCGGGCCGAACGCCACAACATGCCCTTCCGCTATATCGAACTGGTCTTTTCCAACCGCAATGGCCGGCCCCTGTACTTCATCATCAACCCGACCGAAGACTTTGCGGACAGCATCGCCACCCTGGCATCCAAATACGGTCCGCCCCGCATTATCCAAACAGATAACGGTGACGCCCCCGTTCGCGTATGGGAGCAGGCGGGCGATATTCTGGTTGGGACCAGTTTCACCCGCCGCAACGGGCGTTTGGCGCAGGAGTTGCGCATTTATTTTGTGGACAACCTGAAACAGCTGGTGGCCAGCGAAGACCAGGCTCTGAAACAGCAGGAAAGCAGTTCCCGCAAAGCCGGCGAGCGAGCCTTTTGAATCGCACCACCGGTTCTATGGATGCGCCAAACCCTTTTCACATCTTTTCTAAATCGTATTCTAATGCGGGTTTAACATAACCCTAACATGCACCGCGTAGTTGTCCGGCTAACGCTTCACTGACATCAACCTGCAACGAGCGGAAACCATGGCCAAAGAAACCATTCTGGTGGTTGACGACGAAGAGGATATTCTGGAGCTGGTGCGGCACCATCTCAAACGCGAGGGCTATGCGGTCCAGTGCGCCGACTCCGGTGAAAAAGCGCTCACGGCCGCCCGCACCGGCCCCGTGGACTTGATCGTGCTGGATCTCATGCTGCCGGGCATCGACGGCCTGGAAGTGACCCGCCAGCTGAAAAACGCCCCCCAGACCAAACACATCCCCATTCTCATGCTGACCGCCAAGGGCGAGGAATCGGATGTGGTCACCGGACTGGAACTCGGCGCGGATGATTACGTTACCAAACCGTTCAGCCCCCGCATCCTGATTGCGCGCACGCGCGCCATTATGCGCCGCGGCAGCCGCGAAACAATCGATGAGACGGCCGTGATCCGGGTGCATGACATCGAAATCCATCCGGGACGCCGCACCGTGACGCTTCAGGGGCAACCGGTCACGCTGACCTATACCGAGTTCCAGGTTCTCAGCATCCTGGCCCGCCGACCGGGCTGGGTATTTACCCGTTCGCAAATCGTGGATATGGTGCGCGGTGACGATTATCCGGTGACCGACCGTTCGGTGGATGTTCAAATTGTCGGCCTGCGCAAGAAACTGGGTCGCTTCGGCGACACCATCGAAACCGTTCGAGGCGTCGGCTATCGCCTAAAAGAAACCTCATGAAACGCAAACGCCTGGTCTGGCAGATTTTCCCTTCCTTTCTGCTGATCACCCTTCTATCGATTATCACGGCCATCTGGTTTGCCTCACACGCCATGGAGCGGTTCTTTCTGGACCAGACCGCAGCGGACCTGGCGGACCGCATCACCTTGGTCCGCTACCAGATCGAACCCCATTTTCGGCCGCTACAGGCCGATCGCATCGACCGCATCTGCAAAGAGGCCGGCCAGCTCTCTTCGACACGCTTTACGGTCATTCTACCCGATGGCACCGTGGTCGGCGACTCCCAGGAAAACCCGTCCCACATGGACAACCATGCCGGGCGTCCGGAAATCAAGGCGGCCAGGCAGCACGGATCCGGGCAATCGATCCGCTACAGCAAAACCCTCGACCGCCGCCTGATGTATGTCGCCGTGGCCGTCACCGTGGAAAACGAACTGGCAGGCGTCGTTCGAGCCGCTTTCGCGGTCAACGCCCTGGATGAACGGATGGGCGCCATTCGCTGGCGGATGGCGGGGGGCGGCGCGCTTATCGCCATTCTGGTGGGATTGATCAGCCTTCTGGCGGCGCGCAAAATAAGCCATCCCATCGAAAGGCTGAAACAGGGCGCCGATGCCTTTGCCGCCGGCAACCTGACGGACAAGATGGCCCTGCCCGAAACCGAGGAACTGGCCGGATTGGCGCAGGCCATGAACCAGATGGCCGCCCGCCTGGACCGCCGGATCGCCAGCGCCATCCAACAGAAAAACGAGTTGGAAACCGTTCTGTCGAGCATGCGCGAAGGGGTGGTGGCCATCGACAGCAATGAAGCCATCATGAGCATGAACCCGCTGGCCGCGGAAATGTTTGAGTGTGATCGCGAACGCGCCAAAAACCGCAGCATCCAGGAAATGGTCCGCAATCTGGCCCTGCAGAATTTCGTGGCCAAAGCCTTGAAGGCGGAGGATTCACTGGAAGAGGATATAGCGTTCTTCCGTCAGGATGAACATATCCTCAACATTAAAAGCTCGCCCATTATCGACAGCAGCGGACAACGCATCGGCACGCTCCTGGTCATGACGGACGTGACACGGTTGCGGCGCCTGGAACACATGCGGCGCGACTTTGTGGCCAATGTCTCCCATGAAATCAAAACGCCCCTGACCGCCATCAAAGGCTATGTGGAAACCCTCTTCAACCGCGAAGTGGATTCAGCGGAAGACACCCACCGGTTCCTCGGAATCGTCATCAAACATGTCAACCGGCTTGAATCCATTGTGGAAGACCTTCTGGCCCTGTCGCGCATCGAACGGGAAAACTTCCGAGAAGCGCTCAATCTCGCCACGGTGAAACTGGGCAACATTTGCCAGACCGCCATCCAAGTCTGCCAAAAAAATGCCGAAGCCAAGCGCATTGCCATCGACGTCCAATGCGGGGAGGACTTGCATGCCACCGTGGATGCCACCCTGCTGGAGCAGGCCATTGTCAATCTTCTCGACAACGCCATCAAATACAGCGAGGACGGCAGCCGTGTCGAGATCAGCGCCGAAAAACGCGACGGCATGACCGCCATCCATATCCGGGATTATGGCTGCGGGATCGCCCAGCGCAACCTGTCACGCCTGTTTGAACGGTTTTACCGGGTGGACAAGGCCCGCAGCCGTCAACTGGGTGGCACCGGGCTTGGGCTGGCCATTGTCAAGCATATCGTGCAGGCGCATGAGGGGGAAGTGACGGTGGAAAGCCGGTTGGGGGAAGGCAGTACGTTTTCGATCTATCTGCCCTGAGTGTCTGGCGGGCTCACTTGGGACGATCTTTGGCCACCTGCCGCACGAATTTGACCCCGATGCCGTCATCCGTAAGGCGCACGACTTTTCCCCTGACTTTGATGGGATCGGCGTTGCGGGACGGGGTGAAATTAAGCAAAATCTCCTGCCCCACATCAAACGGTTCACGCGTTTCGATAAACACGCCGGTCGGGCTGATGTTCTGGATGGTATCACGGTAGGCGCGGTCGTGGGTGGCATAATACACGGTCAGGCTGGTTTCGCGACGTTTGTGGCGGCGGGTGCGGCGGGTGTGTTTTTTCTCGAGTTCCTCGAGCATGGCCAACTGTTCTTCAAATGTCATATCCGTGATCAGTTCAAACAACCGGAAGGTAACATCCGTCGGGCTGATTTGCTTTTTGGTTTCCGCCATCGTCACGCTCCTCCATAGGTCTCGCTTGCATGCCGTTCCGCCAGCCAGCCATAAGGCTTCGGCGCCGCCCCGTTCATCTTTTGTTTTATTAGTCGGATCACCGGCGGTTGTCAAAAAAAAAATCTGCGGGTATGGCTCCGGACAGCCCTGGCATCGGCTACCGTGAAAAGCGTCTCGGGTATGGATTTCTTTTCTTCGCATCAACCCGGGATGCGCCGTTTTAATAAACAGCAACCTGCCTACCGCAACATTCAGCGATAATTCACAAAATTAGAACTTGAATTTAACACCGGCAGAACAATCAGGGCCGATAAATGGCAGTGATCGTTTCATGAATCCGTTTATTGATGGAGGAAACGTATGCCATCGACCGCTGCCCAGTTAAACGTGATCCGCCCCCAAGCCTTTCGTCCCCTATCAGCGAAGGCGGTACCATCGATGGCGGATCGATTGGGGATCGACGCCCGCACGGCGGAATCACTGGCGCGAACCCTCCCCTTTTCCGGGGAAGACACGACCGCCGGTGTCGAGAACGAAATTCAGGCCTCCGTGGCGGGCGAAGCATCCCGGGTGGACCTGCCCATGTCCATCGCGGCTTCCGAAGTCTTCGACCATATCCGCCAGATGGCCCGGGCGGGCGATACGTCGCCGAAACTGAAAGAGGATCTGGACGCCTACCTCGAGCACAACGCCGATCGGATATGGGAGAACAGCTGGGTCCAATTCCCCGAAGACCGGCTATCCGCCTTCGCCCGCAAGGTTTTCGAAAACGATCTGCGATCCGACAAGCAGGACCCCGACAGTCCTTTGCGACAGGATGCGGACCGTTTCCGCTGCCACCGCAACGGAGAGCCGCATATCCGCATTCCAATCAGCTACCTGATGAAACTGGCCTTGGCCGAAGCCATCAGCGACCCCCAACTGGATCCGATGATCCGGACGGAAGCCCGGCGTATGATGGCACACTTCATCAGTGACAACACTTCCCCGGAAACCCATTCGTTTCATACGCCCACCCTCCGGCCCGGGCCGCGGATGGGGGCCGCCATCGCCGATGAGACCGCTCAACGCCTCCTGTTTTCCCAGCTTCTCGTCATGTATGCGAACCGGCGGTTCAACCTTCTGTCCGAAGGCCAGCGCGCCCTGATCTATATGGCACCGCATCCGCCACAGCGTCAAAAACAACTGAACGAAATGATTCCGGATGCCTTTTACCGGGAGCTTTTTATGAGCCCGTGCCTTTCCGGATGGGATCGGGGCGAGGAAAAGCAGGCCTACATGGCCCACTGCCATAAAGTGCTTTCCCGCAGTCAGCTCAATGCCGTCAAAAAACTCCGGGACGCCGGCATCATCACCCGCAACCTCGTGGTTCTGCCCAATCTGTCCAACACCAGTCTGGCCAATAACGGGACCCATATGAGCATCGGCAGCCGTATGCTCAGTCGGCTACTGAAAGCGTCCCGCCCGGAATTCGGTGTCCGCGAGGAAAAATGGCTCGGCGATCTCGCCATCAAAATTCTGGAGCATTTTCTCCCGCTGTTCGTCGGGACCTACAGCGGGGCCCCGTATCGGCTCGATTTCAGTGACATGCATCCCGAAAAGGCGCTCAGTTTTCTGCCCCATGAGCTTCATGAAACCCATTTGCGTATGATTTGGCGGCGCTGGAAAAAGAAAGCCCGCATGAAGATCATGGGGAAGGCCGTCACCCCCTTCGGGCCGGCCTGGATCGATCGTTCGCTCGCCCGCTGCCTGCAATTGAAGGGCGACTTTGTGACCGACTTCCGCCTGATTGACTACCTGGCCTGCCTGATGAGCACCCATACCGCAGGCGCCTTGAACGGCACCGTCGGCAATGATGCCAAATTGAAAGCCGACCTGACGTCGTTGGGAACGTTTCACACCACCATGCCGCTCTACCTGCTGTATCGGCTGCGGCGCTATGACGATCTCGGCTTTTCGGGTTTTGAAGGACGCCACTACAGTCAATTTGAAAACATCCAGAACGATCTGGGACACGCCGCGAGCCTCCAGGTGCTGTTGTCGGCGCTGGCCTTTCACTATATTTTCCGCGACGGCATTCACCACGTCGACATTCCGGATACCCCCCGGATCGAGAGTGAGCGCCGGCAGATTTTTTTTGCCGCCGCCATTGGCATTCCAACCGTCTATATCCACCGCCAGAGCCGCAACCGTTTTCTGCAGCGACTTCTCCGGGATATTCCGGAAACCCGCTTCAGCCATCGTTATCCGGGATATGTCAGGGTCAAGATCAAGGCCTACCAACGGGCGCTGGTGCGCATCATCCGAAGGGATGCGCCCGAGCTGATCGAACAATTTCACGCCGGGACATGCCTGGATGACCTGGAAGCCCGCCTGGCGTCTCCCCCGGACGGCGCTGCCGGTCGGCTGACCCGCGGTATCCTGAACGAAGCCGGCGCCACAGCCCCTCTGCAACTACCCGCGGAAGCTTTCAACCAGGCTGGCGAACAATATTATCGCGAAACACTGCGTCGCAGGCATATGGAGGAAGGTCTCGATTTGTTTGAAAAGGCGCTGGCCGCGATCGACGCCCCCACCATCTGGCGGCAAGGTCGTTATAACCGCCCCCTCTACCAGCTTCTCCGGGGAAGAAATGCCGGGGAATTTCTGGCGCGCCAGCGACAGGCCCTGCTGTTCGAAATGGCCTCGGAGGAAACGCTGGCCAAACTCATTCATTTATTCATCCTGACGACCCTGAAAGCACGTCACCAAAACGCATCGCAGGCTCCGCCCTCCGGGGAAAAGGACTGATGGCGACGCCTTGCATGGACACTCCCATCGCCCTTTCCGAAAGGCACAATCACATGCGCATGCTTGCCCGACCTGAGCATCAATACATTCAACGTCATACCGGCCGCGTGGTCACCGAACGCCTGCTTTCCGACCGGATCATCCACCTGCTCTATGCCCATGCCCGGGAAAATGCGCCACGGATGTTCGACATGCTGACCTCCCGCCGCGCCAACGACGGGTATGCCCTCTGGCAATACGACTTTCCGACACGCCGCTCACCGGCCGCGGTTACACGACTAATCCGGCAACTCGGCATCGGCCTGGAAGAGTGTCTGGCGCCGGAGGCCTTGACGTCGCCGCGCCGTTTGTTCGAGCGGCAGATTCGATTCTGGCAGCACCGCCCCATGGCGAGCGACGAGGGCCACATCGTGTCACCCGCCGACGCCCGCATGCTGGTGGGTGCGTTTGCCAGCCAGTCCCAACTTTTTCTGAAGGAGAAGTTTTTCGATTATCAGGACCTGCTGGGTGCGGATAAACCGCAATGGCTGAATGCTTTCCGGGGGGGACTGTTTGCCATTTTTCGTCTGACGCCGGAGAAATACCACTACAACCATCTCCCCGTATCCGGTCATGTCCGCGACATCTACGAAATCCAGGGGGCCTACCATTCCTGCAACCCGGGCGCCGTCGTCCGCATGGTAACCCCTTACTCCAAGAACCGGCGGGTCGTCACCATTATCGACACCGATGTCCCCAAGGGCAGCCATATCGGCCTGATGGCCATGATCGAGGTCGTGGCGCTGATGATCGGCGACATCGTGCAATGCTACAGCGCGCATCATTACGACACCCCGCGCCGGGTTGCGCCGGGCATGTTTCTCAAACGCGGACAGCCGAAAAGTCTCTACCGTCCGGGCAGTTCGGTCGACGTCCTTCTTTTCCAGAAGAACCGCGTGCGATTCTGTGACGACATTCTGGCCAATCAGCACCATCTTGCGGCCCACAGCCGCTTTTCTTCCGGCTTCGGACGCCAGTTGGTCGAAACCGATGTCCGGGTACGTGAAACCATCGCCATGAAAGGAACCCATGATGGCGGATGAACTGTTTGTAGCGGTATGCAGTCTGTTTACGATGATCTTGTTTCGCTGGTCCTTTCACCACCTGCCGCAGGAGAAATGGCAGTTTCTGGCCGCTGTTCCAACCTGCAAAGGTCCTGGCAACTGCTGGCAAGGCATCAATCTGACCTATTACGGTTTTTTCAACGCCACCGCCTATACCCTGGCCTGCATGCTGGTGATTTTTCTCACCGCTGCGGCCGGCATTCCGATAGGGTATACGCTGGCACTGCTGGTGATCATTCTGGGCGTCTGCATGCCGGGATCCCGGATCGTCGCGCGCGTGGTCGAAAAAAAACCCCATACCTTCAGTGTCGGCGGCGCGTTTTTTATCGGGATCCTGCTGACGCCGCCCCTGTTGGTGCTGACCCAGCCCCTGGCAGTGCGCTATTTCCAAACCACCGTCGATCCTGTGGTTTTTCTATCGGCGGTCGCGATCGCCTATTGCTGGGGCGAAGGCATCGGACGGCTGGCCTGTATCAGTTTCGGCTGTTGCTATGGCAAACCGCTGTCCGAGGTCCATCCCCTCTTGCAACGGCTTTTTCACCGTTGGCATTTCATTTTCCGCGGGCCCACCCGTAAAATCGCCTATGCCCATCATCTGGACGGTGTGCAGGTTGTGCCCGTGCAGGCTATCACGGCCGTTCTCTACAGCCTGACCGCGCTGGTCAGCATATATGCCTTTCTCAACAATCACTTCCGCACGGCCATGCTGCTGTCCCTGATCGTCAGTCAATTGTGGCGGTTCGCCTCGGAGTTCCTGCGGGCCGATTACCGGGGCGACCGCCGCATCAGTGCTTACCAGCACATGAGTTTGCTGGCCGTTGCGGTTGCGTTGGTATTGGCCGGCATGCCTTTCGAAGCCCCATCGCTGCCGGCCGCTTCCATCATCCTGGGTTTGACGGTCCTCTGGCACCCGGCCATGCTGCTGTTTCTGCAGGTGTTGTGGGTCGCCGCCTTCATCTACACCGGCCGCAGCAACGTCACCGGAGCCAGGATCGAATTTCACGTGCACCAGCATCTCACGTGAAAGAAAATGCAGGAATAATCCCTGCCGATCGCAGGAAGAGGGGTCTCGGGAGCAGGTACCAAAGCGACGATAGCACGGATAAGGCGGACCGCTACGGCGTGGTGGTATCGACCCGGCGATCCTTCTTCCTCTGCAGCGCATCCCGCCGATGCGCCCGCCAGCGCATGCCGATCACCAGGCTCGCCAGCAGCGCCACGCCCAACAGCCCATTTTTCTGGATCGATTGCCCTTCGAGGATCAGCCGCTGAAAAATTTCGCCGAAAAAATAACCGCCGGTGCCGATGACCGTGGCCCATGCCATGGCACTGGCGGCACTGAGCAGGGTAAACGTACCCACACGACATCGCCCGGCCCCAAGCAGAAAAGGGATCACCGCGCGCATGCCGTAGATGAAACGGTAGAGCAGAACGACAATGCCGTGCCGGAGGTTTAGCCAGCGTCCGGCCCGATCGAGTTTATGCTGCCAGGCCGCCCGGTGTCTGAAAAGACAGGCGCCTTTGAGGCGCCCCAACTGGAAAAAAAACTGATCGCCGGCAAAGGCGCCGGCGGCCGAAGCCAACAGGACCCATTTAAATTCCAGCAGTCCCTGCTGGACAAGAACGGCCGCGATCAGCAAGACCGTTTCGCCCTCGAGCAAGGCGCCGATGAAAATGGCCGTATAGCCGTATTGGGCGATAAGGGATTCCACGGTCATCGCTTGGTGCGATGGATCGCGTCAGGCGACATTGCCGTCCACTTCAAAAAAAATGACCGCGGAGCAAATCGAGGGTGGGAAAAACGTGCTCCGCTTGCTGGCGTGTTATTTCCGTTGCGCTCAGACGCAGCGCCATCATCGTTTCGGCATGGTCAAAGCGCTCAATCCGCTCCGGATTGACCCGAAACACCTCATGCGTATCGGGATGAAAAATATAAATTTCGTCGTTCAACAGCAAGTACTTTTCCGTCATTGAAATTTTCCTTTTAGGACCGTCTTGGCGGCAAATGCAAAGGATAACCGTTGTCGACCGCCATTGCAGCGCTAAACTCCAGATCACAGGCCAATCGCCGCAGATAAGCCATGCGCTTGTCGCACACGCGGCACTGGCTGTTGTTCTTATCTTTGTGCAGGCCATGGCACTGCCGACAAGGATTGAGTCGATTCATCGCAACCTCCTCGATGCACACCCCCCGAGATGAGGTGTCGGTCTGGTTTATCGGGTAAATGTAGCGGGAGGCTTTCCCATGGTCACTCACCATGCGAGAAGGCTTCCCGTTGCTGCTTCGCTTATCGATGGGATATACCGTTTGAATTAGAGCCGAATGACCATGCTGTTAGAATCAAATGATGGCGCCACCTGCCGGACCAGTGGTTGGGCTCAATTGCCTCGCGCATGGCGCCGCAGCCGTTCCGGCCGGGCCGGGCGGCGGCCGTCGAAAAAATCACAGGCCTGATAATATTGCAGGTCCTTCAGCCACAATTTTATGAATCCGGGATCTTTCCGCCATCGGCGCAGGCATTTAATCGGGTGCCGCGCCATATCCTGAAGCGGCCCCCCCAGTTCCGAAGGATCACGAAAACACTCCCATTCGCAGGCATAGCACGCCCTGTTGTCAGCGGCGGATATCGCCGGCCGATCTCCGAAAACGCCCAGATCTTCTTCACCGCGATATCCGCAGGGATAGGTATGCCCCGTGACGGCGTCAATAAAAAAGAAGTCCTTGCCGCCACTGCAAGGGTATCCCCGCTCGCCATGTCGGAATTGACGTTTGAGCGCATCGAGCGCGCAGAGGGGTGTAAAAATCCTCAGACGCGCGCGATTTTCCCGTACGGATTGACCGAGCACATCAAAAAGGTGGGCTTTTTCCCGGGAGGAAAACGACACGATGGCCGATGTCGCCGTGGCGCCATAGACGGCATTCAGCTCACCGCTGCCACCATCATCCGCGATACTCATAGGATAGCAGACATTCGCGGTCGAAAAACCCATCCCGGCCACAAATTGAAAAAACCGGGAAAGCCCTGAATGGAGACGCTCACGAAAGATGACGGCCGGGGCGCCCTTGTCACCAGGAATGCCATTCGCAAGTACGGGAATGCTTCCCGGACCATCGAGGTTGCGATTGATACCCAGGTTCGCGGAAGGGAACAGACCGTAGCGGTGAAAAATGGGCAGGGCCCGTTCAATGCCGCGGATGACCCCGGGGAACCCCCGCATTTTTTCGTGGGTGACCGGATCCGCGGAATCGATGCTGATCCAGAAATTGCGCAGGGGAGTGGCCGCCAGGGTTTCAGCCAACCGGTGGATGCGGTCGGGAAAATCGTGCTTTTCGTGGGACCGGAAAACAAAGCCGTTGGTTCCCGTTCGGATGTAGGCGATCCCCGCGACGCCGGCATGGTTGATCAGCGCCACGAGATCCCGCAACACAAGCAGAGGCTCGCCACCCGTAAAGGAAACAGCAGCGATACCCCGTTGGGCGGCGGCATCGATCATGCGCTTGACGTCATTCAACGGCAGGCTGTGCCGCGGAAAGCGTTCGTTGATGTTCATTCCGCATTGCGGACAGGTGGCGTTGCACCGATCGGTCAATTGGATCACCAACTGACCCGGCAAACCGCCATGACGGAGAAGATGGAGTGCATGTCTTAGTGCCATAGAAGTTTTTCTTAAAGCGGGTTGCCATGGGTACTCATCGGTGGAATTAGAGACGCCATATTCGTTCGGGGAAAATAAAATTCCAACGCAGGCACTAGAAACCGGCCACCCATTGCAACCTTTCCCCGTCGGAAATAGTCTGGTAAGACTCCCAGGTCTTCAGGAAAGCCGCATCGAACGAACGCTCTTCCATGTATCGCCGGGCCGCCCGTCCCATGGCCTGCCGCTGCCGGGGATGCGACAGGATGTCGTTGAGCGCCGCCGCCAGGGCCTCCACATCGTTGCCCGCAACGACGCGTCCGGTCTTGTCGGGGAGCATGTTTTCGCGGGGGCCGCCCTGGTCCGACACCACCACCGGCAACCCGGACGCCTGGGCTTCCAAGACCACATTGCCGAACGTATCCGTCGTACTGGGGAAGACGAAAATATCTGCCGAGGCGTAGGCTTTGGCAAGATCCTCGCCTGCCAGAGCACCGGTAAAGGTGCACGGCACATCATTTAGCTGCATCCTCATTTCGTTTAAATAGGGACCGTCGCCCACAATCACCAGATGGGCTTGCACCTGCCTGGCGCAAAGGAGGCGGAAGGCGTCCCCGAGAACTGCCAGATTCTTTTCCTTGGAGATCCGCCCGACGTACAACAGTTTGGTCGATGCGGTCACCCCGTAGGATTGCTCGAAAAAGCCGTTTCGTTTTTCCGGGGAAAACCGTTCCGTATCGATGCCACGAGGATATAGAGCGATCTTGTCCCCATTGATCCCCCGCGCGATCAGTTCCTGACGGGTATCTTCGGACGGCGCATAGATCAGGTCCATCTGGTCGTAGTACCAGACGACGAATTTCCAGGTGAGCTCCGCCATGGTGTCATCACCGGTGAGGAACCGGGCGTACTGCGGCAGCTGGGTATGGTAGGTACCGCAGATCGGCAGTTTCAGGATGCGCGCAATGGCCAGAGCAGCCAGACCAATCGGACCGGGGGTTGCGGAATGGATGCGGGTGAACCCCTGTTCGTAGCAATACCGCAGCATTTCCATCAGGGGGGGATAGAACAGCTTCTGCTCCGGGTATTCGGGCAGGTCATACGTGCCGATAGGCTGGAAGGCCTTCACCCCCGGTTGATAAATATCCGGATCTTCATTGCAGGTGATCACCTGCAGCGACTTCCCGTGCCGCAGGGCCACCTGCACCTGCTGTTGCAGGGTCAGGGCCACGCCGTTAGTGTCATAGAAAGTGTCCGTAAAATGACCGACCCGCACCGTGTCGGCGGTACCGGCATTCGCCGGGGACGAAACGCCGAAATGGTCTCGAACAGCATGCGTAAAGTCCCGATCCTTCGAAAAAATGGAAAACGCGATGAAGTAGGGGGCCAGCAGGCCATATAGTCCACCGGCCGATCCAAGCGTATGGAAGATATTGAAGACATTTCCACCGACCAGATGATTCATGGCATGATTGGCAAAATTGATCAGGGCCTGGTTGGAGACCTGATTCACGAAATCGAACCACCCGATTTCATCAGGGGTGTGTTTCGCTGCCCCCGACAAGGCCAGGCGCTTGAATTGTCGATCATCCTTCAACAGGCGGGCGGTGGTATGCCGCAGCAGACCAATAAGATCATCGGGAACCGGTTCGGGCCGGGTGCGCCGATGGGCGTTAAGAAAACAATAGACCTTGTCGATCAGACGACCATCATGGCCCTTGCCGCCAAAGCCGTTGGGCCGCAGCGACCGGTCGAGAAATTTGATCAGAAGATCTTTCCCCTGGAAACGCTCCAGGTTGAATTTGCTCCGGTAGTACTGATAGGCGATACTGTAAAAATTGTGGGCCATGGTTTCCGGGAGGGAGGGCTGTCTTACGGCCCGGCTTTGCCCGTTTTCAAGGCCCGCCAGACCTTCACGCAGGCTCCCCGCACCGGGGATCTCCGTAAAGGTCCGCGCAATGTTGAGGGAACTGTGGTCATCCGATCCGCCGGTGATATTTTTTTTCCACGGTTCCGGAAAAGCCGGATCGATGCCATGGCGGTCGCTTAGTGCCTCGATCATATCCGGCGAGAGGGCCTTCAAGACCGCTTCGAGCCCGTCATTGGCCACATCGTTGCGGGCCCCGTTCATCTCGAAATTCTTGAAGAGCAGCAGCATTTTCTCGAAGTGCTCGATGCTCAACCGATCATTGACCCCGTAAAGGGGGTGCGCCACCACGTGCACGATCCCCTGCGCCCGCAGATAGTCCACCAGATAAAACACGTTGTCCCGGCAATGCTGGATGTCGGCATGCTGGCTCTCGGTGATGTCCAGCGCCAGCACGTGCAGCTTGCATCGATCCTCGGGGAAATAGGTGGTAATCTCTTCGCTGAGAAAGGTGCGGGGCAAATGAGCGATTGCCAAAGCGCCCTCGATCCGGTTATGGTCCGAAATGGTCACGTGTGTCATGCCGCGTGCAAGGGCAATCCGGTAGATATCCTGCGGCTCTGTGAAGCTTTCCGGGCAACCGATTTTTTTCAATACCCAGGCCGAAGGCCGCTTGGAGTATTTGGAATGAACATGAAGGTCAACACGCATCGGAGATTCCTTTTTGTAATATCAGGAGTAGAGGTCCTTCTTCTTTCCATCAATTGGCCTTGAACTATTCCGCTGTTAAGGCCAAATGAGCCTCTGTTTAGAAATTCATTAGAAATGGAAAAACCGTCCCATTGCGCGTGCCTGCCCTCGGACGAAGAATAAAAAAAATATAAAAATCAACTCATTATCTAAACCCTAACGCATTTCTAACGTTCGCCTAACAATACGTGCTTTATATAGACGATCATCGTAAATGACCGCCACGCCCCAAACCGCAACAGCAACACCTTGCGGTGGGTGAAGCACCGCGGCTTATCCGCTGGAAAACAACGAAAAGGGACGCCCATGGCCAGACATTTTCATAAAGAACTCGAAAAAATCAAAAAAATGATCCTGTCGCTCGGCGCGATGGTCGAAGAGCGTGTGCGGCGGATTGCCACCGCCATCACCGAACGTGATGCCGGCCTGGCGGAGGAACTCATCCGCACAGATTTTGAAATCGATGAAATGGAAGTGGAAATCGAGGAGGAATGCCTCAAAGTAATGGCGCTGCACCAGCCGGTCGCCATCGATTTGCGCTTTCTGGTCGCCGTCATCAAAATCAATAATGACCTGGAGCGTATTGCCGACGAAACGGTCAATATCGCCCAGCGCATCAAAACCATGACCAAAGACAGACCGGCCAGCATTATGTTCGACTACGACCCCATGAGCGCGGAAGTTGAAAATATGCTGAAACTGAGCCTGGATGCCCTTGTCAACATGGACGTGGACACGGCCTTTAAAGTCGTGACGCTGGATGACGGCGTCGACGCCATCCACCGCCAGGTTTACCAGCTCATCCGCGATGAAATGGCCCATCATCCGGACCAGATGGCCTTTTTGATCAACTTCTATCTGATTTCACGCCATCTGGAACGCATCGGGGATCACGCCACCAATATCGCCGAAGAAGTGATTTACCTGATCGAAGGCGAAATCGTCCGGCATGCCGATTATTAGGGGCCGAGGATGCAAGGGGCCAGGGGTTCAAGGGATAGGTTTCGAATGATGTCATCAGGGGTTTATCATTTCTTAGCACTTCACTTGAATCCTCGAATCCCTGAATCCTTGACCTCTCAGGCTCAACACCAGCTCTACTGGAGATGATCCTCGCCTAAACCATCCCGAAGCGGCGGCAACCTTATAAGTCGCCTCCCAGAGCTGTATACAATAGCCAAAGATAATGCCTTCATATTACCCCGGCGATAAAATACCAGAAGTTGTCATTTCGGCGAAGGCCGGAATCTCCTCCCGGTATGACGGGCGTATGCTATCAGATCCCGGCTTCCGAAGCTGTGTCACGATTTCAAAGCTGCATTTTACAGGTTTACGTCATTCCGGGCTTGACCAGGAATCCAGTTGTCTTTCGAAATATTACACCACTGGATGCCGGATCGGGGTCCGGCATGACAGGATGAAAAAGAGTCCATTTTGTAATTACGACACAGTCTCTTCCGCCGGGATGACAGCCTTTTGTCTACTTAGCCGCCAGTTTAATATACCCGCATTCACACGAATCTATTGCAAAACTAGCCGTATGGTAACCGGTCCCTAACACGTTTCTAACACGCCCCCACTATCTAATGTCCGTAATGGAAGGGCCGCTGCCAATCGCGGCTCCAACCGCTAAACCAAGAGATACCGAAAATGATGTCGCCATCGGTCATATTCACCGCCATTCTGCTGTTGATGTCGGCTGCCTACTATGCGGGGAGAAAACGCGCCTTCGCGGTGGCGGGCAGTCGCGCCGGTCTGGCGCAGATGCATTCGCGCCCCACATACTACGGTCTGTTGACCGCCATGTGGTGCGGTATTCCGGCGCTGCTGGTATTCAGTGCCTGGTCCGTTTTCGAATCCGGCATCATCACCCATCTGGTTGTGGCCGGCCTGCCCGACGCCATCCGCGACCTGCCGGCCGACCGCCTGAATCTGGTTGTCAACGATATCCGGAACCTCGTCAGCGGCAATATTGTTTCCGCCGATATCGATCAGACCATGCGATCCGCGGCGGACCACTATTTGGAACTCCAGGCAATCAGTCATGCGGCCCTGGGCGTGGTCATTCTGACAATGGGCATGGCGGCCATCGCCATCCTCATGCGCATCATCGCGCCCGGTCTGCGGGCACGCAATCAGGTTGAAGACATCATCAGGTGGATTCTGATCGCCTGCTCCACGATCGCGATTTTCACGACCATCGGGATCTTACTCTCGGTCCTGTTCGAAGCCATTCGGTTTTTTGAAAAAATTTCCATCACGGAATTCTTGTTCGGCTTGAAGTGGAGCCCCCAGATGGCCATCCGGGCCGACCAGGTGGGTTCCTCGGGCGCTTTCGGTGCCGTTCCGGTCTTTGCCGGCACGCTGATGATCTCCGCCATCGCCATGGTGGTGGCCGTTCCGATTGGCCTGCTGTCCGCCATCTACCTTTCCGAATACGCCAATCGCCGTTTTCGGGCCATTGCCAAACCGCTGATGGAAATCCTGGCCGGGATCCCGACCGTGGTTTACGGCTTTTTTGCCGCCCTCACCGTAGCCCCTTTTATCCGGGATACCGGTCTCGGTCTGGGACTCGATGTGTCGTCCGAAAGTGCCCTGGCCGCCGGGTTGGTGATGGGCATCATGATCATTCCATTTGTCTCTTCGCTGTCCGACGACGTCATCAACGCCGTGCCCCAGGCCATGCGGGACGGGGCCTACGGTCTAGGGGCCACAAAGTCCGAGACCGTCAAACAGGTCGTGCTGCCGGCGGCCCTGCCCGGCATCGTGGGCGGCGTGCTGCTGGCCGTCTCCCGGGCCATCGGGGAGACCATGATCGTCGTCATGGCGGCCGGTCTGGCCGCCAACCTGACCGCCAACCCCCTGAAAACGGTTACCACCGTGACCGTCCAAATCGTCACCCTCCTGGTGGGCGATCAGGAATTCGACAGCCCCAAGACCCTGGCCGCTTTTGCCCTGGGCCTGATCTTGTTTATCGCGACACTGATCCTTAACGTCATCGCCCTCCATGTGGTGCGCAAATACAGGGAACAATATGAATAACGCCACTGCCAACGGCTTGCGCCCCGGCCGTCGTGCCATCGATATCGTGAATGCCGGATTATCCAAACGCTACCGCCGGGAACGCCGCTTCCGCCTGTATGGCATCGGCGCCATCCTGGCCAGCCTGCTTTTTCTTTCGTTTCTGTTCGGCAGCATCATCAGCAAGGGCTATTCCGCGTTTCAACAGACGTTTATCCGGCTGGACATCTTCTTCGATCCGGCCATTTTGAGCCAGGAGTCCCTGACCACCGCCAATTACCCCGGTGTGGTGAAGCAATCCCTGCGGCAGATGTTTCCGGAAGTCACCACGCGCCAGGATAAACGCATGCTCTATGGCATGGTCAGCAATGATGCTGCCTTCCAGGTCCGCAAGCTTGTATTGGATTCCCCGGAAATGATCGGGCAGACCCTGCCCATCTGGGTGGCGGCGGATGATGATATCGACATGCTCATGAAGGGACACTTCGACCTCGATGTGCCGGAAACCGATCGACGGATAAAAGACATCCAGCTGGCCTGGGTCGATCGCCTGCAAAAAGAACATCGCATAGAAAAACGGTTCAACCGAACGTTCTTCACCGCCGGCGACTCGCGCGAACCTGAGCAGGCCGGCATTCTCGGGGCGGTGATGGGATCGTTTTATACGCTTCTGGTCACCCTTGTGCTGTCGTTTCCGATCGGCATCGCCTCAGCCGTCTACCTGGAGGAGTTCGCCCCCAAGAACCGCTGGACCGACCTGATCGAAGTCAATATCAACAACCTCGCCGCGGTGCCCTCCATTGTCTTTGGACTTTTGGGCCTGGCGGTCTTTCTGAATTTTTTCGGCCTGCCGCGTTCGGCACCGCTGGTGGGCGGTCTCGTGCTGACCTTGATGACCCTGCCGACGATCATCATTGCCAGCCGGGCCTCGCTGCAGTCGGTTCCACCGTCTATCCGGGAGGCGGCCCTGGGCATCGGGGCCTCCAAGATGCAAATGGTCACCCACCATGTCCTTCCCCTGGCGATGCCCGGCATCCTGACAGGCACGATCATCGGCATGGCCCGTGCGCTGGGAGAATCAGCACCACTGCTGATGATCGGGATGGTGGCCTTTATCGTGGATATTCCGGGAGGGCTGACGGATTCCGCAACCGTCCTGCCGGTCCAAATTTTTCTCTGGGCGGACAGCCCTGAACGGGCTTTCGTGGAACGGACGTCGGCGGCAACGATCGTCTTGCTCGCGTTTCTGATCGTGATGAACGCCACGGCTGTCATTCTGCGCAAGAAGTTTGAACGGCGCTGGTAACGATCGGCATTTTTATGATGAAAACACGTTTTTAATACCATCCTAACAAAACCCTAAAACTGGGTTTTTATAAAGGGCAACGTGCACGGTTACCCTAACTTGACCATAATGGTAATTTTTATTGATTAAAATTCTTCAGGAGGAACACATGATTAGAAAGTCAATTCTGTTGGCCACCGCCACCTTTTTCATGGCGACGGCCGGAAGCGCGTATGCGGCATCCGCCCGCGACAACATCAGCATCGTCGGATCGTCCACGGTCTACCCGTTTGCCACCGTCGTGGCCGAGCAGTTCGGGAAAACCACGAGTTTCAAAACCCCCAAGATCGAATCCACCGGATCGGGCGGCGGCTTCAAACTTTTCTGCGCCGGCGTGGGAGTCGAACACCCGGACATCACCAATGCCTCCCGGGCCATGAAAAAATCGGAATACGACCAATGCCAGGCCAACGGCGTCAAGGAAATCGTCGAGGTCAAGATTGGCTATGACGGCATTGTTATCGCCAATTCCAAGAAAGCCAGCCCGCTCAAACTGACCCGAAAGGACATCTTCCTGGCCTTGGCCAAGAATGTCCCCGATCCTTCCGGAGCTGAAAAACTGGTCCCCAACCCATACAATACCTGGAAAGATGTCAACAACTCGCTTCCGGCTGTAAAAATTGAAGTCCTGGGACCACCCCCCACCTCCGGCACCCGGGATGCTTTTGTAGAGTTGGTGATGGAAGAGGCTGCCAAAGGGTTCCCGTTTATCAAGGCCATGAACAAGAACGACTTCAAGGCGGCCGCCCACACAGTTCGTGAAGACGGCGGCTATGTGGAAGCCGGTGAAAACGACAATCTGATCGTACAGAAATTGAATGCCAACCCAGATACCCTTGGCATCTTCGGGTTCAGCTTCCTGGACCAGAACACCGATACGATCCAGGGGTCTTTCGTGGACGGCGTGCAGCCCACCTTCGACGCTATTGCCGACGGCTCCTACCCGGTGTCGCGCCCGCTGTTCTTCTACGTTAAAAAAGCCCACGTGGGCGTCATCCCGGGCATCCAGGAATACCTGACCGAATTTACGGCGGAGAAAACCTGGGGACCGGACGGCTACCTCAGCGAAAAGGGATTGATCCCGATGCCGGACCAGGAACGTCAGCAATACCAGAGCGATGTCAAAGCACTCAAACCGCTCATGATGAAATAGGATAAAAGACCGTGGCCGACCGGTGGAACAGTGTTTGACGCCGGTCGGCCCGATTATTATAGTGCGGCATAGCGTCATTGGGACGGTGCCGCCTGGAATTCACGCCAATCGACAAGAAATAGAGCCCAATGGATGCCGCAGCCAACTTTGAGGAAGTGACGGTGGGAATCGAAAATACAAAGACGGCCTCGACCGGGCCCGCAAAAGCCAAATCCGGCCGGATACTTTTCGATCGCGACAGCCGCGAGACCGTCGGCGAACCTTTCGTCGACGATGCCCGCATGACCTGCCGTGACGTTAACGTCTACTACGGCGACAAGCAGGCCATCAAGGACGTGTCGCTCGATATTGGACGCAACGAAGTCATTGCCATGATCGGCCCCTCGGGATGCGGCAAATCCACCTTTTTGCGGTGTCTGAACCGCATGAACGACACCATCGACACCTGCCGCGTGACCGGGCAGATCACCCTGGACGGCATCGATGTGTACGGCAGGGATATCGATGTGGTCCCCCTGCGGGCCCAGGTCGGCATGGTCTTTCAGAAACCCAACCCCTTCCCGAAATCCATCTACGACAATGTGGCCTACGGCCCTCGCATTCACGGCCTGGCCCAGAACAAGGCCGAACTGGACGAGATCGTCGAAACCTCCCTGCGCAAAGCCGGTTTGTGGGAGGAAGTCAAAGACCGCATGGACCAGCCGGGCACCGGCCTGTCCGGTGGTCAGCAGCAGCGCCTGTGCATCGCCCGCACCATCGCCGTGAGCCCCGAAGTCATCCTCATGGACGAGCCCTGCAGCGCCCTGGACCCCATTGCCACGGCCATCATCGAAGACCTGATCGACGAGCTCAAGCAGCAGTATTCCATCGGCATCGTCACCCACTCCATGCAACAGGCCTCCCGCGTCTCCCAGCGCACGGCCTACTTCCACCTGGGAGATCTGATCGAGGTCGGCGACACGGCCCAGATCTTCACCACCCCCCGCCACCAGCTCACTCAGGATTACATTACCGGCCGTTTCGGATAAGCGCTCACGTAAATATTGCCGTGTCTATCGGTGTTTAAACGCCTGGCAGAAAGGGCGCGCATAAGCGGCTATATTTTTTCCTATGGTGGGTTTCCCGACGCATAGGCCGAAGGACGTGCTTGCCATGTTGCGGCATGGGTTTTGGGAAAACCGTGAAGCGGATTCCGGCAGGGACTCCCCTAACCGGACAATTGCATGGCGATGGATGAAGGCCTCGCCACATAAGACGGTATGGCACCATCCATCTTGACCTGCGGATGCCCGCAGTTATAGACACAGCTGCCGCCAACCCAGGTCTGAACCGTTTTCACCCAGGGTGTTGTTTCGGCGATCACTACCAGGTCCGCCGGTGCACCCGGTTTTAAAAAGCCGGCACCGGAACGGGAATCGAGATAGGCCCCCGGACCGGAAGAAACCAGCGCCAGCGCCTTTTCCTTGGATTGCGCCATGCTGCGGCAAACCTTGAAGGCCGCCTGCAGAAGGCTTTCCGGATAATAGTCGCTAACCAGTCCGTGGCACAAATCATGGGTGATCGCCTCGGCCGCACTCAGGTTGCCATTGGTGGATCTTCCCCGCAGCATGTTCGGCGCCCCCATAAATACTTTCATCTTGTGACGGATCGATGCCGCCGCCGCCTCCAGGGAAACCGGAAATTCCGAGGCCGTGCCCCCCAGTTCACGGACAAGGGCCACTTTATCTTCGGTGTCGTCGTCATGGCTCAGTATCGGCAGATGGCGTTTCTGCACCTGGTGGAGAAAGTCTTGCACGGTTTCCCAGCCATGAGAGCGTTTTTCCTTCTTGCGTTCCACCATTTCCAGCAGTTCGGCATCGGACAGCGCATAGGTTTTACCGTAATAATCTTTATAGGCCTGGAATGACTTGAATTGTCCCTGCCCCGGGGTGTGGTCCATAATGGACACCATATCGATCATGCCCTCGTGCAGCAGATGTTGGAGGACCTTCAGACTGTCGACACCGGTGATTTCATATCGGGCGTGAATCCGGTGCCGCACGGCGGAGATGGCCTGGCCGGCAAACGCCCGAATGAGGGTGACCATCCGCAGCGCTTCTTCCAGCGAACGAACACCGCTGCGCTCATCGCCGAAGGTAATGGCATGGCAAAAACGGGTCACACCGCAAGCCGCCAGGCGGTTATCGAGACTCTGGAGAGCAAACACCGGATCGAAAAAGACCCCGGGACGCATTTCGATATGCTTCTCCAACGCATCCGAGTGCAGGTCCACCAGACCCGGCATGATCAGCATACCGCCGACGTCGATGGCACGATCCGCAACGCGCGAACCACGCCCTTGGAATACGTCCAACACCTCTTCACGGCTAAAGATAACCCCGCCCGGACGAATGAGGCGGCGGCCGTCAAACAGCGTACCGCCGTGCAAGCATGTCGTTGTCATGACTGAACTCCTGTGAGATAGTGCCTGATTAAGGCGGCGTCCTCGCGCTGTGACATCATGTAGTCCGATAGCTGTTCGACGGCGGTATCGATATCCCCATCATTGTCTAAAACATAATCGGCCGAGGGGTGCCCGGGATTCCGGCGGGCCCGCTGCAGGCGGGCATTGTAGCCAATGCTGTTGGGAAGTTCTCTCCCGCGGTGTTCCAAGCGGGCAGCCGTCGTCGCATAAGGCACCTTGACGAAAACCACCCGGGTGCAGGCATACCGTTCCCGCGCCCTGTCGATGACCTCCCGGCTGACATTGGCCAAGACAAAAGCCCCCCGTTCGAGATAGCCCGTGATATCGTTCGGCAGGCCATAATGGATGCCGTAGCTGACCCAATCCAGAAAAAAGCTGTGGCGGGTTCGCATGCACACAAAAGCGTCACGTTCCAAGGCGATATAGGGTTCCGAGGGATGCGGGGGTCTCGTTATATAACGTCGGGGTGTGTAGAGCGCAGGGCACTCCCTGACCCAGCGCTCGGCCACACAACGAATGAGGGTGTCTTTCCCCGAACCGGAATTGCCGACCAGCAGAAACAGCCTTCCGCCATTTTTTACGACATCACTCATTGTTGATGGACGGTTTCGAGAACGGTTGCATGACGGTAGCGGTTAACGAATGCTTCCGCCGACAGGGATCGAAAATCGTCCAAGGCCGCACCAAGCGCCTCGCGCGGCCAATCCCACCACGCCAGCTGCAATAGTCCTGCCTGGATTCGGTGCGGGAATCGCTCGCGGATGATCCGGGCCGGATTCCCGGCAACAATTGCAAAGGCCGGGACATTCCGCGTGACAATACTGCCGGCCCCGATGGCGGCCCCGGTCCCGATGGTGACTCCGGGCAGGACCACGGCGCTGTGACCGATCCAGACATCATGCCCCAAAAGAACCGGATAACCACGCCGCCAATCGAAAAAGGCCTCATCGTCGTCGCCCAGGCCGTATTGGGCGGAGCGATAGGTAAAATGATGCAGGGCGGCTCTCTCCAGGGGATGGTTGCCGGGGTTGATGCGCACATGGGACGCGATGGAACAAAATTTCCCCATACGGGTATAGATGACGTCACCGTCATTCATGATATAGCTGTAGTCACCCACAACCGATTCCACGATTTGGGTCCGTGCGGCCACTTCGACACAACAGCCCAGACGTGTGTTCAGCACGACCGCTTCGGAATGAATGGAAGGCGCTTCAGACCGCATGAGAAAAATGACTTCCATCGGGATCATCGTTACGGGTCATCGGTCGTAAGGCAATCGTGCGGGTAGCGACCTGGCGCCGATCGGCTTCATCATGAAAAATGGAGATAACAGCAGTCCCTCTGGAACGTGCCGCGTTGATCATGGCCCTGACAACCGCCTTGTTGACGTCGTCCAGCGATGCCGTCGGTTCATCCAGGACCATGATGGGATAAGGCGCCACAAAGCCTCTGGCCATGTTGATGCGCTGCTGTTCACCGCCCGAAAACGTCGTCGGTGAAAGACCCCAGAGGCGTCGGGGGATATTCAAGCAGGCCAGCATTTCCTCTGCGACCCGTCGGGCGTCTTCCATGGCGGCACCTCGATCCCGAAGCGGCTCGGCCACCACATCGATCGCCGATACTCGCGGGATGATGCGAAGGAATTGACTGACATACCCCATGGTCCATCGGCGAATGTCGATAATCTCGTGGGGTGTCGCCCGCGCCATATCGACGATCTGATCCCGATGGCGGACCAGGATACGGCCTTGGCCGCAGACATAGTTGCCATAGAGTAACCGCAGCAGCGTACTTTTGCCGGCCCCCGAAGGACCCACCAGGGCAATGCTCTCTCCGGGGCACACCGTCAGTTCCAATCGTTGCAGCACAGGAATTTCCACCACGCCCTGGGTGTGAAGCGTAAACCCCTTGGTCAGTCCCTCTGCTTTGAGAATCCATTCCATAGAACCCGCCTCTTTAGTTCAGAATCCCTATCCCTGAAGGATTGACGATACGAGCAGTTGCGTATAGGGTGCCTGGGGATCGTCCAGGATCTGATCCGTCAGACCGGCCTCGACCACCTGGCCGTCTTTCATCACCATCAGGCGATGGGCCAGCAAACGGGCCACCGCCAGATCGTGGGTCACCATGATCATGGACAGTCTCAATTCCTGGACGAGGGACCGCAGGATGTCCAGCAGTCGAGCCTGGACGGATACATCCAACCCCGTGGTCGGTTCGTCCATGAAAATCAATCGCGGACGGGTCACCAGGCACCGGGCGATCTGCAGGCGCTGCTGCATGCCGCCTGAAAATGTGCAAGGCGCATCATCAACCCGCGCCGCGTCAATCTCAACCCGCTCAAGCCAGTTGACCGCTTTTTGCCGGATACGGCCGTAGTGCCGTTCGCCGTTGGCCATGAGGCGTTCGCCGATGTTGCCACCCGCGGTGATATGCATGCGCAAACCAGTGACCGCATTCTGATGCACCACACCCAGTTCACGACGCGCCAACCGCCGACGCTGGACTTCGGATGCCCGGCGAAAATCCACCACGCCCTCGCGGCTGTGGTACTGAATCTCTCCGGCATCGGGTGCGAGATGGCCGGCAAGGCAGTTGATCACGGTCGATTTGCCGGAACCGGATTCACCCACGATGCCCAGCACTTCACCGGCACATAGCGTAAAGCTGATATCGTCGCATCCCCGCGAACCACCAAACGTTTTGGTCATTCCGCTGACCGCCAGCAGGGTTTCGTCAAAGGATGACGAAGGTCGTGCCGCATGATTGGCTGTCATAATGTCTCTTCCCCGCGAAGCCTCATGTCGCCACCGGCGTCATTTCGGTCGATCCATTTTGCCGGCGCCGGCAATAATCCGTATCCGAGCACGCAAACAGGCGTGTTCCCTCGTCATCCAGGATGATTTCATCGAGAAAGCTTTTCCGGGATCCGCACAAACCGCATTCCTTGTCCCAGGATTCCACTTTAAACGGGTGGTCCTCAAAATCCAGGCTCGTTACCCGGGTGTAGGGGGGTACGGCATATATTCGCTTTTCGCGTCCGGCCCCGAAAATCTGGAGCGCCGGCAAATGATCCATTTTGGGATTATCGAATTTGGGAATCGGCGAGGGGCTCATGACAAACCGGTCTTTGACCATGACCGGGTAATCGAAAGCTGTTGCAATATGGCCATGACGCGCAATATCTTCATACAGTTTGACAAACATGATGCCGTATTCCGAAAGCGCGTGCACTTTGCGGGTCTCCTTCTCGCGGGGCTCGATAAATCGCAACGGTTCCGGAATCGGCACCTGGTAAACCATGATTTGATCTTCCCGCAGGGGCGCTTCCGGAATCCGATGACGGGTTTGAATGATGGATGCCGCTTGGGTTTCCGTGGTTGTCGCAACCCCGGCCGTGCGCGCGAAAAAACGACGAATGCTCACGGCATTGGTGGTGTCATCGGCCCCCTGATCAATGACTTTCAGGGTGTCATGGGGCCCGATAATGGCGGCGGTCACCTGGATACCGCCGGTCCCCCAGCCGTAGGGGAGGGGCATTTCACGTGATCCAAAAGGCACCTGGTAGCCGGGGATGGCGACCGCTTTCAGGATGGTGCGCCGCAGCATGCGCTTGGACTGCTCATCAAGGTAGGCAAAATTGTATTCATCGCGCACGCCGCGATAGGTCGGGGATACCGCTGAAAACTGGGATTTGTCCGCTTTCACGAATTCTCCGCTTTCTTTGTCTTCTGGTTTTCAAACGCCACCCGCATCCGGCGCACCTGGACCAGATCGGCCTGAAAATCGACGTAGTGCGGGAGCTTGAGGTGCTGAACAAATCCGGACGCCTCAACGTTGTCGCTGTGGTAAAGCATAAATTCCTGATTCTGCACGGGGTAGTCTTCGGATTCATTCAACTCCCGGCAGCGTAAGGCCCGATCCACCATCGACATGCTCATGGCTTTACGTTCGCAATTGCCAAAGGCCAGGCCATAGCCCTGCACAAATGTCGGGGGCGTTTGCCGGTCGCCGGCATGGCGTGAAACCATGACACATTCCGTCAGCGTGATGGCGCCGATGACGACCGGGAAACCGAGTTCCTCCGGTACCAGCAGGACATCCACTTCTCCAATGCGGATTTCACCGACAAACGGATGCTCGGTGGCGCCGAAACCGCGCTGGTAGGAATAGGCCATGGATAGCAGAAAACCTTCATCGCCCCGCGCCAGATTCTGCAGCCGGACAGCCCGTTCCGCCGGCAGTTCTAATGGGTCCCGGGTCAAGTCATGGGGTGGCGAACGCCGGGAATCCTGCTCTGCGCGCTCGATCAACGCTTCGGCGCCCAAAATATCGGCCAGTCGGGGGATATCGGATGCGACGGATCGATCGGCCAGCGCGGCGGGCAGCGGTTCTGCGGAGGATCGCTTGGGCAGAAGTGAGAAATCCAGCAGCCGATGCGTATAATCATAGGTGGAACCGAGGATTTGACCTCCGGGTAGATCTTTAAACGTCGCCGAGATGCGTCGTCGGATGCTCATTTTACCCGTATTCACCGGCGTTGTGGTGCCAAACCGGGGCAGTGTCGTACGAAAGGCGCGCAGGAGAAAAATGGCTTCCACCAGATCCCCCTGGGCCTGTTTGATGGCCAGCGCCGCCAGTTCCGGATCATAGAGCGATCCTTCCGTCATCACGCGGTCCACCGCCAGTCCCAATTGGGCCGCAATCTGCCGGGTATCGATTTCCGGCAAAGCCGGATCCCCCCGGCGCGATTCGTCGAGCAGACGGTGGGCATTGGCAATGGCTTTTTCCCCGCCTTTGACCGCTACGTACATGGCGCTATCCTTTGGGCCCGTGTCGTTCGCGGAAGCGCAGCCAGCCGATTGCCGCAAGCAAAAACCATATCCAACCCCTGGGGAAAGGCTTCGCAAGCCCTTTGACGCTGCTCCCAGAAAGAGTCCGGCAGGGGCGCTGCATTTAAAGTGCTGGTGGCAGCGATTCCCGGTCCACTGAGCGAAACACCGCCGCTGTCATCCAGCGTATCCACCTGCTGGATCAGTGTTGTGGAGCGCTCCGGGTGGAGAGACGTTCCAAGCGCAAACAGTTCCAATTTGGGCATCGCCCGGGGGGCAAGAATCAAGGCAAAAGCCGCCGCCGAAGGGTCGTCCACCAGAGGGCACCCGCAATGAAACCGGAGCCATGCCGCCAAAGACGTGGCGCCCCCTTCCTGCAGCCAGAGGGGGGTCTCCCTGTCCAACAGGGTCAGGCAGACCGCTGCGGTGGCCTGATGCATCATGATTTCATCGCCCAAACCATAGGATCCGGTCATGATGCGGCCCGGAAACGCCATGGCATGCAGAATCAGGCGGTAGGTGTCCTGACTCTGGAACACCGGATCGCTGAATCCGGAGCTCACACGAGATAGATCGAGGTCCTGCAGCATGCCTATTCTCCCCGCACCATGGTAAAGAAATCCACTTTCGTTGCGGCCACCTTGCGCGCCCGAATCTTCTCCGCCGCTTCTAATTCGGCCACCAGAGGAGCAATCACCTGTTCCTTCAATGCCGCCTGCCGTCGCTTGACCTGCAGAAGCGCATCGAATACGGCCGCCAGCTCGGCATGCCGGTGGCTGCGGCCCATGACATAAGCACTTCCGGTGGATCCCTCGCTGGATTTGACCGTGCAACGCGTTACGGTCATTTCACCCAGGTTGAAGCCCTCACCGGTGCCGCCGACACGCCCCTGGACCATGACCGCCCCGGTCTCGGGTTTTCGCAAAAATTCATATTCCGGTTTGGATCGCAGGCGCAGCCATTCCTTTTCCAGGCGGCGAAGCGGAGTTTTCGCCAAAACGCCCATCCAGTGCTGCCGTTCTTCACCTTCGTTAGCCTGCATTAAATCTGCCCTCGCTGCCACATAGCCGTATCAACACCAGCCTCTACTAAAATTACGAAGCATACGTGCTCCACCAGAAATCACTTTGCGAAGCCGTCAGATGAACTGATTGCGCAGCTTTCCGCACAAGTAGTCGATAATGCTGACACTGATGATCACCATGATCATCATGGTGGCCACCTCGCGGTAGAGATAGCCATTGAGCTTGTCGAACATGAGAAACCCGATGCCACCCGCCCCGCAAAACCCCAGGATGGTCGCGCTGCGCACATTGGATTCGAAGCGCAGCAGACTGTAACTGACCATCAGGGGCATGACCTGCGGCAATACCGAGAAAACGACCACCTGAACGGCACCGGCACCGCTGGCCATGACGGCTTCCACCTGTCCCGGATCGATGGTTTCTATGGCTTCACTGAAGACCTTACCCAGGACGCCAAACGTATGAATGGCCAGCGCCAGCACACCGGCGAACGGTCCCAACCCGATCACCGCAACAAAAATAAGGGCCATCACAAATTCATTGAAACCCCGGCAGAAATCCAGAAACCGCCGGATCACGAAATAAGAAAACCAGCGGATCGCGCGATGCATCCGGCTGTCACCCTGGCATACGATCTCCAGGGTATTGGTAGCGGCTAAAACCGACACCGGCACGGCTGCGAGGACCGCAAACAAGCTGCCCCAGATCGCAATGGCCACCGTTTCCAACAACGCCATAAAATACTTTCGCAAATGATTGGGGTGGCGTTCAGGCGGGAAAAACCCGCCCTTCTTTTCATCGATAATCCGTGCGTATTCTTCCTGCACGATCCGCTCGAGGGCTTCCGGGGATTGGGTCGCCAGTTTCCCGGCGACCCGCTCCGAAGCTTCCCTGTGCATCTGCGCCGCATCCGGTGCTTTTCCCTGTTGCGCATATTCCTGCTTGATTGCCTGAAGCGTTTCCTCCAGCAGAATGATCTTCGGCAAACGACGCGCCTGGGCCATGGCTGCGGCCTTGTCGTCTTCCGTCATCTGCCGACCGAACAGGTAGCTCATGGCATTTTGCCGCTTGTCATAGAGTTTGAAAGGATCGATCCCCACCCATACATAGGTGATCATCAGAATGATCACCGTCAGCAGGGTCAATCCCCCCAAGGCGACCTTACGGCGCATCGCCAGGTGTGGCGTTACATTGTCCAGGGTGATGCCAGAGCGCATGGTTTAGTCCTTCTTGGCCAGTTCTTTTTTCAATCGTTTCAGGTAACGAATGACGTCGTAGTTGGTATCGTTGGCATAGATAAAACCACCGTTCTGCAGTTTCTCCAGGCCGGCTTTGTCTCCACTGAAAGACACCAGAGCCCCGGTGACGGCTGTTTTGAGGCTGGCCGGCAGGTCCTTGCGCGCCGCAATCGGGGAACCCGGAATCAAATCGGATTTCCAGAGGATGCGAAAATCCTCGGCGCTGACCTGCCCCTTCTCGATCATGCGGTCCAAATCGAGATTATTGGTGGCCGCCACATCAATGGACATGTTCTTCACAGCCAGGATCGAGGCACCATGGGAACCGGAGAATTTGACCTGTTTAAAATAGTCTTCCGGGGCGGTCTTGAGTTCGCGGGCAAAAAGGATGTTCGGTACCAGGAAGCCCGAGGTCGAGTTGGGATCGGTAAAGGTGAAGACCCGCCCCCGGGCGTCTTCCATAGTTTTAATGCCGGAATCCTGGCGAGTAATGATAATGCCATAGTAGCCGGGTTCCCCTTTTTTGTTGCGTTCCATGACCAGGGCCTCGGCGTTGGCTTTCTCCGCGGCTTCGGTGTAGCTCTTGGGCCCGTAATATGCAAAATCCAGATGGTTGTGTGACATGGCGGTAATGATACCGGCATAGTCCGAAGCGCTGACGGCTTCCACTTCGATGCCCAGGCATTTTTCAAGGTGTTTGACCAGTGGTTCGAAGCGTTCTTTGGTCTCGGAACCGCCTTCGGTGGGGATGAGCCCCAGACGGATTTTAGCCGGCCACTGTTCCGGACCGGCCCAGACACTGGATGGGATAGCCAATACCGCCGTCAGCAGCACGGCAACAGCCATTTTTACCATTGTTTTCTTCATGATGTGCTCCTTGTAGTTCGATTTTATGTGGGTTCACTTCGCTGACCGACAACGACAGCCGTTCAACCGGAAACGCGGATACGATCGTATCCTTCCTCTTCGCCATGCTTTGGCCCGTAGATAGATGAAATAACGTCTTCATCTAAATCCGATGCCCTACCTTCAAAAACAGTGGATCCAGCCTTCATGCCGATAATCCGTTTGCCGTAGCGCCGCGCGAAATCGATATGGTGCAGATTGACCAGCACGGGGATATTTCTGCGCTCCTGAATATCCTTCAGGATGCGCATCACGGTTTCGGCGCTGCGCGGATCGAGACTGGCAATGGGCTCATCCGCCAGAAAAACTTCCGGTTCCTGCGCCAGGGCACGGGCAATCGCCACCCGCTGCTGCTGGCCGCCCGAAAGCGTATCGGCGCGCTGAAAGGCCAGGTCGGCGATACCGACTTGCTTCAGGCAGTCAAACGCGACTTCCTTTTCGGATCGGGGGAATTTTCTCAGAATCGAGCATCCGTAGCGCAGGGGTGAGGCGGCATTGAAACGCAGGCGGCCCACCAGCACATTTTCCAGTACGGAAAGACGTCGGACCAGGTGAAACTGCTGGAAGATCATCCCCATGCGCCGGCGCACCTGCCGGAGTGCGCGCCCGTTGACGTGGGTGATATCTTCACCTAACAATGTCAGCGTGCCTTCTGTCGGACGTATCAGGCGATTGAGGCAGCGCAGAAACGTCGATTTGCCGGCACCCGACGATCCGATAATCGCGATAAAATCACTACCACCGACCGCCAGCGAAACATCATTCAGGGCACGGGTCCCATTGGGGAAAACTTTGCTGATATGATCGACTTCGATAACATGTGCCGCATCGAGTGCTTTAAATGACAATACCTTCCGCATGATGGCATCCTTGTTTAATGATGGAATCGTGTTCGGCGATAATCTGTGGAGGTTTATGCGGGAGGCGTGTTAGTCGAAAATGTCGTTCGGATTAGAATTCAATGAGGCGATCAGCGGCCGTTCAAGACGCTTGACAGATGTCGAATTCGATATAATTGTTCTTGCTATGAACTACCAAGCTCTTCATCAAAACGAGCGTCTGCCGGACGCCCAGATCGATCAGTTTCAGCATCTCATTTTTAAGCTGTATCAATGCTGCCAGACGCGCATGCAGCGCCAGTCCGAACAGTTCGATCTTCCGGATGCCGAACTGCGCTGCCTTCGGTTGTTCGGCCGGGAGCGCTACCTCACCCCCAAAGGGCTTGCCCGGCAAATGGGTGTGGTGAAAAGCCGCATCACCAAAATTATAGACGGGCTTGTGACCAAGCAGCTTATTCAGCGTCTCAAGGACCCTGAAGATTCGCGTATCACCCTGCTTAGCCTGACCCCGCAAGGGAAGGCAAAACTCGACCAGATCAACACTACGATAGCGTCTGCCAACAAGGCCGTTTTAGCGCGGATGACACCTGAGCAACGCGAGACCCTGCTGATCCACCTTGAAATTTTACGGCTATCGATGGAAGCCCCCCAAAGTGGTTGAGAGTTCATGAACCGACCCGTGCAGCACCCGTATGTTCAATTTTTCCGGACATTATTGTTCATGCTATGAAGTTTTAAACAGGCACCTACGGACAGGAGGAAATCATGCAGCAACTGGAAGCGCAGATCAACGAGCTTAAATCGCAAATGGAAGCCTTGAAGGGGCGTGCTCCGGAAAACAAACTGGCCATGGTTGTCTTCAGCGGCGAACTGGACAAGGTCCTGGCCGCGCTGGTAATCGCCACCGGGGCCGTGGCCATGGGGATGGAAGTGGTCTTGTTTTTCACCTTCTGGGGCACGCCGGTCCTGCGCGATAAGAACAAGACCGTCGGCGGCAAGGACATCATGGGCAACATGTTCGGGGCCATGCTGCCCAAAGGCGCCGGCGACGTCAAGCTCTCCCAGATGAACATGGGCGGCATGGGCACCGCCATGATGAAATCCCTCATGAAAAAGAAAAACGTAGCTTCCCCGGAAGAAATGTTCGCGCTGGCCGAGGAACTCGGGGTGCGCATCGTCATCTGCGAGATGTCCATGGATCTCATGGGGTTCAAGCGTGAAGAAATGATCGACTACCAGCATCTGGAGTTTGGCGGCGTGGCAAAATTTCTGGAGGAAGCCGGTTCCAGCAAAGTGCAACTTTTCATATAACCAATGAATCGCAGAAATAGGAGAACGATCATGAGCGAAGATATCAAAGTCAGCAAGACGTTGGATCTCAAAGGATTGGCATGCCCCATGCCGGTGGTCAAAATCAGCAAGGGCATTAAAGAGGTGGAAATCGGCGAAGTTATCGAAGCCCATACCACCGATCCCGGTTCCCTCACGGACATCCCGGCCTGGGGTCGCACCACCGGCCACGAGATTGTCAAAACGGACCAGGAAGGCGACAACATTCGCTTCCTGATCCGGCGTACATCTTGAGACAGTCATCCCATTTCAACCTGCAACGGATGGAGAATCTATCATGACACTCGGATCTTTTACGGCTGGCGATCTTTTTGAATGGTTGACGAACCGGGAAGATTTTTTATTGCTGGACGTGCGCAACGACGTTGAATTCGGGCGCTTCAAGGTCGAAGGGCCCTATCCCATCGACATGATCAATGTGCCCTACTTCGAATTTATCGAGATGGAGGATGAAAGCGTGGCGCGCGTTCCCCAGGGTAAAAAGGTGCGCATCGTCTGTGCCAAGGAAGGGTCTTCCAAATATGTCGGCGAAATATTGGTCAATCACGGCTTTGAAGATGTGGCCCACATGAAAGTGGGCATCAAGGCCTGGGGCAATCTGCTGGAACCGGTGCGGGTCGGCGCCGGCGACGGCTACGAGCTCTTTCAGTTCCGCCGCCCGGGCAAGGCGTCCTGCAGCTATGGGCTGATCAGCGGCAAGGAGATGATGGTATTCGACCCGGCCAAGAACATCCCCTTTTACCGGAACTTCGCCAGGGACAAGGGCTGCGCCATCATCAAAACCTTCGAGACCCACCGCCAGGCCGACTACATTTCCGGCAGCGACACGCTGCGGCAGACCGCCGGTGCGGAAATCGTGGCACCGGAAGACGATTTTGGGCCCGCGAAATTTCCCTATACCCCCGCCCGGCATGGAGAACGCCATGGCTTCAGCAGCGGCGGTCCCGAGGTGGAAATCATTCATACGCCGGGCCACACCCCGGGCAGCACCTGTTACCGCGTGGACGGCAAATACCTCATCACCGGCGATACGGTCTTTATCCAGTCCATCGGTCGCCCCGACCTCGGCGGTATGGCCCAGGACTGGTCCCGGATGCTGTATAAGACCATGACCGACATCCTGTTGAAGCTGGACGACGACACCGTCATCCTGCCGGGCCACTACATGGATTGGGATGAGGCCAACGAAGATCTGGCTTTCGCCGCCCCCATGGCGAAGATCAAAGCCGACAATGCGGCCATCTATTCCATCGCCGATGAAAAAGCCTTTTTTGCCTTCATCCAGGCCAACATGCGGCCGCAACCCGAGGAATACGCCAAAATCCGCGAGATCAACGCCGGATTGGTGGCGGTGGACGAAGAGCAGCAGGAAATCATGGACATCGGCAAAAACGAGTGCGCCGCCAGTGCGCACGCAGCGGCCTGATCGATACCGCTGTTTTCTCAAGGTCCACCCGATCTGATTGCGGTCCCGAGACTGCCGGCATCGCCATGACGGTGCCGGCAGCACCTCCCGTTTTTAATGCTGGATGGATTTCGGCAATTTTATAACCGCGTGAAAAATCGAAACGGCTGTTGTTGAAGCCCCACCATCAATGTCGCCCACCCCCCTTAAAAACAGCCCCCTATAAAATACTTTTCAGTCGCCGATCTGTCTGAGACGGCGTGACCGCCAGTCGAGTACCGCGGTATGCTTGTACATTTTTCCGGCGAGGCTGCCGAATTCGTCCCGCAAGACACCGGCTGCAAAACGCGAAAGAAACTGCGACTTCAATTCCGCCCGCGCGCGGTCGACACCGATCTCATCGTAGGGGACGGAGGCCAGCAGCAGAAAACCGTCGTCCAGCTTCGGCATATCTCCAAGGTCAACTGTATAAAAAGGTGTCCTAGGGCAGGCCGTCGACATAACACCTTAACGGCAGCTCGTTGAAAACCGCAGCAAAGCATTTGTTACACGAAATGCACGCGGCTTCTTTGGTTTTGCCCTGTCTCATGCGTTTGGCCAAAAACGGCTCCCGGATAAAAGGACGGCTCATGGAGAGAAAATCCGCTTTTGATTCCGATAAAACGGTTTCCATTTCGCCAAGCGTTCTCACCCCGCCCACCAGAATCAGCAGCATATTGCCGATTACCGGTTTTATGATTTCCGCCGCCGGAAGATGATACAGTTTTTGAAACCGGCAGAGAAAAACCTGCTTTTTAAAAATCATCTTGGCCATGGGCCGCATCCACCAGGGCAAAGCTCGGGCCAGGTCGTCAATGGGAACGTCGCCGCGCAACGCGTGGAAGGTGTAAAAGGTCCCGCCGGACAATTCCAGTGCCGCCACTCCCAGATCATCCAGCCAGGCCGCGTATTGCGCCGCCAGGTCCGGGGTGATGCCTTTTTGGGGGGTAAAATCATCGGTGTTCATCTTGACCATAATCACCCGGTCCTTTCCCACCGTTTTTTGAATGGCCAGGATGATTTCCCTGAGCAACCGGAAGTTGTTTTCCGGTGATCCCCCCCATTGCTCATGCCTTCGGTTAAAAAATGGCGAGAGGAACTCATTGAGCAAATACCCATGGGCACAGTGGAGTTGAATGGCGTCCGCCCCTGCCTCAAAGGCCCTCTTGGCGGCCTTTGCAAATGAGACGATCACCTCTTGGATATCTGTCTCGGTCATAGCGGCCGGCTTGTTCATGCTGGCGGGATCACGACCGAACCCACTGGGCGCCAGGGGGGCCTTCCCGATGACTTTCTTCGGGCACTGCCTTCCGCCGTGGGCCAGCTGAAACGCGATGAGACCTCCGGCCGCATGCACCGCATCGACCAGGCGGGTCAATCCGGCGATCAACCGGTCATCATGAATACCGGTCTGCCTGGCAGAAGCTTTTCCCCTGGGATGAACGTACATATAGCCGGGGATGATCAGGCCCACCTCTCCTTTGGCCAGGTTGACGTAGCGTTTGACCAGAAGATCGGTCACCGCCCCGTTTTCATCTGCCATGCATTCGAACGTGGCGGAATGGATGAGCCGGTTTTTCAGTTCCAGGGAACCAAGATTTGCGGTCTGAAACACGTGGGGCATAACCGTTCTCTCCTAATGGCGAAATAATGGAAAATCTTTTTTTTCGTGTAAATGCGGCTATCCCCTATGCTGCGTTTCCAATGAAGGCACGAGTGGCGCGAACTTGCCTATCAAAGAGGGACTGAATCGAATCCTATGCTCATGGCCTGCTCCTTCGAAGCCACTTCTCGATGCCCACAATGATGTAAGCCGCGATACCGACCGCGAATACCCGCAACCAGGCATACAAATCGATTGGCGCGCTTTGGAAGAAGCGATTCATGATCGGCACATACGTGTAGGCCAACTGCAGCGCCATCATCATCGCCGTACCGCCGATGGCCCAGGGGTTGGAGAAAAAACCGATCTTGAAAACCGATTGCGTCAGCGAGCGGCATTTGTAGAGATAGAACATCTCGACGATGACAAAGACGTTGACGGCCACCGTGCGGGCTTGCTCCACCGTCGCACCGGTCATGAGTTCCCATTCGAAAAGGCCGAAGGCGCCGATCAGCATCACCGTGCCCACGATCCCGATGCGAATCAGCAGCTCCCGTGTCAGAATGGGCGCCTGGGGAGGCCGGGGGGGGCGATCCATGATTCCGGATTCCTTGGGTTCGAACGCCAGGCTCAATCCCAGCAAGATGGCCGTGGTCATATTGATCCAGAGGATTTGCACCGGCAGGATGGGCAGCGCGACATTGATCACGATGGCCGCCAGGATCACCAACCCTTCGCCCAGGTTCGTGGGAAGGGTCCACACGATGAACTTGGTGAGATTGTCGAAAATGCCCCGGCCTTCCTCCACGGCCGCCCGGATGGAGGCGAAGTTGTCGTCCGTCAGCACCATATCGGCGGCTTCTTTGGCCACGTCGGTTCCGGAAATGCCCATGGCAATGCCGATGTTGGCCTGCTTTAGCGCGGGGGCGTCGTTCACCCCGTCCCCGGTCATGGCAACCACGTGGCCCGACGCCTGCAGGGCATCCACGAGGCGCAATTTCTGCTCCGGCGCCACGCGGGCAAAAACCGGTGTATCTTTGGCTTTATCGATGACCGCCTCGGTGCTGAAATCGGCCAGTTCCTGGCCTGTAATCACAAACGGGACGGATTCAGGGTCGGCCGCGGACGATTTCAACCCGAGCTTCTTGGCGATGGCCGACGCCGTCAAAGCGTGATCGCCGGTAATCATCTTGATCTGGATGCCGGCTTTGTGACAGCTCTTGACCGCTTCGATGGCTTCTTTGCGGGGTGGATCGATCATGGCCTGGAATCCCAAAAAAACCATGCCCGACGAAACCGACTCATGGTCTATGGTTGACGTCTCTTTGCCGACCGCCTTCATTGCAAAGGCCAGCACGCGCAATCCCTTGGCGGCCATGGCCTCGGCCTCGGCAAGCAGTTCTTGCGCATCGAAGGGCTCCTGATCGCCGGATGGGGCGAGCATCCGGTCGCACTTCGGCAGGAGGACTTCGACGGCACCCTTGGCGTAAATGACATTTTGATCGCCATCGGCGTGAAGCGTGGCCATGTATTGCCGGTCCGATTCAAACGGCAGTAAATCTTGGCGGGGCAATCGCTGCGCCAGATCGGATTCGGACAATCCGCTTTTGCGACCGGATACAATCAAAGCGCCTTCGGTGGGATCGCCCTCAACAGCCCAACGACCGTCCTTGGACACCAGACGGCTGTCATTGCAGACCATACCGGCCACCAGGCACTGGTACAGCGGTGGAAATTTTCCCTGTTCAGCAACTTGACCCGCCTCCAGCACATCGCCCTGAGGATCGTAGCCGCTACCGCTGACCGTAAAGCGCTTGGCACCGGCCCTGATTTCTTGAACCGTCATCTGATTCTCGGTGAGTGTGCCGGTCTTGTCCGAGCAGATGATGGTGGTACTTCCCAAGGTTTCCACCGCCGGAAGCTTGCGGATAATCGCGCGACGTCTGGCCATGCGGCGAACGCCGATGGCCAGGGTAATCGTGACGGCGGCCGGCAGCCCCTCGGGTATCGTCCCCACCGCCAGGGCCACGGCGGCCATGAACATATCCAGAATGGGGTTGTCCTGGATCACGCCGATGAGAAACGTCACGGCCGCCAATGCGATGATCACGTAGAGCAGCATGTGGCTGAATTTAGCGATGCGCTGGGTCAGCGGGGTTTGCAGCTCGACCACCTCGGAAATCAGATGCGCGATGCGGCCCGTCTCGGTTTTGTTGCCCGTGGCGACGACGACCCCTTCCCCCTGTCCGTAAGTGACCAATGATCCCGCATAGGCCATGTTCATGCGCTCCGCCAGGATGGTCTTCTCCGACAGGTTTCCGACCGACTTTTGGACCGGAACCGATTCGCCGGTGAGCCCGGATTCGTCGATCTGCATATCGCGGACTTTGATCAGTCGCATGTCGGCGGGCACCTTGTCGCCGGACTGGAGCCGCACGATATCGCCCGGTACGATTTCCTGGGACCGCACCCGTAGGACCTGCCCGTCACGGAGCACCGTCGACTCGGTTGTGACGATCTGCCGCAGAGACTCGATCGCCGCTTCCGCCTTGGACTCCTGTAGAAATCCCACCACGGCGTTGACCAGCACCACGGCCATGATTACGCCGGAGTCGACCCACTCCTGGAGCAGGGCGGTAATCAGGCCCGCGGCGAGCAGGATATAGACCAACGGCTGGTGAAACTGCGCCAGAAACTTCAGAATCGGGTGCTGTCGCCGGCCCGCCGACACCTCATTGGGGCCGAAATGCTTCAGGCGATGTTTTACGTCGAAAGCCGTGAGCCCGATCCGGGCGTCGCTGTCCAGCAATTCGACAACTTGCTCGGCGGAAAGACGATGCCAATGTCTACCGATCAGTGTTTCCATATATTTCTCCTTGGATGATTAGCACGTGTCTGAACCTAACCCATAGGCCCGCACCTTCATAACGAAGCATTACGTCCGGCTCAGAACGACAAGCAACGCGCAGACAATACCCGCAAAAATCAAACTCGCCGTATTCCATCGACCAAAACCCGACTCCCAGATCTCGATGCGTTCCAGCGCATGATCGGCGCACCCTTCGGTTTTCTTGTCAAAATGCGCCCGGATTCCCCATGCCGCCTTGTCCATGAGCGTCGATGCCAGGCGTTTCACCGCTCCCGACAACCATTCCACCGGCACCAGAAGATCGCCGGCCGGCGGGCGCCATGGAATGCCGCGCCCTGCGCGCCGGCTCATCCACCACACCAAGGCGGTCAAACCCGCCCCTGCGGCCACGGGCCAGAGCGACAACCAGATGCTGGCAGGCTTCATCATCGCCGAAGCGAACGGCCCACTGAAGGGAAGCATAAAGAGAACGGTCGCAGACAATAGGACCAAGACGATCCAGGAGACCATTTCGATCTGCGAAACACGATGATGGGCACTAAAACGGCGAAGCGTGAAAAAGAAGCGACCCATCAGGATTGTGGTGCCGATGGCCGACAAAGGCAAAAGGATCGCCAAGGTCTTCTCCCAGCCGGGGGGCAGTTGAACCATTGCCGTCTTGAGGGCGGTCTTGGCCAAGGCCCCCGTGGTCAATGGTGCTCCCGCCAGCGCCAGGGCGGCTAGACCAAGGAGAGCCGTCACCCATACCCTCATCCCTGACTGTTTTTCGATGCCGCCCACCACACCGACACCCAGAAACAAAGCCCCTTTTGCCAGGGCGTGATGGAAGGCGTAGCAGAGGACGGCGGCGGCCGCACCGGAGGCCCCTGCTCCCAGGGTAAGCCCGATGCCAAAGGCAACCGTGATCAGCCCCATCTGACTGATGCTGGAGTAAGCCAGCACTGTCTTGGGGTGCTTTTGACCCAGACCGACGGCAACACCGTAGAAAGCGGCCGTGATGCCGCCCGCGATGAATACGGCGCCCCAGGCCGGGTCTCCTCCCCCTCCGGAGGGTAAAAACCGGATCCAACCCAGCAAACCGGCCTTGATCATCGATCCGCTGAGCACGGCACTGGCCGGTGTTGGCGCGACGGTATGGGCCAGGGGCAGCCAGACGTGCAGCACGACCGCACCGGCCTTGATACCGAAACCCAACGCCAGGAGGAGGGCGACATTCGGCGCCGCCAGCACACCGCTCAGCGATTGGAGGTCGGTATCGCCCCCCTTGCCGGCATGCAGGAAAAGCGCGGAAAACAGGAAGATTTCTCCGATGACAACCAGCGCCATGTAGACGCGGCCGGACCGGACCGCCTCGGGGTCCTGGGTATGAACTACCAGGCTGTAGGAGGCAAAGCTCATCAAGGCAAAAGCTACCATATAGGACAGCATATCCATGGCGAGAATCAGCCCGAAGTTGCCGCCCATGGCCAACAGAAATCCAAAGAAAAACCGAAAGCGCTTTTCATCACGGGCCATGTAGCCTGTGGCGAAGAGAGCGGAGAGGAGCCAGAGAATCGCGGTGAACAGTAAAAAAAATTGGCCGGTGGCGTCCATTCCGAATTGGCCTTTCAGCAGCAGCCAGGAGGATGCCACCGTTGTCCCGACCGGGACCGTGAGCGCGCACAGCAGTGCCGGCAGTGCTGCCAGGACGGCCATCCACGGTGCATGCCGACGGCATGACCGAATGGCGCCAAGCAGGGCCAGCGCCAGCGGTGCGACCAGGACCGCAATCAAAAGGGTCTCGGCTTGCAAGCCTATGGCGGATTGCATCGAGTTCACGGCCGGTATTCTCCTTCCGCGATCCGTGTGGCCCACTCCAGAGGACTGAAAGGCGCATCCGCCAGCAGCCCGGCCAGCAATGCCAGCAATGCCGTCAACACCGGCGGCAGCAGCAGCATCCAGTGCACCTCCAGTCCGCGCGGGGCGGGTTTTTTGGCCCACGCGCCGTCGGGTTCTCGGAACCAGGCCCGGTGCAGGATCGGTAAAAAATACATGGCGTTTAGCAAACTGCTGGCACCCAGCACCACAATGACCCAATCGGCCCCGGCCGCCACACTGCCGGTACCCAGATACCATTTGCTCACGAAGCCGGCGATCGGCGGCACGCCGATCATGCCCAAAGCGCCCACCGTAAACGCGGCCATGGTCCACGGCATGCGTCGGCCCACGCCGTTCATTTCACTGACCTTATGCACACCGATGGTTTCCGCCAGATTGCCAGCACAGAAAAAAAGCGTGATTTTCATCAAGCCCTGGTGCACCAGGTGGACGATGCCCCCGATGGTGGCGATCGGTCCGAGGATTCCGGCCCCGAGAGCGATGTAGGACACCTGGCTTACGGTTGAAAAGGCCAGACGTTTCTTGAGGCCATCCTGGCTGAGCGCCCGCACCGATCCGTAGATGATCGTCACCGCGGCGACGGCCGCCAGCGGTGTGAGCAATCCCAGTTGGGATGCGAACTCGATACCGAACACGTCGTACACCACCCGCACGATGCCGAAAGCGCCGGCCTTGACAACGGCCACGGCATGGAGCAGTGCGCTGACCGGCGCCGGGGCCACCATGGCGCTGGGAAGCCAGCCGTGCAGTGGTACGATGGCGGCTTTCACGCCCAGGCCGGCGATCAGGAGAAAAAAGATGGCCTTGAATGCGCCGTGATAGGCCACCGGCCAGGCGTCGAGAATCCCGCCCTGCACGAAGGTCAGCGGGCCGGCGATCGACCGAAGCCAGGCGACACCGATCAGAAGAAACGCCCCCCCGGTGAGGGTATAGGCCAGGTATATTTTTCCGGCGCGCATGCTGTCCGGTGTGCCCCGGTGGACGACCAGGGGGTAGGTGGACAGGGTCAGCAGCTCGTAAAAGATTAAAAACGTGATCAGGTTACCGGACAGGGCGATGCCGATGGTGGCACTGACGCAGAAGCTGAAGAAACCGAAAAAGCGGCTTCGCGGCTGAGGAGAGTCTTCAAGATAGGCGATGGCGTAAACGGTTGTCACAAACCACAGAAGCCCGGACAGGGCCGTAATCAGCACCGACATGGTGTCCGCGTGCAGGATCAGATCCATTCCCGGCAGCAGGGTGAGCGTGAAAAGGTAATCGCGCCCTTTGAGCAGGCCGGCGATCATGACCCCGATCAGGATCAATTTGAGGGTGACACCGAGCATATTCAAGGTGGTCCGCAACCTCTGGTGGTGATCCGAAAGAAAAAAAATCATCACCCCCGGAACCACGGAACTCATCAAAATCCAGAAGGGCATCCAGCTGACCGCGTCCATGATCACCCTCCAATCCAAAGCGGCCCCGCAAAAGGGGCGCCGATTCGAATGAGTTTGATGGGAACCGCGGCGGTGAGCCCCAGTAGAATGGAAAGGAAGGCCAACCCCAGCGCACTCCACTCCATAAGACCGGGCACCGGTGTTTTGGCTGGTGGTTCCGGAACATAGGCAAAGAGCGTCGAAAAGAAACGAAAAATGTAGCCTGCCGCCAGCAAACCGCCCCCGACGATGACGAGGGTCCACCACCATTGACCGCTGGCCAGGGACGCCTGGATCAGCATCCACTTGGCCATGAATCCGCCACTGGGCGGCAGACCGATTAAACTGACGGCTGCCGTGGCAAAAGCAAAGGTTGCCAACGGAAGGCGTGTGGCCGTGCCGCGTAATTGCTCGAGACCGTCGCCGCCAAAGGCCCGCAGCGCCGCCCCTGCGGAGAAAAAGACCGACGCTTTGGCACAGGCATGGGCCAGCATGAAGTACAGGGCGCCGCCCCAGGCGGCCATTGCCCCGTTTTCCCGCACGGTGAGCGGGAAGACCAGCATCAGGTATCCCAACTGGGCCACCGTGGAATAAGCGATGAGCATTTTGAACCGTTGGGCCCGCAAAGCGTTGAGCGAGCCCCACAAGATCGCTGCAGCACCCAACCACCCCAGGGCCTGGGCCACGCCGGCCGCCGGTGCGGCCGCCAGACCACCGAACCAGAGTCGCAGCAAGAGGTAAAACCCGGCTTTGACGACAACCGCCGAGAGCACCGCCGACACCGGTGCCGGTGCATTCGCATGGGCCGGCGGCAACCAGAAATGGAGGGGGAAAACGGCCATTTTCATCAACAGACCGGCGCTCATGAGGGCCAGTGCCGACCCGACGGCGGGGCTGTCGCCGGCCACCAAGGCCAAGGTCGGCAGATGAAGTGTTCCCAGATAGAGGTAGACGATGCCGACACCCAGCAGGTAGCAAAGAGACCCCAGAAGGCTCACCATGAGGTAGCGCATGGCGGCCGTCAGGGCTTTGTCGCCGGCCACGGCCACCAGTGGAACGGCGGCGAGACCGACCACCTCGAGTGTAACGTACAGGTTGAAGAGGTCCGCGGAGAGAAACAGCGCATTGAGTCCGCCCCATAGGAGCATCCACAACGGCCAGAAGCGCTGGCCCTGTTTTTTCGCTGCCTGGGATTGCGGTGCGAAATAGGCGAAGGCATACACGCTCCCCACCCCGCAGACGATGGTGGACAGGGTCAGCATCAGCACGGAGAGGCCGTCCGCCGCCAGCTCGATTCCCAGGGGCGCTCCCCAGCCCCCGATTTTGTGGGACAGGACACCCGTATGCCACACGCTATGTGCCAGACCCGCAACCGGTATCGTCATCACCAGGGCGGTGGCCACGCCGATCCAACGGGCGGCACGCGACAACACGTAGGACAGGATCGCCGATGCCAGGGGCAAAACGATCGCGAGCACCATCCAGAGGGATGGATCAATCCGGGCCATGGTCTGACTCCTCGGTGGAGGCCGCCGCATCGGTGTCCACGCGCGATTGGTGAATACGGCCGGCGAGGGCAAGGCCCAGAGCCGTAGCGCTGACCGCCACCACGATGCCGGTCAGGACCATGGCGTGGGGGACCGGATCGGGCGTCTCCAATCCATTGCGGGCCGCCCCGGCGACCAGGAAAAGGAAAATTCCCGTTCCCATCACGTTGAGCGCGAGTATTTTGCGGACGGGGTGCCGGCCGGATACGAGACCCAGCAGCCCCATAGCGAAGAGCAGTACCCCAACGGCCGCATATCCTGTGGCGATATCGATTTTTCAGCCTCCCCTATGATCGGCGGGCACCGATCCGTTTGCCCGGGAGAATGGCAGAGCCCCGGAATTGCCTGTGAAAAGAATGATCAAGGACAATGCAATCGAAGCGGTTGCCATAACCTCGATCAACAGAATCGACCAGCCGGCCGCTGCGGGCGCAAACGCCAGGAACTCGCCGTTTTGAATCCAGGAAAGGACGCCCAGTGAAAGAAACACGGCGAAGCCGGCGGATACCACGATACGCCGACCCGTGGCCGGCAGCGCGTGGGAAAAAGGCTTGGCCCCCGCGATGCAACCGATAATACCGCCGGCCGCCAACAGCGCCGCCGCTTGAAACGCGCCACCGGGCTCATCCTTGCCAGCCCACACCATATAGGCGGAGAACACGATTAAGACCGGTAGAATCAATCGGTAAAATCCGGCCAGCACGCTTTCAGGCTGCGATTGCCGGCTGGTTTGATGAAGGCCGCCCACAGCCCTCATCCCCAACAAAGCCAGCAGCACCACACCGATCTCCAACAGCGTGTCGTAGGCCCTGAAATTGAGCAGAACGGCGGTCACGGGGTTTGAGACGCCGCTGTCGGGCAGGTTCCGAAGCACAAGCGCGGGAATTCTACCGTCGGGTGAGGGTAAAGGAAATACGCTCAGGAGCACGAACGCCGTTGCCAGGGCGATGATCGCCGCAGCGGTCGCGCGGGGCCATCGGATCGCCTTGAGATAGGCTCTGCCGAAAACCTCGGAGCGGCCGGACGAATGGCTCACCTCGCGGGCCGCAGGGTCACTGCCAACTTTATCATCCTCTCTCGCCATACGGCTTAGCGCCGCCAGGAAAAGCGCTCCGGTGATGCCCGAGCCGATCATCGCCTCGGCCAGGGCAATATCCACGGCACCCAAGCGGGCCCACACCACGGCCACGACGAGACCAAAGCTGATAAAGGCCATTACGGAAATGAAGAGCTGCGAGAGCAGCAAACTCGCTCCGGCCAACAGCACCATCAGCAGACCCAGCAGCAGGTCGATTATGCCTGTTCCGGCAACTTCCATGGCGGGATGTCCTTTCGAATGGCAGCACGGGCGATAAGATAGGCGTTGGTTGCACTGGCGGCCATGACAAAGACCCAGACAATGAGGAGCTTGAGCGCCCAATCCCAGGACGTCGCCTGAAGGAGGAGGGCCAGCACAACGAAGCCCAGTCCAATATTGTCTGCTTTGGTCAGGGCGTGCAATCGGCAGTAAACATCGGGAAAACGCAGAAGCCCAACGGTGCCGCCGACAAAGAAAAAGATCGCGAACAACAGCAAAAGAGCACTGATCCAATCAATCATCCGTTTTCCTCCTGTCCCATGAACGGCCCGGCGGATACCAGAAAAACCGGGCAAAGGCTGCCGTGGTGACGACGGCCAGCAGGGCGAGGGCTAAGGCTACATCGAGAATGGCGGCGTTGCGCAGGGCCGCACTCAGCAGCAGGCAAATCGCCACACCCGTGGTCCCCAAAAGCTGGGTAACCATCAGTCGATCGGCTGCCGTCGGTCCTTTGATGAATCGCCACAGTCCTACGGCAACCGTGGCCAGCAATATCGCAGACGCCCCCCAGTACACGGCCGTCATCACCCACCTCCTTCAATAGGGGTTCGCCGCGGAACGCCCGCTTCCAGCATGGCGGCCACGCGCTCCTCCAGTGCTTCGAGCTCCGCATGGACCGGCATATTGCGATCCAGCACATGAATGGTCAGACGGCCGCCGGCCAGATCGGCGCTGAGGGTCCCCGGCAGCAGGCTGACCACATCCGCCATAAAGATGCGGGCAGCCTCTGTGGCGAGCGAAAGGCGGTAGTCGATCAGATCCGGGTGGAGCCGCATCTTGGGGTGAAGCGCGCGTCGAACCACGTCCAATCCGCTGATCAACGAGGCTTTCAGGAAGAAGCCCATGAAACGGATGCTGCTCCAAAAGGACAACCGCACGGTTGGAAACCGCCGTTCTTGGACTGAGACCCACGTTGCTATCAGGACGGCCGGCAACCCCAGCAGCCAGCTTTCCGTCTGCCCACCGGTCAACACCACCCAGAGCAACGTGAACAAAATGATGCGAATCAAAAGTGCCGGCCATGTTGTAAATGATGGTATAATCGCGCCCGTGCGTTTCATGTGTCAACCTGCCCCAAGAGTAAATAAAAAAAGCTACCCTGCTTCCCAAAATGGTCCCGTAAAAAGTCATTCATAATTAATCCCGAATCCCGGATCGGCGTCTGGGCCAAGCGATGATCCGAATAATCAGGAACCGTGAAGACCGTTATTAGGCATTCGTCAAGTCGGTACTGGTTAGCAAGATAGTTATTCATCTGTATTGGTTCAAGACCATTATCTAACTTACCAAGAGAGTCATTTTACACCCGACACGATACCCGATCTGTTCACGCCAATAAAAGGATTGAAAGGTCTACATGTCGGATGCGCAATGTTCTTGTTTAAGATGCCATAAGTCATTAAATGAGAGGGGCCGCCGAGTTTTCAAACGGCAAGAGGACATTCATCCTGAAGAATATGGTTGGTTGAAATGGATCCTAAGCGATTGCAATAATTGGTCGGGGCGAGAGGTTTTGAACCTCCGACATCCTGCTCCCAAATTTTGGTCGGCAATTTGGGAAATTCCTGTTAACCATCTATAATTATTTATATTCCACAATCTGTAAGTACTGCAAAAAATAACATGCCTTTTTTGTCCGGGCGCCGCAGGGAAATATTTTTACCGAAGGCGTTGATTCAGAGGAAACGATATGGAGCTAAGGCCATCGCACCCTCTGGACTGATGGTTTTCACCGGCGACCGCTTCTCCCGGTGGCATGGCGACATCTTCGTCGGAGGGCTCAGATCCCAAGATATCCGCCGAATCGACCTGGATGATGCCGGCCGGGTTATGGCACAAACCGCCCTGCGTATTGGCCATTGGGGGAGAGACCTGCATCAAGGACCGGAGGGGTTAATCTACGTTCTCACCGATGAAGCCGGCGGTCACCTCATTCGCCTCGAACCGGCCGTGGATAGCCAGTCGCCGCCCCCACCATGACGGTTGGGTCGAATCCTTAAGGCGATTCCGCCTTGCTGGAGACCTTGTTTTTTCAAAAACCAAAAGACTCCCAGGACGACTCCCGGGCTATTCCTCCAGGCCGAGGATCAGGTAGTCGGCATCCTGCTTGGAGACGTTTCCGGGTGTCCAACGGCCCTTCACGGAAGGTTGGATCACGGCCTGCTCGACATCGGCATTTTCCCGGGCGGCCTGCTCGGGCGCGGCTTTCTTCCAGGCATGGATCATACCGGTAAGAACGACAACCGTGTGCGCGGGATGGTTCTTAAGGTACTCCAAAGTATAAATGGCCATGGCGGTATCCCAGACGAGCTGGGCCTCACAGAAACGGCGAAAGCCCGATTCCGAGCCGTGACTGCCCAATACACGGCGCAGGAATTCCTCGTATTCCCGGTCCACGCGACAAACGATTGGGGGAAGCTTGCCGATCTCCTCGGGTGTCAGGGACTCGAAGCCGTTTTGCGCCACCTTGCGGGTGATGCTTCGCGGCACGTTCAGGCCGATCATAGGGATATTCCGTTCCCGGCAATACATAAAGATGTCCCGGTACAAATACCAGTCGTCGCCCCAATTGCGGGCAAAGGCCCGGCGCATCTCCTCCTCGCTCAGGGCTTGGGCAACCCAGGCGTCGAGGATGCTCTGCTCGATGTGTTGAAACATTTCCAGGCCCACGGCTATGGGGCGTTCGCGTTTGTCCAGGCTCTGGATGACAGCCAACTGGGCGGCGTGATGGGCCGCATTGTCGTGGAATTCTCCGACGTAGACAATGCCCGGGGATGGGAATTTCCCGGCGGCCTGGTCCAGGCTGATTTCGGCTTTGCCAGCAATGTCCCATAGGGTGATGTCAGCAGCCTGGAGGTTGTCGCCGGGAATGAACAGGAACAAAAAAAGCAAGGTTTGAAAACCAAGGCGCATTATCATGGGTTGTCTCCCAGATCAACGACAAGTGGCGATCCGGATATCTCGCCGACACCCTTGCCGGTGTTGACGCCGTCCTTGAAGGACAACAAACCGTAGCGGCCGTAATGGGTAATTTTGCGGGCCGTTCGAAGAACCGTCTCGACGTCGGTACCTGCCACGGGGAGGAACATGGCCACTAGTCTCTGATTCTTTTTGAAGACCGCAAACATCGTGTCGGCATTGCGGTTCGAGATGTCCTCTGCCACCTGGAAAGCCCCGGCTGAGAGCACCGCTTGATCGCCCAGCGCCGACAACAGGTTCCGACCCTTTTCCCGTTTTGGCATGCCGAAGAAAAGTATGTCTTTACCGGCGGTATCCTCGGCAGCGAAGCTGCTTTCACTCCAAATTTCTATGTCACCGTGGTTGAGGCCCATTAACAGTCCTCGGAAAATCTCCACCCAGGGCGCGGGGCTATCTTCGGCGAGCACGGCGGCGAGGGACTTGGAGCCCTTCACGGCATTGATCGTGGCCGGAATTTCCTCAGGGTAAAGAAGGCGGAAAACATCGAAGTCAGGGTCGGCGGCTACGGTTCGAGGCGCCCCCTGCATCCGAATGCTGAATGTGGCCGTGGCATCATCCAGATAAACGTTCTCCCTCCGGCTGGCCGAGGCAGCGGTGACCTCCACCGGCACGCGGACGTTGAAGCGCGGGGATTTCTGGATGAGGATACCCTCCACCTGCGGACGGTCTGCCGCGGAAACAACCCGGAGGCTATCCATGGCCAATTGCAGGGCACCTGGGCGGGTGATCCACTGATTGTGGAATGTACGCACCTCATCACGACTCAAGCCGCCTCTCTCGGCAAAAGCATCCATAAAGTGGCCCCAGCTGGTTCTCTGGTAGAGTCGCTCAGCATAAATGTCGCGCAAAGCAGCCCAGAAAGCCTTGTCGCCGATCCACAGGCGCATCATATGAAAGACGAACATGGCCTTGCCGTAGCCGACAGCCTGGCTGGCAGGGTTGTAGCGGCTCCGGAAGGTGGACAGAGGAAAGTCCTGCGCGCCTGCGGCGAGAAGCGTGTAATTTTCGAGAGTGCGCAGGCGATAGTCTCGGGCCTCCTCGAAGGAATGCTCCTCCTTGGAAAGATAATCGGCCACGTAAGTGGTCAGCCCCTCGCACCAATTGCCCCCGGCAGCATCCACAAACACGCCGTTTCCCCACCAGCAGTGGGCCACCTCGTGTCTGAGACTGGTATCGGGAATGAAGGGCAGTCGCAACACGCGGCTGCCCAGCAGTGTATATGATGGGAATCCGTATCCGGTGGGGAAAAAATTTTCCACCACGGCGAATTTGTCAAATGGATAGGGCCCGTGAAGCGTTTCATAACGGGTGATGTGACGCTGCACGGCATCCAGATAACGTGTTGCAAGCCCGGCATTGGCCGCAAAGAAATAGGTGGCGATGCGCACCTTGTCATGCATGCGTTCGTTGACGACGTAGCGCCCTGCAAACATGGCCAGTGGTCCCGATGGGCGAGACACCGACCAAGTCGAGAGGCTCTTTTCGGCGTCGTCCGCGTGGGTTTCGAGCCTGCCTTCCATCACCGCATAGATGCCTTTGGGCGCGGTGACCGAAACCCGAAAGGTCTCGGCGGTATCTTCCAGGATCACGGGGTACCAGCCGCTGCCAGCCAGGAAAAAAGCGGCATCCTGGGTAATCGTACCCATGACACCCTGGCCTGGGTTGTCCATGGAAAATGGCTCGGCCTCGAAGGGGTCATCGAAGACACCCTCGTAGCGCAGGACCACGGACTTCGGAGACGGATCTGATGTCTCGAGATTCAGATACAGCACACCATCTCTGTACGTGTGCGTGGCGCCTTCCACGGCGAGGATGCGCACACCCGGGCGAAAGGCCGCGCGCAGACGCGATACACCCTCCGGAAGGTGGATGGTGTCAATGCCGCGCAGGGTTTTGGCATCGTGAAGGATTTCCACCTCAAGCTCGTGGTGGATGTTCTGCTGAGCAACGGAATCGAAAGCCGTCGCGAAAAGGATCCACAGTCCTGCAATGGCAAAGATGAAAGCAGGGCGCAGGCGGCATAGCGAATAAATCTGTCGAAAATCGGATACCATAGTGGGAATAGATTACGCAAAACAGTGAAATTTGCAATGTGTATGTTATTTGACGCTGGTTTTTAAAACTGTCCTTCAGGCTTGCACAGATCAGATATTTTCAAGTTTGAGGCATCGGGTTCCAGATTCTTTTCCATACCCAAGCCAGACGCCGCCAATCCTGGTTGGTTTTCATTCTTTCATCGTCGATTGGGTTGGGGTGCAAATCGTTAAGCCGCGCAACCTTGAATCGGAAGACATAATCGGGCTCCGACCCCATGCGCAAATCGGTCATGACCACATTCTCGTCCACGGTTGACAAGGCATAATACCCCCTGGTGAACCATTTCAGTTTGACAACCGGGGGGTGTTCTTCGATGCCAGCCATCAATGACAGGTTTCTGGGGTAGAAATCAACGAACAGCGGTGCATCCTTGTCGCAAAGTGAAAAGTAGGTTTCGAAATATCGGTCTTTCTCAATGCCCACAACCCGCCATAGCAACGTTGTGAACGGCGCCGGAGAGAATACTAACTGGGAATAGGAGACCTCCTGGCGGGCAAGCTTTTCCTTAACCCTGCGTTCGACAAATTCACCGGCACCAAAAGCCCAGACAAGATAAGCCAGGCTGAGAAACAGGCCGACCGAATTGAGTCGATGGCCCAGGGAACGGTTTCTTCTAAGCACCAGCGTGGTCAGAACGCCCGCGAAAACAGGTAGGGTAAAAAGGGGGTCAATAATGAATAGAACCGGGATGGCCATGGGCGTGGTGTCGAAAGGCCACAGGATTTGTGTCCCATAGATGGTCAGCAGATCCAACAGCACGCTGGCTTCCAGCACAATAAAGGCATGTAAAACCCATCCGCAATAATAGCGCTTCGTATCCGGATGTATTTTCGTAATCAACCAGGCCATTATCGGCGACAGGAGCGCCAGGAGGGTGAGAGAGTGGCTGAAGCCCCGGTGGTAGACAAAGTCATTGACTGGGCCGCCGAGGGGAATAAAGACATCCAGATCAGGTAAGGTTCCTAACACGGCACCCCAGACGAGTGCTTTCCTTCCGACCTTTTGACCAAGAATGGCCTCTCCGCAGGCGGCTCCAAATGTTAATTGGGTCAACGAATCCATAGTTTATCTAACTCGTGCTCAAATTTATCTGCGCAGAACAGATCACAGACTGGTCGTTCAGGATGAACAGCTATGACTGAAGTTCATGGTGGGTCATCCCCAAAGGCTTCCCTACGGGACTCATGATCCCTATCTTTAATTGCCGGATATAGTTCTATCTGGAACCCATTGGCCAAGGCATTCGTCTGGTCTGCTATTCCTATCCTGACTGCTGAGATAATGATTGCAGGAATATTTCAATAGGTGATTGGATAGCATCTTCTGCTAAAAATGAATTGGATAGCCCAAGTAAAATAGAGAGATGCCCAATATCGTCGAGTTCGACATACGTTACATTTCCAGAACATTCGTGAGCACGACGTTTGAGCTCTCTCGAGTTTTCTGGAATGACGATACTGTCGTCCAAACCGTGTAGTAATAGGAGCGGTAACTTTTCCGAGCAAGCAAACGTAACAGGCATGGTCTTTTCGATGGACTCGACCTCTGCAAATATTGGCTGAGTGCTCCTGTACTGCATAGGGTCGAATCCGTAGGGTCCTGCCAGACCGATCATCCCGCTGATAATGCTGAGCGGTTGTTCTGCTACCTCAAGATAGCTTTTGTCCAGGGCAAGAAGTGCTGCGATATGCGCTCCAGCTGAGTGTCCCATGACCACTATCCCGTTACGCGCTTGTTCTATGTGTTCGCTTACCCAGGCAAGAACTTTAGCGCCGTCCTCAACAAAGGCGGGAAAGGTAACCTCTGGGTATAATCGGTAATCAGGTATTACCGTTATAAAACCTTTACTGCTTATGGTGCGTCCGACAAAAGCGTAACTAGCCCGGATATTTCATAAAAAAGAAGGCAAAACCTCCATAAATGTGATATAATTCAA
>JAHLLS010000031.1 GCA_020444045.1 Deltaproteobacteria bacterium
CCCTCGGCGGCGCCTGCCCCCACCAGGGTGTGCATCTCGTCGATAAAAAGAATGACCTCCCCCTCGGCATCTTCGATTTCTTTCAACACGGCCTTGAGGCGGTCTTCGAACTCCCCCCGGTATTTGGCCCCGGCGATCAGGGCCCCCATGTCGAGGGCCACCAGGCGCCGGTTCTTGAGGGATTCGGACACATCGCCTTCCACGATGCGGCGGGCCAGCCCTTCTACGATGGCAGTCTTGCCCACACCAGGCTCACCGATCAGCACCGGGTTGTTCTTGGTGCGACGCGAGAGCACCTGGACGATGCGGCGGATCTCTTCGTCGCGGCCGATCACCGGGTCCAGCTTGCCCGTGCGGGCCAGTTCGGTAAGGTCACGGCTGAATTTCTCCAGAGCCTGGTATTTTTCTTCCGGATTGGGATCGGTGATGCGCTGGGAACCGCGGATCTCCATGAGCACCTTGAGCAGGTTGTCGCGGGTCACGCCGTGACGTTTCAAAATAGCCGCCGCCTCCCCCCCCTTGGCCTCCGCCAGCACCAGCAGGATGTGCTCGATGCTGACGTACTCGTCCTTCATTTTGGCCGCTTCGTCGAAGGCTTTCTCGATCGCCGCCCGCGTATCGTTTGAAAGATAGACCTCGGACGCTCCACTGACCTTGGGCAACCGGTCCACGGCCGTCTGGATCTCGTCGCGCACCGCATCCGGGGCCACCCCCAGCTTGCGCAGGACCGTTCGGGCAATGCCCTCTTTTTCCTCCAGCATGGCCAGCAGCAGGTGCTCATTGACGATCTGCTGATTCCCGTAGCGCGACGCCAGGGACTGGGCGTTCTGGATGAGCTCCTGTGATTTTATCGTCAGCTTGTCAAACCGCATCCCTTCCTCCTATGGTGATTGATCTTAATGGTTTGAATCTTACAAGGCCAACGTATGTATTGTTGAACGCCTGTCAATCACTTTCCGTACATTACTTTATAAAAATATTATTTTTTAGTAATATTGAGCCACCCATGACAGGACGGCGCTTCCCGCAAACTTTCATAAAGAACAATGCCCACGGCCGTGGAAAGATTGAGGCTGCGGATCGCCCGCGTTATGGGGACGTGGTAATGGGCGTCAGGATAGCGCTGCAATATCCCATTCGGAAGCCCCCGGGTCTCCGAACCGAAGATCAGGAACATGCGTGCCTGAATGGGCATGCGTCGGTAGGAACGGGAACCCAGCTTGGCGAAAAGGCAGATCTCTTCGGGTGCGGGGGCCATGCCGGCCAAAAAGTGGTCGAAACTGTCCCACACCGACAAATCGACACGGGGCCAATAGTCCAGTCCGGCCCGCTTCACTTGGCGGCTGTCCAGCGAAAACCCCAGCGGCAGCACCAGGTGCAGGCTCGCATTGACACCCAGGCAGGTCCGCCCCACGTTGCCGGTATTCCAGTGAACCTCCGGCGCCACGAGCACGATGTGACGTTCGAGGGGCGGAAGGGATGTATGTGTTGGCATGATGGGATCGGATGTTTTCATGGGTAAATTGTACCGTTTAAGGCTTCAAGGGGTCAAGGATCAGAGGGGTCGAGAGATAAAGAAATCATTGCTAATAATACGCATCAGAGCGTTTTTCACTTCTTTGTTTTTTCCATAAAATGAGGTTCTCCTCCCCTTAGAATTTACGTGGCTTGCACACGATTTCCCTCACCCTGAGGTCAAAAAAAGAGGACTGGTGGGCCGGTTTGATCACCAGGGCCGTATCGGCCCCTTTCGACGCGCCGCCGATGGCGATGATGTCGCGGCCGGACAGGGCGCCGGCATCCGCTGCCATGATGGCCACTTCCACGGCCACCTTGGCGCCTTGCCCGAAAATTTTCAGGGTATCGGCCATCAACAGCACCGGGCAGACCCCGCCGTGTTTCTTGGCCACGCTGCGCTCCACCCCGGACAGTGCGTGGGTAGCCATGACGACCTGCACGCCTTGGTCCGTCAAATCACGCCGTACCGTTTCGGACATGACGGACTGGAAGGGTTCCTTGAACCCGCAGTGATAGGTCACGGCCGTAATCCTGAAGCCGGGGCAGTGCCCCAGGGCCGCATAGGCGGTGTCTCCGCTGGTGGTCGCCAGAACGATTTCATCGAGCCCCCAGTTCCTGCCCGCGCCTGGCAGCTTCGGTCAGGGTCGGGACCGTGTTGACATTTCCGGGTTGGTCGAAATACACTTGTCCTCCTTCAGTTGGCCGCTATGAATATCAGAGCGTTATATGCTTTGATGGAGCCATGCCTTTCCCCACCCTTTTTCACGAGGCTGAGCATCGGGGACACGGCCGAAATAGACGCGGCGACTGTCTGAGCCCGCTGCCAGGCGGGTGAGTTTCGGTGCCTCCGGCCGCGGCCCCGACGCGCAGGCGAACCCGAAGGGCTCGTGAAACGGGCGCCTTCTTTTGGTTACTTTTCTTCCGCGCGGAAGAAAAGTAACATGCAAAAACATACAAAAGGAAGCAATAAAATACGAATCGGACGATATCCGTCAGCAAATTCTGGAATTCGACCGCTTACGAACCCAGGGAGCATACACCATGATCATCGACTTCCACACCCACATCTTCCCGCCCGAAATCCGGCAGGATCGCAGCGCCTGTTTTATGTCCGAGGAAGCCTTTTACCGCCTTTACAGCGACCCCAAAGCCTGCATGATCGGCGCCCGGGAATTGATCGACACCATGGACGAGGAAGGGGTCGACCGCTCGGTGATCTTCGGGTTTCCCTGGAAAGAGGCCGATCGCTTCCGGCGCCAGAACGACTATATCATGGAAGCCGTGGCGGCGCATCCCGACCGCCTGATCGGCCTGGCCTGCTTCGATGCCGAACACCCCTCGGCGGCGGAGGAAACCGAACGCTGCCTGGCAGGCGGGCTATCCGGCGTCGGTGAACTGGCCTACTATGAATCCGGCATCACCGAAGACAACCTGGAGCGCCTGGCCCCGGTCATGGAAATCTGCCGGGAGAAAAACGCCGTCGTGCTGATCCACACCAACGAGCCGGTGGGCCACATCTATCCCGGAAAATCGCCCAATACCCTGAGCCAGATTTACGCCCTGCCGCAACGCTTCCCGGAAAACCGCCTCGTTTTGGCCCACTGGGGCGGCGGTCTGTTTTTTTACGCCCTGCTCAAAAAGGAAGTCCGTGAAACCCTGCGAAATGTCTACTTCGATACGGCCGCCTCGCCCTTCCTGTACCATCCTTCGGTATGGGAAATGGCGGCCCGCATCGTGGGGATCGACAAGATCCTGTTCGGTACGGATTATCCCTTGCTGAAACCCGCCCGCTATTTCCGCGAAATCGATGCCAGCGCCTTGAGCGAGGAAGACCGCGCTCTCATCAAGGGCGGCAATGCCGCATCCTTGCTGGGGTTGACCACTTCCTGAATCCTCCCTTATCCGCGTTTTCTTTCACGTGTAAGAAAACGCACAAACGATATAAACTACCGCTCGGACAATGGGCCTTTGCGCAGGGCCTTTACCCGAGATGCCACAATGCTTAACAATAACCCATCTCAAAATTTTGAGATGGGTTCAAATAACCGCGAACATTAGGAGCCGACCATGACCGTCAAACGCGACGCCACCTTTCTCGATCTGTTTATCGACGTCACCAAAGCCATCACCGCCAGCCTCGATGTGGACGAAGTCTTCAACCTGATCACCCGTAAAATACCCGAAATCCTCGATGTCGACGCCGCCACCATCCGCCTGCTGGATGCCGCCGGCGAAAAGCTCGAGCTGCGTGCCGCCCATGGCCTGAGCGAGGCCTATCTCAACCGGGGCACCATCGACACCGAGCAACCCATCTTCAAGGCCCTCTCCGGCGAGCCTATCGTGATCGCCGACGCCCCCCAGGATCCCCGGATCAACTATCCGGAGGCCACCCGCAAGGAAGGCATCCGGACCATCCTGGTGGTGCCCATCCCGATTCGGGGGCGTATCAACGGCATCCTGCGACTACTGACCAAAACACAGCGGATTTACACCCGGGACGAGATCGATTTCGTCACCGCCCTGGGGGAGCAGTGCGGCATTGCCATCGAAAACGCCCGCATCTTCATGGAACAGCAGATCCAGCTCGATTATTTCAAAGCCATTCACGACATCGGCAAGCAAATCAACGCCACTTACGAACTGGGCACCATCCTGGACCTCATTGTCACGCGCCTTCCAGCCGTCATGGGGCTTAAGGCCGCCACCATCCGGCTGATCGAGGAGAACAAGGGCAAACTGGCGCTCAAGGCGGCCTATGGCTTGAGCCAGACTTATCTCCAAAGGGGCCCTGTGGATGACGAACTGGCGACCTACTATATCAAGGAGGGGGAGCCGGTGGTGATCCCCGACGCGCGCAAGGACATTCACACCCTTTACCACGCGGAAGCCAAAGCCGAAGGTATCCGCAGTATCCTGGCCGTACCGATTGCGGTCCAGGGCGAAATCATCGGTATTTTAAGGCTGCTCACCGAAGACGTTCGCTATTTCTCGACCGTCGACATCAACTTCGCCATGGCGGTCGCCGAACAAAGCGGCATCGCAATCCAGCGGGCGCTGGACTATCCCAGACTGAAGTAAAAGAAAGTCGCGGGGAAGCCCCCTGGCGCGGCGGGCTTTCAGGAAACGAAGCGCAACCCCTCCTGGATTTCCGCCAGGATGGGCTTCATTTTCGTCTGGTGTTCCGGCGGCACCATCAGCACGGGGGCCGGCTGGTTGGGAATCAGGCGGGAGGCTTCCGTCGACGGCCGCCCGTCACGGTAGGCCGCCCGCCACTCTTCCCGCGCCAATGCCTGAAGGACATCCTGCATATTGCCGAAGCATCCCGGGCGATCGATGTGCTCGATGGTTTGAAGAAATACGGTGTTGACGGTCAGCACCCAGTCGTCCACGTCGGCATAGCCCGTCGTCGCACAGGGTTGACGGGACACCATGCAGCGGCAGCCAAAAGGGCGCAGGCCATAGAGGGAACAGGCCGCATCGCTTAACAGGGAACAGCGGGACCCGTCATGGACCACGTCGTCATCCGGCGCTTCATGACCATCCCGACAAAGCGCCGCAATCTGGTTGGTGGTCCAGCGTGGCCGGAAGATATCCTGATCGGCACCCTGCCGCAGGGCAGCCAGGCATTTTGCCTGCTGGGCCGCATCCAGGCCCTGGAGCAGATACAAGCCCTCGAGGGTCGTCATGGTCACGTTCCGTGAGCAGCAGTCCGCACAGAATTTGCGACAGGCCAGGTTGTCGAGGGAATCACAGAACCGATCGTATACCCGGTAGAGATGGGCTAGCGCAGCCAGCCGCTGGTCGATGGTCACGGCGCGGCCTCCCCGGAAACAGCGCTGCCCCGGGCCAGACGCGAGGCCCGGACAGGATCTCGACCCAGCGCGTCTTTCATGTAATCCAGAAACACCATGGCCTCGAGCTGCGGCCGCGTCAGTTGTTCCAGATAGGCCCCGTTTTCCACATGTTGCGCATACCATTGGTCCGGAAACTGCCGATCGTTGCCAAAGCGGTTTTCGAGGGATTGCAGGTGCCGACGCCCGCCCGCCTGCAGCTGCATTCGATCCATGCCGCGAATCTCTTCGGCCGCAGCCGCAATTTGGGAAGGCGGGGGCAGGCGGGGGTCTTCCAGGATTTGCCGGCAGGTTTCGGCGTAACGCTCCAGGCCCCGCCGGATATGACTGCGCCGGACGAAATTCATGTCGTTCCATCCCGCCCGCAGCCACTTGAACAGACCGCAGCGGACCCGGGGCGTCGCGTCATCGGCCTGGATATACACAATCGCCGAGAAGGCGTCGTACATGTAGGATTCGACCCAGCCGAGCCCCATCTTGTTGATGCCCTTCTCACCGCTGTAGATATAATTCCAGTCATCATCGGGTCCCAGTACGAACCCCTTGCGCCCGACATCGGAAAGGTCCCGCTGGCGGGCCAGCGAAATCCACACCGACCGGCCGCCGATCCGACACATGACCAGAGTACGGGCCAGATCGTAGCTATAATAGGCCCCGGAAAAGAGATCAGGCGCGATCTCCTCGTGTTCGATGCCATGAATCACAAGGGGCGCATCCAAATCGGTTAACCGTTTTGCGATGTCTTTCGGAAACGGCTGGGGCTGGCCATTGACCTCTTTCCAGTAGGAACAGCGGATGGAAGACAACGCCAGAACATGCGACGGGATGACCGGATGGAAGGCATATTCGAGAATTGTCGCCAGGGATTGCTGCAGCTTGAATTCGTGATATACAAGAGGGTCCAGAAGGCGGTCAGAAGTGGAAAAATATGCATCATCCGCCGGCTTGTCCTGCAGAACAAAGTCGATCAGGGGCGCCAGCTTGCGGGGATCAATGGTGGTGGCCCCGGGGTTGTCGGCCAATTGCAGGAGATAGCCCACCCCCGGCTGAATCGTGTCTGGCAGGGAGCGTTCGGCGGCCTCAAGCGGGGTCCCAAAAACCATTAACCATAGCCCGATCACCGTCAACAAAAAAGACGGCCGCCCCGGACGGGGATTATCGCAAAGTAAATGCGTCATGTGGTCATCACCCTTCACAGGCGCGGGGTTACGTGCAATATCCCTGAACCGTGCTTATCGTATGAAGAATATTTCGTGAACAAACGGCTGAAATCTCGCATTGGCTTGCCCTGCTTGTCAATGATCGTTCCCGGTCGACCCCCTGGCAGTTATCGTCGGCCGATTCTTGCACCAAGGAGGTTTTAGAACCATGATCGATAGCGACCCCGTTGAATGGCGGCAGCAAACCGTCACCCCGGAACAGGCCCTGACCCGTATCGAGCCCGGCATGAGCATTTTTATCGGCACCGGTGTGGCGGAACCCCTGACCATGGTCAGATCGCTCATGGCATCCAGTGCGCCGAACCTGCAGGACCTCGAATTGACGCAGATCGTCAGCTTCGGCGATGCCATCTCCCTGCGGGAATTGCAAACCCACAAATATCGCCTGCGGACCTTTTTCTCCGGCTGGGTCGCCAGCGAGGCCATTACCACCGGACGGGTCGACCTGATCCCCAGCCGTTTCGCGCGCATACCGGAACTGATCGAGTCCGGGCAGATCACCTTTGATGTCGCCATTCTGCAAATCACACCACCGAACGAAGCCGGTTACTGCAGTCTGGGGGTGGCCGTGGATGCCGGACGCCAGGCCTTAGAGGCCGCCGATCTGGTCATCGGCGAGATCAACACCCAAACCCCCTATACTTACGGCGATACCTTCGCGCACATATCCGAGTTCGATCTGCTGGTGGAAGCCACCGACCCCCCCATCTATTTTCCACGCTGGCCGGTGGACGATGTCTTCGACCGGATTGCCGCCAACGTGGCCTCGCTGGTCGAAGACGGCAGCTGCCTGGCCTTTTCCATCGGACCGGTTTACGAAGCTCTTAGTAAGCATCTCAGCCACAAACGCAACCTGGGAATCCACACGCCCTTCCTGACGGATGCCACCATGGATCTGATCAAAAGCGGTGCGGTCACCAATCGCCGCAAAGGTATATTCAGGGGCAAGTCGGTTACCTCATATGCCTTTGGCACACCGGATCTCATGAAATGGCTGGACCGCAACCCCATGATCGAATTCCAGGGTACCGACCGCGTCCTGAACCCCATGCGGATCGGCAGCAATTCCCGTTTCGTTTGCATTCTCCCGGCCCGCAAGGTCGATTTGTCCGGCCGCATCGCCCTGCATGCTGGCCGCGGCAATGTGGTGGCCGGTCTCGCCGAAGCCGCGGACATGGTCAGCGGTGCGGAGCTCTCGGCCGGCGGAAAATCCATATTCGCCCTGCCCAGCCGTAATCGCAAGGGCGAGCCCAACATTCGTCTGAGTGTCGAACAATTTCCCAACCAGTTCAATTTACGTGAATCGGTGGACATGGTGGCCACGGAATACGGCGTGGCCCACCTGCGGGGACGATCCGTGCGGGAGCGGGCCCTGGCCCTGATCGAAATCGCCCACCCGGACGACCGGGAGACCCTGGTGGAGCAGGCCAAGGCCGAACACATCCTCTACCCCAACCAGATCTACCTGGCGGACAACGCGCGTCTGTATCCCTCGGAAATTGCCACCCGGCACGTGTTCAAGAATGATCTGACCGTTGATTTCCGGGCCATCAAACCGTCGGATGTGGAAGATATGCGCCGGCTGTTCTACCGATTTTCGGATACCTCCGTCTACTACCGCTATTTCAGTCCCATCAAAACCATGCCGCACGCCAAGATGCAGGAATACGTCAATATCGATTTCAGCCGGACGCTCTCCATCGTGGGCCTTGTCAAGGAAATGGGGGAAGGCAGCATTATTGCGGAAGGTCGCTTTGTGCGCGAGCCGCACGGGCCGGTGGCTGACGTGGCGTTTGTCGTGGATGAAGCCTACCAGGGGCACGGCATTGCCACGTTCATCCTGAAAATGCTGATCCGGCTGGCCAAAGAACGCGGCCTCAAAGGATTCAAGGCCGATGTCTTGAGTTCCAACAAATCCATGCTGAAAGTTTTTGAAAAAAGCGGCCTGGCCGTCGAAGCCCGCGTGGTGGACGGGGTCTACGAATTGAATTTGCCCTTTAGCAGCCCGGCTGAAAACCGATCCTGATCACTTCTTGGCGTGTCGGCCGTTTACGCACAACCCCGCCCGTCTACTGCTCCTTTTTGGCATTCAGCGCAGCCTGTAGTTTGTCGGCCAGCGATCCCATGGATTTTTCTTCCGCCGGCGCAAAGGACTGCCAGTTGCCGCCGCCGTCGGCACGCTCGCTCGGCCCCAGGCTGATGCGACGCTGTTCGAGATCGATGGATTCGATGGCCACCGCAAGGCGCTCACCCGGTTTGGCATTTTCCAGGCGCCCGGGTTCGAGGGCATCGTGCCAGCGCGCCTTGGGCAGCAACCCGGTCACCCCCGGTTCGATGGCGACAAACAAACCGAAGGGGGCCTTCTTCTCCACAGTCCCCTCGACGATCTGTCCTGCGCGGTACTTGGTCGACAGGGTCTGCCAGGGGTCGCCCCCCACATCCCGCAAACTCAGGGAAAGTTTGCGATGCTCCCGATCCACGGATTTGATCATGACGGAGACCGTCTCGCCCGGTGTCACGAGATCCTCCGGTTTACGCACCCGCTGAACGAAACTGAGTTCACTGATGTGAATCAGGCCTTCGATGCCCGGCGCGACTTCGGCAAAAGCCCCGAACGGCGCACAGCGCGTAATCTTGGCCGAAACCACGTCACCGGCCTTCAAGCGTTCGATCACCGTCTCCCAGGGATTGTCTCCAGCCTGTTTGAGCGACAGGGATAGCTTGGGCGCCTGGTTGGCCTGGCCGGCTTTGACCTCCAGCAGCTTGACCGTCAGGCGATCGCCCTCCCGGACCACGTCGCCGGCATTCTCGACCCGCGACCAGCTCAATTCGGATACATGCACCAGGCCTTCCACCCCCGGCACGAGTTCGACAAAAGCACCGAAAGGCACCACCCGCACGACCCGGCCTTCATGCAACGAATCCGGCTTGAGTTCGGCCATAAAGGCCTCCCGGGCGGCTTCCCGTTCCTTTTCCAACAGACGCCGCCGGGAAACGACAATGTTGCGCCCGCGGGCCTCGAACTGCGTCACCAGAAACGACAGGGTTTGCCCCACATAATCTTCCGGGGTTTCCACATAGCGGATATCGATCTGGCTGACAGGACAAAAGGCGCGCTGCTGCAAAATTCGAACATCAAAACCGCCCTTGCAGGTGGCCTGCACCTTGCCCTCCACCGGAATCTGGCTGTCATGGGCTTCCTGCAGCATCTGCAGCCCGCCGAAGCCGCTGAGCGCCCGGGAGAGCCGGATTTCGCCTTCCGCCCGGGCCACCACGAAAAGATCCAGGGTGTCACCGACCTCGCAGGTCAGATGGCCGTCGTCGTCCAGAAGCTCGGACCGTTCCACCGACCCATCGATCTTGGTCCCCGTATCGACGAAAACCGCGTCCTTACCGATCGCAATGACCCGCACCGACACCTTGTCGCCGATCTGCAGCGAATCCTCGGATCGCCCTTCATAGGCTTCCAGAAGTTCGGCAAAACTGGGCTCGTCTTCCGGGATTTCATTTTCGTTGTCGTCAACCATGATCGTCACCTTCTCCTGTAGGGTGGAGTTTGAAACCTTCGTCAAGGGCCGGGGCCATCGGCATAAATGCCGGGAACCTAACAGAGCATGCAGGTCCTGGCAAGTCGTCGCCGCAGACAAAACGCCTCTTGCCCTTGCCAATCAGCAGGTAATCCATATTTTAGCCTTTGGCAATATCATCCACGACCCAATTTGACCGACGGAGGAAAAAACGCGTCATGGGAAACCAGTTTAAAACCGCTCTGCTCCTTGCCGCTCTGACTGTCTTCATTATTATGGTAGGCCGTATGATCGGCGGCCGCCAGGGAATGATCATCGCCTTTTTTCTGGCCGGCGGCATGAATTTTTTCAGTTACTGGTATTCGGACCGTATGGTGCTGCGCATGTACCGGGCCCGGGAAGTCAACCAATCCCAGGTGCCGGAGCTGTATGCCATGGTGAGCCGTCTCAGCCGCAACGCCGGTTTGCCCATGCCGCGTGTTTACGTGATTCCCCAGGAAACGCCCAATGCGTTTGCCACCGGCCGCAATCCGGATCACGCAGTGGTGGCAGTCACCGAAGGCTTGCTGAAATTGATGGCCCCGGCGGAAATCGAAGGCGTTCTGGCCCATGAACTGGGGCACATCAAAAACCGCGACATCCTGATCGGAACGGTAGCCGCCACCATGGCCGGCGCTGTCATGATGCTGGCCTCCATGGCCCGCTGGTCCGCCATTTTCGGCGGCGGACGGGGGAATGACGAGGAAGGCGGCATGGGCGGCCTGGGGCTGATCGTCATGTCACTGCTGGCCCCGGTGGGGGCCATGATCATCCAGATGGCCATCTCACGCTCGCGCGAATACCTGGCCGACGCCACTGGCGCGGCCATCGCCGGCCGACCGGACGGGCTGGCCGCGGCCCTGGAAAAACTGGGGGCCTACAGCCGGAAGCTCCCCATGCAGGCCAACCCCACCACAGCCCACATGTTCATCGTCAACCCGCTTTCCGGAGGAGGGCTTAAAAACCTCTTTTCCACCCACCCCCCCATCGAGGAACGCGTGTCCCGGCTGCGCGGCACGCCGCCGTCGGCATCGCCGCCCCCGCCCCCCGAAAAACAATCAGACCCCATGGATAGCGGCCGTGCCTTCTGGGATCGCATGTCCAACCGGTAGCCGGGGCGCTCCCCCCTTGCCGATAACGGCGCACCATAAGCTGGACACAGGGGGTGGCAGAAGATGGCCGTTGTGAAAGGTGAACCCAGCGTAACAGAGGATGGTTTGCAGAAAAAATCAGCGGCCGTGACAGACCCTGCCAATCGACCGACAGCTGCGGCAAGGCCCGGCGGCCCTTTTCGCGGTGGTTTGTCCGTCCGCCCGACAAACACGGCAGCGATCATCACTGCATTGCTGGCAGGCATAGCAATCCCGGCAGGGATGTTTTCGGTTCGAGGGCGCCTCATCCGGGATGAACACCTTGCCTTCGATACCGGGAATCGTTCTAAATTTCATGGCGAAGTCCTGTCAGGGAGCTGATCCGCCCAGCATAGTTGCGGTTTGCTGAACCGCTTGTAAACCATCGGCAACGGATCGATGGTCAGGAAACCGTCCACCTCCGTCTCGCAGTCAGCTTGGCGGTATCATGCATTCATGGCGGTTCGGGTCCGTTGCCGGAAAACCCAGGGCGTGAAGATAAGACGCGAAGACGGCTTGACAAGTTGGGCCTGACAGGCCGAAGCGGCGTGGGGAGAAATGGGGGTGGATGCATGGACAATGGGCTGACAGGTGAAAGCGGACACCCAAAACAGCGACCCGGGCGTTATCCGGGCCGCCTTCAACGCGTTCACGATGTCGTTGCCATGATCGCCCATATCATCGCCAAGGCTATCTGCTATGCGTTAAGGGGAGACACCATCGTTCAGCTGCATAGTGGGCGACTAAACCATATGTAGTGGCTTGTCAAGTTAAAAAGCCAATATATTGGGGTATCGTACCCATATACCCGAATTCTGCAACATGCTGCGCCGGCCTAACGGCAGCGGGTCGGGAGCGCCATCAGGCCAGCAGATCCGCGGGTGCTTCGCAAAAATCCGGACTGCCCTTGCGCATCTCCACATGATGGGCCGAGGCCAGGGCCGCCACCGCGCCGTCGGCGGCTGAAATCACGATCTGTCGGAACGTTTTTTCACGCAGATCGCCAATGGCATAAATTCCACTGATGGCCGTTTCGCAGTTGTCATTGGTCATCACGTACCCGTCGGCATTCATTTTAATACCGGCCGGCACGATCTGGTTGTTGGGCTCAAACCCGATAAACACGAAAACACCATCCAGGTCCATCGTGCGCTCTTCCGCGGAAAGAGTGTCTTTCAATCGAACGCCCACCACACCGGCATCGTCCGCCAGGATTTCCGTCAGAACCGTATTCCACAGGACATCGATCTTGCAATCGTCCAACACGCGCTTCTGAAGTATTTTGCTGGCGCGCAATTCATCCCGGCGGTGAGCGATGTAGACCTTTTTGGCCAGCTTGGCCAGGTAAAGCGCCTCCTCCGCGGCCGTATCGCCGCCGCCCACGACGATCACGGTCTTGTCTCGGAAGAAAAACCCGTCGCACACCGCACAGTAAGAAACGCCTTTGCCGTAGTAGTCGTCTTCGCCCGGGATACCCAGCTTGCGCGGGCTGCCGCCGACACCCAGTATAACGGCATGGGCCTGCAACACCTGGCCGTCATCCAGATGGACTTTGTGCCAGTCCAGACCCGGCTCGATTTCGGTCACTTCCTGGTTGCGCATCTCCAGCCCGTAGGATTCGGCATGCTGAACAAATTGCATGGACAATTCAGCTCCGCTGGTGTGTTCAAAACCGGGATAGTTGTCCACCTCGTCCGACATGGTGACCTGGCCGCCGGCCACGCCTTTTTCGATCAGGACCGTCTTAAGCGCAGCCCGCATGGCATAAATGCCGGCGGAAAGGCCGCCGGGCCCGCCTCCCACAATAATCAAATCATAAGTCTGGTCTTCTGACATGCTTATTATCCTCCTGCTGCCCAAGCGATGGTTTGAAACTGCTCGATCGTTGCATGGCCATGGGTTTGTATTGTCTATGCGATATATGACGTCTGGGATGCGTGCGATGCCGCACGCTCACTCAGGGCTTTTATCAGTGTCACGGTATGCCGGCCAGGTCGGCCGTCGCCGATTTTAACGTCATCCACCTGAACCACCGGCACCACACCTTTGTTGGTGCCGGAAATGAAAACTTCATCCGCCCGGAGAAGCTCTTCCAGCGTCAGGTCCCGGACTTCGACGGTAAAGAGACGTTGGGCCAGGTCCAGAATAAACGCCCGGGTAATGCCGGATAGGATCCGACGGCCGGGTGTTGCCAGGGTCGACCCGCTGAATATGAAAATATTGCTGGTTGTGCATTCGTAGACCTGCCCGTCGCGATCGACATAGAGGGATTCCACCGCGCCCAGGCCGCGCGCTTTTTTGAGCGCGATGGTGGCGGACAGGTAATTGATGCTCTTGGCCCCCGGAAGGATCCGGCGGTTTTGCATGGTCGTTATCTTGACACCGTCCGTGTACCATGCTTCCGGCTGGCGCGGCATTTCCGACACCAGCACCAGCAGGCGCGGCTGGCCTTGGGGGGTCATAAAATCGGAGCTGGATCCTCCGGTAACGATGATGCGGATATTGGACTCCGGATGCCCGTTGGCCAGGTTGCGCTGCAGTGTTTCCAGAACGATGCGGCGTAGCGCCTCGGTCGTCCAGGGTAGCAGCAGCCCCATTTTTTGCACCGAATGCTGCAACCGCTCGAGGTGCTCCTCCAACGCAAAAGGATGCCCCCCATACGTGCGCAGCAACTCAAACGCGCCCAGCCCCCTCAGAACCGCCAGATCGGTCACGGGAATGACCGCCCGGTCGGCGGGAACAAATTCGCCGTCAATGTAATACGTATCCATAGCTCCCTGCATTTGCCACACCGTCCGTCCCAAAAGATTCCGCGGCCACGGGCCCGGGATCAACCGTCGCTATTCTGACCGCCCCTCCCATATCAGGAAGCCTTGGGCTTTGCAATTGTCCTCTCAATAGCACTGGATAGGCGGCTAATTATCCGTTATGGTAGGGAATGATGACCTGTTGTCAATCACCCGCGACGTCACCTGCGGCCACTGCAGTCGGCCGCTGCCGTCCATCCACAAAGGAGCATGTCCATGCCTGACACCTCGTTTTACACGGTCGCCAAGAAACCGCCCATCGCCTGGGTTCATCTCAACCGCCCCGACAAAAAAAATGCCATGAATCCTCCGGCCTGGCATGAAGCTCCGCCGTTATTTGAAGATCTTGATCAGGACCCCGACATCCGGGTTGTCATCCTGGCCGCCCATGGGTCCTGCTTTTCGGTGGGCATCGACCTGGTGGAAATGGCAGGAGAGCTCCCCGAAATTATGGAAAAAGAACAGATGGGCGGGGTCAAGTGGCGCTTGCTGAAAAAAATCGACGCCCTGCAGGACACCATGTCCTGCATCGAGCGCTGCCGCAAACCGGTCATCGCCGCGATTCACGGCTATTGCATCGGGGCCGGCCTGGACATGGTGACGGCCTGCGATATTCGCCTGTGTTCCCGGGATGCCGTATTTTCACTCAAGGAAGCCGCGGTCGGATTTGTGGCGGACGTCGGGGTGCTGCAGCGGATCCCCCTGATCGTAGGACAGGGAATTGCCCGGGAGCTGGCCTATACGGCCAAAACCATCGACGCGGCGCGCGCCCGGGAAATCCTTCTGGTCAACGAGGTCTTTGACGATCAGGTCACCCTCATGGCCGGAGCCGAAGCCATGGCCGCAGAAATTGCCGCCAATGCCCCGCTGGCCGTCGAAGCCACGAAAAACGTCCTGAACTACGGGGTCGGCAAAAGCATCGATGACGGTCTGCGCTATGTCGCCTCCATGAGCACCAATATCGTGCCGTCCAAGGACTTGATGGAAGCCTTCACGGCCTTCATGGAGAAGCGGCCTCCCCATTTCATCGGTGAGTAAATTTGCGCACCCCGCCGGGACGGCAATCTACCATTTCCAGAGAACGGGGTTGTCGTCCAGCTGCGCCGTCACCTGACGGCTGATCCGATCCATCTCCGCCAGATCCTCGGGCGTCAGGGAGACAGCCCCGGCCTGGGCGTTTTCAAGCGCCTGGGTAGCATTGCGCGCACCGGCAATGGCGCAGGCGCCGGGCTGGGCGATGACCCAGGCCAACGCCAACTGACCGAGGGTGATGGCGTGGCGGTCGGCGATCGGTTTGAGCGCCGCGAGGGCATCCTGCACCCGCGTGAAAACCGGTTCCTGGAACAGGCGGTTGGCGCGCCGGTGATCACCCCGTTTGAACCGGTGATCCGGCCCGAACTTGCCGGTGAGAATCCCCTGGGCCATCGGGGAATAGGCCAGGATGGAAAGCCCTTCCGCCGCACAAACCGGCATGGCATCCGTCTCCACATGCCGCCAGAGCAGCGAATAGGGCGGTTGCAAACTCACGATATCGCCATAGGCCATGGCCTCTTCCAGCTGGATGCGGGAAAAATTGGAGACCCCGATCGCGCGGATCTTGCCCTGCTCCTTCAGCGCGGTCAACGCCCGCATGGTCTCCTCGATCGGCACCACCGAACTGCCGAACGAACCGGAAGGCCAATGAATCTGGTAAAGATCGATATAGTCCGTTTGAAGATTGGCCAAAGAGCGCTCACAGGCGGCGATCACCTGATCGTATTGGAGTTCGTTGGCAAATACCTTGGTGGCAATGACGACCTGGGGTCGCCGCTCGCCAACGGCTTTGCCCACCACGCGTTCCGAATGGCCCTTGCCGTAGACCGCCGCCGTATCGATCGTATTGACGCCGGCATCGACAGCCGCCTGGATGGCGCGCGTGGTTTCGGCATCATCGATGTCGGCCCACATGTCACGACCCGCCTGCCAGGTTCCCATGATGATGGGCGAAATCTTGATGTCGCTCAACCCTAAGTTGCGCAGTTCCATAACCCTCTCCTCAATTTTACAGTTGACCCGTCCCCTGTTTAATTCATACAGAGTATAGGTTGCAAGTCCGCCGATTGTGCGGCCTCAATCGTGTTCATGAAAGGCCCTCCCGTCAAGTGCCAGGCGACCTGTCGCAGGCCGCCGCCGGAGGGCTCCAACACGCAAGATCAACCATCGAAAACGCAGGAGAAACGGGTGGAGAAACCGATCGACAACTACTGGCAGTTGCGTCTGGAGCACCTGAAAACCGCTCTGGAAAAAAATAATTTCGAGGTGTATCTGGCCTCCCGGCCGGAAGATACCCCCCGCATCGTGACCGAAGACATTCTGCCGGTGATAAAACCCGCCAGCATGTCCTGGGGCGGATCGCGAACCTTTGTGGAATGCGGACTTTACCGCCAGCTGCGCACCATGGATGGCGTGAGCGTTCTGGACACCTATGACACCACGATTTCAGACACCGAAAAGATGGAAAGACGGCGCCAGGCACTGCTGGTGGACGTATTTTTCACCAGTACGAACGCCGTGACGGAAAGCGGTCATCTGGTCAACCTGGATATGATCGGCAACCGCATCGCGGCCCTGACATTCGGCCCCAAGTTCGTGGTCGTATTGATCGGCCGGAACAAAATCGTACCGGATCTTGAAAACGCCTGGGATCGCATCAAGAATTACGCGGCGCCCGTGAATACCATGCGGCTGGAGAAAAAAACACCCTGTCAGGCCACATCCTTCTGCCAGGACTGCAACAGCCCCGACCGCATATGCAACACGTGGACGATCACCGAAAAAGCATTCCCCAAACACCGCGTTAAAATCATTTTGATCAACGCAGACCTGGGGTTTTAAGCGTGATCCGTTGCCATGAAACCCATTCGATCGAATACAGGCCGAGCGTCGATAGACATACGTCTATCCACCGGCCACCCCTCACCGGCATGACCGACAGGCAAAACCGCCGCCCATGAACCGTCTACCCAAACCCCTCGGGCTCGATCTCGGATTTGGATTCACCAAATGCATTGATGGGGAGCGAACCGTTATTTTTCAGTCCCATATGTGTCAGGGACCAGGGGAATCCGACGTTGCTACGGAACTACCTGAAGAAACCTACCACATCGCGCTGGACGACAGAGATTATATCGTGGGAAATGACACCCTCAGTCCGTCGCTCTTTGAAGATTTCGCCCGCCGACCCGAGCGGCTGATCAATACCTACGGGAAACGGCTGGTTCTGACCGCAACGGCCCCCTTTTCCAGTCATGAAACCCCATTGCATGTGGTCATCGGCCTGCCGATCACCTACTTTCAACACTGGGCAACCGAACTGACCAAACGGCTGACCGGCTATCACAAAATCGGTATTTACCAGTCAGACGGTCGTTGCGCGCGCAAGAACATTCATATTCGCAAAGTCCATGTCATTCCGACCCCCCTCGGGACCTATACCGGGCTTATCATGGATGCCGACGGACGGCGGCAGGCCTCCGAATATGACGACCTGAAAATCGCCGTCGTCGATATCGGGTTTCGCACGACCGACATCATGGTCATGGCGTCCGGGCGTTTCTGCAACCGGGGCAGCGGCACCATCGAAATGGGAATAGCCAACGGGTTTGAAAAAATCGCCGGCCGGCTCTATCGGGAATCCGGCGTTATTCCGGATCTGGCTCGCCTCTACAAAGCCATCCGCCTGGGATCCATCCGCATTGAAGACCAGGAGTATAATTTGACCAAACTGCGCGATGAAATCTATCGTGAGATGTCCTCCGCCTTGGCGGATCGCATCAACTATGGCCTCAAAGATGACTGGGACATCGAACGGGTTCTGTTGACCGGTGGCGGAGCCGCGGATGCCGCCGCAACGATTGCCCCGCTCATCGACAGTGACGTCGTTTTGATTGAACACGAACACGATGTCCGCCTAAGCAACGTCCAGGGGCAGCTCCGCCTGGCACGGCACATGTGGGGCGCCTCCGGATTTTGCAATGCCGGGTAGCCCGCCGGACCATGCCCGGATCGATGGCCCCCGGAGGAATCCGATGTTTGAATTCCACGGCGTCGATCAAAGGCCCGCCACCATGGATAAACGCCCTGCGGAAGCGGGACGGCACCCGCTTCCCTGCACCATGCCGTCGTCATGAAGCCACGCGACAAAACTCACATTGGTGGCTTATCGATTACCGGAGCCCTGCCGCATTTGCTCCTGCTGACGGCCATCTTTTTTATAAACTTCCTGGCGCGCATCATTCTGGCGCCCCTGCTCCCTGAAATCCAAGCAGAACTTGGCATCGGCTACCGCAGCGCCGGCAATCTTTTCTTCATTCTATCCACCGGATACTTCCTATCGCTGTTGAGCACCGGCTATCTGGCCGGCCGTTTTCAGCACCGCACCATTATCATTGCCGCCAGCATCGGTATGGGTCTCGTTCTGTTCACAGTCCCTGTGATCACGACAATCGCAGGCTTCCGAACCCTTGTCTTTCTGCTGGGACTGACGGCCGGCCTCTATCTCCCCTCCGGTATCAGTGCTATCACGCGTCTGACCCGTCCCTCCCACTGGGGGCGGGCGTTGGCCATTCATGAACTGGCGCCCAATATGGCCTTTATCATAGCGCCCCTTGCGGCAGAACTGGCCTTGCGCCACGCCACCTGGCGTTCAGGATTGACACTCCTGGGATCCGGCATCCTTCTGCTGGGACTGCTGTATACGAGGCATGGCCGCGGCACCGACTTTCATGGGCAGGTGCCGGATCGACAGGCCATCCGGGACCTTTTGGGCCAACCTTCACTTTGGCTGATGGTCGCCTTGTTTAGCCTGGGCATTTCATCGACGCTGGGAACTTACGCCATGTTACCGCTGTATCTGGTCAGCAGTCAGGGGATTGATCACAGCAGCGCCAACACGCTTCTGGCCGCAAGCCGCGTGGCGGCATTGCCTATGGCTTTTGCGGGCGGATGGTTGGCGGATCGTTTTGGCCCCCTGTCGACCATACGACTGATATTTTTACTGACCGGACTGGCCACGATCGCCATCGGTCTCCTGAAAGGTCCTTGGCTTCAAGGGGCCGTGTTCTGCCAACCAGTTTTGGCGGTATGCTTCTTTCCCGCCGGTTTCAGTGCACTTTCAGCGCTCAGCCCGCCAAACTATCGCAACATCGCCGTCTCTCTGACCATCCCCAGCGCATTTCTCTTCGGTGGCGGTGCCGTACCCCTTGCAATCGGCTGGTTCGGCGATGCCGGCCATTTCCCCCAGGCCTTCATCCTGACCGGCCTGTTGATCATCCTCGGGAGCGGCCTGACGCTCCTGCTGCCGCCGATCAACCGATGAGTTTCAGTTGACACCCTGTCATGGGTTGCATAGAATTCCGTCATACACAACGCCCATTCTTTCGACACCCATTGCATAGGAGGAGTTGACATGTACGTCGGAACCGTCATGCGGACCGAACTGGTTACCGTGCCCCCTGACACAACGCTGCTTTCGGCCCAGAAAACATTGGACGCCAAACAAATCAATCATCTCCTCGTTGTCGACAGTAAAGGGGAGTTGCTGGGTATCGTGTCGGATCGGGACTTGAAGAAGAGTTGGGCGTCGTCCGCCACGACGCTCAGCAAAAACGAACTCATGTATCTGCTGGACCAGGTCACCGTCGAGTCGATCATGGCCAAAAAGACCCTGACCATTGCCCCCGGGACGACCATCGAGCGGGCGGCTCTCTTGATGAACCAGAATCGCATCAATGCCCTGCCGGTACTCGAAGGGGATGACCTGGTCGGTATCATCACCTCCAGTGATGTCATCAAAATCCTTCTGGAAGCCATTGGAATCGAAAAGGACAGCGCCCGGTTGACCGTTCTGGTCAAAGACCGTATCGGCGTCATATCGGATATCTCGCAGACGCTCCGGAATCAGGGCATCAATATCCGCAGCCTTTTCACGTGGCCGGAAAATACGCACCCCGGTGTTTACTATCTGGTGGTTCGTGTCCCGGCGGATGCCGGCGAAAAAGCCGCTGCCAGCCTTGAAAACAGCGGTTTCAAAGTGCTGTCCCAGTACGTCAAGGATCTCAGCCCCTATCTGCCCGCCAGTTAGACCATGACCACACGACCGCTACAGATCTGGTCCGGGGTTTATCCGGTGCGGTCCTATGATGTGAATGCGCGGGGGCACCTGTCAGTGGCGACCATCTGTAACTTCCTGCAGGATGCTGCTGGATGCCATGCCCATGCCCTGGGGGTTTCCATCGACCAGTTGCACCCGCGCCATCTCACTTGGGTGCTGGTTCGAATGCGGGTCGAACTCACCCGACACCTCGGTTGGCAGGACCGCCTTCACATTCAGACCTGGCCTTCGCACCAGGAGCGCCTCTTGAGTCATCGCGACTTTCTCCTGCTTGATGAAGCGGGGGAGAACGTCGGCCGATGCGTCACGGTCTGGGTTCTGATGGATCTGCAGCGTTGGCGCCCCCAGCGGCTGACGGCGCTGCCGGCCCCCCTGCCCATTGTGAATCGCCGGCGCGCTTTATCGACGATGCCCAATAAACTTGACGTGCCGGAAACGTTCGTGACCCAGCGACCGTTTCAGGTAGGCGACCGCGATCTTGACCGCAATGGACACGTCAACAATGTGCGCTATATTGAGTGGGCCCTGGAAACCGTTCCGGTGAACGTCCTCAACACCTGTGAACTGGAAATGCTGGAAGTCAACTTTACCGGCGAAGCCTTCCATGCGGAACATGTCCTCGCGGGAAGCCAACCCGTTGACACCGCCCAGCCGACCTTTTTGCATGGCATCCACAGTCAATCGACCGGCACCGATCTTGCCCGGGCCAAAACACAATGGCACCCAACGGAATAAGGGCGGGATTTTACTGGAGGGGATGAACAAATGACCGATTTGCCGAAACGCAAAGTACTGGTGCCGATCGCTGACGATACCGAAGAAATTGAAGCCGTATGCATTATCGATGTTCTGCGCCGGGCCGGTGCTGACGTGACCGTGGCGTCGGTGGGAAACCTCCAGATTACGGCATCGAGGGGGGTCAAGCTGGTTGCGGACTGCAAGATCGCGGACTGCCGGGATGACGAATTCGATTTGATCGCCCTGCCCGGCGGAATCCCCGGCGCCGAGCATTTGAGAGATTCGCAGCCACTGGTCCAGTTGCTGCGCCGCCACCAGGCCGACGGTGGTTGGTACGGCGCCATATGCGCGGCGCCAGCGGTGGTTCTATCCCATCACGGGCTGCTCGGCGGCCGAAAGGTCACAGGGCACCCGTCGTTTGTTGCGCAATTGAACGACGGCAACCCCGTGGCAAACCGCGTGGTGGTAGACGGCAACTGCGTCACCAGCCAGGGACCCGGGACGGCCCTGGAGTTTGCCCTGACCCTGGTCGCATTGCTGTATGATGATGCCAAGGCGACGGAGGTTGCCGCCCCTATGCTGGTAGCCTGACGATGATCGGTTCCCCCTTGCGCCCAGGCCAGACATAGGCATTCTCAAGAGGGCGACGCATCCGCTTCGGAGTGGCCTTCGCTGAGAAACGCGTACAAGCGGCCGCGATAGCCCGACTTTTCGGCGGTCACCAGTTTATTGGAAAGATAGACTTGGCTTGCCACCAACCCATCCAGTTTGAGGCGAAAGGCAAGAAACCGTTTGAGGCGGATGTCGCCACGCTGATCAGACGGCACCAGACGCATCAACTGGTCAAGCTCTTGAGGGTCCACTATGGCCTGCTCCTCCAATCGAATTACCCTATCCGACATCGCATCCTCGCTTCATTCTCAATAGAGTGATCTAAAAACCGTGGGAATCATAAACGAGTCCACCTGAAGGTGCAATGCCCATGTCGACGCCTATGTCGAAAACATTGTAGAAAACCCTGTTTTGTGGCATACTGGCCTGCAATCACAGTGATGAAAACCATACGATTTCTTTCTATAAGAACGAATATCACAGGTGACTGACACATGAACGACACTTCAGCATTCAGCCGGGTCACGCGGACATCACAGGCCCTGTATGGCCCCCGTAAGCTCCTCATTTGTGGATTTACCCCGGAAGGGCAGACGCTCCTCGATGACGTCGTCGCCACTTCGACCATCCGTGACCTTCCGCTTACATACGCAGCTACTTCGGATCTAGAAATATCCCTCGCCGACATCTTGTCCCGGCCGGAGCATACCGGTCGTGGTGAAGCCTCCCGCATGCCGCCCGCTATCATCATGGCGGGTATAACCGAAAATGAACTCCACCTCTTGATGTCCAGCTACCGTAGTGCCGGTCTGCCAAACCCGCTGTGGGCGACATTGACGCCCACCTCTGAAGCCTGGACCCTGCGGCAGCTGCTTAAAGAGTTGACCGCCGAAAAGGAGGCCTTATCGAAACAGCCCTCCGGGAAGAAGAGCTAACCGATCTTGTCTACGTTGTGCCGTGCCAAAACTCCTTCCATGCAACCCATCCGAATCCGATGTTACCATTTCAATAGGGCCTTCTCGGTTACGTTCGATTCTCCCCAAACCAAAAGACACCGGGCTGATTCGGTCATTATTCGCATTGATTGCAGCGACGGCACTTCCGCATTTGGAGAAAGCGCCCCGCGCCCCTATGTCACCGGTGAGGACTGCCAATCTGTTGCCAATCTCATTGTTGATTGCTTCGCACCCATCTTGTTCAGGCAATCGATAGATTCAATCGAATCGATTCAAACGACGCTCAATCAACTTGAGGCAGTTTGTCGGCACAAGGGGATACACGCCCATAATTCGGCTATCGGTGCCGTTGATCTGGCACTGCTCGATGCCATAGAGCGTTCACAGCGCATCCCGCCCGATCAATTCTTCCCTGTCAAGATTCGCGAGACACTTCGCTTTTCGGTATCGGTGCCATTTTTACCACTTGACGTGATACGTAAATACTTTTCGATCTTTAGAACCCATGTCGACATATCGGCCATCAAGATACTTATTAGCGAAAACACTGCCGAAACCTATGAGCGCGTTAAGCTTATCCACCACCTTGCCAATCCGGGCACTGAATTGCGACTCGAATTCAATGGGAAAATGGATTTTTCCAACGTAACTGAAACCCTCGATCGTCTCTCACCGTTCGATATTAGCGCCGTAGAGCAACCATTACCCTCCGGACATTTAGAAGAGCTGCATCAATTGCGGCACCAATTTGGTGTTGACCTTATTGCGGATGAATCTTTGGTCACCTTTGATGATGCCAAAGACCTCGCAGAAAGCGGCGCTTACACTATTTTTAATATAAAGGTTTCCAAATGTGGCGGCCTGTTGCAATCCATGCGCATTGCGAAACTGGCAGACCGGCATGGCATTAGATGCCACGTTGGCACCCATGTCGGAGAATCCGAACTGCTCGGCATGGCGGGCCGGCGGCTGGCACGCAGTTTGCCGAATTTCGACTGCTATGGCGGAGGCTCGGAATTTTTGTTTGCGGGCCTGCTGAATCCCCACAAACAGGCGACCGTGAGGACATGCTCGTCACCGGCGGGTAGGGTTCTTTTGAAAAACGACATATTGCGCGACCTGACGCCGGAACGCCATTTGCTGGCAGACACCGGCCCCACAACAGATCATGAAATACGCCCGTGAATCGGAAATGTCACTTTATTCAAGAAGGAGGGGGCACCGCCCATTCCGGGGCCTTGTCAGAGCGAAGCGGTTTTCTTAAAGGGGGGATAAAGGGCCTGGCTTTCCTCGTAATAGCGTATAAAAGCATCTACAACCTTTGGATCAAAATGGGTGTTTGTTTTCGCTCGCATGAGCGCGAAGGCCTGTTCTGGCAATAAAGGCTGATGGTAGTGCCGTTTTGCAGTAATGGCCTCAAAAAAATCGGCGGCGGCAATAATTCTTGCCCCTAAAGGAATATCCTCGCCGGACAAGCCTTCCGGATAGCCTTTTCCATCATAGCGCTCGTGGTGGGCGCCTGCAATAATTGGGACTTCTTTGTAAACCCCTTCGAAATTGACTCTTTCCAGAATCGCTTTGGTTTGTGCAGCGTGCGTTTTAACGATCTCGTATTCCTTGCCGGACAAATGGCCCGGCTTGTTTAGTATGGAATCCGGCACACCAATTTTTCCATAATCGTGAAGCAGGGCGGCCACACGAATCATCTCACAATACTGGCTGTCTAATTGAAGTTTCTCGCAAATACCAACCGCAAATTCCGTCACCCTTGTCGAATGGCCGGAAGTCAACGGGTCCCTTGCATCAATGCTGGCAGCCAATACTTCCAATATGGAGTGAAACTGGCGCTCCTTGGATTCAATCAGCTCGGTATTCCGAATGGCAATACCAATAATCGAAGCGATACCGATCAGAAGACTGATATCGCTTTGTACCAGAGGGCGCTTGGAATGAATATTGTCTGCTGCGAAAACACCCAGCGCTTCGCCTTCACACACAATCGGACTGCATATAAACGATTTAGATCCCATTATTCGTGCGAAATCAAGACTCCTGGGGGAAAGCTGATTTTCTATTTCTCTGAAATCATTTACCAAATAAGGTTTTTGTTCCCGGAAAGCGGTAACAAAAATACCTTTGGATTCCGGTTTGTCCAGATGGAAAGACGTCGATCGAACCACATCAAACATGGCCTTGTTATACCCGTAGGCGGCCCCGAATTCCAATCGGGTTTTATCGCGGTTGGCAAGCAAAATGAGCCCTCTGTCGAAATTCAAACGGCGCTGCGATATTTTCACTACATTTGAGAGGACCTCTTCAACTTTTGTTTTACCGGAAATCACTTGGCCGATTTCGTTGGTCATCAGCGAATTGTTGTAATTGATACTGATTTGATCTACAAGCTTGTCGGTGGAGTCTTTCAAATTATCCACACTCTTGCGCAGTTCGGCCTTCTCCATAGACTCTCCAACCAACGTCAAAAGAAGAAATATAACGGCGCTCAATAACAGCAACAAGCTTAGTTGTATTCGTGGAAATATCGTGTGAAGAAAAATGCAGCTGAGCAGGAACAACAACGGCATGTATGTGCGGATACGTTTCCAAAGCAGTGAAAAAGATGATTCCCAGGTGATAATGTAACGACAGGTCTTCCCCCCTTTGAATCTGCATTCAGGATGTTCTATTTTAGGAAGTTTATTGGAAAACGCTAGCGGAACGGCTTCCAGAAAACCCATACGGTTCTCGCATTGAAACTGTTTCTCATTTGTCCCCGGCAAAGGATGCGCAACGACTTCATACTTATTTGAGCCGATTTTTTTTGATCGCCATTCACAGGATTTGGTGAATTTGGATGCGGCCTTGCCAAATTGCTCAAACGCCTTGTCGGGCCCAATCATCCCGAGTACATATTGCCGCATCACACCAATCGCATCGGGGGAAGCAGAATAACGACCGGCTTCACGTGAAATGTGATCATTATGTGTTAATTCTGACAACTTTTTATGAAATCGATCGATTTGTCGCTGGGAGAACCAATGCCCCTGGTCCGCAACTTCGTAGCTGGTCATACCCGCATAACGCAATATCTCCCCGGCATTAATCCACGGATACTTGAATTTGAGCAATTTGATGTAATTGTCGACAATCCGACTGTTATAAATCGGCGCGTCGTCCGAAACGGCCTCTCCTGACCCATTCCTGTTGATCGGGCCCTTCCCCCGCACATCTTCTTCCAACGGATCCGAATATAGCAAAACCACGATTAATGCCTCGCCATACGAAACATCCGATCGATAAATTTAAAATACTTATCCGAATGCCGGGTATTCAGAATCCATAAATTATATATTTTTTCTATCCGGATGCCTATCTTTTCAACTGCCTCTAAGGGATACAACAATACCGGCATATCAATACGAAGTTGATAATCCCGGAAAAGCCGCCGTAATGCATTTTCAATAATGGCCCGGTCGATTTGGTGATGGTCGATAATGAGCACTTTTACACAATTGGTAAGATCCGAAAGGTTCAAACCGATATTGGATCGGTGAATAATGAGACACCCGAAAAGGCGACCACTTCTCCGCAATGCCAACACGACGCGCTCTTTGGCGAAACCGTGCTGTCGATACTCATCGATCAGTTCTTGCGAATTGAATGTTTGCGGTTCCAGATCGAGACAATCCAGCATCAAACCACCGGAGTAATGCTGGTACCAGTGCGATAGCTCCTGGATATCCGATGCGTCACACTCGGACAACTCCCAGTCCGGCGGTAATACTTCGAAAACTTCCGTATCGCCGGTCAGATGGCAATAAGCGAACTCATCAATCGAACACCCTTGCTGATCTTTCGCATAGCGGTTGAAACCACCGAAAACGCTGTTGGGAAAGTGATTTTCAGGCCTGAAATAACACATCAGATACTTCATGTGCATCGAGTATAAACGATGGGAATCATACGTGAAGCAGCCGATTTGGTTCAGTACGGTAAGGCCGGCGCGTACCATGGACCGCTTGCGGGCGGCATGGTGGTGAATTAACCAGGCATTGTCGTAAAGTCGAACCATGGCCATATGCGCTAAAATGCGCCCCTTGTTCTGATAAATGAAGTGCCGGGCGATGGTTGGGTTTTGGGTATAGAGTTTCCAGTACGTTTCCTTGATTTTTTCTTTGTTGGCCTGGATATAGGCATATTTTTTAGGGTAGATGAATCCCGTTTCAAAAAAGAAATCCCACAGGGCATCCATTTCAACACGCGTGTTGATGTAGGAATTCTTGTTGTCGGCCTGATGCAACAGCGACAGCAGTTTTAAATGTTCGTTGCTATCCATATCGATAATCGCCAGGCCGTTGATAATTTCACAGGCGTCCCCTTCACAGTCCGACAAGTTGCGATAGAGAACCTGGGCCTTGAACCGTATGGTCAGGCTGTCGGCAAAAATCAGTTCGACATTCGGCAGCATCATACCGGGAAGCAGCAATGAACTGCCAACCCCTTCAACCACCGAAATACCCGATCCGGAAATATCTGAAACCTTCAAATTGACCGTCTGGCGTGTCAACGGGTGCTGGAATACAATATTGGGTGTCGGTTTGAGTTTCAGGCGTTTACTGCGGTAAGATTTCGGATTATATCGGTGAATCGGGGCCGCTTGCGGTTCGAGAACGAATCGTCGCCGTTGTCGGCCGCCATCGTGTTTCAGGATTTTAAAATCACCGGAATAAATAAGGTCTCCCCCGTTATAGACGATCAAGTTCAGGGGCTGCGCAGAATCAATACACTGAAATGTCTGCGGTGGATTTATTTCAAGGTCGACAAGAAAAGAGCCCGTGCTGAACTCAACCAGAACGCCTTGAAACAACATGCTGTTTTGAATGACTTGAACGGGTACACTATCGCAAACGATGCGGGTTTCACGACGATTCTTGATTTCCCAGCACCGCTCCGGCAGTTCAACTTCCAATCCAACCGCATCCATCCTTATGATATGAGGCTCAACCATGAGTGCCGTAGCGCCATCATCCACATAAAAAGATGTAAATTCATAATTGTCCACCAGGCGTGTAATGGCTTCCGGTTCGAACCACACGCATTCCAGGCGGTTGTCACAACATGGCAGCGGACGCGCTTTAGCGGTCAATGTACGTTCAAAACGCCGATGTGACATGACGACCTGAATGGTACCGTTCTGAAAATTGATATAATTGAGCTTGTTGATGAGGTAGTCCATTTTGAGCGAGGACTGTTGGGCAGCAACCGATTCGGTTGAATCGGTGGTGTGTATTGGATTTGCGTTACTGCTGGCGGAGGTCATTTCCGTTTCAGGCGCATGGGACTCATTTTGGCGATAGGCCCTCTCCATTCGTTACAACCTTTCATCCGTGGACTAAATCAGTCAATAGAAGCCATCATGTGCCATCGCAAAAGGACCAAGGTCCGTCGAACGGTTATAATCCCGCCCAATAGCTGACAAAAATAGCACATAAGATATTGGAGTTCAACTATAGCGAGCCGTGACATATTGATTTTTATACAGAAAACAACAGTTCCATCCTCTCGAATCGTATCTGTAGTATTTTTGCGAAACACCCGACACAAGATATTGTAAAGTAAGAAAAAATATCCATAGTAAAAAATTTTGCTATTTTTCTTGGATTGGGCGGGAACAAGGTCGGGTATGGTGGATGTGGCGAACAGACCTAACACAAGATAGGGCGGGGTTCCTTTACAGCGTCAGCACCGGTCCTGAGCTGTCCTGTAAGGCAACCGTGATATCCGCAACACTGCTGCCAATCGCCTGCTTTACGATCTTTAGAGCCTGGTCCGAAGTGTTGTTGGTTTCGCTGAGATGCCCCAGAATGACATGCTTCAGGTCGGCATGCATCACCGTGCGCAACAAGGCCTCGGCCGCCTCATTGGAGAGATGCCCGTTGCGCCCTCTTATTCGTTGCTTCAAGGGCCATGGATACGGCCCGTTAATGAGCATTTCCATGTCATGATTCGCTTCAATGACAAGACAATGACAGGCCTTTAAATGCTGTTCCACCAGTGCCGTTGCAATACCGAGATCCGTTGCAATACCGATCCGGCTGCCATTCATGCTGATCGTAAATCCGACGGGGTCGACGGCATCATGGGAAACATGGAAGGGATGGATCGTAAACGGCGGAATCCTAAATACTTTCCCAGGATGGAAGTGGCAGGTGCGTGGGAGTTTCCCTATCACGGGAAGGGCCGCGGATTCCGTTTCTCCGGACATGTAGACCGGCAATCCATAGCGGCGCGCCAGCACACCCACGCCTCGAATGTGGTCGGCATGTTCATGTGAGACCACAATGGCCAGAAGGTTGCCCGGCGACAAATCGCGTTGACGCATGCGCCGCTCAATTTCACGACCGCTCAATCCGGCATCCACAAGGAGCGATCTATCACCTGCCGCTATATGGATACAGTTGCCCTTGCTGCCGCTGGCCAGCATGCACAAAGAAACGTCTAAATTGCCTTTATCGTTATCCGTGGAAGTGTGACACATGCCAATATCCAGGGTATAAAAGCGATACCTGTTTCACAATGCGTATGAACTGGGACGGGGAAACCGGCGGCATAACGTCACCACACCCAGCGATCAAGAAGAGGGATACACATTATGCCGCTATTCGCGAAGCCCTGTATGTCCGAAGCCGCCCTTATCGCGCACCGTGGATGACAAATCCTCCACCACGGATAGCTGGACCCGACAGACGCGTTGAATCACCATCTGGGCGATTCGGTCAGCGCGTTGAATGGTGACCGGTCGATCCCCTAAATTAATAAGGGCTATTTTCACTTCACCGCGATAGTCGGCATCGATCGTTCCGGGAGAATTGATGAGTCCAACCCCGTGTTTTACGGCCAAACCGCTCCGGGGGCGGATTTGGGCCTCGTAACCGTCCGGCAGTGCCATCGCAAACCCCGTCGGGACAAGCGCGATGGCGCCTACTTCCAACCGTAAAGGTTGCTCAACCGCCGCACAAACATCCATGCCGGACGCCTGTGGCGTCATATAGCGCGGCAGCGGAAGGTCAGCATCGACATCAGGCCGCAATCGAAGAAACGACAAGATGATAGGAGAATCATTGCCCATGCAGTTTCAATCCCAGCTAAATCATTCGGATCGCATCTTGAAATGGGCCAACGCCCGAAAGGGGGCCCAGCACCGTTAGCACCAGTTTATCGTCTTGAAAAAGTGTGGCGGCAAGTGTCTGTATTTCTTCAGCCGTCACCATTTCAATATGATCCACAACCTCTTCCAAGGGAATGTATCGGCCAAAATTGATTTCACCCTGCGCCAGCCGGACCATTTGATTATCCGTACTTTCACTGGCCAACAGCATATTCCCCTTGGTAAATTCCTTGGCATCTTGCAGTTCTCCCGGCAGTACCGGACACGTTTTCAATTTGCCCATGGTGTCCGCCACTAGCGCCGTCACCTCAACGGCCCGCGAGGGTTCGACACCGGCATAAACACCAAACATGCCGGTATCTTCATAGGATATCAAGTAGGAATATACCGAATAGGCAAGGCCTCTTTTTTCTCTGATTTCCTGGAACAGCCGGGAACTCATATTACCGCCCAGAATGGAATTCATCAGAGAAAAAGCAAAACGGCTCGGGTCGGTGGCCGCAAGTCCAGGGGCCGAAAGACAGATATGGACTTGTTCGAGCTTGCGATGGCAGACATCGACATAGGCGCGGCGTTCCGGTGTTGATCGCTGGGGGAAACCATTGCCGGGCTGAATCGTTTCAAACGCCGGCGCGATCCGGTCAACCAATACCTGATGATCCACTTTGCCGGCCGCGGCAATAAGAATGCGATCCGGCTGGTAGCAACGCTGGAAAAAATCACGAACCGCCGTGGCGTCAAAGCGCAGGATATTTTCCGGAGACCCCAGAATGGATCGGCCCAAAGGATTATCCCCCCAGTAATTCTTACCCGAGAGGATATGGATATACTCCTCGGGGTTATCCTCCACCATACCGATCTCTTGGAGAATAACAGGGCGCTCCCGTTCGACTTCACTGGCGTCAAAAACCGAATTTAAAAAGATATCGGTGAGGATATCGACCATGGTGCCCAGGTGGGTTTCCAGCACCCGCGCGTGGTAACAGGTGCTTTCCATGGCCGTGAAGGCATTGGTCTGCCCCCCGATGGCATCAAATTCTTTGGCAATTTGGTATGCGGTCCGCTGCCGTGTCCCTTTGAAGATCATGTGCTCAATGAGGTGGGACAGCCCGTTTTCTTCCGGGCTTTCATCACGTGCCCCCACATTCACCCACACCCCCATCGACACGGAGCGGACATACGGCATATGCTTGGTCAGAATCGTAATGCCGTTGGATAGGACGGTTTTATTGACGTCCTGAGTCATCACTGCGCCGTCCTTCTTCCTCGAGGATCGCTTTATGACTCAGGCGAATCTTGCCGTCACGATTGATTTCAAGAACCTTGACCCGCAGCGTATCGCCTTCCTTCACGATGTCCGAAACATTGGACACACGATGGGTCGCCAATTGGGAGATGTGACAAAGTCCGTCCGTGCCAGGCATGATCTGGACAAACGCTCCGAAATCCATGATGCGCACAACGGTGCCGTCGTAAATCTTGCCGACCTCGGGCTCCATGGTAATGTCACTGACCATCTTTAAAGCGGCTTCACCTTCTTCTTTCGAAACAGCGGCAATCTTCACCAAGCCGGAATCGTCGACTTCAACCCGCGTATTGGTTTCCGATTGGATCATGCGGATCATCTTGCCACCGGGGCCAATGATTTCTCTAATTTTATCCGGTTTGATTTGAACGGTTAAAATTGCTGGCGCATAGGGAGAGATATTCTTGCGCGGGGTGTTGATGGCGTCGTTCATTTTAGACAAAATATGAAGCCGCCCCTGGCGGGCCTGCTCCAGCGCTTTCCCTAAAATTTCCTTGGGAAGCTCATGAATCTTGATATCCATTTGCAATGCGGTGATGCCGTCACTTGTACCCGCGACCTTAAAATCCATATCGCCGGTATGGTCTTCATCGCCCAGAATATCGGACAAGACGACAACGTTATCGTCGTCTTTGACAAGCCCCATGGCAATGCCGGCCACGGGGGCCTTGATCGGAACACCGCCATCCATCAAAGCCATGATGCCGGAACACACCGTTCCCATCGAAGAGGAGCCATTGGATTCCAGAACTTCGGATACCAGGCGGATCGTGTAATCGAAATCTTCCTTGTCCGGCAATACTTTCTCGATTGCCCGAGTGGAAAGACCGCCATGCCCGATATCCCGACGGCTGGGGCCACCGATTCGCCGTGTTTCACCGACGGAATACGGTGGGAAGTTGTAGTGCAGCATGAACGGGCGAAATTCCTCGCCACTGAGGGTTTCGACCCGTTGCTCATCCTGACCGGACCCGAGGGTCAACACCCCTAGAACCTGGGTTTCACCCCGGGTAAACAGGGCACTCCCATGGGGACGAGGCAGCAGCCCGACCTCACAGGTGATGGGTCGGATTTCATCAAAACGACGGTTGTCGATCCGACGCCCTTCCTTGAGAATGAGATTTCGGCAAACCGTCTTCTGCAGATCGTCAAAAATCGCATAGACCTCATCCCGGCGGTCGGCATAATCCTCGCCCAACGATTCAAAAATCTCTTTTTTGGTGTCACGAAGGGCCTTGTTGCGCTCAACCTTGGCCGGGGTGACCACTGCCGCGCGGAAAGGTTCGGTTGCCTTCTCCTCGATAAGACGCACCAAGTCCTGATCTTTTTCAGGCGGCATAAAGGTTCGTTTCGGCACGCCACACGCCTCTTTCAATTCCAGCTGCAGGTCGATGATGGGCTGAATCGCCTTGTGGCCTAAATAGATGGCCTCCAGCATGTCCGCCTCGCTGACGATATCGGAACCGCCCTCAACCATTACAACCCCGGTGCGCGACCCCGCCACGATGATGTTGATGTCGCAATTATCACAATCACAAAGCGGCGGATTGACAATGAGTTCACCATTTATCCGCCCGACGCGAACGCTGGCGATCGGACCGGCAAACGGGATATCCGACAGCTCAAGCGCTGCCGAGGCCCCGATCATTGCCAGGACGTCTGGATCGTTTTCCCTGTCCATGGACAACACCGTGGCAATGACCTGTGTTTCATAACGGTAGCCTTTGGGAAAGAGAGGACGGATGGGGCGATCGATCAACCGCGCCGTCAGCGTCTCCTTTTCGCTGGGCCGCCCGATTTCCCGGCGGAAATAATTGCCGGGAATTCGCCCGGCCGCATAAATCTTCTCTTGATATTCTACCGTGAGCGGCAAAAAATCGCCCGGTCGTTCATCCTTTGCGGAAACAACAGTGACCAAAACCATGGTTTCCCCATATTGAACCAGAACCCCACCTGACGCCTGTTTGGCCAGTTTGCCGGTCTGGATGCTCAGGGTTCGCCCCCCGATCTCGGCTTTTAATCTCTTTTCCATTTTGCCTCCTGCAGATTACACATCGTGGCACCCGCTTCGCGGGGTTCCGTTGGTGTAATCATGCTGGCATACGAGTGAATTCGACCCATCGCCACATGCGACAGCCTAAATCCCTCGTCATAATTAACTGCATGACATATCGACCGATATGGTTTCCCCCCGCAACCGCTCCAGCGGATATACCATCAGCACGCCAAGCCGTCACTGGGTGAAAACCCATCCTCGGATTATCTGCGCAATCCAAGATTTTCAATAATCGACCGATAACGGTTTACATCTTTGTTTTTTACATAATTGAGCAGACGGCGACGGCGGCCGACCAGCATCAACAATCCTCTTCGAGAGTGATGGTCCTTCTTATGAACCTTGAGATGCTCGGTGAGATAGGTAATGCGATGGGTCAACAGGGCGGTCTGAACTTCCGGTGATCCTGTATCCGAATCGTGCAGTTTATACTGCTCAATCAGCCGCTTTTTATCTTCAGTTGTAAATACCACAGTCTTTAAGCCTCCTCTTAATTAAATGATGCTCATGTATAATATGCGGCACCCTGTGCCTTCATGCCATCCGTGATCGGATCCCAATGCTGCAGGCCTTATAAAATCGGCGGTTTTTCAGGCTAGATAAAAACCCCGCAATAGGCCATCTTTTCTTTTTCGGGAACTGCCGAAACGATGGCAATCAAATCCTCGTTGCAATCGAGGACCTTGTAGTAGGTGCCCTCCTCACCATTCATCATTACCGTTGCATCACGCGGTAAATCGGTGAAATCCTTTAGATCAATAGCTCCCCCGCATCTCACTTTGGCGGTCGTTTTCCGATCCGCCCTGAGAATGGGCATGGCTTTCAAGGCCTCCGCCGGCGGGATAAGGGGTATCGGCCATACCGGGTCAGCCACACAACGTGACAAGGTTTCCAGACGGATCGCCTCGTCAATGCTAAATCCACTGCTTACCGTCCGGCGTAATTCGCTGAGATGACCACCGCAACCCAGCCTTTCGCCGATATCCGCACAAAGCGTGCGAATATAGGTTCCCGCCGAACAGGTCACCGAGAAACGCACCGTGGGAAGCGATACAGATCGAATCTGCAGCCGTTCGATCCGAACGCTGCGGGCCTGCTTCTGGACCGGTTTACCGCTGCGTGCCAGCTTATAGAGCGCGACACCCTGATGTTTCAGCGCTGAAAAAACCGGCGGAATCTGTGCGATATCGCCGACAAATCGATCGCATACCCCTTGTAGCGCCGCTTCAACGCTTTCCGGTATCGGCCGGCGGCGGATCACCTGACCGGTGCGGTCTTGGGTATCGGTATCGATCCCCAAACGCAGTTCCGCTTCGTATTGTTTTTCGCTGCTCAAGAAAAAACGGGCCAAACGGGTCGCCTGGCTCACCAGGCAGACCAGTACACCGGTTGCAAATGGATCCAGCGTCCCGGCATGTCCGACCTTTTTGGCGCGTAAAAGCTTCTTGACCCTGCTGACAACCTGTGCCGAGGACAAGCCCGCCGGTTTATCAATGATCAGAACACCGCCCTGCATGGGGTTCTCAAAGTTTCTCGGCAATGGAATTGATCGTCTTTTTGAGAGCCTTCAAAGAAGATTCGACACCAAATCCAGCGGCATTGAAATGGCCCCCGCCTCCGAAGGAAGCCGCGATTTCAGCGACATCCACTGTTCCGTCAGAGCGCAGGCTCACATGATAACGCTTCTGGACGGCACCGTTCTCATTTTCCATGATGAGGGCGGCCACTTTTACGTCTTCGATGCGTTTGGCATAGTTAATCATACCGTCCACATCTTCCGGGTTCGTATCGGTCTCCCGAAACATGTCCTGGGTCAAGGTCATCAATGACAACTTTCCGTTGGCGGAAATTTCGATCGAATCCAGAGCCATATTCAACAGCTTGATGCGACCCAGCGAATAGGTACCGTAAACATGCTGTGCCACGATATAAGGGTCCACCCCCGCCAGCACCATTTCGGAACAAATCGTGTAGGCCGCGCTGTTGGTGTTCGCAAAACGGAAAGACCCTGTGTCGGTTAAAATCCCGGTATAGATGGATGTCGCAATCGCAGTATCAATCGTGACGGCCATTTTTTTCAAGAGCCGATAAACAATTTCGGCAGACGAACATGCCGTCGAATCCACCAGCCGGTATTGACCGAAATTCGTATTGGTCACGTGGTGATCAATATTAATGACCTGCGGCAGTTTACGGACAAAGTCCACCGCCACGCCAATGCGTTCAAGCGTACCACAATCGAGCACAACGGCCGTATCCCAGGCTGACGATCCCGGCAGCACCTGCTGGACCAGTTGCACGCCCGGCAGAAATCGATAAACCGCTGGAATGGGGCTCTCATTGTACAGGTAAATGTGCTTACCGTGTTGCTGCAACCCCAGGCCCAACGCTATCAGAGACCCGATCGCATCGCCATCGGGGTTGATATGCGTTGACAGAAATATCGCCTGGCTCTCAGTCAGTCGGTCGATGACGGTGTCCATCGGCCTCACCTATCGATCGAAAAAGCGCTTCCATGCGGGCGCCATAATCAAGAGAGTCGTCATAATAAAAGCGGATGTCCGGCATGTAGCGCAACCCCAGTTCCCGGCCCAATAACCGTTTGATGTAAGGACGCGCTTTTTTGAAACCCTCCTGGACGCGCTGAATCTTCTCGTCGTCACCGGTGGTCGCAAAATAGATTTTGGCTTGTCGGAGATCCGGAGACACATCGACACTGGTAATCGTCACCAGCTTCAACCGCGGATCCTTGACATGGCGCTGCAAAATTTCCGCCAGGGTGCTGCGAATATGCCGGCTGACGCGTTCGGATCTGGGAGATGCCTTCATAAGCTGATAATCTCCATTTCCATATCAATCGTTTCAGCCAGCCCAATGTCTTCAGCCATGTTAAACAGTTTGTCCATTTTAGAATTGACAACGGCCCGATCGTTTCCCACCATACAGAAACCGATCACCGCTTTTTGGTGTATATCGTTGGCGTCCACCTCGGCTACGGAAGCGTTGAAGCGATTCCGCAAGCGCGTGACAATGGCTTTGACGACCTTGCGTTTGCCTTTCAAAGAACGACAGTCATGAATCCGATAAACAATATGACCAACACCGACCACCATGGCTTTCCCGCCAATTGACAGACCATAATTCCCGCCACCCACAATGCGTGGAGCCCTGTCCGGAAACGACTTACTCGACTTCGGGACGGATCTCTTCAAGGTAGTAGCATTCGATCACGTCACCCACCTTGATGTCATTGTAATTTTCAATGCCGATGCCGCATTCATACCCACTTTGAACCTCTTTGACATCGTCCTTGAAACGGCGCAGGGATGAATTTTTGCCTTCGTAGTAAACAACCCCGTCACGCAGCAACCGCATCAGCTGACTGCGTTCGATCTTGCCGTCCGTGACATGACAACCGGCGATCGCACCAATTTTCGGTATCTGGAAAACCTCCCGCACCTCCGCCCGGCCAAGGATGCGTTCTTCGAAAATGGATTCCATCATGCCGGCAATGGCGTCTTTTATTTCTTTGATGACGTGATAAATCACATTATGAAAGCGCATATCAACGCCCTCTTCAAGCGCCATCGTTTGCACTTTCGGCGTCGGTCTCACATTAAATCCAATAATGATGGCATTGGAAACCGCCGCCAGGGACACATCGGATTCCGTAATGGTGCCGGATGCGGAGTGGACGACATTGATTTTGACTTCGTCGTTCGACAATTTGACGAGAGAATCTTTTAACGCTTCCATGGAGCCATCGACGTCGGTCTTGATGATCAGGTTGAGATCTTTGACCTCGCCCTCCTTCATCTTCTCAAAAAGGTTGTCGAGACTCATCCGGTTGGTTTTCGCCAGCTCCTTGCTGCGTTGCTTCTGTGTCCGATGGCTGCTGACCTGTTTGGCGTCTTTCTCATCCTTCAAGGCAACCAGTTCATCACCCGCAAAAGGTACACCGGAGAGGCCCAATACTTCCACCGGAATCGATGGGCCGGCCTCCGTAACCGGAGTGCCCATATCGCTCAGCATGGCGCGCACCTTGCCGAAGTGAACACCGCACACCACCGGATCGCCGGTTCGCAGTGTGCCCTCTTTCACCAAGACGGTGGCCACCGGCCCTCTTCCAGAATCAAGCTTGGCCTCGACAACATGACCGAAGGCTTGTTTGCTCGGATTGGCCTTCAATTCCATGACCTCGGATTGCAACAGAATCATCTCCAGCAGGTCATCGATGCCAATTTTTTGCTTGGCGGAAACATTGACAAAAATCGTATCACCGCCCCAGGCTTCGGGCGTCAGGTCCTTCTCGGCCAGTTCGCGGTAGACTCGATCCGGATCAGCCCCGGCCTTGTCGATTTTATTGACCGCAACGATGAGGGGGACTTTCGAGGCCCGGGCATGGTTAATCGCCTCGACGGTCTGGGGCATGACCCCATCATCGGCGGCAACCACGAGAATAACGAGGTCCGTAACCTGCGCACCACGTGACCGCATCGCGGTAAACGCTTCGTGGCCCGGCGTATCCAGAAAGGTGATCTGGCCTTTTTCGGTGGACACGCTGTAGGCGCCGATATGCTGGGTAATCCCGCCTGCCTCAAGGTCCGTGACATGAGTTTTGCGAATAACATCGAGTAACGATGTCTTGCCATGGTCGACGTGCCCCATGATCGTCACGACCGGCGGCCGCTCTCGCAACGCTTCCGGATCATCCTGTTCCACCTTGATCAACTCTTCCTCTTCGAAAGCCGCTTTCTCCACTTCATAGTCGAACTCCGCCGCAACAAGACATGCCGTCTCATAGTCAATGCTTTGGTTGACTGTTGCCATAATGCCCTGACCCATCAGCATTTTAATAATCTCGCTGGCTTTTATGCCCATGCGTTTCGCCAACTCCGACAGCATGATGGCTTCATCCACTTTAATTCTCCGCTTAATCGCTTTGGCCGTCGTAATCTGGGTCTTTTGGCCAAGGGCGACTTTCCCGCGACCATCCTTGCGTCCTTTACGAGATCGCCCCCGACCGGAATAGAGATCTGCGCCCTCGACGACAGCTTTTTTCCGAAAGGCGATTTTTTTCTTGAAAAATTTGCGGTCCAGCTCTTCTTCAGTCCGCTTTTTTCGTCTTTTTTTCCTGGCATCCGCAGTGGCATCGGGATCGCTTTTGACCGCGTCGGGCTCTGATACCGCCGGCGCAGGGCGAGCGGTGGGCCTTGCAACGGGTTTCGGTGGCAATTTGATGATTTTCGCCGCCGGCTCAGTTTTCTTTTCCTTTTTAGGCTTAGCCGCCGTCGCCACCGTTTCTTCCACCACCTCAGGTGCCGCATCATCCGCGGCCGCACTTTCATAAACGACCGGCGTTTCTTGCAGGGACGCCTCTTCGGCAGCAGGATCCTCCACCGGTTCCGTTTCAACAATGGCTTCGGCTGGCGCTTCCTTCGTTTCTGGTGCGACCTTCTCCGGAGGCTTCGCTACAATCTTGGCTGGTGTTTCAGATGGTGGCACACGTTTGCGCACACCTGCCGCAGGGACGGTTTCGACGACGGGTTGTTCTTCTTTCTCTGATGCGTCGACGGGAGGTTCTTTTGCTTCCGCCTCGGCAAGACCTTCTTCTACCGGCGTTGTTTCAGCATCATCAACCGGTTCAGGCGCAACGACCTTTTTCCGCCGACGCCGAATGACTGTAGGTTTAATCCTTGTTTCTTCGACCTTCTCAGCAGGTTTGCCGAGCAGGGCATTTTTAATCTGAGCAACGGTCTCATCCTCAAGAGAACTCATGTGACTCTTCACCTCGAGGTCCAATTGACCCATTTTGTCAATCAGCACCTTGTTGGTCATATTGAGTTCCCGGGCAAGTTCATATACCCTGATTTTCGCCATGTATTCCCCCACAGTCTGGCTAACAGAGATCCCTCTGATCGCCACCGCTCCAGCTATAATTTCCGGTCAGAATGATATGACCCCTATTCCTTCGGCTCCACGCTTGTCTCTGTCTCGACGGGGGCTTCAGGTTCAGATGATTCTACGTCAGCCGCATCTGCTTCAAGTTCCGGCTCAGCGGCGGCCTCCGCCGGCGCGGCAATCCCTGTCGGACCATCTTCCCCCAAGTCGATGTCTTGACCGTCGCCGGGGATTTCCTCCGTCTCCGGCGAATCGGCCTCCTCACCCCTGGCTTCAGCATCTAAAACTGCCTGGCGTGCTGCGGAAATGAGCTCTTGTGCCTTTTCTTCGGTCATCTCCCGCACCTGCATCAGATCTGCTATCGATGCGATGCTGATTTCATCAATCGAGAAAAACCCGGCCTCGTATAAGGCATCCGCCAGGCTGACGCCGACTTCCGGTAACGCGACAAGGGACTCATAGCCGCTTTTCATCGTCTCGTTGTAGCGGGATTCACTTTGGACATCGAGATGCCAACCCGTCAGTTTAGATGCCAGGCGAACATTTTGGCCCCGTTTGCCAATCGCAATGGAGAGGTAATCATCTGGTACGATCACTTCCATTGAGCGATTAGCGTCGTCGATGATCACGCGTGAAATTTCTGCCGGTGCGAGCGCATTGCATACAAACTTCGCCGCATCCAGGTGCCATGGAATAATGTCGATCTTCTCTCCGCGCAGCTCCTGCACGACATTTTGCACGCGGCTCCCTTTCATGCCAACACAGGCCCCCACAGGATCGATGTCCGAGTTGTTGGACGACACCGCGATTTTGGCCCGGACACCCGGCTCACGCGCCGCCTCCATAATGCTGACGATTCCCTCGCTGATCTCGGGGACTTCCGTCTTGAATAAATCAATCAGGAATTCTTTGTGGCCACGCGACAGAATGATCTGAGGGCCGCGCGTCTCGTGCAGGACATCCAGAATATACGCTCTGAGTCGATCACCGCGCCGGTAGGATTCGCGCGGCACCTGCTCCCGAACCGGCAAGATGCCTTCCGTGTGTCCGAGATTGACAATGATGTCCCCGCGATCCATGCGTTGAACGATCCCGTTTATAATTTCCCCTTTGCGATCGATAAAGCTTGCATAAATCGCATCTTTTTCCGCATCTTTCATCTTCTGGATAATAACCTGCTTAGCGGACTGGGCGGCAATGCGGCCAAAGGTCGATGTGTCCATTTTGGTCCCGAGACTGTCACCGATCTCACAGTCGGCATCCAGCTTGCGCCCCTCTTCCAATGTTATTTCGAGAACCGGATCTTCAACAGTTTCAACAACATCCTTGAATTGAAAGACTTCGATCTCACCGGAATCGTCGCTATACTGGACCTCGATATCGATTTTACTTCCATATTTCTTGCGGGCCGCGGACTTGAGTGCTTCTTCAAGCGCGCTGATTAAAATCTCGCGATCAATCCCTTTGTCTCGGCTAACTTGGTCGACGACTCGCTTTATATCCGCTACGAACATTATTTTTCTCCATTAAAATTGACAAGTCGTGCAATGGATATCTTCTCCAGAGGAAGATGCATTTCCGCGTCGTCGCAACGCAATGCAACGACATCGTTTTCGATTCCGCAGAGTGTTCCTCTATAATTCTTGCGGCCATCAATGGGGTGGCGCGTTTTAATGTGGACCTTATTTCCTTTAAATCGGTTATAATCTTCCGGGCGCCCCAGTGGACGGCTTATCCCCGGCGAAGAAACTTCCAGGCTGTAAGGTCCGATGCCTTCCAGGGTGACATCGAAAAGATCTCCCATTTGACGACTGATACGGGCACAATCATCCACCGTCACCCCACCGCGTTTATCAATATAGATCCGTAAAATGCGGCCCTGTGGTTCACGCCGAAATTCGATGAAAACCAGTTCCATGCCCTCATCACTGCAAAGGGGATCCGCCATGGCCCATGCCTGGGCAACGATCTGCGCCTCCTTTTGCTGCGGCGACTTCTTCTCTTCTGTTTTCTGGTTTTCCACTATTCTCTACCACCGCTCAAAAAAACAAAAAACGGGCAACCGCCCGTTTCCAAAACCAGGTACACCGTAAAAAATGGCGTGAGACGTTATGTACTCATGCAAGGCACCATGATCGATAGATTACTTTCCCGGTTCCATACATAACGTTTCCCTTGAACGACCTTTTGAAAAAGGCGGAAATGGAGCGGGCAACGAGATTCGAACTCGCGACACCAAGCTTGGGAAGCTTGTACTCTACCAACTGAGCTATGCCCGCATCCGAGCATCCCTATTTAGGACAAAAACCGTTCTTTGTCAACACGTTTAACCATTCCCACCATTAAAATCATGCCCGGGCGGAAATGTCCCCGAAGGTGGTGTTTAACCTGTTAGCTCAGCAGTTTCCGGATGGCTCGAAGCTCTTTCTTAAAAGCTTCCAAGGCCTCCCACAGATCGTCTGATGGAAGTTTCTCGCGACGGCGTAAAAACTGTCGGGCCCCTTGAATGGTAAACTTTTGTCGATGCAGCAAATCTTTTATCTCGCAGATGCGTTCGACATCCACCGGTCGATATAGCCGCTGCCCCGAATCGGTTCTTTGGGGTCTGATGCTGGGGAATTCACCTTCCCAGAAGCGCAAAACATAAGAAGGAACACCCGTTATCGCGCTGACCTCCCCGATACGGTAATACAGTTTGTCCGGTCGTTTCACCTCGGAAGACATGATTCCTCCGGTATGAATGGCCGCAGGCTATCCGCCACCCTCAGGATGGCAGATCCGCTTTGAATGCCGTCAAAAGCTGATGCGTCAATTCACGATGGATCGTGTTGACCGTCTCATCCTCGAGTGTACCACGGGCGGAACGATAGATCACGCGCAATGAAAGGCTCTTTTTACCGACGGGAATCGGATGCCCTTTGAACACATCAAAAATTGAGACGTCCTCCACCAGCTCGTGGTTCTTCTCGCGAATGCCCAGCAGGACCGTCTGCGCCTCAAGGTCGTCATCCACGATGAGCGTGATATCCCTGGAGGTGGAAGGGTAGCGCGGCAAGGGAACGGCTTGCAGGCTTTCAGGAATGAGATGGGTCAGGCGATCAAGATCGATTTCAAATAGAAACGCCGGTTGTTTTAAATTGAAATCGGCCAGAACGGCCTCATGTATTTCTCCCAGGCAGCCGACACACTGACCGGCAATCACAATATCCGCCGCGGCGCCGCGGCGCAAATAGGGGGCCTGTGATCCTTCGGAGCGAATGAATTGAATATGCTCCAGTCGCAGTCCGAACAGCAAGCCCTCTAAAACACCCTTTATATCATAAAAGTCACAAGGAGCGGTATCCCGGTTCCAGGTACTTTCATGGCGGGCACCGCTCCAAAGCGCTGCCAGGATGACACTTTCATCGGGCTGGTTGTCTATTCCCCGGCTGATAAAGGTTTTACCAATTTCAAAAATCTTCAAATCTTTTATCTGCTGGGCGATGTTGCGGACGGCCGTTTCCACCAGGCCCGGAACGAGGGATGTCCGCATGACATTCTGGTCTTCTGTCAATGGATTGAGAATCCGGACGGTATTCCGACGCGCATCATCGTCGGCAAGTCGCAATTGATCTACGGCATGCGCGCTGATAAAACTGTAGGTGATGGTCTCTGTAAAACCAAAGCCATTCATAAAAGACCGCACCGCGCGCTTCACATCGAGAGAGCGATTTGGCCGCGCACTGCCCGTGGCGACACGGGGCACGCTGGTCTTGATGCGGCCATACCCCCAGAGCCGTGCTATTTCTTCAAGCAAATCCTCGGGCTGATGGATATCGACCCGGAAAGACGGGGGCCAGCTATCAATAAACGCCCCATTTCCTGACGATTCAGCCTTGATTTCAATGGCTTGTAACAATCGGCAAATATCTTCGGCACTAATCGCGGTTCCCAGCAGACGGTTGGTTCGGGCCACATCGAGTCGGATGGGAGGAATATCCCGCGCTCCGGGATGAACGTCAATGTGGCCGTCGACCAGCGTTCCCTGCCCGAGTTCGGCAATCAGTTGGGCCGCACGATTCAACGCCGCCAACGTCCCCTGGGGATCGACGCCCCGCTCAAAGCGATGAGACGCCTCCGAATTCAAGTTCAACCGCTTCGCTGTCCTGCGGATACTAACCGGTTGGAAACAGGCGCTTTCCAGCAGCACTCGCTGCGTCGAGGCGCGAACCTCGGAGTTCAAGCCCCCCATGACACCGCCGATCCCCACCGGTTTTTCCCCATCGCAAATCATCAACATCTCACTGTCAAGGATGCGTGTTTTGTTGTCCAGCGAAATGAACGTCTCTCCTTGACGGGCGCGCCGAACGATGATGCGGTGGCCGGCCAGCCGATCAAAATCGAAAGCGTGCAACGGTTGGCCCAGCTCCATCATCACAAAATTGGTAATATCCACAACATTATTGATCGGACGCATACCGACCGATCGAACACGATCCTGAAGCCAGGCTGGTGATGGGCCGATGGTTATCCCGTCGATCAAACGCGCCGTGTAGCGCGGACATAAATCCGGATCTTCGATGGTCACACTGGTAAGATCAGAAATGGCCTGGCCGGGATCCGTCCGTTTTATGTCGGGGTACTGCAGTGTATTTCCCTGCAACGCTGCGGCTTCACGGGCAATTCCGATCAGGCTCAGGCAATCCGGTCGATTGGGGGTCAGATCGATTTCCAGCACAAAATCGGAAAGATGCAATGCTTCGGCAAGGGACGCCCCGAGGGGCAAATCTTCCGAAAGCTCCCAGATACCGCTCTGGTCGGTGCCCAATTCCAACTCCGCCTCACTGCACAGCATGCCCCGTGAAACAACCCCGCGAATCTTGGATTCCGTCAATGTGCGCCCGTCCGGCAAAACGGTTCCCGGCAGGGCCAGCGCGGTCACCATGCCGGCCGACACATTGGGCGCCCCGCAAACGACGGTGGCATTTTCGCTTCCGGTAGAAACCTCACATATCTTCAGCTTGTCAGCATTGGGGTGCACCGCCACCGTTTTAACCTGCGCAACCTTGATGTGCCGCAAATAATCAAAACGGTCGTAAACCGCATCCACTTCAAGGCCGGCCATGGTCAGCCCCTCAGCCAGGCGCTCGGCGTCCCACTCGAGGGCAACATATTCTTTCAGCCAACTCAAACTGACTTTCATTCTAAAATTGCCTCAGAAATCTCAAATCGTTGTTGAAGAACTTGCGGATATCATCAATGCCGTATTTGAGCATGGCGATACGCTCAACCCCCATTCCGAAAGCAAATCCGGAATACTGTGTCGTGTCATATCCGACACTACGGAACACATTGGGGTGCACCATTCCGGATCCCAGTATTTCCAGCCACCCGGAGTGGGAACAGACACGACATCCCTTTCCGCGGCACATCACGCACAAGATATCGACCTCGGCACTCGGCTCGGTAAAGGGGAAAAAACTCGGACGGAATCGCAAACTTGTCTGCGCATCGAACATGGCATGCACAAACGCGGTCAAGGTGCCTTTCAAATCCGCAAACGATACCTGGTCATCAACAAGCAAACCTTCCACCTGATGAAACATCGGGGTGTGGGTCAGGTCGGAATCGCAGCGATAAACTTTTCCGGGAGCAATAACGGCCACGGGAGGCGACTGTTTTTCCATGACCCGTATCTGCATCGGCGATGTCTGGGTCCGCAGGACAATATTATCAGATACGTAAAACGTGTCCTGCATGTCGCGCGCCGGGTGATATTTCGGGACATTGAGGGCCTCGAAATTATAATAATCCAACTCTACTTCGGGTCCTTCGGCAATGCTGAACCCCATCCGTTCGAAAATATCGCAAATTTCCCGCGTTATCCGCGTAATAGGATGCTGTGAGCCCGGCGTTAACGGGCGCCCCGGGAGAGAGACGTCGATCCCCTCCTCGCGCTTTGCCACACCCGCCTTGAGACGCTCGCCATGATCCTTGATGGCTGCTTCGAGCTTCTTCTTGGCGATATTGGCCTTTTTTCCGGCTTCGGCGCGTTGCTCCGGCGGCAAGCTGGCAATGTTGCGTAAAAAGGCTGTCAAACGACCCTTGCGCCCTAAATAACGAACGTTAATCGTTTCCAGGGCCTCCAGGTCGGACACGCCGGCTAATGCGTCGTGAGCCTCCTGATATATTTCATCTATCGACTTATCCACAGTTGTCGCTCAATCTTATGCTTAGGGAAGAAAAAATTGCAGGGGAAGGGGGTGGCAGGCCCTGGAGGGAAACACAGCCTGCCACGCATCACCCCGATAGGTATTGACGTTACTGCGATGCCAGAGTGGCGATTTGGGTAAAACCGGCGGGATCGGAAACGGCGAGATCGGCCAAAATTTTTCGATCCAGCTCAATGCCCGTATTTTTAAGTCCATGCATGAACCTGCTGTAGGACAGGTCATTCATGCGCGCCGCCGCATTGATTCGGACGATCCACAATCGCCTGAAGTCGCGCTTGCGGACCCGGCGGTCACGGTAAGCGTACATGAGGGCCTTGTCGACCGCGTCCGCTGCCGTTCGGAATAGTTTACTGTGGCCGCCACGAAACCCCTTGGCCAGTTTCAATACTTTTTTTCGCCGTCTGCGGGCTTTGAACCCTCTTTTAATTCGCATGGTGTTTTCTCCTTAGGCCTTGAACCCCCTCTGAGCATTGCGCCCGCCTTGAAAGACGTCCGCGTGCCTCAGGGTTCGGCCATTTTCAATCGTCTTGCCGGACCCCGCACAGCAGAGCCCGTCGCGCACCGGATGCCTTACCCGTTGGGCAGCAGCAACCGCAATTCACGCATATCGGATTTGTCAATAATCTGGCTTTGGCGCAGCGAACGTTTCCGCTTCCGCGATTTTTTCGTCAAAATGTGGCTGGCATGGGATTTATTGTAGACAAACTTGCCGGAGCCCGTCTTTTTAAACCGTTTTGCGGCCGCACGGTTGGTTTTGATTTTTGGCATGCGTATATCTCCTTGTCATACTCTTTTATGAGAGGCGTGGCACGCGCGGCCAAGCCCCCAGCAAATTTTTCAATATGGCGCCATCATCGCCAAAAAAGCTTTGGCGTGGCCGGATTTTTACAGGCCCACGCCAACTCCGTTGCGAATGCCGCAACGCTCATTTAAATCAGGCGCTGGGAACCCAGCGGCCATTGAAAGCAATGCGAATGAGAAGGGAATGTCGTCTGAATTATTTAGGCGACAAGACCATCATCATGGTGCGGCCTTCAAACTTGGGATACTGCTCAACGATGGCAATTTCTTCAAGATCGGTCGCAATTTGCTGCAACAACTGTCGTCCGCGGTCTGAAAGCGTAATTTCACGCCCCCGGAAAACAACCGTCACCTTAACTTTATCCTTCCGCCCAAGAAATTTCCGGATATGGCCGATTTTCGTCATAAGATCGTGATCGCCGGTCTTCGGCCGAACTTTGATTTCTTTTACCTGGAAGGTGCTTTGTTTCTTTTTGGCTTCCTGCTTTTTTTTGGTCTGCTCGTATTTGTAACGCCCATAGTCCATTATTTTGCAAACCGGCGGGGCTGCGCTGGGCGAAACTTCCACCAAATCAAGACCAAAACCAGCGGCGGCCGTCAAGGCTTCTTCTATCGGCACAACACCCAACTGGTTGCCTTCGGGGTCAATCACTCTGACTTCGCGCGCGCGTATATCACGATTGATATTAACACGATCCGACCTGTTTGGCTGAAATGTCCTTCTTGGTTGAGCTATGCTTCCACCTCCCAACGGAATTAGGGTTTCACAGTGACCGACGGGGATGCTGTACATCAGGCCCGGTGCGGTCAAAAAAGCGCATCATACCATCTATGCACCTATGAATGAGGGCATATGCAACTGTGTAGAAAGTTGCCTATATCGGACAACCTTAGGAAATGCAAGTAAAAAATGCAAGTAAAAATACCCGCTGAAAGCCCCTTCAGACGGTATTCACGCAGGGCACCGGAAGGATAGCAAAACGGTTATTGCCCGGCCGTATAATTCGCCAACAGACTGCCTTTCCAATAGTCATTGGCAGGATCGGCGAAAAACGCCTGAAACAAATCGACGCTGGCGGCTCGCATGACCCCCCCGATCACGCGTGGCTTCAATGCCTGGTAGAGGGGTGGCAACGATGCGAAGTCGCACCGGGTGCCACCGCCCATAACGTCCTCATAGGCATATACCACCCGTCCGATACGGCTCAAAGTCAACGCCGCAAAGCACATCAGGCAGGGCTCCATGGTGCTGTATACGACCAGATCCTCTGGGGAAAAATCGGCATCCGAAACATCCAGGCGCCTCAAGGCCGCCATCTCGGCATGATCGATTTCGTTGGGGCGTCGCGAACGGGTTCCTGAGCGGGCACCGCTGGCGATGATGCGGTCTTGGTGCACTATGACGCAGCCCACCGGGAACTCCCCTATCGTCAGGGCCTGGCGCGCCTCCTTTAAGGCTAGCGCCATGAAATCGTGGTCATCCATTGGGTCCTTTTCCCCGTATACCATTTTCTGAAATTTTCAGCGGTGCTCATATTCACACACGCTGTCGTCGCAGGGACAACGGCCATCCACCTCGTAAGCATACAGGATCCGAGCCGCCATCTCGCGATGGTGGCGAGAAACCGGTCGGACGTCACAGGACCGAATGCGGGTTTCCAATGCCTTTCGCGAAAAAATCCGGTCAAAACCGCTTTCAATCCCTTCACCCGTGTAATTGTTTAAGATATCGGCATCTTTACCATTCGTAACCACACTGAAGGGGATCTGATAGGGCGCCAAGAGCCTCGAAGCGGCAATCGCGACTTGATGGCGTGTCGTCAGAGATCCAGGGGCGTATTTGATCAACAACACGATTCGCTCGTCAAAATGAACGATCAGGTCGAGCCGCACCCTTGCCCGTTTGTCACCTATATCAATATCGATGGGAACCCGGGGTGTCAAATCTTCCCGGCGGAACCCCTTGTCCTCTACCAGCAGGCGGGCAATCTCCTGACGGTAACGCTCGTCAAGGGTGTCTTCGCGGGTTTCACCGGTCAAATAATCGACCGTTTCGCCCAAAACGAGATGGTGTCCCCCCAATTGACAGCCTCCGTCCTTTTACCTATTGAATGCATTAGACCTTTACAAGGTCCCATAAAGCCGGATAGAATCATTGTCGACGATATTGACACGCATTAACTTAGTTTCCGAAACACCCCGTGTAAAGTCATGAATTTTAGTCCGCTACCCCACAGAATGTGGCCCAACAAAAATGGCGAAGGCCCCGCCGCGTCCCTTCGAGAGCAATTCGAAGCCCGGGAACGGCGGTTTATGTCTCCTTTTGGCAGCTTGAGTTCCAAAGCCCGCCGGCGCGTCATGGATACCGCGCCCTGTCCGGTTCGCACTGCCTTTCAACAGGACCGCGACCGAATCGTTTACTCCAATGCCTTTCGTCGCCTGAAATACAAGACCCAGGTCTTCCTCAACCCCTTGGGTGACGAATATCGTACCCGTCTTACGCATACACTGGAAGTCGCTCAAATCGCCCGTACCATTGCACGGGCCATGTTTCTGAATGAAGACTTGGCCGAGGCCATTGCCCTGGGACACGATCTGGGACACACCCCGTTCGGGCACGGTGGCGAAATGGCGCTCAAAGAAATTTATTCCCCTGGATTTACCCACAACAAGCAGAGCCTGCGCGTGGTCGATCGCCTCGAAAACAACGGGCGGGGATTAAATCTGACGTTGGCGGTGCGCGATGGCATTCTGAAGCATTCCAAAGGATTCGGCCGGGTGATGCCGGACAATCCTGCGGAACTGCCCACTACCGCCGAAGGCCGTATTGTTCGTTTCGCCGACATCATGGCTTATTTGAACCATGATTTGGATGATGCCATCCGTAGCGGTGTTATTGACGCCCGTCAAGTTCCCGAGGTATGCCTGCGCATACTGGGAAAATCGCACTCCGAACGCGCCATCCGCATGATTCGCGATTTGATTACCAACAGCCGCACCACTGAAAATGGCCTTGATTTACAAATGAGTGGTTCCGTCAATGAGGCCATGCAGACCTTGCGGCATTTTCTCTACGAAAACGTCTATCGCTCGGAAAAGGTCCATCAGGAATTCATCAAAGCCAAAAAAATCCTGTCCGATCTATATGCTCACTTTCTCGGAAACGAGTCCGATCTGCAGGAAGAGTTGCGATCGCTGGAAATGAACGGCTGTAATGACCGTTCGCAGCCGCGCGAACGGCTCGTGTGCGATTTACTGGCCAGCATGACGGACCGCTATGCCATGAACCTCTATAAACGCATTTTCTTTCCTTCCCCAACGATCTGACGAATTCCAGCCAATGCCTTTATCCTCCCGCCAGTTGCATGACATCCTTAAGGGGCAGGCCGATGCCATCCGGCAATTGCAGGCTATCTATGCGGCTATGGATGCCCGCTACGCCACGGCGGCCGATCATTATGGTTTTGAATGCCGGGGGTGTGACGATAGCTGCTGCCTGACCCGGTTCTACCACCACACGCTCGTTGAGCTTGTCGGCCTTTTTTCCGGCTACCTCACACTGTCGGAGGACGAACGCCGCCTCGTCACCCAGAACGCACAGGCCTACTGCCATGTCGTATCCGAAGACGAGCGCCACAACCGCCGGACCCGCTATCTTTGTCCGCTGAACCGGGATACGCAATGCCTCCTCTACCGTGAGCGCCCCATGATCTGCCGGCTTCACGGCATCCCGCACATCATGCGCCATCCTTACAAGGGGTTGATTACCGGCCCCGGATGCCACATCTTTGAAGCGACGGGTCAGCCGGTTGGCGGATCTCCGTTGGACCGAACACCACATTATATCGCGCTGGCCAACCTGGAAAAGGCGTTGCGAAATGCCACCGGGATCGGAACATCCGTGCGCCTTACCGTTGCCCAGATGATCGCTTGCTTTGAGACCTAATGAACCACACCGGATCTGATGACCGGGGGTGCCCGACGATCGATTGATGGGGGAGCTACCGCATGAAAACAATCCCGGACGACATGCTGGCGCAGCTACCCGGGCAATGCCTTAGAGCCAGCGACCGTTTCCGCTTCCGCTGCCATCCGGGCGTTGCCTGTTTCAACCGCTGTTGCCACAATCTCAACTTGTTTCTGTATCCCTATGATGTGATTCGTTTGAAACAAAACCTTGGTATCCGTTCCGATCAATTTATCGACCGCTATGTCGATATCGTTCTGCGTGAAGGCAACCATTTCCCCGATGTCCTCCTGCGCATGGCAACGGATCGCGAGCAGGCCTGCCCTTTCCTGAGCGATGCGGGGTGCACGGTTTACCCGGATCGCCCGGACACCTGCCGCGCCTTTCCGGTCGAGCATGGCTTGCACTATGGCGAACCGGGAACCCCGCCCGAACGCATCGGTTTTTTCAGACCGCCCGCTTTTTGTTTGGGGGGGCAAGGCCCAGACGAATGGACGCTGGCGACCTGGGCCCAGGATCAAAATGCCGAAGAGCATCACAAAATGACCCATAAATGGGCTGGCTTAAAGCGCTTGTTTGATCAAGACCCCTGGCAGGGTCAAGGACCAAACGGGCCCAGGGGCCGCATGGCGTTTATGGCCACCTACAACATGGATGAATTCCGGGAATTTCTCCAGTCCAGCAGCTTTTTAAATCGCTACAAGGTCAAAAAAGATCTCTTGAACCGAATTCGCCGGGATGACACCGCGCTTCTGCGCTTCGGCATGGACTGGGTCAAGCTGTTTGTCTGGGGGATCCCCAGTAAAAAAATCCGGCCGCGCTGAAAAGGACGGCTGCCGGTCCCAGCCCAACCGGCTATAAAACACCGGGCGGCATCGGGGCCACCTTCTCGCCCCCCAGCACATACCCCCCGTCAAGCCGAATAACACTACCCGACATAAACGGGGCATCGTCGATGATAAAACGAACGGCCTTCACCACATCGTCGATCGTGCCGGTGCGCCCCAGCAGCGTGTGGTCGAGCAAGGCCTGTTTCTGATCAGGTTGGAGCAGCCTCCAGCCGCGTGTCATGGCCGCATGGCGGGTGGCAACCAGGCCCAACATGATTTCGTTGACCCGCACCTCCGGGGCGGCCACGCGGGCCCATGATTCCGTTAGCAATCCGACAGCCCGGTTGGCGGCGGCATAGCCATCGTTGAATATCATGCTGGCTGGGCCGCTGCGGCCAACCACGCCTGCAATGGATGACAGATTCACCACACAGCCATTGCCACTGTCTTTCAGATGCGGCAGCGCGGTATCGAATACCCAGCGCTTGGCCCGCAAGGTGGTCTCAATCTCGAGATCCCACTGGGCTCGTGTATATGGCCCATGCACCAGCGGCCATCCGCCGCGTTCGATATTATTGATCAGAATATCGAGACGCCCGAAGCGGGCCACCACTGCCGGAATCAGCCGTAGAACGCTGTCACAATCGCGCAGGTCGACTTGAAATATATCGGCATTGGCGCCGAAAACCGCAAAATCCGCCTGCATCCCGGGGAGTTCGTCCTCCCAATCGTAATAGGTCAGGGCCACACGGCATCCCCGGCGGGCCAAATCCAGACCGATCCCTTTGCCGATACCCTTGATGGCACCCAGCACCAGTGCGACAGGCGCCTCGCTGCCCGTTTCCGTTGTTACTGCCGCACTCATGCGGGAAGGGCCTTTCCGAACAACGCCCATTTGATCCAGGTATGAGCGAAGGTCAGCAGCGCCACATCGTCCGCCATCATTTGAGCCTGTTCCGCCTGATCCATCTCCAAGCTTTCCGGCACGCCATTTTCCTGCAGGTGCCGGCGAAACCCATCCAGATCGTAAAGAGCCAAATGAAATATCCGCTGCTCCCGCAAATCGAGCGGCGCCGGATGCCATTGGTTTTTCATGCTGATGATGTCCATGAGCATGTCGTTGAACCGGTTGAAGTGCTCCAGATCCTGGTCCTCGATCCACTCTTTGACGGTTTGCGTGCGCGTCTGTTCACAGCCACAACAATGATTTTCGCGCATCAACGCGAAATGCTCGGTCACCTCTCCGGTTTCCCGCGACCGTGTGATGGCCCGTGCCAAGGGATAGGTCCGGCAGGATGAGGGGCGGTCTTCGTAGACTTGGCAGCCGTCATCGGATACGAACGGACACCGCAGATCATCACCGGGAACCGCCTTAAGACTGATGACCGGCAGCCCGGTCTGGGGTCCGAGGTGTTCGACCGCATAACGGCTTAAAAATTCGTTGGATGACAGTTGCAAACGGGATTTCAGCCGATAGATGTCGTAGGGCGTCAGAAACTGGTTGAGGTCTCGACAGCAGGCATTGAAACAGGGGACGTCGGGGCCACACGCAAACTGAAAGCGGTCATGACGCCCCAAGGGTATCATATCGTTTTCCATCGTTCACCTTTCGTTGCTGCGAGAAGGAGAGAGCCCTTCCACTTGAGCGGTTTTCATACCATATGTGGTATTAAAATGGTATGGCATTTCAACATCTGGCCCTGCCTCTCGAAAACGCCGCAAACAGCCTGCCGGGCTGCGGTTCTTTCATCGAAAATTCTTGACAAGCTTAGGGTCGAATGATATTTAAACTATCTCGTAAAAGCTATATCCTCTTGAAATTTTTAAATTTTTTGCAAGATCAACAACCATGACGATACAACTGGGAATGCTCCCGTTAATGACGATTCACCGATAGGAACGACCGGGAGGCTTGCCTGTCCGGATCACGAAAATGAAGGGAGGTGTTACAAGCTCTACGATGGATGCGACGCTACCGACGGGAACCCCATCGGTAAAACTTTTATGACTTTTATTCTAGGAGGATCTTAAATGCCAAGCTTTGTAATTCAGGAAAAATGTGACGGCTGCAAGGGCGGTGACAAGACAGCTTGCATGTACATCTGCCCCAACGACCTGATGGTCCTGGATCCTGACGCCATGAAAGCTTACAATCAGGAGCCGGATCAGTGCTGGGAGTGCTTTTCCTGTGTCAAAATCTGCCCGACCCAGGCCATCGAAGTGCGCGGCTATGCCGACTTCGTGCCGTTGGGAAGCAGCATTATGCCGATGATGGGCACCGAGGATGTCATGTGGACCTGCAAGTTCCGCAATGGCGTCGTCAAACGCTTCAAGTTCCCCATCCGTACCACCCCGGAAGGCGCGGCCAATGCCTACGAAGACCTCAAGGGCAAAGACCTCGAAAGCGGCCTGCTGAGCACGCAAGAAGCTGACGGCTACACGATTCCGACGCCGAAAGTTTAGGTCCTTTGAGGTTATTGTTCCCTGTTGAAGGAAAATTCTGAATTTACCAATATTTAAGGAGGAAGCAATATGGCATTACCGAATGCACCCAAAGGCGAACTCAAGGCCGTACGGGATCCGGAAGTCGAGGAACGCGAAGTTGACGTTTTGATCGTGGGCGGCGGTATGGCAGCCTGCGGCGCGGCGTTTGAAGTTAAAAAATGGCTGGGCGACGACCAGACCGTTCTCCTGTGCGACAAAGCCGCCATGGAGCGCTCCGGCGCTGTGGCTCAGGGTCTGTCCGCCATCAACACCTATATTGGCGAAAATGCCCCCGAAGACTATGTCCGCATGGTTCGCAACGACCTCATGGGCCTGGTACGTGAAGACCTGATCTTCGACCTGGGCTGCCACGTGGACGACTCCGTGCATCTGTTCGAAGAATGGGGCCTGCCGGTCTGGAAGCGATCCGAAGAAGGAAAGAACCTCGACGGTAAAAAAGGCCAGACAATGGGCACCCTGAAAGCCGGCGCCCAGCCGGTCCGCACCGGTAAATGGCAGATCATGATCAACGGCGAATCCTACAAACGGATCGTGGCGGAAGCCGCCAAAAAAGCCCTCGGTGACGACAACATCATCGAACGCTGCTTCATCGTCGAGCTTCTTCTGGACGCCAACGTCGACAACCAGATTGCCGGCGCGGTTGGCTTTTCCGTTCGTGAAAACAAAATCTACATCATCAAATGCAAAACCATGATGGTCGCCTGCGGCGGCGCGGTGAACATCTACCAGCCACGTTCGGTGGGTGAGGGCAAGGGCCGCGCCTGGTATCCGGTATGGAACGCCGGCTCCACTTACACCATGTGCATGAAAGTGGGGGCCGAGCTTTCCATGATGGAAAATCGTTTCACCCCGGCCCGCTTCAAAGACGGTTACGGACCAGTGGGCGCCTGGTTCCTGCTGTTCAAGGCCAAAGCCCTCAACGGTCTGGGCGAAAATTTTGCCGGTAGCGATGCCGCCAAGGCCGAACTGGAAAAATATGCACCCTATGGCACGGCCGCCATCACCCCGACCTGTCTGCGTAACCACCTGATGCTGTTCGAGATGAAAGAAGGCCGCGGTCCCATCCTCATGGACACCGTGACCGCCTTGGCCGAACTCGGCAAGACCATGGACAAGAAAGAACTCAAGCACCTCGAATCCGAAGCCTGGGAAGACTTCCTCGACATGACCTGCGGCCAGGCCAACCTGTGGTGTGCCCAGAACTGCGAACCGGAGAAAAAGAACTCCGAAATCATGCCCACCGAACCTTACCTGCTGGGGTCTCACTCCGGTTGCTGCGGTCTGTGGACTTCCGGCCCGGACTATGACTGGGTCCCGGACGCCTACAAACTTAAAGCCCGCAACGGCAAGGTCTACAACCGCATGACCACGGTCGAAGGTCTCTTCACCGCCGGTGACGGGGTGGGCTGCTCCGGCCACAAGTTCTCCTCGGGTTCCCATGCGGAAGGCCGTATGGCGGCCAAGCAAATGGTCCGCTACGCCAAGGATTTTGCCGACTTCAAGCCGGCCCTGGCTAAGAGCAAGGAAGAGCTGGTGGACCTGATCTACAAGCCGGTGCGCACCTTCCTGGATCACAAGGACTACACCACGGCCATCGACATCAACCCCAACTACGTCAAACCGGAAGGTATGATGTATCGTCTGATGAAGGCCACCCACGAGTATGGCGCGGGAACCGCCACGTTCTATCAGACCACCAGCAAAAACCTCGAGATCGTCATGGATCTGCTCCAAACCATGCGCGAAGACTGCGAAAAGCTGGCCGCCGGCGACCTGCACGAACTGATGCGGGCTTGGGAAATCGAACATCGCATCTGGACGGTAGAATCCCACCTGCGTCACATCCAGTACCGCAAAGAAACCCGTTATCCCGGTTTCTACTATCAGGCGGACTACCCGGGTCAGGACGACGAGAATTGGTTCTGCTTCACCAACTCCAAGTTCGATCCGAAAGCGCAGAAATGGGATGTCTTCAAGAAAGACTACATCAAGATCATCCCGGATTAATGGGAATGAAGACTTGGCATTAGCTTAGTCGCAACATTAGCCTCCAGGTGCCCGGAAACCGGGTGCCTGGAGGTTTTTATTAAGGATTACCCGAAACATTCTATGGTGTTTCACGGCGGTATCCGCTGTTTATCCTCTGGTCCTGGACAGACGCCGGCGCGTTGTCCCCGGCATCGACCCGCACCGACGTGTGTGCATAGACCAAAACGGATATCGCCTGTGACGATTGATAACCACCGATATGCTATTAAATCGTTCAGGTAACAACCAATCTGTAAGCACGGAGGGACAGGATGACAGAAAACAAAGCTCCTGCTAGTGGAAGCATTCTCGTCGTGGGCGGCGGCATCAGCGGTCTGACGACGGCGCTTGAAGCGGCCGAGGTGGGATACGAGGTGTTTCTCGTTGAAAAGAACCCCTACCTGGGTGGACGCGTGGCACAGCTCAACCAGTATTTCCCCAAGCTCTGCCCGCCAACCTGCGGTCTGGAAATCAATTTCCGCCGTATCAAGGACAATCCCTTGATCAAAGTCATGACCTTGGCGGAAGTGACCAAGGTCACCGGTGCGCCTGGCGATTATGACGTTCAGATCAAGATCAACCCCCGCTACGTCAATGAAAATTGCACGGGCTGCGGGGAATGTGCCAAGGTCTGCCAGACTGAAATCGATAGTGCCTATGATTTTGGCATGAAAAAAACCAAAGGGGCCTACCTGCCCTTTGAAATGGCCTTCCCAGCGCGTTATGTCATCGCACCCGAAATCATCGGGACGGACGATGCCACCCGTTGCAAGGAAGCCTGCGCTTACGATGCCGTCGATTTGGACATGAAGGCCAAGACCCTGGACCTCAAAGTTGGCGCGGTGGTCTACGCCACGGGCTGGCAGCCTTACGATGCCACCAAAATCGATAACCTGGGCTTCGGCCAGGTACCCAATATTATCACCAACATGATGATGGAACGATTGGCCGCCCCCAACGGCCCGACTCAGGGCAAAATCCTTCGCCCGGCCGACCAGAAAGCGCCGGAAACGGTCGCCTTCGTCCAGTGCGCCGGGTCCCGTGATGAAAATCACCTGCCGTACTGTTCTTATATCTGCTGCATGGCCTCTCTGAAGCAGGCGCTTTATGTTCGCGAACAGTATCCGGATGCGACAATTTATATTTTTTACATCGACATCCGATCCCCCGGCCAGCGTTACGAGAAATTCTACCAGAAAGTTAAGGACGACGATAAAATTATTTTCGTCAAAGGCAAAGTTGCGGCGGTGGAAGCTGCTACCGGCGGTGCAGTCACCCTGACGGCCGAAAACGCGGTTACCGGCGAAAAATCGCGTCAAACGGTGGACTTGGCGGTCCTGGCCACGGGCATGCAGCCCACTGCGGCCGGCGCCAAACTCCCGGGCGATATTACCTACACGGAAGACGGTTTTATCCTTAACGACTTCCGTAAAGGGGGTATTTTTGCCGCTGGTTGCGCCAACAAGCCGGCGGATGTTGTGTCGTCCAACCAGAATGCAACCGGTATGGCCCTGAAAGCGATTCAAACTCTGGCAGCGAAGTAGGAGGTAATCCATGGATAAAAAATACGGTGTGTACATCTGCACGGGCTGCGGTATCGGGGATGCTCTGGATATCGAGGCGCTGAGCGGCGTGGCCGGTGAGGAAGGATTTCCCGTCCAGACTCATCCGTTTCTCTGCAGCCAGGCCGGTGTTGATATAATCAAGAAAGATACGGAAGAAAAAGGCATTAACACGATGGTGATTGCGGCCTGCTCGCGCCGTGTTAATTTCGACACGTTTCGCTTCGTGGGCAGCATCATCGAACGCGTCAACCTGCGTGAAGGCGTGGTTTGGTCCCATTCGCGGGATCAGTTTCCGGCCCTGACCGCCGAGGAAAAAGAAGACGAAGCCAACTTCGATCGCGTCCAGATGATGGCCGAAGACTATCTGCGCATGGGCATGGCTCGGGTGAAGAAAGTCGATCTGCCGGAAGCCTACCAGTTGGAAACTTTCAGCCGGAAAATTCTCGTGATCGGCGGCGGCATAACGGGTATCTCTGCCGCTATCGACGCGGCCAAGGCCGGCTACGAGGTAACGATTGTCGAAAAAGAAGACCAGCTCGGCGGCCAGGCCAACAACTGGCGCAAGCAACTGCCCCTGAGCTACCCCTATGATACAACCCTGGCCCCGACCATCGGCGACCAGATCAAGGAGCTCGACAATTACGCCAATATCAGCGTACGGACCAATACCGTTGTGGCCCGCCTGGCCGGCGAGCCCGGAAATTTTACGGTAACCCTGAAAAAACCGGGCGAAAAAATTGAGTTCGATGTGCCCTACCCCCTGCCGGATGAAATGAAAGTGGATGAAAAAGGCAAGGAACTCAACGCCGAACAGCAGCATGAAAAATATCTTGAATACAACGAGGGCCGGAAGGACATCCTGAAACTCGACCCCAATGGTGAAAAATTTGGCGCCGTCGTTCTGGCCGCCGGCTACAAGCCTTATGAACCCAAAGACGGCGAATTCGCCCATCTGGGCTTCGGCGAACTGCCGGATGTCGTCACCAACGCCACATTCGAAGCCATGGCCAAAACAGGCCACATCACCCGGCCGTCGGACGGCAAAAAAGCCGAGTCCGTGGTCTTCATTCAGAGTCCCGGGCAGGATAATGATACGGACTTCGAATACGCCGGTGCGGTGACCAGTCTGGTCGCCCTGAAACAGGCCACCTATGTGCGGGAAGACTACCCGGATACCGGCAAGGCTTATGTGTTTTATCAGCACATGCGAACACCCGGTCTGCAGGAAAATTTCTACAAAAGCATCCAGCAGGATCCTGGTATTTTCCTGACCAAGGGCGAAGTCGTCGGTGTTTCCAAGAACGGAGCCGGCCTTGTGGTCGATGCCCGGAACACGCTCCTGGGTGAAAACGTTAAGGTCAAAGCCGACCTGGTGGTGCTGGGAACCGGCCTGGTGCCGGCCACGAAAAACGATCCGGTCATCAACCTGGCCTACCGCCAGGGACCGTCTTTCCGGGATAACATCGATCTTTTCAAAGGCTACTGCGATTCCAACTTCATTTGCTTTCCTTATGAAACGCAGCGGACCGGCATCTATGCCGCCGGCGCCATTCGACGTAGCATGACCATGGAGGAATCCATCGAAGATGCCTCCGGTGCCGCCCTCAAGGCGATTCAATGCTTGGAATCGGTCAACCGCGGCATGGCGGTTCATCCCCGCTCGGGCGATCTGACCTATCCGGATTTCTTCTTCCAGCGTTGCACCCAGTGTAAACGCTGCACGGAAGAATGCCCCTTCGGGGCTTTGGACGACGATGAAAAAGGGACACCCAAACCCAACCCGGCGCGTTGCCGCCGCTGCGGCACCTGCATGGGCGCCTGTCCCGAACGCATCATCGGTTTTGCAGACTACAACATCGACAGCATCGGATCCCAGGTTAAATCGGTGGTCGTGCCGTCCGAAGACGACTATGCTGAACCACCTTTCCGTATCCTCGGTTTGGTTTGTGAGAACGACGCCTACCCGGCCCTGGACATGCTTGCTCTCAAGGGATTGTCCTACTCCGCGGATGTCCGTCTCATTCCGGTGCGTTGCCTCGGTTCAGTCAACGTCATCTGGATCAAGGACGCCCTCTCCCAGGGCATGGACGGCGTTTTTCTTTTAGGCTGCAAACATGGCGACGATTACCAGTGCCATTTTGTCAAGGGCAGCGAGCTTGCCAGCATCCGTATGAAAAAAATCGGGGATGCGCTGGCCAGTCTGGCATTGGAAGAGGAGCGTGTGGCCCAGTTTGAAATTGCCATCGACGAATACGACAAGATCCCACAGATCATCAACGAATTCGTTGCGTCCATCGAAGAAATGGGCCCGAACCCCTTCAAGGGCTTCTAAATCGAATGCGCCGGGCGGTATCTGCAGGCCTGCGGATACCGCCCTTAGCCTAATGTTCAATTTCGTATCGGGCAGGCGACGGTCATCATCACCGGCCCATTCGAACAAGGAGGTATAAACATGTCGGAAGCGATCATGCTTGATCCTGATGTTGGTTTTATTAAGGACGTGCGTGCGCTAGGCGGCGGCGATCTTAAAAAATGCTACCAGTGCGCCACATGTTCTGTGGTCTGTCCCATTTCCCCCGAGAACAAGCCGTTTCCCCGTAAAGAAATGATTGCGGCTTCCTGGGGACTCAAAGACAAATTGGTCAGCAGCGCCGATATCTGGCTCTGCCATAATTGCGGCGACTGCAATACCCGCTGTCCTCGCGATGCCAAACCCGGAGACGCCCTCGGCGCCATTCGCGCTTATGCCGTTTCCGAATACGCCGGCCCCAAGGCTTTGGGCAAGCTGGTGCGTGACAAGTCCAAACTGCCGATCCTGCTGGCTATTCCAGCAGCTATTTTTCTGGTTGTCGGCCTGCTCTCCAACATGGTGGGTCTCAACTGGCTGAATTTTTCACCGGCAGGCGGGCATGAAATCTGGGGGCATAGCTATATCAATAATTATCTGGTGGACATCATCATGATCCCCACCTTTTTCTTTGCCGTCGGCACCTTCGCCCTGGGCCTCAAACGGTTTATTGCCGATATGCATGCCAACGCCCTGGCGGAAGGCAAGACCAAGCAGGCAAAAATCGATCCGGCCGGTTTTGTTCAGGCTTTTATTAAAATCATTCCGACCATTTTCAAGCACCAGAAATTCGACGAATGCACCGAAAACAAGTCCCGCTCAACCGCCCATATGATGGTCCTGTATAGTTTCATCGGCCTTTTCATCGTCACCAACTGCTTTTTCTTTGCGGAATGGATCCTGCATATCGAGGGGCCCTATAACCAAATCAACCCGGTCAAATGGTTAGGCAATATTGCCGGTATCGCCTTGATTGTCGGCGGTCTGCTGTTGCTGAAAAACCGTCTGGCCAAAACCGACAGCGTTTCCAGCTACTGGGACTGGTATCTCGTGGGCATGGTGCTGACCCTGGGTGTAACCGGTATGGGAACGGAGTTGCTGCGATTGGCCGGCCTGTACACCCCCATGGCGATTGTCTACTTTTTGCATCTGATCGCCATTTGGTGCCTGTTTGCCTTTACGCCTTTTTCCAAACTGGCCCATCTGGTTTATCGCACGGTGGCCATGGCCTATGCCGAGTATTCCGGCCGAGGTTTCTAAACCCAGAAAGCTTTTGATGCACTGAATGTCCCAAGGAGGGAGATCCGAAAAAGGCTCCCTCCTTTTTTTATCCTTGTGCGGATCAGCACGCCGACGGTCGACCAGCCGAATTCTCTCCCATAAAAAAGGGAGATACCTGTTTAGCGGTATCTCCCTTTTTGAACACGTTATGAGAACCAGGGATAAAGCCCCGGTTACGAAAAGCAGGCGGTTAGTTGCCGGTCGCCGCTTTGTGGGTCTTGATTTCGACCTTCTCAGTCAGGCCTTCGTAGTAGTCGCGCAGAATGGCTACAACTTCATCACGGCCGAAGTGATCCGGCAGATCGCCACCTTCCGAAAGCATTTTGCGCAGCATGGTGCCGGACAGCAGCACGCGATCGTCCTTGCCATGCGGGCAGGTTCGCAGGGAAGCCATGCCGTCACACTTGTAGCAGTAGAAGGTCCAGTCGATTTTCAGGGGCTGGCAGAGCAGGCCCTTACCGCCCTCAGGGTTCGGGATCTTGTCGAAGATGGTCTGGGCTTCGAACATGCCGTAGAAATCACCCACACCGGCGTGGTCACGACCAATGATCATTTTGGAGCAGCCGTAGTTCTGGCGGAAAACAGCGTGCAGAAGGCCTTCACGCGGCCCGGCATAACGCATATCCAGCGGGTAGCCGCCCTGGACGACGTTCTTTTCTACAAAATAGTTTTTCACCAGGGCATCGATGCATTTCACGCGGACGCCGGCCGGAATGTCACCCGGTTTCAGGTTGCCAACCAGCGAATGGATATACACGCCGTCGCAGACTTCCACGGCAATCTTGCACAGGTATTCGTGGGAGCGATGCATGGGGTTGCGCAACTGCAGGGCCGCAACGTCCGACCAGCCGCGATCCTCGAAAATCTTGCGGGATTCCGCCGGGCGGTGATAAACGCCTGCATACCGGACGGGATAGTCGCCTTCGCTGAGCACTTTTACCGGACCGGCCAGATTGACCTCTTTCTGACCCATCACCATCTGGACACCGGGATGATCTTCTTTAGCGATTTTCCAGAATTCTTCCTTGGTCGGGGTGCCTTCGCCCATGAAGACCTTTTCACATTCCCAGATCTTGTCGGCTTCGCTCTCTTCCCACTTTTCGGTCACTTTCATGGTGGCCATGATTTCATCGCCCTCGGGATCATACAGGGCAATTTCATCGCCGTCTGCAATACCGGCCGCATCGTCACTGGAAACATCCAGGGTGACCGGCACCGGCCAGAAAGTCCCATCCGCCGTCAGAAAGCTTTCACACACGCCTTTCCAGTCGGCCTTGGTCATGAAGCCGGTCAAGGGGCTGAACCCGCCGTTTCCGAGCATGATCAAATCGCCTTTGACACGAGGGGAAATCGTGATCTTTTTAAGGCCGGCGGCTTTGGTTTTTTCCGCTTCCAGCTCAGCGCCTTCCAGCAGACAGATTGTAAGGCCTTTACCACCATGAGGTTCGATTAATTTTGCCATTTGTTCTCCTCTCCTCCTTCTGAATGATTTTTTATCCCAGTCTAGTCGTCAAAACGACGTACGGTCACGATTCAAAGGCTGATGATTAGTAGGGAATCCTTCATTTGTCAAGCAGAATGAAGGGTTGACGGACGCCCCGCCATCCAGGAAGGCCGTCCCGCACACAAGGGCTTATCGTGCCATGACCAAAAGGATGGGAACTATCCGGCGCGGGAAAAAAGGCATCCGTGGGCATTAAACCCCTTGCCTCCAGAAGGATTATGTATTAAACGAAGAATACACCATATTGATAACATATTTTTAATAACCACAACATATTGATTATTTGACGATTATATTGATGGATGAACGACGAATAGCAAAACGTTTTCGCGCCCTCGATGGTGCATTGGCAGCGTTATCGCCCGAATCCGGCCGAGTCGGTCAAATTCAAAATATCAGTTTGCACGGATTGGCCTTCCAGTATATTGCGGATGATCCCCCAGAAGTGACCATTCCCGAAACGGTCAAACTTCAGATCATGTTTGCCGGCGAAGGCGTTTGGCTGGAAGGGGTGCCGGTCAAATGGGTTGCCGATATAGATATCCCGACCACGACATCTTTCTCCCGTATACCGATTCGTCAAACAAGCCTGCAGTTTAAGGCGCTGACGGACGCCCAGAAAACACGCCTGCAAGAATTTATTCGCCGCTATACCCGCAGCAACAATTAAGATTGCGCAGCCCATCGAACTTGCCCACAGCCATTGCCTTTCGCGCCCGTCCCCGGTCTTTGGCCTAAAGCGGGCTCCCCCACCGACCGATAAGGAAATAAAGACGACTATTGACGGAGGCGATCATGGGAACCCTGTTTCTCATTATAATCCATATTATCCTTGTCACGGCCGTGTACATCACGGCCTACCGGACCGGCTATGGCGCGTGCCGAGATGACACCCTGCGAAAGGCCAGCACCGAGACCCAGCCGTTGAAAAGGATTCTTGAAGAGTTGAATCTGGATATCGAAACCTTCCTTGATAATGACAAAGACCGTTGACCCGCTCAAAACAAAACGCCCGACCGAGTTCGGTCGGGCGCATACGATTAAAATGGCGGAGAGAATGGGATTCGAACCCATGGTGGAGTTTTACCCCCACACTCGCTTAGCAGGCGAGCACCTTCAGCCGACTCGGTCATCTCTCCGTGTCATATTGCGGATGGCGGAGGGAGTAGGATTCGAACCCACGGAGGTGTTACCCTCAACGGTTTTCAAGACCGCCGCTTTCGACCACTCAGCCATCCCTCC
>JAHLLS010000050.1 GCA_020444045.1 Deltaproteobacteria bacterium
CGTGGAATACCTTAAAGTGGGTGTCAAAATCTTCATTTTGGAAGAATACCGGCAGTTTCAAGGCGTTGTTGTTCATTGTTATCCAAAAAAGTCGTCTCAGGTGTTGATCCGGGACTTCCGACCGCCCTGCAAGGATACGGTCGGCAGCCCCTTTTTTCAAGTGAAAATGAGAACCGTCGGTCCAAGTGCCCGTTCGAGCATTGTTGATATCACTTTTTCGTTTCAGCCATCAGATAGCAAACACGCACCAAGGAGCACCCTTTCCGTGAAATCAAGAAAAAAGGCCGTCTGGGGCTGGGCCATGTATGACTGGGCCAATTCGGCGTTTGCCACCACCGTGATGTCCGGTTTTTTTCCCGTCTTTTTCAAACAGTATTGGAGTGCCGGTGTTGACGTCAACCTGAGCACGGCCCGCCTGGGGTTGGGCAATGCCGCCGCCGGCCTGCTGGTCGCCCTGGCTGCGCCGATCCTGGGTGCCGTGGCCGATCGGGGCTCCGCCCGCAAGCGGTTTCTTACCCTGTTCGCCTATCTGGGGGTACTGATGACAGCGGCCCTTTTCTTCGTGGGGCAGGGACAGTGGGCTTTTGCCGCGGTGGTCTATGCCATGGGTGTTATCGGTTTTTCCGGCGCCAACATCTTTTACGACGCCCTGCTGCCGGAAGTGGCCGGAGAGAAGGAAGTCGACTTCGTATCGGGCTTCGGTTTTTCCATGGGCTACCTGGGCGGGGGGCTGCTCTTTCTGGTGAATGTACTGATGGTGGTGATGCCCCAGCGGTTCGGTCTGGCGGATTCCGGAATGGCGGTTCGGGTCGGCTTTCTCACCGTAGCCCTGTGGTGGGGTTTTTTCACCTTGTTCATCCTGCTCTGGGTGCCCGAGAAGCCGGCGCCTTCGACACCGACCATCACCGTCGGCATCTGGTCCGGCGGTTTTACTCAGCTCAAGCACACCTTCGGCCGAATGCGGCACATGAAGACGGTCCTTCTGTTTTTATGTGCGTACTGGCTTTACATCGACGGTGTGGATACCATCATCCGTATGGCGGTGGATTACGGCATGAGCCTGGGTTTTGCCTCCAACGATCTTCTCCTGGCCCTTCTGGTAACTCAGTTCGTGGGTTTTCCGGCGGCCCTGGGTTTCGGCCGGCTGGGCCAGCGGTTCGGGCCGCGAAAGGGCATTTACATCGCCATCGGCGTATATGTGGCGGCCACCTTCTGGGGAATTACCATGACCCGCAAGGAAGAATTTTACGTGCTGGCGGTGGTCATCGGTCTGGTGCAGGGGGGGATTCAGGCTCTTTCCCGTTCCTATTACTCACGCCTGATCCCTGCGGACAAACCGGCGGAGTTTTACGGTTTTTATAACATGCTCGGCAAATTCGCGGCCATCATCGGCCCGGTGCTGGTGGGCGGGGTGGGACTGTTCATGCGCCGGATACTCATGCCGGCAGATCCCACGGCTGCGGATTTGGTTCAGGTAGGAACCCTGGCGGCCCGCTGGAGCATGGCCTCGGTGCTGATCCTGTTTGCAGCCGGAGCCATTCTGCTCTATTTCGTCGATGAGGAGAAGGGTAGGGCACAGGCAGCACTGCTTCAAGACTGACGGTTTCGTAAACCGCCCGATATCTGCGTTACGCTTCATCCCTCGTCGCTGCGGCGTATCACCTATACGCCTCACCCCTCGGCATGGAATATGAATGTTCGCCGCAATGATAGGGATCGATTCCCTGCTCGCCCGCTCAAGCTGGCTTCCACGGCCCGCATGCCTTGATCTCTAACGGTTTGCGAAACCGCCGGGCTCCGTTCTCCCCGGGGGGGCATGATGACACGCTACCAGAGGTCGGAAGCGGCGATTTGCCTCGACCTGACCGCTTTCATCCGACTCAGGGCTTCCGATCGCATACAGCCTGCATCTCGGCCGCCCGGTTCGAAAATATCCAATCCACACCGCGGGCGACCTCCCGGAACAGACAGCGCCGGGAATCGGCAAAACCGGTTCCGACGCCCTGACCCAGCCTGTGATGGCGGATTAACACGCTATGGGTTGCCAGCAGGTAGTGGCCGGCAAGACCACCCCATTGACGTGCGGCCGCCATTCGGCTGAAGCGGTCCATTCGTATGCGGGCGATGGGTATGAAGGCTTTCGGCGGCAGAAATCCGAAATAGCCGAACATATCCGGATGCAGGCCCATCAGGTGAAAATCCTTCCCGGGGGATAGGGCCTTGAGCTGTTGTCGCAGGCGGCGGCACTGCACCGCAGGCTGTGGGTAAGGTTCGGTCTTGATTTCCATCATCAGGTGAAGCCGGCCGCCGTATCGATCGACCACTTCCGACAGGGTGGGGATCAGGGGGAATTTCCCCTTGAGGGTGTCCAGCGCCACGTTGCCGATCCTTGTTTCTTCATTGAACAGGCGGCGGGTGTCCGGGTCGTGAAACACCACAGGAACCTGGTCGCGGGTCCAGCGCAGGTCCAGCTCGATGCCCCAGACGCCTGCATTCACAGCCGCGTCAAAGGCCGCCAGGGTGTTTTCGAATCGGCTGTGGTTATCATGCTCACCGCGGTGGGAAATGATGCGGCATGCTTTCAGCAAGTGGGGCGGGGGGGCCGGTCGGGGCCATCGACGGATGACCCCATCTGCCAGTCGGTGGAAAACCCTTTCGACCCGTTCTTCCATCCTTCTTTTTCGATTCTGCGCGTGATCCATGACGGGATCAAAAAAGCCTTTGCCTGCGCGGTGGTTTGGGTTATAGGGACTGCTTGCTGTTTTTTGGCAGATTACCACATCCGATTCTAAAAAAACAGCCGGCCGGTTTCGGTCGATAACCGGCGGCATCGAAAAAATGGAGAAGATCGATTCTATGAAAACAGAGAAAGTTGGACGTCGCATCCGCACATTTATGGCCCAAAAGGATCTGTCTCTGGAAACACTTGCCCAGCGAACAGGCCTTGAAAAGGGATTTCTTTCCACGATCATCGAAGACGACGTCTACCCCTCCCTGGGGCCCTTGCTCAAAATTGCGCGGGCCCTGGATGTCCGGCTGGGCACGTTCCTTGATGACCAGATCAGCAGCGATCCCCTGGTGGTCCGGCGGGATGACCGCAAGCAGGAGTTGAGCATGCTGAGGGGCAAGGACAAGCCCGTGGCCCTGAAGTTTTACTCGCTGGGCAGCGGCAAAAGCGACCGGCACATGGAACCGTTTTATGTGGAACTGCTGCCGGAATCGGAAAAAGCCAGAGACCTGTCCAGCCACGAGGGTGAAGAGTTCATCGTGGTTTACGCCGGCCGGGTGGAGGTCAGCTACGGCACGGAGATCTACGACCTGGAAGCCGGTGACAGCATCTATTACAACTCTATCGTCCCCCACTATGTCAGCTGCAAGGGGGCTCAACCGGCAGCCATTTACGCCGTAATTTACATTCCCCGATAGGAGGCGCCGATGGCACAGCAGCAATTGCAATCCCTGACCCTGGGGCAGATCCTTGACCGTACGGTGGCCGCGCATGGGGACCGCGACGCGCTGATTTATGTGGATCGGGATTTCCGACTCTCCTACGCAGAATTTGCCCGGGTGGTGGATCAGCTGGCCAAGGGGTTGATGGCCCTGGGGGTGAAAAAGGGAGAGAAGGTGGCGGTGTGGGCCACCAATATCCCCTACTGGGTCACCCTTCAGTTTGCCACGGCCAAGATCGGCGCCGTGCTGCTGACCGTCAACACCAACTATAGAAGCGCCGAACTGGCCTACCTGCTGGAGCAGTCCGACACCGAGACCCTTTTCATTATCGACGGCTTCCAGGACACCGATTATATCCAGACCGTCCACGACCTGGTGCCGGAGCTGAAACTCCAGGAGCGGGGGCGGCTGGCCAGCCGGCGATTTCCTCGCCTGAAGCGCGTCTGTTTTCTGGGCCAGGAGAAGCACCGGGGCATGTACAGCCTGCCGGAAATAATGGCCCTGGCATCTTTGGTGGCCGACAGCCAGTACCTGTCCCGCCAGGCCGACCTGAATGTGCACGACGTGGTCAATATGCAGTATACCTCCGGCACCACCGGGTTTCCCAAGGGGGTCATGCTCTCCCACCACAACATCGGCAACAACGGCTGGTGGATCGGGGAGAACCAGGGTTTTACGGCGCAGGACCGACTGTGTCTGCCCGTGCCGCTGTTTCACTGCTTCGGCTGTGTGCTGGGTGTGTTGGCCGCCGTGAACCACGGTGCCGCCATGGTGATCCTGGAAAAGTTCGATCCGGTCCAGGTTATGGCTTCGGTGGAACAGGAGCGCTGCACGGCCCTGTATGGTGTTCCCACCATGTTTATCGCCGTGCTGGAACACCGGCTGTTCGACAAATTCGACTTTTCCTCCCTGCGAACCGGCATCATGGCCGGCTCGCCGTGTCCGGTGCAGGTGATGCGCCAGGTCATGGAGCGCATGCACATGAATGAAATAACCATTTGCTACGGTCTTACCGAGAATTCACCGGTGATGACCCAGACCCTGCCCGACGACGATCTGCAGCGGCGCACGGAGACCGTGGGACGGGCCATGCCGCAGATAGAGCTCAAGATCGTAGACCCGGAAACCGGCAAGCCCATGCCGGCCGGACAGCAGGGAGAGGTGTGCTGCCGGGGCTACAGCGTGATGAAAGGCTACTATAAAATGCCGGAAGCGACGGCCAGGGCCATCGATGCCGACGGCTGGCTCCACTCCGGCGATCTGGGGGTTATGGACAAAGACGGGTACCTGGCCATCACCGGCCGCCACAAGGACATGATTATCCGCGGCGGCGAGAACATCTATCCCCGGGAGATCGAAGAAT
>JAHLLS010000003.1 GCA_020444045.1 Deltaproteobacteria bacterium
TCACGATGACTTTCTGTTCAACCAGGGGCCCACCCGGGGCTTGGGCAAGATCCAGTTCCACGACTACATGAAGGCTTACAGCCAGGTGGATCTGCCCAACGTGAATATCTTCAAGGAGCAGATCGAGGCACTGAAGATGCTCCTCATGACCGCGCCGCCCAGCAAGGAGCAGACCCGGGACATCGATTTTCTGCTGTGCATGGGCGAGTTGTTTACCCTGGTGGCCTATGGCCAGCTGATCATCGAGAAGGGGAAGATGGACGGCCTGGGCGATGACCTGCTGGAGCAGATCTTCGATTTCATGGTGCGGGATTTCTCCAAGTTCGCCCTGCAGCTTTATGCCAAGACCAGCAGCACGGAAGCCCAGATGGAAGGCTGCCTGAAGATGATCTGCAAACCGGTGGTGGATGAGGAGCGTTTCCAGCGGGTGTGGCAGAAAGAGGTGCTGCCCCTTACGGACACTTACGAGATGAATCCTTGATATTCGCATATCCGCCGCATTGGCAGTGGAGATAATGAAGGGCGCGCCTTTATGGCGTGCCCTTTTTTAATGTGCATTCTTCCATAGGGGTGCGACCGGTGATCGGTTATTACGCCCTTCTGGTTGCTGTTCATTTTCTTCCTCGCCGAAGAAAACGAACCAAAAGAAGGCGCCCGGTGTCACGAGCCCTCCGGGTTCGCCTGCGCGTCGTGGCCACGGACGGACGCGCCGAAACTCGCCCGCCTTCGCTTAGGCTGCGGCGGACTCAGACCCGCCTGAGGCGGGTAAACAGTCCGCACGCTTTTTCCCGTCCGCATCGTCGATGCTCGGCGCGGGACAAAGGGGAAACCAAAACCAAAAAGCTCCAAAACCGTTTTCTATCCACCGGCGAGAGAACGACTTGACGAATTCCGCTCTGCTGGAGATGACTCACTTTCCCATTTTTACGATCGTATCGAATTCTTTTTTTGTGACCGGCATGACTGAGAGGCGGTTGCCGCGGCGCAGCAGGATCATGTCGATCAGGGCCGGGACCTCCCGCAGTTCTTTAAGGGGGATGGGGGCCTTGAATTCCGATTCGAATTTTATGTCTACCATGTACCAGATGGGGGTTTCCGGTGTGCTCTTGGGATCGTAGTGGTTGTTCTTGGGATCCCAGGCCGTGTGGTCGGGGTAGCCGGTTTTAACGATGCGGGCTGTGCCTACCACTTCCGGTTTTTTACCGCTGTGGTAGAAAAGGACACCGTCGCCCACCTGCATGTTATCCCGCATGAAGTTGCGGGCCTGGTAGTTGCGCACCCCGTCCCAGTGCTCGGTCTGGTCCGGTTCTTTTTTCAGATCATCCAGGGAATACTCCCCGGGTTCGGATTTCATGAGCCAGTATCGGGCCGCCATGGGTCCTCCTTAACGCGATAGGTGTCTTTGAAATAGCCTTTTCTCTTTGAAATCTTATATTTTTTGTCCTCGTAAGAAGGTGGATCGTAAAAAGTCATTTTTTTCAAAGGCGACTTAATCAAGCGTACGATAAAGATTTTCAAACTCTGGACTAGTAAATTGTTCAATCAGTTTATCCTTGGCCACATCGAGCATTCTATTATAGCCCGCATTAAACTGGCTGAACCCGAATCCCATTGGTGTAAAACCTTCATTTACGTCTAACACATACGTCCACGCCGATGCGGCATTTTCGGATTTTTGTAAAACAATCGGCATTTCCAAGGCAATTCGATTATGCACATATCCATCACTCCAAAATTTCTTTAAGCTTGCCTGCAGATGGGGTGCTGCAGATGAATCATTTACGATTCTGTAGCCGGCACTCATTAAACATTCCGAAATCAATTCTTTTACCACTATTGAGGGTTCTCTATCGGGGGCAGCTTTAACGTCGTATGGTATGCCGACAGCACTCCTGATGACGCCAACCGTGTAAGGATCATTTCCTCCTTTTTCGGGTGGACGCGCATCATCAACCTCCACGTATAACTGGCCTATGGTGGCTGTTGCCATCGGGGGCTTTTGATAGGTTAGTTGCAGGGCATTGGAGCAGGAGAATAGGGACATAAACATGGTGATACAGATCATAAGCAATAGTGCGCGAGATTTCATTTAATCAGTTCCTTTCATCGAATGGGGTGAACTAACTGATCAAACATATGATCCCTGAAAAACCTACCAATGAAGCGCAACGCCGATCTTGGGCGCTTTACCAACCCGCTTTATTTGAGAATCTGTTCATAGACCCGCATAAAGTTTCCCCCCAGCACTTTCAGGATGTCTTCGTCGCTGTAGCCTCGCTGGACGAGACCGGCGGTGAAGTCTTCCAGGTGATGGTGGCCGGGCAGGACATCGTAGGTTTCCAGGGCGTGGGGCAGGGACAGATAATCCTTGAAGCCGCTGCAAAAGTCGAAACCGATTCCCACGTGTGCGATGCCGACCAACTTGGCAATATGATCCACATGGTCCAAGAGATCATTTGCACCCCGCTTGCGGGAGGTATCTCCCACAAAGGCGCTGATGGTATTCATGCCCATGACGCCGCCCTTGGCGGCCAGGGTCGTGATTTGATCGTCGGTCAGGTTGCGCGGGGTGTCGGCCAGGGCACGGCAGTTGGAATGGGAGGCGATGACGGGCTTGGTTGCGACATCCATGACATCCCAGAAACCAGCTTCATTCATGTGGCTCACATCAACCAGCATGCCCAGGTGTTCCGCTTTTTCTACGAGGGCCCGCCCGAAGTCGGTCAGGCCGCAGGGACGCGCTTTGGCATCGGTGGAGAAAGCACAGCCGTCAGCAGCGTAGTTGCGACGGCTCCAGGTCAGGCCGAGCCCCCGGACCCCCAAATCATAGAATACCCGCAGGAGGTTCAAGTCGTTCTGCAGCGGATCGGCGCCTTCCAGCGAGAGCAGCAGCCCGATACGGCCGTTTGAACGTAAATGGCGGATGTCTTCCAGGCTGCGACACAGGTGTACGGCGTCGGAAAGGTCATCCAATTCTTCGGCGATGTGGCTGATTTGTCCCAGGGCCTTGCGCAGACCCATTTCCGGCAGGAAGTAATTTTCGATGAAAATGGCGGATACGATGAGGTTGAACCCGCCTTTGCGAAAGCGGTCCAGATACTGGGAGGCAATGACCTTCTCCTGTCCGCGATCCCGCTGGTTGGCCACATCCCACGGGAGGTCGAAGTGGGCATCGATGGTGAAGGCCTGCTGGTGAAGGTCGGCGACTTTTTGGGCCAGTTTGCGGTCCATGATAAGTTCTCCTGTTTATCTTTGACGGTTTCGTAAGAAGTCCGATCCGCCAGTGGCGGATAAATATCGGCGTTACGCGTATCCCTCGTCACTGCGGCGTACGACAAGTACGCTGCCTCCGGCACCCGCGATAGCGGTATTCCTCGGGATTCGCAAGCCGTATCTCGAACTTCTTACGAAACCTTCTGAAATCGGACTTTTTGCGAGTCCATCATCTTTTCTTTCTCGAATACATCAGTAAGCATCCATGTCGAATTCTTCCAGCATCGCAACGGCTTGCCGGTCGTATCCCAGGCTGGCGCTGAGCAGCTGGCGTGTATAGGGATGTTCCGGCGAGCGGTCCCGCAGGGTTTCGACCCCCAATTCTTCTATGATAACACCGCGATTCATGACGGCAATGCGGCGGCACATGTGGGCGACAACGGCCAGGTTGTGGCTGACCAGGATATAGGTCAGGTTGCGCCGTTGGTGCAGACCCGTCAGAAGGTTGAGCACCTCGGCCTGGACCGAAACATCCAGGGCGGAGGTGGGTTCATCCAACAGCAAAATGCGTGGCTCGAGGATCAGGGCCCGGGCCACGGCCACCCGCTGGCGTTGACCGCCCGAGAGCTGATGCGGGTAACGGAATCGAAACTCGGGCCCCAGCCCGACTTCTTCAAGGGCTCTCTCGACGCGGGCGGCCGACTGGCCGAGCCGGTGGATAGCCACGGGTTCGGAAAGGATGCGGTCCACGGTGTGGCGGGGGTGAAGTGACCCGTAGGGATCCTGGAACACCATCTGCACCTTTTTGTGGAAAGCGAGGTCTCTTTGCAAGGCCTGCTGGTCGCCATCGATGGTGACCGAGCCGCGCCACCGTCGATTCAGGCCGCTGAGAACATTCAAGATCGTGGACTTGCCGGATCCCGACTCGCCCACGATACCGTAAAGCCCTCCGGCTTCCACCGTAAAGGAAACATGTTGCACCGCCGGTACGGCGCGGCGTCCCCGGCCGAAGGTGACGCTGAGATCGCTGACGGTGATCATAACGGCCCATCCTGCCAGGCTGGATCCCGTTCGAGAACAGGAAGCTTGCCGGGGGGGGTGTCGATTTGGGGCAGGCAGTTCATGAGTCCCCGTGTATAGGGGTGTTGGGCGTTATGCAGTTCGGCCGCGGGGCATGTTTCCATAATGCGCCCGGCGTACATGATGATGATGCGATCACAGAAGGAGGCCACCAGGTTGAGGTCGTGGCTGATAAAAATCAGTCCCATGCCGCGCTGCTGCACCAGGTCGTCCATGATGGCCAGCAGCTGGAGCTGGACCGTGACGTCCAGGGCGGATGTCGGCTCGTCGGCAATCAACAGATCCGGCCCCGGGATCAACATCATGGCGACCATGATGCGTTGTCCCATACCTCCGGAAACTTCGTGGGGATAGGTGTCATAGACCTGCTCCGGCCGGCGGATGCGCACCGCTTCGAGCATTTCAATAGTTTTCCGCCGTGCCTCCGCCTGGGAGGCTTGGGCATGAATCCGGTAGGCTTCGGCAATCTGGTCGCCGACCGTCATGACCGGGTTCAGGGAATACTTCGGATCCTGCATCACCATGGATATCCGGCGGCCCCGGATCGCCCGCATATGGCGGGGATCGGTCTGCCGCAGTTCGACGCCGTCGAACAGCAGGTGGTCGGCGGTGACGGTGCCCGGCGGGCGCACCAGCCCCAGAAGGGCGCGGCAGGTAACGGATTTTCCCGATCCCGATTCGCCGACGATGCCGATTTTTTCGCGGCCCATGGCGAAGCTCACCCCGCGGACCGCTTCAACCGTCTCTTTCCGGGTCCGGAAGGTAACGTGCAGATTTTTGACATCCAGCAGCGCCGCCATCTATTGGCCCTCCGCCTTGGGGTCCAGTACATCGCGCAGTCCGTCACCCAGCAGATTGAATCCGAGACTCACCACAAAAATGGCGATCCCGGGCATGGCGGCCACCCACCATTGATCCAGCATGAATTTGCGGCCGCTCGAAATCATGGCGCCCCACTCCGGCAGGGGCGGCTGGGCACCCAGACCCAGAAACCCCAGACCGGCGGCGGTGAGAATGATACCGGCCATATCCAGGGTGACCCGGACGATTAGGGACGACAGGCACAGTGGCATCACGTGGCCCCAGATCAATCGCGCCGGGCCGGCGCCCTGCAGCCGCGCAGCTTTGATGAAATCGGCGTTGCGAATCGTGATGGTTTCCGCCCGTGCAATACGGGCGTAGGGGGGCCAGGCCGTGATGGCGATGGCGATGATAGCGTTTTCGATGCCCGGCCCAAGGGCTGCCACGAACGCCAGGGCCAGGATGAGTTTGGGGAAGGCCAGGAAGATATCCGTGATCCGCATCAGCACCATATCCAGCCAGCCACCGGCGTAACCGGCAACGGTGCCGATCAGAAGTCCGACCGGTGCGGCGATGATGGCCACCAGGACGATGACGTACAGGGTCAGCCGCGACCCGTGGATAATGCGGGAAAGGATGTCACGCCCCAGTTCATCCGTTCCCAGCCAATGTTTGGCGGACATGGGTGACAGTCGTATCGACAGGTCCGGCGCGTTGGGCGGGTAGGGCGCGATGATGGGCGCCAGGGCGGCGGCGGCCACCAAGACGATGATGATGCCCAGCCCGATCACGGCCAAACGATTCTGGCTGAACGTCAGCCAGGCCTGATAGGCCCGCCCCAGTCGGGCCTGGTACCGGGACCGTGGGGCACTTGCCAATAGCCAGCGATGGCAGCGGGTGCCTCGCCCCTCGGAGGTTGTGTATGTCGCTGGGGCGGTCATCGGGCCCGTGGGTCCATAAGCCGGTATAAGGCGTCGGATAGAAGGTTGATGCCGATGAACACCGCGCCGACGACAATGGTGCCGCCCAGCACGGCGTTCATGTCCGCACTGAGCAGGGATTTGGTCAGATAGAAGCCCAGGCCCGGCCAGGCGAAAACCGTTTCCGTGAGAACCGATCCTTCCAGCAGGTTGCCGTAGCTCAGCGCAATCACGGTGACCAGCGGGATGCGGACATTGCCGAGGGCGTGACGCCAGATAACGGCGCGCTCGCTGACGCCTTTGACCCGGGCTGTGGTGATGTACTCCTGGTTGAGCTGCTCCAGCATGAAGCTGCGTGTCATGCGGCTGATATAGGCCAGGCTGAAATAGCCGAGGATGGCGGCCGGCAGGGTGATGTGGGCCAGGGCATTGCGGAAGATGTCCCATTCGCCGGCCAGGGCGCTGTCAATCAGGATGACGCCTGTGGTCGGGGTCAGCACGCCTTCGTAGAAGACGTCCAGCCGCCCGGGGCCGGGCACCCAGTCCAGGCGGCCATAGAACAGCAGCAGCCCCATCAGGCCCAACCAGAAGACGGGGACGGAATAACCGAAAAGTCCCACCACCCGCAGCACCTGGTCCGGCCAGCGGCCCTGGTGCACGGCACCCATGACCCCCATAGGGATGCCCAAAAGGATGCCGAAAAACGTTGCGGCCGTGGCCAGTTCCAGGGTGGCCGGGAAAACGCGCAGGATATCGCTTGTGACAGGGTTGGCCGTAAGAATGGACCGTCCGAAATCGCCCTGGAATACTTTGGCGATGTAAACAAAAAATTGCTGATAGAGGGGCAGGTGCAGCCCCAGTTCGATGCGGACCCGCTCATAGACCTCGGCCGGGGCGCGATCGCCAACCGCCGCCAGCACGGGGTCGATGGGCACCACCCGGCCGATCAGAAAGGTAACGAAGAGCAGTCCCAAAAACGTCAGGGCAACCGATGCGATCAGGGCCGATAATTTTCGGCCGTATCGCCAGGCGCGGTTGCCCTGGGCTGATGTTTGGGAACGCGGTCCCATAGGTTATTTGGTCACACCCCGGTAAAAATTACTGTCGAAGCTGGGGCCGAGGACAAAACCCTTCACGTTCGACCGTTCGGCAGCCACTTCGATATCCTGGAACATGATCACGAAGGGCGAGGTCAGCTGGTGCTCGCGTTGGAGTTCCAGGTACATCTGGGCGCGTTTTTCCGGATTGCTTTCTTTCGCCGCCGCGTCCGTCTTCTTGCTCATCTCAGGGATGTCCCAGGCGTTGCGCCAGGCCAGGGGTTTGGCCTTGGCATCGTCGGAGTTGTCCACATTTTTAGCAAAGGTGTCGGCATTGGTGTGGGGATCCTGGTAGTCCGGTCCCCAGCGGCCGATATAGATTTCGTGGTTGCGGGCCCGGTATTTGGTCAGCGCCTGCTTGCCGTCCATGGGAATGATTTCCAGCTTGACGCCGCCCAGCGCGAAGGTGGACTGGATGGCCTGGGCCATGTCAAGGGTCGGGAAGTTGTTGCGGGTATCCATGGTGAGGGTCAGGCCGTTGGGATAGCCGGCTTCGGCCAGCAGTTGTTTGGCTTTTTCCGGGTCCAATTTGAAGGGTTTGTCTTCCAGCGCCCCCAGGAACCCTTTGGGCAGAAAGGCCTGATGTGGTTCCATGCTGCCTTTCAGGATCGTGTTGGCGATGCCGTCGTAATCCACGAGATATTTCAGGGCCTGGCGCACCTGGGGTTTCCGGAGAGCCTCGTTTTTCTGGTTGAGACCCAGGTAGAAAATACCGCCTTTGGGGGAGGAATGAATGCGCACCTCCGGGTTGCCTTCCAGACCTTTGATCTGATCGGGGCCGAGGTTGCGGGCGATGTCGATATCACCTTTTTCCAAAAGCAGGCGCTGGGTGGCCTGTTCGGCAATGTGGCGGATGATGACGCGTTTCAGGGTTGGGGCGCCGTCCCAGTAGGATGGATTGGCATCCAGAATGAGAAGTTCACTGGCTTTCCATTGGTTCAGTTTGAAGGGGCCGGAACCGGCATAATTTGTTCGCAGCCAGGCATGGCCCAGATCACCATCTTTTTCATGGGCCATCACTTCCTTTTTGTCCACTACCGAGCCCACCGTGGCGGTCAGGCAGTAGAGCACAAAGGTCGGGGCGTAGGCCTGGTCGGTTTCGATGGTGACGGTATTGGCATCGACGGCCCGGATCCGGTCACGCACATTATCGGCCGTGAAGCCGAATTGCCCCAGGATGAAGGCCGGGGATTTGTCCAGAATGACGGTGCGCTGGAGGGAAAAGGCCACGTCTTCAGCGGTCAGCGGATTGCCCGAAGCAAAGGTGATGCCGTCCCGGATCTTGAAGGTATAGGTCTTGCCGTCCGGCGACACCGTCCAGCTTTCCGCCGCGACGCCATAGATTTTACTGACGTCGTCCACCTCATAGCCGATCAGGCGGTCATAGGTGTTACCGGCATATTCCGCTCCGGAAAACTCGAAGATTTCTGCGGGATCGAGGGTGATAATGTCATCGAACTGCCACGCCATGACAAGGGTGTCGGGGGGTGTGGCGGCGGTTGCGGGGGTTGCGGAAAACGCGACCACCAGAGCCAGAACGAATGCAAACCATCTTTTCATGGCAAACCTCCTGTGGAAAAGGGTTACACAATGCGGGCCGTCGCGATCGTTCACGGTGGCCAGTGCGAAACAGGGGACAAGAATGGTAAGGACTCTTCTATACAACGGGCAGTCCTGTTCCTGTCAAGTGCAGAACCATGGCAGACTGCGGTTGAAAAGTGGTAACTATATGAAAACATTTACAATCTTCGATTAATTAAAGTAACTTGTTGATTTTATATAATGTTTGTCTATTATGTAATGTAGGTCTCGTGGATTTGACGGGACGGCGTCCCGGGGGCGAAAGCAAAAAGCGGCCACCATTTCAGGCGGCCGCTCCCATGCGCTTGCAACCGGTGTTTAACCGGAGGGGAAAACAATGGAACAGGATCCGCATGATGCAGCCGAGGTCGATTTAAAAAGCGATTCCAGGAAAACCAAGGACCAGGGAGGGCGGCGGAAAAAGGCCGATCGCCGCGGTCGAACGACGGCCGATAAATTCCCGGAGCGCCGCTGGCTGCGGCATCGACGGGATGGCGGCGACCGCCGCAGTTTCCCGTTTTTCAGCCCCCGTCAGAACCGCGAACGTCGCGATGCCTTCCAGGAAAAGGAACCTGGGGATCAAGGGGACAAAGAATGAACCGTCAACCCCGGTGAGAAATTGTCGGGCTTCAGACGCGCACCGCAAGACACAGGCCATCCTTTTCGGGCGAGTGCTCCGGGAGAAAAGCGTGTAAGCTGACGGATCGCCATGCCGGATCTTCAACGATGGCGCGGTTGAAAGGATCGGCATCCGCAAATCCCACATTGTCTGCCAGCAGAAACCCCCCGGTTCGCAACAAGCGCGTGCAGTGCGGCAGCATCGTCAGATAATCTTCCTTTTCGATATCCATGAAAATAAAATCAAACGGCTCCCTTGTCCGGGCCATTTCTTCCTTTGCATTGACGCATTTCACCTCGACCCATTGTGAAAGCCCTGCGCTTGCGAGGTTCGCGGCGGCCCGACGGGCCATGGTTTCGTCCAATTCCATCGCCGTCAGGTGACCCCCCGTTGCAGCACAGGCCTCCGCTAGGAAAATCGCGGAGTATCCGGTGGCGGTTCCCAGTTCCAGAAGGCGAGCGGCACCCGTGGCGCGCGCCAGGATATAGAGTAATTCCCCTACCACCGGACCAACGATGGGAATTTCTTTCCGACAAGCTTCCTCCTCCAGGGTTTGCAGCAGGGCACTGCGGGCTGGTAGGATTTGTCGGAAATAGGCTTCAGGGTTCGCAATCATTTCAGACATCGTATTCTCTCCATCCGGCGCAAGCGGTTTTACCACTGGCCGTTTTTTATGTTGTAAGACGGTTTACTTCTGACAGACCTCGCAAATATGGGTGCTGCGTTGTCCTACCACCAGACGGGTGATGGCCCCACGGCAGCGCGGGCAAGGTTCACCGGTGCGGCGGAAGACCTTGAGTTCGTCCCGGTTGCGGCCCCGATGGCCGGCAACGGAGTAAAAGGTGGTTTCGCCGGTACCCAACGTGGTGCCCAGGTTGCGCAACCCGCGACGGAGCACTTTACGGATGGCGCGGTGCAGGCGACGGACTTCGGCGTCGGTCAATCCATCCGATGCGCGGGTGGGATGGAGGCCGGCATCCCATAGGGCTTCATCGACATAGATGTTGCCCAGCCCGGCCAGGAAGTGCTGGTCCAGCAGGAGGGGTTTAAGCTGGCGGCGGTGCGCGGCCAGCTGTTTTTCAAACTTACGGGCGGTAAACTGCCGGGAAAGAGGCTCCGGTCCCAGACGGTCGAGCATGGCCGTGCTGTCCGGAAGATAGAATCGGCCGAACTTGCGGGTGTCATGGTATCGCAACTGCCGTTTTCCGTCGATGGTAAAGGCCACGTGGTCGTGCTTGCCATAGGCGGCTCCCGGGGCCGCCAGGTGAAAACGACCGGTCATCCGCAGATGGGTCAGCATGGTCAGTCCGCCGTCCATCTTCCAAACTATCCATTTGGCCCGCCGGCTGAGCCTCTCGATGCGGCGCCCGATCAATGTGCGCCGGAACGCTTGCGGATCGAGCTGCGCAATGCTGCCCGGCCATCGGATGTGAACGTCCGTGATGGTTTGGCCGATCAGCCCGGACGTCACCAGATCATCGACAACGGTTTGTACTTCCGGCAATTCCGGCATGGTATTCGCCTTTACGGGGGTGATCATTGGAGAAGAGCGCCTGGCCGATTCATCGGCAAGTGCGTTTTGATTTCGTCCGACTGGCGTCAAGCTAAGACTGTGATGGGGTTGGTCAAGCGCCAATCATACGGGAAGGATCATTGGACGGGAAAGCCGTGCATCAGGGCTGATATGGCTCATCCCAGGGCGACCCGGATGAGGGACAAGAAAGCAATCATCAATCCGATAAGGTCGAAATTGTCTATGGTGCGATACATCCTGAAATGATCTCCATGGTTGGTTTTAAGATGTAAAGAATTTTAAGTAAATTTCAAAAGCAATTACCATGCCTTGCTCTTGTCATGTTTCTATAGTGCCGTAATCATGCATAAAGGTTCGTTATTTTGAGGGTTCGGTTGCGACCAATAAGGCCAAATCGGCCTATAATTGAGAAAACAATTTCATAGTTTAAGCCCTAATTCGGGAGCGTGGGCACCGGGAGGGCGCTCTAAAAAATTACCCCGCCTGTCAAAGCCGGCTGATGACAGGCGGGGTAGAAGAATACGCGGAGAGGTTTGGGCGTATCCTTCAGGAGGGCTATGGTCGGGTGTTCCCGTTTCGTTTGGAGAAATTTGCGGGGGATGTTGCACCCTTTCATGTCATATTTTAGCATTCTGCATAATTGGTGCCAGTTTGAGCAGGTTAGACATGTTGCTTTGATGGCTGTTTTAAGATGAAAAACTATATCATTTCAGATGATTAGAATGAAGGTCGTTTTTGGAGGGATTGGCCGGGTGTGCAGGTCTGTAAAGGATGTTGATATACGATGAATATTTGTGTAAATTTTATTGACAGCGCTCAGCCTTTTTCATATCAGTCCATAAATATCTCATTATTTGAGGATCGTTATGCCATCCGTCTTACCCGATGAATCTTTTTCCGGTCATGAACTGGAACTCCTGCATGATGTGTCCGCCTCGATTCAGGCGTTTTCAGATCTGAATGAGTTGCTTCGCCATATTCTCAGAAAAATTAAAACCGCTTTTGATATCGAAGGGGCCTCAATTGCGCTTCACGATCCTGCTCAAAAAGAATTTTTCTTCATCCGTACCGTGGAAGAAGAAACCCAACAGGCGTTGGACGACGCCAAACCGATGCGGTTTCCGGACCATTACGGCGTGGCCGGCTGGGTTTTCCGGAAGAACCGTTCGGTGATCATACCGGATGTGGAAAATGATGAACGCTTTGCCAATACCTTGAACCTGCAGCAGCGTTTCCAAACGCGGTCCATGATTTGTGTGCCCTTGAATACCGCGAAAGAACGGATCGGTGTTCTGTATGCTCTGAATAAGCGTGAGGGAACTTTCACCGAGCATGAGGCCCGATTGCTGGAAGTTCTCGCCGGGCCGATTGCGATCTCCATTGAGAACGCCCGTCTCTATGGCGAATTGAAGCAGCATGCCGATCATCTGGCGTCCGAAAATGTAAGATTGCAAGCGGAAGTGCAAAACCGGTTCAATCTCCAGGGGATTATCGGTTCCTGTCCGGCCATGGAAAAAGTGTTCAACCTGGTGGAGAAAGTGATCAACACCACGACCTCCGTTCTGATCCAGGGCGAAACCGGCACCGGCAAAGAGATGATCGCCCGGGTGATTCATTACAGCGGGCCGCTGCGGGACAACCCCTTTGTTGCCGAGAATTGCGGCGCTTTGTCGGAAAATCTTTTGGAAAGTGAATTGTTCGGCCATGTCAAAGGCGCTTTCACCGGAGCGGTCTCCGATAAGAAAGGACTGTTTGAGATGGCGGACGGCGGCACCGTGTTTTTAGACGAAATTGCCGATATGCCGCCGGCGATGCAGATCAAGCTGCTCCGTGTGCTGCAGGAAGGCCAGGTGCGACCGGTTGGCGGGTCGCAAGTTATCGACGTAAACTTCCGTCTGATCGCATCGTCCAACCGTGATCTCTATCAAGAGGTCTCCAAGGGACGGTTTCGGGATGATCTGTTTTATCGTGTCCAAGTATTCCCCATTTTTCTGCCGCCCCTGAGAGACCGTCGTGAGGATATTCCATTGCTGGCATCGCATTTTCTGGACAAATGCGCCCGCAAATTCGACATGCCGGTCGGGCGCCTGAAACCAACCGCCATGGAAATGCTCTCCCGTTTCAACTGGCCGGGGAACATTCGGGAACTGGAGAATGAAATCGAGCGGTCGGTCTGCCTGGCCGGTCCGGAGCAGGACATTGGCATCGATTGCCTTTCCGAAAAGATCACGGCCGTCTCCCATGAAGACGCGCTGGAACCGCTGTTGGACGCAACGCTGCAGCAGAACGTGGCACAGCTCGAAAAGAAAATGATAATCGATGCATTGCGCAAATCGGGCGGCAACCGATCCCAGGCGGCACGAACACTGGGATTGACCCGGCAGGGCCTTCTCAATAAAATCGGACGTTATAAGGTTGACTTATAGCCTGTTCGACGAAGCGGACACGCTTCGCTGTGTGGATGGGTTCCCTTCAATGGAAAGAGGAAACGAATGGCAGACCTACTGACAGTCGGCAATGTGACAGCGGTGCCGGGCAAGATCCAGTACGGTCAGTGGGAGGCGTTGGCCCATCCGACCGGTCATACGGAGTTCTTCCCGATCATCCTGGCCCAAGGGCAAACGGCCGGCCCCTGTCTCTGGCTGACCGCCGGAATCCATGGCACCGAGCAGGCCGGCCCTCTGGCGATCTACCGCCTCATCACCGAAGAACTGGTGCAGCAGTTGCACGGTACCATCGTGGCGCTGCCGGCCCTCAATCCCGCCGGACTGCGCACGATGCAGCGGGATCCCTACCATGCCAACGATGACCCCAATCGATTCTGGCCGGAGAAAAAAGTGATTTCGGCCACCGATCCGGATCGTGATCCGCCGTCTTCGCTGGAGCGCGCCTATCAGGGGTTATACGAGAAGATCGTGACCTCGGCCGATTACTTTATTGATTTTCATAACGCCTGGATCGGATCCCTCTCATTTGCCTTGCGAGATCGCATCCTCTACCAGCCCGGAGATGCGGCGGATCACGACCGGGCTCTCGCCTTGGCGGAGCGGCTGGACAAGATGGTTACGGCTTACGGCCATACCGTCGTGAATGAGTATCCGGCCGAAACCTATATTCGAGAAAAACTCCACCGGACGGCCTCCGGGTCGGTCCTTCAGAAAAGCCGCATCCCGGCCTTTACCGCGGAGCTGGGAACCGGGCTGGTGCCGGACCCGGCCATCATCCAGGCGGCGTGCGCCGGCACCCGCAATGTCATGCGATGGGCGGGTATGCTAAAGGATGATACGGAGGCCATCGAGGGCATCCGGGTGATACGACCGGGTTACGCGGTGCGTCGCATGCGGACGCCCCGTGTTCCGGAAGCCTGTATCGTCCACCACCTGGTGGACGCGGGCATGCGTGTCGGGAAAGGGGATGTCGTGGCGGAAATGCGCGATGTCTGGGGGCGGCCGGTGGGCAACGGGGTTATTCGCTCATCCTACGAAGGCCTCGTGCTGGGCCGCACCAACGGGGTCTATTTCTATCCCGGTCAGCCGATCATGACAATGGCGGTGCGCGACGGCGACAGCCTCACCGCCCCCTATCCGGACACCTACTGACCGCCTTTTTGAAACGCTAATGACCTGCCGTTACGGCCGATCTTCGCGCAGACATATTCTGAAAGCCGATCGCCTTTAAGGTCGTTTACGGATTCTGATTCGTTCGTTATTCGACGGTAATGCGGGTGCCGGCGCATCCCCGCACCGCATCTTCGATGGCATCCAGTGAAGTGATGACGGCTTCTTTGCCGCCCTGGCGAACGAATGTCAGGGCGGCTTCGATTTTCGGCTGCATCGTACCGGGGGGGAAGTGGCCGTCGCTCAGATGGGACTCCATCTCTTTGACGGTGACCGCCTGCAGGTCGATTTGCTGCGGCGTATTGAAGTGGATGGCGGCGCCGGGGACATCGGTGGCGATGATGAAACGATCGGCGCGGATTTCCTTGGCCAGAACGGCGCTGACCAGATCTTTGTCGATGACCGCATCCACCCCATTGAAGGAGCGCCCTTCGCGGGTGACGGGAATGCCGCCGCCGCCGCAGCAAATGACAATAAAGCCCATAGCGATCAGTTTGCGGATTTCCCGCCTTTCAACGACGGTGACCGGGCGCGGGGATGCGACCACGCGGCGGTAGCCTTTGGCCGTCAGACGGGTGGGGAAAGGGCTGCCGGCCGCCTGGGCTTCGGTCAGGACCGGACCGATCGGTTTGGTCGGGTTCTCAAAGGCGGGATCGTTTTCATTGACCACCACGTAGCTGATGAGCGTGATAAAAGGCTGTCGGGAATGGACGCCGAGTTCCATGAGGGCGGTATCGAGGGTGGATTCGATCATATAGCCGATTTGGCCCTGTGTTTGGGCCACCAGGATTTCCAGCGGCAGGCGAGGGACCGCATCACAGCACTCCTGCTGCAGCAGCAGGTTGCCGACCTGAGGGCCGTTGCCGTGGGTGATGATGATGCGGTGATGGCGTGACAAACGTGCGATTTGCCGGGTGGGAATTTTTAGATTGGCAAACTGTTCCCGGATGGTCCCGGCCTGTCCCTTGCGGATGAGCGCATTTCCGCCCAAAGCAATCAAGAGTGTTTCGGGAGGGCTGGATGTGGACATTGGATGTGGACCTTGTGCCGCGATTTAAATGGCCAACCGCCGGGTGAGGACTTCCTCCAACTGAAGCCCCCCGGGCGAATCCTGATACTCGTAGCGCACGCGGAGAGTCGGTTTGTCGATTTGCAGCAACCGGGGCAGATCGATGGGGGTGGCGCACAGGACCAGATCGCATTCGGCCGCGCGGATGGTGGCCTCGAGGTCGTTCACCTGTTGGGGACCGTATCCCATGGCCGGCAGCACCTGGCGGATTTGGGGATAGCTGGCGTAGGTATCGCGGAGGCTGCCCACGGCATAGCGGGCGGCCTCGACGAGTTCCGCGGCCCCGTAACGACGGGCGGCGATGGTCCCGGCCCCGAAGGTCATGTCGCCATGGGTCAGGGTTGGGCCGTCTTCCACGACCAGCACCCGTTTCCCTTTGATCTGTTCGGGGGAATCGACCAGGATCGCCGATTCGGCCAGCACGATATCGGCTTCGGGTGCATGCGTGGCAATATTGTTGCGTACGATGGCGATGTTATCAGCCGCCGCACTGTCGACCTTGTTGATGACGGCGATATCGGCCATGATCATGTTGGTTTCACCGGGGTAGTAAAGGCACTCGTGGCCAGCGCGGTGGGGGTCGAAAACGACGATGTGAACGTCGGGATAATAAAAAGGCGTGTCGTTGTTGCCGCCGTCCCAGACGATGATGTCGGCTTCTTTTTCAGCCTCGGTCAAAATGGCCTGGTAATCAATGCCGGCATAAACGACGATGCCCTGGTCCACAAGGGGTTCGTATTCTTCTCTTTCCTCGATGGTGCACTGGTGTCGATCGAAATCGTCATGGCGGGCAAAACGCTGGACCACCTGCTGGGTCAGGTCACCATAGGGCATGGGGTGACGGACGGCCACCACGCGTTTCCCACGGTCTTTGACGATACGGCAGACCTTGCGGGTGGTTTGTGATTTGCCGCAGCCGGTGCGCACGGCGCATACCGCTACAACGGGTTTGCTGGCGCGGAGCATGGTATAGGTTGCACCAATCAGGATAAAATCGGCGCCTTCGGCCATGACCCGGGAGGCTTTGTGCATGACATCGGTGTGGGGGACATCGCTGTAGGAAAAGGCCACCAGGTCCACTTTGTGCTCCCGGATCAAGTCCCCTAAGTCTTTTTCGTGATAGATCGGTACCCCGTGCGGGTAGATGTCTCCGGCCAGGGCCGGTGGATAGAGGCGGTCGTCGATATCAGGGATCTGGGTAGCGGTGAACGCCACCACCCGATAGCGGGGGTTGTTTTTAAAGTAGATGTTGAAGTTATGAAAATCGCGGCCCGCGGCACCCATGATGATGACGTTTTCGATCATTTCCAAGCCTCTCTTCTAAATGTCACTTCGTGTAATTCCCGGTCAGAAAAAGCATAATGGCGTTTTGGACATGCATCCGGTTTTCAGCCTCGTCAAAGACGATCGAGGCCGGTGATTCCATGACGGCATCCGTCACTTCGATGTCCCGCTGGGCCGGCAGGCAATGCATGAAGTAGGCCGAGGGCTTGGCAGCGGCCATCAGGGCTTCGTTGACCTGAAAGCCGGCGAAATGGCTTTTGCGCTCTTCCAATTCGTGTTTTTGACCCATGGAGGCCCATACATCCGTATAAACAACGTCGGCGTCCCTGACGGCCTTCAACGGATCGTGGTCGATGGCGATGGTGGAGACACCGGTGTCTTTGGCGTGGGCAACGGTGGCGCTGTCCGGCATATATCGCTCAGGGCAGGCGCATACAAAGTGCAGGGGGAGTCGGCCGGCCAGGCGCAGCCAGGAGTGGACCATGTTATTGCCGTCTCCGACGTAGACGATTTTCAGGTCGTCCAGATGGCCCCGTTTTTCCCAGATGGTGAAGATATCCGCCATGACCTGGCAGGGGTGGTTGTAATCCGTCAGGGCGTTGATCACCGGCACCGATGCGTATTCGGCCAGTTCCAGGATATGGGCGTGGTCGAAGAGGCGTGCCATGATGATGTCGTTGTAGCGGCTGACCACCCGGGCAATATCTTTGACGGCTTCGCGTACCCCGATTTCGATATCCTGGGGTGTAAGATAAACGGCGTGGCCGCCCATGCGATAGAAACCGGTCTCGAACGAGATGCGGGTGCGCGCTGATGGTTTGTTAAAAATCATGGCCAGGGAATGATCTTTAAACGGCTTGTAGTCTTCCCGGTGTTTGAATCTGGCTTTGACGTCGCGCGCTATGTCAAGCACTTGCCAGATTTCGTCGGTGGTCAGGTCATCTACATGCAAAAAATCACGTTTCACGGTCATGCCTTTCTTGCTGAACGGGTTGTCAGAAGCTGCCGGCGGCACGGTCTGTAAGCCTTTTTGGCGATTGTCGATGACCCGGCAGCTGGTATGCCCCGTTTCTAATCGGCCCGCAGCACTTTTGCAATCCTTTCCAGCGCCCAATCGATGTCATCCCGGGTGATTACCAGGGGCGGGGCGATGCGGATAATGTGATCATGGGTTTCTTTGCAGAGCATGCCCTCGGCCATGAGTTTCTCGCTGTATTGACGGGCGCCCCCCACTTCCGGGTGGAATTCGATGCCGATCATCAGGCCTTTTCCACGAATTTCCTTGATCTTGGGATCTTTGAGAGAGCGTAGCGCGTCGATGAAATAGTGGCCGAGGGTGGCGGCATTTTCGATCATGCCTTCTTCCACCAACACCCGCAGGGCGGTGCGGGCAATGGCGCAGGCCAGGGGATTGCCGCCGAAGGTGCTGCCGTGCTCGCCGGGGCGCAGCACGTCCATGACTTCTTTATTGGATAAAACAGCGGAAACCGGGTAGAACCCCCCGGAAAGCGCTTTCCCAACCAGCGTAAGATCCGCTTCAATGCCCTCATGCTCCTCGGCCAGCAGTTTGCCCGTGCGGCCCAACCCGGTTTGGATTTCATCCAGGATCAGGACCACATTGTGCTGCTCGCAGAGACGCTTGGCTTCCCGCAGATAGCCCTCCGGCGGGATGATGACGCCGGCTTCACCCTGAATCGGTTCCACCAGGAAGCCCACCGTATGGGGCGTAATGGCCTTTTCCAGCGCATCGGCATCGCCGAAGGGAACGATTTTAAATCCGGGGGTAAAAGGACCGAAACCCTCACGGGAACCCGGATCCGTGCTGAATCCGACAATCGTGATGGTGCGTCCGTGAAAATTGTTGCGGCAGACGATGATTTCGGCCTGGTCGTCCGGGATGCCCTTGACCTTGTAGCCCCATTTGCGAACGGCTTTGATCACGGTTTCGACCGCTTCGGCGCCACTGTTCATCGGCAGCATTTTATGCGAATGGGTCAATTCGCAGACTTCCTTGTAGAGAAGACCGAGTTGATCGTTGCGAAAGGCCCGCGAGGTGAGGGTCAGCAAACGCGCCTGATCCATCATGGTCTGCAGGATGGCGGGATGACAGTGGCCCTGGTTGACGGCCGAGTAAGCCGAAAGACAATCCATATAGCGGTTGCCGTCGACATCCCAGACCCATATGCCTTCTCCGCGTGTCAGGACGACATCCAGCGGTTTGTAGTTGTGCGCACCATAGCGATTTTCCAGATCGATATACGCCTGAGATTTCATGATTCCTCCCACCTCTTTCTATCGTTTTGGTTTTCGTTCCGGACCGGTGGGTCCGATGCGCTCGTCCTGCGAGCGTTTAATTCTTTGGTTTCGTGCGGTCTGGGGATGATTGGGATTCAGGTCCTTGCGACGCATTTTTCATATGCCGGTTAAATCGTTCCACATGGCCCAAGGCCAGTTTTTTGGCTTTGTCGGGCTGGCCCGCTTTGACGGCGGCGACGATAGCGCCAAGATCACGATAATTTTCTTCCAGCACGACGCGTCGACGAAAGGTGAACCGATCATAGAATCCGAGGATGGTTTCATGAATCATCTTCATGACCGCCACAAAAACGGGATTGCCGGTAATTTCCGCCAATGCGATATGCAGCCGGATGTCCATGCGGATGAAGTCGTAGGGCGTATGATCGTCGCCTTTGAGACAGGCCTTGGCCTGAACCAGGATATCCTCCAAGCGGGCGATATCAGATGGTGACGCCGTGCGGGCCGCCATGGCTGCCACATCCCCTTCGATGCTTTCCCGGAATTCAGCCAGGTGGTCAAAAGAAACCTGTTGCTGCTGCATCAGGAGAGTGAGGTCGGCCGTGATGGACTCGGTGCCGGCCGTTTTAATCACGGCGCCGCCACTGACGCCCAATTTGACTTCGATAAGCCCTTTTTGCTCCAGAACCCGCAGCGCCTCCCGAATCGATGCCCGGCTGGTTTGAAACATATCGACAAGGTCCCGTTGGGACGGCAGCTTGTCGCCGGGTTTGAGGCGGCCATCCAGGATTGCCGCCTGGATCTGATCGACAAGGTCCTGAAAGACGCGATTGTGCTGTGTTTTTCGAAACATGGGCTTCTGGCACCTCGAATGCCGTTAGGGGATGTCATTCTTTGGCGGTGTTATCAGCTCGTTTTCAATCCTTGAAGTTACTGACGATTCCTACGGCTGACACCCACCGTTTGGAATAGATCCGAAAGGAACTTTCGCGGAGTGGGAAAACGCGCTCGGGCCTTGCCGGGAATCAAAATCTACCATTTATCTTTCGACATTGTTTAAATGGGTGACCCATTCGTATGATGCGGTCCGACCAATGTCAATCTTTAAAATGCTGTAACTGCGATTCGTTGAAAATTTAGCGCGTGACGGTTGCCTTTTTTGGGTCAGGCAATAGCATGTGCTTCGGTTCTTTTTATGGGAGGCTGCCATTTGGCTGGTCTCATGAGTCACGCCATGGCGAATAGCAATGGGGATCAGGTTCGCCATCGTGTGGCACCGAGATTGCAAAATAGTCAAATCCATGACGGCAATCTTACAAAAACGTGAAGCGGTTACGGTCACGATGAGTCGCAAAGCGCATTCCATTTGAGATGAAATATCGACAATTGTCTGAAAATAAATAGAAAATAGCTTTCATTCAGAAGGATCAAACGGTTTGGCATGAGTCTTGTAAATATTCTTCGGAAGACCCGAAAAAGCTGTTTGACAGGAAACCTTATCGAAAGTTCAGCGAAATATGATGTATGATAAATCCAATATGCCGAGTTTACCGCAGACGGTCGATGAAGTTGCCGATCTGCTGATAGCTGATTTGCCGCCGAAAGAAATGGTGACATTGTCCCGCATGAGTGAAAATGATTTTCTGCGTCTTTACAATTCCGTCGCGCAATATGTGCTGGACGAATTCCGGGTATGGACCGGCAATGACGATTTGCTGGAATCCTGTCTGGAAAAAGTGTCCGGAAGCGATGATACGACCGATCCGGCCATGATCATCCTGCGGCGCGTGTGGCAGAAACTGAATGATTTCCCGGAAATTCTGATCATCACCTGAAATCCGCGTTTGTTGGAGCGGAGCGCATGTCCCCCCACCGGCCAGCGTGGTCCGTTTGGTCCATCCGAACGGACGATCGATTCCCTTGGCACGGGTTTTTCCGCTTAGGCCGTCGTAATGGCCGAGTCGGTTCCGATGTTTGACGTCCGGCAACGGCCCTCTTCCCTTCTTCCCAAAATCTGTTTTAATCTTCCCCCTTTGGATGTCATCTGGTATCAACGTATCCAATTTGATTTAGGGCGTCCTGAGAAAAATGGCGCGGGCGGCGCGCCGGACACGGACACCGGTCTTGACGAAAAGTCCCGATATATCCCATAACACTCAGACGAGAGGTTTGAGGGGCTGTATCCAAGCCGTTGCGCTTGTGACGACGCCGTTCAACCGGCGATTCGGAAGAGCGCCAGGCATTGTGCTGGAGGAGGTGTTCTCCCTCTCGTTTAATGGCGAATAATCGCAGCAACCGGTGCATTTTTTAGGAAAGGAATCCACCATGACGGAACTCAAGAAAACCGTACTGCATGATACCCACCAGACAATGGGCGCCACCATGGTGGATTTCGGCGGCTGGCATATGCCGGTCCAGTATCCTGACGGCATTCTGCATGAACACCTGATGACCCGTCGGGGCGCGGGGCTTTTTGACGTGTCCCACATGGGGCGATTCGTATTTGGGGGCTCTGCGGCCTTGCCGTTTCTGCAGAAGGTCCTGAGCAACAATGCCGCGGCGCTGGATGTTGGGCAAAGCCAGTATACCATGATACCCGATGACGCCGGGGGCGCGATCGATGACGCCTATCTCTATCGCTTCAACGAAGAAGACTATCTCTTGGTGGTCAACGCCGGGAATCGGGACAAAGACTGGGCCCATCTGCAGGAAATCGGCACGGCGTACGAAGACCTCAAGATGCGGGACCGGTCGTCCGAGATGGCCATGGTGAGTTTGCAGGGCCCCCGGGCCAAAACCCTGCTGCAGTCGCTGCTGACCGGCGGTGCTTTGCCGGAGCCGGAAAAAAATGCCCTCAGCAAGGCGGTTGTCAGCGATGTAGAGGTATGGTTGGCGCGGACGGGGTATACCGGGGAGCCGCTTGGTTTTGAGTTGTTTATCCCGTCGGATCGGGCTGTGGCGATATGGCAGGCCTTGATCGAAAAGGGTGCCACGGCCGTAGGCCTCGGCGCAAGAGATACGCTGCGTCTTGAAGCCGGGCTGCCACTCTATGGACACGAACTGGGAATGGACGCTGATGGTCGGCCGATTCCCATATACGCCTGCGGACTGGCCCGGTTTGCGGTCAGTTTTTCGGACATCAAAGGGGATTTTATCGGCCGGAAAGCGCTGGCAAAGCAGTATGCAGCCTGGAAAGCGATTCAGAAACGCGATTTGTCCCGTCTTGCTGATTTGCCGCGCATGGTCATGCCCATCGCGCTGACGGGCAAAGGCATCGCCCGGGCCGGCGCCCCGGTCTATCGCAACGGCGGTCTGGCCGGCTATGTGACCAGCGGCACGATGGTGCCTTACTGGCAGTATGAGGGGGAGGGTATTGCCTCCCGCATGAGCGATCAAAAAGGCCGGCGCCCCATCGGGCTGGCCCTGATCGACAGCGATCTGCGGGAAGGGGATCAGGTGGAGGTCGAGGTTCGCGGAAAGCGTCATTCAGCCGTGGTCGTGCCCTATCATCTGCGGACCGAAGCGCCTCCCCTGGCCCGTCCCATATTGGCTGATCAACTGCATCCCGATCATAAAGCCGGCTATGACCTGTCCGAGGGGCAGCGCAAGACCCGCCTGCTGGTGGAAAAAGCGCTCGCCAATACGGTCTGGCGGCAACAGGACTGCATCAACCTGATTCCATCGGAGCAAACACCCTCACGACTCACCCGGCTTCTTTCAATTATGGACCCGGTCGGCCGCTACGCCGAACATAAGCCCGTGACGGCGTTGGACGGACATGATGTTTTTTATTACCAGGGCACCGAATTCATTGCTGAGACAGAAGCCTTGCTGGCCAGTGAAATACGACAGTTTCTGGGATGCCGTGAGGTTGAGACGCGGTTGATTTCCGGTCAGATGGCCAATACGGCCGTTTTCAGTGCCATGGTCGACTACGTGAACCGCACGGACCGCCGGCGGGAGCCGCGTCGAATGCGTCGCGTGATGAACCATCATATTATCAAGGGCGGGCATCTCAGTGCCCAACCCATGGGGGCGCTGCGGGATTTTGTGGCCCGCGACCCCCGCACCGAGAAGCCGGCGGTCGTCAACTTCCCGGTGATGCCCGAGAATCCATATCAGGTGGATGTCCAAGCCTGCCGGGATCTTCTTGAAATCTATCAGCCGGAATTGGTGATTTTCGGTCGCAGTATGACGCTTTACAAAGAGCCCGTGCGTGAGATTCGAACGATGGTCGATGACATGGGACTGAAAACCATTCTCATGTACGATATGGCCCATGTTCTGGGTCTGGCCGGGCCGCATTTCCAGGAGCCGTTCGAGGAAGGGGCGGATCTGGTGACAGGCTCCACCCACAAGACCTTTTTTGGCACCCAGCGAGGAATTATCGGGGCCGAAGTCGAACTGGACGATGAGACCTGGCCACTCTGGGAGGCGATTCAGCGGCGCTCTTTTCCCGGAAGCGTCAGCAACCATCACCTGGGAACTCTCCTGGGGCTGCTCCTGGCCGCCTATGAAATGAACACATTCAAAGACCCTTACCAACGCCAGGTGGTCGCCAATGCGAAAGCCTTTGCCAAGGCACTGGATGACGCTGGCCTGAGCGTGGCCGGCGATGCCGGGATGGGCTTCACCGAAACCCACCAGGTCATCGTCCAGGTGGGCTATGCCAAAGGGCCTGAGATCGCTCAGCGCCTGGAAGACAACAATATCATCGTCAATTATCAGGCCGGGCCGACCGAGGAAGGGTTCACGGCTTCGGGCGCACTGCGGATGGGGGTGGCGGAAATGACGCGCTTCGGTATGAAAGAGGGCGATATGCAGGAATTGGCCCAATTTTTTTACGATGTGATCGTCCGTCAGCGGCAGGTCAAGAATGACGTTGCCCTATTTCGAAAAAAATATCAGGACATGCACTTTTGTTTTCCGGAAGATGCCACCGGCGATCTATTAGAACGCCTGATGCAGACGTTCCAATAGATGCGGCTATAAGTGATGCGATGGCGCAAACAGCGTCGACATGCCACCGGCAGCGGTCGGTTTACAACGGGGGCCGCGCCGTTTTTCAATCTTCCGATAGTTGTCCCGGGGCGCGATTGGCGCTGTTTTCCGGCATAACGAGGCTGGCTTTACTGATCAGGCCGCGGCCGAATTTGGCATTGATGGCATCCACCGTGTGGTCGACTTTTTCCCAGTTTGATGCGGCCGCATTCTTTTCAGGGAACAATTCGGTCTGGACAGGGACCGTTGCCGCGATGAACGTGGCAGCACCGACGCCGATCAAGCGGACCTTCTGGCGCAGGGGATAGGCTTCAAACAGATGGGCCGCCTGCCTGAAGATCAGTTCATCGGCCTGAACCGGTCGATCGAGGGTTTTGCTTCGCGTAACTTGATGGAAGTCGGCATGTTTGATTTTCAGTGAGATGGTGCGTGCCTTGACGTTCAGTTGGCGCAGCTGGCGGCCGACATCTTCAGCGTGGTGCAGCAGGAGGTTCTGCAGGACGCTGCGGTCCATGGTGTCCTGTGGCAGGGTGCTTTCGGAACTAACGGATTTGGCGGCGGTGTGCGGTGTAACCGGTGTCGGGTCGTCACCCCGGGAAAGAGCGATCAATCGGTGGCCGAACTTTCCCAGACGGTTGATCAGCATGTCGTGCGGATAGCGGCGGACATCGCCGAGGGTTTTAAGTCCCATCTTCGTCAGGTGTTGATGGGTGACGCTGCCAACGCCCGGAATTTTCCGAACAGGAAGTTGTTCGATGAACGCGGACATGTCTTCGCGGCGGATAATGGTCAATCCGTCGGGTTTTTCCAGATCGGAAGCAATCTTCGCCAGAAACCGCAGGGGCGCAGCACCAATAGAGCAGGTCAATCCGGTGGTTTGGAGGACTTTTTCTTTGATGCGGCGGGCCACAAGCTCGGGCGGTCCGAATGATCGATGGCCGTCGCTGATATCCAGATAGGCCTCATCAATCGATACCGGTTCGACATGGGGGGTAAAGTCGCGCATCAGATCCATGATTTGGCGCGAAACCGTTTTATAGCGGGCCATGCGACCGGGTACGATTATGGCATGCGGGCAGCGGCGGCGGGCTTCGAACATGGGCATGGCCGAGCGCACGCCATAGCGGCGGGCTTCATAGCTAGCGGTTGTCACCACACCGCGATTGGAGTTTCCGCCAACGATAATGCATTTCCCTCTGAGCTCCGGACGGTCGAGCTGTTCCACCGAAGCGAAAAAGGCGTCCATATCGATATGCAGGATCATGACAATTACGATTCCCGATGGCTCACTCGATCCACAGGGCGGTTGCCTCCGGTTTCGACAGCGGTTGCCGCTGTTCATTAAGTGGCTGTTTTATAAATTGATACGGAGCTTTTCCCCAAGGTGCAGTTCTGAAAAACATATCAAGCGGCGATCTGCGTTTTTCACTTGGATAACACGAATCGGTTTATATTCCCAAGGCAATTGCCGACGCGGCAAATTTGCCTATTTCTGAATGAACACGAGATAGCATCCTTAACGCAGGGGCGGTGGCGATGACCGCCAAACTTGATATACGGCATACCATGATTACCATAGCGGGGTTTAAGATTTTCTAACAAGCATTGCACGCTGCATGTCAATTACGAGGCAGGAGATATTTTTCGCTTATGGGATACCTGTTTGGTAAAATCAACCCCTTTTGCAATCGTCGCGCAACAGTGGTTTTGTTCCTGGTGGTTGGCTTTTTTATGGCAACCAGCTGGAATGCGAATGCGTTCCCAGTTTTTTGCAGTGATATCAATCTCTACCAGGAGGGCATGCTGACCGGATGCGATTTGAATGCCGACCCTTTGAGCCTGACCTATGGCTCACCCCGTGTGATTGCCCTGGGGGATGGGGCGTCCGAGGCCATCGAAGTCCTATTCGTGATAACGCCGAAAAACCGATCGCTATTTCAGGTCGGCCGTGTCGCCCTTTCCGACGGCAAGGACGGAAAGAGAGACAACGGCCAACCCGCAGACCTGGGTGAAAAGCAAAAAGAATCTAAGCTTGCGGGGGATCTCCATTCATCAGATGCGGCATCAGAATTTCTCGATCAGGATGAGGGCTGGTATTACATGAACATCGATCAGGACGGAACCTATCTGTTTTTTGGCAACCTGCCCGATACGGATGACATGATGACCAACGGGGATGAGGGCGAGTTCATGCCGGACGGTGTTGGTATTGGTAAACGCTGGCGTTTTTGACCGTTGGTCCCCGATGAGCGCTGACTTCCTTGAACTGCCCTACAAACCTTGAATAGTTTTTGTACGTGTGTTTCCGTTCGGCGGCGTTCCGTCCACAGTCATGCCGGCCAAACATTTGAGGTGCGTTTCGAAGCGTTTGTAATTGTGGTGCAGATCATGATGGGAGGCGATGTGCTGTGATGCCGCGTTTCCCATTTTGTGTCTCACGTCGCTGTCCACCAATAGACGCATGATGTGGCGTGTAAATTGTGGCCAATCACCCGGAGCGCATAGAAGACCGGTCTCATTGTGCCGGACAACTTCCGAGGCCCCCCATCCCGTGCACGCCACAACCGGCAGTCCAGCGGCCTGGGCTTCAAGATAGACCATTCCCAAACCTTCCTGAATACCCGGAAAAACGAAGATGTCGGCGCTGCGATAGTAATGGGGCATCTGATCCCTGGGAACCCGGCCGGCAAAATGGACGGATCCTCCCAGATGATGTCGTGCCAAGCGCTTCAGAACGTCTTGATTGGCACCATCGCCGCAGATTACCAATTGAAAACGGCAGCCCTTGTCTGCCAGGTGACCGCAGGAAAGGATGACCCTGGCAAGACCTTCGGTTTTAACGCCTGGCCGGAACATGGCCGCGGTCAGAATCACAGGCCGGTCATCCGTGCTCCATTGTTGCGGCGGCGGTGCGAGGTCCGGCGGGGTGGCCGCAAAACGTTCCGGTCGTATGCCCGGGGCGATATAGTGCAGGCGATCATTGGGTACCAGGCGTTTCAGATTGGTTTCATCTCTGCGCTTATTGGTGAATACGGCATTTGCCTGCCGCAGCGCATAACGATTTAACCAAAAACCGGGTCGGGTCTTCAAGCGCCGCCGGCGTTTGGTGGAATAAACCCCCTGAAAAATGGCATACGGTATGCCCAGGGAAGGCGCACAAATGGCGCCCAGTACATCCGGCGCTTTATAGTAAGAGTGGTACGTCAGCCATAGATGGGGCTGGAACTGGCGCACCCTGCGTCGGACCCGTGCGATTTCCATCGGGACAAGGGCCCAGCGCCAGGGCTTCCAGTAAAGCCAGCGTGTTCGAAGTCGGCTAATCAGCCGCACATGATGACCGGATCCTTGCAGGAACTGGAAAAGTTCCGTGCCGATGACCAGGTCTCCGGAAGGATTAGGATGGCCGAGCGGCTTAAAGGGCATGTAGAAGGCAATACGCAACCTATGATTCCTGTGGCATTAGGGTCATGGGGCGGGTGTTGTCACAATTATTGGATTCTATTGATATTTAGGGCATTTCCATTTAAAAGTAAACTGCTGTTCGAAGTGATTTTCCGCCAGGCAAGCTGACGATTGCCGTGGAAGTATGACACCAACAGGACACGTTTGGGATGAATCGACTGGATTTGCTGCTATATGCGCACGACGGTCGTGGTCTGGGTCATGCCAGCCGGAGTGTTGCTATCGGTCTGGCAGTGCGACGCTTGTTTCCGGAGTTGAAGGTTTTATTTCTGTGCGGTGCAAGACAAAGCGCCGACCTCATCGGCGAGGGGGGGCTCGATTGGATCAAGCTTCCAGCTTATCAGACCCGTGTGGTGGGGGGTGTCTCAAAAGGCCGTGACGGGGAAAGCAATTTTTCCGATCGGGAACTGGGTGTCATCCGTTCCGGAATGATTCGAGATCTGGTTGTCCGACTGAATCCCCGCTGTGTTTTGAGCGACCACATGCCCCAAGGCAAGCATCGTGAATTGATGCCGGCCTTGGAAGCTTGTGGTTCCGGAGGCAGCACCCATTGGATTCTTGGGATGCGGGGTGTCATCGGCGATGTGGCCGGTGTGTGGTCGGATAGCGCCGTGTCTGCCTTCCGCGGGTTTTACAAGGATATCTTGTGGTATGGTGATCGAACGGTGCTGGGGGAAAGCATACCGGATGGAATTGAACGCCACTTCGAACGGAAGCCTACGGCAACCGGTTATGTCTCCCGTCTGGCGGAATGGCGTCATACCACGTCGGATGCCTCGATGGCTTCTGCCTCCCTGGCCGCTACGGTATCGGTTCCCTGGATTGGTGAGCACACCCTGTCTTTTTTAAAAGCACTGGCCGGCGCCATCGAACGAATTGGACCATCCTCAGGACAGTGGCATCTTTATATAGGACGCCCCAAGGATCGTTTGTTAGTTCGAGAAGCCGAAGAGGGGTTTCGACGGTTGGCCCATTGTCGTTTGTTCGAACCGGGCGCGGGCTATTTCAATTCGCTGATTCAATCTCGCATCGCCATTATCTATGGGGGCTACAACAGTCTGACCGACCTTCTCCATACCGGTCTATCAGGCCTTGTTGTCTTGCGGAATATGGCCGACCTGGAGCAGCAGGAACATCTGGAACGATTGACGCGCCTTTTCCCGGAGCGGTTACCGGCCATCAGTGAAGAGGACTGCAGTGCGGTAAATCTGGAAACGGTTTTGCGCCGGCAACTGCAATCCGTTCGGCATGACTATGGTGGTATCCAATTGGATGGTGCCGAAACTGCCGCGAGGTTCATCAACCGGGCGATTAATGACCAACGCAATTGTTTTTCTTAGCCTCATGCAGGAAGATACGGGTGCGCCTGGCTATCCAAAGCGCCTAACGAAAAGCCGTGGATTTTCTAATGTGATGATGGACGGGTACGAGGGGGCCTATCGCCGGTCGAGCAGAACTGCCATATCAATGAAACGTTTGACGATATCTTGGTTATTTGAAAAGCAAACCGCGCGGCAATGTGATGGTATGATTATTGGCATGAATTCAACTCTGGGAATTCCTTGTGGAGACGGCCCGGCGACCATATGCGCCTAAGGCGATCATGACGGCACCTAAGCCAATCAGCGCCGCATGCTCGGGGAAGGCAGGGGCGGGCAGCGCCGATGCTGTGAACCAATCGGCATAGGCCGTGCCGATCAGCATTATCATAAACAGGAACATGCACGAAAAAAGAAACAATTTTTTCATTTTGCGGATCTCCCAAGTCAAAGTAAGCTTCAGGTAACCTCTGCTACCAGAATACATGGATTCATCAGATGCACTCGTTTATCGGTGTACTGACACTATGGTAAAGCAAGCAACATGCCATGGGGCTCAATTATAAATATATATAATAAATACAATAAATTAAAAATTTATGTGCTAACGTTTTTTTAATATGTTAGCCATTGTGGTTCAGGTTATTGTGGAATAATTTACCTAGTGGCTAATTCAATTCTCTACGAAAGCAATATGGATCCTTAGCGGGGAGGATGGCATGGCAATCAAGACAATTCTGTTAATGGCTCAGACCCTTGATGGCAAAATTGCAAAGTATGCCGACCATTTTCCCGATTGGACCGGCAAGGCCGATAAACAGCTTTTTGTGCGTGAAACGCGCCAAGCCGGTGTGATTATCATGGGGTCCAAGACCTATGATACCATCGGTAAACCGCTGCCCGGCCGCAGGAATATTGTTATGACACGCAATGCCAAACGGGTATCGCAATGGGAAAATCTGGTTTATACAAGCCTTGCACCGAACGCTATATTGGAGAATCTGGAAAAGGATGGTTACCAGCGGGTGGTGCTGGCCGGCGGGGCGCGCATCAATACGCTTTTCGCTGAAGCCGGACTGATCGACGAGATCCTGGTGACGATCACTCCCATGATTTTCGGTGGGGGCATCGCCATGTTCGATGACGGGATCGGCGGTGATCTGCGCCTTCTGCGGGTAACGCAAATCGACCCGGAACGGGTTTGCCTTCATTACCGATTGCTGCGGTTCACCGGCAGCAAAGCCTGAGGATCTCGAAGAGAGAGAAGGTGTGCGGTGTCAGTGGGCTTTGCCACTTTCACGGCTATCGTTTTTTTTACGTAATGCCAGGTAGGCATTGGCGGAAAAAATGAGCACCGCGCCAGACCAGCCTCTTGCAGTCAGGGCCGGATCGATTGCGATCAATGGCCCGGCGAAAGCGGCCATCAGAATTCGTGTGGAAGACAGAATGCTGCCTTCAACGGCAGTAACATACCGAAAACCAAAGGTTATAAGGTACTGACCGGCAATTCCGAATGCACCGCAGAGGACCAGATACGCGATGTCAATGGCATGCCGGATCACCATGCGATCATGAAAACCGGCATATATCATTAGACTGCCGAGGCCGAACATATAGAATAGAACCGTTTCAGAATCATGCACTTTGCGGCTGAGATTGAGATAGACGATGGCGAGAGCCGCACTGATGCCGGATCCCAGCCCCCATAGATGCTTGACGTTGATCGCCATCTTCCCAGGGTGAAGAATCAATACGATACCCGTAAAAGCAATCACCAACGCCAGACTCATCCGAAATTCCAACCTCTCCTTGAGAAAGCCCCAGGTGATCAAGGCCACAAAGACAGGATAGGTCATGTTGAGGATGTTGGCATGGGCCACGGAGGTTGTCTGGACCGCCATATAGAAGCAGTAGACCGCAACGCTGTTGGCGACCGCCCGACCCGCCAGCAGATGATATTTTACCGGGCGTGGTGGACGCTTCTTTAAAATGAGAATGCTTGCGATGACAAGAAATCCGAGCAAAAAACGCACCAATACATAAAAGGCGGGGTCCGAATTGACGCCCTGTATTTGGGCCCATCGAATCGTGGCTGTCGAAAGATAGAAACAAAGCGCCGAGACCAGAACCGCAACCCTTCCGCCAAGGGTATTCAATCGATCAAATGATTTAGTCACCCTTTACGGTATCCCAAACAGCGGCTTGTTTTTTTAATCACCAATTGGGCCCGCATGCGGCATTTTGGCCGGGGTACGTCCGGGCTCTGCACCGGTGGCAATGTTATGATCGAATGTCTTGTGTTGGTGGTCAATCACGGATGGTTTTGCTCAGATTAGGGAGTGTTTCCGGTTTGTCGCGAACCACATAGCGGCTGTCGCCATCCCGGGCGGTCACATTTTCGTAGATGCCGGTGTCCCGTTTGACGAGCTTGGTGAATCCCATGTCTTTCAGTTCGGCATTGGAGCGCGGGGTGCTGATATTGGAGCGGGAGATTAGTTTCTTGATCTGGTGACCGCATTCCGGGCAATGCGTCAGTGGGGCGTCATGAATGGACTGCTGGACTTCGAATGTTGCTCCTAGTGGGCAAGACTGCTGGGTATGTTCATATTCATATACTGGCATGACGAATGTCCGTGTTTGCAATATACAATAGGCCGAAGGGCTTGAATCAAGCTTTCTGTTTGGTGAAAAAATAATCGACGGCCCTGTGGATGTCAATGGATAAAGAATCTGCCGTCTCGGCTGGTGGTGTGGCAGCGATAGTAAAGCAAGGCCTGATCATTCCAACGATCAGGCCTTGCTTTGGTAAGTGGTGGGCGGTACTGGGATTGAACCAGTGACTTCTACCGTGTGAATCTGTCCAAGTGCTTGAAATCGTTTTGTATATTGGTTTTTCATGGTGTTGGTCTCTACATAATTTCAGCGAGTTAAGGGCAACCCAATTTTACGGTGGTTGCCCTTGATTTTTGTTGATTTATGACATTATGGAGACCAAATGGAGACCATCAAACTGGGAAAACGACTCGGGCGGCTGGGGCAGGCAATATAGCGCCATTATTTTTGAGAAGCGCTGACACGTCTCTCTTGGTGGCTAGTCTACCTTACGGTCGGGTATCGGGCCATTTTCCCCGCCTTCGACCACACCCGTATCCTCACGTTTGGTTGAGCCACTTTCCCACCCTTTACGGCGCCAGAATTCCTCCCGGTCTGTTGGGCTGTTTTCACCGCCATCGGCTGCGCCAGTATCCTCAAGGTCGGGTGGGCTATCTTCCTTGCCCTCAAAGCCGCCAGCATCTTTAGGGGCAGTTGCGCCAGTGTTTGCTGGCGGTTCAATAGCTGGTGTTTCCGAAAGGCCTTCGACGATTTGAGCACCGGGCGGCGGTGGCCCATTGGTGAAATGCTGAACGCCATCCTTATCAACCCACTGGTAAATTTCACCGGCTTCAAGATTTGGCCCCATCCCGAAGATAAATATTAATGCCAAAAAAAAGAGCTGAAATTTCATAAACATACCTCTCACCGATCACTGAAGAGACCTATTAGATCTAATGGCATAGATCGGGATAAGGAATGAAGCAAGATTAAATTTTGATTCATAAGTTGTTGGCCACTATATGGTTTCATCAAGGTGAACAATCTTAAAAGGGATAATGCTTGATATTGATATGCGCGCTCTCGATCAGGCTTTGGATATTTGGATTCAACAGGGTACGGCGGGAAAATAACTGAAGACGTTCAGACGGGCAAGCTGCCGCGAAGCGGTTTCGTCCTATCTCAATGTATCACAAATCGAAACAGAGCTGTTGGTCGGGAAGTTATCTGAAGGAATCCATCCCTCTCTTTATTGCGCTATAAATTGAATTTTGTAAGATAAAAGGCATTCCTTTCCATCTTCAGTTGACATCCCCGGACTCCCTCGCTTAAACTTCCAGATCAGGTCGGTCAATGCCTTAGAAAATTAAATTCATTTCCCTTTGGGCATTAGAATTCCCAGAAAACCACTATGAATTATGTAACATATTACATATTTAGTGGCGCTAAAATTTCTTTGGATCATATGTATCATCTATTTATTACAGCATATTTCTACACAGCATTGCCTTTTTAGGATTCGGCGTATTTTTTGCATGAACATGGCTTGGATAAAGCCAAACCCGCTGCGAGGCTGGGACGGAAAACCACGGGTCTCTCAGGGGCGATAGCCACAGACCAAAGGGAGAAAGCCGAGTTGCCTTAGTTGAAGGTGACTTGGCTTTTTGTATTGGGTGATAGGTAATATCGAAAGGGGCCATTTCCCATACATAAAGAATGCATCGCCACGGCAGTACTGAATCAAAGCCTATGGAACCAATGGATTTAATCTGTTTATTGTTGGGATTTATAGATTGGTTCTGACAGGGTCAAATAGGTTAACGCTCGCCGTGTGAAAAATAGCTGGCTGCATAATATTTAATGATAGGCTGTAATGCTCTCACAGTCTAATTTTTTAACCAGAGAGCAATAAAGGAGAATGGATGAGAAAACTAATTGTTGTCGCTATGATTTTTGCTTTGTGTAGTTGCGCGGGCGCTAATATTAGTTCACAGGTTCGAGAGTCTGGTGAACCAGGATCAAGTATGATGCTAAGATGTTTTGATTACATGACTGGTAACGAGGCTCTGGTCAATTCGATGTTAAAGCAATATGATGGTTGGAAACTAGTATATGTGTCGGAATACACGACAGATAATAAAACAACTACTTCTTGTGTAATGTGCTTTGAAAAACCATACGTGGAATAGTACTAAAGTTTTTAAATCGCATCAGTTTGTGTATGGCAACGTAACTAGTTATCTTTGATTCCAACATAACGCCCGGTCTTCAGCGGAGTTCTATAACAATGCTCCCGCTAAGACCGAGCGTTTCAGATACCTCCAACCTATTTTCAAATTCGCCGGACTACAGCTATGAACTATGCCCCAGCACTAATCACAGGATTAAAGAGCAGGGGCTCGCGTTGAATAGTCTCAATGTATCTGTGTCTAATAGATATCTATTATATTTAGACCACTTTGAGCCCGTTTCCCGACATGCCGCTCTATCGTCACTGAAATAATGCCAACGCTCGGTAAATTACAATTCAATCGTGCCATCAATTATTGTTACCCAATTTTCCTAATTGGCACTCATTTTACTATGAAATTGGGCAATGAATTAACCAATCATCGCAATGTAATATCCCTCGAAATTTATATCCCACTGAAATGTTGTAGTTTTTTTGGACCTGAAGTTTGTGTGCAATTTTTGCATGTGGTTGTAACAATTTCCTAATAAGATTCATCAAAAAGCCAACCTTCTTTTTTGAAGGACGGAAAGCCGCGGGTCTAACATCTCGCACCGATTTGCCCGATATTTAACAGTCTCTTAAATTCCAGCGGATCCGGATTAGATAGCCGAGCTGCCGAGTGTGACATCGTCAAGGTCGCATGAGGTTCTGCTCGGCTTTTTTTATTAATCATCAGCGAAAGGAGGACGGGAGATGAAAAATAAATTAACCAATGGCCCCCCAGGAAGAATTCGATTGGCGGTATTTTTATCGATGAGCATCCTTTTGTTAAATAATCCTGTGTTTGCTGGGACAATAGATTATGAATGGACTTTAAACTTAAGTTCATCCAATTGGGATTTGCTTACTACACCGTCCTATGAAGGTTTATGGGACGGGTTAGGCGTACATATAGACACTCGAGGTGATTTTATCGACGTTGGAATGGTAGATGCCCGGCTTGAAATGGAAAGTTCTCGCCAGCAAAGCTATACCATAAGCCTACCGTTTGATATTCATATCGAAGCTCCGGATTTCGTGCAAGCTGGGCAAACGGTTTTTCTAGACAGCTATGCCACTCTTTCAGGCACACCAATCTTTACGACTTATTCAGACATTGATTATAGTACCAGCTTAAGTATTACGACGCGAGACGTCCCATTTATTGGAGATAATGATATCTCAGTTCCGATGGAAAATATTGGTGCTGGTGGTATATCGATGAACTTCAATGGCTCTGCGGAGTACACTGATACGGACACCTCCGCTGATGAGAGACTTACCCGTACTATATGGAGAGAAGATCCTTGGAACAACGCACTATACGGGGAAAATCCCTTAAACATGGCAAGAGCAACCCAGTTTGAAGGGTATGAGCTTCATACCAGTGGCGATGTTGACGCCTGGGAGGCTGAAATAGATCTTTTACAATTTGCAAGTAATTTTACCGGCGGAGCACTAACTCCTCTAAGCGCTGTAATAGATATTGAAGTTGGCGCAGGCCTCGACATTATAGAGGAAAACTATCTCCAAACCCAGTTTCTTACGGGATACTATACAGATGACGGCCTTCAGACTTATGACGATTTTCTTATAAATGGCGCGACACAAAGGGGTTGGCTTGAAATTCCTGAATCTCTATCGACTGGAGATTCATACAATATTCAAATGTTTGGTTTAGGGCTTGGATTTTCGATTTTATCCGAATACTTTCTGCAGGGAAACGTCGATTTCGATCTCGAACTTTTAAGTCTCTTTGATATAGGTCTTGGAGAGATCGACATTGGCAGTGCGATCAAGGTCGAAGACTGGGTTACTCGGTATCAACTTGCTGAATGGATTGCTGAAGGCCTTGATACAGCGCCTTTCCTTTCATTTACAATAGGTGGCGAACCCACCGGTCCTGAAGGAACAAAGGATACCTTACTAGCAGAAGCTGCTCAGGCAGATTTTTTAATAGGCCAACTCATTGAAGATGATGCTGATGAGAATCAACTGGGTTATGGCTTTTCTTATAATCCGCAGCCAGGTCCGAGTGTAATCACTCCCATTAATCCGGTGCCAGAACCCTCCACACTCTTTCTTTTAGCTGCCGGTTTGCTCGGTATTGCAGTCGCCAGCAAACGAAAGTTTAAAAACTATCACATCTAAAATCAGGTGCTTTTAAAGGCAGGGTCAAAGCGGCTCTGCCTTTTTCATTTCTTTAAGAATGTAATATATGGAGAGGCCAGATTTTTTCACTTTTAAGTTGTGACAAAAGCATCTATTAAAGTATCAAAAGATATTATCGGTCTGCGATATCTCCAACTAGTCCCAAAATTGAGGATTGTTGTAATATCAAAAATCTACAACAACCCTTGAATTCGTTTTTCGATCCTGCCTATTGCCTCCTCAATCCTATCCCGCTCCGCCTCAAGCTTCGAGACCTGTCTATGAGCCATCATTTTTCGGTCATCCAGATAGGAATTGGTGGCCCATAAATCAGATTGTAATAAGAGCCTCGCCCTAACCAGATGATCCTTGTCCATGCCCGTGATGCTCTGCTCTACCTGCTCTAATAGATACCAATGTTGCATAGCGGCCCCCTGTATATGAAATTTTTAGCCCACTATACCATCATCGCGTGACAGATTCGGTCACAGGCTACACGGAACATATGGGATAATGCTTGATATTGATATGCGGTTTGCTATGACATTATGGAGACCAAATGGCGACCATCAAGGCGTATTGAATTCCTTGACCAGAATTAGCTTGCTTGATAAACGAGACATATCCCCATATTCCTATCCGAGCACACATTACAGGAGGCGTCATGAGAAATGCCCTCTTTGCCTTAATCGTTCTGATCATAGCGTCATGCTCTACCCTTCCCAAAATGGCCCCCCATAATCCGGAATGCAATGCGCTTTTTCAGATAAGAAGTCCAGGTTATCGCTGGCATGATATTCGTTTAATTAGTAGTGAAGGAAATGTAATTAATAAAAACATGCTTCCTAATTGGTATAACAATGTCAAATCACAATTTGATGGATACAATGAAGTGCTATTTAATCACCATTCGAAGCAATTTCTGGCTATAAAATATGAGTGTTTTGACTTTACATACACCCAAAAAATTAAAGAGGCTGATAAAAGAAGATACGAACAATATTGTTTAGCCGAGAAACGCGAAATTCTTAATCGTAGAGATTACGAGTATAAATATTCAATACCCCAAACGTTTACGGAAAAGAAGGATTTTGAGGGCAATTTAAAATTTTCAGTAAGTGAACAACTATTGGTAGTGCCAACCAATAAAAACGTATCTGACTTTGCAAAAGCCTTGGATATGGTTGGAAAACCGGGAATCTGCAGATTAACATTAGTCGGCGATTATAATAATGGCCGAGGATTCAATCTGGCCATTATGCTTATTAGCGAAGGCGGGGGGCTCGCACATTCTTTTAAATCAGTAATTGAGTCAATATCCTTCCGAGAATTCTAAATGAGTCCAACAGGTGATTATCTGTTAAGATAATTTGTTTTCCGGGGATAGGGCTCGCGACCTGAAAAAGCGGTTTTCCTGAACCGCTTTCCCCGGCCCACCTTTCAGGCTGCGACAAGGGGGTATATGTGAGGAATGATCTCCACGAATTCTCCGAATGGTTGAGCCCTCAATTCGATCAACCGGGCGCCGAGAAGGTGTTTTTGTCGTACCTGAATTCTGATCCTACAAAAGGTCCTAATGAATTTTTAAAAACATATGAAATTGCAAAAGAATATTTCAAAATAAGTGATTCAATGGAGGCTGGTTTCAGAGAAATTCTTTTTTGGATGGGAAACCATGAAAAAGGGATTGATTCAAAAATTGAAAACATGGTTTTAGAAGAAACCATCCTTCAGCTACACGGTGAGTACGATGATGCCCCTGATATGGGTGAAGGATAGCAATTCGTTTTGATGCTTCTATATGAGATTTTTCGGTAGGGAAAGGTAGGAGGGGGGGAGGGCTCCAATAACCCCCGCCTAATGCCCACGGTGAGCCCCGTGAAACGCGCATCTTGCTTTTTGGTAGGGGGGGTAAATGATGGCTGCCGTTGCCTAAAGTCCTTTTATGAGGATTTCCGGTCAACTATTTTGTCTAAATTTGGAGGTGCCATAGCGCTTTTTAGCAAAGCATATCGGGTATGTGTGAAAATTGCTTAGTGATAAAATCGTCCACCATTTCGTCCAGTAGCGCTTGTCATACTGGCAACGGTTTTCATGTGTCGGGCGAGCATTGCAAGAATACCGATTGTAAGGCCGAAACAAGGCACCGGGAGGGCGTTTCAGGAGGTATATGGCAGAGAGGTATAATCAGGTGTGGGGAAAGGGTTCCAGTTCGTTAAGTTGCGCCTATGTGACGTTTTTGGAGCATTCCACGGGGAGGCCTTTTATGAAATTTTTAACCCTGAGAGAGAACTATACGGGGAACACCCGACGCAATCTGCCCCCACCCCCTCACGACAAATTCAAGCAAGGGACCCAAACCGTAACCAAATATTTCACACCCTGCTTCCAGCAGGTCTGTTCAGTTGTCCAGTGATAATTTAATTTTTCTACTCGGCGATCAGTCCTACTGGCGGCGCCGGTGGTGTGTTGTCACCAGGTGTGAACACGACCGGGGCACATCGCGCGCTTTCGCCTGCTGAGTTATAGGCCGATACGCTGATATAGTAGGTAACACCTTCCGATAACGGAAGACGGTCTAAATTATAGGCTGCTCTGGGTCCAACATCGATATTTTCGGTTGGGTTATGATTATTAGTTCCCCAGTAAACGATATAGCCATCAACCACGCCTCGGCTAGGGTCCCAAACAAGAGTAGCTGCATGGCTCAAGGAAATCAGAGCTATCGTTGTAATGACCAGTGATGAAAAAAACACCCCTGTCAAATTTAATCTGCTGGACATAGCGCACTCCATTGAGTGTTAAAGCTTTATGGCGAACTGAAAATATGGCTGAAGTGTTAGGGATTGTGCCGGAAAATATCGGGGCACAAAAAAATCATTATAATTCTGTGAACGAAAGAAGCATAGAGGGTAGATAGCTGTTGAGTTTTTGCTGGTCAGCTTAGTGGCTATAGGCGGGTGAATAGCAGATAGTATTCTGAACAACCCTCTTGCTGTTAGCGTTACCAAACTGACAAGTTGCTTGCAAATGGTTTTTTGGGGAAAGTCGTTGGGCAGGGTGGGGGAGGGCTCCAATAACCCCCGGCCTAATGCCCACGGTGGGCCCCGTGAAACGCGCATCTTGAATATTGAGGGGGGGTATACAGCAGAGTTAACCATCTAATTAACTAAAAAATCTATATGTCTAATATATTCAATTGGATAAATTGAAATCGGCAAGTTGAAAAATCTTGAAATCATTATCCTTTTAGTATCATTTTTCAGAGGGTTCGCACTTAAGTTCGTACCCTCAGCGCGAGAAATATTGGTTAATTTCCGTACCGAAATTGCCACTTTAAGGACAATAAAATGTCCATAATTTGGAACTACTTTGGGTTAGATGAAACATAGAAAATCGCAATGCCAGCAAGGACTATATGCCAAAAGTATCGATGGTCGATTGTTTCATGTATTGGCTAAATATTTCACCCCATAAAAAGGGCCGTGAAACATGGCAAGAGGGCTTTCCAAGCTTCAGCGGTTCATTCTTTGTGAAGCACGTAAAACGGGCGATATGACCAACCGGCGGTTATTGATAACCTATTATGGTTTCGAGCCTGCTGATAGGTATAGCAGGTCTTACAAAATCAACTTTGATGTGGGGCAGATCGGCAAGGCCAGGTACAACGCCGCCTCTGTTGCTGTGGTGAAGGCATTTAATCGGCTTGCGGCAAGAGGGCTGGCGCGCAGGGTTTACAATCACGGCATCTATCTGACCAATGCCGGTATGGGTATGGCTAAATTTATTCTGGATGGGAAAACCAAATAAAACCGAACATCTTAACGGGGTAAAGTCGAACTGCGCAGGTATTGAATCTCTCTCAACTGAATAAAGAGGGGATCTGCTCTTTGACAATCTGATTGTTCTCAAAGAATAAAGAACCCCGCCACTATCGCGTGACGGGGTTCCATGAATGCCTTATGCCGTCCCTGCTATTTTCTGAACTTTTTTCTCCCAAAACCAGCCAGGCCGACAAGGCCTAAGCCCATAAGAACCATTGTGGAAGGTTCTGGTACGGGGGCCACTCTGCCGAAATTATCAAGTCCGTAGCCGTCCGTAGCCTTGTCCATATTCCAGCTAATTTTCTCAAGATAGGTGCCCATATCAGCCTGCAAACCTACAAAAGTAATGGTTCCATTGGGTCTGCCGGCAATGTTGAAGAGGGAAGCAGATCCATCATCTTCAAAGACGCTCATGGTACCATTGCAATCGGCCACATCGAACATGAAAAAGAAAAGCGTGTCCAGTTTTAGGTCGATGAGGTTGTGGTTCAAAATGACTTCCATCACATCGCCGGAATCGAGGTACTGTTGGCCAAAGAATGAATCGGTTTCCGCCCAGTTTAGAGTCCGTCCAAAATTGTCAGCGCCGACACTATCACGCTCCATAACACCAATTTTGGGGGCAGATTTATCAAAACTCATTTCCCCTTGACCCGGGCCGGAGACAGCCTCAAATGTGGCCGTCCCATCGAAGGAATAACTGTCTTCCCCAGGATCAGTGCCAGGCAATAAAGCCGCCTGAGTCTCAAAATCTTCAAGCATGGTATAGGTAGAGCCCCCCAGCGATGTCAGCCATGAATTCATAGCCGCAATTGCATCGGTTTCGTTCGTCCAATTAGAAACAGTGATATTCGTTGCGTTCGCGGTGGCGCAGATGAATAAGAAGACAAATAAGAACACAGAGCCGGTCATGAGTTTTCGCATACGTTGAATCTCCTTTAATTGGATGGAAGAGTTGAGCGATCGACTGAAACCGCTGCTTCAAGTAGATCACCCGCAAACTAAATTTCATCGTTGGCCCTTTCCCTACAATACTTATGCCAAACATCTTAAAAAACTTAATTAAACAATAAATACTATATGTTGGAGATAGATTGGCCAGTTAAACAGATTGACAACTCCTCCCTTTTCCGGAGAAGTGTGAAAATAATTTCTCAATTTTAAATACTTACCTATGTATTGTTCGGACTAAAGGTCAAAATAATACCCAGACTCGCTGGATCGTGATGGTTGAAAAATTCTGCCGGGTTGATTCTGCAGGAGAATGTAATGACAGAAGAACGTGGTTAGGAACTGGAGCGGGATATTCGGAAATACGATGCGGCGGAAAAATACCTCAAGGGCGTTTATTTAGAAGCCTTCGAAAAGGAGAATCCAGAACCCAGCTTAGAGCAAGTGGTTGATACCGGCGTCTATACTCAGGGGCGGATTTCAGGAATGGCGTGCAAGTTTCAGGTGTTAAAAAATGTTGAAGCCGCTCCCGAATAATCGAGCACGGCTTGTTCTTTGAAATCTATTTTTAGCGTTATTAATCGAGCATCTTTTCTATGTTGCTATAAGGCAACCTGCTTAATCTATATGAAAGTTTTTTATTGAATAGCGAAATAGATGTGTAACCACAACTTTCGCAGAAATAGTGCCGAGATCCCGGTATAAATCGCATGAATAATTTTCGGATAATTCGGTGTCGAAAAGGAATTGAGCAAAGTGGACACCAGTTGCCAAAAGCAAGTCGCTTCAACGCATTAGTCCATCATCAGTGTTAGTCATTAATCCCGTTCTTTGCTCTTTAAACCATTTTTTATTAACGTTCTTATTGCCTCAGACCTTGTCGGAATCCGGTTCTCATACCGATAATCCTCGATCCGCCCCAATAGTTCGTCATCCAGCGTCAGCAATATCTGTGGTTTTTTCGTAGCCATAGGTTTCCCATAACGAAATAAATACCAAAAAACAAGAACATATATTGACAGTACACAACATATAAACTTATGTAGTTATATAACCTATATTTTTAGGGGTCAGAACCTGAAAAAAAACTAAGTTTGCTGAAAGGGGGACAAATGGCCTGCGTAACTAAAAAGCGGGGGAAATGGGCGGTTGATTTTTATGACCATCACGGCAAAAGGCGTTTAAAGGTATTGCCCAAAGGTTCGACTAAGGCACAAGCGCGCAAAATGCTGCGCGAAATCGAAAAGCAAGTGGAGCGGCGTACATTCATTCCCAATGCTAAGGTGCCGCTGTTTTCCAAAGTCGCTAAGCAGTGGCTTAAATATAAAAAGCCGAATCTGCGCGCTTCAACCTGGTCGGTCTGCGAGGGGCATACTCGAAACCATTTTGGGGAGCTGGACGATTTGAAGGTCAACCTGATCAATACGGCCCGAGTCGAGAAGTTCATAACAGACCGCCAGCTTGAGGGGATGAATATTCTAACCTTGCGCAAAGTTCTGGTAACGTTCAACCAAATCATGGCCTATGCCGTGAGGCATGGATACACCCATTACAATCCGCTGCGTGATGCTGAGAGACCGAGAGGGCAGGGGTCTGTTGAGGATAAACCCATCAAGATAATGACCCCTGATGAAATCAACGCCTTTTTGGATGCGGTGGACGATCCCAAGTACAACATGCTTTTCCGGCTTGCCATTATGAGCGGTGCGCGCCAGGGGGAACTTTTAGGCCTCAAATGGTCGGGTATCGATTGGATTAATAACCAGATCAACATTCAACGGACTTTCAACAATCAGGCATGGTACGCGCCAAAGTCGAAAACGTCCATTCGCAAGATCGACATAGGCCCATCAACGATGACAGCACTGAAGCGTTGGCGGCTGCAATGCCCTGTTAGCGATTTGAATCTCGTTTTCCCGAATGAGGCAGGGCAACCTATCAATCACGACAACATGATCAATAGATATTTCGTGAAGGGTCTTAGATGCGGAGTTGGAAACCATCAGGTTTCACGATTTGCGGCACACTTACGCCAGCCTTTTGATTGAACAGGGGGAAAACATCAAATACATCCAAACCCAACTGGGACATTCGAGCCTAACCGTCACTTTAAACGTCTATGCCCACCTCATGAAAAACACCAATCAAGGCGCTGCAAGAGGTCTCGAAAAAACGGTTTTTGGAATTAATGGAGACCAAATGGAGACCAAAACGCAACAAGGGGCTACGGTGTGATCCGTAACCCCTTGATATAATTGGTGGGCGGTACTGGGATTGAACCAGTGACTTCTACCGTGTGAAGGTAGCACTCTCCCGCTGAGTTAACCGCCCGCTAATCCGATATGTCGACCATTTCCTTTAATTCTTTGCCGACTTTGAAAAACGGCAATTTTTTGGAAGGGACACGAATGCGTTCGCCGGTTTTAGGGTTGCGGCCGACGTAGGACTTATAGCCGTTGACTGTAAAACTGCCAAAGCCCCTGATTTCAACGCGTCCCCCACTGCCGAGTGAGTCTTCAATGGATTGAAAGAAAACATTGACGATGTTTTCGGCTTCCTGCCGGCTGAGGTTGACGTTTTCCTTGAGAGCCATCATTAAATCTGATTTATTCATTAAGACTCCTTTGGTTGTCCGAACCCGAGCTTTTTTGAAGGCGAGAATAAGCCTGCTCTATAGTCTTTCCGTGGATTTCAAGTCAAGATTTTTTTCTGTCGTAATGGCTTTCCTGTGAATCTTCGTCAAAATCCGTGTGATCGGAGGTGGCGTCTGTATCGTTTTGTTGCGACGGCGGGTCCGGTGAGAACGCGTCTTCAACGGTCATGAGCGGCATGGGCGCATCGGAAGGTGCGATCGGTATTTTTTCATCTTCGGCAAGGCTTCCATGACCGTTCTGCTGCTTGAGTAGGCGGTCTTCAGAGCCGGATGCCTCATTTTCTTGCGGGTGGAGGGTGTCCTCAGATTTTTGAACATCAGAACGTCCATCGCTATCGGCAACAGGCAATTCTGCCTCAGTGCTGCGAGGCGAGGGCTGATTTTCAGGTGCATCCTCAGATGTCGAAAAAAGGTTATCCACTTCCGTTCCCATAGATTCAATTTCTTTGGGAGAGGGAAGGTCGCGGAGATCTTTCAGATTGAAGACTTCGAGAAATTGCCGGGTCGTGCCGTAAATCATCGGTCGACCGGGAATGTCTTTGCGCCCCAAAACGCGGACTAGTTTTTTCTCAAGAAGCATGCGCAGCACACCGCCACAATCGACACCGCGAATGTGCTCGACGTCGGCGCGGATGATCGGTTGTTTATAGGCGATAATGGCGAGAGTTTCCAATGCGGCCCGGCTCAATTTAGCCGGGGAGGGCTTGAGAAGTTTTTTTACCCATTCGCTGTACTCCGAACGGGTGCGAAACTGAAATCCACCGGCAACTTGTTTTATTTCAAAACCACCGCGGCGGCGGTCATATTCATCGGCCAACTCTTTAAGTGCGCTTCGAATGGCGTCGGCATCTTCGGTTTCAAGAATAGCCTTGAGCTGCTGAACCGAAAGGGGCTCTTCCGCCACAAATAAAAGGCTTTCAATGATGAAAGACAATGGTTTTGTCATTGATAAAACATCCGTATCACACCCGTTTGAATATGCTGGGTGACTCTCAGGAGGCTTAACTTGACCATTTCCAGCACGGCCAGGAAGGTCACAATCACATCGGCGCGCGTTCGACTATCCGAAAAAAGCTCTTCGAAAGCGACGGAACCTTTTTGTTCCAATATATCAATAATCTGGTTGATGCGCTCCTTGACCGAGATACGCTCCGTAAAAAGATCCACGTGATGTTCACCGGAAACGTCATCCAGTATTTTGCGGAAGGCATCGATCAGTTCAAAAAGACCGACGTGAATTTCTTTTTCCTCGATGGCAAATGCGGCCCTCTGTGAAGATGTAGAGCGAACAAAGATTTTATCCCCTAACAGGTCACGACTGGCGAGCTGCTGAGCGACAGTCTTCATTTGAAGGTATTCGATCAGGGGGCGTGATATCGCATTACGGGGGTCTTCATCCTCGTCTTCCTGACCATCATAGGCAGGGAGCAACATCCGGGATTTGATTTGTGCGAGGGTTGCTGCCATGACAATAAAATCACCGGCAAACTCAATATGGATGGCTTTCATCCATTCGAGGTATTCCAGATATTTTCGGGTGATTAAGGCGATGGGGATGTCATAAATATCCACCTCATTTTTCTTTATGAGATGAAGGAGGAGGTCCATGGGGCCTTCAAACACGTCCTCCAACTGGATTTTGTAGCTGTCCGCCATGAATGCCTTTATGTCTATCGAGGAAGTTACAGCGCTACAATGGAAGTCTTCTATCCCAGTGGCGCAATACCGATTATCTGGCGGATTTGGCTCAGAAACGGTTGGCTGTAGTCACGAGCCTTGCGTGCCCCTTCCCGGAGAATTTTTTCAATATGGTCCGGGTGCTCGAGAAGTTCGGAATAACGCTCACGCGGTTTCCTTAGATGATCATTGAGGTATTCAAACAAATATTGCTTCATTTCACCCCATGCAATTCCGTTGCGGTATCGCTGCCGGAGGGCATCTGTTTCCTCGGGATCGGCAAACGCCTGGAAAATTTGGAAAAGGGTGCAAGTCTCAGGGTCCTTGGGCTCCTCAGGGGGCTGTGAATTGGTTTTGATTTTCATGATCAGTTTTCGCAGCTTTTTTTCCGGCGTGAAGAGCGGTATCGTATTGTTATAGCTCTTGCTCATCTTGCGTCCGTCCAGACCCTGGAGAATGGCTGTTTTGTCATCCGTCACTGCTTCCGGTAAAACAAACGTCGGACCATAATGATGATTGAAACGTGCCGCGATGTCACGGGCCATTTCAAGATGTTGAATCTGGTCTTTACCGACAGGAACCTGGGAGGCCTTGAACATCAAGATGTCGGCTGCCATAAGGATCGGATAGCAGAAAAGCCCCATATTGATCCCCTTGTCGGGATCCTTGGCTTTGATGGCTTCGTTTTCCTGAACAGCGGCTTTATACGCATGGGCGCGATTCAGCAAGCCTTTGGCAGATAGGCAGGTTAAAATCCAGGTGAGCTCTGGAATTTCAGGGATATCCGTCTGCCGATAGAAAACACATGTGTCGGTATCCAGTCCCAACGCCAGCCAGGTGGCAGCGACTTCCAGAGTCGACTGCCGCAGCAGGCCAGGATCATGACATTTTACGAGAGCATGATAATCGGCCAGGAAATAAAAAGACAATGCCTCCGGGTTGCCGCTGGCGTCGATTGCGGGCCGAATGGCACCGACATAGTTGCCGATATGGGGTGTGCCGGTTGTGGTGATACCGGTCAATATAATCTTTTGGCTCATAAACGCCTTTCACTTTCTTCAGCTGTATGCAGGATCAGGATACAGGTCTCGGGTTTCATGTTCACTTCGCTGTGACGATTGGGCGCGGCAAGCCGTCCATTAATGGATATCTTTGAGTGTTTTGAAATTGACAATAGTAGCCTGAGGTCTTCGGTGGACACCACCCCGAATGTCTCTCGGCATGGCTTACGTTGATCAGTCGTCACCTTTGTACTGATCATGCGTGAAACCCGAACGTCGCGTTAAGGCTTCCGCGGATTTGCCAGGCGCCGAGCAAAGACCAGTTCATCTTCGCGGGTTTCCAGATGCCCGTTCAATTTTTGATCTTGGATGGCGTCCAGAATTTTACGGTAACTCGGGCCTGGCGGCAGTCCCAATGCGCGCAGGTCCTTGCCTTTTAATAAGGGCTGTACAAACCGCAGATGGACACAAAAATGCGAAATAGCTTTGCGCACACTTTCTGTTCGCGCGGCGGCCATCATATACAGAACGATCTCGATACGAAAGGCGGCCAGTTCACGGTAAATGGCGCTATTGTCAATCCCTGTAATGCGCTCTAATGCAAGCAGACTTTTTTTTGCGGCAAATCGTTCCTTACCAAAAATTGTTTTTAACCGGGGCGTCAGCTCGAACTGCCGACATATATCCATGGTGGTTGCCATGTCGCAAGAATGGACCAACCCCATAAAATAAACGGCCCACTTCATATAAGATTCTTCCATAAAAAGCAAATCATACCATGCGATGACTTTTTTGGTTGACGTGAATAAATTGACCAAGGAATCCGTCAGTTCGATTGATGGATGAATAACCTTCAACATTTTGAAATCATTGAGCCTTACAATGGCCGGAGTGGGGTTTTCCTCTTTCAGGATTTGCCGTAATTCTGAAAACACGCGTTTGCCGCTCAACCGTTTAAAAAAATCCATCCGCACGGCATTGTGAATCAGGTTGACGGTCAGCTTCCCGATGGTAAAACCGAAACGCTGCTCAAACCGAATAGCGCGAAAAGCGCGCGTTGGGTCTTCAACAAAGCTCAAGTTGTGGAGAACACGGACTGTTTTTTCCTTCAGGTCTTTCTGAGCAGTGAAAAAATCGATCAAGGTCCCAAATTTGTTGGGATTTAATTGGATGCATAGCGTGTTGATGGTGAAATCCCGGCGAAACAGGTCCAGTTTCAGAGAACTCATTTCCACTGTGGGCAGAGCGGCAGGGAATTCATAATATTCCATGCGGGCGGAAGCGATATCGATTTTGAAACCATCCGGAAAAATGATGACGGCTGTGCCAAATTTTTCGTGGGTATGGATCCGCGTTTGTGTTTCCCTGGAGAACTGGCGGGCGAAGGCAATGCCGTCACCCTCGATGACCACATCGATGTCCTCATTAGGGTGATAGAGGAACAAATCGCGAACAAATCCGCCGATGACATACGCATTGTAGCCCAGTGCTTCCGCCGATGATCCAATGCTTTGGAGCAGTTCGATCAACCGCGTACTCAATCGCTCGTGCATGAATTTCAAAATGACCCGTGTGCGGGCATGCACGGTGTTGGTTCGTTGGCCGTTGAGCCGGTCGTTTTTTGGGGTATCGCTTCGAACGAGCAAATTCAGAAGGTCGGTGCGCGTGATGACGCCCATAATGCCGGACGGCCCGACAACCGGCAGAATACGCTGCTTGTTCTCGATTATTTTTTCCTGAATTTCGTCGAGCTCGGCATCCGGAGCGACTTGGGCGATATCCGTGGTCATGTACTCGCTGACACTCACCATGGATAAATGATGATAAAGCGCTTTTTCAATAACCTGTCGTGTAATATAGCCTAAAAGGTTTTTTTGATTTCGGTCTGTTTGAGTGACCAGCAAGGCATTGACACTATAGCGGTTTACCAATTCAGCGGCTTGGCCACAGGTCAGATGCGCATCAATGCATATAGGCGGTGCCGACATAACGTCGGAAGCCCTGCGGCGGCGTCGAACCGTGGCATAGAGGGCATCAACCAATTCATGTTCGGTCTGCGCCAATGTTTTATTCTTGACCGAGGCGGCGGCAGCATTGGCATGGCCGCCCCCGCCAAAATCGGTCAATACGAAACCCGCATTCACCTCTGGTACACGACTTCGGGCAACAATGTGGATTTTATTGTCCATACGCGCAATCGCAAAAATCGCATCAATGTTTTCCATGCGCATCATTTTATGAACAAGAAATGCAAAATCTGGCATATAGTGGCGCGTTGTGACGCTGGTAACCGCGATCTCAATCCCATGAATATGATGACGGATTGTTCTTTGAATGAGATCATTTAATACCGTAACCTGCTCGGGCGTTATTTCGCGGGTAATCAAGTCCGTAATAATGTTGAGATTGGCGCCCTTCGACAAAAGCCAGGCGGCTGTTTTCAGATCGCGTTCGGTGGTTGATGGGAATGTGAAGGATCCCGTGTCTTCATAAACCCCAAGTCCCATGATCGTGGCTTCGTCCGCTGATATGGGGATCCGTTTTTTTCTGATTTTTTCCACAAGCAACGTGACGTTGGCGCCGGTCAACTCATGGACAACGAAGTGTCCTTCGATATCATTGGGCGCGGGGGGGTGGTGGTCGTAAACGTGGATTTCAATGCCGGGCTGGTTTAAAAGTGCGGCCATTTTACCGATTCGTTTGGCTTGTCGTGTATCCACCAAAACGAGTTTTTTGACCTTTGAGAAATCGATATCCTTGATATCGGTCATATTAAAAAGATAAACCATTGAATTAATAAAAAAATTGCGCAGATTTTTTTCCTGGGAGCCGGGGAAAACGACCACAGCGCCCGGGTAGAGTTTTTGGGCGGCCAGCAACGAGGCCATGGCATCAAAATCAGCGTTGATGTGGGTGGTAATTACGGTTAACTGTTGCTCTAAATGAGTCGTATTGTCAGTCACAAAAAATGGCCGATCATTTGGTTAAGATGATTGGGGTGCTCATGCAATGAGACATTTAAAAATTCACACGCTTGGGATGGAATGTGGCATAGAAACAACTGTGAATCAAGATAATCGCTATGAATACGCGGCTTATCACCATTGCTGGCTCAAGAATTCTATTCACAGAAGGTAGGACTTTTAAAAAAAGCAGTCGCCCAATTCAAGCTGACAAAAATGAACCATTGGCTGGGTTGCATGTGTCCAAACGGATCGTTGTTTTTACCTTGCAGTGCGCACAAGCCCCACTCGTAATTGTATTTTAAGGGAAGAATTGACAAAACCTATAAATTTTTACTATTTTAAGACGTTAGAACGTTATCCGAGACAATGCATGGTCGACAGGGCATGCGCCTTGGGAAAATGATTTCTTTTGTAGTTGTTCCTGAGGTTATTGCGTCTTTCGAAGAGGGAGAAATACCCATCCTGCTGAAACAGCTATTTTTGTGTGACATCGACTTGTTCCCCAACGTGAGGAGGGTTTAGTATGCCGGTCTATCTTTGGACAGGAAAAAACAGGAAAGGTGAGACCCAGAAAGGGGAGATGGAGGCTGCCAATGAAAACGCTGTCAGAAACCATCTGACGCGATTAAAGATTACGCCGGTCCGAATCAAGAAGAAACCAAAAGATTTACTGGAAAATGTTTCTTTTCTGCAGCCCGGCGTTAAACAGAATGATGTTATTCTTTTTTGTCGGCAATTTTCGACAATGATTGATGCCGGTCTTCCGATTATCCAATGTCTCGATATTTTGCATAGCCAGCAGGAAAACCCCACATTCAAAAAAATGCTAAAAAGCATCAAGGAAAATGTGGAAAGCGGCAGTACACTGGCCGAGGCCCTGAAAGCCTATCCCAAACATTTTGATGATCTGTTTGTCAACATGGTACATGCCGGAGAAATGGGCGGTATTCTTGATACCATTCTCAGGCGGCTGTCAGCTTATATGGAAAAAGCGGCCAATTTAAAGAGAAAAGTCAAGGGCGCAATGACATATCCCATCGTGACGCTATTGATAGCCATTGTGGTTTTAGCCGTCATTTTGATTTTCGTTATTCCTGTGTTCCAGGAGATGTTTGCCGATTTTGGGTCTGAACTGCCGGTTCCGACGCAAATCGTTGTCGCCATGAGTGAATTTGCCAAAGCCAATGCACTTTATGTGTTTATTGCCTTAATATTATTTGGGTTTGCTTTTCGTCATTTCTATCGAACGGAAAAAGGGCGAGTTTTTGTTGATCGGACTGTTCTGCGGCTACCGGTTTTTGGTGATTTGTTGCGTAAAGTGGCTGTGGCAAAATTTACGCGGACCCTTGGTACCATGCTGTCGAGCGGTGTTGCCATATTGGAAGCACTCGATATCGTCGGTAAAACGGCGGGGAATAAAACGATTGAAGCGGCTCTCTATAAGACAAGGAGTGGTATATCGGAAGGGCGGACAATGGCGGATCCGCTGGCTGAGAGCGGTGTCTTTCCATCGATGGTTTGCCAGATGATATCAGTGGGTGAGGCTACCGGGGCACTGGATGCCATGCTGGGGAAAATTGCCGATTTTTATGACGAAGAAGTCGATCAGGCGGTTGAAAACCTGACGGCCTTGATCGAGCCGTTCATGCTGGTTTTTCTTGGGGTGACGATCGGGGGCTTGGTCGTGGCAATGTATCTGCCGATATTCAAGATGGCGGGTGCGATTCAATAGGTACTGACCATCACTTAAGGAAAGTCAGATTCTACGGGTGATTATCCCTTTTGTAGCGGCATTCTAGATCTTACTGGCGTTTGTTGCCTGTTCTCAGACGATGAAATGGTTTGATATTTTCATTCTTGGGGTTAACTAAAAGGCATGTCTCTAAGCAGCTTTAAATGAAATTTTCAAATGTGCCCCAGAGTGAATTACGGCAAAACCTCAGATGGCTGATTTATTCAAGAGTCATTTTTGCCATACTCTTGTTATGCTCGACGGCCTTTATCCATTTCAATCGTTCCGATCCGGTCTTTAAGTCCCCGCTGTTGCTTTTATACGGGATGATCGCCGCTCTGTTTGTCCTATCAGTAGTCTACGCGTCTATCCGGCTTCGCGTTAGGCGAGAAATCCTGTTTGCCTACATTCAGATCGCTATCGACTGCCTGGCGGTCACGGTTGTCATTTTTGTCACGGGCAGTTTTGACAGCATCTTTTCCTTTCTGTATCTGGTCGTTATTATTTATACGAGTATGCTGCTTTATCGTCGTGGCAGCATGATCATGGCCGGTGTCTGCAGTTTGTTGTACCTTATGCTGGCCGGGTTGGAATATTTGGGCTGGATTCATCCACTTGATTTCGGTAGTTCCATGGCGGTATCACATTATGACTGGCAAAACGTTATCTATAAAATTGTCATTACCAGCATCGCCTGTTTCGCGGTGGCTTTTTTAAGCAGCCTGCTGGCTGAGCAGGCGCGGCGAACCCGCAAAGAACTTCATGCAATGAGTGCCAGAGTGCAGCGGGTTGAAAAAATGGCAGCTGTTGGTGAGATGGGTGCTGGGCTGGCCCATGAAATAAAAAATCCGCTTGCCTCCATCACCGGTTCCATTCAACTTTTGCTCGAAGAGATGCCCTATGACGCGGGGCGGGACAAGCTCATGCGGATCATCCTTCGTGAAGCAGATCGATTGAGCGCCCTTGTCGGGAATTTCTTGCTGTTTGCCCGCCCGCCTTCCGGAAAAAGCAAACCGATTTCGCTCGACCAGGCCATTCCGGAAACCGTTCGTTTAGTCGAGCAGGATAAGCGCTGCCGAGACAGAATCGAAATCCGTCAAAGTGGGCAAAAAGGATTATGGGTGGCAATGGACCCGGACCACTTCCGGCAGGTCTTATGGAACCTGCTGTTGAATGCGGTCGAATCCATTGATGGGGATGGCGTGGTCGATGTACGGGTAGAACCGTGCAAACCCAAATACGTGAGCATTGAGATTGCGGACAATGGTTGTGGTATTACAGAAAAAAACCTCAACTATATATTCGATCCTTTTTATACGAGCAAGCCGGATGGTACGGGATTAGGGTTATCCATTGTGCATACGATTCTGGAATCTCATGATGGCTGGCTGGAGGTTGAGAGCAAGGCCGGACAAGGGACAACCTTTACGATAAAGCTCAATCGCATAGCCTCGCCGCCCATTGCTTGACTCTTTTTACAAGATAGATTAATTTGCCAGATCACCCCATTCTTATAATGAGGTCTAACTCGCTGTAAGAATGGGATTTTTTTATTTAAGCGGTGTTTTATTTGTCAACATTTCGTTATTGGGATAGGGGGCTTCGACGCATGACGGCTGGGGTGGATGCGCCCGCCATATGATGGCCATTGCATTAAAGGCGTTCTGATTGACCTCAAAGCCTGAATCTCATATAAACACCCTTTAAATATCAGTATGGTATTGTTTTTAACATTGGACGGCATGGCAGATACGGAATCAACTTCCAATTGGCTGGCCACGAATGGTGACAGGGTTTAGGATGTATCGGCACCCCCTGCAATGCTAATGCGAGCGGGGGCCATACGATTTGTGGCGGCACAGGTAATTATAATTGAATGCACTTTGAGTTTTTTATAGGACGTCGTTATCTTCGGGCTCGGCAAAAGCAGGGGTTTATCTCGCTGATCAGCGTTCTTTCCACGGCCGGGGTAACAGTTGGTGTAATGGCGCTCATTGTTGTCATTGCGGTAATGGCGGGCGCCCAGTCTGAATTCAGATCGCGTATACTTGGCGTTGATTCTCACGCGATTCTCATGCGGTACGGCGGAGATATCGAAGATTATCGCGATCTCATTGCTCAGGTCCAACGAGAGGATGGTGTCCTGTCGGCCCGCCCCTTTATCTACACCCAATCCATGTTGCGTTCGTCGTCAGGAGCTTCAGGAGCCGTCCTGAAGGGCATTGATCCACCTTCGGAAACAGAGATCGCGATTGATGGCATGGGAGAGGCCTTCCAGAAGCTTTACCCTTTAGGGAAGGGCAAGGATCACCCGGGTGATGGTCTGCCAATCGTAATCGGTAAGGAACTCGGACGAAAGCTTGGCGTGGTGGAAGGAGATACCGTCTATCTCATATCTTTCCGGGGGATGGTCTCCCCGATTGGCCACGTGCCGGCGATGAAGCGGTTTCGCGTCGCCGGCTTTTTTGCTTCCGGCATGTACCAGTTTGATGAGGCCTATGCGTTTGTGCGGTTGGCGGATGCCCAACGAATATTAAAAATGGGGGATACCGTCAGCGGTATTGAAATCAGGGTCAAGGATATCTATCAGGCCGATAAAATCGCTGAGCAGATAAAAAAAAATCTGGGTTTTCCTTATTGGACCAAAGACTGGATGCAGATGAACGCCAATCTTTTCTTTGCGCTCAAGCTTGAAAAAACGGCTATGTTTGTCATCCTGACCCTGATCGTACTTGTAGCGGCTTTCAATATAGCGAGTACCCTTATCATGATGGTCATGAAAAAAACCAAAGATATCGCTATATTGAAGGCTATGGGGGCTTCAGATGGCATCATCATGCGCATTTTTGTCATCAAAGGCATGGTCATCGGCGGATTCGGTACAGGCTTAGGCGTTATTCTCGGAATCATTGTCTGCATGATTTTGAAACATTATCCCTTCATCAAGTTACCGGGGAATATTTATTATTTTACGACATTGCCCGTCCAGCTTCAGTTTGCCGATGTTATGACCATTGCGCTGGCAGCCATAGGGATTTGTTTTCTGGCAACACTTTACCCGGCCAGACAGGCGGCACAACTCAATCCTGTCGATGCCATTCGATACGGTTAGGAGACGGCAAGCACTTGTCAGATCAACCCATTGTTCAAATTGATACCCTTTCAAAAAGCTATCCGGCCACGACCGGGAGCCGGATCGAGATTCTTAAAGGGATTGAGCTGACGTTGGCGGATGGTGATTCGCTGGCCGTCGTCGGGGCTTCGGGTATCGGAAAGTCGACCCTGCTGCAAATACTGGGTACGCTTGATCGCCCGGACAGCGGGCGGATGTTTTTCCGAGGGATCGACGTCTTTAAATTGAGCCACGACCGCCTGGCGAAATTTCGGAATCAGTCGGTGGGGTTTGTTTTTCAGTTTCATCACTTATTGGCGGAGTTCACCGCAATCGAAAATGTGATGATGCCGGTCCTAATTAGCGGTGAGCATCGAGATCAAGCGTATGTGAAAGCTGAGCAGATATTGGAGCGGGTGGGCCTTGGTCACCGGCTTGAACATCGTGTCACGGACTTATCTGGTGGTGAGCAGCAGCGTGTTGCGTTAGCCCGTGCATTGATATTGCGACCAGCTCTGTTATTGGCGGATGAGCCGACCGGCAATTTAGACAAATCCACTGGGCGACAAATCCACAAACTACTCTTGGAATTGAATCAAGAGATGCAGATGACGTTGGTCATCGTGACCCATAATCCTGATTTGGCGGCCCTTATGGCGAGACGGATTACAATCGTGGATGGCGCACTGGTTGAATTGAATTAAGGAGTAGGGATGTTAAGACGTGTTGCCTGGTTGGTCTTGATCATTCTGATGGTGATGGCGTTACCATGCTATGCCCAAGGTGAAACGCGCGTGATGGTTTTACCGTTCGAAGTGAATGCGCTGCAGGATTTGACCTATCTTCAAGCGGAAGTTCCCAAAATCATAGTAAAAAACCTGGCGGCGGAAGGGGCTGTGATTGTCGAGCCTCCGATCCAGTCGGTTTTAACAGATCCCATTCAGATTCGTGAAATGGGGGTTGAATATGGCGTTGATTTCATCATCTGGGGAAGTTTGACATGGATCGATCAGCAATTTAGCATCGATCTGCGTGTATTATCGCTCAACGATGACACACCTGTTGAAACCCTCACCGTGGAAGGACAGGGGATCGAAACGCTTTCCGGTAAAATTGCTGACGTATCGCAGGAATTGACGGTTAAACTATTTGACTTGGTCGCGGTTGTGGACATCCGGATCGAAGGCAATGAACGAATTGAAACAGCTGCCATTCTGCCCAACATCAGTACCAAAGTGGGCGACACGTTTATTCCGAAAACCATTTCCGAAGATCTCAAAGCTGTCTATAACATGGGATACTTTAATGACGTCCGGGTAACAGCAACGGATGTCGAAGAGGGTAAGATCGTCACTTTCCAGGTGAAGGAAAAACCAACCATTTTAGGCATTGGCATCAGCGGCAACACCGTTTTCGATGACGAAGAAATTCAGGAAAATATTACCATCAAACCGGGTTCCGTTCTGAATCAGGCCCGTATTCAGATCAATGCTCAGGTTATTGCGGATTTATATAAGGAAAAAAACTATCACAACGCCAAGGTCGATTATGAAATCAATTCGGTTGATAATAACCAGGCCAATGTAGAATTCATCATCACGGAAGGGGAGGAAATCAGCATCGAATCCATCCGTTTCGTGGGAAATAAAGCGTTTGATGAAGATGATCTCAAAGACATCATGCGCACCAAGGAAAAGAACTGGCTGTCCTGGATAACCGGTTCCGGCGAATTGGATCTGGAAAAGCTCAACCAGGACATTATCTCCATTTCTTCTTTTTATCAGAATAATGGCTTCATTAATATCAAAGTGTCCGACCCGGGGGTTGTTTTTAAAGAAGATGAAATCGAAATTACCATCAAAGTCTCTGAAGGCGATCGTTATAAAGTTGGCCAGGTGGACATTGAAGGGGATTTGATCAAACCCAAGGAAGCCCTGCTCGATGAATTGAAAATAGCGAGTGAAGAATATTTTAATAGGAGCTTGCTTGAAAAAGATGTTCTCCACTTGACCGATGTTTACGGCGATGAAGGATATGCCTATGCCGGTGTCACCCCTCGCACAATGCCTGATCCGAGAACACTGACGGTGGATGTGACCTATGCCATTCAAAAGCAGCAGCTCGTTTATTTTGACGAAATCATCATCGGTGGCAACACCATCACCAGAGACAAAGTGATCCGACGTGAACTCAAGGTCTTCGAGCAGGATCTCTACAACCGGACCAAACTCAAGAATAGCATCCAGCGGCTGCATGGTCTCGGTTATTTTGAAGACGTCAAGGTCAACACCTTGAGGGGCGACACCGATGATCAAATGATTCTCAAAATCGATGTGACGGAGAAACCCACGGGTCAGCTGACCTTTGGTGGTGGTTTCGGGAGTGAAGATGGACTTTTCGGCGTGCTTTCGGTGGACGAGAAGAATCTCTGGGGGCTCGGCCACATGGCGAAGGCATCCATCAATTTAGGCGGCCAATCCACACGGTTCGACGTTACCTACACGGATCCATGGTTGTTTGATATTCCCTTGACCGGTTGGATCAATATCTACAAGTGGGACAGGGAATGGGATGATTATGGCTATGACAAAGACAGTTACGGGATCAGATTTGGGATAAGCTATCCCATACTCCAACGCACACGTCTTTCCTTGTCCTATCTTTGGGATAACTCGGATATTATTATCACGGATATTTCGAAAGCTTCTACCAACATTATAGAACTTAGGGGTGAAAATATCACGAGCAGTGTGACCGTCAGCTTGCGATATGACTCTCGCAATCGGGCATTCAACACAACCCAAGGGTCGACCAGCGGAATTGAGGTAAAATATGCGGGACTTGGGGGGGATTTTGATTTCACCAAATACGGGGGGGAAACGGCCTGGTACTGGCCGTTGTTCTGGAAGCTTGTCGGGATGACCCGTCTCCAGGGGGGGTATATAACAGGTGACGACGTCCCGGAATATGAAAAATTCTTTATCGGTGGGATCAACACCATTCGCGGTGTTGATAAAGACGACATCAGTCAGCGCGAATTTCCAAATGATCCTAATTCGGCGCTGATCGGAGGCGACAAATATGCTGTTTTTAACGCCGAATTGAGCTTTCCCATCGGGGAAGAAATGGGGCTTTACGGGGTCGTATTTTACGATACAGGAAATGAGTGGGAAGAGGGGGAAACCCCTGATTTTGGGGTTTTGGTAAGTACGGCCGGAGGCGGTTTGCGCTGGCAATCGCCTTTCGGTGCTTTGCGATTGGAATACGGGTTTGTCATCGATGCGGCGGATACACAGGCATCCGGTGGGAAATTAGAATTTACGATGGGTTCGACTTTCTGAAGCTTGAGATCATTCATCAGTAGTATTGGGAAGGCTATTATTTCATCGGTGATTTCCACTAAATATGGAAAATTTAAAAGATAGGGGGAATGATGCGGCAATTCAAGTCTGTTTATATGGTTGTTTTGATGATCGTACTGGGTTTGGCGGTTTGTTCTCAGGCCGCGGAAATGAAAGTCGGCATCATCGATTTTCAGGAAGTGGTGGAGAAATCCCAACCCGGCCAGAAAATAGAAGCTGAACTGAAAAAAGAAGGCGAACGGATGGAAGCCGAACTCACCAAGGATAAAGATGAGTTGACCGCACTGAAAGAAAAACTGGAACGCGAAGCCATGGTGATGAGCCGGGAAGCCCGTGAGGAAAAAGAAATCGAGTTCCGGGTAAAAGCCCGCAATTTGCAGGAGAAGGAGAAACAATACCGGAATGAGTTTGTGGGGAAACAGCGCCAGGAAGTCGATAAATTGCGGACGGTGGTGCTTGAGATTGCCCAAGAGATAGGCAAAAAAGAGGGCTTTACGCTGGTGCTCAGCAAGGTCGGGGTACTCTATCATGATGCTTCCGCCGATTTGACCGACAAAGTGGTCCAATTGCTGAACCAGCGCATGGCTGGAAAATAGTTTTATGTTGGCTGGACGAAGTGTTGCCTTTCTACAGAGGTGGCCATGAAATGATGATGGAATCGTAAAATGTCCTTAAACCGTCACTCCCGCGAAGGCGGGAGTCCATAACCCAATGAAATAAGATTCCCGCCTGCGCGGGGATGACAAAAAGATTATTTCAGCGACTTATTACGAAATCATCAAATGATGGGAAAGCTTCCTTTGTAAGGATAATCTACTCGGGAGACGATCCGAATGGAGAAGACGCTGGCGGAATTGGCCGAATGGGTAGGTGGATGTTTTAGCGGTGATGGGCGGCAAGTGATTTCAGATGCCGCACCCTTTGAAGACGCCGGCCCCGAGGCGATTACATTGGCACGTTCGGCCAAATACCTGCGTCGGATAAATCACAGTAAGGCCGGCGCTATCATTGTCCCCGAGGGATTTGAACAGACGGGTTTGAACTTGTTGCAATCGACCAATCCCTATGCGGTATTCGCACGTATTCTGGCACTCTTTCACCCGGCGGAACAATTGCCGGGCGGGATCCACCCATCTGTCGTCATCGGGGAAGGTACCCAATGTGAGCCCGATGCCGCCATCGGCGCTATGACCGTCATCGGAAACCATGTGCGCATCGGGAAACGGGCCACCATCTATCCCGGTGTCGTGATTGGCGACAATGTCACCATTGGTGACGATGTGCGCCTCTACCCCCGTGTGACGGTGCTTGAAAGATGTCGCCTGGGACATCGGGTCATTATTCAGGCGGGATCCGTGATCGGCAGCGATGGTTTTGGATTCGCACCGGACGGGGACATTTATCACAAAATTCCCCACACCGGCATTGTTCAGATCGACGATGATGTGGAAATCGGCGCTGGGAATACCATCGATCGCGGCACTTTCGGAATGACGCACATCCAAAAAGGCGTAAAGACCGACAATCTGGTCCATATCGCGCACAATGTCACCGTGGGGGAAAACACCCTCCTGGTGGCCCAGGTGGGCATATCCGGGAGCACGACCATTGGACGCCACGTGGTTTTAGCCGGCCAGGTCGGGGTGGCGGGGCATATCCACATCGGCGATCATGTCATGGTGGCGGGACAATCCGGTATCGCCAGTGATGTGCCGGCAGGCCAAATTCTTTCCGGGTCGATAGCGATGCCCCACAAAACATGGCTCAGAGTGCAGCGGACAATTCCGCGCCTGCCGGAATTACGTAAACAGGTTTCCGCCTTGGAGAAACGGTTGCGATCTCTTGAAAACGGGGAAAATGATCAGTCATAGTGTTCCGAGGCATTGTTACACACCGGCCAACCGATCACGAGTGGTTCGAAATCTTGACCACAGTAAAGAGACATAGGGTATGATTATGGATGCCATTATGCAAATAAGCGAGATCATGGAAAACCTGCCGCATCGCTATCCGTTTGTCATGGTGGATCGTGTGGTGGAATTAGAACCGGGGCATCGGATTGTCACCTTGAAAAATGTTACGATCAATGAACCTTTCTTCCAGGGGCATTTTCCCGGCAACCCCATCATGCCCGGTGTACTGATTTTGGAGGCCATGGCCCAATCGGCCGGCGTATTGACGTTTGAATCCCTGCCGCCCGAAAGACGCAACATCCTTGTGTATTTCATGGGAATTGACCGTGCCCGGTTTCGTCGCATGGTATTGCCCGGCGATCAGCTGGTGATCGAAATAATTCTGAAAAGGCTCAAAACAAGAGCTGTCAAAGCTACCGGCCAGGCCCGTGTCGACGGGGAACTGGCGGTCGAGGCAGAATTGATGGCGTCGATTGGAGAAAAAGAATGATTCACCCCACAGCCCTCATCAGCCCCAAAGCTGAAATTGATTCTGGTGTGAGCATCGGTCCGTACACGATTATTGGCGATCAAGTGAAAATCGGTGCCGATGCGGTCATTGGACCGCATGTCACCATCGATCCTTTTGTGGAAATTGGTCCGGAGTGCCATATTTTTCAATTTGCCTCGATCGGTGCTTTACCCCAGGCCATCAAATTCGAAGGTGAAGAAACCCATGTCAAGATAGGCCGCAAAACCATCGTGCGTGAATTTGCCACGATTAATCGCGGCACTGGATTTGGTGGCGGCATTACCGAGGTTGGCGAAGAAAATCTTTTAATGGCCTATACGCATATTGCCCATGATTGCAAAACCGGGCGGGGGGTTATCCTGGCGAACAATGCGACTTTGGCGGGTCATATTACCATTGAAGACTACGTTACCATTGGCGGTTTGACCGCCTTGCATCAATTTGTGCGGGTTGGCAAACATGCCTATATTGGCGGTAAATCAGCCGTTGTCAAAGATGTCCCTCCCTTTGTCATTGCGGCGGGCGATCGGGCGAAGCTGCATGGCCTGAACCGCGTGGGGTTAAAGCGGCATGGCTTTTCCGACGATGCCTTGGCGATGCTGAAGAAGACCTATCGCTTGATATTCCGCATCGGCCTGACACTCAATGAGGCGATTGAGCGGGTGCGCGCCGAAGTCGGTCAGACGCCGGAAGTCGATTATTTTCTCGCCTTTATCCAGAAGTCCGAACGGGGGATGACCCGTTAAATCGAACGGTATCGTCGGCCGGCGGTCAATCGTTCGGTCCTGTGATCGTCAGTTTGTATGGAAATTTTGATAAACGACTGATGGATCAACGCCGGTTGTGTTGTCGGTGCGCACGCGACGTGATCGAATCACAGCGGGTCAAATCGGCTGGCCTGCGCCAATAATTCATGTGATGCAACAAGGGAGATCGGTATCCCCTGTTAGGAATAAGACGCCTTATGCAATCGAATGAATGCCTGACAAAACCGCGTGTCGCTGTGATCGGTGCAGGATACCTGGGGCAGTACCATGCTGAAAAATACGCCGCCATGGATGTCGCAGAGTTGATTGGTGTTGTGGACACCGACAGGGAACGCGCGGCTGAAATAGCCCACCGCCATAACACAAAGGCCTTTACTGATTTTCGAGCATTGTTTGGCCAAGTGGATGCCGTCAGTATCGTCACACCGACGCCGCTTCATTTTGAGATCGGACGGGCGATGTTGAATGCCGGTATCCATATCTTGATTGAAAAGCCCATTACCACGAGTCTGGAAGAAGCGCGGACTCTGATTGATCTTGCGGAATCAAAGCATCTGGTTTTACAGGTGGGGCACCTTGAACGTTTCAACCCGGCTGTGGTGGCTGTCCAGGATCGTATCAACAAGCCCATGTTTATCGAAGCCCACCGCTTGAGTGTTTATAAGGGACGATCGACCGATGTCAGTGTGGTGCTCGACCTCATGATCCACGACATCGATATCATCCTCAATTTTGTTGGTTCGGAGGTTGAAAGTATCCACGCCTCCGGCGCCGCGGTGGTGTCGGATCACTGTGATATCGCCAATGCCCGCATTGCATTTAAAACCGGATGCGTAGCCAATATCACGGCGAGCCGCATATCCACAAAGAGCCAGCGTAAAATTCGCTTGTTCCAGAAGAACGGATACATTGCCGTTGATTTTGCCAAACGCGAAATTATGCATATCGAACAGACCAACATTCCCAATGATGCCTTGATTCCGGGGATGGAAGTGCATCAGTCCTGTTTCCCTGAAGGGGATGCACTGGAAGCGGAATTGCGCTCCTTTGCGGCTGCGGTTACGGCCTGCCATGCGCCGGTCGTGACGGGACGTATGGGGTATCAAGCCCTGGCAGTCGCACTCGATGTAATGGACCAAATTGACACGGCTGCGCGTCGTTTTGGTGAGTTCTAAAATGCGCCAAAAAATTATGATGGTCTCGGGCGAGGCCTCCGGTGATATGCATGGGGCCAAACTGGCCGAATCGCTCTATGCGCAGGGCAACCCGATCGAAATCTTCGGCATTGGTGGGAGACAGATGCGATCGGCAGGGGTGCGAATCGAAGTCGACGCGCATCGATTGGCCGTGGTGGGCATTACAGAGGTTTTGGCCAAACTGCCGCAAATTCTGGATGGCATGCGCACTGCCAAACGATTGGTCGCGGATGAAAAACCGGACCTCTTGATTTTGATCGATTTCCCGGATTTCAATTTACACTTGGCGGCGTTCGCAAAAAAACATGCCATTGCGGTGCTGTATTACATCAGTCCGCAGATCTGGGCCTGGCGCCAGGGACGAGTCAAAAAAATACGCCGTCTTGTGGATCATATGGCCGTTATTCTGCCATTTGAAGAAACATTCTACCGGCAGCACGGGGTCCCGGTAACGTTTGTTGGCCACCCCCTCATGGATCATCACCATGCACCTCATGGTCGACGCGAGCGCGCCACCGGAGAAAAGGCTGTCACAATTGGGCTCTTGCCAGGTTCGCGGGACAGTGAAATCAAAAAGCTCCTGCCCCTGATGCTGTCGGCGGCCAAGTTGATTGGCCAGCGGGAAAATGTGCGGTTTATGCTTTCCCAGGCTCCGAGCGTCAGTCCAAGCCTCATGTATCGTTTGACCAAAGAATGGGGTTTTGCCGGCGAGATTATCAACAGCACGACAGACGAGCTTCTAAGGCAAGCCACGCTTGTTATTGTCGCTTCCGGCACCACGACGCTTGAGGCGGCCATTCATCAAACACCGATGATTATCGTTTATCGGGTGTCCCCATTGAGCTATCAACTGGGTAAGGCCTTGATCAAAGTGCCGCACATCGGCCTGGTGAATCTGATTGCCGGCAAACGCCTTGCACCCGAATTGATCCAGCATGATGCGTCACCTGAACAAATTGCGCGACAGGCGCTTGACCTGTTGGCCGACCCGGAAAAATTGAGCAAGATGGAAGACGGGTTGGCTGAAGTGACCCGACGTCTGGGTAAGCCCGGGGCTTCTGACGCGGTGGCTAAAATTGCCTTGGAGTTAATCAGCGGACCGAATTCATCCCATTGCACTTTTGGCTGAATTAGGAATTTCCATGAAATTGAAACTGAATTTTAATCTTAAACCCCGGCATCGCAAAATTTTGTCAGTTGTCAAAGGGCACTGGGTTGTGCTGCTGCAAGCCGGCATTTGTATGCTGGTCATGGCCGCTGGCGAGGCGGCCACCGCCTGGCTGATGAAACCGGCGGTCGACGATGTGATCATCAAGCGGGATCAAACGATGCTGACGTTGATCCCCATCGTGATTCTGGTTGTTTATTCGATCAAAGGCACAGCCATGTATTTTCAGGGCTATCTAATGAACCGTGTCGGGCGCTCGATCATTCGCCAGTTTCGTGACAGTCTTTACGATCACATCCATGAGTTGCCGCTGTCATTTTTCCATAGTGCAAAGACCGGCACCTTGATGTCGCGCATCATCAACGATGTGAATATCATCAAATCCATGGTTTCAACAGCGGTTACGGGGGCCCTGCGGGATGCCTGCTCGGTCCTGGCGTTGACCGTAACCACGTTCATGCTAGATTGGAAGATGGCGTCGTTTACCTTTCTGGTATTGCCAGCGGCGTTTTATCCGCTTCATGAGTTCGGGCGGCGCATCCGTAAAATCAGCACCCGTGGCCAGGTAGCCATGGCGGAGTTGAGCAATTTTTTGCATGAGACCTTTGCCGGTGCCAAAATCATCAAAGCATTTGGCATGGAGACCTACGAAAAACAGCGATTTTTTCAAAAGACCAAAAACTTGTACAAAATCGAAATGAAAGAGGTCAAGGTCGATGAGTTGTCTTCCCCGGTGATGGAGCTGATTGGCGGGATCGGTATCGCCGTCGGCATTTACTATGGCGGCTATCGTATTTTTCATGACACCCTATCTCCCGGAACATTTTTTGCGTTTATCTCAGCAACAGTTATGCTGTATCGACCCGTCCGAAAACTGAGCAAACTCAACCTCAATATTCAGCGAGGCCTTGCCGCTACGGACCGGATTTATGATATTTTGGAGCAAGAATCGGAAATCGTTGAAAAAGATCAACCCGTGGAGATTCCAGCCGGACCTCATCGCGTTGTTTTTGAAAACGTTTGCTTTCAGTACGATCCCAATGACGTCGACGACACGGTGGTACTGAACCAGGTTAGTTTCAAAGCCGATCCGGGTGAGGTTGTGGCCCTCGTTGGCATGAGTGGCGGCGGAAAAACGACACTGGTCAATTTGCTGCCCCGGTTTTACGATGCAACTTCCGGCAGTATCCGAATTGATGGGATTGACATAAAGGACGCCGCGATCGCCTCGCTGCGGCGTCAGATTGCCGTTGTTACGCAGGAGCCCATCCTATTCAACGAAACCGTATACGACAACATTGCCTACGGTAACCGTGGTGCCTCTCGTGAACTGATCGAAAATGCGGCTAGAGACGCATACGCTTACGATTTCATACAGGGTTTTCCCAAGGGTTTCGAAACCACGATCGGCGAATTGGGCAGTCGGTTGTCCGGTGGTGAAAAACAGCGAATCTGCATTGCCCGGGCGTTGCTGAAAAATGCGCCGATTTTGATTCTGGACGAGGCGACTTCCGCTTTAGATTCCGAAGCGGAAATCGTCGTGCAGAAAGCCTTGGAGAACCTTATGAAGGGGCGAACCACTTTTGTAATCGCGCACCGGCTCTCTACCGTTACCCATGCCAACCGTATACTCGTTCTTGTCAAGGGGCGTATCGTCGAAGAAGGCACACACGACGAATTGCTGGCGCAGGGTGGCGCCTATCGGAAACTTTACCACATGCAGTTCGGCAATTCCTGACTATCGACGACGGTCGTGATCCTTCGCTGGAATGCATCGGATTCTCTCCGGGAATGGCGTTCTTTTTTCGCGGAAAACCTTTCGAATATGCTACTCCGAAATCATTATGCTGATTATTCACCGATACATTTTTAGAGGATTGATCCCGCCATTTTTTATCAATCTTCTTTTTCTTACCACGGTGTTTTTGATGACCGAAATCGTCAAGATCACCCAATTGATTGTCAATTACAACGTCAGTCCTGCCACGATCGGCCTCATACTGCTTTTTTCCATTCCGCATTTTCTGGTGTTTGTCCTCCCTATGTCGGTTATGTTGGCTGTTTTGCTGACATTGATGCGCATGTCAGGCGATAATGAAATTGCTGCCCTGAAGTCCGGTGGTGTCAGTTTATACAAACTAATGCCGCCTATCATCATTTTTTCGGTCGCCGCCTGTTTGGCGACGTTGTTCATGACTGTCTATGGTATGCCACAAGGCAAAATTGCCATTAAACAGCTGACCTATAAAATGTTGGCCTCCAATACAGATATTGGACTCAAGGCAAGGACATTTGTTAACCAGTTTCAAGGCGTAACACTCTATGTAAATGAAGTGAATCTTCAGAATAGAAAATTGAAAGATGTCTTTATCGAAGATCGTCGTAACCCCAAGGCCGTCAGCACTGTCATTGCACCGGAAGGTTTGTTGTTGAAGGACTCAAAAGGATGGGCGACTCGACTGCGGTTATACAATGGCATGATCAACCAGGTCGAGATAGATAAACGTTCAGCCAACGCAAGCTACTTTTCGACGTATGACATCAATCTGGTGAACATGGTACAGAGGATAGAAGTGTGGCGTAATTCACGAGAAGACGAAAGTGAGATGACGCTCGCTGAACTTAAGGACTATATCATCCAAGTGAGAGAGAGACCTGAAAAGTACTATGATGCACTCATCGTATTCCATCAGAAATTTTCCATCCCGGCGGCCTGCTTGACACTTGGAATTTTAGCGATTCCTTTAGGGGTAGAACTGCAGTCCAGCAGACGATCGGCAGGACTGGGAATGGGTATGCTTATTTTCATTCTCTATTATGTGTTGATGACAGCGGGGCGTGTTTTCGGGCAGATGGGGTTTTACCATCCCGCATTAGGCTTGTGGGCTCCTAATATCCTCTTCGGTATCGGGGGCGTGATCATGTTAATTCGTGCTGCCAACGAAAAACCTAACTATGTGGTTCAGTTTATGAGGTCGGTGGGTGGGCTGATCCAACAAAGAGTCTTAGGATGGTTGAGGCGCTTTGTCCGGGCATGAGTAAAACACGGGCAATCAGCGAGGAAAAACAGAACTGATGACGATATTGGACCGTTATATCAGCCAGCAAATCATCCGGTATTTTGGCGCCACCTTTGCATTGGTTACGGTGATATACATGATTGCCGATTTTTTCGAAAAAGTGGACAACCTGATTGAATCCGGCTTATCATTTCCCAAAGCGGCGCTTTATTTCCTGTCACGCATCCCCCTTGAACAGCTGATTCCAGCCAGTACCCTCTTGTCGGTGATGGTGGTGTTTGGTTTGATGAACAAGCATAATGAAATCATTGCTCTTAAAGCAGGGGGGATCAGCATCTACCGCCTGCTAAAAGCCCCCCTATTTTTGGGGGTGCTTTTCAGCCTGGTCCTACTGATGCTTTCGGAGGTTTTGTTGCCGATTGTTCGGTCCAGTGCCAATCGCATCTGGTTGGAGGAAGTTGAGAAAGCTCAGGTTGTCGCCCAGCGACAGAATATCTGGCTGAAAGGGCAACACGCGATTTATCATATTCAGTTTTTTGATCCCGTCCGGATGCGTGCCTCTGATGTCAGTCTATACTATTTTGATGACGATTTCAGAATGATGCGCCGTATCGATGCCGGACAGGGTGACTATCTGAACGAAAAATGGGTTTTTCATGATGTGATGGAACAGGTGCGCAATGCTGAGGATGGTTCCTTTACGGTGCAACATCACGATCAATTGGCCATACCCTTGAATTTTGAGCCCATGGACCTGAAGCGAGTGGTCAAGAATTCCGATGAAATGAATCTCATGGAACTGGCTGACTATATTCAAACTGCGGAGTCCGATGGGTATGATGCCACTTCCTTCCGGGTCGATTGGCATGCCAAGGTTGCCTATCCGCTTGTTTGCGTTATCATGTCGATCATTGCGGTTTCCATCGCTGGAAGAGGGCGGCGGGGAGAAAATTTTGCCATTATGGTGGTCACCGGGATCGGACTGGCGTTTTGTTTTTGGGTTCTAAATGGCTTCAGCTTGTCGCTGGGATATGCCGACATGCTGCCGCCACCAGTGGCGGCCTGGCTTCCCAATGTCATTTATTTCTTTACGGCGGCCGTTCTACTGCTGAGAGCCGAGTAGGTGAATACGGAAATGGCAAAACGTGATGGGCAGAGCCCTCCGCGCTTGATGGCGTCTGTTGCGGCGGTCATGCACGAGGACCTGTCGGCCAGCCGCCGCTTGGCGGTGGTCTTGAAAGGCCTATCAAGTCTTTATGGGATTGGGGTTCAATGCCGTACCCGGTTGTTTCGAAAGCGATGGCGGGTGTCCCATCGACTCCCCTGCAAGGTCGTTTCCATTGGCAACATAACCCTGGGCGGGACCGGAAAAACGCCCATGAGCGTGTACATGGCGCGTTTAATTCATGGGTTTGGCTGTCGTGTGGCGATTGTCAGTCGCGGATACAAAGGCTCGGCCGAAAAGAACGGCGGGGGGGTCGTGAGCAATGGGAATGCCCTTCTCATGGACCCTTCCAGCGCCGGCGATGAGCCTTTTTTGATGGCGCAGCAACTGCTGCCCTTGGGCATACCGGTCATCGTAGGACGGGATCGCGTGCGTGCGGGCCGACGGGCTGTGCAGCGCTACCAAACGGAGGTCATTGTTCTTGACGACGGTTTCCAGCATATGCGCCTGCAGCGCGATCTCGATATTGTCCTGCTGGATGCGCAACATCCTTTTGGCAACGGATACTTGGTGCCTCGCGGCACCTTAAGGGAACCGTTGTCATCGCTGTCACGGGCGGACGCTTGCCTGCTCACGCGATGCCCGCGAGCGGCTATTACCAAACGGTTTGCGGGGCATTCTCAGACCAATCGCAGCCTGACTGGTGACAATCGCCGGCGACCGGTTTTCGCCGCCGCGCACGCCCCGTTCATCAGCGAATATTCTTCCGCAAAGCATGCCGATGGTTGGGCGGCCAAAATCCAGATGAACGAATGGCACGGTTGTCCTGTTTTTGCCTTTTCAGGCATAGCGCGCAATGACACTTTCCAAAAGATGGTTTGCGAGATGGGATTCGAGCTGAGGGGATATGCGGCATTCGCCGATCACTACCACTATTCCCATGACGACATCGTGGCGATCGCCAGGCAAGCGGGCCGCAAGGGGGCACAATTGTTGATCACGACGGAAAAAGATCGAGTCAAGCTTGACGCCAGCTGGCTTCGGAACATGCCCTTGCTGGTGATCGGGGTCCGAATGGATTTAGGAGTCTACGCCGAGGCGTTTGAACATTTCGTGGCTCGCAAACTCGGTTTGCCAGCAACAAGTGGCCCCTAAAAGCGATTGCCGGTAAGGATAACGCTCATTGGCAGCAGACTTGCATTCTCATCGCCTATTGGGTAGAGAAACGCACATTCGTTTGGGGGAAATATGACTGTATCATTATATGCCATCAAGCGATGACCGCCAAAAGCGAATGTGAACGCGTCATTGAGCACGAAAGAACTCACTCCCCATACGATGTCAAGATGGAACGGGTGAAGTGATGCCGACAACAACGGGAGAAGAATCGTAATGATTGTACTCGGACTATCAGGGTCACTCACGCATGATCCATCGGCCGCACTTTTTGTCGACGGCCGTCTCGTCGCTGCGGTGGAGGAAGAGCGATTCCTGCGCGATAAACACGCCAAACGCCAGTGGCCCTACCATTCCGCCCACTATTGCCTGGAGGTGGCCGGTATTGCGCCGGGTGATATCGATGCGGTGGCCTTTCCTTTTGCCGCATTCGGTCTAAGTTATCCCGGACGGTGGCATTTTGCCAAACGCTACTGGTATGCCCCCGAGCGCGCCTTGAAGGCCATTTTCAACGGCAACCGCCATTTTCGCCGCAATCGCGATGCTATTTTAAAGCTGATGCGCGACCTGTCGATCGACCCGGACCGCACCCCATTCGTACCCGTTCCCCATCACCTGACGCATGCCAGCAGTGCCTACCACCTCAGCGGCTTTGACGGGAAAGTGGCCATTCTTGGTATTGACGGCAAAGGCGAGTATGCCACGACGTTTTTTGGTTACGGTGAGAACGGCCAGATTCATTGCATCAAAGAGTTTTTCGACCCGGATTCCCTTGGTGGCGTTTACGGTGCTTTGACCCAGTATTTAGGTTTTGAAATGCTGGACGGCGAATTTAAGGTCATGGGCATGGCGCCTTATGGCGACCCGGCCAAATATGACTTTTCACCGCTGATACAATGCGACGGGCGCTCGTTCACGGTGGATACGACCCTCGTCAATACCGTGGGTTTGCGGCGCTACAAGCAGGACGGTCTCGGGTTTTATTTCAGTCCCAAGCTGGTGGACTGGTTGGGACCCAAGCGGGAAGGGGATGAGATCGACGATCCCTACGTGGACTATGCCGCCAGTATGCAAAAACTGCTGGAGGATGTGGCCCTGCAGCTGATCGAAACTTACCTGGGCGATATCCTGCGCGAAACCGGCAAACTGTGTTTTGCGGGCGGGGTGGCCCTCAATGTTAAATTGAACCAGCGGATTATCGATCTGCCGCACGTCCATGAACTGTTTGTACAGCCGGCCGCCAGCGACGCCGGAACGGCCGTGGGGGCGGCATCCTACGTGGCCCATGAAATGGGGGATGCGATTGCCAAACAGGAGCATGTCTACCTGGGACCGTCCTTTTCGACCGAAGACGGTCGCAGGGCCTGCGAATCGCATCCGGCAAAGCCGATATTTGAGCAAGTTCCCGATGCCCCCCAGGCGGCGGCCCGTTTGCTGGCCGAGGGCCATCCGGTGGCCTGGTTTCAGGGACGCATGGAATTTGGCCCGCGCGCATTGGGCAACCGCAGCATTTTAGGCGACCCCAGCCAGCCCGGGATTGCCGATCGGATCAACGCCCAGATCAAATATCGTGAGCGCTGGCGGCCCTTCTGCCCCAGCATTCTAGACCGGGCTGCCGAAGAAATTTTACAGACGCGGCATCCGGCGCCTTACATGACCTTTGCGTTTACCGTTGCCGAACACTGGAAGGCGCGTATCCCGGAGGTGGTCCATATGGACGGGACGGCCCGGGCGCAGGTGGTGACCCAGGCCACCAACCCGCGTTACTACGCTCTCATTGAGGAACTGGAGAAGCTGCGCGGTGTGCCGGTCGTTTTGAATACGTCGCTCAACCGAAGGGGCGAGCCCATCGTGTGTACGCCCGGCGATGCGCTGGACATGTTTTACGGCTCGGATCTCCAGTATCTTTTCGTCGAGGATCTTCTGGTGCGCAAAACAAAATAGAGCGGCCGGGTTTCGAATCAGAACAGTTTGCCGGCCGCCAATGCCTGCCCAAGCTTGCCCATGACCATGTCGGCCGTGATCTCTGCCATGCAGTTGGGTCCTTTATGGCCGCATGTCTTGCGATAACACCCCCTGCAATCGTTTTTGGCTTGAACGACAAAAGGAAGGCAACGGAATGGTGCGACCCGGGCCGGATCGGTCGGGCCAAACAGGGCCACGTAGGGTGTGCCCACTGCTGCCGATAAATGCCCCGGTCCGGAATCAGGCCCGACGCTAGCCGCGGCTTTTTTGAGAATGGCCGCGAGTTCCCAAAGGGATGTCCGGCCGGCGAAATTCAACAAACGGTCGGATTGAAACTCATTTCCAAGCGCGTTGGCCGGCGTGATTTGTGATCGATCCCCCACCAGCACGACCCCGTGCTTTCCTTTTGCCAGAATTCGACGCAGCAACTCCCGGTAGCCATCATAGGTCCAATCCTTGGATAACCAGGACGATCCCATGACCACCACGATAAAAGATTGCGGCAGTTGTAAGGAAAGGCTTGGCGAGAGTTGGTCGGCCTCTAACCGCGAAAAACCGAAATCGGGTATATCAGAAGGGGTTCCCCCCAAATAGTCGATAAATTTCAGGTAGTGGTCAAGCTTGGGTCGCTGGTCACTGAAATAGGAGAGGTGATGATTGTTGAAGACCCAGTTGAATTCCTTGGCGTTGCGCGGGTGGACTCCGACTCGGATTGGCGCTCCCGACAGCCGTGAGAAAAGGCCGCTTTTAAAATGGCGTTGCAGGTCCAGGGTTATGTCGAAATGGTGTTTTTTCAGATTTTGGTAAAGGGTGTTGACTGCGGCCAGGCCCCGCGGTCGATCAAAGACGATCACCTCGTCAATCAGGGGGTGGTTCTCGACGAGAGATTTCCAACTGGGTTCGACCAGCCATGTGAGGGTTGTGCCCGGCCAGTGTTGCTTGATCTCCCCGGGCAGGCAGAGGCCGCGGACAAGATCCCCCAGAGATCCCATTAGAATCAGCAGGATCGACGCATTGTTTGGTATTGGTCTAAAATGTTTGGTTGCAGGCATCTTCACCATCGTAATAGGTTTTATTTTTAGCATCGGACCTGGTGTATCATGAGTAAATGATGCAGTTCTGACAGACAGCGCGTGTGACCCGATGGGGTCAGGTCGCTGCGGTCGCTTTTTTCATAACAACTTCCAGTTCCGGCTGAAGGCCATATTTGGCAATGGCCCGCGTCCAGCGCTTGCGATATTTCACCGTGAGCAGACGGCGGTTTTTCAGATAGCGCGCCTTGTCAAAGTCGATGATATGCGGCGTGCCGTTTTCGTCCACCAGGACGTTGCCCGGATGCAAATCCCGATGCCAGATCCGGTGTCGAATCAATGTTTCAATCTGTTTCGCCAGTAAGTCGTAGATCGCCAGCCGCCGGTCATCGTGCTGCTGGCTGATCTGGGTTAATGTGCAATGACGGGGGATGGCCGCCGTGACCAGCCAGCATTGCCCAACCAACCGGCCGGTGGAGGCAAAGACGATGGGTCGTGGGGCAGGAAGGCCAAGTTGACGGACCGTTGCCAGCCAGCGAAATTCTTTCTCACCCCGGGTGCACGGCCAATTGACATAGGCGCAGTGGTTCACATGCCGGATCAGGCCGCCACGCGCATAGTGTTTGACCGCCACCGATCCCATGTTCTCCAGATGGACGATCGCAGCACCCTGCCGGCCGGCGAGTACTTCCGTTGCCGGCAACGGTTGTTTTTCAAAGCTTATCCGCAATTGATGCAACTGGCGGGGGCTAAGGGTTTGGTCCGTGCCGATGTGATAGGCATGGTAGGTTTGGTAAGTCAGGGCACTCATGGCAACGTCAAAACCTTGTTTGCAGCCGCCAAAATTTCTTCCGGCAACAATGACTCCATACAGGCGCGCGTCCCGGTGGGGCAAGTGTGGCCGCCATGCCGGGCGCAGGGCTTACAGGCCAAGCCTTGCTTTTCAACAACGACAGCCCTTGGGTTCTGCCAGGGACCGAAACCAAAGGAAGGGCAGGTGGCGCAGAAGATGGCCACGCAGGGGATGCGAAAAGCTGATGCCATATGAAGCGCCATGCTGTCATTGCAGATCATGAGGCGCGCGTTTTGAACGATGGCCATGGCTTCGGCAACGGATGTCTCCCCGGCCAAGTCGATGACGCCCAGTTTTTGGGCGACCCGTTGGTTGACTACGCGGTCGGCCGGTCCCCCCAGTAGGGCGACGGTATATCCTTGATCGATAAAATGGCCGGCCACGGTGCGATAGTGTTGCCAATACCACATTTTAGTCGCCCAAGCACTGCCCGGAACCAGAAGCGCAAGGGGTTTTTCCTGCTCCAGAATACCTTTTGCGGCGGGCCCGAGTTCTTCGATGGGTGGGGGAAAAAGCCTAAGCCGGGTGTCGAATTCGGAAATGTGGGCCTCGCCCATTAAAAGCGATAAATTGCGCAGGACATCGTGATCAGACGGTGTGCGGAGGCCTTTGGTGTGATAAATAAAGGGCAGCTTGGCATTTTGGAATCCAGTACGATGGGGAATGCCGCTTGCCAGCAGCGTCAGGGCGGTGCGGTAGGATCGCTGAAGCGCATATACCCGGTCGAATCGCATTCCCCGCAAATAGCGACCGGTGCGCACAAGGCCGATCAGTCCGGCTGCCTGCTGGCGCTTGTCGAAAGCGATGACCCCTTCTAATAAAGGGTCACGCGCTATGAGTCCGGTCGCCGCCGGTGTCGTCATCATCCGCAGCTTCGCTTGGGGATAAAGCTGGCGCACGGCGGCAATGACCGGGGTGGACAGGATTGTGTCTCCCAGGTAGCTGGTTTGAACGATCAGAATGCGCATATATCCCCAGAATCTCTCAATGTGCCATTTTCAGCAATAGCACCCGCGCCTGGCAGCATGTTGATACTCGCGGAGAAGATCTTCAATGGCCTTTACGGCGATGGCGGTGCCGCCCCGTCGTTCTGCCAGGTAGCTGTCAAGCCTGATCAACACTTCCTCCCGGTGAGGGGATACGGCCATCGTTTCGAGTAGGGCATCGGCGGCCTGGCGCCAGTTGTCCGCGACACGAACGAGGCCTTTATCAAAGAGATCCCGGCCGACCCAGTTAAAGGTTGTCCATGAAGGGCCGATGGTCGGGACAAGCCCGCAGGTCAGCGGTTCCAAAAAGTTTTGCCCCCCCAAAGGGGCCAGCGTGCCGCCGACAAATGCGCTGGCTGCGTGGGCATAAGCTTCCGTCAGCTCGCCAAATACATCCCATAAAATGACGGATTTGGCGTCTGCCGCGGAAGCAAGCTGCGACCGCATATGGCAGGGGATACCAGCGGCTTTGAGCCGCTGCTGCCACGCGGAAATACGGTGCATGTGCCGGGGAAACAAACCGATCAGGATGTCCGGTCGCCGATCGAGGAGATAGCCTATCATCCGATCGACGGCATCTTCCTCCTCTTTGCGTATGGATCCCAGTACGACAAAAGAAGCGTCCGGTGGAATCCATTTTTCCAGGGGATTCGGCTGCCCGCAGGCCGCGTTGGAACGAATTCGGTCAAATTTCATGTTCGGCATGACCGACACATGCTCAGCGCCGTAAAGACGCCCATACCGGTCGGCGTCTTCAGGGCTGACCGCCAGGATGCGGTCGGGTGCCAATGCCTGCCAGATTGTTGGCCAAAGCCGATAGTGGTGAAGGCTTTTGGCCCGCATGCGGGCGTTGATGATGATGATCGGGATTCCCGCCGTTTTCAGGGCTTCCATCAATCCCGGCCAGATTTCCGTTTCAAGAAGCACCATGATGCGCGGCTGGATGGATTCAACGGCCCTTTTCATTCGCGACGGCTGGTCAAACGGGAAATAGGCGGACTTCCAGGGTGTCGGCGTTGCCTGTGGGTTTACGCTTTTAATGGCGGCATCGAGGGTATCTTTGCCCTGGCGGGTATTGGTGGTCACCAGGATGCGGTGGGGGGTGTGTACGCCCATCTGCTCGAGGATCTGGGCGGCCAGACGGCTTTCGCCGGCGGAGGCCGCCTGGATCCAAATATCAAAGGGACCTTGCGGGAACGGTTGCCCACGGCGCTGGGACAGACCTTCTTGGAGCCTTTGATTCCGACACAGAAGAGGGGTCGCCGCCCGCCATAACCAGTCGTATAGTTTTAGTGCCGCCCGGACGGAATGGGATTGGATCACGGCCGCCGTCTTTCGGAAATGTTGCTGATCGGTTATTGCGTCTTGTGGCGAATCCCGCCGCAACGCTCAGCAAACTGTTAAGTCGGCGATCCTATTCAAATGATGACGGACTGTCAATTTTAAAACGGCACCGATCCGAGGCAATTGGGCTGCGCCGCCGGCATGGGGTCTTTGTTGTGGGGGGGAGGTTTTTATGGTATGGACGGTTGATTTATTAAATGGCGATCTCCGCAGTGTCGATATGTGCCCATTCGACCTTTTGGATCAGAATGCCGAGGGCGATGCCGCAGGCCGTGTGAGGCGGGTCGCCAATGGATATTGAAAGGAGAACCATGACAGCCCAACACTGCGTATCGGTTGGTCCGGTGACCTGTGGCGCGGATCAACTTTTTCTGATTTCCGGCCCCTGCGTCATCGAAGATGAAGCAATCATGATGCGTACCGCGGAACGATTGAAGACGGTTTCCCAGCGTCTGGATCTTCCGTTGATATTCAAGTCGTCCTTCATGAAAGATAACCGGAGCGCGATAGAGCATTTCCACGGGCCCGGGCTCGATAAAGGGCTTAGACTGCTGGCCAAAATTCGTGAAACGTTTGATGTGCCGATTATTACGGACGTCCATTTTCCCGAACAGATCCTGCCGACGGCCGAAGTTGCCGATGTGATTCAGATCCCGGCTTATTTGTGCATGCAGACGGAGCTGGTCGTATCGGCAGCCAAAACCGGCCGTGCGGTCAATCTCAAACACGGCCAGTTTCTGGCACCGGCCAATATGATCAAGCCGGTCCAGAAAATCGAAAGCTTCGGCTATCATGATATCCTGTTGACGGAAAGGGGCTATACGTTCGGCTACAACGACCTGATCGTCGATCCCCGCAGTTTCTATGAATTGCGGCAGATCGGGTATCCGGTGGTGTTCGACATCACCCACAGTATTCGTCGATACGGCATCCCCAGCAAAGATCCACGGGGCAGCAGCCGTGAGTATCTGAAGACGATTGCCCGTGCGGGGGTGGCGGCCGGTGTCGATGGCATCTTTGTGGAAGCCCATCCGAACCCGCCGGAGGCGCTATGTGATGCGGCCAGCCAGGTGGCCGTCGATCAGATCGAAGAATTCCTTAAACCGTTGATGGATATTCACAATCTTGTCAAGGAACAGCGCGATTAAACAATCCCTGCATCCAACGGTTGTGATGGTGTTCGCATCGCTATTCCCGCGATGCTTTCAACCGATAGTGTCTCACCGAATGCCGGTCAGCATTCGACGTAAAGAAAGGACGGACGATGGATTTATATCTTGATTCAGCTGATTTCAAGGAAATTGAGGAAGCGTTCCAGCTGGGTTTCATAAAAGGGCTGACAACGACACCGACGTTTATGCATCGACATGGTATTACCGACATCGATGGTGCCATTGTAAAGCTTTCCGGTATGGTGCCGGAGCTTCAGGTGGAAGCGCTGGGCGAGACCCATGATGAAATCGTATCGGAGGCTCATCGTCTGTTGAAGCTGCCGCTGACCCAGGCCCCTGTTTTCAAAGTGCCGGTTTCGCTGGAAGGGCTGCGGGCATGCAAAACCTTGACCGATGAGGGGCAACGCGTAAACGTTCATTTGATTTACACCCTCAACCAGGCCTACATGGCCATGGCGGCCGGAGCGGCATACGTGTGCCCGTTGGCTGGGCGTCTGCAGGATCAAGGACACGAAGCCATTTTGTTATATGAACAGTGTGTCGAGCTGGTCGAAAAATACGCTTACCCGACCAAAATCATGTTTTCCTCGGTACGCTACCCGGATCACGTCCGCCAAGCTGCTCTGGCGGGTGTCCATGTCTGCACGGTGCCATGGGGCGTGATGAAACGATTGTGCGACAATGCCCTAACCAAGGTCGGCACCGAACAGTTTTTTGAACACACGCGTCTGATGACCATCAAGGTCAAGGACGTCATCCGCGAAAGCAATCCGATTTGCCGGCTTTCGGAAACCGTTAAAGATGCCCTGGTGAAGATGACCGCCTCCCGTATTGGCGCAGTTACCCTTGTAAACGACGCCGGTGAATTGGCGGGTGTTTTTACCGACGGCGATGTCCGTCGCCGCCTTCAGGAGAACGGCGAGGGCATTCTCGATAAACAGATGGGGAGCGCCGGCTACACCGCTGACCCCTTTACCGTTAATGCCGATGCACTTCTCTACGAAGCCGTCAATGTCTTCAATGCGCAGCAGATCGACAATGTCATCGTTCTGGAAGACAATCGCCCCATTGGGATTCTGGACATTCAAGACCTGGTGAAAATGGGACTTTTGGGATAACCACCATGGCGGCTGCGACTTCTTCGAAACCGTCTTGGGCGGGTATGTTTCAAACCTTAGGCGCCCAGTTTGTGACCGAACCGGAAGCGCTGCAGAAGAAACTTTCCCGCGTCCGGGCATTGATTTTCGATTGGGATGGCGTATTCAATGCGGGGCAGAAAGGTGAAGGGGTGACCAGCCACTTCACCGAACCGGATTCGATGGGGAGCAACATGCTGCGCTTCGGACTCTGGCTGCCCCAGGGCAGGATGCCGATTGCCGCCGTCATCACAGGGGTCGACAATCGGTCCGCCATGCATCTGGCCCGCCGCGAACATTTTCATGAGGTGTACTTCGGCATTCGCAACAAGGGGATTGCCGTTGCCCATCTTTGTTCAGCCCACGGTATTAGGCCCGAGCAGGTGGCGTGCCTTTTCGACGATATCAACGACCTGGAGATGGCCCAGGCGTGTGGGGTGCGGTGCCTGATGGCGCGTTCCGCCAGCCCCATGTTCAGCCGTTACGTGGTCAGCCGGGGCCTGACGGACTATGTGACCGCGTGCGGTCCGCTTCAGCATGGCGTGAGGGAGTTTTCGGAAATGGTTCTGGCGGCATTGGGATGCTACGATCAGGTGATTGCCGCGCGGATGACCTGGAACGATTCCTATCAAGACTATTTCACCCAACGGCAGGCCATTTTAACCAATTTCTATACCCAGAAGGCCGACCAGATACGAACGGCCTCCAACGTTTCTTAACGCGGCTCTCCCCGTTTCTGAATCTTTCTGAGGTATACTTTCCTGGTGTAGATCCTATGGCGCAAACAAAAATGGCCGCGTTGATTGGCCAACTGCCGGCATCCGGCCTGGAAAAAATTGGCCGCAACCTTGGCCGTGTTGCCTATTGGCTGGATATCCGGCATCGTCGTATTGTCCGCCAGAACATCGCCTTTATCTATCCCGAATGGGATCCTCGCCAGCGTCGACGGCTGGCAAAACGTATTTTTCAACACTTCGGCATCGTCTTTCTGGAAATACTGCAGGCGCCTTTTCTTTCCCGCACAAAGCTGGTTGAGCGCGTTTATGTCGAGGGGCAGGACATTTTGATCAAGGCCATGGATCATCCGCGCGGCTGCCTGATTTACTCCGCCCATCTGGGGAACTGGGAACTCGGTCTTCTGGGACTCTCGGCGCGACTGAATCGTTCGAGCATGACGGTGGCCAAACCGATCAAATGGAAATTGGCCCATAAATGGCTGACGACCCTGCGATCCCGTTTTGGAAACCAGGTGTTTTTCAAGGACGGGGCCATGCCGTGGATGATGCGCACCCTGCGCGAGGGACAAACCTTGACCATTCTCATTGACCAGGGCGTGCGGCGCAAAGAGGCCGTGGACGTGATCTTTTTTGGCAAGCAGACACTCGCTACGCCGGCCGCCGCTTTATTGGCGCTGCGATGCCGCATGCCGGTCGTCCCGATTTTTTGCGTGCGAGACGCCCGCGGAAAATATCATCTCAGGATTCTGCCACCGATGGTCTACCAACGCACGGCATCTTTGCGGCACGACATTCAGGCGTACACCCAGTTGCTTATGGATACGCTGGAAGATGCCATAAGGGACGATCCGGAGCAATGGTTCTGGTTCCACAAACGCTGGAAAAGGACCTATCCCGAATTGTACCCTGAATATCAGGTCATTCGAAAGCGGAAACGCCAAAAAAAAGGGATCGAATAATAACGACCGGCGCCACCGATGGTGATCGGTTTGTACGTCAATACCCGAGGGCAATCCACGGCGCGTTCCAGTAGACATCGCCATCCGGTTTTTCGCGGATTTAACAATGAGGGCTTATCTTTCATGCTAAACGGTTTAAAGATCGCGCCTGCGCGTGTCGGTTGGATCGGGCCATTGTCCCTTTCGCTAATTTTGAAAACGTTTTTAGCGTTTCAGGATACGGTCGTCAATTCTGATGGCGTCGTCTATATAGAGGCCGCCCGGATGATCGCGGAAGGGCATTTCTCCCAAAGCCTTGTCCTATACCCGATGCCCGCCTATCCCCTCCTAATAGCCGTTGTTCATATGGTCGTGCCCGACTGGATGCTGGCGGCCAAACTCCTCAGCCTGTTCGCTGCCGCCGCCGTGACGATTCCGATCTATTGGCTGACGGCGTTTCTGTTCGATCGCCGAGCGGCATTTTATGCGGCCATGGCGGTGGCCCTTCTGCCCAGTTTGAACGACATTGCTCCGGACGTGATCCGTGACCCTTGGTTTCTGCTACTATCCTGCGGGTCGGTCTATTGGATGGTCAAAGCCTGTGCGTCTGAGCGCATCGGCGGCGTTTTGAGTGCTTTTGTGATCGCAGGTGCAGCCCTTTTGTTTCGCATCGAGGCCATTTCCCTTTTTCTGGTTTATTTTCTTTATCTTGCCGGGTTGACGTTGTTTGCAAAAGCGCAGCGCCGGTTTGCCCGCAAGGCGTTGCTGTTCTTGATGGTTCCTGCGCTGATCGGCATGGTGGGCCTTGTGGGTGTTGGTGCTACGGCCGAAGGAACCGATCGTATCGATCAATTGCGGGCCTTCGCTAGAAGCCTCCTCAGTGGCCGTTTTTTAGCACGCTACCACGATGTTTATACACAGTTGAAGGAGAGTGAAAAATTATCCCCGGGGACATCGGGAGAGTTATTCAAGCTGGCACGACATTACATGCCACTCCTTTACGTCATTGGTATGCTGGAGGCGTTCTTTGGGGCGCTGTTCTGGCCGTATGCCGCACCCTTATGGGGGGCCCGCCGGAGTCTCTTCGTCAAGGGCATGCCTCTATTGATCCTGATGATTTTGTTTCACAGTCTGTTGGTGTTACTCTATTTTTTACACATCGATTATCTGTCGTCGCGTTATCTTCTATTTTGTGCCTTGTTGGCAATGCCGATGGTCGGTTTAGGCGTTGCCGTGCTGGCGGACACATGCAAACGGGTGCGCTGGCGAAAAACCTGTCTGGCCGTGATGGTGTTTGTTTTCTTGGTGTTTCCACTGTACCGGTCGATCCATCGGGGGGTTGGGGAAGATAAAGCCATAGCAATGGCGGGAAAGTGGTTGTCCGGCGAGCCAGAATTGCGTGCTGTGGGATGGGCTATCAACGACCTGCGCTATTACCTCTACGCAGGCAAACCATTCGACTATCTTAAAGAAAAGGATGAAGCACTTGCTATCGGGCGGTTATCTGTCCGAAAAGACTATGGCGCTCTTGAGGATATGGCACGTCAATCAGGGAAAGATGTTATTATACTGAGGGATTCGAAAAGAGACTCGGTGAGAGGGAGCGGCTTCAATGTTTTTCGCATCGTAAAACAGATCGAAAGTCCCCAGAGTATCATTACCATATATGCCAACTCCCGGTTGCTGAAAAATGCATCCGGGCAATCCGAGGGGTCTTCCGATTGAGACTTCCCGCGGGTGATCGGAAAGCCATTGTGTCGACCTGCCGGTAGCTTCGGTCGCTTCCTGAAGTTTGTGTTTCACCGACCCATCAACTTCGTCAGGCTGGTTTATCCAACAACTGGCCGCGTTTCTGAAAATAATTTTCGAAACGACACCGCAGCTGGCGTTCACGGCGGGGATGCAGACGGGCGGAAGCGCAATAGGCGTCAATAAAGATGTGGCGCACCGGGGCCAGACAGTCGATGTCGGCATCATAGCGGAAGAGGTGACGCAGATTCCTTATGCGCAGGCGTATATGAAGAGGCCGCCTTCGAAAGCGCATGTCCACGACATCGATCAGTCCGATGCGATGGTCGTCCGTGAGGACGATATTGCCAAAGTGAATTGATCGGAAGTAAATACCGTTTTGATGGAGAAAAAGAAAAAACTGTCCGAGCCGTTTAGCCTGGTCTATCTCAATGGGGTTGATTTCACAATGCTCTCGTAGTGTTTGGCCTTCAAGCGGCCAATAGTGGACAGCGGTTCGATTGATGGCGGCTATATTGTAAACAACATTGATGCGGACGGTTGGAATATTTAACGCTTTCAGCCTTTTCACGTGGCGCTGGAAGCGCGTGACGTGTGGAACCAGACGGGCGGAGGTTATGAAACGCTTCAGGCGGAAAAGTTTTAAAATGCTTTGGTCTTCCAAGCGAAGGACTTTCGGCCACACTTGGCCGTCAACGCATTCGCTGGTCAGAGCTTCTGCGCCTTCAATAAGATTGTTGTACTTTGATAAAGAAAGTGATTGCATTACAGCGTGTCCCTTTTTCTGTATTGCCTGCGGGTAGAGACGCAGTTATTCCGACCGGTTAGCGAATAGGAGTAAAACGACCTTAGGGTAGGGAGCATAATCGTTGTCAACGCAAAAGCGCACTGTATTGATTTTGAATCACAGTTACAAATCACCATTTAAAGAGCTTGATATTCAATATGCGAGAATATTCAATCCAGCAAAGTATATTGTCACCATCGTATACCTCACCGGGAAACCGTCCGATAAAGAAACCGAAGCTTTAGGTGACTATGATACCATATTTCTCGATTTAAGAAAAAAGGATATTCGAAACCTCAAGCTACGCGCCATTCGCGAATTGCGTTCGTTGTGCCATGAACGCCGGTTTTCAGTCGCGATCTGTCATCGCTACAAGCCGACTTACATTATGTCCTGGATTGCGCGCACTTACCGGATTCCTTTTCTCATCTCGATTATGCACGATTTTCGGACATTGCATCGTTTGTCACATAAAATTTTTGTCTACTTTCTTTTACGGCATCAATTTGTTTTTGCCGGTGTTTCAGACGCCATTCGTGACGATATTTATCGTGACGGGTGGGGTTTGCAAAGGGACCAGGTTATCACTTTACCCAATTCCATCGATGTGCCTGAAACGATGCGGAAACAGTTAGATCGTTATACCGCACGTAAAGAGCTCAATCTTTCTCCGGAAGCGTTTATTATCGGGACCGTGGGCCGCCTGCACTCAGCGAAAGACCACCGGACCCTGATTAACGCGATGGCCTTGGCGATCGAATGTCGTCCGGATCTTCAACTGGTTATCATCGGCGACGGTACTTTAGAGGACACATTGCGGCGCGCTATTGCGAACCATCGCCTTGAGGGCCGCGTTGTGTTGGCGGGTTTTGTTCCTGAAGCGTCCCGATTGATGCGCGCCTTTGATTTATATGTATCTTCGTCACGCAAGGAGCCTTTCGGGTTGGTGCTACTGGAAGCCATGGCCGCAGATCTTCCAATCATAGCAACAGCCGTGGATGGTGTCCCACAGGTGATGGGGGACTGTGGCCGACTTGTCCCGCCGGAGGATCCGGTGGCGCTGGCCAAGGCAATTGAGGCGTATTGCTTGCGGTCTCCTGAAGAATTGACTGCTTTGGGAAGACTTTCCCGGCGAAGACTGGATGATAACTTCACGACCGAGAAATTCCATCAGGCATTCTGGCGATATTCTACGCGACAGGGTCTGGAGCCCTGACCACACAGGAACAGAACCCTTGAACCAATTTGGGGTGGGTGAAACACCAATGGTATATGGCAGGACCGACCTCTGCTATCTAATAACTTCTAAAAATTGTGGGGTCATATTCAATGGATCATTCCCTCAAAGAGTATTTTCATGCTGAGATAAACGGCTTCGAAAAGCCTTTTTCTTGGATCCGCGTGCTGCGAAAAGCGTGGCATGGAAAGGCTGATAATTATCTGTTCTGGTGGCGTATCGCTTCCCGGTTGCATCGCTCCAAGATTCGGATTGTCAAGTCCATCGGAAAATCCATTAATCATAGGATAACGCGTAAGCACGGCATGGAGATTATGATGGGTGCGCAAATAGGGCCGGGCTTGGATGTCGGCCATATGTTGGGGAACTGTATTACCCGCGATCTCGTTGCCGGTAAAAATTTGCATGTGAAACAAAATACGCAAATCGGATCGGGTTTTACGGGTGAGTGCAAAATCATCATTGGCGACAATGTCATTATTGGCACCAATTCATGCATCCTAGGCGCCGACCTGAGGATTGGCAACAATGTGAAAATCGGTGCCATGAGCTATGTCAATCAAAATATCCCCGACCACGCAACCTTTATTACGGTCAAGGAAAGTCGCATCATTATCAGGAAGGATGATACCTGAGTGCATGGACGACCAGACCGGACCGCTGTGTGGGTACCGTTTAGTGTTCTGAGAGATAGCTGTTTCCATGACTGAAAAATCCATTATCATGGTAATGCCGTACTTCGGCCAGTGGCCGGAATGGATTGATCTGTTCATGATCTCGTGCCGGTGGAATGCCAGCATCAACTGGCTGTTCATCACAGATTGCGGTATCCCGGCCTGTGCGCCCGATAACGTCCAATTCATCCATATGAGTTTTGCCGATTATCGAAAACTTGCATCCGATCGCCTGGGCATCCGTTTTCCTGATGCATCCCCATACAAATTGTGTGATTACAAGCCAACCTATGGATTTATCCACGAGGATCTGGTGGGCGACTTCGACTACTTCGGTTTCGGCGACATTGATGTCATTTACGGAAACATTCGCCGGTTTTACACGTCTGCCATACTCAGCCACAATTTAATATCAACGCACGACAATCGCCTTTCGGGGCATTTTTGCCTTGTTCGTAACACGGATCGCATGCGTAATGCTTTTCGACAGGTCAAAGACTGGCGCACTTACCTGGAAGCGCCAGAGCATCGGGGCTTTGACGAACATAAATTCCGGCGGATCGTTCTCCGCCACAACAAACACCCTCGGTTCCTGCGCAGGATCAGCGGCTGGTTTGATCCCTATCAACGGGCCACCTATTTTAAGGAACAATACAGCACAATCCTGGCACCTGTGCCGTGGCACGACGGTTCGTTGGATCACCCCCAGGAGTGGCAATGGCAAAGAGGTCGGTTGACCAACAGTCGGGACGGCGAGCGTGAATTTCTCTATCTCCACTTCATGAACTGGAAATCTTCCCGTTATCTTCGCAAATACCGGGATGAGGATGCTGCCTGGGAGAAACTCGACCGGTTGGTACATTTTGATGTCAAACCGGACGAGGAGCGATGGGGTATGACGCGCCGCGGGTTCCACCGACTCTGAGGCCTACTGTCCCGAGATGGCCCTGACGGCCGGCGTTCGGTGACTATCCGATTTCCTGAATCAAATGTCGCAAGCGAGCGGAGAGTTGCTGATCGACTTGGGGGTGATCCTTCCAGTTACGTTGCAAGCGGTAAATATCTTTAGAAAATGCGCGTTTAAACGCTGAGGACGAGCGATGCGCTCGCATCCCGTCCAGATCCACCAAAAAAAGTCGGCCTGAGGACATAAGGAAATTGGTGGCCTTGCAATCGCCATGACTGATTTGCGCTGCGGCAAGCTGTTTTAGAAGCCCCTCCAGTTGATCGAGACAATTTTCTATGGCCTGGGGGGTATTGATTTTGGACCGGATGATCTCACCAATCGTTTCTCCCGGCTGATAGGCCATGATGAAGTAAGCCCGTTTTCGCAGCCGCCCCCATCGTTCTTCAATGACGGCCAGTGGTTGCGGTGTGGCAATCCCCAGAAAACGGAGACGATGGGCATTCTGCCAGGAAACCATCGCCCGACTGGACCGCAGACAACGGCGCAGGGCGTGTCGGATGTTTTTAATGTTGTAGCGCTTGATGACCAATATTTGTGAGTCAATGGCGATTTTCGCCACGGTCGCCGTATTGCCGTCCTTCAGAATTTTGCCGGTCTTGATATACGTATCCGGATGGGCCAGCAATTGTTGCATCGAAGACGAAGACCACGCCCGGTCACACGCCATAAACCGAGACCAATCCTTTTTTATGATGAACGCGCTGCACGAACGCTGGATTTTGTGCAGGTATTTCTTTTGGCGCCAACCACGCCATCGCAAAATTTTCTGTTGGATTGCCTCGTGAATATCCGAATCCGAAGACCAGTCGCGGCAGCTACGATAGATCGTCAACAGCTGTGGCACTAGCGAATCAAATTCTGGATAAAACTGGGCGAAGAACAGTGCCAGATTGGACATGCTTTCTTTCTGGGGAAGCGGTCCATGACTAGGTGGCTCGATATCGTCGCCATCAATGATCATGACGTGATTGGCCGACAGTAGGAAATTGCCTGGATGGATATCCCGCTGCCTGAGACCGGTGGTATGCAGCCGGGCGATAGATTCAACCACCGGCCGCAGCGTTGCCAGTCGGTCGTCAGGACTGGTCATCTTTGATAGACGCTCGGTCAGGGTTTCAAACCCTTCCATTTTTTGGAACAGGAGCAAGGGGGCAAGACCATCGGCCAGGGTGCCTTGAAAGAGAAGCGTAGGTGTTGGAATTTGGGCGGTCTCCAGAGCGTTGATACCCTGCAACTCGCGTTGGTAATGCCGCTCCGCACCTGATGGGTCTATAAAAATCTTGGCGACGACCGGTTGTCGGCGATGCCAGGTTCCGGAACAAACCAACCGTTTGCCGGGAAGATTGCGGAGGATCGCGGTGCATTCTAGTTCCCGATGTTCCTCGGTGGCATCGAGTATTAGGTCGAAGGGTGTCGGCAGGGTGCGTCCTTTAAGACGCAGGATTTGGGTATCATAGCAGGGCATGCAACCGTTCCTCGGTTGGCCAGATCACCGACCGACAGCTCTTGATTCTGCCTCGGGCGCGGATGAAGTTTAAATCGATCCAAGCATAAGATCTTTTAATCTTTTCCTTCGAAAAAACGCAGGATGCTTCGGATTTTTTGTTTGTCCTTGTGTGCCAAGCGTGGCAGGCTTTCGTATTCCATAAAAAATTTCAGCCGTTGCGTACTTGATAGACGCTTTTTGGCCACTTTATCCAGGCAGGCGATGTCTTTTAGGAACCATCGTTTGGAACCGGGGCCGCGTCTAACCTGGCCTGCCGGGCAGTCGATAAAATAGATCTGGGGCGTGTCGGACAAAGTAACCAGAATATTGCGCCATTTAAGATCCAGATGCCCGAATCGGTTTTGATGCATACATCGCGTGTACTGTGCGACCTGATGACTAACGGCGGCGACCCATTGCCGGTTTTGAAAAATTGGGTGATTTTCAAGGTGCAGCGCGTTTAGATCCCGGGTATTTTCCAACTCGGCCGTGACCAACGCCGCCCGTTGTAACAGACCGCAGCATGTCTCCTGGCCATAGGCCACCAATGGGGCGGCTGGAATGCCGAGGTGTTGAAAAAACCGAATATTTTCCCATTCGGCGCGTGCCCGGCTACGTCCTACCCATCGCCGCAGGTTCTTACCGCCGGCAGTGTATGTTTTGATAAAAAATGCCTGGTTGGCGACTTCTTTGCGAATGACTCTGCTGATCGGGCTCGCCGTCACATACTGGCCGGTTGCCTCAATGGTTGTCTTTAATGACTGAAACGCTTCTGCAACCGGGGTATTATGGTAAGGTTTGGTTATTTTCCAGAAACTTGTCATGGGCGTTTCAGTCGGCGTTTCGTTGGGTCATCTTGCTAACATATCGCGGGTGAACTGCGATACCAGTCATCACATCCCGCAGGCGATCGAGATTAGGTGAAAAGGTTCGGATTTTTCCGTCGAAACTCTCGATAACCAGCGTCACCGCGGCGTTCCACCTGTTTCCAGAAACGGTTTTCTGCGCGGAGGGCCTCTTGCCAGGGGCGCTGGCTGTATTCTTCAATAAACCGTAATCGATCCCGTTGCGTCAATCCGATATCCATGCTGGAAAAATAGAGTCCGGCTACGTCCTTAACACGCCAGCGCCGTTTTATCTTTCGGCGCTGCTCCGCGCGGTGGAGATCGATCAGGAATAATCGCGGGGGCGTATTGTCGGGTCCTATTGGTTGAGGGCCGGTGTCCAGAAGAAAATGGCATAGATATAAATCGCGATGAACAATGCCATTGGCATGCAGGGTCCTGGCAATTTGGGCCACGCGTTGAATCAGCGCGCGCTTCAATTTCAAGGGCGGCGGGTGGCTACCCCAGTCACGGCAGAGATCCTCAAGACTGATGGTCGGTTTGAGTTCTTCCGTAATGATAAAAGATTGCATCCGGGCCGGATTGCGCCCCCGTTTCCCATGGCCCACCAGGCGCATGGTGGAAACACCAATTCGTTCGAGTTTTTCGATGGCCCGCCATTCGTTTTCGGCAGTGATGATGGGCCGCCGGAATTTCAGCAGGCAGGCCAGGAGCGTCGGCCAGCCGATTCCCATGAACACCTTTGCAAAATAACTCTGCCCGTCGAGTTCGAACCGAAAGGTACGGCGACCTTCCTTTTCACGAAAAACCTGGCCCTCCAAGTGAAACAGCAGTGTATAAATATCCCTGCCCTGCCAGGCTTTTTGGAAGTGGCTGGCAAGGTTTAGCATGAGGCTGCTCCTTCGATGATGTCGGCAGCCTTTTCCGGCATGCTGAAAACATCGTTTTGGGTGACATACCACCCGCCATTGGCACCCCACCTGTCACGCTGCGCTGCGTCCTGCAGCATTTCAGCCAGCATTCGGTTCAGCGTGCCCTGGTCGAAGGGGGATGGGATCAACTGACCGGCGCCGGCCCGGGTGATGTAATCAGCATAGCCGCACACGTCGGAGGCCAAAACGGGAAGGTGGGCTGCCATCGCCTCAATCAGGACCGTACCGGTGTTTTCGCGATAGGCGGGGTGCAGGAGCATATCGGCGCTAAAAAGGAAACGGGGAATATCGTCACGTCCGTGGAAAAACAGGATCTGGTGTTGGATGCCAAGGCGACGGGCCAATTGGCGAAAGGGACGGAAGTTGTCCTTGCCAATGATGATCAGTACGGCGTTGTTTCGAAGGGGTGCCGGAAGGGCGGCCACGGCGCGCATGGCGCGGTCGGTTCCTTTGGTGCGAAAGCCGGATCCGACCATTAGCACCACATACGTTTCGGCGTCGATCTTCAGCTCCGCCCGCAATTGGCGGCGAATGGCGCTGGTATCGGGAGGAGCCAGCCGGTCTCGTGCAATGCCGGGGGGGAGAACGTGAAAACGCTCCGAGGGGGTTTGGTAATAATGCTGATACGTTTCGCGGTCTTTTTCGGTCAGGAGCATGATTTGGGTGGCGGCCTGGGGGGCAAACACGGTCTGTTCAAGCAAGAGATAAGATCGGCATCGCCCCGTATAGGGATACCAGAAAGGTTTTGTTTCCACGCGTTCGGCAAAACAGCTGTCAGCGGCATAATAAAAATCAAGGCCCGGCATTTTACTGAAGCCCACAATGGCATCGTAGCCTTTGTCGCGAGTTCGCTGGCCGACCTCCCGGGACAGTGCCAGGCGGCGCTTGTGGTTGCTGAGCGCCTTGAGCTTGAGCACGGTCACGTTTAGACCGGCCGGCACTTCTCCCTGCCAGTAGGGAGTGAACACGTCCACCTCATGGCCTCGTTTGAGGCATGCTTCGGCGATCCGGATAAAATCCCGCTGCAGTCCGCCAAAAGGGAAATATTTGATAAGGGTGAAGGCAAATTTCATCAACGACCCGCTCGTTCTGGAACCTTTAAAGACGAGGTTCCTCTTAATCCAACGCCTGGCGGATTGCAAGGTCCGGCCTCGTTTCGTCCCCATGAGACCGCGGTTACGGCTTGCCAAAGCAGGGGAAGACTGATAACCATGACAACCATTTGGCGCCACGGTTGGCATCGACCAAGCAAGGTGGTTGGGCGTGCAGGGGCATGCCTTGCGCGGCGCAGCCCCAGCGTTGCAATTTGGGTGCGATTGATAAGTCTGCCGCTCGGCACGGAAGGATGACCGAAACCAAGTGGACGCTTATTCGAATGGGAGCTTTGAATCATGAGCCTGAACAAAGCCTTACTGGACATACTGGTTTGCCCCCAATGCAAGGGCGAACTGCAGTTGGAAGACGATGAGAGCGGTCTGCGCTGTGACGCCTGTCGATTGCTTTACGCCATACGAGATGACATCCCCATCATGCTGGTGGAAGAAGCGCAGCCCATTAATCCATGAGTGTTCCCGCCTCACCTCGTCCGGCAAAACTTCTGGTGGGTTTTTTCATGGCGCACCAGCAACTTGCCGGCACGTTGATGGAACGGTTGGAAGCGCGCTTTGGTCCGGTTGATCTGGTCAGCCGCTGGCTTCCGTTCGATTTTACGGATTACTATGCCACGGAGATGGGAACGCCGCTTTATCGTCGCATGGTGGCCTTTAAGCGTCTCGTCGACCAGGAAGCGCTGCCGGACATCAAGCACCTGACCAATGCGCTTGAGACGGAATTCACGCGCAAGGGGTCCCGGGCGGTCAATATCGACCCCGGTTATCTTTTACTGGAGCGTCTTGTGTTGGCAACCGGTAAGAACTTTTCACACCGGATATATCTCCGTCGGGGAATCTATGCGGATCTGACGCTCATTTATCGTAAGGGGCATTTTGAGTCCCTGCCATGGACCTACCCGGATTATAAGGATGACCATTTACAGGATTTTTTGCTCAAGGTCCGTAATAAATATGCGCTCGATCTAAAAACGGATGAAAGCGTGCGCGATTAGAAGCACATGGAATCACGCCAGGCATATCGTCTGTCAGCGATAGCGCCATGCCGAACGAACGGTAGGAATTGATGCTAAAGAGTATGACCGCCTATGCCCGGGCGGAAAATCGATCGGAGCCATTTGAAGCGGTGGCCGAGATTCGCAGCTATAACAGCAAAAATCTCGATATTGTCCTACACCTTGCCCGTCCGTATCTGCCGTTGGAGGAACGTATCAAGGCAGCCGTGGCGGGCCAGCTTCATCGCGGCCGTGTCGAACTTCGTATTGATATCAGGGAACTCGGGGATGACGCGCAGGCGTTCGAAATCGACTGGCCTCGGGCCCGAGCCTATCACGATGCCCTGCAGCAGGTGAAGGATACCTTAAATCTGTCGCGTGACATCTCGCTGGATCTGCTGATTAACGCCGGGGGCATTATCAAGCCAAGCGATAAAGAGCGGGAAATCGATTCGTTGTGGCCAGTCGTCGAAGGGTGTCTTCTGGAGGCCCTGTCGGCGCTGGATAAAATGCGGCAGCGGGAAGGCCGCGCCCTGGCCGCCGACGTCAGACGTCGTCTGGATGATATTGCCCAACAGCTCGATCTGATCGAAAAGGCCAGCGATGGATTACTATCGGTATACCAGGATAAGCTGTTGGTGCGCATTCAGGCTTTGACCCAGGGAAACGTGGACATCGATCCGGGCCGTATCGCGCAAGAGGCCGCATTTCTGGCGGACCGCAGTGATATCTCAGAGGAAATCGTACGGGTTGCCAGTCACCTGGAACAATTCCGGCGGATTATGGATGTTGAAGAACCCGCCGGACGCAAGCTGAATTTCCTGCTGCAGGAGTTCAATCGCGAATTCAATACGATGGGAGCCAAAACCTCACGCACGGAAATCGCCCACCGGGTGGTCGATCTCAAATCCGAACTTGAAAAAATCCGGGAGCAGGTTCAAAATATCGAGTAGGCGATCGGGGGGGTAGCCGCACCCGCGCGCAGTCATGGAGGAAGGAACAGGCTGTTATGGAGCCGAATTTACTGAATATTGGATTTGGAAGCACGGCGGTAGCGGATCGGGTTGTGGCGATTGTCTCCCCGAATTCGGCACCGATGAAGCGCCTCAAAGACGACGCCAAGAAGGATCAACGGCTGATCGACGCCACCCACGGGCGTCGCACCCGATCGATCATCATCATGGACAGCAACCATATTATCCTTTCAGCCATTCAGGCCGAGACCATTTCCCAGCGCTTCACCTTACTCAAAGAAAACAACGGATGAGGATGGCCTGACAGCGATGGCGGAAAAATCGCATTTCGTATCCCCGGCGGGGCATTTGTTCATCGTATCCGCCCCTTCCGGTGCCGGAAAATCGACGCTTTGCCGTATTCTTACGGAACGCTTGCCGGCATTGCGTTATTCCATTTCCACCACAACCCGATCGCCACGCGAAGGTGAGGTTGACGGTGTGGACTATTTTTTTACCGACGTCGAGACCTTCAAGGCCGGCATCCAGGCCAACCAGTGGGCGGAATGGGCCCACGTTCACGGGAATTATTATGGGACATCGGCGGTGTTTATCGATGCTGAGCGTGCTGCCGGCCATGATGTGCTGTTGGATATCGACGTTCAGGGCACGGTTCAACTTTGCGCCAAGTATCCGGATGCCATTACCATTTTCATCATGCCGCCCTCATCCGACGTACTGCGCCAGCGCCTGGAGCAACGCGGCGCCGACCCCCCGGACATTATCGATAAACGAATGGCCAATGCCCGCCGGGAAATGGCGCAACACGGGGTCTATCGACATACCGTGATCAATGATCGTCTTGAAACGGCGGCGGAAACACTGGTTTCCATTGTTCGCGGTTATCAGGAATCGTGACGCCATCGTCATGATGACGGATGCGTCTGCCGCTAGCGCGACCTCTTTAGGCAAACCGAAGCGCTCCTACTTCTATGGCGAGTCCTAAAACAGAAATTTTGTATGGCATGCATCCCGTCTATGAGGCGTTGCGTGCCAACCGGCGCAGGATTTATGCTCTATGGGTGCGCGAAGGCCGTCAAGATGCCCGTATCGCCTCGATTCGACAATTGGCTGACGGCCAAGGGGTAGCAATTCAGACGGTCGGTGAACAGCACCTCGTAGAGTTGACCGGTCATGCCGGTCACCAGGGCGTCTGCGCCCGGGTGGCGCCTCTGCCCTATTGCGATTTGTCCGACATCGCGGGGCAGGAGCGTTCTCACGGTAGGCTGCCGTTTGTGGTGCTGCTCGATAATCTTCAGGACCCGCAAAACCTGGGCGCTATCATTCGTACGGCCTATTGCGCTGGTGCCGACGGCATTGTTATACCGCAGGACCGGTCCGCGGCGCCCAGCCCTTCCGTATCGAAAGCTTCCGCCGGTGCGCTGGAGCATATGCCGATTGCCAGGGTCCCCAACCTTGTCAATGCCATCATGCAATTGAAAAAAAACGGATTGTGGATTGTGGGGCTGGAAGGCGCTGCCGATCAATCATTGTTTGATTGCGATCTGACAATACCGCTGGGGTTGCTTATCGGCGGTGAAGAAAAGGGCCTGCGGCCATTGGTCAAGCGGCACTGCGACTTTCTCGTGTCGATTCCCCATGCGCGGGCGTTTAATTCATTGAATGCTTCTGTAGCCGCGGCACTGGCTATTTTCGAGGCCTATCGTCAGCGGTCACAGCCGGCCGGAACGCCATGAACGGTCCTGATGTCAGCAGCCAAGCGTTGGCAACGAAAAAGGATGGCTATCGGCACGACGTGGCTGCCCATGCAGGGCTGCTCCGATTGAAGAGGCCGGTGCTCGGGTTCGGGGCGTATGTCGGCCGGGCACTTACCGACGCCATTTTCCCCCGGAAATGCCGTGCTTGCGGGGCCTATTGGCCGTATGGGCCGCAGTCTTCTTCATCGCATGTCGATCACGATACCGACCTGCGGACTGGGGAGCATGGGCTGTGGAACATCTTTACTCGGGTGGCGTTGCCGTTTCTTTGTTCCGATTGCCTCACGTCTTTCGAACCGGTGCGGTCCCCTTTGTGTGAGCGCTGCGGCGTGATGTTTAAAAGCGCTGTGGGCGAGGACCATTTGTGCAGCGATTGCCTGCGGCATCCCGGCGCATTCCGGCGGGCGCGCGCTGTGGGGATTTATAGCGGCGCCCTCATGGAACTGGTTCACCAGTTGAAATACCGGGCCTGTTTCGTGTTGCTTGACCCCCTGGGACAGCTTTTGCAGGGGGCTTTCCAGCTTCATTGGTCGCCGGGAGAGATCGACATGGTGCTTCCGATTCCCTTGCATGTACGCCGCTGGCGCCAACGCGGGTTTAACCAAGCCCAGATGCTGGTGGATGCCTGGGCCAAGTCGGAACGGCGGGGTGCGCGGGACGAATACCGTTTCCCCAAAGTACGTGACATCTTCATGCGATCTCGGCCGACGGCGCCCCAGACCGGTTTGGGCAAGCCCGAGCGCCGACGCAATATGCGGGGCGCATTCAAAGTGGTTGATCGCGCCGCTGTAAAGGGGCGCAGCATTCTGCTGGTGGATGATGTCTATACGACGGGGGCAACGGCTGCGGAAGCAGCCAGGGAATTGAAAGAGAACGGGGCGGAAGCCGTGGATGTTCTCACGATCGCCCGTACCATGCCGAATCTTGATCGCATGGGCCGGAAGGCAGAACGGATCGGTACATGATGAATTTGAAGGACGGGAATAAGCTGGTGCCCAGGACCACGGCGGCAACCGCTGTCGTGGCAGCACAGGAGGCGGGGCGACGGGTTGCGTTTACCAATGGCTGTTTCGATATCCTGCATGCCGGCCACGTTCGATATCTGTCGGCGGCCCGCGCCAGTGCGGATATGCTGGTGGTCGGGTTGAACAGCGACGATTCGGTGCGAAACATCAAAGGCCCCTTGCGCCCGATCAATCCGGAGGCCCTGCGGGCTGAAGTCCTGGCCGGGTTGGCCTGCGTGGACTTCGTGGTTCTCTTTGATGAAGCGGATCCCTTGGCGTTGATTCAGGCTTTGCGACCGGATGTCCTGGTCAAAGGGGCGGATTGGCCGGAAGATCAGATTATCGGTGCCGATTTTGTGAAGCAGCAGGGGGGGCGGGTCGAACGGATTGCGCTGGTTCAGGACATTTCCACATCGGCCTTGATTCAGCTGATTACGGAACGCTATTGCTGACAGCTTTGGCGGCTGTCGGTATACGGACCGTTTTCCATGCACAGGTCATGGGCCGATATAGGCGTCTGAAGACGAGGGGGAGGGGCTAATCTGCGATGAAAATCCATCGTCGCAATGGGATCGATTTATATTGTTTTGAGAACCTGGAAGTGTTCCCAGCCCTTTGTCACGGCATTACCACCCGCCAGGGCGGCGTCAGCCAGTCCCCTTTTGACAGTCTCAACATGTCCCTGCATGTCGGTGATGCTGCTCATCAGGTGGCCGTCAATCGAGAGGCCGTTTGGGCAGGGTTCCCTCGCCCGGCGGAACCGGTCTTTTTGAACCAGGTACATGGCAACACGGTCGTTGTATGGGACGGTACGGCGCCTGCCGCTGACCGCCGGTTGACCGGGGAAGCCGATGCCATTGTGACCGACCAGCATGGATGGCTTTTGACCATCCTGGTGGCGGACTGTCAGCCGGTCCTGCTCCACGACCCGGTGCGGTCGGTCATTGCCAATATCCATTCGGGCTGGCGCGGCAGCATTGCTGATATCGTCGGTCGCACCGTGACGGTCATGAAGACCCGTTTCGGCTGCAATCCCGATGATATTTATGCCGGCGTAGGGCCGTCGCTGGGGCCTTGCTGTTCGGAATTCGTGCACTATAAAAAGGAAATTCCCGAATCGCTGTGGTCTTACAGGGTGTCGGAGAACCATTTTGATTTTTGGGCCATAAGCCAGGCCCAATTGGCGCGGGCCGGACTGCGTCCGGCGCATATCGAAATCAGCGGCATCTGCACGCGCTGTCGGCGGGATCTCTTTTTTTCCTATCGGGCGGCTCATACCACCGGTCGGTTCGCGGCAATTGTCGGTATGACACCGAAGGCCTGAATAACGACCGATCCTGGAGCGGAGATCATGAAGCAAGGCTATGCCGAAATCCTGGACAATTTTACCATGGCGCCGGGGTATCACAAAATGACGCTTGGATGTGAAACACCATTCGGTGCGGCGCAGCCCGGGCAGTTTGTCATGCTGACCGTTGGAGCGGGGGCTAAGCCGCTGCTGCGTCGCCCCTTTTCCATTCATCGCATGGTGCCGGATGCTTCCGGGCGCGTCAAACTGGAAATTCTCTACAAGGTCGTGGGCGAGGGGACGGGCATCATGGCGCGCATGCCGGTGGGGGCTACGGTGGATATCCTCGGTCCTCTGGGCAGGGGATTTATCGTTCGGGGGCATTATCGGCGCATATATATCGCGGCCGGCGGCATTGGTGCCGCACCGATGGTTTTTCTGTTGGAAACATTGCGTCAACAGCTTGAAAGCTGCCAGTACCATGTTTTTCTGGGCGGACGATCCCGGGGCGACCTGCTGTGCCGCGAGAGATTTGACCAACTGGCGGATCAGGTGGATTGCACAACGGATGACGGCAGTGAAGGTGCGCAGTGTTTTCTGACCAGCCCGCTGGAAGCGGCCGTGCGCCGACAGCCGCCGGATGTGATCATGGCTTGCGGACCCATGGACATGTTGACATGCGTGGCCGGTATTGCCGACCGTCTGAATGTGGCTTGCCAGCTTTCGATCGAATCGGTCATGGCCTGTGGCATGGGGGCCTGTCTGGGATGTGCCGTCCCGGCGGCGGGTGACGGCAGCGCTTACCACCATGTATGCAAGGATGGGCCGGTTTTTGATGCCCAGCTTTTGAAGCTCTGAAGGAGACGTCGGCGATGGGTTTTTCGTTGACTTCACCCGGGGGCTATGGTAGATGCTTTTGACTCGATTGGGGCGGAAATCGTTCCGATTCGGGCTGAAGCGTCGATTACATCCATGAAAAGAGAAACCCGGCGGGCGATCAGGGAACTCGCCTATTACAGTAGTTTGGGACTGCAAGTCGCCCTGTCGATTTTCATCGGGCTTTTTCTGGGTATTTACTTGGATCGGCGTTTGGCTTGTACACCGTGGCTGACCCTGATCGGTCTGGGTATGGGCATTGTGGCCGGTTTTCGCAATATCGGGCTCGCGATCAAGAAAAGCCGCAAACTCTGAACGTCATTACACCTGCAGCCAAGGACGAACAGGATCAATTTGGACATTCAGAAGCGAATACTCCTTTTCATTACACGTGCCAACTGGATTCTATTTGCAGCGGCCGTCCTCGTCGGACTGGTCGCTTTCCAATTTGATGTTGCCCTGGGGATTTTTGCCGGCGGTCTGATTGTTACCGTCAATTTTCACCTGCTGGCACGCACCCTGAAAAAATCCCTGACACCTCCCCACCTCGTCTCCCATAATGTGATCATCGCCAAATATTACGTCCGCTTTCTTGCCAGCGGCGTTATCATATTCTTTCTGATCTCCGGCCACTATGTTGACCCGCTGGGATTGTTCGTCGGGTTATCGGTCGTGGTTGCCAGTATTGTCGTCGCAACGGTGCGCGAGTTAAAAAATCTTATTTTCAAGGAGGCGTTTTAAGGATGGAACATCCGTGGCTGTTTTTAGTCAAATTTTGCGAGATGCTTGGTCCGGGACCGGCCCACTTTGCCCATGAATATCCTCACGTCCTCTATACTTGGCTGGTGATGCTGTTTCTGATAGCCATGGGTATCCTTGGTGGCAAAAGTATCAAAATGATCCCGGGCAAGGCCCAGAATTTTTATGAGGTGGTTGTCAGTGGCATTGAAGAATTCATGGTCGATGTCACCGGGGAAGAGGGGCGCTGGCTATTACCCTTGTCGGCAACGATCTTCATTTTTATTTTTGTCGGCAACCTGACCGGGATGGTACCGACCTGCTTCCCTCCCACAGCGGATCTGAATACGACGTTGGGCTGTGCCCTGATCGTGGTCATTTTTACGCATATTATCGGCGTTAAATATCACGGTGCCGCTTATATCAAACACTTCTTGGGGCCAGTATGGTGGATGGTTCCCATTATCTTCCCCATCGAGTTGATCGGACATTTCGCACGGATTCTTTCTCTTACCTTTCGTCTCTTTGGAAATATGATGGGGCATGAGCTGGTGCTGACCATTCTGTTTGGTCTGGCTGGCGCTTTTTTTGCGCCCTTGCCCATCATGGCGCTGGGGGTTTTTGTGGCGCTGGTGCAAGCTTTTGTGTTTTTCTTGCTTTCGATCATGTACTTTACCGGCGCCATGGAACACGCCCACTGAAGGGCGCGGTTAATTTTGCCGGGAAAATGATTATTCAGCCTGTTTTGCCTTAATGGGGCATTGGAAGAAGCCAAAATTAACTTTTTAACAAGGAGGAAGTGTACGTATGGAAGCTGAAGCTCTGAAGTTTTTTATCGCTTGTGTAACGGCAGCTGGTTTTGGAATTGCGATCGCCGCTTTCGGTTGCGGCATCGGTCAGGGCCTTGGCCTTAAATCGGCCGTTGAGGGTATTGCCCGCAATCCCGAATCTTCCGGTAAAGTTACCGTTACGATGCTGATCGGTCTGGCCATGATCGAGTCCCTTTGTATCTATGCCCTGGTTATTTCGCTGATTTTGATCTATGCGACGCCCATGGCCGGTATCGTGGAAGGCCTGCTCAAGTAACGCTTATTTCCGTTCAAAGAAAAAGCCCGGCTTCTGGCCGGGCTTTTTTTATGGTCAAACGGGCATGGATTTACTACGGGGTTGCTGAGAAAAGCGCCCGACGAAGAAAAGGAGCCGTATGGGATCCTTTTATGGTGATCAATGTTTCCGGAGGACCGCATCCCATTACCTGGCCGCCCGCATCTCCTCCCTCCGGTCCCAGATCGATAATATAGTCGGCGGTTTTTACAAGATCCATGTTGTGCTCGATGACGATGACGGTGTTCCCGGCGTCCACGAGTCGATGGAGTACTTCAAGTAATTTGCGGGTATCTTCAAAGTGCAGCCCCGTTGTTGGTTCATCAAGAATATAGATCGTACGGCCGGTATCCTTGCGGCTGAGTTCTTTGGCTAGCTTGACCCGCTGGGCTTCGCCGCCCGAGAGGGTTAGGGCCGATTGACCCAGGCGGATATAGCCCAATCCGACATCAATCAATGTTTCAAGTTTGCTTCGGATATTCTGCAGGCGGCTGTAGAAGTGGTAGGCTTGGTTGACGGTCATGTCGAGAACATCGACGATGGTTCGCCCGCGGTATTTAATTTCGAGGGTTTCGCGATTGTAACGCTGGCCGTGGCAGGCCTCACAGACCACATAGATATCAGGAAGAAAATGCATCTCGATTTTGATGATACCGTCGCCGCGACAGGCTTCGCAACGGCCACCCTTGATATTGAAGCTGAACCGCCCGGGCTTATAGCCGCGTGAGCGTGCTTCCGGTGTGCGGCCGAACAACTCCCTGATCAAGGCAAATACACCGGAATAGGTGCCGGGGTTGGAACGGGGGGTTTTGCCGATAGGCGATTGGTCAATATGAATGACTTTGTCAAGATGACGGACGCCCTCAAGCCGCTGAAACGCGCCTGAGGAGATACCCGAACGATACAATTTTTGATGCAGGGCAGGGTAGAGGGTTTCCAGAACAAGGGTTGATTTGCCGGATCCGGAGACACCGGTGACACAGATAAAGCATCCCAGCGGAAATTGGACATCGAGATGCTGAAGGTTATTCTGGGACGCGTTTTCCAAGTTTAATACATGGCCGTTACCCGATCGGCGTCGCGTGGGACAGGGGATTTGTTTGCGGCCTGCCAGGTAATCGGCGGTCAATGATTTTTCAGCCTTCAAGAGGTTGTCCGGCGTTCCGCTAAAAATGATCTCCCCTCCATGAATACCGGCCCCCGGCCCCATGTCGACCACGTGATCCGCGGCGCGAATCGTCTCCGCGTCATGTTCGACCACGATGACGGTATTTCCGATGTCCCGTAAATTTTTCAAGGATGTTAACAAGCGCTGATTATCGCGGGGGTGAAGGCCGATACTCGGCTCGTCAAGAACATAGAGGACGCCGGTCAGCTTGGAGCCGATCTGGGTTGCCAGTCGAATTCGCTGGCTTTCACCGCCGGAAAGGGTGGTGGCACGACGATCGAGCGACAAATAGGGCAGCCCTACGTCTACGATGAATTGCAGCCGGTTTTGAATCTCGGTAATAATTTTGGCGGCAATCGCATGGGCCTGCCCGGCGAGCGACAGATGCTTTATGAAGGACAGCGCCTCGGCCGCATTCAGGGAACAAAAATCGGCAATGGTTTTATCGGCAACACGAACCGCACGGGCATGCGGGTTCAATCGGGTTCCACGGCATGCCGGACAGGGTTGATCGCGCATGTACTGGCGGATCTCAGCGCGGGCGGCCGAGGTCTCCGATTCGTGATAGCGGCGTTTCAGATAGGGAATAACGCCCTCGAATGGCTTGCGGTAGGTATGGCGGCCGTCTTTTTCGAAGAAGAAGGTAATTTGCTCGTCACCGGAACCTTCGAAGACAGCTTTTTGTAAAGCCTCGGGAAGATTTTCAAAGGCGGTAAAAATATCGCCGCCATAGTGTGCCGTGAGCGCTTCCATGAAGACATTAAAGTGAACGGAATGGCGGTGGGACCAGGGGACCACGGCCCCTTCCCTTAGAGAGAGGGTTGGATCGGGCACGATGCGGTCAGGATCAAAGGTCGGTTTGATGCCGAGACCGTCACAAAGGTCACAGGCCCCCTGGGGGGAATTGAACGAAAAACTGGCCGGTGAGAATGCCGGCTGACCAACCTGGCAGAACGGACAAACAGCCTTTTCGCTAAAAACGTGACGGGGTCCTTCCATTTCCTCAACGACAACCTGTTCACCTGACAGCGATAGGCCCAATTCCAGCGAATCTGCCAGACGGTTCCGGATCGTGGGCTTGACGATCAGGCGATCCACGACGACATCGAGCATTGAGGGGAAGGGGGCATGGTGTTTGGGAAGATCTTCAATCTCATAAATACGCCCATCGACCCGAATACGCGCAAAGCCCTCGCGGCGCAGTTTGCGAATGCGCTCCTTTGGTGATGTTTGAGGCGGCGTCGCCACCGGTGCCATGATGATAAGCCGTGTGCCTTCCGTAAGTGCCATCACCTGATCGATAAACTGGTCCAATGTCTGTGATGTGATCGGGCGGCCGCATTGATGGCAGTGGGGTTGCCCGATGCGGGCGTAGAGCAGGCGCAAAAAATCATAGATCTCGGTGATCGTCCCTACGGTGGAGCGGGGATTGTGGTGCGATGATTTTTGTTCGATGGCAATCGCCGGTGACAGCCCATCAATGCGATCGACTTCGGGTTTTTCCATTCGCTCCAGAAATTGCCGGGCATAGGTCGAGAGGGATTCGACATAGCGACGCTGACCTTCTGCGTAAAGGGTGTCAAACGCCAGGGTTGATTTCCCTGAACCCGACAGACCGGTGACGACGATCAGCCGGTCCCGGGGAAGATCCAGATCGACGTCTTTGAGATTGTGGTGGCGTGCGCGCCGGATTTTAATCCAACGGGATGTCATGATGAGGGGAACGCTTCCTTGTCGATTGTTGTTTGGGCCTTGTGTCAGGATTTAGGCGCATCGGCCATTTTGTTATAGGATAAAAATTTTGGGCTGGACAAGCAATGCATGTCTTGAAAGAAAAACCGCAAGTGAAAAAACAACAAATTATAGAATCATGGGCGGCAGATATCAAATAAAAAGGATGGGACTGGTTTTGATTTGGACGTGATCGGTCAGACCATTGTCGCCAAATACATGGCGGTGGCTGAAAGGGCTCCTGCTGCTGGATAGGTATCTTCTGTTCGCTCCGGTGAAATAGGATGAACGAACTTCATTGATTAGGTTTTTATTTGATAAGGATTAAAATAAAAGAAAAAGCAAGAAAATAGAAGAAAATCAAAGATAGAAGAAATGTCAAAAACCAGTAGGCTGAATTGGATACCCTTAGAATTCCTACAAAAATACGGCTTATTAAAAAGCATCGTATTTAAAGATAGTTGGATGGTTTCTTTATAAAAAATATAAAAATATCAGATCGTTGTGTATTGTTCATAACTTCCTCCGGAAATGCGAAAAACTTCATATGGTTCGGTTTGACTTTGCGTGGCCTTTCCCATAAACAGAGTCCTGTTTTTCTCACAAGCGTTTCTGATAATCTAATCTAAATATCCAAAACCGATGGGAAACATTCCTAATTTTATTAGAATTGTGTTTGTTGCATTTCGATTGACGTGTCGGCGAACTTGAGCGATGAGGATGATAATAGAAGATCACATGGGTACTATCTGGAAGCAGGTCAAAGCAACCATCCAAAATCAAATTCCCTCGCATTGCTATCGAATGTGGATTGACCCCATTTTGGTTCGAGAAGCCACCGACGGTGTTTTGACATTGGCTTGCCCGAATGCCTTTTCGCTGCGTCGTGTGCAGGAAAATTATGGTCCCCTGATAGCGCAGGAAATCCGCAGGCATGGCGGCAGCAGTTGTCGGTTTGTCGTGGGAAATGGTCATAAACCCGCCTCGGATACCCTACCGTTTGGCAACGAGAAGCAGCTGACACTGCAGAACATGGCGTGCAAACCGGCGGCGGGGCGCTTCCTTCACAAAGATTTTACCTTTGATCAATTCGTTGTCGGTCGGAATAACGATTTTGCCTATTCGGCATCCCTGTCGATTGCATCCCGCCGCAAATCCGAACAAAGCTGTCTGTATCTGATGTCCAAAACCGGATTGGGAAAGAGCCACTTAGCCCAGGCGATCGGCCATCACATTATTGCGGCATACCCGGATGAACGGGTTTATTATGTAACGGCGGAAGATTTCAGCAACGAGATGGTGTCGTCTTTCCGAAACGATTGCTTTGATCAATTCAAAGGGAAGTATCGCAGTCAGTGCGATGTTTTGTTGCTGGAGGATGTCCATTACCTGGGGGGCAAAGATCGCACCCAACAGGAATTGGCATCAACACTGGATTCATTGTTTGAAGCCGGCAAAAAAATTATTTTTTCCAGCTGTTACCGCCCGTCAGAGATCCCACGCCTGAATGACAAACTGCGTTCACGCTTTTCCTATGGGCTCGTTTCAAGTATTGAACCGCCGGATTTCAAAACGCGTGTTCGTATTCTGGAAAGAAAAGCCAAGGTCAAGGGTCTGCAAATTCCTCGCGACGTGACGCATTATCTGGCCGGTGAGCTAACGGAAGATATACGTCAACTGGAAAGCGGCATCATGCAGGTCGCCGCGAAGTCATCGCTGCTGGGAATGCCCATTAACAACCAATTGGCCGAAAGCGTGATCCGCAATATCATTCGCACGCGCAAAGCGATTACGGTAGATGTCATTAAAAAGATGGTCTGCCGTCATTACAATGTATCCCTTCAGGATTTGGTGTCACGGTCGCGCAAACAGTCGATTGTGAGACCTCGCCAAATGGCCATATTCCTTTCCCGGCGTTATACGGATGCCCCGTTGCAGACCATCGGCAAGGCATTTAACCGTTACCACGCCACGGCCATGCATTCCATCGCCGCAGTTGAAAAGGGGTGCCAAAAAAGCAACGCTTTGCGCAAACAGGTGGCTTTTTTTACCGAAAAACTGGATCAGGGTGATTTTTAAAGTGTTGTGGTCTTGCAGGAAGCCCGATCAGAAAACGCACCTGACCGGGAATGAGGCGACGTAACACAACGGGGTGGGCACGCTCGGCAGAAGGCCAGGCATTGGCCTATCGGCAATCGATAAGCCGAACAACGACCACATCATTGCATTTTCAGAATATATCCTTCGGACGTCATGAGATCTTCCAAAAGTTCCATCCGGGAATGGTGATCTTTTTCGATGGCGCAGCGCAGGCTCAGCACACACTGTTTCTGGCAGATGGGGTCTTCCGCCGTAAAGCTGCCATAGCAGCCCAAATACTGATCCAGTTCTTTGCCGCCAAAAACATCGTCCTTCATTCGGTTCCCTTCACGTCGAGCAGTTCCAGCATGCGATGATGGATCCGGCAATTCGACGCCAGAATAGATTTCATTTCAGGTTCAAACGGCCGGTTATCAAAATCGGTTACCTGCCCACCGGCTTCGGTCACGATGAGGTGCCCGGCGGCCGTATCCCACGGATGAAGCTGCTCTTCCCAGAAGGCCTCAAAACGGCCTGCCGCAACATAACACATATCCAATGCCGCAGATCCCAGCCGACGGATACCTTGTGAGGCCTCCAAACAGCGTGTCAGCCGGTTCATTACCGGCGCCATGATGGTTCTGACGTTATACGGAAACCCCGTTGCAATCAGGCTGTCGCCTATCCGGTCAGTGCCCGATACAGCCAGACGGCGCCCGTTGAGATAAGCCCCGGCGCCGCGAACCGCTGAAAAGAGTTCGTCCGTAAACGGACCCCAGACGATGCCAATGATGGGCCGGCCTTCCTTGACCAACGCAATCGATACACAACATGTCGCCAGACCGTGCGCAAAATTGGTGGTGCCGTCAAGCGGGTCGACGATCCACTTGTATGCGGAGCGGCCTTCTGTCAGTCCATGCTCTTCCGACAGGATGGTGTGATCGGGAAAACTGGCGCGAATAATATCGATAATGCGTCTCTCGGAGCCGAGGTCGGCTTCGGTGACGAGATCGATTTCGCCTTTGTGATCAATTCGGCGGGTACGATCCAGCCTGCTTTGAATGTAACTGCCGCCGCTGTATGCCGCCGCAAGCGCGACGGCCTTCATGTGATACAAATCCATAAGACTCCTAAACTATATTAAATATGCATCTGTTGTCAAATAAAAAGCGGTATTTTAGCGCACGGCTACATGGCGGGCGGCGATGGAGAGGGCGTTGTATCTGACAGGGCCAGATCAAGGCGGCCGACGGTGAAATAACGATCCATGGCGTCGATCAGTGGGTGAAGCGTTCGGGAATCAATGGCCGCAATAGGAACCCCTTTGAGAATGTTGACACGCTTGGCAAGATCGTCCGGTTTGAGGCGGTCCTGCTTGTTTAACACGCGCAGTGTAGGGATATGCGACAAATCAAGTTCTTCCAGAATGCGCTCGACGGAGCGAACCTGCTTTTTGTACTGGGGATGATGGATGTCGATTACGTGTAGCAGCAAGTCGGCGTTTTCAAGTTCTTCCAATGTGGCACGGAAAGCCGTCATCAATTCACGGGGCAGATCGCGTATGAATCCAACTGTATCGGTGATGATCACTTCGGTTTCACGCGGGAATTTCATGCGTCGACTGGAGGGATCGAGCGTTGCAAAAAGACGATTTTCGGCACGAACCCGACTCCGGGTCAAGTTGTTCAAGAGGGTTGATTTGCCGGCATTGGTGTACCCGATGATGGAAACCACCGGCAGATGACGTTTGCTGCGGCGGGCACGCTGCTGCTGACGTTGTTTCTGTACGTCCCGCAGGGCGTTTTCCAAACGGTTGATGCGGTCCCGGGTTTGCCGTCGGTTCAGTTCCAGTTTGGTCTCACCCGGCCCGCGTCCGCCGATGCCGCCGGTAAGCCGGGACATGGCCGTATTTTTGCTGATGAGCCGTGGCAGCAGATATTTCAATTGGGCCAACTCCACCTGGAGCTGACCTTCGCGGGTCTGGGCGCGCTGGGCGAAGATGTCAAGGATCAGTTGGGTGCGGTCGATGACTTTGAGTTCCACCTGGTCGGTAATGGATTTGATCTGCGACGGGTTGAGTTCCTGGTCGAACACCATCATGGTGGCATCTCGTTGCATGGCCAGGATGGCGAGGTCACGGAGCTTGCCCGACCCCATCAATATGCGCGGATCGACCTTGGTGCGCTGCTGCAGAATTTTATCGACAATTTCGATGCCAGCCGAAGCGGCGAGTTGTTCCAATTCATGGAAGGATTCCAACGCCTCGCGACGGGAGGATGTGGTGACGCTGATCAACAGGGCCCGTTCGTCCTTGCCACCGGACTCGCGCAGGGCCAATTGCTGCGCCATTTCCGCTTCAAGCGCGAGAATCGTTTCCAGACAAAACCGATCCGGGTGGTAGGGATCGATGGGCGGCATGACCTCATAGGCCTGGGTTTCGTTTTCACCCGGCAGAATATGAGCCGCATAAATTTGGTCCGGTTGTCCGTCCGGTGTCATGGTGATGGTGGCCATCATGTCGAGACGCAGCAATACGAGGTCGGTAAGGTCTTCCTGGGACAGCGGATCAGGCTTTAAATGGGTATGAACGCAGCGGAGTCCCGTCAGGCGGCCTGCGGCGACGCGCTGGGCCACAATGCCCGGTATGAAGATCTGATGATGATCGCCGACAATGACGCAGGCGACCTTGCCTTTCCGGTTGATGAGAAGGCCGATCTGGCGTCGGATTTCGCTGGAGATACGGGCAACGTCCCGGGCGAGTTCGGTTGAAATGAGCACGGCCGGTGAGACGCGCCGCCCGGTGATCCGCTCGATACGTTTCAATTGGCTGGGTTTGAGGCCTGACAGATTGCCGTATAATCTTTTCATACGTTAACGTGCCATCGGGGCTGGTGACGCGGATAGTCGCTGGTGGTCATGGCATGCAAGGGGCTTCGGTGGCGGTCAGTCGGGCTCAGGAACGAAGGTTTCCCTGGCCAGGTTTTCAAAGCGCGTCGAGGCATGGATGAATGCCAAATGGACATCGCCCGTCGGGCCGTTACGATGCTTGGCAACGATAATTTCAGCTTTACCGGTATTTTGGTTGTGTTCATCGCGATTATAGACTTCGTCGCGGTAGATAAACATCACCACGTCGGCATCCTGTTCCAGGGCGCCGGATTCCCGCAGGTCGGAAAGTTTGGGGCGCTTGTCGGTCCGTTCTTCAAGTTTACGATTGAGCTGGGAAAGGGCGATGACCGGCACATTCAGTTCCTTGGCCAGTGCTTTCAACGATCGTGAAATCTCCGAGATTTCAAGATCCCGTCGCTCGATGTTGCGGCGCCCCTGCATCAATTGCAGATAGTCGATGATAATCAGCCCTAGCTTGTTGTCCATTTTCAAACGACGGGCCTTGGCGCGAATATCCAGGGAGTTCAAATCCGGCGAGTCGTCGATGAAGATAGGGGCTTCGGACAAAACGCTGGCGGCCTGCGTGAGGTTGGTCCAGTCGTCATTGCTCAAAAACCCCCCTCGGAGGCGATGGGAATCGACGCGTGCTTCGGCACAGAGCATGCGCATGGAGAGCTGTTCCTTGGACATCTCCAGCGAAAACAACGCCACCGCGGTGTTGGTTTCCACGGCGGTATTGCGCGCCATATTCAGCGCGAAGGCCGTTTTCCCCATACTCGGACGGGCCGCCAGGATGATCAGATCCGAGGGCTGGAATCCGGATGTCAGATAGTCAAGATCCGTGAAGCCGGTCGGGACGCCCGTAATCAGGGTTCGATTTCCCTGGCGCTCCTCGAGTTTGTCGATATTTTCTTCAATGAGCGCGCTGATGGGATAGAAGGATTTGCGGGATTTGTTTTCGGCGATTTCAAATACGGACTGTTCGGCAAAATCGAGAAGATCATCGACGTTGCCGCGGTCTTCAAAACATCGCTGAACGATCTGGTTGGATTTGGCGATCAGGCGGCGGACATTGGCCTTGTCGTGGACGATTTTAGCGTAGTGAGCGGCGTTGACCGCCATGGGCGCCGTATCGACCAGCTTGGAAAGAAAAGCGGCACCACCGATATTTTCCAGATGGCCTTTTTCTTTCAGAATGTTCGCCAGGGTGACGAGATCCACCGGTTCGCTGCGGGTAAAAAGCTCGGTAATCGCTTCAAAAATGCGCTGATGGGCTGATCGGTAAAAATCGTCGGGGGTAAGGATTTCAAGGATATCCAGCAGGGCTGAATTGTCGATCAGAACAGCACTGATCAGGGAGGCTTCCGCCTCCAGATTTTGGGGCGGTAGGTGGTGAAGCGAAGGGTCTTGCGCGGGTGGCGCTTGCGTTGCGGCCATGTGTCAATGCCTATCGTTCGGTTGGGTTCTCCGCCGACGGCGCATGACCACCGTACGGTGGCATTCCGGTACGGTGATCATGGACATCTACGATCGATCGGGAAGCGTTAGGCCGTTTCTTCTTCCGGTTCCACATGGACCGTAATTTCCGGTTCCACATCGCGATAGACGCGAATCGGCACCTTGTAGGTCCCAACCTCTTTTAGGGGCTCTTTCAGAAGGACGACCCGGCGTTCCACCTCAACATCCTGCTTGGCAAGCGCATCGACAATATCACGTACGGTTACGGACCCATAAAGCCGTCCATCATCCGCGGTACGCGCCTTGACGGTGCATTCGACACCTTCCAGGCGTTGGGCCATTTCTTCGGCCATGGATTTCTCTTTGGCAATCTGCAGGTCGAACTTGGCTTTTTCCTGTTCGAGCATGCGGTGATTCTGAGGCGTCGCCTTGACCGCTTTGTTTTGCGGAAAGAGAAAGTTGCGCGCGTAGCCGTCGGCTACTTCGACCTCGCTCCCGATGATGCCCAGGGATTCGATGGTTTCTTTTAATATGATTCGCATAACGGTTAACCTCCAAAAACGCAATGAGCCGTAAGCTCGTCACGATGAACAATCCCGTGGATGGGCTGCTGTCAAATCCGTGTGGTCGTGATGACGCTTTTTACGGGCGTCAATCGATGGTGCGGCTTGCCACGGGTTGGCTGGTTTTACTTGAAATCGAGCGTTCCCACATAGGGCAGGAGTGCAATCATGCGTGCGCGCTTGATGGCAAGCGTTATTTTACGCTGATGTTTGGCGCAGGCGCCTGAAATGCGTCGCGGAATAATTTTACCGCGCTCGGTCGTGAAATTCCGCAGCGTGCGGGGTTCCTTGTAATCAATTTCCAGGCCGCGGTCAGCACAGAAGCGGCAAACTTTACGGCGATGATATACGCGTCTTTTTCGCTTGCGGGGACGGGCTTGTGCCATGTTATGCTTCCTCCTTCTTGGCTTCGGATTCGGTGGGCTCAGGGGATGTTTCGGGTTCTGTTTCGACAGGCGCCGCCTCGGCAACCGCTTCGGTCGCGGTTTCCGGGGGGTCGGCCGACTCGGACGCTGCGGCGGCTGCCTCGGCTTCCTGCTCGGCTTGTGTCATCGCTTCCTGAATACGCTCCATGTCCGCTTCCGTATCGAGGAGAATCGTCATGTATTTCATGACACGATCATCAATGCGGAACTGCCGTTCCATTTCACTGACAAGATCGCCGCCACCACAATAGTCAATTCGCACGTAGTAGCCGCGCTGCTTTTTTTTGATTTCATAGGCCAGCTTTCGGCCGCCCCATTCATCGAATTCCACCAGCAGACCTCCCTTTTGGGGGATCAGCTCGCGAATTTTGTCGAATACGACCCCGCGTTGCTCTTCGCCAAGGTCCGGATCGACGATCACGATTGTTTCGTATCTCCGCATACTGCCTCCTTTTGGATATAAAGCCCCGGGCACGCCCCGGAGCAAGGATCATGACCGATGGATATCGGTCAATGGATAAACAAAAATAATTAATGGATTCTTATACTGTTTGTCAACTTAAAATTCATTGGAGGCGTATGCCGGCGGTATCCGGCACGCCCCTGATTCGCCATAAAAAAAAGGGCCGATTCAATTGATCTGCCCTTATAAGACGGTTGTGGTGGGCCGTGAAGGAATCGAACCTTCAACCTACTGATTAAGAGTCAGGTGCTCTGCCTAGTTGAGCTAACGGCCCGCATGAATGCCGGTTGACAATCGGGTGTGCTTCGTACCAACTTTACCAAGGCTTGTCAAACGCTTTTTCCGATCGTCCACGCGCGCTGTTTAGGGTGGATGGCGGCGGTCTTGTTTCCAGCGACGTTCTTTTTGGCGCGCTCTTTTCCAATCCTTGGATCGGCGCTCGCGAGGGCTTGGTTTCCAAGGGGTGGGGCTGTCCACGAGCGGTTCGATGTCCAGGGTAAAACTCCCCGGGGTCTTGGCGGTGGCGGAGGTGTCCACGTGCTTCTGTTCGTCGCGTTTGCTCGTTTGGGGTGGACGCGGCAGCCGGCAGCAGCTTGCGGGTAAATGATCCGCGAGATAAAGGCCATTACCGAATTGTCTGAAGACGACACCGCACTGACGTGCGCTATGGACGTGAACGGTGACAATGATGGGGGCAGAATCACGCCGGCGTCCGATTTTTTGGGCAAGATTTTCTGCCGCACACAAGATCACCTGGCCGATATGCCCCTGGGGTTTGAGTCCATGCTGCAATACGGTTTCGTAGGCACGACGCCGGATAGAAGCGAATAGCAACTTGGGGCCGTCGGTTGTTTCGCGATATCGTTCAAGTTGGGAGCGATTGACCGCACGGACAAGATGATTCCGAATTTCGAGGACGGGTTGATTGAGCTGCTGCGATAAGGAGGCCAAATCATGACGCCGGACATGGTGCCAGCCTTCCTCTTTGGCGACTTTAAGGAGATCGGCCACAGGGATGAATCCATCAGCGTCGGGCACCAATCCGAATTCGTCAGGTCGACGTCCCAGGACATACTGAATGAAACGCGACAGTTGTTGGGATTCTTTGATGCGCATTACTGTTCCCACGCGGTTCGGTGGTGTCCGCAAAGGAATCTAACCGCTTGCTTGACCCGAATGCCGCGATTTGATAAATTTCTAAAATTATGTGAAATTTTTAACTTAAAACGGTCTGAGGCAAGCCTACCCCATCCGACTCGGTTAGGGGTGCCTCAGCAGTGCTATAAGACTTTTTTTGAATGGCGGTTTTTGGCCCGTCTGTCAAGGCCTTCGTGGCGATGGTTTACCGCAACTCACGGCAGCAGCGAGCCCGCTGTCTATCTTTTTTGCATGTGCAGACCTTCACCTCAAACCATGCCACCACCGAACCCGACGCTTGATACCATAAAAAAAGGATTTCCGCAGATGAAAACCGATCGTTCGAAAGTGCTCTTTCAGAATTCTCAGAAGGTGATACCCGGCGGGGTCAACAGTCCGGTACGGGCGTGTAAAGCGGTTGGCACCCTGCCGCGCTTTATTCACCGAGCCGAGGGGTGTCGTTTGTTCGACGCCGATGACAATGCCTATATCGATTATGTCGGCTCCTGGGGGCCGATGATTCTGGGCCACCGGCACCCGGCCGTCATCCAGGCCATAACCGAGGCGTTATCGCGGGGGACCAGTTTCGGAGCCCCCACGGATCTGGAAATGGAGCTTGCCTGCCGCGTCATCGAAGCGGTTCCTTCCGTCGAGATGTTGCGGATGGTCAACTCCGGCACCGAAGCGACCATGAGTGCGGTTCGCCTGGCACGGGGGGCCACCGGGCGCGACATCATCATCAAATTTGATGGGTGCTATCACGGTCATGCGGATACGCTTCTGGTGGATGCCGGATCGGGAGTCGCCACGTTGAACATTCCGGGAAGCCCGGGTATTCCCGCATCGGTGGTGCAGCATACCCTGTCGCTGCCGTATAACGACGCCGAGGCCGTCCGGGCCGTCATGGCGGAAAAGGGCAAAGACGTCGCTGCGATCATCGTGGAGCCCGTTGCCGGCAATATGGGAATGGTGCCCCCCGCCCCCGGATTTTTGGAGACATTGCGCGCGGTGACGCAAGAAAATGGCAGCCTGCTGATTTTTGATGAAGTCATGTGCGGTTTTCGTGTGGCTTACGGCGGCGCCCAGAGCCTGTATGACATCCGGCCTGATCTGACCTGCTTCGGTAAGATAATTGGTGGGGGGCTGCCGGTGGGGGCCTATGGCGGACGGAAGGACATCATGTCTCAAATTGCGCCCGAAGGGGCGGTCTATCAGGCGGGGACGCTTTCAGGTAATCCGATGGCCATGGCGGCCGGACTGGCGACGTTGGAACAGCTGCGGCAGCCCGGCGTCTATGATACGTTGGAGAAACGCTCAGGACGACTGGCCGAAGGCCTTGCGGAGGCGGCCCGGCGCAACGGCGTGCCAGCCTCGTTCAACCGGGTGGGGTCCATGCTGGGCATGTTTTTCACGGATCGGGCGGTCGAGAATTTCGAAACGGCCAAAACGAGTGATTTGCCGCGTTTCGGTCGATATTACCGCCAGATGCTGGATGAGGGCATTTATCTGGCACCGTCCCAGTTCGAAGCCTGCTTCGTATCCCTGGCCCATGACGATGCCGCCATCGAGCAAACGATTAGGGCCGCCGACGTCTCGCTGGCCGCTCTGTCCAACGGATAGTGCTTCGTCCCAACCGTTTTTCCCAGGTGTGTCGCCATGGTGGTTCGGCGACGACACCTGAATTCCGTAAAATGGTTTCGATCGGCGGCAAACCACCATATCTAAGGCCTCTTGCGGTGCGAGAGGGGAGCGTGGGACATGAGTGATTTGAAGTGGTACCAGAAGTTGTCACTCAACCAGAAAGACGTTTACTACCGGATGCTTCTGGCTTTCGGATTGTTCTTTCTGACGCCCCTGGCGGGATTCGCCTACTTTGCCCATCGTTACGATCTCCTGCAAGATCAATATACCCTTTATTTTTTATTGGGCTTTTTTTTGTTCTCGCTGGCCGGTTTTTTCATTCTCCGGCGTCTCTTCGACCAGATTCACTCCGTTTCCCGCGATGTCTCCCGCAAAGTCATCACCGGTTTTCATATCGACCAGCTGGCGACCGGTGCGAATGAATTGCAGAATATCGTCCAATCCGTCAATGCCATCGAGAACCAGTTCGGGCGGACATTGCACCAACTGGAGATGAAGGCTTCGGAGATGGCAATTCTCAAGGAGCTTTCGGAACTCTGCTACGTGACCTTTGATCCGGATGAGATCTTGTATGTCACGCTGGAGCGCGCGCTATCCCTGACCAAATCCGACATCGGTTCCGTGCTGGTCATCGAAAAGGCCGATTCGCGCTATTTTACGGTAAAGGCCAGCATCGGCACGGGGCAGCGCATACAGATCGGCGATCGCATCGATTTCGAAACCAGTATCGCCAAATATGCGGTGATCAACAAATCACCCCTGGTGGTCGAAGACGTGGAAAAAGACAGCCGATTCGGGCGGGCCAACTTGGCCCAATACAGCACAAAATCGTTCGTTTGTATGCCCATCAAGACCAGTAAGGAGATCGTCGGCGTGGTGACGATCTCTCGACGGGACGGCATGCGCACTTATACCCATGACGATGTCGAGGCGCTGACACCGTTGCTGAGCAACGCGGCCTTTTCATATGAAAACCTCCAACTGACCCGTCAGAATGAGAAAAATGTGCTGCAGCTGAAGGTGATCGAGAAAATCTTTCGCATCATCAATTCCAGTTTTCGTGATTCCGAATTGCTGCATGCCATCCTGGCCGAGGTCAAAGCGATTATCCCGTTTACGCTGGCGACGGTGATGACCTTGAGCGAAAACCGAGCGGGACACCTCGCTGTTTTCGAGGTCTTGTCCTCCGGGCCGAACCGGATTGCCCGTGGCAGCAGCTTTCCGATGCAGGGAACCGTATTCGAGCGCGTGATTCGCCAGGATGCCTTGATGGTGGTGGATGATTTGCGGCCATTGAAGCATCCCGCCGAACGGCGCATCCTCGGCCCCCAGGGCAGTCGTTCCGCCATTGTTGCTCCGCTTCGCATGGAAGGGGCTGTCAAGGGGGTGTTGACCATGACCGCACCCGCGGAAGATATTTTTGAGGACCGGAAGGCGCTTATCGGGTGGATGGCCAATACGATTGCCTTTGCCATCGAACGCAACAACCTGTCGGCTGCGGTCTACAAAAGGGATCGTGAACTGGGGAGCATCAAACAGATTGGAAGCGCTTTGGCCTCCTCCACCTTCGAGATGAAACAGGTGCTGAAATACACCATGGACATGATTCGCGTGATCATGAATGTGGAAGCCGGGTCGCTCCTGTTTTTAAAAGGCGACGAATTGAAATTCGCCGTGGCCTTCAACACCAAAGTAAAATCCAACATGACCCATCCCATTCGATTGGGGCAGGGCATTGCCGGCTATGTGGCCGCCAAGGGCAAGGCCATCATCGTGAGCGATACCAATCGTTCACCGCATTTTTTTGCGGGGGTTGATCGATCCACCGGGTTCACAACGCGTTCAGCATTGTGCGTGCCCATGATTTCCAAAGGACGTGTCATAGGTGTGATTGAAGTCCTCAATAAAATTAACGGAGATTTCACCGAGGGGGACGAGGATCTTCTGCAGTCGATTGCCTCATCGGTGAGCATCGCTATCGAGAATGCGCGGCTCTACCGAGAAACCGTTTCCATGGCCGAACACGAACGAAGCATACGGCGGATGTTCCAGAAATTTGTGCCTAAAGAGGTGCTGGACCGTATTCTCCATGGGTCGGAAGGCGGAAAAACCGTTATCGAAGAGTTGCGGACTCTGACCCTGCTCAATCTCGATATTCGCGGATTTTCCCACCTGTCCAAGGATATCGGTCCCCAAAAGACAGTATCCCTGCTGAATCGCTTTTTTTCCATTATGGGGGATATCGTCTTCAAGCACCACGGCATCGTCGACAAGTACCTCGGCGACGGGTTTCTGGCAATATTCGGAGCACCCGTGGCCAGCACCCGCGATGCCGACAATGCCTTGACCGCCGCGCTGGAAATGCGTCGGGCATTGCAATTGGCCAATCAGACCTTTCGCAAAGAGATGGGCACCACGATCAAAATCGGGACGAGCATTTTGACCGGTGAGGTGGTGGTGGGGAATATCGGCTTTGAGAAAAAGATGGATTACACGGTCATCGGCGATGCGGTCAATGCGGTATTTCGACTTCAGGATCTGACCCGTTTTTACCCCGACGGGATTTTGCTCGGAGAAACCACCCGTCGCGCTTGCCGCTCTTCCTTCAATTTGCTGCAAATCGATGAAATGCTGGGTGAGCTAAAGCTTTACGCCCTGCTGGATGAAACCGATGACCAGACATCACGGGGCAAACTCGTGGAACTGACCCCGCCGGCAAGGCCGGAGCCGTCATCCGCCGGCAACTAAAACCAGCCGAAGATCCATGACGTTGGTGTTGGTCGGCCCCGTCATCAGCAGATCGCCCAGGCCCTCGAAAAAAGGATAGGCGTCATTTTCCATCAGATGACGCCGGGGATCCACCCCCAGGGATCGCGCGCGCGCCGTCGTATGGCCATCCGCAATGGCGCCGGCGGCGTCGGTGGGGCCATCGGTGCCATCCGTACCGGCGCTGAGAATCACCGCCTCGCATGCCCCTTCGATGTCCAGCGCGGCTGCCAGGACGAATTCCTGGTTGCGTCCCCCCCGGCCGTCGCCCTTTATCGTCACGGTGGTTTCGCCTCCCGAAATAAGACAGGCCGGGGAAGTCACGGGGGCGCCACTTGCCAGAACCTCGCGTGCCATGGCGCCGTGCACCCTTGCCACATCGCGTGTTTCACCTTCCATCAGTGACGACAGGACCAAGGAATGATACCCGCGCGATGTTGCTTCGTGGTACGCGGCCTGCAGACATTGGCGATTGCTGCCAACGATGAGATGCTGCGTCCGTTCAAAGCAGCTTGCCAGGGCCTTGGGCGATTCGGGGATATGGCCGGCGACGCCGCGTGACAGGTAGCGGCAAACCGCTTCCGGAAGAGCCGATGCAATATCATAGCGTTCGATAATGGCCATGGCATCCTGGAAGGTGCTGGGGTCAGGCACCGTCGGCCCTGAGGCGATGATATCCAGATCATCCCCCACCACATCGGAGAGAATGAGGGTGCAGAGTTCGGCTGGATAAACGGCGGCCGCCAGGCGCCCGCCTTTGATAGCGGATAGGTGCTTTCGAATCGTATTCATTTCATGGATGGACGCGCCACAGGACAGGAGGACCCCGCTGGCGGCCTGTTTGTCGGCAAGCGTCAACCCGTCTCCCGGCAGGGGTAACAGGGCCGAACCGCCGCCGGATATCAGACAGAAAACGAGATCGTGAGACCCGGCCGCCTGGGCCATCGCCAGAATTTCGCAGGCGCCCTTGCAGCCGTTTTCGTCCGGCACGGGATGGCTGGCCTCGATCATGCGGACGGTGTGAAGGGGTGCGGTGTGATCGTATTTGACGATCACAAGACCGCTGTCCAGACGGTCCCCCAGTAGCTCCTCCAGTGTCTGCGCCATTGCCGCCGCGGCTTTGCCGGTTCCGATAATCCGAATCGTTTCGTAACGGGCTAGATCATAAGACCGGGACCCGACATGCAGCCAATCCCCGTCGCGCCGGCAATGGGCGCGGATGGCCGGCCCGGGGGCGGCCGCTGCCAGTCCAGTTTGAAAAATAGCGATGGCATCTTTCCGTAAATCCGGCAGCGTTTTCTGCGGCATGGCGCAAACCTCCAGGGAATACCGGCGGGTGGTGCGACAGATCATTTCGTAGACGAGTGCACCCTATCAGCCGCAACGGCATTTGACAACGCCGGACGGGCGCTTCTGTTATACAGCGCCAGAATGCCCGGCAAATTCTTGACAACCCATCCGGTTCCACGTATGGCCTGACCATGATGGGATTTATTTTGAGCGAGGGCCAGCCGAATGACGACTGACTACCCCGAATCATTGAAGGGACATTTCCTCATGGCCATGCCCGGCCTGCTGGACCCGAATTTTCACCAGACCGTCATCTGCCTGAGTGAACACACCCGGGAGGGGGCCGTTGGCATTGTGGTCAATCGCGTCCATCCATCCCTCAAGGCGGAAGCCATCTTCAGTGAACTGGAGATGGCCTGCCGCCATGCGATCGGTCAAGCGCCGGTTTATTTAGGGGGGCCCGTGCATGCCAGTGAAGTCTTCATCCTTCATGGCCGTCCTTTTGACGCTGGTGTCAGCCTGGAGATTACACCTCGGCTGGCCATGAGCACCTCACGCGAGGTGCTGGCGCGGATCGCGCTTGGCAAGGGACCCGAGGCGTTTTTTATCAGTCTGGGGTGCGCGGGGTGGGGCCCCGGTCAGCTGGAAGCGGAAATACGGCAGAATGCCTGGCTGACGAGCGATATCGATGAAAATATCATGTTTGACGCCCCGGTCGAAGCGCGTTGGGAGCGTGCCATGCGGCAATTGGGAATTGACCCGGCACTGTTGATCGGCGCGGCCGGGCATGCCTGAACGGAAGGGGCTGTGGCATCGTGCTTTGGGCGGTGAAAACTACTTTTTGCGGGAAGTGGTTTTGTTTTTCGGTTTCTTCTTTTTGAGGCAGGTTTTGTCTTTGCGCACAAAGGCGCAAAGCTTCGGGTTATAGTATTCCTTGCAGTTGAGGGGATTATACAGAGGGCATTCAGGATGCTTTTCAGACATGGACAGTATTCCCTTTGATCTTCTTGTTTGACGACGATCTGCAAAATTCCACTAACATAAAACCATTGATTTTACAAGAGCTTATGTTTTTCCTCACAATCATCGCCGGTCATTTCCCCCACGGAACCGACGGGTAAATCGTTTTGACAATCACCTTAAGACATTGTAATCATTAGCCGCACCGGAACCGGAAAGGACACGGCCGCCAGGCTGGATCGTGGCGGTCATCTCCGGCTACGTCGGTGCAATGGCAGGGGGCGCCATCCGACAACCATCCAGCGGCAAAAATCCGCGAAAGCGCTTGATCATAAAAAACGGCATGCAATCATACGAAAAACGTAAGAACGAACTGATCGATCTCACCCGCGAATTCGCGTCACTCATCGAGAGGGCCGGCGCCACCAACGGCCTGGCCGAAGCCTCACTCGAAAGGAGTTTGGCTTCCTGCAACACCATCAAACGGCAGTTGAATGAAGAAACGATTCGCGTTGCCGTCGTTGGTCCGATCAAGTCCGGCAAAAGTTCGTTTGCCAATTCAATCCTTGGTGGCGACTATCTGAAACGGGGGGCCGGTGTGGTGACGTCTTTTGTCACGCGGGTGCATTACGGTGAAGCCCTCAAAGCCGAGTTGCAATTCAAGACCTGGGATGATGTCAATGCCGACATCGAACAGGCCCTGGTGTTGTTCCCTTCGCTGGACTGGGATGGCCAAGACGCTGGTTTCGATATCCGCCGGGATGAGGAGCGCGCGTCTCTGCAACGCGCCCTGGCATCGCTGAATCCCGAACAATTGCTTTCGCGCGATACCCGCAATGCCAACAGTGTTTTGCTTTCATCGTATTTGAAGGGCTATGATCGGGTTAAAGGCATACTCACCGCAACCGCGGAAACCCTCTGCTTCGCCGCCGATCGATTCGCCGAGCATCGGGACTTCGCCGGTGACGATGCGCTGGCCGTCTATTTGAAGGATATTCGGCTGGAGATCAGCAGCCCCCATCTGCAGCGCCATGTCGAACTGGCGGACTGTCAGGGCAGCGATTCGCCCAACCCCCTTCATCTGGCCATGATTCAGGATTATCTTCTGCAGACCCATCTGCTGGTGTATGTCATCAGCAGCCGCACCGGCCTGCGCCGCGCCGATATCCGATTCCTGTCCATTATCAAGAAGATGGGCATCATCGATAATATGCTGTTTGTCCTGAATGCGGATTTCAGCGAACACGATTCCCTCGAAGACTTGCAGCAGCTCAAGCGCAAGGTTGTGGACGAGCTGGCACTCCTGCGGCCGGATCCTGAAATTTATACTCTCTCGGCCCTTTTGAATCTGTTCCGGTCCCAGCCCGGGCCGTTATCCGAAAAAGACGGCGAGCGCCTGGCCCAATGGGAAAAGGATGCTTTCCTCCGGGATTTTTCCGATAAGGAGACCGAGCGGTTTTTCGCGGCGCTGCAAGACAAGCTGGTCAATGAATCCCTGACCTTGCTGCTGCGCAACCATGTGGAACGCCTGATGGTCATGACCGCCGATTTGAACCGCATGGTCGGTGTCAAACGCGAACTCCTGATGGCCGATGAAACCAAAGGCACGGAAATCGTGGCCAAGATCATGCGCAACCAGGATCAGATGGCCCGCATCCGGTCGGTGATCAAGAGCACTCTGGAAGGTAGCATCCGGAAGATTCGCAAAGAGATGCGCAGCGACGTGGATCGGTTTTTCGATCCCGGGTCGGCCAGCGTCATGAAGGCCGTTGTCGATTTTATTCGCAACTACACCGTTCCGTCGTGGCAGGAGCATCTGGACAGCTTGGCATCCTCCGGCTTTCCGAATACGTTGTACCATGTTTATCAGGAGTTCAAGCAGGCCCTGGACGGATTTATTGCCGAGGCTGTCAATCCTGAAATTTTCCATTTCGTGCGCGAGCGGGAACAGCAGATTGTCGATTACATCCACGATGTTGCCGGCCCTTACGGGGCGATGGTCCAGGATGCCGTCAGCGATTTCCAGTCGACGGTGGAAGACCTCGGGATTTCCTGCCCGGCGGAGGGAAACCATCTGCGAACGGCCTTGCCGGGGCTGGAAACGATCCGGCAGGCGTCCGGTCTGAAACTGCCGTCGGCCAGCGCTTCCATGCGCTATTCGGCCAAAGTCAAGACCGAGGCGATCATGCGCCTGGGGGCCTACAGGCTTTTGCGGGGTTTTCGGAAATTGATTCGAAAACCGGTGACCGGTGACCGGCAGGAAGAAATCCGGGCGCTCAAAGATGGCGTCGAAAGAATGAAAAAAGAAACCGAACGCTCCATCCTGTTCCATTTCAAAGATTACCGCGAAAACATAAAATTCAGATATATCTTTCAAATGGTGGAGGCAGCTGCCACGCAAACCTCGGACGTCCTTCTGGAACGCTTCCAGGCGTACGAGGATGATTTGACCCAAATGGCCGAGTTGATCAATGCGGATCAGACGGATAAAAGCGCACGGGCCGATACGTTGCGGGAATTCGCGGCCGGTGCGGATCTCCTTTTCCAGCGGGCGCAGCGCCTGCGGGATGCCGTCGTGCCGCTCTAAAGGTCCGCCTGGTTTCCAGGGCACCGTCAACCCGCCACCCCATCGGCCAAGACCCGCTGGCAGACCTGACCCGCCACAACGTAAAGGGAGGTGTGTGCATGGCGTCCAAAACGGCTCGGAAGATCGCGGTAGCCAATGAAAAGGGCGGGGTTGGAAAAACGGCAACCATCGTTAATCTGGGGGCGGCCCTGACCCTCCGGGGGAACACGGTCCTGATTGTGGATATGGATCCCCAGTTCAATGCCACCCAAGGTCTGGGAATTTCAAGCGAAGACGTTTCCATTTCGGTTTACGACCTGCTCCAGGGAAACCCGGATGTCGCACCGGCCGAGGCCGTGCTGCACACCCGCTGGGAAGGCCTTGACGTGCTGCCGTCGGTGCCCGATCTGGCCGGAGCGGAAGTCGAACTGGTGGATGAAGCGGGTCGTGAGAACCGGCTCCGGGAAGGGGTGGCCGGTCTAGATGGGGCCTACGATTTTATCCTTCTTGATACGCCGCCGAGTCTTTCACTGCTGACCGTCAATGTTTTCGCCTATGCGGACGAAGTCCTTGTTCCCTGCCAGACCCATCCCTATGCCTTTGGCGCCCTCAATGAACTTTTCGATACCATTGGCGCCATTCGGCGGGGGATCAATACCAATCTTGAAACCACGGGGGTGGTGGCCACCTTTTATGATCAGCGGACCCGGGTCAGCAACCATACCCTGGACCGTTTGAAATCGGACGAACGCTACGGGCCCTTGCTTTTCGACACGGTAATCCGTGCGAATACAACGGTGGCCGAGAGTGCCCATGTGGGTAAACCCGTGGTTTTCTATCGCCCGAGCAGCTTTGGTGCCAGGGATTACATCCAGCTGGCGGAGGAACTGGCGGGCTGAGATCCGTGACGGTACAGGTGAGCAGCTGGATTCCCGATGGGCCGATCCATCGGTGAATGTTCGGATAGCCGGAAGGGCCGCAGGCTGAAAAAGCCGCGGCCTTTTTTCGTGACTATCCCGAATATTTCACGTGTTCGAGATATTCATTGGTAAGGCATCAGGGGCGCCGCTGTACGAATGCTACCGCAAGCCCCTGATAACCCGGCCAATGGGCATCTCGGGCGCGCCCGCAGGGTGAAATATTTTCTATGATTTTGGAAATCAGCCATGGGTACAACGTGTCACCTGGAAATGATACCCCGAATAACTTTTATACCGCTGAATATTTACGTAAAATTTATTGCGTAGAAAAAATTTCATGAAATGTTCGGGATAGCTTCTCACTGCCCACGGCGGCGATCAGGCAAGCGCCCGCCCTTATTATTCGGGCTCCGGGTTGCCGGTCAGACGGGCCAGGTTGTCCCGGGCGAACGCGATCCCCGGGTCGATTTCCAACGCCATCCGATAGTAGCGGATCGCGTCGGCGGGCCGATCCAGGTCGCGGTAGTTGGACGCGATGTTGGCATAATCGATCGCCGAGCCGGGGTCTAATCGGATGACGGTTTTGAAGCATTTTATAGCGTGTTCGTGCTCTTTGAGCTGGAAATGGCAGAATCCCATAAGGTTGTGGAGGTCTGTGCGTTCGTCGTCCACCGCCACCCCTTTCTGGAGGGCTGCCAGCGCCTCGCGGAAGCGGCCGGTGTCTTTCAGGCACACCCCGATATACGAATAGATGCTGGCGATATCTTCTTCCACGGGGTCGAGCTCCAGAGCGCGATGGAGATGGGGCAGGGCTTCCTCGGGGTGGCCGGCATTCAGGTGGCACAGGCCCATATAAAACTGAAGGTAGTAGCGACTGGGCAGCAGAGTGTCGAATTTTTGCAGTTCATAGAGTGCGATTTCCGGCGGCTGGTTTTCCACCACCAGTTTGGCGGAAAACATGCCCACACTGGTCCCCTCGGCCCGCTCGCGAAAGTGGGTTCCCGGTACAATCGTGTAAAAGGCCGGGATGTTGAGTTGGGGATGCATGGTGTTGATCACCAGCACATCCAGGCCGCGCCGGTCGAGGGCCTGGACCAGATTTTCCACTTCCACGCGGATATTTTCGTTGGACAGATCCGGCAGGGCGCTGAGATCGATGGTCGCTTCCATGTTCATGAGAAAGGCCGCCTGCTCCAGGCGGGTATACTTGGGCAGGCCGCTGGCCACATAGTTGGTGCCGGAATTGAAATCGCCGGCCAGCTGGGCCACCTCCGTCAGGGCTCGGCTGAAGGCTTTCTCCGGATTGGGCGTGGTGCCGGCGGTCCATACCAGTTCGCTGGATTCCGGAAAGGTGGTCGGATCGTAGGCCAGTACCCCCACGGTGGGGATTCCCGTATCCAGGCTGAAATCCTGCACATAGAGTTCGATCCCGTTGCGGCGGTATTTTTCCAGGGTCTCCCGAACCATGGCATCGGTGGCCGATTCGGGGCGGATGGCCGGCAGGACGCGCTTCCGGCGGCTGACGACGGACGACACGTGCCGCTCCACGATTTCGCATATGCCCTGGCTCAGCGCTTCTTCCTGGCAGTTGCCGGCCGAGGGGCCATTGAATTCATTGATGGCGTAGAACCAGTCGAAGGGCACCATGACCTCGCGTCCGGCAGTGAGGTTCCAGGCCCGGGTCCAGCGCATCGGGATGGTTTCAAAGACCCGGCAGGCCGCATCCAGGTCCCCGGTCGTATCATGGACCGATTTGGCGATGGCCTCGAAAGGAAGTGCTTCCTGTTTGAGATTGGCGTAGGTGTCGATGGTGAAATGGGCCGGGTTTTTACAGAAGCTGAAAAAACTGAAGCGTTCGGCCAACTCCATGATGGCGCTGGCCTCGGCCTGGGCCGGCGTGGCGCCCTTGCCCATCTGTTTTTTGTTGCCGATGATAGCCTGCCCGTCTTTTCCGCACACACTGAAAAAAACGGGGATGTCGAGCCGGCCGTTGTCAATCCGTTCGGTATGGTCCAGGATATCGAGTTGGGCACTTTGCAGCCGATCCCGATAGGTTGCGATGGTTTCCTCCGGGGACATGATCTTGTCCTGGTCGTCCGTAGAGGTCTTGTAGGCATCCTGCAGGGTAATCTTGACACTCATGAAACAGGCAGCTCCTTTAAATCGTCCATAAGGCTTTGTGGTTCCGGCGGACGCCTTCCAGTTTCAGATGAAGGCGTATGTCGCATTGAACCAGCGGCCCTGATTGTCGGCATGCCTCCGGATCCGAAAAGATGATCCCTGAATCCGGTGAGGCGGGTTTTTCAGTCTTGTATAGATGGGAGGGGGGTGTAAACCGAAAGGCCTTGCCCTGACAAGGTTTTTTTGAATTGATTCCTGTGTCGGGATCTGTTAAGAGATCTCCCGTTTCCCGTGGGGATGTAGCTCAGCTGGGAGAGCGCAGCGTTCGCAACGCTGAGGTCGAGGGTTCGAATCCCTTCATCTCCACCACAATAAAGCCTATAATTCGAATATATTATAGCGGGTTACTTGTTTTTTCCCCATCTTCAATAGCGCAATTCCACTACTCACACACAATCTTTACCCTCTTTGCTTAAGCTGAAGGCCGGGGTTTTTCCGGCTACCGCGACCGTATGGTCAATTTTACACACCACCGGACGGCGTCGGGTGCAGCCGAGGCATTCACGATATCCCGGGATATGCACCATGTGCGGTCAAGCGGGTCTGTTATTCCTTAAAGTGTTCTTTGGAGATGGCGTATTGGTTCATTAGGCGGTTCAGTTGGCGGGGCGTGATCCGGGCTTCTTTGGCCGAGATGTTGATCCGGCCCTTGTTTCGCGTCAGCAGGTCACGGATATATTGCTTTTCAAAGTCCTCGATAACCAGTTGGCGAGCTTCGGCTAAGGAAAGGTCTGCCATTGACCGGTCTTTCACACGTAAACCTTCATAGGGCATCATATCGGCCGGGAAGTTCTGGGGCATCAGCATTTTGGATCTTTCCAGAATGTAGGCCCGTTCCAATACATTCTCGAGCTCGCGGACATTGCCTGGCCAGCCGTACTTGCGGAACGCCTCGGCCACGGAAGGGTGGAGGCCGCTGATCGGTTTGTTATAGCGCTTTTGGAGCTTTTGCAGAAAGGCCTCCGTCAGGTGGGTGAGATCTTCGATGCGTTCCCTGAGGGGTGGAATTTCGATGGGAAAGATTTTTATCCGGTAATAGAGGTCCTTGCGGAAGTGTTCTTCGGCGACCAGTTTTTCGAGGTCGGCATTAGTGGCAAAGATGATGCGGGCGTCGCTCTGCAGGGTTTCCTCACCGCCGACGCGGCTGAATGTACCGTCCTGCAACACTTGCAGTAGCTTGATCTGCAAGGACGGTGGGATGGTACCGATTTCGTCCAGAAAGATGGTGCCGTTGCGGGCCACCTCAAATTTCCCCAGTTTTTTGCGGATAGCGCCGGTGAAGGCACCCTGTTCGTGACCAAAAAGTTCACTCTCGATCAGTGTTTCGGTTATGGCGCCGCAATGCACCGCGATAAAGGGCTTGTCGCAGCGGAGGCTGTGCCAGTGGGTCAGGCGGGCCAGAAGACCCTTGCCCGTCCCGGTTTCCCCCAGCAGCAGGACCGTCGCAATGGTCGGTGCCACGGCACGAATTTTTTCGAAAACCGCCCGCATGCCAGGGTTGAAAGAGTGAACGATATCCAGCCATTCAGCTTTCCAGAAGTGGTCGCGCAGATAATCCAATTCAAGGGCATGACTGACCTCATCGCGGCAGGCGGCAAGCGCCAGTTGCAACTCGTGCTTGCTGGTGGGGCTGGTCACGTAGTCGTCGGCACCGGCCTTGATCAGGTGAAAGGTTTCGCGAATCGCATTCCGGGGGGCGATAAGGATCAATTTGACCAAGGGGTTGTTTTTTTTAAAGGATCGAATCGTTTCGCGATTGCGGGAGATTTCGGAAATCGTATCGAATTGTTCGAGATCGGCAAAAATAAGGTCGAAAGGCGACTGGCGGTGTTTTTCCAGGGCCTTGGGCAAGGCGTCGACTTGGACGCAGTCCAATAGATCGGGGTGGTTTTCGCGGACCAGCGAAACCGTGTCGGGACGGGAGGATATAATGAGCACTCGATCCATTGCGGCGCCCGGTCGATGGGTATGAACAGGAGGTGATATTGTCAATAATGAATAATAATTTCATATAGATATAATTTACAATCATTGTCAATAGAAACAAAATTGGCTGGATCACAGGCTCGGCTTCTTTTCCGGATAATGTCTGACCGTCAGATTTAGAGTCCGGGAACACTTTCATCACGACACGCTAGCCGGCAAAGGGAAGCAAAGCGCGTTATTCATCATTCGCCATTTGAATGCACCATTGAAGCAGGACACCTGGTGTCCGAATCGCATCCATCGGAAGGGCGACCGAAAAGAGATAATGTCGCAAGAGGCGATGGCGCCGATAGTTTTGTGATTTGCCGGTAAGTATTTCCCCTTTTTTCAAACGTGGTGTCAGTGAAGATCGTTCCCTCTTTGGTTGGTGTTGCCGAATGTTGTTTGCTTTGTCCAGTTAAATGGCATTTGGTGGCGGAAACTATTGGCATGGGGGTTGCTAACGGGTAAAGACCCCAATCCCATTTGAAAGGAAAGATGGCATGAAAACGATTAACAAAATTATGGTGGCTGTTGACTTCTCCGACTTTTCACTGCCCGCTGTCCGATATGCGAAGCATTTGGCCGAAGATGTGGGAGCAGACTTGCTCTTGGTGAATGTCATCAATCAACGGGACATCGACATGATGAAAAAAGTGGCCAAAGAGGCCCCGAACTTTCCCTTCGAGACTTATCTGGAGGAATTGCGGCAGGACCGGGAAGATCGATTCCAACAACTGATCAAGGATGCCGGTGGTGAGCGTGTGAAAGTAAAATCCGTCATCCGCATCGGCGTCCCTTACCAGGAACTCCTCAAGGTCATCGAAGATAAGAAGCCGGATTTGCTCATTATGGCCACCAAAGGCCGCAGCAATCTGGTGGACACCATCATCGGATCTTGTGCCCAAAAGATGTTCCGGCGCAGCCCGATCCCGGTACTGAGCATCCGTAGTGATGGGACGGTCGCCTGACCCGGCGGCTGGGATGGATGCCGACGGTGTTATCTTTGATGCATGCAAATCGCCGGTGCCGAGTCGATACGGCAACCCGCCAAACCGTCCGACAGGCTGTCAGCAGGATGGCGTGGCAGCGCTCAGGGTGAGCCAGGGCGGAGACCTGCCGCGTCCGATTCCGCTCAGGTGCCGGCCAGGATCTTGGTGTAATAGTTCCGGAGATATTCTTTCACCATCCTTCGGGCGGAGAAGCGGACGGCATTGCTACGGATGGTTTCTTTCATGACCCGCACCCACTCGTGGGGAATGCCGTCATCCGACATCCGGTAGTAAAGGGGAATGGCCTCGGTTTCCAGAATCTGGTAGAGGGCGTCCGCATCCTGAGCATCGCGATTTTCACCGTTCGGGTTGGCGGCGCTGATGGCCCAGCCGTTTTTACCGTTGTAGCCCTCGATCCACCAGCCGTCCAAGATGCTCAGCTGGGGCACGCCGTTCAGGGCCGCTTTCATGCCGCTGGTGCCGCTGGCTTCCATAGGGGGCAGCGGGTTGTTCAACCATATGTCCACGCCATGGACCAGATATTGGGCAATTTGCTCCCCGTAATCTTCCACGAAGGCGATCCGGCCACCGATTTCAGGGTCGCGGCAAATATTGAAAACCTTTTGCAGGATGCGTTTGCCCGGATCGTCGGACGGGTGAGCTTTGCCGGCGAAGATGATCTGAATCGGCCGCCAGCGGTCGTTGAGCATGCGTTTCAGCCGCGGCAGGTCGTGCAGGATCAAGTCGGCCCGTTTGTAAGTGGCGAAGCGGCGGGCAAAGCCGATGGTCAAAACGGAAGGGTCGAGCATGGCGCCCCCGGAAAGCAGAATCGACGGGCTGGTGCGATTTTCCACCCACCGTCGCCGGCAGCGTTCGCGAATGGCGTCGATCAATTTGATTTTCAGCCAATAGTGGGTTTGCCACAGTTCCTGGTCGGGGATTTTTTCCACCAACTGCCAGATGGCCGGGTTGTCGTGATCGTCGATCCAGCCGGAGCCCAGATAGCGGTCGAAGAGGAGTTTCATCTTCGGTTCCAGCCAGGTGCGGACGTGGACCCCGTTGGTGATGGATCCGATAGGGATCTCCTCGAGGGCTTTTCCCGGCCACAGGTCCCGCCACATCTCTCGTGATACCTCTCCATGACGTCGGCTCACGGCGTTGCAATGGTCCGAGAGTTTCAACGCCAGGACGGTCATGTTGAAGCCGTCCTGAGCTTTCCGGGGAGGCCCCCCCAGTTTGAAAAATCTGTCGCGGTCTAAGCCCAGATCGGCCCAATAGGGGTGAAAATATTTTTCCATCAGATCATAGGGAAACACGTCATGGCCGGCCGGAACGGGCGTGTGGGTCGTAAACACCGTGGTTTTTCGGACGGCTTCCCGGGCCGCCTCAAAGGACAGTCCCTCCTGCAATCCATCCCGAATGCGTTCCAGCAGGGCAAAGGCCGCATGCCCTTCGTTGAGATGGATGAGCCGGTAGCGGATGCCCAGTTGTTGGAGCATTTCCGCACCGCCGATCCCCAGAACGATTTCTTGTCGCAGGCGCTGCTCCAGATGGCCGGAATAGAGCCGGGCGGTGATCGATCGGTTCCAGGGATCGTTTTGTTCGATGTCCGTATCCATCAGGTAGAGGGTGTTGACCCCCACAGCGATTTTCCAGACCGCCACAAAGATGGGCGGATGCATCAGGGGGATCTCGAACACAAACTGCCGGCCCTCCGGGGTCATCACCCGTGAAATCGGCGCTGCTTCACGTTCAACGGGGTCTTCGACATTTTCCTGCCAGCCGTCTTCGCGCATCCTCTGAAACAGGTAGCCTTCCGGGTACATGAACCCCACGGCGGCAACCGGAATATTGAGATCGCTGCATTCCTTGAGGAAATCGCCGGCCAGGAAGCCCAAGCCACCGGCATAGAATGGCAGGGAACGGTGCAGGCCCCATTCCGCTGAAAAATAGGCCGCCGCCACGGTTCCGGGCGCCAGAGAGGTGCCGATCAGGGAGGTGTCCCGCCGCGTCAGGTAGGTCTGGAAGAGCGTCATGACGACATCGTAATGCCATAGGTATTCCTCGTTTTGCGTGGCGGCGATCAGAACCTCGACCGGCAGGTCCCGGAGCATTTTATCCGGGTTGTGGCCGCTGTCCTTCCAGGCCTGGCGATCCAGCATCTTGAAGAGCATGCGGGCCCGGGGGCGCCAGCTCCACCAGAGGTTTTCCGCCAGAGTGCCCAGCCCCGACAAGCGTTCGGGAAGATGGGGGAATAGTGCTTGGCTGTTGGTCGTCATGGGGTGCTCCCATCGTTTCAACTGCTCCGCAACCAGCGGCTTATTTGTCAGGACGATACGACGATCACGCAATTACGGGTTCCGAAACGATTGGGGCATTGTCGGTCGTTGCCGGGGTCCACGATCCACTGGCCATCCTGGATAAATTTATATTCATAGGTTCCCGGGTCCAGAATGACTGTTTTTTCCCATAGGCCGTCCGCGTTTTTCTTCATGGGATGTTTTTTGGGATCCCAGGCGTTGAAATCCCCCACCAGGGAGACCTGCTTTGCGTGGCGGGCGTCCAGTGAAAAGCTAACGCGGCGCCTTTTCGATTTGACTTGAGCGGTTTTCTTCATCGATCTTCCTCCTGTTTGCATATGGCGCGTCGGGTTGTCGGGTGGCGATGCCGTTGCGGCCACCGAGAGGGTCCCGGTACTCCCGAGTTGATGTCACATGTCAGTGGCCGTAATCAGCCCCTTCTTCGGATTACAACTGAAAGAAATCGTCGACCCGGACGACAATCTGGCGGCCTATGATGATCCGGTCGGAATGTTGATAGTGTGTTGGGGAGTGGTTTCACATCACGCGATGTCCCGATAAAAATCTCCGATATCGATCACCATGTTCTGCTCCTCCTGGCGGACCTTCCCGGACACCACCACGCGTTCATTGAGCAGGGACAATAGCTGGCGGCATTTAGGGCTCTCGGCCACCAGGTATTTCTGTTCCCGGTACGTCGCGATGGCCACCGAGCGAGGGTGACCATTGTCATGCCAATCCGTTGGGATCACGATGCCACGGATCGTTTTGGTTTCGGGATCGATCATGCGTCACGGTTTTCCGAGATGATTCCGTTTCACCAACCGGGTGTACGCTTCCCAACACTGGCAATTAGCGTGCCACACGATTGAAATCTCGCGGGCGCCGACCGTTATATCTTCTCACTTGCCGGTTGATCGTACCGCACAGCAGACAATGTCTTCCGCGCTTTTGGAAGTTCGGCCTTTGTTTCGAGGTAACAAGAGCACTCGCCGGTCCATGGGAGGCCGGGCGAACCTTCCTGATACCCGACGCATCGCGTCCGGTTTTTTTGAGAATAGGACGCCGAATGTCTTTCGCACACGCTTGCCGATGGCTGCGAAGGCTTTCGCCCGACCACGAAGGATCTAACGAACCCTTTACGAAAAGAAGCTCATTTTTTAAGCATGGCGCGATGCATGTCGCGTCGACTTGCCGATCCGGTCCTGTCACGATACCGAGGGGTGCCTCCTGATCCGGCGTTTTATCGGCGAAAACCATCTATTTAATGATTGCTGATAACATTGGCACCTTGATTGCTTCCCGATGAGGATGGTGTTGACGCCGGGTGGGGAAGTACCCAGGCCGGTATCAAAACCTGATCCCCCCGGCATCATCGATCCGGTCAAAGAGGGCGGTATGGCGCTCCAGAATGTCACGTCGATGGCGGGTCTGACGCTGACCACGGAGATCGGGATGAGAGAAAAACTCCTTTGAAAGTTGCAGAAAGGCGACCTCCTGACCGGGCGAATTGGGGAAAGAAGGGGGGGAAGCCATGCTGCGCGCGATTGCAGCGCCGATCCATTGCCTGACGGAATAGGAACATGGAGACGTCAAATGCCCGAAACACAGGATCAACAGGGTGAAACGGCAACAAATGCCGTTTCCGACCCAAACATCAAAATGAAGCAAAACCAGAAGGAGATTCAAGATGAAGACCCATTCGATTTGCAGAACATTTGCCATGCTTTTCCTGATGGTAGGTTTTTTGGCGCTCATCGGCTGCGCAGCGGCGGAACAGACCATCACCGGAACTGTGGAAAAGACCGACGCGGGGCATTATCTGAAGACCAGTGACGGTGCCAACAGATACCAACTGGTGGAGAATCAGGACTTTTCAACGATGGTGGGAAAAAACGTGGCGATTACAGGCACGCTCCTGGAACGGTCAGCCGGCAATTATATTTCGGTCACCCGTTTCGAGGTCGTTGGCGCGGGAGATGTCGTCAAGGCTGAGGATGCGCCGAAAGATTAGGAGAATCGCCTCGATAAGCCCATTCATCACCACCAAATATCGAAATTCAATAGGCCGATTCCAGTGGAATCGGCCTATTTTTTATGGTTCCGGCAAGAAAGGGCCGGCGGATGGCGAGCCGAGGCATTGAAATCCCTGCTTGCGATTTGGAGGCGGCCTTGTAATAGTGTCGTCTTATCTCCGTGTCAGGAAAAAGGAGGCGGACAACCGGGCGCTGCCTACCATGTGGCGTCGGTGCTGAGGAAAGTGCCTGTGGGTATCAAAGCCGACTTCGAGAAAGCGGAACGGATCGTCGCGGGGTTGCGCCCGGTCGATCGCGTTAAGCTTTGCAGGATCTGCGACGAGATTCAGGCGGCGGAAGCTGATCTTCTGAAACAGGCCGAACACAACATGGACCGCTGCATCGAGGCCTGCCAGGGGCTTTGCTGTCGCAATATCCAGTTGGAGGCCATTATCGGGGTCTGGGATCTGGTCTACATCCTGACGGTGGCGAAAGCATACCGCGACCGGATGGCGGCCTGCCTGGAAAAAGAGATTCCGTTCTATGCCGCCGATTGCATCTTCCTTGAGAACGGGGTGGGGCCGTGTTTGCTCCCGGCCACGGCCCGGGCGGAAGTCTGCCTGACCACATTTTGCAGCCGGACGGATGCCATCGATCGGGAGATCCGGGCGGTCAAACGCAAATTCTATAAGCTGGGCTGGTTCATTGCGACGCGCAGGCCTCTCTTGGCCTATGATCGTTTGAGGCGGTGGCTGGGGAAAGGCCCCAGGTGATAAAGCCGTCTCGACAGGCGATCGGGGTGGCCGTGCGAAGGAATCGTCTTGCATGGCGCTTTGGTATCTGCCACTCTGGGGTGCAGCAAGCTTGATGAACTTGCAAGAAGTCATGTATCAGACGGTTTCGTAAAAGTTTCGAGATCAAGGCTTGCGAATCCCGAGGAATACGCGTAACGCCGATATCGGACGTTTACGAAATCGTCAAACTTGGTTGCATTCCAAACATCAAGGAGGAGGGCGGTTATGTCACGATTCGATCAGACGGCCTGCATCTGGCCCCTGCTGGTCATGTCGGCCGGCCATCGCCGGATTTTGAACTATGATCTTCTGGCCCGGCTGATCGGCGTTGCTGAATCCGATTTAGGGCGCCTGTTGGAGCCGATCCAATCCCATTGTATCTTAAAGGGGCTGCCGCCCCTGACCAGCCTGGTGGTCGATTCACGGACCGGAATGCCTTCGGAAGGCTTTATTGCCGCGGACAACGTACCCCGGGCCCAGGCCGAAACGTTCCTCTTCGACTGGCTGGCACAGCCGGTTCCCACCCGGGAAGATTTTCGGGACGCCGTTGACAAGCTGCCCAGTTGCGGGCTTTCCCTGAGCGCGCTGATGCGGCAGATTGGCAGCAAGGCCCACGCCTGACGAGAACAACACTGGAAAACAAGCGTGTCAGGCAACCTTGACAGCATCGGCAATACGGCGAATTGTCGTTTCGATGAAGGCGTCATCCTCGATCCGCAGTTCGATGGCTTGTGACGGGCATACCGTCACACACCGCCCGCAGCCCCGGCATTCCGGGCCGATCCGGGCCCGCCCATCCTCCATGTGAATCGCTTCGACAAAGCAGACATCCCGTGCACAGGTGCCACACCCCACACAGGCTTCGGTAACGTGCACCGATATGCCCGGCATGCGTGTCAGTTTGCCGCTGATCACGGGTGAAATTTCCGGCAGAATTTTCCACAGACAGCAGCAGGGGCAGCAGTTGCAGACGGTCAGCAGCTTGTGGGCCGGTCCGGCATTGAGCCAGACGCTGTCCAGCTTGTTGCGACCGATCAAGTGCACCAGGCCCTGCTCGCGGCAGCGGCGGGCATGGGCGATGGCGTCTTCCGGTGTGACCCGCCGCCCGAATTTGGGGTTGATATCACGGGCGGCGTCCCCCATGAACAGGCAACCCAGTTCCACCGGGTAGCTCTCACAGTGGGAGGCGTCCCGGCAGATGCAGAAATCCATCACCCAGTGATAGCGGGCCTGATGGATGAAATGTTCCAGCACCTGGGAAGGGACCGCCAGGTCCTCACGGGCCGGGAGGCGGCGGTTGACGGGAATCGCATTGTCCCGCGGAAGGTACATGATATCGTCGCCCTCGAAAAGCAGGCGATTTATCCAGCGTCCGATGGTCGGATACCGGGACAGACGGGCCAGGGCAAAGCGCTGACCGAACGTGCGGCGGATCAGCGTTTTGATGGCATAGGGACTTGCCATGATTTCTCCCGCGTTTGGCAATGAAGCGCATGATGACCGTTTGATCGCCCGGTTGACGAACCGATCGTGCTCGGTTATAGCGAGGGCATGCCCATGATTGATTATACCTGCCGAAACTGCCGGCATACCTTCAGCCGGCTGGTCCTCAGAGGGGAAGAGGAGGGCCCTGCGGTCTGTCCGCAGTGTCAGAACCCCCGTGTTTTGCCCGCCCGGGCGCCGGCCGGTCTCTTTGACGGGATCGCGCCCTTCAGCAGCCTATCCAAAGATACCAACTGAACACGCTGATCCGGCGGCAGGTTCTGCCGCCCGCGAACACGGCATCATCATGCCGGGCATCGATCCGTCATCGATGGCGGTGCCTTTACTGTATTCCCGATACATGCAGAGAAAGGCGGTGGTGTCAAGCCGGTTGATGGCGTTCGTCTGGCGTGGCGAGAGATCGGGCGGAGGCTTCCGTGTACAGGAAGCCCCCGCCCCTTTTATGGTTGGGTTATGATGGGATGAACGATCCGCGTCAGGCGGCTTTCTCCAATACCGCGATGTCTTCCGGGTCGAAAACCCGGTCGATGTCCAGAAGAATTTTAACGCTTTCGTCCATATTGGCCATGCCCAGGATGTACTCCGTGCGGGCAAGGGCGCCAAAGGACGGCGCGGCTTCGATCTCTTCCTTCCGGACATTGAGCACCTCGGAAACCGCGTCCACAATGACGCCCATGCGGGTGGTGCTCTCGGCGCCCTGGATATCCGCCACGATGATGCAGGTGCGGTCGTTGTAGGCAATGGTGTCCATCCCGAAGCGCAGGCGCAGATCGCTCACCGGAATGACCTGCCCCCGCAGGTTGATGACCCCCTTCACATGCTCCGGGGTCTGGGGCACAGCGGTGACGGGCAGCATGCCGATGATTTCCTTCACCTGCCGTAGGGGGATGCCATAATCTTCTTCCGCCAGGCGAAAGGTAAGGTATTTTCCGGTCAAATCGGTTTTCATGCGGGTTCCTTTCTCCTGAGTGACATTAAAAATCGGAAAACTGGTCATCTTCGAACGGAATGATCGCCTGGGGGCTGCTGGCCGCCGAAGTGGCGGCAACGGCCGGTGTCCGGCGGGCAGGGACACGGGCTGCTTTCATTTTTCCTGCAGCTGCTTTGCGAACCCGCGGGGCGGCCTGGGCCTGATCCCGCTGTTCCGCACCACCGATAATGGCCACCAGTTCCGTAACCACGGCTTTCATCTGCTCGGCCTGGGCATTCATTTCTTCCGAGGCTGAGGCGGATTCCTCTGCATTGGCCGCGTTTTGCTGGACCACCTGGTCCATTTCGGAAACGGCGGTATTGACCTGTTCGATGCCCTGGGCCTGTTCACTCGAGGCGGCGCTAATTTCCGCCACGAGATCGGCCACCTTGGCGGAGCTTTGGGCGACCCTGTCGAAGGCGCTGTTGGTCGTTTCCACCAGTTCGGAGCCTTCCTTGATGCGCTTGACCGAGTCGTCGATCAGCGCCGATGTGTTTTTGGCGGCCTCGGCGGCACGGATGGCGAGGTTGCGGACTTCATCCGCCACGACGGCAAATCCGGCGCCGGCCTCGCCGGCGCGGGCCGCTTCCACCGCTGCATTCAAGGCCAGGAGATTGGTCTGGAAGGCGATTTCATCGATGGTCTTGACGATCTTCTGGGTTTCTTCACTGGTTTCGGTGATTTTTGCCATGGAAGTCGTCATTTGGTTCATGGACTGGTTGGCTTCGTCGATCACCTGGTTGGCATCCTTCATCAGTTTGTCGGCCTGGCTGGCGTTGTCCGCGTTCTGGCGGGTCATGGAGGCCATTTCTTCCAGGGAAGACGATGTTTCCTCGATGGCCGCCGCCTGTTCGGAAGAACCTTCCGCCAGGGATTGGCTGGCCGCCGATACCTGGCCTGAAGCGGACGCCACTTCATCGGCCCCGGCGTTCATCAGGCCGACGACACGGTTGATGGGGATCGTGATGGAGCGGGCAAACCACAGCACGCCCAGGATGGTGACGACTAAAAAGGCCAGGCCCACCCCCAGGATGACATTGCGAATAGAGCGGGAAGCGGCCATGAATTCGTCGCTGTCCTGGGTGGCGGCAACGCTCCAACCGGCCAGCGCGACCGGGGCAAAGCCCGCAATTTTATCAACACCCTTGAAGGTGTAGCCTTGCACCCCGGCATCCCCCTTTATCATGTGGCTGGTGATGTCTTCCATGCCCTGGAGAGTCTTGAGGTCCAGCTGCAAAACGAACTCCGGCTTGGGGTGGGCCACAATGATGCCATTTTGGTTGGCCATATAGGCATAACCACTGGTTCCGATTTTTTTCTGGGAAATGGTGTCGATGAGAAAATCAATGTTGAGGGTCAGACCGATAATGCCGACCTGGCGCCCATTGTCCGATCGTAGCGGCGAAACCGCTATCATAACCGGTTTATTGTCGATCTTCGATCGCAGGGCGTCACTCAGAACGGTTTTGCCGCTGCTGCTGGTCTGCTTGTAGTAGTCGCGGTCATTGACATCGATTCCTTTATAGGGGGTCTCGCCGTTGGCCAGCGCACCGGCGAATAGAAATCCGTCGCTGCGTCCTAAGAATATGCCCTGGTAGTTGTCACCCAGGCCTTTCAGCATGGCGTGGATCTGACGGTTGAGCGCGGTCTCATCGAAATCCGTCAATGCACCGGTGGCGGCGGCCTGTCGGAAGGCATCGATGGCGGCCAGGCTCTCCACCTTTTTGACCTGTTCAGCCAGCACCAGATTGATGGCTTCGGCCAGGTCGGTGGCGATGTTCAAGGCCTGGCTTTTGGAGGCGTCCGCCAGGGAATTGGCGGCCTTGTTGACGGCAAACATCCCGACCACGAACAGGGGGATCAGCACGGCGGCAATGCCGCCGGCAACCAGTTTAAAACCTAATGTTCTCTTTTTCATGGGGTTCTCCTTATTGTCCTATGCCTGTTTAATGGAAACGTGGGAAACGATGGATCCAAGTTCCTCGGTATTCAGCGGTTTGATCAGGTAATAAATGACCCCCCATTTTCGGATCTGCTGCTCCAGGGACAGACTGTTGCGGGAGGTCAGGGCCACCACCGGCAGATCCGGATGGTGTCGCCGCAGGGATGGCAGCAGATAGGTGATGTCGGCGTCACGCAATTGCGCGCTCAGGATCATCAACTCGCAGGGCGTCTTTTCGAGACTGATAAGCGCCTCCGGACCCGAGCAGGCCCAGCGCGTTGCGTGCCCCATATGTTCAACCAGGCGCTGGATGGCATCGGCCGTGGCGAATTCGTCTTCGGCAATCAGGATGTTCATGTCGAGTTCCTTCGGCAGTGTCGTGCGTTAATCATTCAGGCTCAGAGTAGAGCAACGACAGTGCCAAATCGTCCGAGACGGATAATAAATTTATAACTATATGTAATAACTATGAAAATTAGATGATGCCCTCAGGGTGCCGCTTCACCGTATGGTTGGGGTCAAACGGTCTCAATCCAGGGGAAATGATTAATAACATGCTGAAAACAAATGGAAAAAAATTATTGGGAACGATCGTTCCCGAAGCGGGGTCAGTCGAGCGCGTGTTGCTTCATTTTTTTGAAAAGTGTCCGGCGGTTGATGCCCAGGCTTTCCGCCGCTTTGGAGCGATGCCATTGGTGGCGTTGCAGGGCCAGGGAGATGACCTTTTTCTCGTATACTCTGATCATGTCCTGGAGATCGCCGTCCGGCGCGCTAAGCGGGGCATCGACGCTTGAGGATCTCCCCGTGTTGCGGGGAGGCCCTGCCGTGGCCAAATCCAGCTGGTCCAGCGCCACATATTGTCTCAAGGCATTCTGCAGTTCACGCACATTGCCGGGCCAGTGGTGGCGCATCAACTGGTCCATGATGGCGGCACTGATGGGGCGGGTTTTGCGGGGATCGATCTGCCCCATGAAATGATCGATCAACAGTGGCAGATCGCCGGAGCGTTCCCGCAAGGGCGGCAGATAGATCGGGATGACGTGGATTCGGTAAAAAAAATCCGATCGCATGCGCCCCTCGGCAACCATTTGCTGCAGATCACGGTTGGTGGCGGCAATGATGCGCACATCGGGATGTTTGAGGGTCTCCGCGCCGACCGGTGTATACCCACCGCCTTCAATGGCCCGCAGCAGCTTGGGCTGCAGCGATTTCTCGATTTCACCGATTTCGTCCATGAAGAGTGTGCCTCGATGGGCAACTTCCAGATGGCCTTTCTTGATGCGCTCAGCCCCCGTAAAGGCACCCGGCACATGGCCGAAAAACTCGCTTTCCAGCAGATTGGTGGGGATGGCGCCGCAGTTGACCGTGATAAAAGGGTTGCTGCTGCTGTCGCTCATTTCATGGATGGCGCGGGCCACAAGTTCCTTTCCTGTGCCCGATTCGCCATAGACGATCACCGGGGAGTCGGTGGCGGCGGCTTGCAGAATATGGTGGTAGACATCCTGCATCCGGGAACATTGCCCAATAATATGCCCGAAGCGCTGACGGTTCTGCAACGACTGCTTCAGGATGGCATGCTCTTTCTGGAGGGTCTCTTCGGCTATTTTTCGTTCGGTAATATCGATAATGACCGATTGCTTGCGGACCACCTGGCCGTCCCGGAAAATGGGGTTTTCTATGGTGAAGTACCAGCGCCCGTCTTGCGGGCTTTTTATCTCCCAGCGTACGCTTTCGCCCTTGAAGACCTGGTCGTTGCGACAGAATGGGCAGGGCCGGTCGAGACCGTGGAGGATCTGGTAACATGGTTCACCGGCGGCCTCGTGACCCATTCGCTTTATCAGGCGTTGATTCATGAATTCGATCTTGTAGTCTGCCGTGCTGGTGTAGACATCCCCCTCAAATATGTCGATCATCTGCCTGATTTCGCCGTTGGTTTCGACAAGGGCCCGCTCGGCGGTTTTGCGGGAGGTGATATCCATAAAGGACAGGATGCTCTGTTGGGTGCCGGGGATCATGCCGACTTTCATCTGGATATCACGGATCGTCCCCTCCCGGGTGACGACCCGGCACTCGTACTCCGTTGGCGGGTGTGATTGTCCAGTGCGTCGGGCAATGTGGAATCCTTTCATCATTTCCACATGGTCCGGATGGACGAATTCCGGCCAGCGTTTAACCCCCTCGATGGCCTGGCGCGGGTAACCCGTCAGCTCTTCGAATTTGGAATTGGCTTTGATGATGGTCATATCCGCTTCGACAATGACCGTGGCGGTTCCCGTGTTTTCGAAAATACTGCGATAGGTGATGTCGTTTCGGTGCGGCGGTGGTTCGACTGATCGGGATTCCGGGCGCTTATGATCGGACGATGGTGTTGGTATGAGCATGGTGCCGTCCATTTAAGTCTTGCAGGTCGATCAAAGGGCATTCGCGCTGGTCGGACCAACCATGGTAGACCCGGCGCTGTCCCAATGAAAAAGGGTACCAATAGCATTATCGTCCCTATCCAAAAAAACTTAAGACGCGCGGCGATCAATGCGCGCAGGCGGCTGCTGCCGGAGATTTCTGCCCAAAAAATGATCGGGGAATCGAAAAAAGGCTAAAGGAATTTCCCCATAGACCGATAACAGGGATAATGGTTCCCTCTTTCTGCGGGATATCGGGGTGGCGTCAATCGTCATGGTTGCGGCATCATCGTCCGTGACATTCGCACAGGGGCCATTCATGGATGGATACGAACGAAAGGAATTGGCTCGATGGTGACCGGTCTCAGCACTACCCTGTCCTCCCTCCAGGCGCATGATCGCAAAATGGCGAGCAGCGCCAATAATATTGCCAATGTCAACACGAATGGCTACAAGCGTGATCAGGCCGTTTTATCGGAAGGTGAGACTGGTGACGTGCGGGTCAATCTGCGCAAAGACCTGTCGCCGGCCCCCCAGGATCCGCTGGCGCCGGAGGCCCCTGGTGTGGAAACGGAATTGTCGAATGTCGATTTGGCCGATGAAATGACCGGCATGATTCTGACCGAAATCGGCTACAAAGCCAATTTGAAGACTATCCAAACCCGCGATGAAATGATCGGGACCCTGCTGGACACCCTGGCCTGAACACATGCATTCCTGCCTTGCCGACCATGATGAACGGTCATCCTGCCTCATGTGGTGTGTCGTTTTAAATCGGTTGACAATTTCTTTAAAAAAATCTATAGCTTAAAACCTTTTTTAACCAATATCGAGCAAGGCTGAATGACCGACACGTCCCCCCTTTACAACAGTCGATTGATCAAGAATTATCTGGAATATCTTGAAAAGATGCATCCGGATATTTCATTGGACCATCTGCTGGCGGCCAGTGGCATCGGGCGTGCCGAGGTGGAAGACCCCGGTCACTGGCTGACCCAGGATCAGATCAATCAGTTTCATGCGGCCATGAACCAGGCCGTCAATGCGCCCGAGATCGCCCGTGACGCGGGACGATTTACCCAGGTTTCCCGGACGTCCGGCATGTTGAAACGTTATGCCCTGGGTTTCATGACGCCCATGATGGCTTACCGGGGGGTGGCCAAGATTGCCGCCGAATGGACCCGGGCCACCGATATTGCAACACGACCCCTTTCCGCTAAAAGCATTGCCCTGACGGTTACCACGAGGGAGGGTGTTCAGGAGCAGCCGTTTCAGTGCGCCAACCGTACCGGCATGTTCGAGGCCCTGGCGCAGGTGTTCTCCGGGCAATTAGCCCGGGTCGAACACCCCACGTGCATGCACCGCGGTGGCGAAAGCTGCGAGTACCATATCTCCTGGCAGTGGTTGCCATCCAGTCACTGGAAACGGTGGCTGCGTTTCGGTTCGATGGGGGCGTTTCTCTCCCTTACGGTCACCATGGGTGTATTGTCTCCCTATCATTGGTTGATCCAGCTATTAGGCTGGGCCGGCTTGCTGGGGGCTGGCTGGACGATTGCCGTCGCCCTGGAAAACCAGGAACTCAAGCGTTCCATCACGCATCGAGGTGAGATAGCGGATCAGGATCTACGTGAGATCAAGCACCGCTACAGCAGCGCTTTCCTGATTCAGGAAATCGGCCAGGCTGCTTCGGCCCTGCATCCCCCGGAAATTTTCATCCAAACAATCATGTCGATTCTCGAAAAGCGGCTTGAATACAAAGGCGGGATGCTCTGGATGGCAAGGGAAGATCAGCCGGACCGTCTTAAGGGAGACGGCTATGGGTTGACGCCCGCCCAGCTGGAATCTTTTCGGGAAATCCTTTTGGGGCATCCCGAAGCCGTTTCGCGTGGCATCTTTGAAGCTGTTTGCCGCCAGGGTGAGACCGTCGTGGCCGACCAGTCGGAGGAGATTGAACGGCAATTTCCGGATAGCGCCGAACGCCTGAGCCAATTGGGCATTCGGTCCTTGGTGGCCGTGCCCCTGAAAAATGAAGCCCAGACATTCGGTATGCTGTTGATGTTCAATGACATGGGCAGGGGACGGACCGCTTTCAGCGACATCAACCTGATTTCGGGTCTTGCCTCCCAGATAGCCCTCGGGCTGGCCGGCGTGCGCACCTATCGCCGCCTGCAGGCGAGGGAAGCAACCTATCGCATGCTGGTGGAAAACCAGACCGACCTGGTGGTCAAGGTGGATACCAATGGTCGTTTTCTTTTTGTGAGCCCGTCCTACTGTCGCGCGTTCGGTAAGACAGAGGAGGAACTCCTCGGCCAGGTTTTCATGCCCCTGGTGCACGAGGACGACCGGGCCAGCACTGCCAAGGCCATGGAAGCCCTCTACCATCCGCCGTATACGGCCTTTTTGGAACAGCGGGCCTGCACCAAGGATGGCTGGCGCTGGCTGTCCTGGGCCGATACGGCCTTGTTGAATACGGCCGGCCAGGTGACCGAGATCATCGGCGTCGGGAGGGATATCACCGAGCGCAAGCAGGCGGAAGAGGCGCTCAAAGAAAGTCGTGGCCTGTTTGACTCATTTATGGAGCATCTTCCAGCCCTGGCATTTATTAAAGATCGTGAGGGGCGCTATATCTATACCAACCAGGCGTTTAGCCTTCTTTACGATGAACCTCCGGGGCACCGCTTGGGCAAGACCGACATGGCGCTTTGGGACGAAGATGACGCACGGGAACTGATGGCCAATGACCGCCTGGTGCTGAAGCAAAATCGTATCCTAAATGTCGTCGAATCGACACATCGCCTGGGGGAAGCCCAATACTGGCAGGTCTCAAAATTCCCCCTCTACAAGGATGGCGAGGCGCATTATGTGGGTGGCGTGGCATTCGATATTACGGATCGCATGAAGACCGAGGAGGCCAAACAGGAACTGGAGTTTCAGTTGTTGCAAACCCAGAAAATGGAAGCCATCGGAACCCTGGCCGGCGGTATTGCGCACGATTTCAACAATATCCTGTCGGCCATCATCGGATTCACCGAGATGAGCCTGTTGGATGCGACACCGGAGTCCGGCTTGACCGGAAACCTCCAGAAAGTGCTGCAGGCCGGCGGCCGCGCGCGTGATCTGGTCAAGCAGATCCTGACCTTCAGCCGGCAGAGCCAGATGGACCCCAAACCCGTCGAGCCGCGGCTCATCATCAAGGAGGCCCTGAAACTGCTGCGGGCCTCGCTGCCCACCACCGTCAAGATGGATGTGATGATCGAACCGGCCGGCATGGTCATGGCCGATCCCACTCAGATCCACCAACTGGTCATGAACCTGTGCACCAACGCCCGGGATGCCATGGAGAACATCGACGGCACCCTGACTGTGATTCTGGAGTCGGTCGTAATGGGCGCGGAAGAGGCCGCCCGCTATCCGCGGTTGACACCCGGCCCGTATTGCAAGTTGACGGTGTGTGATACCGGCCAGGGGATTCCCACCCACGTTCTTGAAAAAATATTTGATCCTTTTTTTACGACCAAGGGTGAAGGGCGCGGCACCGGCATGGGGCTTGCCGTGGTACACGGCATCGTCGAGCGCATCGGCGGTGCGATCAAAGTGGACAGCACGCCTGGAGAAGGCACATGTTTTATCATTTTCCTGCCGGTCATCGCGGATCGCCCGGCGGATGTCCTGCCCGTGTCCTTGAAGATGCCGGGGGGGACCGAACGCATCCTGTTTGTCGATGACGAGCCGTTTCAGACGGATCTTGGCCGGCAGATGCTCGGCCGGTTGGGGTATCACGTCAGCGCCTTTACGAGCAGTCTTGAAGCGTTGGCCAAGTTCCAGGCCGAGCCGGATGCCTACGACCTCATGATTACCGACATGACCATGCCGGAAATGACGGGCGATGCTCTGGCAGACCGCGTCATGGCGCTTCGTCCCGACCTGCCGGTGATCCTTTGCACCGGCTACAGCGAGCGGATTACGGAAGAAGCCGCTGCTGCGATGGGCATTCGCGGTTTTGTGATGAAACCGGTGGTCATCCGCGAGTTGGCGCTTCTGCTGCGCGAAATATTGGATCGACCGGAACCTGTTTAGCGATATTTTCCCAAACGATGTGTGCTGTTGCTGGCATTCTTTGCCTGGTGGGTGGTACGCCGTATGTTGCGATAGGATTCGCTTGCTTCCCGCTGAATTCCCGATCCCTTATATATTCTTATACCTGCCTGAAACCCGCCGCGGCGATAGCGAGATGGCCGCTGAAGGGGATTTTAGCCGTTGATGCCTCTAGGAAATCCAAGATGCTTGCCGTATCGCTTCAGATCGCTAACTGTTGCTTGAACTTGCGCATGAGCCCTCGCAACTGGTCGTAGGTCAAACCGAGGCGTGCAGCTGCTTTGCGCTGATTGAACTGCGAAATCCGAAGCGCTTCCTGCAGGCGTTCCAGCTGGAACTGTTCCACGGCGGACTTCAGCGGCAGAGTCGACAGGGCATCGCTGGTGGGCGGAAGGGGCGGATCGGAAACCAGGGCGGCGGCTGGTGCCGCCTTGAGCGCACCGCTTTCAAACGGGTCGAATCGAATGTCTTCAAGACGGTCGCCCTTCGAGCGATAGACGGAGCGCTCCACCACATTCTTTAGTTCTCTGATATTCCCCGGCCAGGGGTAGTCTTCCATGGCCTTGCGGGCAGACCGACTGAACCTGGGGATTGCTTCCCGGCCCAGCTCAAGCGCCATGCACCCTGCGAAGTGGTTTGCAAGCAGCCGAATATCGCCCTGGCGCGCGCGCAGAGGGGGAAGATGAAGCACCTCGAAGGCCAGGCGGTCCAGAAGATCCTGTTTGAAATGCCCTTTCTTGACCATCGCGCCTAAATCCGCATTGGTGGCGCCGACAATGCGCACATCGACTTCGACGGGGGAGGCGCTGCCCACCCGCTCGAAAATGCCGTATTCCACGACACGGAGGATCTTTTCCTGGGCTTCCATGGGAATCGCGCCGATTTCATCCAGGAAAAACGTGCCTTTATCGGCGGCCTCGAAACGACCGACCCGACGCTGCTGCGCTCCGGTAAATGCCCCTCTTTCGTGGCCAAAGAGCTCCGATTCGATCAGGGACGGGTTCAAGGCGGCACAGTTCAGGGTAATAAATACGCTCTGCCATCGCCTGGACAGGTAATGCAGGCGGCTTGCCGCCAGCTCCTTGCCGGTTCCCCGCTCGCCGATTAGCAGCACCGGACGATCGACCGGGGCAACGCGGGACAGCTGTTCCTGAAAATCCAGAAACGCTTCCGACTGTCCGAGGGCTTCTCCACGATCTGCTGAACCGGCCGATGATGGTGTCATGATATATAAGGTAAAATTGACTTAAAAATAGTAATAATAGCTAAATATTGGTAAATATATACAATCGATATGCACACCATGTCAATAGCTATCAATCTGTAATCATAATGGATATTGTTCGAATTATCTCCTGGCATCATTCATGCTCTCTTTTCGCACAAACCACATCAGGAGGAGATCATGGGAATTTTCACGCGCTTTAGAGACATTATCAGTTCCAATATCAACGCCATGCTGGATCAGGCCGAAGATCCGGAAAAACTGATCAAGCTGATGATCCGGGAGATGGAGGATACGCTGGTGGAACTCAAGGCGGCCTGCGCCGGTGTCATTGCCGATCGTAAAAAAACCGGACGGCGCCTGTCGGAGGTGCAGGAGCGGGAACGCCACTGGGATAGCCGTGCGCAACTGGCTGTCCGGAAAGGGCGTGACGATCTCGCCCGCGAGGCCCTGGTGGAAAAACGGCGGTTTACCCGTATGGCGGAAGGGCTCCTTGTGGAATCAGGGGAGCAGGACGAATTGATCAATCAGTACCATGATGATATCCAGCAATTGGAAAACAAACTGCATACCGCTCGCGAAAAACAACGCATGCTGGTGCACCGCCATGCGCGGGCCCAGAACGCCCGTAGGGCGCGCGAGGACATCCGGCGTGCGGGGAACCATGAAACCATCGCCAAGTTCGAGGAACTGGAGCGTCGCATCGATCGCATGGAAGCGGAGGCTGATCTGGTTTCATATGGTGCCGGGCCGGACCTGGACCAGGCCTTTGAAAACCTTGTGACGGACGATGATATTGAAAACGAGTTGACCGCCCTTAAATCCCGATCGGATGTCCCTGACAAGGCCCAGGCGCCCTGACGGGTGACGACCGGGTCAGCATCGCGCGGGTTGTTGACCCTTTTATGGGAGTATAATCTTTATGACGGCCGTCTGGATGCTCATGATAATTTTCGGCAGCCTGGTTCTCATTCTGGGGACGATTTGCGGGACGATTCTCTTTGCCATCAAGTTCAGGCATGGGGGGCTTTCGTCCCGCAGCCGGGAAGCCCAAGGCGAGGAAACCCGGATGATCCAGGAAATTTACCAGGGATTGTCACGGATGGAGGCGCGGGTGGAGGCGCTGGAAACCATTTTAATGGAGCATCAGGAGAGGGGGCAAAAAAGCCATGACTGACAGGCGCTATCCTAAACGCAACGGTTTGTATCGATCTCGCAAGGGCGTAATATTTGGCGTTTTCAGGGGGCTGGCGACTTATTTTGATCTCAACGTCGCCTGGATCCGGATTCTGGCAGTGGTTTGTCTGGTGATCACCGGGTTGTGGCCCATGACCGGCATCTACCTGGTGGCGGCCCTGATGATGAAGCCCGCGCCGGTGCGTCCGATCGAGAATGAGGATGAAAAAGAATTCTACAACAGCTATGTCCATTCCCGGGAAGGCGCCGCACAGCGCATCCGCCGCCGGGCCCACAACCTGGAGCGGCGTATCCGCCGGCTGGAGGACAGTGTTACCTCCCGGGAGTTCGATTGGGATCAGCGCATCCGCGAATAACGATCACCTCCTCGCAGCGGTGCCGCTTCAATATGTCTCCGGATTGTGATCGCCTTTCCGCCAATCCCCTGTCACAGGCCCTCCAACTGCCAGCCGCCGATAGCTTCGCGCGGATCTAACGTCGGTGTGGTTGGCGGATTTCCGGCATCCTGGCACTCAATCCGCTTCCGCCTTCACCCCTTGCGGTTCCAGATGATCTTGGCGCGTGAATCCCGGGCGGAAAGAAGCTCCAGCCGGATACCTCCGACCCGGAATCCCTCGCTGGCCTGGGATAGGGCAATGGCATGGCGGTAGGCATACTGGGGATCCAGATCCAGGATATACACATCCAACCGCAAGTTTTGGTTTTTAACGCCCCGATAGATGATATCCAGTTTGCCCAGACGCTGCCGGATGTCCCGTTTCAGGATCATCGCCACACGGGGTTCGTCCGGATAGGGCAGGGCCTCAACAGCGGAAGCCACGGTCGCCGGTGTTTGCGCTGTGGCGGCCGTCGTGCTGGTTGCGATGAGGTACAGGGATGTGCCGAATATGATGCCGGACAGGGAAAAGAACAGTACCGACAGCCATTTTTTTTTAGTTTCGTTTTCCATGGTTGCTGCTGATCCGCTTTGTTTTGAAAACGCCGCTTTAGCGCAATTGGTTTTGCGCGTCAACCTGCCGTTTGTCTAACGGGCTTTTAGCATGATTACCGAAGGGCGAATTCTAAATGGACTGAGAAGTTAAGAATTGAACGTAAAGTATTCAAGTCCACCACGTGTTTTCCGGCATGTAAAAAAAATCAGCGATCAGCCCCGCCTATTACTTTGGCAGGATGTTTGAGGTGCCCACTCGCGTGAAGATGGTCGCGAAAGCGGTATGCCTTTTCTTTCGTATGCCTGGGACATGCGGATCGGAACTACTGGTTTCAAGTAACATATTCATGGCATGCCGCTGAAAATTGCGAAGTGAACGTATTCGCTCTGCCAGCGGTATGGCCGCATCCTCACGTGCAATGCATCATCCGGTTGCGCAATCGCATTAGAAGGAGGCCCTGGCCTGCCTCGGGGCATAGCAGTTGCAGTGAAATTGCTCGTTTAAAAAGCGCTGAATTTTATATGGCTTGCGCTCCATGTCGCTTTGCACCATGACGTCCACCAGATGGTCGCGATTCGTCATGAGAAACCGTGCTTTACTGGCTTCCAGGTGGCCTTTGCGTTGAAGCTGGTCGGACCGGGAATTTTGCAGTGACGTCTTTTCCAGGCAGATCTTGATTTCATGGTCGATGGCGGCCTGGTAGTAATGACTTAGCGCTGCCGCGCTGTCATCACCGCCAAAGGCCGGGGCGTAAAGGCAAAGGATCATTGCGACGACCAAAAGGCTCAAACAGGTTTTCATTGTCTTTCTCCTTTAGATGGGGGTTATGGGGGTAGACAGGCAACACCTTGCTATTCTTGGCGGCGTCGCCGGGATGGCCATGTCCGATACCGAACTGGCTTTATGGGAACAAGCCTTGCGCTGTCATCCGGGCGGAAAACTCGGTTGGATGTGTCCAAGATGTCTGGCAGAATCGATGCTGTGCGGTCGTTGCGAGAATGAGAAGGCTAACGTCGTTGTGAGAGATTGGGCGCTATCGTCTGCAGGGTAAAAGGCGGTGTCTATTGGTGATAAAATCGAATACGTTCACTTCACAGCTGTCACAAAGCATGAAGCATGCCAGTTTATTCTACGGGTTTACCGGGGAAGGCCTCCGAGGATCTGTGTTTGCCTCAAATTATTCACCAATTTTGAATCGGCGGAAGATAAAAGATATCGATATCCTGCTGGAATGTTTCTTATAAATAGTCAACCGGATTGGCAGGTGGAGGGGCATGCGGCAACCTTGTTGACACGGTCCCGATCCGGATGCCGCATGAGACCACGGTGGATGCCGGTCCTCCTTTGGCGAATACCTGTGGACAAACGCCGCCCGATAACGTATAGGCCCTGATTCTTCATGCGGTGATGCATGAATCTTTCCGACGGATGATCCCCATTGCTAAAAGAGCTGTTGGGGATCGATTTTATGGTATCGACGATTACATAAGGATAAACAGTTCCGATGTCCGAACGCTTGCAGCAAAATATGGCCATCCGCAATATCGCTATCATCGCCCATGTCGACCACGGCAAAACCACCCTGGTGGATGCCATGTTTCGGCAGAGTGGGCTTTTTCGTGACAACCAGGACATGGACGAGCGCGTCATGGACAGCATGGACCTGGAGCGGGAGCGCGGCATTACGATTGCCGCGAAAAACTGTTCCGTGGTCTGGCATGACGTCAAGATCAACATTATCGACACCCCGGGTCATGCCGATTTCGGCGGTGAGGTGGAACGGGCGCTTTCCATGGCCGACGGGGCCCTGCTGCTGGTGGACGCCTCCGAGGGCCCGCTGCCCCAGACCCGTTTCGTGCTGGAAAAAACCCTGGCGGCCGGCCTGACCGTCATCGTGGTCATCAACAAGATCGATCGCAAAGATGCTCGTCCCGATGAAATCCTGGACAAGGTCTACGACCTGTTTATCGACCTGGATGCCAACGAAGAACAGCTTGATTTCCCGTATCTCTATGCCATTGGACGCGACGGGGTGGCCCAGAAGACACCGGAAGAAAAGGGCCAAAACCTGCATCCCCTGCTGGACCTGATCATCGAGGCGATCCCGGCGCCGTCTTTCGATCCCAAGGCCCCCTTTCAGATGCTGGTTTCCGATTTGGGGTACTCCGATTACCTGGGGCGTCTGGCCATCGGCCGGGTAGCCAACGGGAAGGCCCGGTACAAGGACAGCCTGGTGTGCGTCGGCGCCGGAGGAAGCCATCGCCCGTTGAAAGTTTCACGCCTGCAGACCTATGGCGGTGTGACCCTGCAAGACGTGGAGACGGCCGAACCGGGGGACATTATCGTGCTGTCCGGCATCGAGGAGGTTCAAATCGGGGATACCATTGCCACCCGGGACAATCCCATGGCATTGCCCCGCATCAGCGTTGACGAACCGACCGTTTCCATGCGTTTTACCATCAATGCGTCTCCCCTGGCCGGCCGTGAGGGCAAACTCGTGCAGTCCAGCAAGATCCGGGAAAGACTGATCAAGGAAACGCTGCGCAACGTGGCCATCCAGATGGAAGAGACCGAGAGCCGGGACGTTTTTCTGGTCAAGGGCCGCGGCGAGTTTCAGATGGCCATTCTGATCGAAACCATGCGCCGGGAAGGCTTCGAGCTGACAGTGGGGCGGCCCGAGGTGATCTATAAATACAAAGACGGAGAACGGCTGGAGCCCATCGAACATCTCTATATCGATTGCGATGAAGCTTTCATGGGGATCGTGACCGAAAAGCTGTCCGCCCGCAAGGGACAGATGGCCAACATGATCAATCATGGCAGCGGCCGCGTGCGACTGGAATTCACCATCCCGGCCCGCGCCCTGATCGGCTACCGGGATGAATTCCTGACCGACACCAAAGGCACCGGGATTCTGAATACCTATTTCGAAGGCTACGACAGCTTCCGCGGTGATTTCCCCAGCCGGTTTACCGGTTCCATCGTGTCCGACCGCCAGGGGCAGGCCGTGGCCTATGCCCTTTTCAACCTGGAGCCCCGGGGGCAGCTTTTTATCGAACCCGGAGATCCGGTCTATGAAGGCATGGTTTTCGGGGAGCACAACCGCGCCAACGATATCAACGCCAATCCCTGCAAAGAGAAGAAACTATCCAACATGCGGGCCTCGGGGCGTGATGAAAACGTTATTTTATCCCCGGTAAAGCCCATGACCCTGGAGCGTGCCATCCATTTCATCCGCGAAGACGAAATGGTGGAGGTCACCCCGCGTTCCATCCGCCTGCGCAAGGCCGTGCTTTCCGCCCAGGGCCGCTACCGCCAGCGTCCGCGGGATTAGTTTTCCTATTGGATTTGCATTGCCATCCAAATGTGTATTCGCTATGGTTTGGCCGCATCAAAGCGATTTCGAACGGATTTCTGCGACTGAATCCCGAGCGCTTTTGAACCACTTTCTATCGCACCCCCTCTTTCGGAAGGAGACCCTGTTCATGTCCCTGCTGCAGATCGATCGCGAGCGTTGTCACCGTGACGGCATCTGCGCCGATGTCTGTCCGGCGCTGATCATAACCCTTGAAGAAGAGGATGGCTATCCTACCCTGGTGGACGGTGGCGCCGAGCGCTGCCTTCACTGCGGCCACTGCGTTGCCGTATGCCCCCACGGCGCCTTGAGCCACACATCGATGGCGATGGAAGACTGCCCTACCATTGAAAGGGACCGCCTGCCGGATGCGGCCCAGATGGAGCAGTTCCTGAGGGCACGACGCTCCATCCGTCGGTATAAGAAGGATCTGCTGGACCGGGAGACCCTGGCGCGCCTCATCGATGCGGCCCGCTACGCGCCCTCCGGCCACAATTCCCAACCGGTCCAGTGGCTGGTGGTGCAGGCACCCGAAGAGGTTCAACGCCTGGCCGGGCGCGTCGCGGACTGGATGCGGCATCTTATCGATGAAAAGAACCCGATGGCGGCAGCCCTGCATATGGACATGGTGGTGGATGCCTGGGACAAGGGCCATGATCGCATCTGTCGCAGTGCCCCTCATCTGATCGTGGCCCATGCGGCCAAGGCCAACCCCATGGCGCCGGCCGCGGCCACCATTGCGTTGACATATCTCGAACTAGCCGCGGCATCTATGGGGCTGGGTGCCTGCTGGGCGGGCTATTTCAATGTGGCGGCCAATGTCTGGCCGCCGCTGAAGGAGGCCCTGGTCTTGCCGGATGGTCATGTTCCTTTCGGGGCCATGATGGTGGGTCGTCCGAAATACCGTTATCAACGCTTGCCGCTCCGGAACGCGCCCCAAATTCTCTGGCGCTGATCTCACCCGCGTTCCGTGGAGAATGTTTGTCTGATCCTGAAATATCACGGCCGGATGGTCGAGCGATACCCATGAATCCAGTCTATCCCCAGTTGGCCCGGCACCTGGACGACCTGCCGGGCGGATATCCGGCGACGGCGAGCGGCGTCGAGCTCCGTATCCTGCAGCGCCTTTTCACGCCGCAGGATGCCGCCCTGGCGTTGAAGCTGACCGTCATACCGGAGCCACCCCGGGTGGTGGCCCGCCGGGCGGGGTTAAGCGAAGCCGCCACGGCTGAACGCCTGGAAGCCATGGCGGCCAAAGGGCTGATTTTCAGGGTGACGGGTAAGAACGGGTGCGATGCCTATATGGCGGCCCAGTTCGTGGTCGGCATCTGGGAGTTTCAGGTCAATCGACTGACCCCGGAGCTGATCGAGGACATGGAAGCCTACATCCCCACCCTGATGAAAACCGCCTGGAAACGGCCCCAGCTGCGTACGATTCCGGTTCACCGCAGTATCCGTCCGGAATTGGCGGTGATGACCTACGAGCGGGCCGAGGTGCTGCTGGGCCGCCACCGGACTTTCGCGGTGAGTCCCTGTATTTGCCGCAGAGAGCGCACCATGGCGGGTCAGGGCTGTGACCGCCCCGGGGAAACCTGCCTGTCCTTTGGTTCGGCGGCGGAATACATGGTTGCCAATGAAATCGGACGGTTCATCGAGGCATCCGAAGCGCTTGCCATTCTTCAGTTGGCCGACAAAAAGAGTCTCGTGGTCCAGCCCGGGCACGCCCGGGCCACCAATTATATCTGCTTGTGCTGCGGCTGCTGCTGCGGGGTTCTGCGGACGCTCCGGACGTATCCCCGTCCGGCGGACATGGTGGCTTCCGCGTTTTCGGCCCATGCCGATCCATCGGCCTGCAGTGGGTGCGCTGTCTGCCTGGAGCGATGTCAGATGGGGGCGCTTTCCATGACGGATGACCGGGTCGTGTTGGACACCGGCCGCTGTATTGGCTGCGGGTTGTGCGTCACCACCTGTCCGACCGGGGCCCTGACGCTGAAGCGCAAGCCCGCCGAACGGCAGCCGCGCATCCCGCACAATGCGGTCACGGCGGCCCTGGCCCACGGCCGGGCCCGGGGCAAGCTTGGCTTGGGCGAATTGATTCACCTTCAGGTGGATTCCACCCTGGATCGACTGCGGACCCGCCAAAAAGCCGGGGGCGAAATGACGCCGAAAGCTGTGACCGTGAACGACTATTACCGCGATCATTACCAGTCCTACCATGACGAAACGGTCGCCATCGACCCGGAGCCTTTTCTGGGGTCGTTTGCCCGACGCCTGTCGCCGGGCGACCGCGTGTTGGACGTGGGCTGCGGGTCGGGGCGGGACTTGCGCTGGCTGCGGGATAAAGGCATGGCGGTGACCGGCTTCGAGCGGTCACCCGGATTGGCAAAACTGGCTGCGGGCCATGCCGGATGCGACATTATCGAGGGTGATTTCACCACGCACGATTTCACCCCGCTGGCGATGGATGCCATCCTGATGTGCGGCGCGCTGGTGCACGTGCCGCACGACATGCTGCCGATCACGCTTGACAATATTCTTCTCGCGCTGAATCGCACGTCCGGTAAACGTATCGTTTATCTGTCCCTGAAAGAAGGCAAGGGGGCTGCGACCGATAGCCGGGGACGTGTGTTTTACTTCTGGCAGCAATCCGAACTGGCCTGTCTTCTGTCCGAATCCGGTCTGCGTGTTTTGGAGTCGAAACGCAGTGCGTCGGCCGACGGCAGCGGCCAGATCTGGCTGGGATTTTTACTTCATTACGGCGGCGCGCCATGATACGTTTTTATACCACTGGCGACAGTGGCTTTTGTCTCGCCGGGAACACCCTAAGAGGAGATTAACGGAAGTGAGTCAAGACACCAAAAAAGTCATCTATTCGATGATCAACGTCAGTAAATTTTATGACAAGAAGCCGGTCCTTAAAGACATTTCCCTCTCATATTTCTACGGCGCCAAAATCGGCGTGCTGGGGTTGAACGGCGCCGGCAAGAGCTCATTGTTGAAGATAATGGCCGGGCACGACACCGAGTTCAACGGGGAGACCATTCTCTCCGACGGCTACACGGTGGGCTATCTCGAGCAGGAACCCCTGGTGGATGTGGACAAGACCGTACGGGCGGTGGTGGAGGAAGGGGTTCAGGAAACAGCCGATCTGCTCAAGGAATTCGAGACCATCAACATGCAGTTTGCCGAGCCGATGGATGACGACGCCATGGACAAGCTCATCCAGCGACAGGGCGATGTGCAGGAAAAACTGGACGCCCTCGATGCCTGGGATCTCGAGGCCCGGCTGGAGATGGCCATGGACGCCCTGCGCTGCCCGCCGGCCGACGCGTCGGTCAAGGTGCTCTCCGGTGGTGAAAGGCGCCGCGTGGCGCTCTGTCGTCTTTTGCTGAAGAAGCCCGATATTCTGCTGCTGGATGAACCCACCAACCATCTGGATGCCGAAAGCGTGGCCTGGCTGGAGCATCACCTGCAGCAGTATACGGGAACCGTCATTGCGGTGACCCATGACCGCTATTTCCTGGACAATGTGGCTGGTTGGATTCTGGAACTGGATCGGGGGCACGGCATTCCCTGGAAAGGCAACTATTCCAGTTGGCTGGAGCAGAAGCAGGAACGCCTGCGCCGCGAAGAAAAGGCCGAAAGTACCCGGCAAAAAACGCTGGAGCGTGAACTGGAATGGATCCGCATGTCGCCGAAAGGGCGCCATGCCAAGAGTCAGGCGCGCATCAGCGCCTATGAAAAACTGTTGTTCCAGGAAGCCGAAACCCGTGAAAAAGAGCTCGAACTCTTTATCCCCCCGGGACCGCGGCTCGGCGACCTCGTCATTGAGGCAAATGAGGTGCGTAAGGCCTATGGGGAACGCCTGCTGGTGGAGCACATGAGTTTCAGCCTGCCTCCCGGGGGCATTGTGGGTGTGATCGGCCCCAACGGCGCCGGCAAGACCACCCTCTTCAGGATGATTACCGGCCAGGAGTCGCCGGACAGCGGCACGATCCGGCTGGGCGAAACCGTGAAACTGGCCTACGTGGATCAGAACCGGGAACTGGATGGCAACAAGAGCATCTGGGAGGAAATTACGGGCGGGGCGGATCAGATCGAACTTGGCCAGCGACAGGTCAATTCGCGCGCCTACGTGGCCCGGTTCAATTTTTCCGGGCAGGAGCAGCAGAGAAAAGTATCCATGCTTTCCGGCGGCCAGCGCAACCGTGTCCATCTGGCCAAGATGCTGCGGGAGGGCGCCAATGTGCTGCTGCTGGATGAGCCGACCAACGATCTGGATGTGAACACCCTGAGGGCGCTGGAGGAGGCGCTGGAGAATTTCGGGGGCTGCGCCGTGGTCATCAGCCATGACCGCTGGTTTCTGGATCGCCTGGCGACGCATATTCTGGCGTTTGAAGGGGACAGCCAGGCGGTTTTTTTTCAGGGGAACTGGTCGGAGTATGAGGCGGATCGCCAACAGCGCCTGGGCGCCGATGCGGCCGTGCCCAAACGCATCCGGTACCGCCAGCTGACACGCTAAAGTATTGGCCTTGACACGAAAGGATGGGGCACGACAGGAGGAAAATGACTCCTCTATACAGGAGAACGGATGGAACTTGATTCGTGCTATACCGGCACGCGCCTGAAAACTTACGGAACCTCTATCGACGCGCGCCACAGCATGAATTACGCGGCTGCGGTGAGTGACGTCAATCCGGTTTACTTTGATGACGAACGGGCGGGCGGCATTCTGGCGCCGCCCATGTTCAGCGTTGCGCTGACCTGGCCGATTCTGGAAAACATCGGCGCCTATATTCTGGCCGAAACATTTCCCCGGGAACTGCTTCTGACCCAGGTGCATCACACCGAGCACCTAAGCTTTCACCGCCCTGTCCTTCCGGGCGAAGACGTGACGGTCCGGGGGCACATTGCCGCGATTTTACCGCACCGGGCCGGAACCCGGGTGGTGATTTGCCTGGAAGCGCAGGACGCGAATGATCGCCCGGTCTTTACGGAGTACCTCGGCGCCATGCTGCGGGGCGTGACCTGCCGGGGCGGCGGCCGGGGAGAGGCGGACCTGCCGGTCACTCCCAGCGCGCCGGATGCCGGGGGCGCGATTTGGGAGACAACCGTTTTCATCGAGCCCGAGCGGCCCCATATTTATGATGGCTGCACCGGCATCGTTTTCCCCATCCACACCTCCCGACGGTTCGCCCGCCAGGTGGGCCTGCCGGGAATCATCCTGCAGGGCACGGCCACCCTGGCCTTTGCCGCCCGGGAAATCGTCAACCGCGAGGCGGCCTGGGATCCCGCTCGCCTGGAAGGCCTGGCCTGCCGTTTCAGCGGCATGGTGCGGCCGGGGACCACCATCCGAATTCGATTGGTGGGGCGATCCGTCGGCGAACAGGGAAACGATCTGTTTTTCGACGTTACGAACGAAGAAGGACAATTCGTCCTCCGCAATGGGTGGGCATCGGTCCACAGTTCCGGCGATGCTGATGTCGTATAGATTCAGAAGTATTTTTTGGGCATCGATTTTTTTTGAAAGGATCTGAAATGTCTGAACCCGATTGTCTTCGCCTGCCGCGACTCAATGATTACATCGGCCACTATGCCCGAACAAGCGCCGAGAAACCGGCTATGATCCAGCACGAAGACGGCAAGACGCTCACCTATAAGCAGTTTCATACCCTGATCGATTTTTTTGCGCTGCGGCTGATGGACATGGGGATTGGTGCCGGCGATCGCGTGGCCACGCAACTGGTGCTGGTGCCCGAGCACATGGCCCTCATGTACGCTTGCTTCAAGATCGGCGCCATACTGGCCCCCCTCGATGTGCGCCTCCAGGATGCCGAGGTCGTGCGGGAGGTGAACAAGATCGCCCCCAAGGCTTTTTTCTTCCTGGGGGATACCCCGGTGCGGGATTTTAGGACGGCCGGACAGGCGGTGCAGGCGGATTGCCCCGGCGTGGATTGGCTGGTGCAATTTACGGCCGCCCCCCAACCAGGGGACATCCTGCCCGGGGCGCTGGGCATCACTCAGCTGATGGACAAAAAACGATTGGTGTGGCTGAAGCTGAAGGACATCGTCACCCGTCGGTCGGCTCAGGCCTATGGCGCCGTGACACCCGATTCACCGGCCCTGATCATTTTTACCACGGGAACCACCGGCGAACCAAAGCCGGCCATGTTGAGCCATGCCAACATCATCGTCCAGAACGAGATACTGGCGCGCGGCATGAGCCGTCTGCAGGACCCGCGCATTCTGATCAATCTTCCCCCCAGCCACGTGGGATGTGTCACCGAGTGCTTCATGACGACCATGTTCATGGGGGGCACAGCGATATTGCTGCGGATTTTCGACGTAAAACTGACCCTGGAAGCCATCCAGCAGCACCGGGTCAACGCCCTGGGACAGATTCCCACCCAGTACCGCATGCTCTGGCACCACCCCGACTACGACAGCTACGACCTGAGCAGCCTGGCGGTTGTGGTGTACGGCGGCTCCGCCGTGGACACCGAATTCCTGCGCAAGCTATCCCGGATGGCGCCCGATTTCGGCACGGGCATCGGCATGACGGAAAATGCCGGCTTTGCCACCTTTACGCCCCGGGGCATCCCCATCGAGGAGATGGCCGGCCAGGTGGGGTGTGCTTTTCCTGATCTTGCCGAGGTGACGATACGGCGTCCCATGCTGCCGGACGGCCAGGCCGGGCCGGAACTCCCGGATGGCGAGGTGGGGGAGATCTGCTATCATCCCCCCATTGTCTTTTTGGGATACTACAACATGCCCGAAGAGACGGCGCGGACCATTTCCAAGGAAGGCATCCTGTACACCGGCGATCTCGGCAGTTTCAAGGATATGGGCAGCTATCGTGCGCTCTACCTTGCCGGCCGGCGCAAGTTCATGATCAAACAGAAAGGCTACAATGTCTTCCCCGATGAGATTGAAAACCACATCGCTGAATTGCCGGGAGTGGAAACCGTGGCCGTGGTAGGCATGAAGCACCGCCTGTTCGATGAAGGCGTTTTCGCCTATGTGCGGCCGGAAGCCGGTGCGGAACTGACACCGCAAGCCGTCCAGGACCACTGCCGTAAGATTGCCTCCTATAAACGCCCCCAGCATGTGGAACTGTGGCCGGCCGACGAAGAATTCCCGATCACCCGCAGTACCAAAGTGGACAAGCTGGCCATTCAAAAGATAGCCGCAGAAAGGATCGCCGAACTGCGGGAAGAGGGCGCCTGGGACGCTTAATAGCGCCTGGAGACCTGGTGCCTGCGATGCCGTGGACCCGGTAAACAGGTTAAGCCGCCGAAGCGACGTCGCGGCCCGGCGGAACCGTCACAACCGGTATGGTGGCGTTTTTGACAACCTTTTCAGCGACGCTGCCGAAACGAAAATGGGCTTTTGCCCCGCGGGTGGACATGACCACCATGTCGATATGTTCTTTTTCGACAAGTTTCAGGATTTCCTGGGCCGGGTCACCCACCGCGATATGGCGAAAATCCTCAGGGCAGCCTTGGAGATCGTCGCTGCAGATCTGGCCCAATTGCTTTTTAGCTTTCTTGTTCAGCCAGGCCAGCATTTTTTCGACATGATCCGCTTCGAATTCGCCGTACCATTCCGGGTGGTTCAGGACGGGGTTGTCGATGACATAGAGAACGTGGATTTCGGCATCATACTTTTCGGTCAGGGACTTGACGTGATCCAAGGCGTGTTTGGCCTGCTCGGAGAAATCCGTGGGCCAGAGAATCTTTTGCAAGGTCATGGGGGACCTCCTTTCCCGGCCGGTGGCCGGCGTTGCCGTGGCATTAAGCAGTAAGAGGCAATTGACCTTTTTATAAGAATATGTGCATTTTTAACCGAATAACAAGCGCGTGACCTATCGTGTCGGCGATGAAAGGCCATCGAATGACAGCCGTGAAGGTTAGAAAAGGCGCCTGTCTGCTTTGCCGGGATGCATGGGCGTCTAAAATTTGACGTTGTTTTTGCGTCAGCCCTTGATCTCATGGGATTTCTTGGAAAGGAAAAAGGTACGGTATGAAACCTGTCGACTATATGGCGGTTGCCCAAACCGCCATCCAGAAAATTAAAAGCGGGGCGTTCCTCACGGTTCGCGCCGGCGATCGCCTCAACACCATGACCATCGGGTGGGCCACCATCGGCTTCTGTTGGCGAAAACCGGTCTTCATGGTGGCGGTGCGGGATTCCCGCCATACGTTTACGATTATCGAAGATGCGACGGATTACACGGTGTCGGTTCCGAGCGGGGACATGAAAGATGCCATCATGTACTGCGGCACCAAATCCGGTCGGGATGGCGACAAGTTTGAGGCCTGCGGGCTGAAGACGCTCGCGGGGCAGACGGTCGCCTCACCGGTTATCGATGTGCCGGGGATCCACATTGAGTGCCGTATTGTTCTAAAAACTGCCATGGATCCGGCCCTGATGGCGGCGGATTTTGCCGGTTTGTACCCGGAAAAGGATTATCATACCTTGTATTTCGGTGAGATAAGGGCCTGTTACGAAACGTGACCGCCGGGCCTGTTCACCTGGGGAGCCGAATGCGTGTTCGTAGCAGTACCCGTGAGGGTCCTGAATACTTGTTTTATTCCGAACCTTTGCCATGATAACGTTTCATTTTACCCGGTCCGTCGGACCAGAAAAAGGAGGCCACTATGAAGGCAACCATTACCAAACAGTGCATGGGTGATCGCAACTGCAACAAATTATGCCCGGAAGTATTCGCCTACGACGAAGACCAGCTCCTGTCCGTGGTCCAGTTCGACGTGATACCGGAAAAATACGAGGACGTCGTGCGGCTGGCCGCCCAGGAGTGCGGGGCGGATGCGATCATTATCGAAGAATAGCAGACAGATCATCATTCTATCTGAGGCCGGCATGCATGGCACTGCCGGCGGAAGCCACCGGGGGCAGCATTCCTTCACCCGGTGGCTTCCGAATGGTGAGAGTCCTGTCTGCCGGCCGGACGACCGGCAAACACCGCTTTCCCCCTTTCCGTAACATGCGTTCTTTCAGGAGGATCCTCATGGCTAGATTCCGCGACAGCCAGACCGCCAAAAACCTGCTGGCGTCTTTTGCCGGCGAGTCCCAGGCCCGCAACCGCTACACCTATTTTGCCCGCCGGGCGGCAGATGAGGGCTACATTCAGATCGCCGATATCTTCGAAGAAACCGCCGGTCACGAGTGCGAGCATGCCCTTCGTTTTTTCAAGTTTTTTAACGGCGGCGAGCTGGAGATCACCAGCCGTTTTCCCGCCGGCGTTATCGGATCCACCCATGACAATTTGGTGGCCGCGGCCGACGGCGAGCGTTTCGAACACAGCGAACTCTACCCGGGGTTTGCCCGTGTCGCCCGCGACGAAGGGTTTGACCGGGCGGCCGACACCTGGGAAGCCATCAGCGTCTCCGAAAAGCAGCACGAGAAACGCTACCGGGAGCTGGCCGCCAATCTCCTGTCGGGGCGCGTGTTCACCCGGCCCAATAAGACCGTGTGGCGCTGCCGCAACTGCGGCTACCTGCACACCGGCGATGCCGCTCCCGAAAAATGCCCGGCCTGCGTCAAGCCGCAGTCCTATTTCGAGCTTTTAGCTGAAAACTGGTAGGCGCATTTTCCCTTCCATTACGTCCGACAAGGGCCCGACAGGCCCTGTCGGATTCCTTCCATAACGGACCGGGTCGGATAAAGCTGCGATGATCGCTGTCCGACGGATATCAAGGGGTTTACGCCGCCGCTATCGTATCCGGAATCTTCACCTGCCGGTCGCCACGACTGGCGCTCCCTTTCACCGATGGCGCCCTTTGTCCATCGCCTTGTCAACTTTTAGCTCGGCTGACGCGTCTTGTGATTTCAAATGGCCGGAATCGAATCGTTGACAACCGTGTGGACGGCATGCCGCCGACCATGCCCCGGTCATATCGAATGAACGGAAAAGGGAGGGAACACCATGAAAAAGCAGACCATACTGGTAGGGCTTCTTACCGCGGCATTTGTTCTGGTGGCTGCCGGTGCATCTTTTGCCGGCGACCGACGACTGCACAAACCTCGCGCAAGCCACTGGAAGGGCAACCATTTTGCCGCCAAGCATAACGCCGGCCACTGGAAGCGCGGTCATCAGGTTCGTGCTCCCCGGGCGCATTGGAAAGGGCACCATCAGGTCCGCCGTCATAAATTGAACAACCGCGGTGTTCCTCATCGTCCGGGGCAATATGGGCATCGCCCTCCGGTGCGCCATTATGCGAATCGGTATCCGGCCGGTGCGTCTTTTCGCCGCCAACATGATGGCCGGAGCGACCGGGGGCATGTGAGGGACCGTCAGACCGTGCAGCGGGGAGATCGTAGCGGTGGCCGTGGCGACCAGACAGCAGCCTACACAGCCGATGACGCTCCCTCCGACCGGGGCAACCGGGATGGGACGGGAAGGCAGCGCCAGCGCTGATGCCAAAACATCAACAACAAATGGGGTTCCGGACAGCGCTGGTCCGTGTGGAAACCACGATAAGCAGCGGACCGTGTTGTTCCGGAACCTCTCTGTCATTGAAGGAATCGAAAAGTCCTGAAGCCGTCACTCCCGCGAAGGCGGGAGTCTACGACCCCATTGAAATAATGGGATCCCCGCCTGCGGTGAGAGGACGAAAAAATTACCTTGGCGACTTTTTACGAACGCATCTGTGTTTGGAGGAAGAAAATTTTAAGGTGAGGATGCGCGGCCGATGCGCAGGGCGGCTCAGGGTACCGGCGCAACCGCAAAGATCACCGCACTCCACAGGGCATGGGAAACGATGACCGGCGCCAGATGCTGCCAGCGCCAATACAGCAGACCCCAGAAAGCACCGGCCACGGCAGCCGCACCAATGAGCATGAAGTTGAAGGACCAGATGTGGACACCGGCATAGATAGCGGTGCCAACCAGCCAACCGCGCCAGTTGCCATAGCGCAGCATCAGTTGCCGCTGCAGAAACCCCCGCCAGTAGATTTCTTCGCAGGGCCCTGTAATCAGAAGAAGCAAGGCAAACACCACGGGCATGGGAACATCGGCGCCCTTGCCATAGATGGCGCCGATCTGGTGGGCGGCAAAGGGGAAGAGGGTGGTCGAAACGACTTTGCCCAACCAGAAAATTCCGTAAAGCGCCGCGGCCGAAACCAGCCCCTGCAGGATGGCCTTGCGGTCGAAGCGCAGCTGGCCGCGGTAATCGGGCTGCAACTTGAAAGCCAGCAGCGCCAGCAGCGCGGCCGAGCAGCTGATCTTGATCCAGAAATTGGACCAGGTCAGGAAAAAAGTGACAAACCAGAGGACGGCCGCCAGGCCGACCGTGGCCCACAGGGCTTGCGGATTGACACTTCGGTTTCTCATCCGACCAACCCCTCGATAATCAATGAGGCCACCAGCAGCAGCCCGAAAGCCGTGTCCAGTTTGGCGGTCAGGGCATCGGCATTGGCGGGAACGGCCCGTTTCATCTGGCGCAACAGTCTGACGGCAAGGGGAAACGATGCGAAGATGATCAGCACCCACATGGTCAGAACACCGGTCAGGGCTAGAACCAGAATGCCGGCGTAGGCCAGTACCATCAGCGACAGGTAGGTATTCAACCCCAGACGATGCCCCAATAGAATGGCCAGTGTTCGAATACCGCGGCGGTGGTCATGGTCGATATCACGAATATTGTTGGCCAGGAGCACCAGCGCCACCAGGACGCCAAAGGGCAGCGATACCCAGAATGCCTGAACGCTCAAGCTCTGGCGCTGCACGAAATAGGCCCCCTCCACCATGAGCGGTCCCCACATGAGAAATACCGACACTTCCCCCAGGGCCACATATTTGTATTTCAGCGGGGGGGCGGTGTAGGTCAGGCCGGCCAGCAGTCCCACCAGGCCGATGATCAGGACGACGACGCCGCAGACCAGGGTCAGGTAGATCCCGATCAGGGCGGCCAGGACGAACAGGCCATAGGCCACCTGGCGAACATGCTCACGCGGCAGCAACCCCTCCACCAGGGGATGGGGGCGATACTGGGCCGTCGCGGCCTCGACCGTATCGACACCGTTGACGACATCGTAATAGTCATTGATCAGGTTGGTGGCCGCATGCAGCAGGACGGCACTCAGCAGCGCCAGCATGGCCAGCGGCCAGTCGAAGGGGCCGTCTATCGCCGCCAGCGCACTGCCGACACTCACCGATATGGCGGTCATGGTAAACGACCAGGGGCGACTGGCCAGAAACCAGTTCCGATAAATTCCCATCCGTTTTCTTTCCATGTATTTCTCCGGCTCCTCCCGTTGGCACCGGGAGGGATTCGATTGGGTGCAATCTACGCAATGGTCTATCTGATGTCAATCCGTCTTTGGGCCGGGTCCCGGCCATCATTGCAATGACAGACGCAACCTGTTAAAAATGGTGGCCACGTATAAGCATAATTCGATTGACGACAGAACCCAGACTACCATTGGTCATACCCCGTCGTTTAGACAGCATCGATCAATCGCCGTATTTAGTGAGTTGACCGTTTGGCATAATAGGAGGCGGTTCATGACAGCAGCCTTTACCAGCGAGAACCTGCAGCACTTTATCGAAACCCACCATATCGATGCCGCCATCCTGCCGATGGACGGGCATACGCCCACGGTGAGCGACGCCGCCCGGGAACTGGGCGTGCAAACCGATCAAATCATCAAGTCACTGGTTTTTATGGCCGCCGGCCATCCTTTGCTGGTGATCGGCAACGGCCTGTCTCGGGTGGACCGTAAGAAGCTGGCCGCTCATCTGGGGGTAGGCCAAAAAAAAGTCAAATTCGCCACGGCCGAGCAGGCCTTTGAGATTACCGGGTTCGTGGTAGGCAGCATGCCCCCCTTCGGACACCATCAGCGCTTGCGCACCCTGGTGGACCCGGCCGTGATGGGGTGGGACACCATCTACGGTGGCGGGGGAAATATCGACGCCATGATGCGTCTGACACCCGCCGAGTTGATCCGCGTGACCGAAGCGGAAATTCACGCGATTTCAGAGTCCTGACGCGTCCGCAGGGGGATTGCCCGGTTCAGCTTTTACCGGATTATGGATACGATCGAACCTTTGGGAGACCCATCATGAAAGACATTCCGGACCTGCTGGAGGGCCTCGAGCGATCGGCCGGAATTTTGTCGGCCTTTGTCCGGACCATCCCCGCCGACGCGCTGCATCGCCGCCGGAATGCGGACTGCTGGACCCCGGCCGAACATGTCAGCCACTTGGCCCAGGTGCAGCCCATGCTGCTGGAGCGCCTGCAGCGATTCCGGGACGAGGACCATCCCGTATTCGTGCCCTACATCCCGGGTGAGGGGGAAGAAGAACCCGACAAGCCGGCGGTGGCGCCCATCGATGCGGCCCTGGAGCAGTTCGCCCGGTACCGGGCGAACAGACGGACCTGCTGGCGGCGGCCGGCGTCGCCACCTGGGAGAAGAGCGGAGCCCATCCCGAGTTTGCGCACTATTCCTGCTACATTCTGGCGCTTCACATCTTGATGCACGACCACTGGCACATGTATCGCATGGAAGAGCTCTGGTTGACGCGGGATGATTACCTGACGCAACTGACATAACTGCTCCCGGGCCCTTTACGGAAACCATCGGAATGGCTACTATTCTTACTGAAGCCGCAAGTGGTGGTGGCCGGGAGCAGGTCGGTTTTATTCTTCTTGCGGTTACCGGTTTTTTTGTGGATCCGAACGCATAAGGGAGGGGTTAAGATGCCACTGACAAAGGATGAATTCCTCAAAAAAATGAAACAGCAATACGAGGAATTGAATGACCGCTGGAACATCGAACGCAACAAACTGCAGGACAAGACCCAGGATATTTCTGCCGAGGCACGGCAGAAGCTCGAAAACGAATGGGAGGAGCTTGGCCGTCTGCGGAAAAACATGAAGGAGAAAATCATCGACCTGGAAGTTGCCGGCGAGAATGCCTGGGACGAATTCAAGGATGGGGCGGAAAACGCCTGGGACGATGTCCGCGACGGTACCGAAAAGGCCTGGCAGGCATTCAGCGAAGGGTTCAAGAAGGCAATCTCCCGCTTCAGGTAGAAGTCATTGCAGAAATCTCTTTTGGCCCACTCTCCGCGTTGCGGCCATGCTGCAAGTCTTCGGCGTAGATAAGTACGCCTGCGGGCAGCCACCATTGAAAAATAAATTAGATGGGAAGTCCCGCCTTGCGGGATGTCACGACCGCGCCTTGATAGAGAGCCAAAATCCAATTTCTGCAATGACTTCCAATTATCCCTTTTATATCGGTCGCTAAATAGAAAAACGCCTGCCTTCCCGGTAGGTCCCGGATCAAGTCCGGGAGGGATTTCCGTCAAACCCCAACGGTTCTTGAAGAGATTTCTGCTTTCGCCGAAATGACAACTTGGGAATGTTTAATTGCCAGAATAATTCTCACTGGATGAACAAGATGAAACATTTTTTAACGTTAGCCGTCATGATCACTGCCCTGTTGCTGACCGTGGTGCCGGTGGCTGCAACGGATGCGCCACGGTTTTTCCACAGCGGCGATGGCAAGCTGAGCCTGATCAGCGAAAAAAACGGCCGGGCCTTCGAAGGGGCTTACCGGAACGCTGCCGGGGATTATGACGAAAGCGCCCTCAGGGCGATTTATCGCGTTTTCGATGCCCCCTATGACGGCGCGTTTCCCAAATTATCGCTCCGCTTGATCGCCTTTCTCGATTTCCTGGAAGACCGCCTGCGTCCGGGGGCCCGAATGACCATCACCTCCGGCTACCGCAGTCCGGCGTACAACACCGGCGTGCGGAACCGGGGCGGGTTGGCGGCCAAGGCCAGCCTTCACCAATTTGGTATGGCGGCCGACTTCGTTATGGACGGGGTGCCCTCCGAACGGGTATGGGACACGGTCAAGTCGCTTGGCTTCGGAGGCGCGGGCTACTACCACGGCCGGACGGTCCATGTGGATGTGGGGCCGGCCCGTTCCTGGGATGAAAAAACCTCGGGGGTCGGCACGGACATTTCGGATGACAACAAGCTGATCGGTTTGGTGACCGATTTCGATGTCTACCGGCCGGGGGAGACAATGACCCTGCAGTTTATCCGCATGACGGCCTTTCCCATCGGCGTGATGCCATTCTTCACCTTGGGTCGCAAAATGAATGATGGGGCAGTTGCCGAGGCGATCACCTTCGCGCCAACCTTTGCTGAAAAAAAGGAAGGGGATTGCCCCCAATTTGACGATATCGACCAGATGGCTGCCATCCAGTGGCAACTGCCGACTGATCTGTCGCCGGGACAATATGAAATCCACGCCCGCTTCTGCGGCCGCGCTTGGGAATCCATGCCGTTGGAAGTCGCCACGCCGGGGTTCGAGGTGGCGGCGCCCTGAAGACACAAGATCGTCTTGCCAAACCAATTCACACCGACCGTATTTGAGAACCCATCTTTAGCCAGGATAGAAACCCATGACGATTACGTTTAAACCCATCGGCTACGTTCGCAACCCGCACCAGGAGGTACCTCGCCACTGGAGCGTGTCGGATCTGGAAGGGGCGTTGGACATGTTCGACGGCACGCCGATTCTCGATATCAAACCCCATTCCGAAGACAACGCATCCTGTTAAAGGATTTAGGCGCGGAACCGCGGGTTTCCACCGGCGATGGTCGCAGTCGCGTTTCTATCTGGGGGAAAAAGCGTTTCTCGCGGGCGGCTAGGGTCAATAGCTTCAGAAAACGAGATCAAGGGCAAAAACCAGGAACAACAGCACCACCGCAAAGATCACCAGGCGGAAATTCAGCTCTTTTTCCGGGAGGGCCGGGCCGTGGCGCGCGTTCTTTTTGAGATCCCGTTCAATATCGTCGGGATCGAGGGATAGGGATCCTATGATCGTAAGCATCAGGGTGTCGGCATCTCGCGCGGTTTCTTCGATATCGTTTTGGGCCGTCACCGTTTCTGCTCCGGGCGCTTGGGAATGATGGGCGGTCCGGATGGTGTTGCTTTTTCCTCCGGATAGCGGCGTGTCCATGGGCATCCTCCTCCGGGCCGGCCGTCCCCCTCGGATTTGCGTCACGCATTTGCCGGGGCCTCGGTCGGTGGATTGATGAAGGTTTGGCGTGCCTGCAGGACGGGAAACCATGCGCGGTGAGTGCGGGACGTGGTGGTCGGATTAAATACAGCCTGCACGGTCGAAGCCTAATCGGGTAATTCGGTCGAAAACCCTGCAGAATAATTATAGTCTTCTCTTTTCAAGGACGTCAAGGCGTCAGCGAAACAGGGGCGGGGGATTCTCAGGATGCTGCAAGGCCGCTCGATTTCCTTGATTCCAGGTGGAGGTCCACGCCTCGGCGGGTTACTTGACCCAAAGGCTACGGCGGCATCAAAAGCGGATGATGGGGAAAGATTAGCAGCTCCCAAAGCGCGTTCACAACGCGTCAACCTTGTGAAATGGACAATCCTATGTATTTTTCTGAAGACCAGACCCAACGATTGGACGCACGCATCCGTTTGCTGGAAAAAAATACCGGTATCGAACTGGTGACGGTGGTAGTGGGCAAATGCGACCATTATCCCGAGATCCCCTGGAAAGCCTTTGCCCTGGGTGTGTCCTTTGGCGCCCTCGTGATCGTGGTCCAGGGCATGCTGAGGCCCGACTGGCTTTCTGCTTATAGTGCGTTGATCCATACCCTGCTGGTTCTGGGGGCGGGAACGGTGATGGCGTTGCTGACGGTGTTCTGGCCCGCTTGGGCCCGGTGCTTCCTGGATAGGACCCGTGCCGAGGCTGAAATTCGGCAATACGCGCAATCGGTCTTTCTTGAACATGAGATTTTCAAGGTACCGGCGCGTACCGGCATGCTGCTGCTGGTCGGCCTTTTTGAGCGCCGGGTGGTGATCCTGCCGGACAGCGGCGTTGGTCGCCGGCTGTCTCCCGAGGCGCTTCGGCTCGTCATTGCGGCCATGCAAGGCGATTTAAAGCGAGGGAACCGTTTGCAAGCGCTTACCAATGGGGTGTCCGTACTGGAGGAGCAGCTGAAGGCGGCCGGATTTTCACCCGCTATTGAGGACTCTGACAGGATCCCGGAAGCATTGCTCCAGCAGAAGGGAGACGCCGATGCATAACCGCGGGCTACGGCACTTCGTTTTGGCGATGGTCTTTTTAGGGCTGGCTGTTTCCATTCTTTATGCGGCGGACATTCCCTATCTGCAGGGCCGCGTCACTGATGATGCGGAAATCCTCAGCCCGGCAGCTATTGCGCGTATCGGTACCCTGCTGGAAGACCATGAAGCACGCACCACCGACCAGGTGGCCGTGCTCACCGTTACCACCCTGGACGGCGAGAGCATCGAGGATTTTGCCGTGCGCGTTTTCGAAGCCTGGAAGCTGGGACAACGCGATCAGGACAACGGCGTTCTGGTTCTGGTGGCTCCCCGGGACCGCCGCATGCGCATCGAGGTGGGCTACGGTCTGGAGGGACGCCTGACCGATCTCGAAGCGGGGCGCATCATCCGCAATATCATGACCCCGCGTTTCAAGGCCGGTGATTTCGATGGCGGCATCGAGCAGGGCGTAACGGCGATTGTGGCCCAACTCCAGAGCGGCGATGCCGCGATTCCGGAAGCGAGCGCACCTGCCGTTGCGAAGTCCAAGGACGCCTTTTTCGAAGGCCCGGATCTTGGTATTATCGAGCGGATCCTGATCGGCTGCTTCATTTTCGGGATTATCGGGCTTTTTACCGTGCTGGGGGTGGTGACGCCCGGGGTGGGGTGGTTCCTCTATTTCTTCCTGATCCCTTTCTGGGCCATGTTCCCCATCGTGGTGGTCGGTACGACCGGGGCTTTTATCCTGCTGGCCATTTATCTGGTCTGTTTTCCGATTGTCAAGGTGATTCTCTCCAGGAGCAAATGGTACGGCAAGGCTAAAAAGGACCTCAAACAAAAGGGGAAAGCCACTATCGGCGGGTGGACCCTGACATCCGGGGGCCGCTCGTCCGGCAGCAGCTTTTCGGGGGGCGGCGGGTTTTCAGGCGGGGGCGGCAGTTCCGGCGGCGGGGGAGCCTCCGGCTCCTGGTAGAAGTGTTTCAAAAAAGTCTTTTGATGCCACCTCTGCGTTGGATGCGGATTTCAAATCCTCGAAATACCGGTGTATTCCTCCGGTTTGAAATCTGCCTCCGCCTTGATCTGAAATCAAAATCCAGTTTTTGAAATCACTTCTATGGCCTTGATCAGCGCTCATTTTCATAGGAAACTTGAGAAATGCCCAACAGGAGTTTTAATGCTGGACGAATCGACCATTGCCAAGTTTGAACACCAGGCCGCGATGCTGGCCAACCGGGTGAAGAAGCGGTTCAAGCATCTTTACAAGCGGTTTGCCCGCCAGAATATCGATGTTTTCCGCCTATACGACGGGGACATTCCGGAAATCCGGGCTGCGGTGGACTGGTATGCCGGGCATCTGGTGATCGCCGAATACATGCGCCGGCAGTCGGTCCCGGAGTGGCTGCCCATGATGGGGGCGGCTGTCGCAGGGGCGTTGGGCGTGCCCCCGGACAAGGTCCATCTGAAAGCACGATGGGCCGGAAAGCAGGAGGGGAAACGCTACGAGCGATTGGCCCGCACCGACCAGCGACTGGCGGTGAAGGAGGGCGATCTCAGGTTTTACGTGAACCTCAGCGATTACGTGGATACCGGTCTCTTCGCGGATCACCGCCATACGCGGCAGATGGTGCGCGAAATGTCGGCGGGAAAAGATTTCCTGAATCTCTATTGCTACACCGGTTCCTTTTCCTGTTATGCCGCCAGGGGGGGCGCCCGCAGCACGGTATCCGTGGATCGATCTCAAACGGCCATCGACTGGGCACGCGAAAACATGATCCTCAACGGTATCCCGGAAGACGGCAACACGATGGTCCAGTCCGGCACCTTGACCTATCTCACGAGAGCCCATCAGGCGGGGCAAGCCTTCGACCTGGCGGTCGTGGACCCGCCGTCTTACTCCAGCGCCCGGTCGGGCAACCGCGATTTCGACATCGCCCGGGATCACCCCCGACTCTTAGCGTCGGTCATCAGGGTGATGCGCCCGGGCGCCGTCCTCTTTTTCTCCACCAACCACCAGAATTTTGATTTTCTCGCGGAGGGGTTGGATATCGCCGATGCGGAAGAGATCACCACACAGACCATCCCGGAAGATTACCACAGCAAGAAGAAAACCATCCATCGCTGCTGGAAAATAGCGGTCTGACGGGGATATTTTAGGCCGTTATGACGTTCAGAGCTTCTGTCTGCTCTATTCTCGGATTCTTTTAAAGCCTGATCGATCGTCTTTTCCCTTAATTGGCCGTTTGATCGGCATCCACCAAGGCCAGCTTGACTTCCTGCCGCAATTCACCCTGACAGCGTGAGGACAACGACCGGAGCGCTTCCACCGCGGTGTTGCCGCCGATGCGGCCCAGCGCCCAGACCGCCATGGCCTTTACGCGATGGTCATCGTTGCTTTCAAACGCCTGGATCAGATCGGCCACGTAGCGTGGGTCGCGGGTATTGCCCATGGCCCGGGCAACATTCATTTTCCAGCGCCAGAGATCATCCGTTGCCATGTAGAACATGTGCGGCCAGACTTGGTTTTCGAAATAGACCGTATCCATGGCCAGTAATTTGGAAAGATCGAAATCAGGGGTTTTTTCGACGACCTTGGGATTTAACGGGAGATCGGCGGCCAGCCAGGCCGCATTGCGCGGGCAGACGTTTTGGCAGCGGTCGCAGCCGTAAATGTAAAGGCCCATCGGCTCCCGCAGTTCACGCGGGGTCAGGCCGTCGCCGAAATAGGTCAGAAAGGAGATGCAACGGCGCGGGTCGATGGTGCCGTCGCCTTTCAGGGCGCGGGTCGGACAGGCGGCGATGCAGGTGTTGCGGCACCAGTCCGGGCAGCCCATCTCGATGGTGGGGGCATCCGGAGTGAACGGCTGGTCGACGACTACCGCGATGGGAAGCACCCAGGAGCTCTGGCGGGCGACCTTGTTGGAATAAAAAAGACAATTCTTGCCGAACGTTCCCATGCCGGCGCGGGCGGCGGCAACGCGGTGCGGCAGATTGAAGGGCACCTTGGAGTCGATTCCATTGTCGCGCAGATAACCGCGAAAGGCCTTGATGCGTTGGGCCAGACCGTCCCGGGTGATCCGGTCGTCATCCAGGTAGCAGCGCCCGAAATGGCCCTCCATCTGCCGGGGATAGGCGTTGCGGAAATAAACTTCCATCAGGACGATGACCGATTGCGCTTCGGGCATGATGGCCCTGGGGTCGGTGCCTTTCATCAAGTCCAGTCCGACCTGTTCCGCCCAGCCGTATTCCTCCTGCCGACCGGTCAGGAATTCACGGTGGGATTCGAAGGGCTCGGCCGTCGTAAACCCCACGTCCTCAAAACCATTGGCCTGGGCGACCCGTATGACATCGTTTCGCGATAACATGTCACTCCTATTTCTTGGGATTAGCGGGGGATACGCGACAAAATAGCGCATTCCACCGACTTCGTTGAATCGTGTTTCGTTTACACCATATCGGATTCGGCGGGTGTTCTCAATGGATTATAAAAAGTTCGGGTGGGGTTTTTGTTTCCGGACAACGGCGGGTCGTCAACGGAAGGATTCGCACCGACATGGCGGAATGACAGGACGGTAGGATGGCTTCAGGGGCGGGACCGCAGGGATCCTCTCGCAACGTCATCAGCTTTGGCTGCCGATCCCATGGCGATTCCGGTCAGGACCTTCTTCGCCCCGGGGTCGGCATCTTGACGGCGTGCGCGGCGCAATAGGCCTGAAAAAGAGACGGCGGAATATGTCAGGGTGCCCCTGGTCGCGCCAAATCGAAGGAGAGTTTTTTGGCCTCGTCAGGTGTTGCGACGATCATCGGTTTGCCGCAACAATCCAGACTGCCCTTGCCGCCTTTCAGAACGGTGACGATGCATCCACATTCCCGGCATTTAAAAACGTCGGCTTTCTCGGTCATGACGGGCCTCCTTTTGGGGTAGCAGGGTGATGGGCAGGGCTGCCGTCCGTTTGCGGATCGGAAACTGATTGACCCCGCGTCAGATAATGGAAGGTGCGGTTGGATGCGTTCAGGAAATTGCAGTGCTTGTGGCCCAAAGGCGGTTTAGGGCGTGGTTTGCATGGGGTGGAACGTATCGGACAGTAGCCGCTTTAAATTTTTATAATGAGAACATAATCATTACACGGGGGGCTGTCCACTGTGAATGGCACTATTAACATGGCGGGGAAATTGTGAGAGAGACAAAACCCCGTATGACAAACGCGTGACTTTTGGCGGTCATTTCATTTCGCCGTCATGTCGCATTGGCGTCGGATGGAACATGGGGCAAACACTTAGGAGGCGATTTTTCGGGCCGCCCAGGCAATCAGAAGGTAGCGTGCGGCTTTGCCTGTTGCCACCAGGAGCGTAAAGCGCATCAGGGGGACCTTCAGCAATCCTCCTATCAGGCAGAGAGGATCCCCCACGATCGGGAGCCATGCCAGGAGCAGGGACCAACTGCCCCAGCGGGCATACCAACTTTCAGCCCGGATGCGGTCGTTATCGCTGATCCGCAGCCAGCGGCGAATGACCCATGCTCCGCCCCACACGCCGATGGCCCAGGTGGTGATGGCGCCCAGGGTATTGCCGGCCGTAGCAACGGCCACCGCCGACGTTAAATCCAGCGGCTGGGCCACCAGGGCTGCCAGCAGCCACTCGGATGCGATGGGGAGCACGGTGGCGGCCAGAAAGCTGACACAGAAAAGGGCGGGCAGGCCCCACTCGATGAGAAAGGAATCCATTTCGAGAGAGCTTCTAAATCGTTCGGTGCCGCGCTGTCAACAAGGTTAACGAATGGTTGTCCCGGGGAAATTCCTTTGGAACCTCCTTGTCTCTTGTCGGATAATTTGTCATCGTTGGCGGTCTAATCATGGTTTCCGTGAAAGACGACGGACCGGGATTGGGGATTGACCCCAATGGTTACATCGTTATCTTAGAGAACACCCCGAAATCCACACCTTAACAATTTTTTAGAGGGAGAACCCATGGACAAGACACGCCAAATGGAGGTGTTTGCCTCGGCGCCCCTGGATAAATCCGTCACCACTTTCCAATGGGACGCCGGTCTTTACGAAGCCGACACCGTGGCCGGCCTGAAGCGGGACATCATCCGCCATATCGTCTCCAGCCTCGGTCTCGACTACGCCCGGAGGGGCGAATACAACTATTACCACGGGCTGGCCCTGGCTGTGCGCGACCGCATGATCGACCAGTGGATCCGGACCCAGCGCTCCTACTACGAAGATCAGAGTAAGCGTGTCTATTACCTGTCCATGGAATATTTACCCGGCAAGTCCCTCGTGAACAATCTGCATTGCCTCGGCATTTACGATGAGGCCAAGCAGGCCCTGGCCGACTTCGGCCTCGAGCTCGAGGACGTGGCCGAGGTGGAATGGGATGCGGGCCTGGGCAACGGCGGGCTGGGCCGCCTGGCCTCCTGCTACATGGATTCCATGGCCACCAAGGGCGTTTCGGGCTACGGCTACGGCATCCGCTACGACTACGGCATGTTCCACCAGGTCATTGAAAACGGGGCCCAGGTGGAGCACCCGGACAACTGGACCCAGCGGGGCAATCCCTGGGAATACGCCCGCGGCCGTTTTCTGCACACGATCCATTTCTTCGGTCGCGTGCACGCCTGGCAGGATGACGAGGGCCGGCAGCGCCACGACTGGGTCGACACGGAAAAGGTCCTGGCCATGGCCTGCGACCTGATCGTGCCGGGGTTTCGCAATGACCACGCCATCAACATGCGGCTGTGGTCCGCCAAGTCGGACACGGAATTCAACCTGGCCTACTTCAACACCGGCGACTACATCGGCGCGGTGGAGGCCAAAATCCGCGATGAAGTCATCTCCAAGGTCCTCTACCCCCGGGACGAAGAGCTGACAGGCCGGATGCTCAGGCTTTCCCAGCAGTATTTCTTTGTGGCCGCCTCCCTGCAGGACATTCTGCGCCGGTACAAGAAGAAACACGCAACCTTTGACAAACTACCGGAAATGGTGGTCATCCAGCTCAACGACACCCATCCCGCCATTGCCGTTCCGGAACTGATGCGGATCCTCCTGGACGAGGAACTCCTGAACTGGGATACGGCCTGGGACCTCTGCACCCGCGTTTTTGCCTACACCAACCATACTGTCCTGCCCGAAGCCCTGGAAACCTGGCCCTGCACGTTAATGGAACGCGTTTTGCCCCGGCACATGCAGATCATTTACGAAATTAACCATCGTTTTTTGCAGTGGGTGGATCAAAATGACCCCGACCACCTGTATTCGGACGACCAAAGGGCGCGCCTGTCCATCATCCAGGAACATCCGGAAAAGACCGTGCGCATGGCCCATCTGGCCATTGTGGGCAGCTTTTCGGTCAACGGGGTGGCCGCCATGCACAGCGATATCCTCCGGAAGGTGGTCTTCCCCGAATTCAACGCGCTTTTTCCGGACCGCTTTCGCAACATCACCAACGGTGTTACCCCGCGCCGCTGGTTGAACCAGTGCAATCCAGACCTGGCGGCCCTGATCACGGAAAAAATTTCCGGCGACTGGCGCCGTCATCTGGAGCAGTTGCGCGCGTTGGTGCCCCATGCCGAAGATGCCGAATTCCGATCCCGCTGGCGGGCGGTCAAGTATGCCAACAAAACGCTTCTGGCCGATTACGTTCAGCGGAAGGTGGGTATCGCCTGCAACCTGGACGCCATGTTCGACGTCCAGGTCAAGCGCATCCACGAGTACAAGCGCCAGCTGCTCAACGTGCTCCACGTGGTCACGCTCTATAACAAAATCAAGGCGGCCCCGGGCGGGGAATTCACGCCCCGCGCCGTTTTTTTCGGCGGCAAGGCGGCCCCGGGATATCGGATGGCCAAGCTGATCATCCGGCTGATCAACGGCGTGGCCGACGTGGTGAACAACGATGGGGATGTGGACGGCCGTCTACAGGTGATATTCCTGCCCAACTACTGCGTCTCCCAGGCCGAGCGGATTATTCCCGCCACGGAACTCTCGGAGCAGATTTCCACGGCGGGCTACGAGGCCTCGGGGACCGGCAACATGAAATTCGCCCTCAACGGCGCGCTGACCATCGGCACCCTGGACGGCGCCAACGTGGAGATGCTGGAGGAAATCGGAAAGGACAACATGTTCATCTTCGGCCACACCGCCGAGGAAATCGCTGCCATGCGCCAAAGAGGTTACCACCCCTGGAACTATTACGAGGGTGATCCGGAACTGCAGGTGGCCTTGCAGATGATTTCGAATGACACTTTTTCGCACGGAGTTTCAGGCCTTTTTGCGCCCATCACGAATGCGCTTCTGTATGAGGGAGATAAATTTTGTGTTCTGGCGGACTACCGGGCCTACCTGGATTGCCAGGAGAAAGCCAGCCGGCTCTACCGTGACCCGGATGAGTGGACCCGCCGCTCCATCCTGAACACGGCCAACATGGGAAAATTTTCCAGCGACCGCTCGGTTGTGGCGTATGCCGAGAACATCTGGGGGGTAACACCGCAGTTTCCTTGATACCCGCGCTTGGATGCCGGGTAAGCCGTCTGATTACCTGGGGGTGCCTGTCTTGCGAATCCCCGTAAATGCACTATTTTGTCGATAATATTTATCGTTTATCTGAAGAATTGGAGGACGCCCCGATATGACCGACATCAACCAGATTCTTGGAAAACTGTTGGGCAGCAATTTGGCGGGAGGCTTTGCCGGTGGATTGGCCGGCGGTCTGGCCAGTAACGTATTGACGAGCAAATCCGGCCGCAAGATGGGCAAGAACGCCCTCAAGATGGGCGGCGTCGCGGCCGTGGGAGCGTTGGCCTATGCGGCCTATCAGCGCTACGCCGCCGGCAATGAAAAGCCATCCGGGGTATTGAACGTGCCGCGGTCCGAAGCCCCCCTCCCACCGCCGCCCCCCGATTCGGCCTTTTTGCCGCCCGAAGGCGATACTGCCGGTCGGGAGACCCTGGGGTTGACCCTGGTGCGTGCCATGATTGCCGCCGCCCGGGCGGACGGGCGGCTGGACGCCCAGGAAAGTCAGGCGATCTTCCAGCGGATTGCGTCTCTCGAACTGCCCCCCGATGATCAGGCCTTGTTGGTGAAAGAGATGGGGCGGCCGGTGGACATGGATGCCATCGTCAACAGTGCCACGAGCCCCGAGGTCGCCGCCGAAATCTACATCGCTTCCCTGCTGGCGGTCGATGTCGACACCCCGGCTGAACAGTCCTACCTGGCGATGCTGGCGGCACGCCTGAATCTGGACCCGGACCTGGTGGCGGAATTGCACCGTCAGGTGGCGGCCCAAACCACCGGCGGCGCATGACCGTTATGATGAAAAAGGTGTGATGGGCGAACAAGGCCGCCGCCGGTCCTTGCTTGTATTTCAAGCATTGTGAGAATTGTGCTCTGTTTGGCGGCAGGTTGATATCTGCCAAAAAAGGCGCCACAAACGCACGATTTCCACCACGGTAATCGTCCCCCACAGTACAATGCCAATCCCTACGGCGGCGGCTGGGATGCCCTTCCGGTCAATGGATGTCGTCCATACAACCATTGTGGAGGATGCGTATCATGAAATGGTCCCTCAAACTCGGCCGGTTTTCCGGCATCGATGTCTATATGCATTTCACGTTTATTCTGCTCATCAGCTGGGTGGCTTTCGTCAATTGGCGCCAGGGGCAGAGCATTGCCGCGGCGGTCGCGGGGGTCACCTTTATTCTGGCGATTTTCCTGTGCGTCGTTCTGCACGAATTCGGCCATGCCCTGAGCGCGCGGCATTACGGCATTAAAACGCGCGACATCATTCTGCTGCCGATTGGCGGCGTTGCCCGTCTGGAAAGACTGCCGACGAATCCCCGCCAGGAACTGTGGGTGGCCCTGGCCGGCCCGGCGGTGAATGTCGTGATTGCCGCCGGCTTGTTCCTGTGGCTGGCCGTCACGGCCTCCCTGGAACCGCTGGCCACGCTGACGGTGACGACCGGACCGTTCCTGGAGCGCCTCATGGCCGTCAACCTGTTTCTGGTGGTTTTCAACATGATACCGGCCTTTCCCATGGATGGCGGCCGCGTGTTGCGCGCCCTCCTGGCCACCCGGATTGAGTACAGCCGGGCGACCCAGACAGCCGCCTATATCGGGCAGGGCATCGCCGTTCTGTTTGGATTTATCGGATTGTTCTACAATCCATTTTTGCTTTTCATCGCCTTTTTCGTGTGGATTGGCGCTGCCCAGGAAGCAAGCATGACCCAGCTTAAATCGGCGATCGGCGGCATCCCGGTGCAGCAGGCCATGATCAGTGATTTCCGGACACTTCGGCCAAACGACAGCCTGCGCCATGCCATCGACCTGACGCTGGCCGGCTCCCAGAAGGATTTCCCGGTCATGGACAATGGCCGACTGGAAGGTATCCTGACCCAAACCGATCTGCTGAAGGCCCTTGCCGAGCCGGACCGGCACCCCACCGTGGCTTCCGCCATCCAGCGCGATTTTTCCCCGGTGGACGATGCCGAGATGCTGGAAACCGCTTTCGCCAGGCTCAAGGACTGCGATTGCCAAACCCTGCCGGTGATGCACGACGGCCGGCTCGTGGGGCTGGTAACGATGGACAACCTGGGGGAGTACATGCGGATTCAGGCCGCCCTGAAGACCTGACGTAATAAGCGTTGCCGCCGGTGACACGACTTGCCGGTAGCTTGAAGCCTGCCTCCCGCCGGAGAATAGGGTAAAGATGGAATAGACAACCGGAGTTTATCGTGGCCCTTGTGAAAAATCGATTTGCCGAAATGCTCGTTGACGCCAACCGTATCGAAGCAGCGACATTTAAATGCTGGGTGTTCTGCCCGGGCATGCAATTTAATTCTCCCCATAAATGGTGGGGAGACCGCGGACAGCGCGACTTCCCCCATGAAGGGGTCGATTTTTGCCTTTACGAGGATCGTTCAGGACAGATGCATCGACTGGATGAGAAGACGCGTATCCCGGTGATGGCGGGTGGCGTGGTCCGGGCCGTGTTCAGAGACTATCTCGGCCAGGCCGTCATTGTTGAACATGATGACGTTCAGGGGGGCGAAGGGAGTTATCTCTCGATCTACGCGCACACCCACCCTCGGAAAGACCTGAGACCCGGTACTGCTGTCAGGGCAGGAGATATCATCGCCACCATCGCCGACACCCGCAGTTCCAAGGTCAAGATCCTCCCGCACCTGCATCTTTCCATCGGACGTCCTTCGCCGGATCTCGTTTATAGGGATTTTTTCTGGAACATCATGCGCGATCCCGATCAGGTGACCTTGCTGAAGCCCATGGACGCCATCGATGGCCCGTGGCGGGCATTGTGTCCCGAAGATGTTCACTGTGCTGCGCTCTGAATTGGGGGAATGCTGTCCGTTCAATGCATGCTCAAAATGGGGGTGGTCCCTGGTGCCGTCGGCGCGAGGTTCCCAAACAACCGTATCGCCAATCCTTTAACCTCCGCCGTCACCATTGTCGAAACCGCTTGTCACCACCCTCGATTGTGCCTGTGTCGCCCCCATCCACAGCGCCGTTATCACGACCTTCGGTCACGCCGGTGCCTTCACCGCCGCCGGGACGATTTTCGCCGCCCTCGACGGGGCCATTATCCTCACGGCCGGTTTGGTCTTCTCCCCACCCCAAACGGCGCCAGTAGTCCTCACGGTTGGTTGGCGTATTCCCATTACCCTCGACTGTATTGGCGTCATCATCGGGTGCGCGATTCCCGTCCCCTTCGGTTGCGCCGTTATCGTCACCGTCGGCTGGGCGATTTCCACCCTCCTCGACTTTGCCGGTATCGCCATCATCGGTGGTGCCAGTGCCGGCAAGCGGTTCATTGGATGGCGTTTCCGATAGGCTATCAACGATTTGCGCGCCGGGAGGCGGCGGCCCATCAGTGAAATGCTGGACGCCATTCTCGTCTATCCACTGGTAAATCTCACCGGCTTGAAGACCTGACCCCATGCCGGCGATAAAAATCAATATCCAAAGATAACGATTCAATTTCATAGAAATAAATCCCTTCATCAGGATCGCGACTGGTTGCGCAGGATGTCGTAGTAGTTGAGGATGCGGGTGACGAAGCGCACCGGCTCGGTGCCGCGGGCGTAACCGTATTGGGTCTTGCTGTAGTATTTGCGCAGACGCAGGAGGGGTAGGGTTTCTTTAAGGGAGGACCACTTTTCGGGGGGCAGGTCCTTGTCCCGCGCGATCTGTTGGGCATCTCGCACATGACCATAGCCCACATTGTAGCTGGCCAGGGTGAAGAACATCCGGTCCCGGCCCGGGATGTCGTCGAAACGGGCATAGATCTCGGCCAGGTATTTCACACCGCCCCGGATGCTTTCCTCGGCATCGAGGCGGTTTTCAACGCCCATCTCGGCGGCCGTCTCGAGGGTCAGCTGCATCAGGCCGCGAACCCCGGTGTGGCTGCGGGCCTGGGGATTGAAGTGGGATTCCTGGTAGATGGTGGCGGCGATCAGGCGCCAGTCGAATCCGTGGCGTTCGGCTTCCCGGCGGATCATGTCCTCATACAGCGGCAGACGGTCCTCGAGGGCGTTGTGAAAGCTGACGACATCCACGTAGTCGAAGTTCTTCATACCCGTGTAATATTTCCGGTAGAGTTTGTCGAAGGTGCCGTCGGCCTTGATGGCTTGCCAGAAGGCATCGATTTCTTTTAGCAGCGACGTATTGCCCTTGCGGACCGCCCACGCCAGGGATTGTTCTTCGGTAAGGGGAAAACCGATAGCCACGGCGGGATAATATCGCCGGTTCAGTATGGCGACATTGGTGTCGGCCACGGTAAGCGCGATTTCCTGGTCGGCGACCTGCCGGATCAGCTCCTCCGTGGGGACATTCGCATGCAGCACCAGCTTCAGGTCGATGCCCTCTTTTTGAAGCTGCAGCAGGCGTTCGTGGTAAGACGATCCCCGGCGCACATGGATCGCGCGGCCGGCCAGATCGTCAATCGTGCGTGGGGCGCGGTTGTCCCGGTGGTAGATGATGTGCTGGCGGATCGGGAGATAAGGCACCGAAAAATCCACTTTCTCTTGGCGCTGTTCCGTGATGGTCAGGCTGGCCGCCACGAGATCGCCCCGACCTTTCTGCAGCGCGGGGAAGAGGCCGTCCCAGCCGGGTGTCAGGATTTCGAGTTCGACGCCCAGGCGGTCGGCAAAGGCCTTGGCCAGGTCGTATTCGAAACCCATGGCCTTGTCGCGGTAGATGTAGTAGCAGTGGGCGTTGTTGTCGGTGATGACCACCAGCTTGCCGGAACGCCGGATGCCGTCCACCGAGCTGTCCCGGCTGCAGCCGACAACCAGCAGTCCCACTAAGGCGCACCCCAATGCCAGCCAGCGAAGGTTCGCTATCATAATGGGTGATGCTCCGGTTGCTCGATCATGAACTGCTGCCGGGGAAATATCATTGCCGGACGCCGATTCTTAACGCGATCAGTGGGTGAATAAAATCGCCCTATGATATCGAAATCCATTAAAAAATCAATCAATCGCCCACAAAATAACCATATTCCCGGGCATTGACATTGTGGCGTTTTTCCCAGCCGATGGTGGAATAGGGGGTGGGGCCATAGTCGTGGCCCGGCCAGACCACCGTATCATCCGGCAGTTCCATCAGACGCCGGATGGAGGCGCCCAGGGTGGGGCGGTCGCCGCCGGGGAGATCGGTGCGGCCGCTGTCCCCAACAAAGAGGGTGTCGCCCGTGAAAAGGTTGCCCTGGGCATGCAGACAAATGCCGCCGGGCGTGTGGCCGGGGGTTTGAATCACGTCGATCGTGATGTCGCCCAGTTGCAGGGTTTTTTCATCGGTCAAGCGTACATCCGCCTGGGGGTAGCCCGCGGCATCACGCTCATGGAGAATGATTTTCGCACCGGTAAGGGCTTTCAAGGGGGTGTTGCCGGCCGTGTGGTCGCCGTGCGCATGGGTGTTCACGATCATTTCGATGGCAATCCCTTCCTTTTCGGCCACGGCCACGATGCGCGCCACATCCGCCCCGGGATCGATGACCAGGGCTTTATGGGTCGTCTCGCACCCTAAAATGTAACAAAAGTTGTCCATATCGCCGATTTCAAGCTGTTTGATGATCATTTCGATCCTCCTCTGGCCCTTTCACCGTTGCTTCGTCCAAAAACCGGCGCTGCCGGCGGCCATCCCTTGACGAAACAATGATCCGTTCCCACCTATAATAAACTGGCCTGAAATCCGGCCACCGTTCGAATACCCGAAGAGGCGTTTTGGCGCCTTGATTTTCCCAGGAGGTTACCATATGGACAATCAACGTATTTATCAACTAGGCCAGAAAATTAAACAGCTCTACCAGGACGAAGTTGGCGGCAACCCCAAGGATCTGATTCGTATATGGGATGACGGGGCCTGGTACTACGTCGTGCGCAACGACGACACCCAGGCTGTGGTGCCGATTCGAGATCTGGCCGAAGACCGTCGGGACCATATCGTTGAAGCCCTGCGGCGGTTCCAGCCGATCAGCTGAAGTCGGTCAGCCCCGGGTAAGGGGATGCCATATTCGGCCATCCGGTCGCGTTCATGGGCGTTACGCAACCCTTCGGCGATGCGGGAGGCAAACCCATTGGATTCAGACGAGAAAGGATCACAATGCAGCGTTCTTTAGGCGCCCTGCGCGCCGCGCTTCTGGGCATGGCGGTGTTTTTTTGGGGAGGGTTACCCGTTGCGGCGGCCGAGCCCTTTCCCCAGTTTGATGCGATCGCGCCTAACGTCGCCTTCTGGACGGATGTTTATTCCCGCTACCCGACCACTCAGGTCATCATTCACGACAGCATCGATCTGAACATCGTATACGACGTGATCACGGTCAAACCCTATGACATGCCGGGGGCGCCCAGGATCAACCGCAGCCGCACAAAACGGGCCATTGCCACGTACCGGGACATCCTGAAGCGGCTGGCGGCCAACCCGCATATCAAGGATAAGGACTGCCAGCGGGTTGCCAAGCTGTTCGGACCCAATGCCAATGCCAAGACCTTTCTGCGCGCCAGTCAGCGGGTGCGCGGTCAGCTCGGTCAGAAAGATCGATTCCGGGCCGGACTGATTCGATCCGGTGCCTATCTGGATGAAATCCGGACCATTCTGACCTCCTATGGGGTGCCCGAGGATTTGGCCTATCTGCCGCATGTCGAATCTTCCTTCAATCCGAGTGCTTACAGCAAGTTCGGCGCGGCCGGCATATGGCAGTTCACGCGCTCCACCGGTAAACGGTTCATGAAAGTGGACTATGTGCTCGACGAGCGGCGCGACCCCATTCGTGCTACCCATGCGGCCGCCCAGCTCCTGCGTGAGAACTACGAAAAATTGGGCAGCTGGCCCCTTGCCATTACCGCCTATAACCATGGTGCCGCCGGCATGGCGCGCGCCCGCCAGAAGCATGGTGATTATCCCGCTATCTTCACCGCCTATCGAAGTCGAACGTTCAAGTTTGCTTCGCGTAATTTCTATTCCGAATTTCTGGCCGCCCGCCAAGTGGCCTCCGACCACACGGCCTATTTCGGCTCCCTGGATCTGGCCGCACCCGCTGAATCGCACACGGTCCGCCTGGATGGCTATGTCCGTTTCGAGGATCTCTGCGCCCACTACAAGGTCGCGTCGGATATTATGAAGCAGATGAATCCGGCCCTCCGATCACCGGTCTTCAACGACCAGAAATACGTTCCCAAGGGCTATGAACTGCGACTTCCGCTGGATGCCGCCCCAAGCGGAGCGACCCTGGCGGCGATCCCGTCGGCGTTATACCAGTCCGCCCAGAAGCCCAGCCGGTTTTATACGGTTCAACGGGGGGATACGGCCGGTCGGATTGCTCGCGTGCACGGGGTCCGATTGTCCGACCTGATTCTGGCCAACAACCTGAGCGCCCGGGCCACTATCTATCCACGGCAGACCTTGCGCATTCCGGTACCGGGCGAAAAAATAGCGCCACCGAAAACGGAACCCCTGGTTGTGGTTGCCGCAGAACCGCCGATTGTTGTGGCGGCCATCGACAAGGCCAAGGTGGAGACCCCCGAACCCTCTGGTGATCTCGGCGTAAATACCACGCAGCCGGAACCGGAGACCGCCAAACCGGAACCCGGCCCGGGGCCGGTCGCTTTAGCCCCCGTGCCCGCATCGGGGAAAACCCAGGAACCGCAGGCGACGACGACCCCCTCACCGGAGGAGGTCCACGAGCCGCAGGCAGCGTCGGCACCCCTATCCGAGACGCCACAGACCGCGCAGACGACAGTGACTTCCGCACCGGAGCAGGTTCAAGAATCCCAGGAGGCCTCGGTGCCCCTACCTGAGGGGATTCAAGCACCGCCGCTAATGTCGACCGCTAAACCTGTGGAAGCCCAGGAACCGCAGGTGGCACCGGTACCCGTCCCTGAGGAAGTCCAGACGGTTGAAGAGATCCAGGCACCCGCAACCGCAGAAGTCAGGGAACCACAGGCGCCTATGACGTCCGTCCCCGAAGTGGTTCAGGAACCGAATGCGGAGCCGGCACCTGTGACGGAAGAGGCCACGGAACCGCAAATAGCCTCGGTTGCCCCGTCCCACGTAAAGGAGGAAGCGCAAGCGATCCTCACAACAATGATGCCCAACACGGAAATCGTTTCCATCGATGTCCGTTTCGACCAGGTTAGCGAAATCGATCAACGGCCGGTGGGCCTGCTTCAGGTCGAAGTGGAAGAGACGCTGGGCCACTACGCCGAATGGGCCGGGGTGCGCACGCAGCAAATCCGGCGCCTCAACGGTCTGCGCTTCGGACGGACGTTGCATCTTCACCAGAAGATCAAAATCCCCTTGGACAAGACCAGTGCCGTTGCTTTTGAAGAACAACGCTACGAATACCACAAACGTTTGCAGGAAGATTTTTTCGCCGTCTATCGCGTTTCGGAACTGGAACCCTACCGGGTTCAGCCGGGTGACAATTACTGGACCCTCTGTCGGGAAAAATTCGGCGTGCCCATGTGGCTCCTCAAACATTACAACATGGACGTAGATCTGGCCGATTTGCACATCAACCAGAAGCTGATGATTCCTGCCATCCAGGAGACCGCCGCCGGTGATCCCGGAACCGTGAGCAACGATACGGCATCCGAGACGGGCCCTTCGGAATTGTCCGAGGACGATCCGGAACCGGTTCCGGCTGAGGAAAACCCGGCCCGCTGACCCGGGCGCCGGCGATTGGAGAACGCTTTCCGGCAGCGTCTCTCTTGGCGCTTTTTAGCGGCAGGCTGCGGCGTGGCATCTAAGGGTGGACCGTATCCGTTGATTCTCACACCATTCTAATGTATGGCGTATACCGTTTTGCAATTTTAAATCAATTACAGTAAAAAACGATGCCAATCGCCATGGTATCGTTGCCAACCGACGTTCCGATCAGCGCCTGAAGGATATGTTATCATGCACAGAGTCTCTCGGCGAATCACCCCAAGCGTGTTTAAGCGGCCCATACGCTGCGCCCTGCAGGGTCTGCTGCTGCTGTCCCTGACCCTGCTGCCGGCCTGCAGCCGGGTGGTTTCCATGGCCGCCGACGATCTGGCGGACAATCTTTCCCATGCCATCGCCAACAACGATGATCCGGAAACCGTCCGGGAAGGGGCGGCGGCCTATCTCCTGATGCTGGATGGCATGATTTACAGCGATCCTGACAATGAAGCCTTACTGACCAAGGCGGCAACACTCTACAGCACTTACAGCGCCGCCTTTGTCGAGGACCCGGAGCGGTCCCGCAAGCTTTCCACAAGGGCTTTGGGGTATGCCGAGCGCGCGGTGTGTGTCCATCGTTCGGATGACTGCGGTCTGCGACAGGCCACCTACGAGACATTTGAAGACCGCATCCAACAGATGGCGCCGGAGGATGTGCCCGTCTTTTACACCCTGGGAGCAGCGTGGGCCGGATGGATACAAGCCCACAAGGACGATCTCGAGGCGGTGGCGGAGCTTTCCCGGGTGGAGGCCATCATGCAGCGCATTATCGATATCGATGAAACCTATCAACAAGGCAGCGCGCATTTGTACATGGGAACCTTTGCCGTCCTGGTGCCGCCGGCCCTGGGCGGCAAGCCCGAGGTGGCCCGTGACCATTTCGAACGCGCGATAACGCTTTCAAAGGGCGAGAACCTGATGGCCAAGGTTGTTTACGCCCAGCAATATGCCCGCATGGTATTCGATCGTGAGCTTCATGACCGGTTGCTCACGGAAGTTTTGGATGCCAATCCCCAAGTCCCCGAACTGGTTCTTCAGAACACTCTGGCGCAGGACCGGGCACGCTTGCTGATGGCCAGTGCCGATGACTATTTCTAGAATGGTGCCGGAAGGAATGCATATGACTCGTTTGAACCTGCTTCGTATCGCAGCCATCGTTATGGTGCTGGCCATGACGGCGACGGCCCAGGCCGCCATCCTGAAAATCGCGACGCTTTCGCCGGACGGTTCCAGTTGGATGCAGAAAATGCGCGAAGGTGCCGACAAAGTTGCCACGGCCACCGAAAACAGGGTGCGCTTTAAATTTTATCCGGGCGGTGTCATGGGCAATGACCAGGCCGTTTTGCGCAAGATTCGCATTGGCCAGCTGCAGGGCGGTGCGTTTACGGGTGGCGCGCTTTCGGGCCATTATACCGATGCCCAGATCTATGCCATGCCCCTCAAGTTCCGCTCGTTGGAAGAGGTCGATTACGTGCGCCAGCAAATGGACCCCGTGATCCAGGAGGGATTGGAGAAAAACGGGTTTGTCACCTTCGGTCTGGCGGACGGTGGGGGGTTTGCCTATATTATGTCCAACCAGCCGGTGGATACCGTTGAATCCTTGCAGCCATTGAAGGTGTGGATCCCGGCGCATGATAAAATGATCCAGGAGGCCATGAAAGGGTTTGGCATCGATCCCATATCCCTGCCCATCGCCGATGTGCGCACCGGGCTGCAAACCGGCCTGATCGATACGGCGGCCACCACCCCCTATGGCGCAATCGTACTGCAGTGGCACACCCAGGTGAAGTACATTACGACGCTTCCGATGGTCTACATCTACGGCATCTTGGCCATCGACAAAAAGGCCTTTGCCAGGATTGCGCCGGAAGACCAGGCCCTGGTGCGGCAGATCATGACGCAGGCCTGGCGCGAGATGGACGCCATGAACCGCGCGCAAAACGTCGAAGCCCTGAAAACCCTTCAGAAACAGGGTATTCAATTTATCGACCCCCCGCAGGAAATCAAGGCGAAATGGTACGAGGTGGCGGCATCCGTCCACCAGAAGATTATCGATGGCGGCTTCATTACGCAGGCCATGGCCGACATGCTGGACCGCCACCTCGATGATTATCGATCCCGACAGGCCCGCCAGCATGACTGAACCGAAGGCCTCATCCCGTCTGGTGCGGATGCTGCAGGTCGCGCACCGGGTGGAGGATATGATCATTGCGGTGCTGCTCACGGCGACCATGGGGCTGGCCCTGTATCAGATCGTGCTGCGCAACGTGATGGGCACCGGCATTGTGTGGGGCGACATTCTCATCCGCCTGATGGTGCTGTGGCTCGGCATGGCCGGTGCCATGGCGGCCACGCGCCAGAAGAAGCACATCAGCGTCGATCTGGTGACCCGTTTCCTGTCGCCCGGTGGACGGCGGGTGGCGGAGGGGTTGACCACCTGTTTTGCCGGAAGCGTTTGCTTTGCGGCCTGTTACTACTGCCTGCAATTCGTCAAGGGCGAGTATGAGGCCGGGGGGCTGGCGTTCGGGCCGGTGCCCTATTGGGTCTGCGCCTCTATCCTGCCGCTGGCCTTCCTCATCATGGCCCTGCGGTATGTCATCCAGTTTGCTATGATCCTGACCGGCAGGCTAAGGGTGACACCGTGACGGCCACGATTCTGGTTATTCTTCTGGTCCTGTTTGCCATTCTAGGGGCGCCCCTTTTTACCGTTCTGCTGGCGGTGGCCATGGTGGGGTTTTATTCCCAGGGCATCGACCTGTCGGCCGTGGCCATCGAAATCTATCGCATCGCCGACATGCCGCTTTTGCTGGCGCTGCCTTTTTTTGCTTTTGCCGGCTATGTGGTGGGGCACAGCCGGACATCGGAACGTCTGGTCCGCCTGACGCAGGTTTTTCTGGGGTGGATGCCCGGCGGTCTGGCCATCGTGTCCCTGGTGGCCTGCGCCCTTTTCACGGCCTTTACCGGAGCCTCGGGTGTAACAATCGTGGCCCTGGGGGCGCTGCTGTACCCGGCCTTGATGCAGGACGGTTATCGTGAGCGCTTCAGCCTGGGGCTGGTGACCTCCTCGGGAAGCCTGGGCCTTCTTTTCCCCCCCTCGGTACCTCTCATCTTGTACGGTGTGGTTGCCCAGCAGATGGGGGTCGGCCGGGTCTTCACCATCGAGGATTTGTTCTGGGCGGGGTTACTGCCGGGGCTGCTCATGCTGGTGTTGTTGGCCGGCTGGAGCCTGTGGACGAACCGTCGTATGGCCCGCCAACGACAGTCACTCTCAATCAGTGAAGCGCTGGCGGCCGTGCGCGCGGCCATCTGGGAAATACCGCTGCCGATATTCCTGATTGTCGGCATTTACAGCGGCTATCTGGCCATATCGGAAGCCGCGGTGATGACGGCCGCCTACGTGGTGGTGGTCGAGGTGTTCATTTACCGGGAAATTCCGATCAAACAGCTGCCCGCCATCATGCGGGAGTCCATGGTGATGGTGGGGGGCATCCTGCTGATTCTGGGCGTGTCGCTGGCCTTTACCAATTACCTGATCGACGCCGAAGTTCCCATGCGTCTGTTCACCCTGATCCAGCGGCTGGTCAGCGACAAGATTGTGTTTCTCGTTCTTCTCAACCTGCTGCTGCTGATGCTGGGCGCCATCCTGGATATCTTCTCGGCCCTGGTGATCATGGTACCGCTGATTCTACCCGTGGCCGTCAGCTATGGCGTCGACCCCGTCCACATGGGCATTATCTTTCTGGCCAACATGCAGATCGGTTATTTCACGCCGCCGGTGGGCATGAACCTGTTTATTGCCAGCTTCCGATTCGAAAAACCGGTGGCGGAGCTTTACCGCGCCACGATTCCTTTCATGATCGTGCTCCTGGTGGCCGTTCTCGTGATCACCTATCTGCCCCAGTTAAGTCTGTTTTTCCTTTAATGCGTTTTTACGACCAGCCTATTTAGTAACTGCATGCAACCAGGCCGCTCAGGCGACATCTAAAACAAGTATTTTTCAGCTCGTCAAAGAGGAAACCGGCCTGCAGAAACACAAAACCTCCCACGCCGTCGAATGTCTTTTAAAAATCATGAAAGACACCCTGACTTCCGGCGAGGACGTCCTGATCAGCGGCTTCGGCAAACTCTATCCTGTCTGCAAAATCGTGCTTCCGGTGGTCAGTTCTCCCTTACAGAGCGGTATCCCGGACGTTTATCCAGGTAATCCGTTACAGCCTCGTAGGCCAAGGAAAATTCAAGTACCTCGCGGTCATGCCCCATGGGGCCCATGAACTGTATGCCCATGGGCCGGCCCTGGTTGTCGAATCCTGCCGGCAGATTGACAACGGGCAGTCCTGCCAGGGTGCCGCCCACAACAACTTCCATCCATCGATGATAGGTGTCCATGGTCCTGTCCCCAACAGAGACCGGCCAGTGGATATCGGCCGGGTAGGGAAACACCTGTGCGGTCGGCAGGGCCAGAAGGTCGTAGCGTTCAAACAGTGCGTGAAGCGCCTGGTACCAGTCGGTCCTGGCCATGGCCGCCTCTGCTACCTGGGATGCCGGCATGCCGAAGCTCCCCTCGATCTCCCAGGCCAGTTCCGGCTTTAACAGTTTTTTCTTTTCCGGATCATCGTAAAGCGGTTTATGGTTACCGACGATCCAATGGCGAAGGGTCAGCCAGGTTTGCCAGAGCCGGGCCATGTCATAGGCGGGCTGGCAGCGCTCGACAACCACGCCGTGTTGAGAAAGCCCGTCGAGGCTTTTTTCGCAAAGGTCCAGCAGCCCCTCCTCCGTTGCCAGATATCCCTCAAAGTCACCCATCCATCCAATGCGAAAACCATTTAAATCGGCTTTCCGGAACATATCATGGGCCGGGAGTTCGTCTCTGAGGCTCAGGGGCGCACGGGAATCATAGCCGGCCATGGTGACAAGAAGGCGAAGGGTGTCTTCGACATTCCGCCCCATGGGACCGTCGATTAACAATTGCTGGTAGTAAACATCCAAGGCCGGCCTGCCGGGTACGCTCGGAACACGCCCCTGGCTCGGCCGAAAGCCTATGATATTGTTATAGCCTGCCGGGTTTCGGAGCGAACCCATCATATCGCTGCCGTCGGCAACGGGCAGCATCTGCAAGGCCAGGCCGACGGCCGCACCACCGCTGCTCCCACCGGCGGTCAGTTTCGGATCGTAAGCGTTTCCAGTCGTACCGTGCACATCGTTGTAAGTCTGGGAACCCAGCCCGAATTCCGGTACATTGGTTTTGCCGATAAAAATGGCACCCTGGGATCGAATCCGGGCGATGTGAAGATCATCCGATCCGGCGATGGTGTCGGCAAAGATTTTCGACCCGAGGCTCGTTTCCAGCCCCTTGGCGCTGGCCAAGTCCTTGACAGCATGGGGCATGCCGTGCATCCATCCCCAGTATTCTCCCTTGTCCAGTGCCAGGTCGGCCTTCTGGGCCAGTTCGACGAGTTTTTCGTCATGGACCATGCTGACGATGGCGTTGTAGCCCGGGTTGTACAGATGGATTCTTTCCAGGTAGGCCTGCATCACCTCAACACAGCTGACCCTTCGCTCACGAATGGCGGCCGATAACTGGCATGCGCTCATGCCGGTAATGCCACCATAGGTGATGATCATATCCGATCTGTTGTTCGGGGTGGGTTCAGAAAAGTTCATTTACACTCCTTTTTTCAATACACCATGAGAATTCATGCCCTGTGAGCATGGTCAGAGATCATCGGCGATGCCGGACAATCATTGACTGTAAGCGAACACTTGGTTAGATCTATCGGGACATTTGATTTGATTCAAGCGGTTAATTAAAAGGTTTTAAAAAACTGGCCGTAATTGGTTATAATCGGGAATATCGGCAGGGTCATTATGTGGACTATGAAGCTTATCTATGGGCTCCAAGGGACGTTCCGTCTCGCTGCGCAACCCTGAGCCCAAGAGTTACATACAGCTCCAACTTATCTCAAATTCGACCAGCTTTGGGATACTTGTTAAATAACGAAACCAGGAACACCAACCAAGCGCCTTATAAGATCCTATCAAGTGGCACACTATCTGAAACCTCTTGTTCGTGGGGAAGAAGTTCATTTGCCGATAGCCGTTCCGTCCACCATAGCCCGGGCCACGCGGTTGACCAGAGCCCAGATGGCATCCGCCGGCAGAAACCGTTCGATGGAACGATCGAAGAGAACCCTCAGACGGGCCGGGAATTCCTCATCCGCAAACCACATCAGGAAATACAGTGGAATGCGCGGAAACGGGAGCAACCGGCCGGCCGCATCCGCCATGTCCGTCATACGGCCATCCAGGGACGCCACGGCCTGCCGGAAGGCAGCGGGATCTTTGCCATAACGCTCCAGCACCAGGTCGGTTTGCAGCTCGTGAGGGCCTGCGAAAAAATGGGATTCCTTCAGGTCCTGCAGCCCGACGATATCCCGATCCAGCGGCAGGACGGCGTCGACCCGATTCAGGTAAGCTAGGGTCACCAGTTCCAGCAAGGGATCCTCCAGCGGGATGTCGTACCCGTCATGGATGTGCAACAGGCGCTGGTTGGGAATGTCCACCCGGATGTCTTCATTGAGGAAACGGAACTGCAACCGGCCGTCCGGCAGGGGGAGGGCCAGGGTCAGGTTGGCCAGTTCTTCCAGCGATCGTTGGGCCAGATCCTGCCATTGGCGGTCGGTCTGCCGGAGGTGGGATCCGTTCGAAGCATAGCGGGGGGTGTTGTTGGCTGGGGTAGGGCTTGTCATTATTCTTCGCTTTCCATAAAACCGTGTTGCCTAAAAGCCAGACATTAAGCAATCTTGGAAGGGGGCGACCTAAAATATTTTCCCTCCGGCTGTATCGAAGAGATTGTCATAATCTCATCTCGAAGTTTTCTTGGAAACGTTACTTTTCGTCCCGAACCGGCTGGCGCTGTTGTTTAAGTCGGGCCCGCTGGCGCTTGTTTTCCAGTCGGCGCCTGCGCGACGCGGCCGAGGGCTTGGTGGGACGCCGGGGACGCGGTGGCCGGGCCGCGGCCTGAACCAGGCGTATCAGGCGGCCCAGGGCTTCTTCGCGATTCTGCTTCTGGGAACGGTGGCTGCGGGCGTCGATGACCAGGACGCCGTCGCGGGTCAGCCGTTGCCCGGCCAGGCGTTGGAGCCGCTGGCGAACCCCCTCGGGTAGCGATGGGCTCTGCCGCACGTCGAAACGCAACTGCACCGCTGTCGCTGTTTTGTTGACGTGCTGTCCTCCGGGGCCGTCGGCGCGCACAAAAGCCAGCGTGATTTCGCTGTCCGGAATAACAATATCGGCATTGATGTGGATCATAGGGCGGTTTCCGGTTAACTGGTTTTGATTTAACCTCCTCGCAGTTGGTAGGGAAGCGGAGAGATTCTATCGATCCAGAACGAAGTTTTTTAAGTTGTTTTCAAGCCCCCTTCAAGGAGGCTTAGGGTCTGATTTCCACCCGGCCCTGCAGGTAAGCTTTCACATCGCTGATGGGAACTTCACGGCGATGGAAAATACCGGCCGCCAGGGCGGACTCGGCCTTGGTTCGGGTGAAAACCTCGTGAAAATGGGCTTCGCAGCCGGCGCCGCTGGAGGCAATGACCGGGATGGAGACAGCGGCTTTCACGGTCGTGATCAATTCTAAATCAAATCCTGCGTTGGTGCCGTCACGATCGATACAGTTCAACAGAATTTCACCGGCGCCGAGGGTTTCACAGGCTTTTGCCAGGGACACGGCATCCAGTTCCCGGCCTTCCCGCCCGCCCTTGATGGTGCACTGGTACCAGCAGTAACGCTCCCCGTTGGGTCCCGGATAGGCGGTTTCGATGGTTTGCCGGGGGGCTTCCTGGGGTGCGGCCACATAGACCCGGCGGGGGTCCACCGAGATGACCACGGCCTGGCTGCCGTAGACGCGTGAAATGCTTTCGATGGCGCTTTCGCCGGTCAAGTGACCGGTGCGCAGGTAGTCTTCGGCGATCAGGACCGCGTCGCTGCCGATGGACACCTTGTCGGCGCCCGAGCGGAAGTACTCGGCGGCCACCTCTAAAGCGGAATAGGTCCGGCCGTTTTGGTCAGTGTAGTTGCGGATGCCGCCGCCGATGGTCAGCGGCACGAAAACGTTGCGGGAGGTCCGCTTGAGCACCTCCAGCATGGGCATGTCTTCCAGCGGGAAATCCCGAAAGCCGGTGATGTTGAGAAAGGTGATCTCGTCGGCGCCCTCCCGGTAATACCGTTCGGCCAGCTCCACCGGCAGCCCCAGGTTGCGCACCTGCCCTGCTTCCCGGACGTCGTACTGGTCCCCCTTGGTGACCACCAGGTCGCCCTGGTCGTTGGTCCGCACATCCAGGCAGGCGATGATTCGTTTGGCCAGTCGCGTCGTTTCCGGAATATGGCGGGGCGTAACGGCAGGCGTGTCAGCGGCTAAAAAATTGGCCAGGATGCGACGACCGTCGTCGCCGCTCTTTTCCGGGTGAAACTGGGTCCCCATGATCTGGCCCTGCTGCACGGCGCTGGCGAATTCGTAACCGTAGTCCGTGGCGGTCAGTATGACCCCGGGGTCTTCCGGCGCAATGTGGTAGGAGTGGACGAAGTAAAACTTTTCATCCCCCTGCAATCCGTTGAACAGGGGCGACGCCTGGCGGGCTTTGATGCCGTTCCAGCCGATGTGGGGAACGGCAAGGTCGATGGTGAACCGTTTGACACGGCCTTTCATGATACCGAGGCCGGGTGTTCCCGGTGCTTCTTCGCTCTCTTCGAACAAGGCATGCATGCCGAGGCAGATGCCCAGGAAGGGGCGTCCGGATTGGAGGTAAGCTTTCAGGGGCGACACATATCCCCGGGCATGCAGGATTTCCATCATGCTGCCGAAGGCCCCTACGCCCGGAAAGATCAACCGTTCAGCGGAGAGGATGTCTTCCGGTGATTGAACCGGTCGGACGGTCTCCCCCAGACTTTCAATGGCATTGACGACGCTGCGGACATTACCGGCGCCGTAGTCAAGCAAGGTGATCATCGAATTCCCTCGATTTTTTGGATAGCAACAGCGTTCATGTCACAGCAAAAATCGATTCATATACCACCCGGTCGGCAATGACAAGCCGCGCACGTGACGAAAGCATGCCCATACGGTTCGATGCCCAACAAGCGGATGGTTCTTATTAGGTGACGACTTAAGTCGGAGCATCCAGCCAGAGGGATCGGTAATGGAACGGTTGACCGATGATGTTGAAGTTGATGATCGGGAAATTGGGGCTGATGTTAAAATCACGCGGCTCATGACAACGGGCGGCCATTGACATGCCGCCGTCATTTCAGGGGGCCGCGTTTCGAATCCGGGCCGATTCCCAGCCCAGCATGGCTTTCTTGCGGGCCGGGCCGCCGCCGTAATGGCCGAGCACGCCCGTTTTGCGTATCACGCGGTGGCAGGGAATCAGGAACGGGATGGGGTTGCGCCCCACGGCATTGCCCACGGCGCGCGCGGCTTTGGGCATGCCGATATGCCGGGCGACGTCCTCGTAGGTGACGGCTCGGCCCAGAGGAATTTTCAGGAGCGCCTCCCAGACCTTGATCTGGAAGTTGGTCCCCTTGACGAAAAGATGGAGCGGGGCCGGCGGGTGGTCGTGGGGGTAGCCGAAAATGCGGTCCAGCAGTCCGGCCGAGGCCTGGGGATCAGTGTGGACCGAGGCCTGCGGCCACTGGCGCTTGAGATCCGCCAGCGGTTGTTCGCGGTCGCCGTTCTGAACAAAGGTCAGGCCGCAGATGCCCCGCTCGGTCATGGCCAGAAGACACTCGCCGAAAGGGGAGGGGTGAAAGCCATACCGGATCTCCAGGCCCGCCCCCTTTTTTTTGTATTCGCCGGGCGTTACCGCCTCACAATTGACAAAAAGATCGTGCAGACGTCCCGGACTGGAAAGCCCGCTGTCGAACGTGGTGTCCAGCACGGTGCCGGACTCCCGTATCAGGTTTTTGGCGTGTTCCTTGGTCAGAAACTGCAAAAAGCGTTTAGGGCTGATGCCCACCCATCGGCTGAACAGGCGCTGAAAATGATAGTCGCTCATTTGTGCGGCCCGGGCAATTTCCGCCAGACCGGGTTGCGCCTCCTGGTGGTCTTCGATATAGCGGATGGCGGTTTCTACCCGTTCGTAATCGCGGCATTGTTTCTGGTAATCGCCCATTGCCATGGTCCTTCCGTTTGAGATGAATGCGCCGCGTCACAGGCCCCCACCGGTTTGTTTGTGTGAAAAACCCGTTTGGCCGGCGCTCTTATGCACTATTGTATGAAGCATGCCGGCCGTGGGCAACCCGATTCTTGCGCGGAGAGGGGAGGGATCCAGCCAGCGAGTCCGTGATGTCCGTGATTAATTATGCATTGATCTAAACCCGCAATCTTTCTTGGAGGACCCGGAGAGGTAGAACCGATGCGGTGTGCTTTTTTCATAAGATTTCTTCGTTTTCTGTCCCGTGCCAGAAAACGAAGCAAAAGAACACGCCCGTGTCCCGCTTGATCCTGCGCGTCGCTAAACCGGGCGAGGCAGCAAGGATCATGCTGTCAGGCAAGGCGTCAAGCGAAGCGAGGCGCGCAGCAATCGCCAGATTGTGAGCACCCGAACAAGCTTGAAAACGCAGCATGGTGGCATGAGACGCCGCTGAATTGCTCGGTTTCGGCTGGCGCGCGCGGTCACTCGCCCGCTTATTAGCGGGCTCAGACAGTCCGCGCACTTATTTTCGTCCGCCCCGCCGATGCTCGGCGCGAGACAAAGGGAAATTCAAAACCATAAATCCAGAAACCGTTTTTAAAAGCCTCCCTCAAGGAGCCTCACTGACAAAATGTCTATCGTCGGCGACCGGAATGACTATCAGGGTGCCCCGCAGGGAATTTTACCACGATAGGAAGGAGGGTGGTTTATTGCGACGAAGCTGCCCCTATTCAGTGCTGACGGGATAGGCCGCCGCCAGGTGGCCGATGGCGCGGGCAATGTCGGCTGCGGCTTTCTCACGGTCATATAATGCCGCTGCCTGGCTCAGGCGTGCCTGGTTGCAGGCCAGTTCCGCTTCAAGGTAGCGTGTAACGGTGGCGGATCCGCCTTCGTATTGTTGGCTCACCAGTTTGAGGCTTTCTTCGGCATTGGCGACCCGCTGGCGGGCCACTTCCAAGCGGGCCCGGGCATCCGTTAATCCCAGATAGGCGGTCTTGACCTCCAATTCCACGGCCAGGGTGGTCTTGCGGTCCCGGAGCAGCATCTCTTCAAATATTGCCCGGGCCTCGTTTTCATCGGCCCGGGTGTAAAATCCCTGGAAAAGCTCCCAGTTGAAAAGAATCCCGGCCGTCCAGTTTTCCCGGTCGAGATCATAGCTCATGTCTTCATCATCGTAATAGAGTTTACCAAAGGCATCGATGCTCGGTATGTAGCCGGCCTGGGCTTTGTCTACGGCCATACGGCTTTGACGAACCTTTTCGTGAAGCCCCCGGATTTCCGGTCGATGGCTCAGGGCATAGGCCAGTCCGGCGTCGAATTGATCCGGGATGCTCAGTCCGGTCATGGCGGTCTCGGACAACGCCAACGGCTGGCGAATGCCGATTCCCAATAAGTTGGCCAGGGCGGCGCGGGTCAGCGCCAACTGGTTGCGGCTGCGAACTTCTTCTTCCTGGGCTTCGGAACGGCGAACCTGGAGGGACAGCAGGTCTGATTTGAGAGCGCCGCCGGCATCGTAGCGCACTGTCATAACGCGCAGTTGGTCTTCTACCGTGGCGACTGAATTCCGGGCGATCTCAATGAAGGCGCCGGCGGTGAGATGGTCATAATAGGTCTGGATGACCGAGGCCACGAGCGCGTTCTGAACCGATTGGCGATCCAGGTGGGAAATGGTCCGTCCGGTTTCCGCCATCTGGCGGTTGAGGCGATCCCGGCCGCCGCGGTAGAGATTCCAACGGGCCTTCAGGCCGGACTCGAAATTGTCGAACACACCCGGATCGTTGAAATCTTCGGAAAAATCGATTTCGCGCTGGTCTATCTTTTTGAAAAGATAGGCGGAGGGGGCATTGCCCCGCAGGTATTCGGTATAAAACCCCAGGGTCGGGTAAAAGGTGGATCGGGACTTTTCAATGAGGGCATCGGTCTGGCGGATGCGGGCGGCGGCCATCTGCAGATCGGGGTTGTTGATCAGGGCAATGCGTATGGCGTCCTGCAAGGATAAGGGGCCTGCGGGAAGCGCGGTTTCGGGGCGGGCCATGCCTCCGTCAGGACGGGTAACGGCGTTTTGCGTGTCCGCCCGGATGACGTCGTAGGCATAGCGGTCACGTGTGACGCAGCCGGCCGTAAAACTCACCAGCAGGAAGAGCCATACAAAGAAGACGTTTCGATGCACCATCTGATAGTCCTGCCCTGACACAACGGGCTCACGGGGGAATTCTTTTGGCGGGGCAATGCGCCCCACTCATCATTGGTCGGTGTCCATGACCGGGGGGCCATGCGAGGCGGTTTTGAAACCTAGCCCGGAGAGTACCATAGCCAAAGGTGAAATCGCTGTCAATAATCCTATCTTAAAGCATTTCATTGATTTAGGCGGACAATAGGACATGGTGTGACCTCACGGAGGAGGGGATCATCTACCCTTGCGGACGAAGAGTGTGCTAAGGTCGTCTCAGGGTTAGTAACCGTAGCGTCTGAAATGGTTTGGTAATCGTTTTTGACTGTGAAACGGAACCAATGATCGAGATCATTTACCAGGACGATGATTTGGTGGCCCTCAACAAGCCATCCGGCATCAAGGTGCACCGCGGGGTGTATGATGGCCGTCGGGAGCGCTTTGTCCTGCAGCTGGTGCGTGACCAGGTGGGACATCACCTTTTTCCGGTCCATCGCCTGGACAGGCCCACCTCCGGTGTGATGGTGTTTGCCCTCAATCCCGGGGCGGCGCGCTCGCTGGCCAAGTCGTTTGCCCGGCGTCAGGTGCAGAAAACCTATCTGGCGGTGGTACGGGGTTTTATCGCCGAATCGGGTGCCGTGGACACCCCTTTGCGCCGCAGCGACACCGGCGAGGAAGGAGATAAAGACCCCCAGCAGGCCATCACCCGCTACCTTCGCCTGGATACAGCGGAATTGCCGGTGGCGGTGGGACGCTATGCCACCGGCCGCTATTCCCTGGTAAAGGTAATGCCGGCTACCGGTCGCACGCACCAGATCCGGCGTCATATGAGCCATCTGCGCCATCCAATCATCAACGATCGCCAATACGGCGACAACAAACACAACCGCTTTTTCAGCGAGGAATTGGACTGCCGTCGATTGCTGCTGGCCGCCACTGAACTGCGCTTTCCGCACCCCCGGAGCCGGGAAGAAACGTGCTTAACCGCCCGGCTGGATGCCGACTTTTGTCGTATAGTGCAGAGGATGAACTGGGAGGGGGCGATACCCTATGCCTGGCGGTTTTTGCGGGGTTCACAGGCCCTCGATTCGGTTATTCCGCAGCCAGCGATGCCATAAGCAGACGACCGGCGTTGCGGGCGCCCACGATGTTGCGGGCACAGGGGCCTACCTGGAGTTCGGCCAAAGGGCCGGTGACGTAGATGTTTTCCCCCCACTGTAAATCCTTCCCGACGATAGGATAGCCGCAGGGGTTGCAGGGCAGCCCGAAGTCTTTGATCAGGCGGTCCACAAAACGGCCCCCGGGACGCTCCTGGCGGAATCCGGTGGCCAGGACGATGCGGTGGGCCTCTATCAGGCCGTTTTCCGTTCGGAGCCGGATGGTCCCATTTGTGAGGACGGCTTCCCGGATGGCGGACGGTCGAAACGCGAGCCGGGTGCTTATACACGCCTGCTCGAATGCTTTCAGCACTTCACCGGGCAGGCTGCCGGGCAGCCGTGCTTTGTCAATGGTCGTGCGCCGCGTATCATAGTCTTCCTGGTAGAACCGGCGCAGGCACTTGGGCCCAATCCAGCAGGGATTGAAGTCGAATTGGCTTTCCTGCAGGGCCCGGCGGGCGATCAGGACAACGTCGGCCCGGGGATTGGTTGCCAGGGAGAGGGCCGTCTGGGCGGCCGTGATGCCGCCGCCGACCACCACCGTCGGTCCGTTCGCGGCCGCATCTTGGGGATGAAAGGTCGGTTCGAACACGTGGGTGATGGGAGCGCCCTCGCGACGGAGACGATTCGCCCAGGAAGGCCAGCAGGGTTGGTCGCTCATGCCGATGGCCAGGAGCACGCGCCGGGTCCGGAGAGGGCCGCGGGTGGTTTCCACGATAAAGCGCCGGCCATCCCGGCGCATGGTCAGGGCACGGTCCTGGATGTGTCGCTGCGCGATGCCCTTGCGGGCGATGACCCTGGCACTATGGGCGCGAAACAGGGGCAGAGAAGGGCGGTTGTACGGCGGGATGAAATCCGCCAGCGATTGTCCCTCCGGCGTTTTGGCGAAACGGTAGATGGACAGGATCGGCAGGTCGATGTGATGCGTGGCCGGTGATCTTAGAAAGCGCATGCCGCAATTGGTGGTCATGCGGTTCCAGGCCGCCAGGAGAGTGTCATGGGGATCGAGGACGCCGATGTCTTCTGGTGTTAGGTCGGGCTGGTGCATCAGCAGATTGGCCAGGTAGGTGCCGTGAATGCCGCCGCCGATGATCAGCCACTTCATCACGCGGGCCTCAGCAATCAATATCAACAGATGCAGGGATCGAGCCATCCTTGGGTAGAACAGCCCGATCCCCATCGCGAAGGAGTGCCAACGTGATATAATGCTGCTTCAATGGAATGATCCAACGGTTGTGGACAAGCCCGATGATATTCGGGCCGGCGCCGAGAAGACATCAATCCAGTTTTTCAAAATATTCTTTTTCGGCGCCGCACAAGGGGCAGACCCATTCGTCCGGCAGTTTTTCAAAAGGCGTTTCAACCGGAATGTTGTTTTCGATATCACCTTCCATCGGGTCGTAGATGTAGCCGCAGGGGCATTCCCACTTGTCCATGAAACCTCCTTGTTGATTGGATGTGATGGATTGGAATGGGTTAAGAATCGTGATTGAAACCTAATGCGGCGATTGGACGGGGTCAAGTCCAAATCGGTGGTTCGATCGAAGGGGATCCGATGCCCCTTGGCCGACCCGTCGTTGACACGGAGCGGCAATCCATCTAAAGTGCCGACGCTATTTAGTGCCCGTCCATAAATGGCCAATCTGCCCCATCCGTCGAAGGCGGATAAATATCGGCGTTGCGCGAAAAATTGAATCCTCGGCATGGTAATTATATGCCTGCGGTTCAATTTTTGGCACGCCATGATCTCAACCCAATTTGCCGATTTCTGGATGGGCACCACTTAAATCTTGAGGCTGCCCATGGCGGCTCACCGGAAAGCATCGTGACCCTGGCTATGGAATCCAAATTCAAGGAGCGCCACTACATTCGCAACGTATTCGGCATCTCCGCCGTGGAGTTTCTCTGGGGGCTGGGATTGCCGGTGGTGGTGGAAAGCACCTTTCTGCAACTGTTTCTCAAAAGCCTGGGCGCTTCCGGGTTTGCCCTGGGCATGATCCCCTTTTTCTTTTTTATCGGGACATCGGTCTTTGCCCTGCTGTCAAGCTATATGACCGAGGGAATGGTATTCAAGCGCCGGGCGGTGGTGATACTCCACCTGATATCCGCCGTCGCGCTTCTGGTCTTTGGCGGATGTATGCCTCTGCTGGGTCGGACCGAAGATATCCTCGTCCTTTTTTTTGTGTGCTACGCGGTTTTTTCGGTCTGCATCGGTATGACCCTGCCGGTCTGGTTGAACTATCTGGTGAAGATATTGTCGGAGGAAAAATCAACCGCCGGTTTGGCCTATATGATGATCGCCCAGAACAGCGCTAAACTGATCAGCAGTCTGGTGATCCTCAATGTTGTCCAGCGCTATGCGTTTGCACCGCAGGCCTCGGCCGTCATTTTTTTAGCGGTCGGCGGCTTTTTCATGTTGGGGTCGCTGTTTTTTTTCCTGACACGGGAAGCGGATGAAGCGGGAGATGGGCGGCCGCCGCGACCGTCTTTTTTCAGATATATTCGGAACACCCAGCAGCACATGGTTCGCAATCGAAACTTTCTGGTCTTCCTGGGAAGCGATCTGGAACTCTACATCGTGGTCACCGTGATTTCGTTTTATGCCGCCTACGCCACGGATTTCGGCGGCGTGAGGCCGGCGGTGGCCGCCGGTGTGTTTGTGGGGTTGATCTATGCGGGGGCGATTCTCTCGAACGTCCTGCTGGGGACTATGGGGTGGCTCACCCTGAAGCACAAGGCCATGGCTTCCAAGCTGGGATCGATGGGGGCCGTATTGCTGCTGGCGATTTGGTGCACGCCCGTCAGCTTCTATATTGCCAGCTTTTTACTGGGGATGGCCCGGGGCACCCGCATGATCGTTTACGCACCCGCCGTGAAAAAACTATCCGGGTTGTCCGATGCCACACCCTATTTCGCGGTGGCGCCGGTGCTGACCCTGCCGCTGGCCATGGGGCTGCCCCTGGCCTGCGGTCATTTCCTGGACCGCATGGCCTGGATGGAAGGGGATGCCTATCGCATGATGCTGGCGATCGCGGCTTTCCTTATCGCCGGTACGCTGGTGTGCGCCTGGCGGACGGATTTTACCACGTCGCCCCGAATCAGGGATGACCTGCCTTTTGATAAGGCATCCGGCAGTCCGGTTGGTTTCCGGGGGCCGCATCGTAATTGAGGGCGAACGATTGATGTTTAAACAAAAGAAAAAGCCCGTAATGAAACGTGACACCATCTACGACACGCATCGACAGCCGGTGCCGCCCTTCGAATTCAACGACCAGGTGGCGGCCGTATTCGACGACATGCTCCAGCGTTCGATTCCGCTATACGATGAAATCATCCGGCGCCAGGCCCAGCTTGTGGCGGCCTTTTACCAGGAGAATTCCTGCATCTACGACCTGGGGTGCTCCACCGGCAATGTGGGCCTGGCCGTCTGCGAAGCCATGGAGTCGACCCCCTTTCGCATGATTGCCGTGGACAATTCCGCGGCGATGCTGGCGATCTACGACGAGCGGCGCCGGGCGCTGCCCGAAGGCGATCGGATTACGCTGATCGACGACGATGTCATTCGGACGGCCATTGAAGACGCCGGCATCGTCATCATCAATTTTACGCTTCAATTTCTCTCGCTGGCGGACCGCGACCGGCTGATCGATCGCGTTTATCGGGGCCTGCGGCCGGGCGGTCTTCTTCTGTTTTCGGAAAAGATCGTGCATGCCGATGATGATTTTTGCACGCTTCAACAGGACGTTTATTATCGATTTAAGCGCGAAAACGGCTACTCGGATTTGGCCATCGCCCAGAAGCGCGAAGCACTGGAACGCGTCCTGATTCCCGAGACGGTGGCCGACCACCTGCGCCGCGTGACCGGTGCCGGATTCAAGCGGCTGGACATCTGGTTGAAGTGGTTCAATTTCTGTTCCTGGATATGCCAGAAATGATCCATCCGCTGCTCGCGCATCTCCATCGCTTTGGTCTGACCCGTTATGAAACAGCGCTTGGTGATCGGTTGGATCCTGTCGTGAAGCGCATCCAGGGCAAGGACCGCAAAGCCCGGACGTACCAGGAGATGATGAGGGGCCTGCCCGCCATCGAACCCAGCAGTATCGATCTTGACCAGGATCGGATACGGATCGGAAAGCCCGGCGATCTCGACCCGGACGACCGGCGTATCATGCGGGAGGCGCTCAAGACAATGATTCCCTGGCGCAAGGGACCCTTCGATGTCTTTGGCATTCCGGTGGACAGCGAGTGGGATTCGTCGCTCAAGTGGGATCGTGTCCGGCCCCACCTGGCTCCCCTGAAAGGACAACGCATTCTCGATATCGGGTCTTCCTGCGGTTACTACATGTTCCGCATGTGTGTGGATGCTCCGGCACTGGTTTTGGGGATCGAGCCCTACCTGACGTTTTTTTTCCAGTTTCAGCTCCTGCAGCGCTATATTCGGGATGACCGTGTGTTCACCCTGCCCCTGCGTCTGGAGGCCTTCCCTGCCATGCCCGGTTGCTTCGATACGGTTTTTTGCATGGGAATTCTCTATCACCAGCGCGACCCGATTCAGGCCCTGAAAAATATACGACCGTTGCTGACGTCCGGGGGACAGTTGGTGATGGAGACGCTGGTGCTTGCACAAAAAGGCGATGCGGTACTCACACCACCCGGGCGATATGCTAAAATGAACAATGTCTACGCCATTCCGACCGTGACGCGCCTCGAAAAATGGCTGGGCACGGCTGGCTTCCACCACGTCCGCTGCGTGGATGTTACACCCACGACGCTGGATGAACAGCGGCCCACGGACTGGATCAACTCCGAATCGCTGGACGCATTTCTGGATCCCCTGCGCCCGGGCCTGACGGTTGAGGGCCATCCGGCCCCTGTGCGTGCCGTTGTAATGGCGCAGGCCTGATGTTGCTGATTGCTCGGCGGGTTGCAATAGCAGGAAGATGGCTCCGATGTCTTTTCTGGTCATCATTTGCCGATGATCTGTGATAGGATGCCAAGATGAATCCAAGAGTAAAATTAGCCACAACCCGGACTCCCGACGGCGGCGAGATGGTTCTTTTTCAGCACGACCGCGATTTTTCGATCGTGGTCAACGGCCAGGACTTGATGCACAGCCGCCAGCATGAATCCGAACTGGAATTGAGCCGACTGGGGTGTGCGCATTTGACGGATCACGCGGCACCCCGCATCCTCATCGGCGGATTGGGCATGGGCTATACCCTGCGACAGGCCCTCGATATGCTTTGCCTGGATGCGCATGTGGTGGTGAGCGAACTGCTGGATGCGGTGGTGAAATGGAATCGCGCCTTTTTTGGGGAACTCAACGGTCAGCCGCTGGAAGACAGCCGTGTTGACATCCAAATGGGCGATATCATCGACTTTATCACGCCGACCAAGTGCCGGTTCGATGCCATTTTGCTGGATGTCGACAATGGACCACGTGCCATGACCGATTCACGGAACCGCCGGCTATACAGCGATGAAGGGATTCGCGCTTGCCGCCGCGCGTTGCGTGAAGGGGGGTGCTTGGCGGTGTGGTCGGCTGAGCCGAGCCGGAATTTCGAGCAGATTTTACTTCGAAGCAACTTTCATGTGCGCCGTTTTCGGGTCCCCGCTTACAGGGGCAGCAAATCGCAATCCCGTTTTGTATGGGTCGCCTCGGAGGACCAGAATAAGCTTCCCCCAGGTGGTGGCGCACCCCGTCAAAGCATCCGGACCACATCAAAGGACAACCGCAAACGTCCCCGCAGGAAGCGGTAGAAACGGGACTATGGGAAGGCGGATTGTTAATTTTAACCAACCACCAAATGAAAGGTCTTGACATGAATTCCAAGACAAAGATCGGTATCATTATCTGTGATCGCTACCGCCGTTGTGCGGGGGGCAAGTGTTTGCGTGCCATGCGAAACCGGGAAGGGGCTTTCAGCATCTACGCGGACACCGAAGCGGAACTGGTTGGGTTTACGACCTGCGATGGCTGTCCAGGTGGAAACATCGAATACGCCGGCGATGAGATGGTGAAGAATGGTGCCGAGGTGATTCATCTGGCCACGGGGCTGGTGGTGGGCTACCCTCCCTGTCCGCATCTGGAAACATTCGTTGCTTTTCTTGAAAAACGCTACGGCGTCAAGGTCGTTGTCGGTACGCACCCGATACCCAAAAAGTATCTCACCATGCATACTCATCTCGGGACCTGGGAAAGTGCGGCATGGCAATCGCTTATCGCACCGACCATGAGTGACGAAGAAACCCGCGCCGCCTATGATTGAGAATCGTTGATGCAGTCCTGGCATGGACCGGAGCGCGGGAAAGGATCCCCATGAGAAACTGCCTGAAAATAATGGCCGGCCTCGGGGCGATGCTGGTGCTTCTGACCGGGGCGTTTGTCTTTTATAACTGGGCCCCGGACCGTCCGGTTGAGGCCCTGCAAGCCCGCTGGGCGCCGCCACCCTCTGTCTTTATCCCTGTGGTGGACATGAATGTGCATCTGCGTGACGAAGGCCCGCGGGACGACGCGATGCCCATCGTGCTGCTGCATGGGACCTCGTCGTCGCTGCACACTTGGGAAGGCTGGGCCCGGGCGCTGAAAGAACAGCGGCGTGTCATCCGTTTCGATCTGCCCGGCTTCGGGCTCACCGGACCATCCGCGGACAACGTTTACACGATTGAACGCTATACTCGATTTGTCGCTGCTGTGCTGGATCATCTGGGTGTGCAGCGGTGCGTGCTGGCCGGCAACTCGTTTGGCGGGTACGTCGCCTGGGCGACATCCCTGGCGTATCCCGCTCTTGTCGCCAAATTGATCCTGGTGGATGCGTCCGGCTATCGACTGCAGGCGGCCGTGATGCCCATCGGCTTTCGAATCGCGATGACCCCGGTCCTCAATCGCCTGGCGGCGAACACGCTGCCGCGCTTTTTGATTGCTTCCAGTCTGAAAAATGTCTACGGCGACCCCGGGAAAGTAACCGAGAACTTGATCGATCGTTACGTCGCCATTACGGTGCGTGAGGGCAACCGGCATGCCCTGGTGGAAAGATTCAAGCAGGCACCGCCGGGCGAAATGGCCGATCGTATTCCGGAGGTGAACGTGCCGACCCTTATCCTGTGGGGCGGCCGTGATCGTTTGATCCTTCCCGCAATGGCCGAGCGTTTCCATCACGATATCGCCGGCAGTCACCTCAAGATTTTCGAAGACCTCGGCCATGTGCCTCAGGAAGAGGCGCCCGCCCGCACGGTGGCGGTGGTAAAACAGTTTTTAGACCGGTAGAGGAATGGCGTTCTTTATGGAGGACGCACATCATCAGATCATTTATGAACTTTCGCACCGGTTGAAGGTCCGGAAAGAGATATATATTTCTTGTTTGGCGACATGCGACGTCCAGGGATACCGGGAGGAAATGCGATGGCACTGACCCAACGCTCGCTGGAGGCGATCAAAAGCGCTATGCTCATCGCCGGCGTTGCCGCAGGGATTTTTCTACCGTTGGGTATTGCCAGAGCCATATGGATCGACGGATTTACACGGACCGCACTCATCATGGTCACATTACCATTTGCGGTGGTTGCCTCACTGGTATATCATTTCTATTTAAAGTTGCCGTATCCATCGCCTTACGGGCATGGGCGGGGCCTTATGGCATCACGCATTTTCGTGCGGACCCATTTCCGTGACATCGTTGCCATGCTGATCACCGGCATGGGCGCGGGTGCCTTTACATCGACGCTTGTCGCCTTGTTCTGAATAGTATAAGGCCGATATTTCCTGGAGATACGATGATTCGAGTTGTTGCTGCCGTTATTGAAAAAAACCGCACTTATTTGACGTGCAAACGACCCGGCAATAAGCGCCATGGCGGATTGTGGGAATTTCCCGGCGGCAAGGTCTTCGAAAACGAGTCGGATTTTGATGCAGTGCGCCGTGAGTTGTCCGAGGAACTCAATGTTCGAACCATTGAGGTGGGCGAGACCCTTATGGAGGTGCCCGATCCGGGGACGGAATTCATCGTCGTGTTCAAAGAGGTTGCCATCATCGGGGAACCCCAGGCCCTGGAGCATTCGGAACTCTGCTGGGCAACGCCGCTGGAGCTGATCGGATTCCGACTGGCACCGAGTGACGAGATGTTCGTGCACCGATACCTGTTTAAAAATTAGACATCCCCGTCTATATCATCCGCTATTGACAAATAGTTGTTTTCGCATCTAAATTTATTCATTGGCGCACCATCCGTGTGCCTGTAATTCCTCAAAATACCGCTGCGACTTGGCTGCAATCTTCTTCTTGATGTTGTTTTTGGAAATCCCGTTCCTTTTCCTCCCGTCCGATCACACCGCACTTCACACGGATTAAACCCGCAATATAACCATCGATCCGATGAGGATTGAAAAAGGAGGGATTCAACATGCCGATTTATTTAATGTTTGGAAGATATTCGTCGGAAGCCATCAAGGGGATCAGTTCGGAAAGAACCGATAAGGCCCGTGAACTGATCGAAGAAAATGACGGCAAAATCATTTCCATGTATGCCGTCATGGGGGCGCACGATCTTGTCTTCACCATCGACTTTCCCGGGGCAGACAACGCCATGGCCGCCTCGGTGGCGCTGTATAATCTGACCGGCATTCATTTTACGACGTCACCGGTGGTGGATGTGGAGCAGTTTGACAAGCTTATGGGGCGGGTCAAGGATATGTAATTCTGATTTAGTTGGATAAGAGGGGCCCAGGGGTCGAGAGGGGCAAGGGGGGGGCTTGATTTCCCATGGCACTTGAATCTCGATTTCTTGGCCTTTTGTTGTCTCGCCCTCAGGGTCTTATTTCACCTGAATCCTTGGCGCTGTATCTCTCAGGATCACGCCCGCTCTTTTTGGGATGATCTTTTTTTACTTGCGAGAGCCGGTAAAACGTATTTTAAAGCGGTCTTGCTATCGCTTGCGAGCTCGACAGTCGCGTTTTCGGAATCCTGATCCCTGTTCTCAAGCGGCTCCGCTTCAGTTCGGGAATTCTCCGGGGCCGCCCCGATGCCTTAAGATAGGTCGATGTATGAAGCTTTCCAGGATGTTCAATTCACCGATTGTGTTGCCCATTATCTTTTTTGTGATCGTCATCCTGTTGGGATCCATCCTGCTCCATGGCTCCGAGAAGAACAAGATTGATGCGCTGTCATGGACCGATGCCGCCTTTACCGCGACGTCCGCGGCCTGCGTGACGGGGCTGGTGGTCGTGGATACAGGATCCTACTTTACCCAGTTCGGTCAAGTGACCATTCTGTTGCTGATGCAGATCGGCGGCCTGGGCATCATGACCTTCACGAGCCTTTCCATCTACATCTGGCGGCGGCGAACAACGATCACGGACCGCATCGCGGTCGGCCAGATTCTTTTGCATGACGCCACCTTCAATCTGGGTCGATTCCTCATCGAAATCGTCTGCTGGACCTTTGTCATCGAATCGGCCGGGGCGGTTTTGTTATGGCTGATGGACCCGGTCGCCTTTTCCCCCCTTTCAGCCCTCTTCCATTCCGTTTCCGCCTTCTGCAACGCGGGCTTCTCCCTGTTTCCAAACAGTCTTATGGGGTTTAAGGGCAGCTGGGACATCAATCTTGTTTTCATGGTCCTCATCGTGGTGGGCGGGATCGGATTTTCGGTGTTCGTGGAGGTTAAAAGCAACCTGGTGCGGCGCCTGACGGGTCGCCACATCCCGAGGGGGAAAGGCATCAGCTGGTATGCCAGGATTGTCATCCGTACGAGCATGATGCTGATCGTTTTGGGCTGGGCCGCCATCTATTTTGCCGAGTTCGTCGGATACAATCGCATGATGGCCACGGATGATGCCATTCTATCCGCGTTGTTCCAGTCTATCACCGCTCGGACCGCAGGATTCAATACCCTCGATATCGGCCGGATGACCAATGTTTCGCTCATGGTGCTGCTTTTCCTCATGTTCATCGGTGGAGCCCCGGGTTCATGTGCCGGGGGGATTAAAGTGACGACCTTGCGGGTTTTGGCGGCAGCGATGTGGTCTCAAATGCGTGGCAAGGCGCAGGCCAGTATCGGTAAGTACGCGATTCGCGAAAACGCGGTGAAAAAAGCGATGGTTCTGTTCATTCTGGCGTCCATGATCATTTTTCTGGCGGCCTTTCTGCTCGATTTTACGGAAGGCGGCAACAAACCTCATCTGGTGGTGCGCGGTCAATTTCTGGAAATTCTCTTTGAATCCGTGTCAGCCTTCTGTACGGTGGGGCTGAGCACGGGGCTGACGGCGAAATTGTCGGTCGCCGGCAAATGGATCATCATTTCTCTGATGTTCATCGGACGCCTGGGTCCTTTTGTATTAATCGCAGCCCTGCAGAGCGTGCAGGAAACCCAACATTATCGTCTTCCCGAAGAAACGCTCATGATCGGTTGACGAGGAGAGTGCGTTATGGCGGCAAAACCGCAGATATGTGTGGTCGGTCTGGGGAAATTCGGATATAAAGTGGGCGCATCCCTCATCCATCTCAATCACCAGGTGATCGGCATCGATTCGAATCCCACCAATGTGCAGCGCGCCCAGAAAATATTTCACCAGGTTTATGAAGCGGACATTTCGAATAAGCAGGCGCTGGAGCAAATCGGTTTTCGTGAGATCACCCATGCCCTGATCAGCGTTGGTGATTCGATTTCCACCAGCGCTATGACCACCATGTATCTGAAGGAGTTGAAGGTTCCCAATGTCTGGGTCAAGGCGATCACCGAAGACCACGCCACGCTGTTGCGCAAGATCGGGGCCGATGACGTCATCATCCCGGAGCATATCGCCGCCGCCCAACTGGCCGACAAGATTCATATCCCCGGGATCATCGAACGCCTGCCCTTTGATCCGGAAATGATCATCCGGGAGATGACCATTGACACACTGGAACATCAAACGCTTCGCGAGATCGATCTGACCAACCGGCATAACTGCCAGATCATCGCCATACGCAAGCATCAGGAGACCCAATATCGTTATATCCCCAGGGCCGATGATGTGCTGACCGCAGGGGACAGTATTATCGTCATCGGCAAAAGCGCGTCTCTGACAAAGATCATTCCCTGACCTAAGGCGTTTTAACGGCTGGATGGTCACGCATCGGATGCGGAAGTACGGTTATGCAGCGATCGGAACGGGGTTATTCATCGAGGTCGTCTGACCATTGCCAGAAGGCCTCTGAACCGAAAGGTTTCGGGGGAGGCGTGGGATGCCGGCGGCATTCGTCTTCGTCGAGGCAGGCTTTGAAAAGATCCGGATGGATCGACACGGTGGTGTCTTCCGCTTCAGGGTCTTGGCTGTCCACTTCGGTAAATTTCCACGCCACGTCGCCATAGCCGGCGTTGCGGAATTCGTGGGATAGGGAAAGATTCCAGCGGTGATCGAGCTTGTCGATCGCGAACACCCTGCTGAACTTGATGTGACGCTGTTGTTCGCCGCTTCCGGTGATGGATATCCCCTGGACGGTTTTAAAACCGGTGAGTGCCTTTTCAGACAATTTGTCATTGATAAACCCCTGAACGTCCTCAAACGTGATGCCTTTGTTCAACAGCCCAATGACGGTCGTTCGGATCATTTTTCCCATGCCGTGTTGCTCCTGGCGCGCACATTTTAATGCCGCGCAAATGCGGAAAGAACATCGTGAATTCATGAATACTATCAATAAGTGGCATAGGATAGGTCGTCGGATGTGTCAAGCAGAAAAGTAAATGTAATGTACACTTATATGAAAATCGATATTAAATAAATTAATGATTTGCGAGAGGGCTGTCAAATGGGTGATAGCACATGTCTACTTAGTAGCAATTTTTTTTGTGCGCCATTACCATGACAGCGACTCAGGAGTCGTTCGTCTCGATGTCGAATCCCTGGTTGACCTGGGTCAATGACTTTTCCTTTCAGGCAGTCCATCATGGTAACCATGCTCGCCTTTCACATACAATAAGGAGGACCGCTATGTTTTGTTACCAGTGTGAACAAACGGCAAAAGGCACCGGCTGCACCGTACAGGGGGTTTGCGGCAAACAACCCGACATTGCGGCCCTGCAGGATTTGCTCCTCTATTCTCTCATGGGGTTGGCCCGGGTTGCGGTGGCGGGACGCAAAGTGGGTGTTTCGGACCGGGACGTCAATGTTTTTACGGTAAAGGCGGCCTTTTCGACCCTGACGAATGTGGACTTTGATGGGGAACGCTTCTACGACTTGATTCACCAGGCCGTTGCTCTTCGTGAGGGGCTCAAAGCCAAGGTAAAAACCGCCGGTGGCGTCAGCGACTGGCATGAGGGGGCCGCCACTCTAAGCCCCGCAGACACCATGGCCGATCTGGTCGCCCAGGGTGAACAGGTCGGTTTGACATCCTATCCGGCGGACAACGCGGATGTCTTGTCTCTCAAGCATACCGTGCTTTTCGGCATCAAAGGGGTGAGTGCCTATGCGGACCATGCCTTGATTCTGGGCCAGGAAGACGAAAGCGTTTATGCCTATGTTCATGAGGGGCTGGCCGCTATTCAAAGCGACGACCTCGGGCTTGAGGACTGGGTCGGGATGGCGTTGCGCTGCGGTGAGGCCGCCTACAAAGCTATGGAACTGCTGGATGCCGGCAATACAACCACTTATGGCCACCCGGTGCCCACCAAAGTCCCCCTGGGATATCGCAAAGGCAAAGCCATCCTGGTGTCCGGGCATGATTTGAAAGACCTGGAAGAGCTGCTGAAGCAGACCGAAGGCAAGGGCATTACCATCTACACCCACGGTGAAATGCTCGCCACCCATGGCTACCCCAAGCTCAAGCAATATTCGCATTTCTATGGCCAGTTCGGCACTGCCTGGCAGAAGCAGACCAAAGAGTTCGTTGACTTTCCGGGGGCCATTTTGATGACCACCAATTGCATCCAGCGGCCGCGCAAAGAATATACCGCCAACCTGTTTACCTCCGGTATGGTGGGGTGGCCCGGCATACCGCATATCGCCGACCTCAATTTCCAGCCCCTTATCGACAGGGCGCTTGAGTTGCCGGGCTTTACGGAAGACCGCGTTGATCAGGAGGTCACGGTGGGGTTTGCCCGCAATGCCGTTCTGGGTGTAGCCGACAAGGTTGTCGCGGCGGTCAAGGCCGGTGATATCCGGCATTTTTTCCTTGTGGCGGGATGCGACGGCGCCAAACCGGGCCGCAACTATTATACGGAGTTTGTCGAGAAAGTTCCCGGGGACTGCATCGTTCTGACGCTGGCCTGCGGCAAATACCGCTTTTTCGACAAAAAACTCGGCGACATCGGGGGCATCCCGCGTCTGCTGGATGCCGGGCAATGCAACGACGCCTATTCAGCCGTCCAGATCGCTTCGGCCCTGGCCAAGGCGTTCGATGTGGAGATCAATGCCTTGCCGTTGTCGCTGATCATCTCATGGTATGAGCAGAAGGCGGTCTGCGTCCTGTTGGCCCTGCTTCACCTTGGGATGAAGGGCATCCGGCTGGGACCGTCGCTACCGGCCTTCTTGACGCCGAACGTGCTGGATACGCTGGTGAAGAATTTCGATATCAAGCCCATCACAACCGCGGATGAAGACTTGAAGGCCATTCTGGGATAGGCACACAGAGGACTGAAGAAAAACAGGGGGCTGTCGGCATGTTGCCGGCCGCCCCTTTTTGTCTTCGATGGCAAGGATTGTCCGTGACCGTGTCATGCCGCACGCGGCCATAAAACACGGTCAGAATGCCCAGAAATTATTGTCGTGCCAGATGCGCTCGGTTATTTCGCGGTCGAGATCCGACAGAAAGCTGAGATGGGACTGCTCCCAGCGGCTGAGCCAGTCGTATAGCGCTTTTTCCTCCGGGTCTTCAGCCGTGGCGGCACGGTCGGCGTAGAGGCGGATGGCTTTTTTTTCCATGGCCATGGCCGCTGAGATGGCAGCGGCTTCATAATCGGCGGCTGCGATGGCATCCACCAGGTCGCTGGTTAACACCTTGTCGGCGATATTGTCGGCGGTATCGGGGGTATCCACGGGGGTAAAGCGCTCGGTGTCCCGGTAGGATTTGAATTGTCCGGTGAGGATGTTGATATGTTGAACTTCCTCATCCGCCATCAATTCGAAGAATCGCTTGACTTCGGGATGGGAGGCCTGCTCGGCGACCTGGCCATAAAACGCCTTGCCTTTCTTCTCCAGTAGGATGGCACTTTTCAGAATTTCCACGGTATGGGTGCTGGGCATGTTCTCGGTCTCCTATCGCCTGGGATTTAGCGGGCGGCCCTGAATAGCACAGCCAGGATTGGCTTCCTGCTATCCGGCCGGCGCCTGCATTAATGGTGGCATGAATAATGGAGGAATCTAAGACACCTGAGCAGGAAACTCAAGGGGGGAATCGTTAATATTCGCCTGGAGGCAAGTGCTTCTCTGGTTTCGATGGGCCGAATCTATTCGAAACATCACCAAGTTTATATTCGTTTGACCTTTACTACACTTCGCGATATGGGGCCAGGAGCACCTATATGGGGATTTCAATAACGGTGTTCGGCATTGTCATAAGCCGTGCTATCACAGCAAAGAGGCGATACAGAATGGTTTTCTGGAGCAAAAACAAAAAAAGCACGACCCCGGCAGCCCGGGTCGAAAACGGCGATATGCCCGCAGAGGAAACCCTTATCGGCCCGGGGTGGCATCTCAAAGGCCGCGTCTATGGGAAAGGGGCGGTGGTCTTTCGACAGGTGTTCGAAGGCGAGTTGGAGATCCAGGGGCGGTTGACGGTCGACCCATCGGCAGCGGTGAAAGGCATGTTCCGCTCGGAAGAAATCCATATCCGCGGCGCCGTGGAAGGTTCACTGGAAGGTACGCGGATGGTGACACTTGAAACGTCGGCCCGGGTGGATGGCGATGTGACGACACCGCGGCTGCAGATGACGGCTGGTGCCTACCTGAACGGCAACATTACCATGGAGGCTCCCCAGGCATCCCTCAAGCGACAAAGGACATAAGTGTGGCAACAACGCCTGAAAAACAATCCCCCTCCCTCTCAACGACGGGGACGAATTCCCTGGGACACGATGCTTCGAAGACATCGGCGGAACCCTTTTCCGTGATCAGCCGTGACATCTGTATCGAGGGGGAACTCGAAGGCTCGGAAAACCTGACCATCGAGGGGCGGTTCAAGGGGCGCATCCAAAGTCAGGGTGACATTATCATTTCGGCCACGGGCAACGTGGAGGCGGTCGTCCTGGCGCGTAATATCACGATCCAGGGGCGTGTGAACGGCAACATCGAGGCCCGGGAAGCCGTTGAGATACAACAGCAGGGAACATTGATTGGCGATTGCCGTGCCCGATCGATCCAGATTCGGGAAGGGGCCCGTTTTGAAGGTCGTTCGGAAATCCTGAAATGATGCCGCAGGTGCGGCCGTTAGCAACCGGTTGCGGTGAGACTGTCTTGCGATCACCGTCTTTTCATAGTGGCCGGTGAAGTGCCCATGATGCCTGCTATCGCATGACATCGAACAGATGGTTGATCATGTCCATGCCATAGGTCGTGCGCATGAAATACACCAGCCCGCCAAGGACGACGAGGGTCAGAACCATGCCCCCTTTGTTGTCGCTGCGATCTCCCCGAAAAATCCGAAACAGAATGATCAGCCCTGCCAGGGCGCAAAGAGCGGTGGCTAAATTCACAAAATCGCCGGGTTCCATGTGATCTCTCCTTGATGTATGATCGCGATGGGCATCGCCCAAAGCGCAGGCGCCATCATTATTCCGCTGGGATCGGCATGCCGGGGATGCCGGTACCCCAGGAACGGTTTACGGCCCGGGGGGAAAACGGGGCATCTTGACACCGTTCGATGGTCGCATGAGTATACGAAATCAGCTTTACCATGTAAATGCCATGATCGACAGGATATTCGCCACCCTTATGAAACGTCTTGTGGGCGTCGTGCTGGCCGCCATACTGGTGCTGTGCCCCATGCGCATTGCAGCAGCCGTCCCTCACGCAGGGCCTGCATTGGAAACGGATGTTGTCCGTGTGCTCTACCCACCGGGGCGTCTTGCCACGGCCGATCGAATCGCCGACCTCAGTCCGATGCTGTTGCGCGAATTGGAAGTGGCCACCGGATTGCCGTTCGATTTTCGGCCAACGGTCATACCGGCCTTCAGTCGACTGAATTTCCAGGGTATGGGCGGCCGTGATGCGTTTGTGGCCTTTGCTTTACCGGAGCAGGGCCAGGTCGTTCTGGATATCTCCCGGTTTGAGCACCGGCCGGCCTTTTTTCGGTCGGTGCTCAAGCACGAGTACGCCCATCTATTGCTGCATCGCCATATTCCATCAAGCCGTTTGCCGCGCTGGCTGGACGAAGGGATCGCCCAGCAGGTCAGTGACGGGTTGTCCGAATACCTGCCCGGCCGGTCGCAGATGGTTTTGGGGGAAGCCCTGGCGACGGACCGGGTTTTTCCATTGGCGGCTTTGGCGGGGCCCTTTCCTGCCGATGCCTTCGACCTTCAACTGGCTTACGAGCAAAGTCGGAGTGTCGTCGGCTATATGGTCCAGCGTTACGGCGATCTTTTTTTGAAAGCGCTCATTTCTCACGTAGCCGATGGGCTTCCGGTCGGGCAGGCCTTCCAGACGGCCAGCGGTATTTCCCTGGCCGAATTCGAGGTGGACTGGCGCCGGCGGCAGAGGGCGCCCCTGGCGTGGCTGGGGCGCATCGCGGGCCATGTGTACGGGCTGCTTTTCTTTGCGGCGGCCCTGGCGACCGTTTTGGGCTATGGGCGTTATCGCCGGCGTCGCCGGGCCTATGACGCCGAAGAAGAGGATGATGGACCGGAAGACTAAGCGGGACCGATAGCCCTTTCTACCGGTTTATCACGGCCTGCCGCATGCGTGCCAGGGCCTCTTCCAGCAGGGCGCGGCGGCAGCCGAAATTTAGACGCACGTAACCCTCCGCACCAAAATCCTTGCCATCCGACAACCCGACACCGGCCGCTTCAAAGAAGGCGGTGGGGTTTTCCATTCCCAGGCCGCGGGCATCGATCCAGGCCAGATATGTCGCTTCCGGAAGGGTGGTCTGCAAGGGGGGGATGCGGCCGATTTCACGAAAGACAAGATCGCGGTTTTGCCGCAGATAATCCAGCAGGGCCATGTGCCACTCCCAGCCATGGCGGTAGGCGGCTTCGGCGGCGGTGTATCCCAGCACATTGACGTCCGGCACGATACCGGCCATGGCCTGGCGGAAGCAGTGTCGAAGCCGGTCGTTGCCGATGACGGCAAAAGAACAGCCCAGGCCGGGAATATTGAAGGTTTTGCTCGGGGCCATGAGGGTGATGCAGCGATCGAGAGCGGTTTGATGGATTGCTGCCGTGGGGATGTGCCGGCTGGCGGGGTCCAGGATGAGATCGCCGTGAATTTCATCGGAGCAGATCACCAGGTCGTGGCGTTCGCAGATATCGATCAGGTCCATGAGCTCGTCCCGCCGAAATGCCCGGCCCACCGGATTGTGCGGGCTGCACAGAAGCAGCAGGCGCGTCGCCGGCGTTAGGCGTGCTTCGAGGGCTTCCAGGTCCCAATGCCAGCCGTGGTCATCCAAATGCATGGGAACGGTAATGAGCTCCCTCCGGGCCAACTGCGGCGCACTCAGGAATGGCGGATACACGGGAACCGCCGTTACAACTGCATCGCCGTCGCTCCCGGCGGTGCGGCAGGCGACATTGATGCCGGTCACCAGGCCCGGCAGCCATACGATCCACTCCGACTGAATGGTCCAGGCGAATTGCTGCTGCAGCATATCCACAACCGTTTCGACAAGGGAAGCCGGCGGTCGGGTATAACCTAATACGCCGTGGTCGATCCGTTTTTTCAACGCATCCAGGACAGCGGTCGGCGGCATGAAATCCATGTCCGCCACCCACAGGGGAATAATGTCTCGATCGGCGTATTTTTCCCATTTCAAGCTGGCGGTGCCCCGGCGATCGATGGGGCAATCGAAGTCAAAGGTCGGCATGTAATGTTTGCGCTCCTGTTCGTGAGGTATTCAGGTTGGTGAACGGTGGCGAGATATCAGGTTTTAACGGAGATGAAAAGACCCAAGCCGTTCCAGGGTAATGAAACGGCTTGGGAGGACACTGTAAGATGATGGATCTATCACAAATATTTCATGAAATCTTTCCTACAAATGTTGTAAAGATAACGATATCCATTTGTTGTCGCTTGGAATGGTTTCATCAAGGAGAGGACGATTTGTCACCGATCTTTTTCGGTTACACTTAGCAAAGATTTCACCCGAAGGGCGCTCCCTGAGGTGCCCATTGGCCGCGTTATCAAGGGCTTGCAGTAGACGACTACGGCGGCACCCTTGATGCCTTGCCAATGAATACCTCAGGGGCTTGAAATATCCGGGTTAAAATTGTTCTTCTTCGGTGGATCCGGTGAGGGCCGCTACAGAGGTCTGGCCGGACGTTAAGGTGTTCATCAGGCGGTCGAAGTAGCCGGCCCCCACGAAACGCTGGTGGGTGATGGCACTGTAGCCGCCTTTTTTCTCCTGCTCGAATTCCTCCTGCTGGAAGTTGGAATAGGCCAGCATCCCCTGTTCTTTGTAAGATCGTGCCAGGTTGAACATGCCCAGGTTCAAGGCATGAAAACCGGCCAGGGTCACGAACTGGAACTTGTACCCCATGGCCCCTAATTCCCGCTGGAACTGCGCGATGGCGGCATCGTCCAGGTGGGCTTTCCAGTTGAAGGATGGTGAACAGTTATAGGCCAGCAGTTTGTCAGGGTATTCGGTGCGGATCGCCTCAGCGAATTTCTTGGCCTGAGCCATGTCGGGGCGGGACGTTTCGCACCACACCAGGTCGGCGTAAGGGGCATAGGACAGTCCCCGGGCAATGGCGGTATCCACACCGTTGCGGACGCGATAAAAACCTTCACTCGTGCGGGGTTCGTCCAGGATGAAGGGCTGGTCGCGTTCATCGATATCGCTGGTCAGCAGGGTGGCGGCATCGGCGTCGGTGCGGGCCACGAGGACGGTCGGTACATTGCAGACATCGGCAGCGAGCCTGGCGGCGACCAGTTTGGTGATAAATTCGCTCGTCGGCACCAGGACTTTGCCGCCTAAATGGCCGCATTTCTTGGCGGAAGCCAGCTGATCTTCGAAATGGACCCCGGCCGCACCGGCATCGATCATCTGTTTCATCAATTCATAGGCATTGAGTGGCCCGCCGAATCCGGCCTCGGCATCCGCCACGATGGGAGCAAACCAGTAGGGGCCATCGCCCCGGCAGTCCAATACCTGGATTTGATCGGCCCGACGCAGGGCATTGTTGATGCGACGGACCACGGCCGGCACGCTGTTGGCCGGATAGAGACTCTGGTCGGGATACATTTCGCCGGCCAGGTTGGCGTCGGCCGCCACCTGCCATCCGCTCAGATAGATGGCCTGGAGCCCGGCTTCGACCTGCTGCACCGCCTGGTTGCCGGTCAGGGCACCCAGCGCGGCGACATAGTCCTTGGTGTTGATGAGCTGCCACAAGCGTTTGGCGCCGATGGTGGCAAAGGTGTAATCGATGGTCAGCGTGCCCCGCAGTTTGAGCATTTCTTCGGCGCTGTAAGGGCGGATGATGCCCTGCCAGCGCGGATCATCTCGCCAGAACTGCTCTACTTCTTCGATTTCGTCCGGCAAGACCATGTGGCAGGTGAGTCGTTCTTCGATTTCAAGGGCGCGTTCAGCAATGGTTTTGGCCATGATGGAGTTCCTCCCGGGGATGTCATGGTTCGTTGTGGTTGCGGCGATTCAGTCCAACTGCGCATAAGCGCGCAGGGTAAGAAACTCGTCCAAGGTGTCGTCAAGGATAATAGCCGCGAAGAGATCCGCGGCCTTTTCGAAATGACCGGTCGCAAAGGCGGCGTCCCCCATTTCGGACCGGAGATTGGCGAGTTCTTCCTGTAAAACCGTCTGAAAAAGGGCGGGGGTGATATCACGTCCGTCCTCCAGCACGCCGCGGGGATGATGCACCCACTGCCAGACCTGAGTACGGGAGATTTCGGCAGTGGCCGCATCTTCCATGAGATGATAGATCGGCACGCAGCCGTTGCCGCCCAGCCAACTGGCCATATACTGGATGCCGACGCTGATGTTGTTGCGCAGCCCATCCTCCGTGATGGTGCCTTGCGGGCATTTCAGCAGGTCCCGGGATGATATCTGAACATCCTCGCGCTGTTTGCCGATCTGGTTGGCCTGGGGCATGAGGCGGTCAAACGCCTCCAGCGCGATGGGGACCAGACCCGGATGCGCGACCCAGGTGCCGTCATGGCCGTCGGTGGCCTCGCGAATCTTATCCTCGCGAACTTTAGCCAGAGCGGCGGCATTGAGATCCGGATCGTTTTTGATGGGAATCTGGGCGGCCATGCCCCCCATGGCATGGGCACCGCGCCGATGACAGGTTTTAATGACCTGCAGGGAGTAGGACCGCATGCAGTGCCGGGTCATGGTGACCTGGGCGCGGTCGGGAAAGATGTATTCCGGCAGGTTCTTGAATTTCTTGATAAAGCTGAAGATATAATCCCAGCGGCCGCAATTGAGACCGGCCATATGCTCCCGCAACTCGTAGAGAATTTCTTCGGTCTCGAAAGCGGCCAGGATGGTTTCGATCAGCACCGTGGCCTTGATCGTGCCGCGGGGAATTTCCAGAAGATCCTGAGCCCGGTTGAAGACGTCGTTCCACAAGCGGGCCTCTAAATGGCTCTCCAGTTTGGGCAGGTAGAAATAGGGGCCGGTGCCTTTCTGCATGAGTTTGGCGGCATTATGAAAGAAGTACAGGGCAAAATCGAAAAGACTGCCTGAGATGGGGCGACCGTCCACCCGCACGTGCTTTTCTTCCAGGTGCCAGCCGCGGGGCCTCACGATCAGGACGGCGGTTTTCTCGTTGAGGGTATAGTGTTTGCCCTCCGGGCTGGTGAAGGCGATGGTCCCCTCTACGGCGTCCATCAGGTTGATCTGGCCCTCGATGGTGCCCGCCCAAGTGGGACAGTGCGAGTCTTCGAAGTCGGCCATATAGGTCTTGGCGCCCGAATTGAGCGCATTGATGACCATTTTGCGATCCACTGGCCCGGTGATTTCCACACGCCGGTCCTGGAGATCGTCCGGTATGGGAGCGATTTTCCAATCCCCTTCCCGGATCGAACGGGTTTCAGGCAGAAAATCGGGCAGTGTACCGTTGTCGATGGCTCGTTGGATGGATTGGCGGCGTGCAAGGAGTGCTTGCCGCCGGTCTTCGAATTCACGGGCCAGGGTGCCGGCAAAGCGCAGGGCTTCCGGGGTCAATGCCCGGGAAAAAGCATCGGGTATCGGTGCATGAACCGCGATGCCGTCGACAGTGAGCGTGGCTTCCATATGCGGGGCCTCCTTCTATCCCGAGGCGGGATGGTTGATGGTCGCAGGTTTTTATGGCACTTGGATTTTTCGGGTTATCCGTCAAGAAAGGGCTGGTGACTAGCGTAGAAGGTAACTACCTGGGACTCATTTGACAAGTGATTTTTTTAATGACTGCTATATTTCTTGCGAACGGGTGGTGCCGGGCGCATGGTTCGATCCGTCACCCTTGAAGCGTTGGTAGGGGAAGACATGTATCGGGACGCCGGCTTCAATCTGTTCCTGGGTTCGACGCCAGAAATCGACACGCAGGAGGTCTTTGTGGTGGGCCATGAAAGCCTCTTTGAGGTCGCCGGTCAGGCCCAGAAAGTGTTCAAATTCTTCGGGGAAGATATCGTTGTCGCTAATGAAATACCAGGGTTCCGAGGCCAGTTCGTCTTCATACGAGGCGGCCGCCGGTTTGCGGCGGAAGCGGCATTCCGTCAGGGGGCAGATTTCATCGAAATCATAAAAAATAACGCGGCCCAGATCAGTAACACCGAAATTTTTCAGGAGCATGTCACCGGGGAAAATATTGCTGTAGGCCAGATCCTTGATGGCCTGGCCGAAATCGATGACGGCCGACCGGGCGGCTTCGGCCGTCGCTTCAGCGAGAAAAAGGTCGAGGGGCTGGACGCGGCGTTCCACATAGGCCCGCGCGATAATCACGCGCACAGCATCGATGGCGACCGATCGCTTTGCGGTGGTTTCAAGCACCTGGATCAGTTCGGGGTGGAAACAGCCACGATCGAAGCTGAGGTGCTCGAATGACTGGGTGTCCGGCAGACGGCCCGTGCGGTCGTGGCGGAAGACATAGTCATACTTGGCAATGACTTCCCGGCGCGTGGTGCACTTCGGTTGGGCGAAACGGTCGCGGATGATTTTGAAGACCAAGTCGTCGGACGGCATGTTGAAGACGGCCATCACCATGCCCGGTTTGCCGGGCGAAATCTCGAAGATGTCCCGGCAGGCATTCTGGTGCCGTGACAGGTCACGATAGAGTTCGGTTTTGCCGTGCCGGTTGAACCCCAAAGAAATAAAGAGTTCCGCCAGGCGACGATGCGGTAGCAGGGGATGCAGGAAGGCAACCAGCTCCATGATGTGGTCCGTGCTGACGTGAAAGTAGGAGTGGGTGTAGCTGAACAGCAGCCGGATGCCCCGTGTGTCGTGGATGACGCCGTCAACCGTGATGCCGCCGCGGTCATTGATAAGGGCGATGGCCAGCGGACGGCACTGACCGTCGGCCGTGATGGTCCGTCCGATCAGATAGGCGCCCATGCCCCGAAAAAAGCCCGGTACGAGCAGATCCACATGGTGAATTCGATGGCGAGCGTGTGCATCCGGGAGGGGATCGGACAAATACGGTACCATTCGGCGGACATCCCGGTGGGTATCCCGGAAGTGCGGTCGGAATACCGAGGCGTCCAGGATTTCGGCACAGAGTGCTTCGAGGGAGCGATCTCCGGCCGGAAAGGAGATGTAGTCACGCCCGGCCCGGGGGGAGGGCAGTGGGCGGGGGGCGTCATGCAGGAATTCCCGTTGGGGGTCGGCGCCGATGATGTTCCCGAGACGGCGGGTCACCGAGTTGAAAAAAGTCTCGGCCAGATCGGGGTCGGACACCCGGTCGAGTTCGGACGTGATGGCGTTTTTGGCGTTTATCCAAAGAGCGCGATCGGTGGACTGTGGCCCCAGGGCCGCCGCGAGATCCGTCACCACCTGTTGCAGAATTTTCTGGTAGGCATCCAACCGTTCGACCGTATCGGCCTGCATGCCGATCCAGTCGCCGCTGATAAAGCGGCCCGTGGCACGAAGGGTGATCTCTTGGAAATGGTCGCGATAGGCCCGGTAACCGTCGAGGATGGATGCGACTGTTTCTTCGACCAAGATCTGGGAAGGAGTTCCGGTCATTGGGATGGCGGCCCGTCAATGCATTCAAGGATTTCCTGCGGGATGTGGACAATACGGACGGCCCCGGCCTCGATGAGCTCGCCGATCGGGCGAAACCCCCAGGCGGCGCCGACGGGCAGCATCCCGGCGGCCCGGGCAGTTTCCATATCCACGCCGCTGTCGCCCAACAGCAGACATTCTCCCGTCGCGACCTGCAAATGCTTTGCCGCTTCGAGGGCCGGCAATGGGTGGGGCTTGAGGGGGACACCGTTTTTTTGACCCCAGACCATCTGAAAGGGGGTATCCGGAAAAAAATGGTGCACGCAGCATTCGGCAAACGCTTGCGGTTTGTTGGTCACGACGGCCCGGCGAATGCCGCGACCCACAAGGTCGTTCAGCAGGTCCTGGATGCCGGGATAAGGGCAGGTGGCCGTTTTCCAGTGCCGGCTGTAGTCGTCTTTGAAACGGGTTAAAAGGTCTTCGATACGTTCCGGCGTGCGGTGATCCTCGGGAATGGCGCGCGTGACCAGCATACGCGACCCGTCTCCGATAAAGTGGCGATAGGCGCTGTGCGCGTGTGTGGGCAGCCCGGCCTGATTCAGGACACGGTTGGCGGCCGCCGCCAGGTCGTCCAGGGTGTCCAGAAGCGTACCGTCCAGGTCGAAAAGGATGGCTTTTATCGGCATGGGTAAAGGGCCTCTCGATGGTGCTCCGTCGGCTGGGAAGCCGGCACGTTCCACTTTAGTCTTTAAGCAATAAGGCCCGTTGTCGACGAGGTCAAGCATCAAATATATCGCCGTGTCCGCGGCGGCATTCAGTGTGGACAATCCGGCGAATCCCTCCTATACAGGAGTCATGTCACCTGATACACCACTAAAAGGCCCTACCGGAGAATCACCCCGCCTGTGGCGCAAGATTGGAATCGCTTCCGCCATCATGATGACGTCCATTTTTTTAAGCCGTGTCATGGGGCTGATCCGTGAAATGGTGATCGCCGGCGTGGCCGGGGCCGACACGGCAGTGGACGCTTACCGGGTGGCTTTCGTCGTCCCTGAAATCCTAAACCACATCCTGGCCAGCGGGTTCCTTTCGGTGACCTTCATTCCGATCTTCAGCCACTACCTGGCGGAAAAACGCGACGACGAAGGCTGGCGCGTCTTCTCCCTGATTCTCACGGTTTTCGGCGCGTTTCTCCTGGTGCTGGTCCTTGTGGCCGAGATCTTGGCGCCCTCCCTGATCGGGCTGCTGGCGCCGGGCCGCACGGATCCGGTATTTCTGGCGATGGCCGTGCGCATGACCCGCATCATCCTGCCCGCCCAGTTCTTCTTTTTTGCCGGTGGCCTGCTGATGGCCGTGCAATTCGCACGGGAGCAGTTTTTTATCCCGGCCTTGGCCCCGCTGGTCTATAATCTGGGCATCATCCTGGGCGGTGTCCTGCTGGCAGCGTTTTGCGGCATGGAAGGATTCGCCTGGGGGGTGCTGGGCGGCGCCCTGGTGGGTAACTTCGTCATTCAAATTTGGGGCGCCAGGCGGATCGGGATGCGCTTCGCAGCGGTATGGGGCTGGCGCCATCCCGACCTGTGGCGTTATCTGCGCCTGACCCTGCCCCTGATGTTCGGTTTGACCATGATGTTTTCCACGGAAATTTTTACCAAATTTTTCGGCAGCTATCTGCCGGCCGGCAGCATTGCCTGGATCGAGTACGCCATGCGCATCATGCTGATGCTGGTGGCGTTCTTCGGCCAGGCCGTGGGCGTGGCCTCCTACCCCTTTATGGCCCGTATGGCGGCGGAGGGGCGCATCGCGGACATGAACCAGCTGCTGAACGACGCCCTGCGCTATCTGTGCATTGTGCTGCCCTTTGCGGTTTTGATCATCGTCCTGCGCGAGGAAGTCGTAACCCTTCTCTATATGCGGGGCAAATTCACGCGCGCTGATGTCGTTATGACCGCACCGGTACTGGGATTTCTCATGGTGGGGGCGGTGGCTTTCGCCTCCCAGACCGTCGTCAATCGGGGGTTCTACGCCATGCAGAATACCCTCTTGCCCGCGGCTTACGGTACACTGGCGGTGATCCTGAGCATCCCGCTTTACTATGCTGGCATGCACTGGATGGGGATAAAGGGGGTTGGGCTGGCGGTTTCCGTTTCAGCGATCGGGCAGGTGGCCATTATGTACGCCGTTTGGAACCATCGCAGCCGTAATGCCGGCAGTGGCGAAGTTTATCGGTTTTTCCTAAAAATGGTCGTGTTGTCAATTCCTTTGGCGGGACTTTTGATGCTCCTGCGAGGGTGGGTCGCAAGCATGCTTGACGCCCGTACTTTTTATGGCAGTCTTGTGACGACGGGCATGGTCGGGAGTGGCTTTCTGCTGCTTCTGCTCATCTTGGGCTATGGTTTCCGCATTCGCGAAATTACCGTGCTCCTGCAACGTCTGGCCAGGCGGCTCAAACGCCGCAGTTGAGCTTTTCTCCCCGCATCGTGATGCAATGTCATTCCGAAAAGCCGGGTGGCAGTCCCGATCCGGTATCGCCTCCGTTCAGTGGTGCGGGCGGTTGGTCGTTTTCGATACGGGGACTTTTCCGGCGCAGCTCAAGCGTTAACCCTATGGACTGCCCCTTCTTCCGGTAGGACCCTACTGCGAGTCGCAGGGCCTCCATCGGCTCGACCACGATGGCAGGCATCGCTTCCACCGGGCAGTGATGTTCGCAGTAGCCGCACCCGCTGCAGCGGTTTTCAATGACGAAGGGGACGGGGACTTTAATCCCGGTGACTCGTTCCAGGACGATGGCATCGTAGGGACAGACTTCGTCACAGACCAGGCACTTGCGATCGAGCTCCCAGGCCAGGCATTTGTGTCGCAGAATCTGGGCGGTGCCCACTTTGGCCCAGATGCGTTCGGTGTGGGGGAGGGGCCGAATCGCCTGGGTGGGGCAGACCAGACCGCAGACATTGCAGGTGGGGTCACAGGGACCGATCTGGGGACGGATGACGGGTGTCAGCAGACCCGGCAGGCCGGCGGCCATCCCGAACGGTTGCAATGTGTTGGTGGGGCAGGCCTCAAGACAGGCACCGCAGCGATAGCAGCGTCTCAGAAAGTCGTCTTCGGGACGGGCGCCCGGCGGCCGAATGAGATCCGGGGGAAGGGTGCGGCGGGTGCCGGTATCCCCCAGCAGATGGCCTGCGCCGCTGAGGGTGACGGCCGCGGTCCCTAATCCCGAAGCCCCGGCGATCAGCAGTCCGCGCCGGTAGGGGGAGAATGGCGGAAATTGAGGGGCGTCCGTATGGGAGCGGGTGGAAAAAAGAACGGCTTGTGTCGGGCACACGCGTCGGCAGGTCTGGCAGACGATGCATTCATGGTGGGTTGTGGTGCGGGGGTCCTCACCAATGGCGTTCATCGGGCAATGACGGATACATCGTCCGCAGTCGATGCAGTCGTCCGTCACGCGGCGGCGAATTATCGGGCGCCAGGCACACAAGGCCATCAGCGCTCCCGCCGGGCACAGGCAACGGCACCAGAAGCGGGGCATCCAGCGGCCACCGGCCAGGACGAGAATCATGAGGAATAGCGTCAGCCATTGCCAATCAAATCGCGGCAACGGCAGTTGCAGGTAAAGCAGGCCGGGCAGGTCGAGCCATTCGACCAGGGGCGCGGCCACCCGGAGCAGCAGGTCGGCGAGTTGCTGCAGGGCAGGCAGCACGAGAAGCGCAAAAAAACGGGTGGCCAGTGGGATGGGCGCCACCACGAAGGCCAGCGACACGCCCATCAAGGCGGCCAGTGCGGTGAAAACCAGCACGCTGTATTTGAACCGGCGCCATTTTGGGGCCTTGGTCTCCGGTGTACGGATGGGGGTAGCGATGCTGCTGTCGACACCGTCGATGGTGGTGCCCAAGGGGCAGAGGTAGCCGCAGAAGAAGCGCCCCAGGACGACTGTCGCCGCCAGCAATGTCAGGGCGGCCAAGAACCCGCCGAGCCATATGCGGGCGGAGAGCCCGGTCAAGAGGGCGGCAGCCGGATCGAGCCTGAGGAAAAGATCGTGGGGCAGCCACCCGGCGAAGCGAAAGGCGGCGGCACCCAGCAGCAGGAGAAAGAGTGCCAGACTGATGACCTGAACCGTTCGCTGGAGTGTCATCAGGCCTGGATTTGCTTTAACCGGAGATTTTCAACATCCATCCGTCCCAGACCGCGCTCGTGGGCAATACGGATGTGTTTGACCATGCGGGGTTTCAACTTCTGACCGTACCATTCGAACATGCTGACAGCCTGGGCGTCGGCGGCCACCATATCGGTCGAGGCGATGATGGTGTCCATTTTGAGCACGTGCCCCGGTCCTCCGGGACCGTTGGTGCTCAGCACGCGGGATCCGTCCACCACCACCAGGTCCGGTTTGAGCAGGGTGGCCAGATCGACGATGGACTCGTGCAGGTCGTAGCGGCTGTGCATGACCCCCCGGTTGTAGACGAGGCCCATCATGCCTTTCATGGACAGGCTGACGCCGGCGCCCGAGTGGGATTTGGCCACCGGGGCCGCTATGAGGACATCGGCTTCGAGGACTTCCCGCATGACGTCGGTTTCCGTCATCTGGCGGCCCTCCGGAATGGGGGTTTCTTTGAAAAAGCGGCTGCGGGAGACGGCCTGAACGATGTCGTCCCCGTGGACCTCACAAGCTTTTTGAACGCCCTCGATGCAGCGCTCCTCCCGCCGCAGGGTATGATCCAACACCCGGACACGCTCGGCCCCGGCCTCGCGGCACATGGCGACCAGCTCCCGTACGACTTCCGGGTTGGTGTCCGTGGCGTCCTCCGGACCGCCGGCAAAGCTCATGTTGGGTTTGATGACCACTTTCTGGCCCGGTTTGACAAAACGCCCCATGCCGCCCAGCAGGTCGACGGCGGCCCGGGTGGCGGCTGTTCGATTCCCCGTGGCTACGGCAATGTCGGGTATGTCGGCTGCCCCGGCGGGCCGCGGCAATCGGATGCCGTAGCACAGGGCGGTCGACCAGAGGATGATACGGGCGTTGTGCTTGAGAAAGCTTCGCCGGTCCATTCCGCTATCGAGAGTGCTGGTGTCAAAGGGCATTGAATGTGGTGCCTTAACCCGTTTCATACTTACCTCGCTTTGGCCGGTCCGTCGGCGCGTTTCCTTATTTACCGGCCGGCACACGAATGGCGACCGCCGTAATGGAGCGGACATCGTTTTGCTGGTTGACGCCCACGCTGTACTGGGGCGTGTCCAGCTGGGTCGTGAATTTTTCCTCCAGAACGATGGCGTTGGCCCCGCGGGAGGCGGCTTCTTTCTGCATCAGACCCAGCAGTTCCGACCAGGGCGTGTTGAAATCGCCATCGGCTGAAACCCACCCGATTTCAAGATAGTCATTGTCATCCGGATAGGCTTTGAGAATTTTAACCGGCCCCTGATAGGGGGATTGCGGATCTCCGGTGGCTGTAAAGCGCACGGTGGCGCAGCCGGCCATCAGGCTGGCGGCAATGAGCAGGGCAATGAGGGGGAGATGTTTAAGCAGTGGCATGGGACGCTCCTTTCGCCTGGAACCAGGCGTCTGAATGGATGGTGGCCAAAGTACCGACAAGTTGCTGTCTTGGACGATTTTCGAGTTGACGGGTGCCCTAAAGCGAAACGCACCGGTATAACTGCTAAGTTTAATAAATTGATACGGTTTCCAGTTTCGTCAACTCGGTCGGTATGGGCAGGCCTGTTGCCTTTCTGGGGATTTACCCGATGCGGTGTCTGGGATCGATCACGACAGGGGTGGCATAGGCGTTATGCTGCTGGGGGAGCAGGCACAGCAGATCGGGCCGTCAATGGTTTCCTTTTGACTTCCCCATACAATCATGGCACCGTCGGGTCAAGCCCAAACCGTTGGCGGAGCATAGCGCGCATGGAGACAGGATGGTCAACAGCAGACGTTCAGGAAAAGAACAGCGTCCGATGAGAACCCAGGGGATTGGTCTCCATTTGCGTATCTTTCTGCCCTTCGCCTGCGGGTATTTCCTATCCTATCTCTACCGGACGGTCAATGCGGTGATGGCGCCCAACCTGGCCGCGGATCTCGGACTCGATCCTTCCGCCCTGGGCCTGTTGACATCGGCCTATTTCATTTCCTTTGCTTCGGCGCAGCTTCCGCTGGGTGTGTTGTTGGATCGTTTCGGTCCCCGACGGATCGAAGCGGTTTTGCTCCTCTTCGCCGCCAGCGGTGCGTTTTTGTTTGCCCGTGGGGCGTCCCTGGCAGAACTTGTGATCGGCAGAGCCTTAATCGGGTTTGGTGTGTCGGCCTGCCTGATGGCCGCGTTCAAGGCTTTCGTGGAGTGGTTTCCCCGCCGTCAATTACCCTTGATCAACGGCATCCAGATGGCGTCGGGTGGGCTCGGTGCCTTATCGGCCACGGCACCAGTGGAATATTTGCTGTCGGTGACGGACTGGCGAGGCGTATTCATCGGTCTGAGTCTGGTGACGTTGATTGTGGCATTACTGGTCTGGCTGGCTGTCCCGGACAAACCGGCCACGGTTCGTCCCGCCTCGCTAAAAGAACAGGGGCGCGGTGTCTGGCAGGTTTTCTCAAGCCCGGTATTTTGGCGGGCGGCTCCTTGGGCAACCCTCTCCCATGCGACATTTCTATCGCTCCAGAGCCTGTGGTCGGGTCCCTGGCTGAGAGATGTCGGCGGGCTTGACCGTGGACCAGTGGCCACGGTTCTGTTTTGGACAGCGGGTGCCATGGTGATCGGGTACGTCTTCATGGGCATCCTGGCCGAGCGGTTGAGTCGGGTCGGAATCCGTCCGATGACCGTGGCCGGCATTGGCATGATGCTGTTTATGCTTTGTCAGGCCCTGATGATTCTGGGCTGGCGCCTGCCGCCGATGCTGCTCTGGATGGTGTTTGGCTTTTCCGGGACCAGCGGTATTCTGGTGTACGCGGACTTGTCCCAACGCTTCCCGGCGGATCTGGCCGGACGGGTCAACACGGGCCTGAACCTGTTGGTATTCGTGGCGGCCTTTGCCGCCCAGTGGGGCGTGGGGGCGGTGATCGATCTCTGGCCCAACACCCTGACCGGTTACGCCCCCGAGGGCTATCGGGCCGGCTTCGGTCTCCTGTTGTCGCTGCAGGTGATCGCCGTATTGTGGTTTGCCGGCATGCACTGGAAAATGAAGGCCGACAGCCGGGCATGAATCACCGATCAGCTTGTTTAACCACCGCATACTTCCGTTGGTGCCAATCCACGATCCCGTAGCGCATGTTGGCAATACGCATAAACCCCTGATCGATCAGGATCTTGGATGCCACCGTGCTGCGATTGCCGGTGGCGCAATAGATGAGGATGTCCTTTTGGCGATAAGCGGACAGTTCGCCGATGCGGCGCTGGAGTTCCTGCACCGGTATCAGCACCGCATTGGGCAGATGACCTCGCTTGAATTCACCTGGCGTGCGGACATCCAGGATGAGTGGGTCCATCCGGGCGATGAAATCGGCGGCCTGGGCGGCCGTCATCTCCCGGTAGTTGGCCGGGCGGAAATCCACCACCTGCAGCACGCCTCGCCGGTTTCCGAGGGTCAAGGCAAAGCGGCCGCTTTGTTTCATTTTAAAATAGGGGGCGGCCGCCTCATCTCCTGTCAACGACTGCTGGATGCCGAGGTCGGGAACGGTCAGAATAAAGGGTCCGCCGGATGCCGGCAATTCAAATTTGATGTAGTCGCCGCGGTAGACGATCCAATGCAAAGGCGTATCGGTCTCCACAACGCTCAGAATTCTGAACCCGTCAACGAGCCGCCCGGAAACCGGCGGTTCTCCGGCCAAAAGGGCTGACGCTGTGGTCATCACCACTGCCAGCGCTACGGTGGCGACGACAAACCTTTTTATTCTATGGGGTTTGTTCATGGTTCTTTGCCTGGTTTCCTGCATCGGTTCAGGCAAAGTTAAGGCGCTGGGGGAGAAGGTCAAGCCTTCAGCTACGAGGCCATGGCGATACCGGTAGGCGCAGAATGGAAGATGCGGCAGCAATTGCGGCCGGTGGATTTGGCCTGGTAGAGCGCCTTGTCAGCCTGGTCGATCAGTTCTTCCCGGCTGATGGCATCATCGGGATACATGGTGGCAATGCCCAAACTCATGGTAATGTGGAAGGTCTGACCCCCGAACTGGATTGGCACATCACTCAGGGTTTCACGTACCCTGTCCGCCACAACCAGGGCGTCGTCCGGCTGCGTATTGAACAAAACCATGGCAAATTCTTCACCGCCGTAGCGGGCGATACAATCCGTTTCCCTCAGGCTGGTTTTCAGGTGTTCGGCAACTGCTTTCAATGCCTGATCGCCTGCCAGGTGGCCATAGGTGTCGTTGACCGCCTTGAAGCAATCGATGTCGGCCATGATAACCGTCAGCGGCGTGTTGCCGCGCTGTGATCGGGCTATTTCGCGCCCCAGGGTTTCATAAAAAAACTGGTAATTCATCAACTGGGTCAAACCGTCGTGGGTGGCCTGGCGCCGCAATTGTTGAATCTGCTGCTGTTGTTCCAGCAGCTGATCGATGAAATTACTGGACACATGAATCAATTCGGCCCGTGCACGGTCGACAATCTCAAGGTAGTCGGCCTCATTTTTCAGGGTGAGCTCAAAAAATGGGAAGATTTGCCGGGTCTGGTCGAGAATACGAGTGCCTACCTGATCGACATCAAGTGATTGGTCAAATCCGTATTCCCGTGAAAAATGGTCGATCAGGCCCAGATTGGGGTTCTGTTGGTCGCCCAGGAACAACTCCATATAGAGTGTCGCCAGGTGCAGAATGCGGCTCATTTTTAGCGCTTCTGCATCCGAAGTTTCCAATTTTTTAGGATCGTGGTGGCAGGAAACGGGCAGGCAGAAATTTGCCGGGAGTCCCCATGAGCCCAGAAGATATCGCCCCACGGCCATATGATCGAATCCTAGGATCTGGCATTCGGCATCCTGCCGGGGACAGGCGTCCCGCGCTGTTTCACCAACGATGAGACCATATTGGTCCGGCATACAGCGGGCCAGGGTCAGCATTCCCATATCGTGCAACAGGCCGATGAAAAAGGCATCTTCGGACACTTTAGGCGCTACTTCTTGGGCAATTAAACGCGCGGACACCGCTGCCGTGAGGGAGCTTTTCCAGAATTGCGGGTAATCGAATTGTTCATCTTCCTTGCCGCGCGTCTGTTTGATCAAGGCAAAACTGAGTGCCAGGTTTTTTACGGTATTGAGACCGAGCATGTTGACCGCATGGAATACAGACGTCACCTTGCGGGGCAGGGCGTAAAGCGATGAATTGATGAGACGCAGGACTTCGGCACTGAGGGGCGGGTCGGTGGCCAGGATCTCGCCGATTTCTTTCAGGTCCGGGCGTTCTTTCTGGACCGCCTCCAGGATCTTGAGAGCAATGCCGGGCAGGGTCGGCAATTTGTCGTTATGGCCTAAAATGTGGTCCAGGACAGTGTTGTCGATCATCGCGCATTCCTGTTTACATTGGTTCGTTGGGCCTTATGACCTGACCCGGAAAGGGCTGGTCTTCATAACGGGGCTATCGTTGATCGATCCGCCGTGTGCCCTCTCGATTGTTAAATCGGAAAAATTGGCTAAAACTTTAGAACTTTATCCGTCGGGTAGGTTTTGTATAAAGATTCCAGGCTTTCGCGATGTCTTTTTTTGATGGAGGGAGTATGGGCAACGCGTTGTCCTTTGCATTCGGATGGGCGAACACCCGGGGACAGGTTCAGATCAAAAAGGAACACCAGGGTGGCCGAAACCACCCTGGTGTGACTAAGGAAGTTATGAAGATTAAGCCGGACACGCTGCACGACGTTGCCGTCGGGCGTCGTTTCCGGCAGTGCCCTTAAAATGCTTATCGGCTCCGTAATGTGGAACTTTAGCGGAAGCGATAGGGCGTACCGAAACCGTTGCGATGGACCCGCTCGAACAGAAGGGTATCCCGGGCATGGCCGGCTTTGGGTTGGGCCGGGTAGCCAATGGCGATCATGGCCTCCACCGCCAGTCGATCGGGCAGGTCGAGGTGCCGGGCAATATCATCCCGGGCCGGGCACCCGCTGGCATGGTCCCGCTTGCGGACCTGAATCCAGCAGCTTCCCAGATCGAGGGAAACGGCCATCAGTTGGATGAAGGTTACGGCGATGGCACAATCTTCAACCCATACATCACATCGCGCCGGATCGGCGCAGACCACGATGCCCAAGGGGGCTTGTCCCAGAAAACCGGCGCCATGGGGTTTGCACATGGCCAGCTTCGCCAGCAGGGAAGGATCGTCGACCACAACAAATTCCCACGGGTTTAAACTGCGGGAGGAGGGTGCCCGCAGGGCGGCTTCCATAAGTTTGTCGACTTTTTCCGGTTCTACCGGTTGGTCCCTGAAGCGGCGGATACTGCGTCGTTTTCGAATCAGGTCGTCAAACATGTTTCCACTCCATGCGCTTACGGTCGGATATTCGGTGCGGTGTGCCGGAAGATCAGGCCCCACAGCACTTTTTATATTTTCGCCCGCTGCCGCAAGGGCAGGGGTCATTGCGGCCCACCTTGGGGCTTGTCCGAACCACGGTTTTCGGCGTTGGAGCCTGTCCGTCATAAAAATACCAGAGGCCTTCCTGCCGCCGAAATTGAGCGATCTCGTGATGGCGGTTGCGGCGTTCTTTTTCAACATACTCGGCCACGAATTCGACCGTACCGGTATCATCCTCGGCTCCGCCCTTTTCGGTTTTCAGGATCGTCAGGCCGCGCCATTCGCTATTGCGGGCCCATCGTCGGATGCCGCCCTCGGTGTACTGGTCCCGCTGGTCGGGGTGGGTGGTGTCCAAGATAAAGTTTACCGCTTCTTTGACATAGGCACTGTAGCGCGCCCGCATCAGGGCTTCGGCGGTTTCAGCGGTCTGGCTTCCCGAGATCAACGGTTCGCAGCACGCGCTATAGTCTTTTTCGGATCCACAGGGGCACAGGGTCATTTCAATTCTCCTTCATGAGCATCAACAGAAGAACGGCACGATCGGCCGGTCGCTTTTTGACGGTCGGCAATCGGTTGACCATCGGGAAAATAGACGGCTATAGAGGGCCGGGGAGGGTTCGTCAAGCGTAAAAAACGTCAGCCCGCAGTGCTTCGCCGCGCACAGACCGTCAGGGTGACGTTGTGCGGGTTTCCCGGGCGGCCTCTTCCGGATCGATTCGCCATGTGACCAGAGGCGATAGGACATAGAGGAACATATACCCAAAGCATACTAAGCCGAAATAGGGGGTTACGACGGTCATCAGAAGCGCAAGGCTAACGCGCGTCATCCACGGATTACGGCTCATGAAGCGGCCTATATGCAGATAGCGGATGAAATAACAGTTCATCAGGACCGCCGTAACGATCATCAGACCAAAGGAAAAATACCCCCAGAAGGGAACCCATCGGGACGTTTCATTGACGGCCTGGCTGAAAGCGATCAAAGGCGCCAGCACCAGCATGGCGCCGGCCGGTGTCGGCAAGCCTTTAAAAAAACCGGGAATGGGCGCCTTGTCGATGGTGAAGTAAATCAGGCGGCCCAGCCCTAATCCGACATAGAGCAAGGCCACCAGGCCCACTGGCAGGTGGCTAAAGTGTTCCGGCGCAATGTCGTGCAGGCAGATATAAAAAATCCATCCCGGTACGATGCAGAAGCTGACCGCATCCGCAAAATCATCCATGAGATTGCCGAGATTGATCTTGCGTTGACCCATTTCTTCCGGCAGCGGTTCGGTGAGACCCAGGCGGCGCGCCAGGGCGCCGTCAAGCTTGTCAAAGGTGGCCGCCCCGATAATCATCAGATAGGATTCCCGGATCTGGCCCTGGTAGGCGAAGAAAACAGCAATCAACCCCATCATGGCGTTCATGACCGTCAGGGCATTGGGGAAGATGGCCAGAATCCGGCGACGCAGGACAGCATCCCCAAGGCATAATTCATCCAGACAGAGGGTACCGTATTTACGGCAATAACCGGCGATGGACCCTAAATTGATGATCAGGAACAGAATTTCAATAAAAAAGAGCCCCTGCAGGGGGAAATTGGCCAGCCACGTAATCTTGAAATACAGCCAGGAAGGCGGCCCCTCGGGGATATAAAACGCATAGGCGTAGAGCAGGGCACTGACCGGGGCGGCCACGATGGTTCGCAGGCGGTTGTATTCACTGAGCGCGGGTTCGGAGCCTTGCCGGATGGCGAAGCCTCGCATGAAAGCTGCAAAATTATCCCGGATCAGCACGGTCACGCACAGCAGCAGGACAAAAACAGCATGGAGCAATTGACCTTTGGTGTGGTCCGGCGTAATGACCAGGAGGCGCCACATCATGCCGACGGCAATGACTGGAAAAATAATGGAATAGACCAGTTTGTCCATCAAGCGATCAGCCAGATGGGCCAGGGGCGCATCGGGACGGAAACGGGCGGCAAACCAGCCGTCCACGAGGTCGAAGGTCATGGACAGGACCAGCAGACTGACACCCAGGGTATACACCCGCGGGTCTTGCAGCCACATGACCGCCAGGGCGCAGATCATGCCGCCAAAGACCAATCCCGGACGGCTGTAGACGAGAAGGGCGGCGACTTTTCGCGGAAGCGGACGGTCTTTGGGTGTCTGTGTGGAATCGTCTGTTTGTGTCATAGGCTTTCAGGCAGTCGGTGCGTGATAAGAAACTGGGCGATATTAGAAGAAAGCCCTGGGGGTGTCAAGCCGGGACCGGGCCGCGTCCATTCAAAATAATGAAACGCCTTATAGGAAAAGGATTGCAGGCGATTTAAATCATGTCTTTCGGGGTTTTTGACCATTCAGCCGCCTCGATGCTGGAGGCGGTGATTCAGCATCAGAAGCAGGGCGAACCGTTCGGTGTGTATGCCGCCTGTACGGCGAACGCCTATGCGATTCGGGCGGTTTTGCAGCAGGCGTTCCGCGATGGCACGGGGGCGCTCATTGAATCCACCGCCAGTCAGGTGAATCTGTCCGGCGGTTATACGGGGCTCACCCCCCACCTTTTCCGGCGCCAGGTGCTTCAGATGGCGATGCAGATCGGTCTGCCACTCGACAGAATCATTATCGGGGGGGATCATATCGGCCCGCATCCCTGGCGCCATGCGTCCGCCGACCATGCGTTGCAGCAGGCATCGGCACTGGCATCGGCCTGTGTGCTGGCTGGCTACCGGAAGATGCATCTGGACACCACCACGCCCTGCGGCAACGAAGCCCGGCAGTCGGACGGCAGCCTGCCCCTTGAATTGATCAGCCGCCGGGCCGCTGATTTGTGCCGGGTGGCGGAACGAACAGCCAGGCAGGCAGGTCTTTCGCCACCCTATTACGTCATTGGTTCGGACGTCCCGCCGCCCGGAGGTGGGGACATGGCTGAAAAAACCGTTCCGGTGACGGATGTGGAACAAATCGAGGAAACCGTGTCGGCCTGCCGGCGCGCCTTTGAAGACCGGGGGCTGTCGAATGCCTGGCAGCGGGTCGTGGCCCTCGTGGTCCAGACTGGAGTGGAGTTCACGCCGCGCATGGTGCACCCGTATGCATCCGATCGGATGCAGCCCCTGGTGGCCTATATCCGACAGACGGACCATCTGGTCTTTGAAGCCCACTCCACGGATTTTCAGACGCCGGCAGCACTGGCGCGCATGGTGGCGGATCATTTCGGAATCCTCAAAGTCGGCCCCGCGCTGACCTATGCCATGCGGGAGGCCTTTTTCGCCCTGGCGGAGATTGAAAAAGACGCTTTCGAAGGTCGTAAAAGCGTCGCTGGCGCTTATCTGCCGGCAATCATGGAAGATGTGATGGTATCCGATCCAGGATCCTGGCAGCACTATTACCGGGGATCGGAAGAGGAACTGGCGTATTTGCGGCGGCACGCCTATTCCGACCGGATCCGGTATTACTGGAGCCGGCCCGAGGCGCAGGCGGCCCTGAAACACCTCTTCGCCACCTTGCGTCAGACGCCGCCCCCGCTGTCCCTTGTCCTGCAGCACCTGCCGGAAGCCGGACAGAAAATTCGCGACGGACGCCTTGCCAACGACCCGGAGCAGATCGTGCTGGACCGGATTGGGGCGGTTGCGAATCGCTATGCGCGGGCCTGCAATCCGGTGCTGGCGTAATATTCAGTCGGCGCCCGATATGTCGGTGTGGTTCGGGAGGCATCGAACGTATATACCTTCAAAAACCGATTTAAAGCCCCCTTCATACAGCCTCACTCCGTTGAAGATGCAGGGACGAGATAACGCTCCAGGACCGGTGCGTGCAGGCGGTCGGCCAACCAGGCTTCGAAACGGGGGGCGTCTACTTCGCTGGCGACGTTTACAGGCAGGCCGCCGGAATCTACCGTCAACCAGGGGCCTTTTCCGGTCAACAGGGCCGGCACGCTCAGATCCATGGACGTGAATTGAAAGAAGGCGGGGTCGATAACGGCGGCCACGGTCAGCGGGTCGTGCATGTGGGCTCCCGGCAGCTTACGTTCGTGGATCGACCACTCGACCCAGGGACGCGCATAGGTTGCGAGATAGCGGTGCCACTGGGTTCCCCCGGCCTGAAGCCGTTCCAGATGGATGGGCCTTTGGAAAACGAGGGCGGTGACGTTGGCCGGGACCAGGGTCACGGAAATGCCGGATCGGAAGACCACGGCGGAGGCTTCCGGATCGAAAACCGTGTTGAAGCGCAGCGTGCTCCGCCAGACGTCTTCCGGGATATCCGGTGTTTGCCAGATAAAGGGCGGACCGCTTGGCGGATCGAAACTGCCGCCCATATGCACCACACCTTTGAGCAGGGACGCTGTTTCCGGGGCCTCCAGCAGGGACAGCGCCAGATTGGTCAGGCTGCCCAGGGCCACGATCATCACCTCGCCGGGATGCCGGCGGGCGGTCTGGATGATAAATTCCGGGGCCGGAAGAGGATGGGCGGCCAAGCGGGTGTCCGGCGGTTCCGGTAAATTGTCCCAATATTGGCGACCGGTTCCCGCGGTCTTGGACGCCAGATAGCGGAAGTGGGGTTCCCGATCTCGTGCCAGAGCGGTTGGATGGCCCTCCGCAACCGGTAAGGCCTGGATACCCCCCGCTTCCAGAAGCCTCAGGGTGTTGAGGGTCGACTGCGGCGTACGACAGTTGCCCGCGCAGGTGGTGCAGCCCAGAATTTCCAACTCCGGGGACACCAGGGTCAGCGCCAGTGCCAGGGCGTCATCGGTGTCCTGGACCGGGATGCTCAGGGCGTTGTCGATGTCCAGAATGACTTTCTGTGCCATTGTCAAATCGAATCCCCGCCAACATAAGGAGGCATCGTTGCGTGCGGAACGATGTCGGGCCAGCACGGCGCTGCGTTTTCACCGCTTTGATGTAAAATAAATCAAGTCAGTGGGCGATGGGGTTTGAGCAGTCGTTTTTCGAGCAGTTCATTGGCATGGTCGGCAAACCCCAATCCCGCCTCGCCGTATAAGTTGAAAGCGGCATCGACGCCGGCTTTTTCCAGGTCCGGAATTTCGTCATCGAACAGGGCGGTTGTGGCGATCATGCCGGTAAAGCCTTTGGATCGCAACTGCCTGACCGCTGCCAGATTGGCGGTCTGGCTGGGTGTCGCCAACATGATCAGGCGCATCTGGCTGATCGCCAGGGCCCGCGCCCAAAAATCGGGGTCGGTGGGGTCGCCGAATACCACCCGGCGTCCGGCTTTTTGATGGTAGGCCACGGTCTCGTGGTCAAAATCAACGCCGATCACCACCGCGCCGTGGCGTTCCACCATGGCATCATAGGCACAGGTGCCGATTCGACCCATGCCGAAAACGGCAATTTCGGCGCCACCGGCATCGATGGGCGCATCGGTGGGGTGGCGGGTATTGGTTTCGAAGCGTTTCAGGGTTTTGCTAAAGCGCTGGTAGATGCGATCGGCATGGGTGTTCAAGGGCGCTGCCAGAATGAAGGTAAGGGACAGGGCGATGGCGATGATCGTCAGCCATTCCGCACCGATCCAGCCGTTGCCTGTGGCGATGGCACCGACGATCAGCCCGAATTCGCTGTAGTTGGCCAGGTTCAGGGAGGCCAGGACGGCTGTGCGGGCTCGCAGCTTGAACCGGGTCAGAAGGACAAAGAAGAGCGCGACCTTGATCGGCATCACGGCCACAAACAGAAGTGCGACCCCGAAAGTCGCAAGGGTGGGAACTCCCGATAGACCGATGCTGAGAAAAAAACCGATCAGGAAGAAATCCTTGAAGCCCAGCAGGTGCTTGGCCATCTCAAACGCTTTGGCGTGCGGTGCCAAAATGATCCCAATGAAAAGGGCGCCAAGATCGGCTTTGAGGCCTACTAGCTCAAAGAGGCCGGCGCCGAAGACCAAGGCCATGAGAAATCCGCACAGGATCATCAACTCACCGTGGCCGCTTCGATCCATGAGACGCATGAGAACGGGCCGGATCAGGTACAGACCAGGCACAACCAGGATGGCCCATAGGGATGGCAATTTGCCCGTGGAGGCCGTCAGGAAAATTACCGCCAGCAGGTCCTGCATGATCAGGATGCCGATGGCCACCCGACCATGAAACGATGCCATTTCGGCGCGTTCTTCCAAAACCTTGACGGCAAAAACCGTACTGGAAAAGCTCAGGGCAAACGCCACCATAAGGGCCAGTTTGAAATCCAGCGGACGGAAGTAATTCATCCCGGCGATGCCCAGACAAAACAGGGCGGCACCGAATAGCAGTACGGTGATCACCATATGAATACTGGCGCCGGCCCACACCTCTGGTTTGAGAAGACTTTTGAGACGTAGTTTAAGGCCAATGCTGAAAAGCAGAAGGGTAACGCCCATGTCGGCGATATTTTCCAGCATGGGGCCGCCCTCGACGCCCATCGCGTTCATGGCGAAGCCGGCCATCAGGAAGCCGACTAAGGGGGGTAACCCGACTTGACGGATCGCAAATCCGAAAAGAAATGCGACTGAAATCCATAACGGATCCATCAAACAGTTCTCCCTATGGGTTAGGGTTTTGTTGCAACGATTGGAACACCCCGGGTGACGAACGAAATGCCGAGTTGCGAGGCGGTGCTGATCATAACACCTTCGGTCAGCGGTGGATTGACCGGGGTGTCGGATTGCCAGGAGACGATGAAATTGGCCCCGGATCCGCCGGACTTGTCCGATTCTTTGACGACAAAGCGGGTGGATGCCATGGGCACAAGGGTGATCGGCTTTTCCATAAAACGCCGTAGCTGCTTGCCCTCGGAGTCATAGTAGTCCACGGCGGTGAGGTGGATGGAATGGGTCGGATCGGTATTGCGGATACTGACGGTGACCGCAAGATACACGGGGCGCTCCCGATCGCCGCTGTAAATGTGGGAGTACACCGGAACATAGAGTGTTTGCCCTTTGGAAAGTCCTGCATCCGCCCATGCCGCGTGGAGAGGGACGATCCATAAAAGCGCCAGTGTCAGTGCGGCCATGATCTGTTTGCGAGGCCTGCATATCGTCATCGTCATGATGGTTCTCCATAAGGTTGGCAGACGGTAACGCTCCGCTTATCGTCGGCTGGTTTCGAGGGCTCAAAGGTTTTGGGTGCGCACCGTGAAGCCGGTCGGAATGTTTTGGGCCAGGATGGCAAAATTTTAAGCATATCTGCCAGGGATTGCAATCAAATATTCATATTTTTCAGTGTCAGCCGCTGTGGCGGCTGCGATATCGGCCATCGATCGGGAACCCTTTATTTTCAGGATTGATCATTCGCTTTGATGCTGGTACTTTCGGGCGATGCTGACCTCTCTGATTCAACTTCGGAACCGTCTTCTTTTGATTTTTCTATCAAACGGAGAAGCTTCGGCCAAACCTGCCGGTCGTCGTCGTTATTTAAATAACCTGGTGTTGCATTTCCGCCCGACAACCGTACCGGCCGCCACCCTGCCGCTGACGCTCTCCTGGGGGTTGGGGGGCATGGCGGCCGTGCTTGTGCTGGTGCAGTGGTGCACGGGTGGTCTGCTTAACTTCGTCTATGAACCCTTCCCTGCGCTTGCCTATGAATCCGTGCAGACCATTCGCCATGATGTGGCTTTTGGCAGACTGGTGCGCAATCTGCACTACTGGGGCGCCAACCTGCTTGTCCTGATAGGGTTTTTACACCTGCTGCGGGTTTTCTTTACCAGCGCGTTCCAGCCGCCCCGTCACCTCACCTGGATTGCCGGGCTGGTGCTCCTGGCGTTGGTGCTGCTGGCTAATTTTACCGGATATCTTCTGCCCTACGACCAGTTGGCTTACTGGGCGGTCACCATCTGCACCGGCATGCTGGATTATGTCCCCTGGTTCGGCCCCCATTTAAAAGCCCTGCTCATGGCCGGTGATGAGATCGGTCCGGCCGCGCTGAAGCTCTTTTACACGGTTCATGCCACGGTTTTGCCGGCAATTTTACTTTTCCTGTTAGCCTATCATTTTTGGCGGGTGCGCAAGGCCGGCGGCTTGGTGGTGCCGCCACGGATGAAAAATACGCCTAAAGAAGCCCCCGTGCGGGTGGCGACCATACCGCATCTTATCGTGCGTGAACTGGCGGTGGCGGCGGTCCTCCTGGCGGGGCTGCTCTTGTTGGCCGTCATTTTTGACGCCCCCCTGCATGCGCCGGCCAACCCGGGCTTGAGCCCCAATCCTACCAAGGCGCCCTGGTATTTTGCCGGGCTCCAGGAACTGCTGCTGCACTTTCCCCCGGTGCTGGCGGTCACTGTGATTCCTTTTCTGGCGGCACTCATACTGGTCTTGATGCCTTTTCTGGGGGAACGGAATGACGCTGCGGGGATCTGGTTCGGCGCCAATCGCGATCGACGAGCGGCCTGTATCGCGGCGGCAACAGGCGTCGTGATTACGCTTTTGTGGATTTTTTTTGATGAATATGGATGGGCGAGCCATGCCGCGGGTGCCGGTGGCGAAACCGGAAGGCGCGGCGTGGTGCTCTTTGTCTTATGGGTGACAGGCCTGACCGGCGGCTATATCGGTTTGCGCCGTTGGTATGCCTTGACCCGAGCGGGGGCGCTGCAGGCCGTTTTTGTGCTGCTGGCAACCGCTTTCATCACCTTGACCGTTATCGGGATGGGGTTCCGTGGCCCCGGCATGCGGCTGATATGGCCAGGAGGATAGGGTGAAAAAAGCAGGGAAAAAACATCCTGGAGACAAACGGTCCGACTCTCAAAAAAGACCGAAAACACTGCAAGATCCCGGGGAGGAAACGCCGACCCCACGGCGGCGTTTCCTCAATCGCCTCTGGCTGCTGCTGGCGTCGCTGGGGCTGTTGGAGGTGGCTGTGATGCTGACGGCCTATTTCAAACCCCGTAAGCCCCAGGCCGACGTGCCGAACGCGGCATCGCTGCTGACGGCCGGCAACGTTGCCGATTTCAAGTCCGGCTCGGTCACGGCTTATCCGCAAGGCCGCTTCTACCTGGTGCGGCTCGCAGATGGCGGGTTCATAGCGCTGTCCCGCCAATGCACCCATCTGGGATGCACCGTTCCCTGGGATGAGGCCACCGGACAATTTGCCTGTCCCTGTCATGCCTCCGTGTTCGACATGACCGGCAATGTGATCAAGTCGCCGGCACCGCGGCCGCTGGATTATTTCCCCGTCGCCATCGAAAACAATATGATCCGTGTCGACACCGGTCGGCGTATCCGGCGGAACCAGTTCCGAGACGATCAGATCACCTATGCGAAATCCGACGCGACCTAATTCATGACACCTTCACCTGCACCATTGAAACCGCATGAGCCCCTGCGACCCTGGAAAATCACGGGCATCCTGGCGACCCTGGTCATTGTGCTGGCACTGCCGCTCTACGTCGTCATGGAGCGTCGGGGGCCGTCTGATGAAAATTTGGCGGACAACGATGCGGCCACATTTGTGGGCAGTGCGTCCTGCCGGGACTGCCACAAGCTGCAATATGACCGCTGGAAAGACTCGCATCACGATCAGGCCATGGACGTGGCGACCGAGGCGACCGTGCTGGGGAATTTCAACGATGTTGAATTCACGCAGGGAGACATTGTTTCGCGCTTCTACCGGCAGTCCGGGCGATTTTTTGTTTACACCCAGGGGCCGGATGGCGTCATGGGGGATTTCGAAATCACCCACACGTTCGGCGTGACTCCCTTGCAGCAGTATCTAATCCCTTTTCCCGGCGGTCGCCTGCAGTGCCTGCCGCTGGCCTGGGACGTCCGGGAAAAGCGCTGGTATAGCCTTTACCCCGACAGCCCGCCGACACCGGACGATTGGATCTACTGGACCAATGCCGGGCAGAACTGGAACGGGATGTGTGCCGAGTGCCACAGCACCAATCTCAAGAAGAACTACGACCCGGAAACGGAAACCTACGACACGACCTGGTCGGATATCGATGTGGGTTGTGAAGCCTGTCATGGCCCCGGATCGCAGCATGTGGCCTGGGCCCAGTTGCCGGACATGGCACGGCCGGATGCCCTGAATTACGCGTTGGCGGTCCAAACGGCCGGCATGAGCGCCCGACAGCAGATTGAACTTTGTGCCCCGTGCCATTCAAGGCGATCGTCGCTGGGCGACAATACCCACGATTTCGATCATTTTATGGATTACGCTATCCCGCAGTTGCTCACTACAGGGATGTATTTTGCAGACGGGCAGATTCTGGAGGAAGTTTACGTCTACGGGTCTTTTATGCAGAGCAAGATGTATAATCGGGATATTCGCTGCAGCGACTGTCACGATGTGCACAGTACCCGACGGATAGAGGAGGGCAATGCCCTCTGCCTGCAATGCCACCGGGCGGATATATACGATACGCCGACGCACCATTTTCACAAAAAACAGGGTGAGAAGGGTGACCCCATCAAGGGGCCGGACGGGGCCGTGCTGTTCGAGGTCGGAACGGGGGCGGCCTGCGAGCAGTGTCACATGCCCGGCCGCACCTACATGGGCATCGACTACCGGCCGGACCACAGCTTCCGCGTGCCCCGGCCGGATCTCAGCCCGTCGACCGGGGCGCCAAACGCCTGTAATCGTTGTCACCAGGATAAAACGCTCCAGTGGGCCACGGAATACATGACCCTGTGGTACGGGAAAAAAAGCAAGCCCCATTTCGGTACGGTCTTTGAAGCCGCACGCGCGAATGACCCTGAGGCGCTTACTGGGCTCATCCGGGTTGCCAAGGATCATTTGATGCCGGCCATAGTGCGGGCGACCGCGCTGTCTTTGCTGGCAAACTACCCCGGCCCGGCCAGCCTGCAGACCTTCGAGCAAGGACTGAGCGATGAAGAGTCTCTGGTCCGGATGACGGCGGCGCGATTCATCCCGATGGCGGACAACGCGCCTTATCTACGGCTGCTGGTAGCCCTGTTATACGACAAGGTGAAAGCCGTCCGGATCGAGGCGGCACAAGCCCTGGCGGTCTTGCCCGAAGATCGTCTGCGCGGGGCGGAGCGGCAAAAATTCGAACAGGTTTTGGAGGAATATCGACGGACCTTGCTCTATTCAGCGGATTTTGCCGCCTCTCAGCATAACCTGGGCAATCTCTATCGGAATTGGGGACAGGTAAACGATGCGGAGAAGCACTATCGGAAAGCAATACAGATCGATGACCAGTTTTACCCCGCCAAAGTAAATCTGGCCATGCTCTACAACCAGACAGGAAAAAACCGCCAGGCGGAAATCCTGCTGCGGGAAGTGGTCGCCGCCCATCCGGAGCAATTCGAACTGCAATACTCCCTGGGGCTTTTGCTGGCCGAAGAAAAAAAATACCGTGAAGCAGCCGATGTATTGCAAGCCGCCGTTGCCGGATTACCGCAACGGGGTCGCATTCACTATAATTTGGCATTATTGCAAGCCCATCTGGCGCAAGACACGGAGGCGGAGGCTTCTCTTTTAAGCGCGCTGGCCATTGAACCGGGGAACCGCGATTATCTATATGCGACGGTGGATTTTTACATGAAGCGGGGGCGCCTGGCGGATGCCCGGATCTATGCCGAACAGCTGGTAGAGCATTATCCGGCGTGGTCCACGGGGCGTGACCTCTTGTCCATTATCAATCACAGCGCCCCGCCGGCTGAGAAAACCGATTGACTGCCGACAGTGCGGCCTGCGCATCGGATGCTCAACAACCAAAACCATCATCGATGATCGACAAAAATGCATGAAACCATTGATAATGGCCGCGACGACAATGCGTGCGGCGGGAGGTCGTTGTTATTCAATGAAAAAGCATTTGCTATTGATCGGCCTGGTGGCCGGCCTGGCAGTATCGTTCGGATGCAGCCCTGCAAAAGAAGAAAAAGTGGCCCTGGCCAAACCCCGTCCGGTGAACACCGTGGTGATCGAACGCCGTGATTTGCCGCTTGTGGTCAATGCGGTGGGGCGGCTGATCGCCAATCGTGAAGTCGTCCTGTCGGCACAGGTATCCGGGATTGTAGAATCTTACAGTGTGGATACGGGGGATGCCGCCACGGCCGAGCAAGCCGTCGTGATCCTCGATTCAAAAGACTATCAGCTGGCGCTGAACGAGGCCCGGGCCAATCTTCTTTCTGCCCGGGCCCGTTACGTGGCCGCCCAAAATGCCTTTCAGCGCGCGGGGCAGCTGCTGCCCGATAACGTGATTACACCGGAATATTACGAAAGGATCGAAGCCGATTTCAAAGCGGCCCAGGCCGGGGTATCCCAAGCCGAAGCCGTGGTCGACATCCAGCGGCGGCAGTTTGAGAAAACCGTGATCAAAGCGCCGTTTGACGGCCTCGTGATCCGCAGGCTGGTGGAGACCGGGCAGAACATCAATATTGGAGATCCGGTGCTGGCCATCGCGGACATGCTGAGCATGCGGGTGAAAATCCATGTCAATGAGCAGGATTACGTCCATCTGGATCACGATGATAGCGTGACCGTTTTGATTGAAGCCTTCCCCGAGCGGTTGTTTCCCGGTGAGGTGGACCGGATCGGTGTCAAGGCCGACCCCCAGACCAACACCTTTGAAGTCGAGGTGCTGGTAACCAACCCGGACCTGCTCCTCAAGGCAGGGCTGACCGCTACCGTGAATATCGTCGTGGATACGGTGCCGGATGCCATCATGATTCCCCAGGGGTGTGTTCTGTTTCGCGAGAACCGAAAAGAAGTTTTTGTCGTGACCGAAGACGGCAGAGCTTCCGTTCGGGAAGTGAAACTGGGTCGGGTGGAGGGATCTTCCGTCATGATACTGGAAGGGGTTGCCGCAGGAGACAGGCTGGTCACCACCGGGAGCCAGTATCTCAAGGACGGGGACAGCGTCGCCGTGACCGAGACCTCTTAGGCCATGCCCATTGTGCTGTCCGGAACAACCGGAGACGAATGGGCCCCTCAATTGCAAACAATGCTACCTGAGAGTGACATTTGAGATTTTTTCGCTACATCATTGACCGGTGGCTGATTTTTGGCCTTCTCGTGATCGTCCTGCCCATCGTGGCGGGAACCTTTGCCTATCAATCCCTGCCCAAAGAGGGCGAACCGGAAATCTCGGCACCGGTGGCCATCGTCATCACCCTCTACCCCGGCGCGTCGCCCAGTGAGATCGAGAGTCTGGTGACCAACCCCATCGAAGAAGCTCTGAGCGATCTCAAAGATGTGGATGAAATGCGCTCGAATTCGGCCGAAGGGGTATCCGTCGTTGTCATCGATTTTCAGGCGGAAGCCGATCTGGAGCGCTCGCTGCAGAAGGTCCGGGAAAAAGTGACCGATGCCCGCAAGGACCTTCCCGAAGACGCCGAGGACCCGGAGGTCAATGAAGTCAGTTTTTCCGATATCCCTATCATGATCGCCTCGGTGGTCGGTGACATCGATCCGGTCAAACTGCGAAAACTTACCGAAGATGTGGCCGATGAGATCGAGCTGATGCCGGAGGTTCTGGCCGCAGACGTCGCCGGTGGTTTGATCCGCGAAATTCAGATCTACATAGACCCGGAGCGTCTCACCCAATACGGCCTGACCATCCTGGATGTTTATCAGGCGGTCAAGCGCTCGGATATCAATATCCCCGGTGGACAGGTCAATGTGGAAGGACGCCGCCTTCTTTTGCGCACGCTCACCGAGATCAAAAACGTGGAAGACTACAACCAGGTGCCCCTGGTCCACCAGGGAGATCGGGTGGTCTTTCTAAAAGACGTGGCCCGTGTGGTTGACGGCCATTCCGAAGATATCACCTATTCCCGGGTCAACGGCGTGGCCTCGGTCTCCATTGCCATCAAGAAACGCGCCGGCGCCAATATTTTGGAAACGTCCCGCAAGGTTCGGGAAAAACTTGCCGATTTGGAGAAGACATTTCCGGCCGGCGTTCATGCCACGGTGACTGCGGAAAAGGCCAAGTATATCAAGCAGGGCTTTGATCAGATGAACAACTCAGCCGTGTTCGGTCTGATCATCGTCGTTATCGTGCTCTATTTTGCCATGGGCCTGCGAAATTCCATCATTACCGCCTTGTCGATACCGCTGTCGCTCATGCTGACCTTCGTGTTTTTAAAAATCTTCGACATGTCCAATAACGACATGGTGCGCTTCGCCCTCGTATTGTGCATCGGCATGATCGTGGACAATGCGATCATCGTAGTGGAAAACGTCTATCATCACTTCCAGTTGGGCAAAGACCGCATCACCGCCGTGATCGAAGGCACTTCTGAAATTGCCATGCCGGTGATTTCGGCCACCCTGACGACCATGGCGGCTTTTTTACCCATGTTGCTCATGACGGGCGTTACCGGCGAATACATGGGGTTTCTCCCCAAGACCGTATCCATCGCGCTGTGTGCTTCGCTGGTGGTGGCCCTGGTGGCCAACCCCCTGATCCTGAGCATGATCATGAAGCGCTCGCGCAAGGATGGTCGCATCGTAAGCCCGGAAGAGGACCTCCGGGAGCTGAAGCGGCTCTATGTGCGCGGGGTCACTTGGGCGCTGAACCACCGGTTTGTGCTGATTGTCCTGATATTCCTTTGCATGGGCGGTGCGCTGAGTCTGGTGGCCGGCGGGCTGGTCAAGGTGGAAATGTTTCCCGATGCGGATTTCGACTACATCTATATCACCGTGGAAACGCCGCGGGGAACCGAGGTGGCGCTGACCGATGCGGTTGCAAGGCGCGTGGAGGAGATCGTTGAAGACCATGTGCCGGAGGTGGTCCAGGTGGTTTCCACGGTGGGCCAGAAGGGGCAGAGCGCGTACGAATTTTCTTTTGGCGCGGGTACCATCAGTAATTTTGCTGAAATCACCGTGGAGCTCAAGGATGGCAAGGAGTTCGCCCGCTCGTCCCATCGGGAAATCCAGGAGCGTCTCCGTCCCTATCTCCATGAAATTCCGGGAGCCGACATCCGCTTTCGCGCCATCCAGTGGGGACCCCCGACCGCGGCGCCGATTCTCCTCAAAATCGTCGGTCCCGAAATCGATGTGCTGCGCCAAATAACGGTTCGGGTCAGAGAAACCATGGAAGCCATCGACGGGATCGTGGATATCAAGGATGATTTCAGCGATGCCGCCCCGGAGTTGCAGGTGGAGATTGACCGCAAACGGGCGGCGGCCATGGGTATCCCCCTCGAATGGGTGGCCACCACCCTGCGGGGAGCGACCGCCGGACTGGATATCCGCGAATTTCGGGACGAGCTGGATGTTTCCAAAAAATACGATCTCAAATTACGGTTTACCCCGGAATCGCGGACCAGCCCCAGAATGCTGGAAAAAATCAAGGTGCGTTCCGACACCGGCCAACTGGTGCCCCTGACCACCATCGCCACCTATCAGCAGAACGAGGGGCTGAACAGCATCCGGCATTCCGACCGGCGCCGGATCGTCAGGGTTTCGGCCAATAACCGGGGACGTTCCGCCGTCGACATCACCCAGGAACTGATGGAGGCGCTGAAGGATCTGGAACTGCCCCCGGGCTATACGTTCGATTACTCCGGTGAGTACGAGGAAACGGCCGAATCATTTGAATCATTGCGATTGGCTTATATTGTGGCGGCCCTTCTTATTTTTACCCTGCTGGTCTCCCAATTCAATTCCATCGCCCAGCCGTTTGCCATCCTCACGGCACTGCCCCTTTCCATCGTCGGCGCCATGGCCGGTCTGTACATCACCGGCAACAATTTTTCGATCATGAGTTTCATCGGCCTGGTGGGGTTGAGCGGCATCGTGGTGAACGACTCGATCGTATTGGTGGATTGCATCAACCGCATGCGGATGAGCGGCCTCAATATGTTCGATGCCATCGTGGCCGGCGGCCAGCAGCGCCTGCGGCCGATCATTTCCACCACGGTCTCCACAGTGGGGGGTATTCTGACACTGACGATTACCGATGAACTGTGGGAGGGGCTTGGGGTGGTCATTATCTTCGGCATTTGCTTCGCCACGGTGTTGACCCTGGTGGTCGTTCCGGTCATGTACTCTCTTTTCGAAGGGGTGCGCTACTACATCATTTCGGCTTTCCGCGGACCGCGCTGGAAAGAGACTCCCGCCGGACAGACGTTTTTTTACTCCCGGCGCCGACATGCACGCATCGGCGTTTTTCTGATTGCGATGGTGCAGTCGCTTGTTCTTTTCTACGGGATCCAAACCGTGGCGCCCGGATTTATCGAGCGTGTGGCCGGCGCAACCCTGCAAGCGCCATCCCTGCTTAAACTCGTTATCGAAGCCGGCGTGTTCTTCATCGCCCTTGGCCTTGAGGTCGCTGGTGTTTTATTCCTGCTGTTAACGCCGACGTGGATCGGCTGTATTTTTTTCATGGCCAAACGCAGCCGTGAAGGTTATTTCGTCGATATCACGCCGGCGGGTGTTTCCGTTGAAACGCCGGTGGACCGCTTTTTTATCGAAAAAGAAGCGATTACCCGCATCAAAACAGCTCCTCTTTTTCCCGCAATACCTTCGATCTGCATCTACGCCGGACGCCGACGGATCGTGTTGCGCAAACTGATCCCATCCGACCGGATTCCTGAACAGAAGCGGCTTTGGGACTGGATTCGTGGCAATGCACCGGGACGGACGGAGATTCGAAAGGGGATGGTGGCGTTGAAACAGTCATTGGAAAATATGAAAAAATAAACAGGAAGACCCAAGTCGTCGGAGGGCGCCGAGCACCAAACTTTAGGAGGGTGTACAAATAACTGTGTAACTGGTTATCAATAACCTTACTCAAAGGAGAAGGCGATGGCCAGTAAGAAATCCAAACAAGATGCCCTCATTGACGACCTGCTGCAAGACTGTGACGACCCCCAAGATATCCTTGGCAAAAACGGGCTGCTCAAGCAACTGACCAAGCGTTTGGTCGAGAGGACGCTGGAGGCCGAGTTAACCGATCATTTGGGCTATGAACCCAACGCCCCGCAGGGTCGTGGCTCCGGCAACAACCGCAACGGCAAAAACCAGAAAACCATACAGAGTGATTCCGGGCCGCTTCAAATCGAAGTTCCCAGGGACCGCAATGGGTCTTTCGATCCGCAGTTGGTCAAAAAACGTCAGCGGCGACTCAAAGGCTTCGACGAGAAGGTCATCGCCCTATATGCCCGTGGGCTCAGCACCCGTGATATTCAAGGGCAGCTTCAAGAGCTCTATGGGGTGGAGGTTTCGCCCACCCTGATTTCCAACGTTACCGCGACAGTGATGGATGAGGTTCGCGCCTGGCAATCACGCCCGCTCTCGGCGGTGTATCCCATACTGTACTTTGACGCCCTTTTCGTCAAATCACGCCAGGAAGGACCGGTCAGAAACAAGGCCGTCTATCTGGCGTTGGGTATCAACCTTGAGGGTGAGAAAGAACTGCTGGGTCTGTGGATGGCCGATACGGAAGGCTCCCGATTCTGGCTAACGGTGTTTAACGAGCTCAAAAATCGGGGTCTTCAGGACTGTTTTATCGCCTGTGTCGATGGGCTAAAGGGCTTGCCTGAAGCCATCGAGACGGTTTTCCCTCAGACGCAGGTTCAGCTTTGTATTGTTCACAAACTGCGCAACTCGTTCAAATACGTTCCCTGGAAGGAGCGCAAGGCCGTCGCCACGGATCTTCGAGCCGTATATGCAGCAGTGACACTGAAGGAGGCCGAACAGGCCCTGGAGCGCTTTTCTGAACGCTGGGATGCAAAATACCCGGCGATCAGCCCGAGTTGGCGCAAGGACTGGGAGCGCTTGACGGTCTTCTTCGATTATTCTGCTGAAATCAGGAAAGTGATTTACACGACCAACGCCATCGAATCGCTAAACTATTCGCTGCGCCGAATGCTAAAAACCCGTGGCGCTTTTCCCAACGACGATGCGATCTTCAAAGTATTGTATCTGGCGATCAACCGGGTGGCTAAGAAATGGACGATGCCGATCCGGGACTGGAAAGCGGCACTTAATCAGTTTGTCATCCTCTTTGGCGAACGGGTGACAATATGAATGGCGGTTACACAGTTAATTTGACACCCTCAACTTTAGGGCAGAAATTTAAATCTGGTCGTCCACATCTGCAACGGACACATTTTCTTGAGAGATTAGATGGTCTTCATTGCTGAAGCTTTTGCTTTTACCCCTCATAGGAAAACATGGCTTCCCCGTTGGGGGCTTTGAATCGGAACCGGAACTCACCCGCCTTGTTTTTTTAGACCTCGAACTTGCAAGCTATTGTGTTGCCTCCTTTCTTGGATTCTGGATATTAACGGTCCAACTCAGACCGAATGGCCATGCCGATTTCTTGCAATACGTATGGTTTTTTTACATAGGCACCCGCACCGAGTTTCTGCGCTTGTTTAACCTTTTCAGAATCCGAATAGCCGCTGACAATGATAGCCTTTTGCTCAGGATTAACCTCCAGGATTTGCTGGAATGTCTCCAAACCATCAATACCCGGGTCCATAATCATATCAAGAACAACGAGATCTGCCTTTTGACGTTTAAGGTATTCCACTGCTTTTTCGCCACTTGGAACGGTGGCAACGCTATAGCCCAGTCGAGAGAGCATCAGATTGGCTAAATCCCGCTGTTCCTTTACATCATCGACAACCAGGATGGATTCCTCCTTGCCCTTGTAATTGTCGATGGACACGATGTCAGCACGGGATTCCTTCTTTTTCCTGCTTGCGGGGAAATATAGACTTATCGTGGTACCGGCCCCAACCTTGCTTGTAACATCAATCTGTCCCTTATGGTCTTTCACAGCAGCCCAAACAACAGACATTCCAAGACCCGTGCCACTTCGTCCCATGATTTTTTTAGTGTAGAAGGGCTCGAAGATATGCTTTTGATCCTTTTTTGAAATCCCTATGCCGGTATCCGATACAGCCAGGACGACGTAATCCCCCTCGTGAACATCGTCAAAACCACTAATGGCCTTGTCCACATACTGGTTCCGGGAACTTATTAACACGTCTCCCCCATCGGGCATAGCCTCAGCTGCGTTAGAGACCAGGTTCATTAGTGTTTTGAATAAGTGAACCGAGGAACCTTCAACATTAAGTAAACTTGAGTCGGTGTTCACAGCAAATTGAATATTGGGGTGATAAACCGCCATCTTTCTGTATTCGGGAGAATTTAAATATTCGTGGATGATATCGTTTATATTTATTGTTTTTGTTGTCGTGACGCCACGGCGTGCCATTGTCAACAAGTCCTGGACCATGGCCGACGCTTTTTGCCCTGATTCCATGATGGTGGTTAGAGGTTCATGAAGCGTGCTGTCTTCGGGTAAATCCATCAACAGCAATTCTGGATAACTGACGATTCCGCTCAAAATATTATTCAGGTCGTGGGCCACACCACCGGCAAGGGTTCCGACAGCTTCCATTTTTTTTGCCCGATCAAGCATGTCCTCTAATCGTTTTTTCTCTTTATTCGCTTCCCAGCGCTCCGTAATGTCACGTGCCGAGCCGCGAACACCGGTTGGTTTATCCTCCTCTACGATAAGTGAGCTTTTGTATTCCAATATGAGCTTAGCACCGTCTTTCTTGAGGATACTTGTGATGCCTTCCACATGGCCCGAAGCAAGAATATCTCTTAGATATATTGAGTACTGGTCACTATAATCAAAGGGTAAAAGATCGCTCAGTTTCATCTTTGTTAGTGCCGTATGGCTGTATCCAGTTGCATCGGCAAAAGCCTTATTGGCATTTTGTATTCTGCCTTCCAGATCATGCGAATAGAGAAAATCGGAAACATTTTCAAATATGTCCCGGTATTTTTCCTCACTTTCCTTTAATTTATTGTAGAATATTGAATTGTTGATGCTGATTGCTAAATTTGCGGCAATCCCTTTCAGCAAGTTCAAATCGCTTTGCTGCAGTTTTCTTTTTGAAATGTGATTGTCAACGGCCAGAATCCCTAACGATTTATTCTCGTAAGCAATCGGCACACAGACCAGTGAATGGGGATTAAACTGGTTAATCAGACGCTGGCTTCGTTCAGAAAAACGGTGTTTAAGGTCATTTTTGTCGTGTACGATAAAAGGCTGCTGGTCATGGAAAGTTCGTGTAAATAGTCCCCTGGAATCCGGTTTATCCAAATTGAAATTTAGATGACGCAATATGTCTGTCTCTTGTGGATCAAACCCATATCCAGTCGCGAATTTAAGGTATTTCCCCTTGGGGTCAGATAAGAACAGCATGCCCCGGTCATATGCGAGGCGGCTTTGCATGGTGTTAGCCACTGTCTCGAAAAGCGTTTGAGTGTCCATCAAAGTCGAGGTGGCTTTTCCGATTTCCTCAATCACCAGCGAACTGTTATATTGCGCCTTGATGCCATCCAGGTGATCCTGGGCAATGTCTCCTTGCGCCGCAATCGTTTTGGTAAGATCCTTGATTTTTATAATATGAGAATACGTGGAAAAAGAAAAAATGATCAGGCCCAGAATAAGGTTAACGGTAAACCAGGTCGAAATTGGTAATAGGAAAAAAAGGAGGAGGGATAGTAGGAAACTTGCAATCGCAACTGAATTTCTAAGACGCTGCCAGAACAAGGTTAGGCTTTTTTCCCATGTGACGATGTAAAGGCACTTTGAATCCCCTCGATGGATGCACTGCGGATGCTCCACTTTTGAATATTGATTCGAGAAATTTTTTCCAACGCCCTCGAAAGAACCCACTCGATTTTTGCATTGAAACAGCCCTTCTTTAACACCCGGTTTGAGAGCCACGGAAATTTCGACTTTGGTAGCCCCTATTCGCCTTGTTTCAACATTTGCCGCACGGCTGATTAATGGGTATATTTTCCCCATAAACATATAGATGGACGCCGGATTAATTAGGCTTATGGCAATTTTTTTAATAACCCCCAAAGCATCTGATGAAATGGCGTAACGTCCGACATCCCGGGAAATCATTTCGTTTTGGGTTTTCTGGTTTAGGATCGTGTGAAAACAGTTCACCTGATTTTGATTGAACCAATGGGCAGGGTCTTCCAGTTCTAATCTGGTCATTCCGGCATACTCAAGGACTTCGTCAAAATCGACCGCGGGATAGTTTTTTTGAAGATACTCGGAATAAACTTTAACTACCCGACTGTTATACAATGGGGTGCTGTCATCGAGATGCGTATGCTCCATGGCCTGATGAACGACATCCATCTCGGGATGTTGATTGGATTGTGTGGGATTTTGGCTCATGGCAAGCGTGGTTGGCGAATTAAGCACTGATACATGACGGCGGTTTGTTTTAGATCAACATCCTTTGCACATTGATGCATTGGGGAAAATTCCAATAAAAATAATGAGAACATGAACTTTGAAGTGTGTGCGTACCGATTGTAATTTGGTAATTGCACATTTCACATCATAATTAGTTGGCTTTCATCATCATAGTCAAGAAACATTTTGTATGGATTCAATTAGTTGCAACGATCGAAATAATATCCACAAAGATCGTGATTCCTGATTGAAATTTGCCCCCGACATGCACCAGGTTTTCATTTTGAAAATTGAAATGGGTTTTGAATCCAGAGCAAAAACAAACCGACGGCCATAAACGCTTTCAATCGGAACCATTCTCAACATGCTATAGTTATTGACGAATATCACCATTTTCGGGATTCAAGACTTAATTAGCATAGCCTTCAGCCTCGCCTTATTCTAATCGCCCCCCAAATATGGTATCCGTAGTTTTAAGAAACTGGTACATTTTCGATATATTATAGATTGGTTACTCCTACTCTCGAACATCTCGTCGCATAAGCTAATAAGAAATGATTCAGAATAATTCACAGACTAAAGAAAAAAATCAGACATATTGAATCCTATGTCATGCGTTTGCATAAATGAGCGTATATCATTTGGAGATGATACATGGAGAACAACGTCTTATTCGCTCTCGGGTTAACCCTTTTCGCCGGCCTGTCCACGGGTATTGGCAGCCTTATCGGGTTCATGTCCAAGCAGTTCAACCCGCGGTTCCTGACCGTCGCCTTGGGCTTTTCGGCGGGGGTGATGATTTACGTTTCCATGATCGAAATATTCGTCAAGGCCAGGGATTCCCTGGCGGTCAACTTCGGCGACAAGATGGGCTACGTATGGACGGTAGTATCGTTCTTCGCCGGTATCGCCCTGATCGCCCTGATCGACAAACTGATTCCCTCATATGAAAACCCCCACGAAATGAATGTCGAGCAGAAAATCAGGGACAGCACCGATGAACAAAAAAGCAAGCTCATGCGCATGGGAATGTTTTCAGCGCTGGCGATCGGCATTCACAACTTCCCCGAAGGCCTCGCAACCTTCATGAGCGGGCTGACCAACCCGACCTTGGGTATCAGCATTGCCGTGGCCGTCGCCATCCACAACATTCCGGAGGGGTTGGCCGTTTCGGCGCCGATTTTTTATGCCACGAAAAGCCGGAAAAAAGCTTTTGTGTATTCGTTCCTGTCCGGTTTGGCGGAACCGATTGGCGCCCTGATCGGCTATTTTGTTCTGAGGTCGATTTTCAATGAGACTACCTTCGGGGTCATATTCGCTTCTGTTGCCGGAATCATGGTCTACATTTCTTTAGACGAACTGTTGCCCACCGCAGAGGAATATGGAGAACATCACCTTGCCATCGGTGGGCTGATCGTCGGAATGTTAGTCATGGCAGTGAGCCTTTTGTTATTTGCATAAAAGGAAGCCGAAAAAAAACTTGAAGCCCTCATCAGGCATGCGATTTACACGTTTTGCGAGGTTATAAAATGAAATCATTTATAGCCTTTATCCATTTTGATCATTTTTGCTATCCAACTTGATTGTGCAAAGCGAGTTCTTATATTTTAAAGATAACAGTAAGCAAAGCGCAACCGTATAGGCGAAAGGTTAAATCTGTTGAGACATGTGCTTCCAGCTGAGCCAAACGTCACACGAGATGTTGGAAGCCAAACGTTCAGCGATACGCAAACAAGCAGGAATAGAAAGGAGTGGACATGCAAGTACAAGACTATTGTAAGGCAATGCTGGCTGAAGTGACAGCATGGAAAGAAAAGCTCGAGGCAATGAAAAAGGTTGCTGACAGCTATGGGACAGAACATAAAGAAAAAATTCTTCCTCTTATTGGACAGCTCGATCAGGAGGTTGTTACTGCGCAGATGCGCGTTCAGAAGCTCGAAACAGAGTGCCCGTCCGATTGGTCGCCGATGAAAAACGAGCTCGATGATCTTTATGGTACCATAGGAAGCAAAGTCGACCGAGCCTGGCGCGAATTGTCCCCTGGCGAGGTGGGAGGTTAGCAGCTATCAGGTGGAGGGGTTCCGGCCCCTCCTCTGAGGACAAAACATTTTTTCACCTATCCATACCAGGATGATTTTCCAAAATGTAAACAATCACCGCGCAGCAAGCAGAATAAACGTGAGATGCTGGGTCCTAAGAGGCAGGACATTATTCGCACGTCATTGAGAACCGGGGATATCGCCTAAAAACATTCGGACCACGACTTTACGGGGGGGTATGGATTAGTTGACCCTGTCAATGAGCGCAGTACCGATTCGGCTTTAGGATACACTGATTGTCCATCGCCAATGCTTCTAAACCATCGCACACCAAGTCCTTATCGGAGGCGAACATGATGGAAAAAGAAAAAAGAGATGTATGGGTGCGTGTCAAGGACGACGCCGGCAATGAGTTCATTTGCCCGCTCAATGCTCTGAAAGACCGGCAATCGGCCACCGAAGATGAATTGGACAACTGTGTTGACGATGCCATCACCGGGCGCTACGCGGCCAAACTGGATATCGAAGAATAATTTGGTCTGGCGATCCCTGCTCAAAACGATAGGGGCAATGTGTGCGCAGCCTTGGTGTTGAACATCTATAATTGTTAACATATCAATTGGTTGACAAATCAGCCCATTTCCGTTCGGTAGCCGTTATTTGCACTGGCGGTCCCCGAGTTGGGGTCGTAGCGTCTATCAAATCGTCTATCCAGGCTGCCTCCCCCGAAGGCTCAGAAACAATAACTATCTGCCAATTTCGTCATTTCTGCCAAGTCTTATTTTGAAACTGTGATTGCCCATCCTAACCCGTCAACTGTTCGATACAGTCGTACTGGCACGTAATTACAGATTCTATTAGGCAAGCTTTCTATGTGATAGCCTCAATTTATTTTTATCATGGCACAAGTCCGGAATTGTTGAAGATTTACAAATCATATGCGTTGGTATACACCATGTATAAGTATGTTTTAGGCGTGGATAAATCGATCATCTTTGCTAACCGTCGAGGGGGCAAAATATGTATCGATCCGCCATCATATTTTTTATCAGCTGTTTTTCTTATTTAGGGTGCTCCCCGCTTCCCTGCAAACCCCCTTCCTATTATGCTCCTGACCCAAGTGCGCCCGTTACGGCACATGAAGTCCGAGTGCCAACCAAGAAGGGGCACCTTTTGGCGGGCACCTTGACCATTCCGTCTCATTTCCCTTCACCGCACCCCGCCGTTGTTTTAATCACAGGCTCACATCCTCAAGACAGAGACATGGTCGGTCAACGAACCGAACCCGTGAATAGATACAGGCCGTTCAAACAAATGGCAGAGACCTTGTCGCGCAGAGGTGTTGCCGTACTGAGGATGGACGATCGGGGCTACGGATGCTCGGAAGGCGATGACATCAATGAGGCCACGATACCGGAGCGGGCGGATGACATTCAAGCAGGGCTCGCGTTCCTGCAGGATCGAAAGGAGATTGATGCCCATCGACTAGGGCTTGTTGGAATCAGCGAGGGGGCCAACATTGGTCTGCTGATTGCAGCGTCGGATCCCTCGATTCAGGCCCTGGTCACGATGGCCGGATCAGCCTCAACCGGGAAGGAAATTTTAGAGTGGCAGGTCCGTTATGATACAGCCCGGATCGAGGGCATCACGGAAGAGGCGCGCGGACAAATTCTGGTACAAAGAATGCAGGATGTTGAGGATTGGATCGCCGAAGGAAGGACGAGCCGCTGGAGAAGATCCTTCGTTGAATACAACCCACTGCAAACCGCGTCTGACGTTCTTTGCCCGGTGCTGATTCTGCATGGTGATCGGGATGCAAATGTTCCGGTTGAACATGCGCACCTTCTGGCCAACGCAATGAGGACGAGCGGCAATACAGACGTGACGGTCAAGGTACTACCCGATTACAACCACTTGTTCCTCAAAGACGCAGACGGCAGGTTTACCAACAAGCGCTATCTGAAATTGCTGCGACACACAAACCAGTTATCCGAAGAAATTTTGACAATAGTAGCGGATTGGGTCTCCAGCCGCCTTGAACCGTGACGGAATCCCAATAGAATAATTACATGACGATCGACCATTCGCAAATCGTTTCATCACCTTAATTTGCCATCATTCGATTGCATTATGAAGATCGTCTTGAGGCCACCGTAATGAATCCGAAACTTATTGTCCGAGCCGTATTGATTTTAGCCACATGGATCGTCATGGATCCTATCAATTCGTTGACTTACGCATGCACAGGATTCATGTGGTCAGATGGCGAAAATGTGCTTGTGGGCAACAACGAAGACTCAAAAATTCCCTATACGCGTGTGTGGTTTATGCCAGCTGAGAATGGGTGGTTCGGAAGGGTATATTTTGGATATGACAACTGGTCTCCTCAAGGCGGCATGAACGATCAAGGTTTATTCTTTGATTATTTCTCGGTTCCGAAATTAAAATTTCAACGATCAAGAGAGAAACCCCGGTTCAAGGGACCATTTACGGATACAATGATGGCTCATTGTGCAACTGTCGGTGATGTGCTCGAAATGATAAGTAAATATGATCTCGAATGGAATCCAAAAATTCAAATGTTCGTCGTTGATAAAAACGGAAACTCTGCAATTATTGAAGGAGAGACCGTTGTTCGAAAACGTGACTCCTACCAAGTCATAACCAATTTTCGCATATCGGGAATCCCGGAAGATCAAAAGCCCTGTAAATGGCCCGCATGGAGTTGTTCGCGATATAAAAAAGCAGAGAAGATGCTTTTGGATGCCGATACACCTAAAGTGGCCTATTTCCGTGAAATTTTACAGGCCACACATCGAAGCTCATACAATATCATAGGAACAACACAGTATAGTAACATATACGATTTAACCAATGGACTTATCTATGTATATTTTCTTCACGATTTCGATAAAAATATCATTTTTGATCTAAGTGAAGAATTGCAAAAGGGACATCACTACTATGATCTGCCATCCTTGTTTGGTAAAGAATTGAAAATCACCAATAAAGTTTACACGCATTCTTTTCCCAAATTTAGCATATCCTATCCAAAACATTACATCGCTAAAACACCAGCATCGAATGAAGTATTGCTGGTAAGAAACCCTCTGAGCGATACGCCGCAAATTGGTGTTTACGTGGAAGATAAACCCGATGGCATTCAGTTGAATGATATTGGACAGTACTATATTTACGACAAAATCGATAAATACAGCACATCCGTCAAATTGATTTACAGCAAAAAGACAGTCCTCAGCGATGGGACGCCAAGTGTCGAAATTCTTTTCGACAATACGGTGGATGAAATTTGGTCTTTAAAAACCTTGGTTTTGTCAACCTATCGCCGTGATAAGCTAATTTTCGCAGTCATAACATCATTAGCACATCCTGAGGCGCTTCGAGACTATTTGTACAGTATACAATTCAATTAGAAACCTTCCATATAATGAACGCAATCGCAAAAGGGATATTACCGGCGCAATTCTCGAAAAAGACCATCCGTGTGTGTATGGCACGAATGGCTGGCAAAGCGGTTATCGGCAGATCATTATCTGCACTAATCAAGCTGCGAAATGATTGGGATAGCCAGGACACACTTGGCAAATCCAGGTGATATCGGCAGGTTGAGTATGGCACGTAATCTGGAAAATCAAGCGCCCTGATTTGATTGTGATTTTTCATTGATTATCACTTAATCACAGGTTTGCGCCTTTTGGAGCTGCCGACCTAACCACAAGAAAATCTTGACAAATCTAAATGGACTTTATTATATGAAGTCAAGTCTCAAAATCCTGCCGCAGCTCTCGGTTCTTGCTCCTCCTCTCTGGCGATGACCGAAGTTCCCCCGATTTGACTTCCATACACTAAATCCATTTCGCCTCTTTCTATCTTTCATTGATTCTCCGTTTATCCAGGATACTTGCATTAATTTTTCAAAATGGATGAATTGCCGTCAAACTTTCAATAAATGGAGGTGAGGAATGGGATTGTAAAAATAATGGACTAAATAGCAGCTCGCCACAGAGAAACGGCTAATTTTTTCGATGCGGAAGTACTTACCGTCTTCTTGATGTGCTTTCAGTGGCCGAATTCATTCTATTTATTTCCTATGAACCGTTAGCGAAGGAGGGACCTATGGAAACGAAGCGGCCATGGCATGATCATTACCCCGAAGGTGTGGCTTTCTGGCCTGAGTTTGAAAAAATAACCCTATCGCAAGCCCTGAAGCAAACCGCTGTTGACTTTGCAAGGTCCACAGCACTTGATTTTTTTGGGAAAGGGATAGCCTATCAGGACCTGAATCGGCTTGTCGGGCGATTCGCCCTTGGTCTGAAAAGCCTTGGTGTTGTTCCAGGTGATAGGGTTGCGTTGCTACTCCCGAATATCCCGCAAGTCGTGATCGCTAATTTTGCGATATGGCGCCTCGGTGCGGTGACGTCCCCGGCCAATCCTCTCTATACGGAACGAGAACTACGCCATCAATTAAACGACTCGTCGGCAACTGTTCTCATTGCGCTGGACCTTCTCATACCACGTTTGGATAAGGTTGTGCCGCAAACATCCATCCGTGAGGTGATTGTCTGCCATATCAACGATTACCTGCCGTTTCCTAAAAATTTGCTTGTTCCTCTGGTAAAGAAAGACATGTACCGTGCGATAACGCCCAGAGACCATCTTTATCAATTTGTCGATATTATCAAAGATGCACGTGGGGAGGAAACAGAAGACAAAGCCCATTGGGACAGTCTTGCAGCGCTGCTATACACTGGAGGAACGACCGGTGTCAGCAAGGGTGTCATGTTGACCCACGCCAACCTGTCAGTAAATGTCCAGCAGTCTAAAATGTGGTTTTCCCAATTAGAAGAAGGTAGAAGCAGCATACTCGCGGTGTTCCCCTTTTTCCATTCGGCGGGCTTTACGGGCATACAAAACATGTGTGCCTTTTGTGGATTTACCGATGTCCTTGTTCCGAGACCGGAACCCAAGGTAATTATCGACATCATGAAAAAGGCCAAGCCGGAGTTCGTTCCCGGCGTCCCAACGATTTATACCGGCTTGCTTAACACGCCGGCATTCAGGCAGATGGACCACAGCAAAATCAAACTTTTCGTGGCAGGTGCCGCACCACTGGCCAAGGAAACGATCAAGGATCTGAAGGCCTTGACGGGCAAGGGGATCACCAACATTTACGGGCTCACGGAAACTTCACCGATTGCCACGGCGACACCATCGACGGCCTTAAATAGGACCGGCACGGTCGGCGTGCCGCTGCCGGGCACGGACATGCGGATTGTGAACCTCGAGGATGGCACAACCGAAATGCCTGCAGGTGAACCCGGGGAAGTTACTTTTAAGGGGCCACAGGTCATGCAAGGCTATTACAACCGGCCCGAAGAAACGGCTGCCGTCCTTAAAGACGGTTGGCTACATACCGGTGATATTGGCTATGTCGACGAAGACGGCTTTTTAACCTTAATCGATCGCAAAAAAGATATGATCATTGCCAGTGGATTCAATATTTATCCCAATGAAATCGATGATATCCTTTTTGAACATCCCAAAGTTCTGGAGGCTTGCACCATTGGCGTGCCCGATGAATATCGCGGTGAGACGGTTAAGGCTTTTGTGGTTTGCAAGCAAGGCGAAACCATAAGCGAGGACGAATTGATCGAATACTGTCGTACTAAACTTGCGGTCTACAAAGTTCCCAAAAAAATTGAATTTATAGATGAATTGCCGAAAACCGCTATCGGGAAATTTTTACGACGGGAATTGCGGGAGAGAGAGTCAACCAAATAACCGCCCCTCATTAAAAGGTCACGCCTTGTAGCTATATTTGAAATGAAGACAGGCGTTGGTCAAGGTTGTATTAAATATCGAAAGAAAGATGGTTTCAGTCACCGTTTCGTTCAGCAACATATATACTACCAACGAACCTGAAAAACTGCCAACATAGTTCTTTCTGCTATGTGTTGCATTTATCGGGGCGTCGAACTTTTGCGGTGGCCGATCCGTATGATGGATCAAGCGCTGGCATTTTGAATTGCCAGAGCATATTCAGCAACGCTATATGGTTTGCACACGATGGGTGACTGGCACGTAATCTGGAAAATCAAGCCTCTCCCTTTGGTTGTGATTTTTGATTGAAAATCACTTAATCACAGGTTTGCACCTTTTGGAGCTTCTAATCTAAACCCAAGAAAATCTTGACAAATTTGAACCATATCTAGTACCCGTAGTTACGGTTTCTAAACATCTCATAGATTTCGGTTCTTACCCCTCCGCTATATCGGTGACCAAAGCTCTCTCTATCCTGATTTAATTCCGTAAAATCCTTCTCGTTTGATTTCCATTTCCTCCGGCCCCTCCTTTCAAAAAAAAACGGCTCCATGCACTAACAGCATCCCTGAAGAAATACGGAGGTCAGTATGGGAGGGTTTGCAGAATACGAACAATATGACGGCGTGGGTTTGGCCACTTTGATCAGGAACGGTGAAATTAAGGCTGTTGACGTATGTGAAGAAGCAATTCGCAGAGCAGAAGCGCTAAACCCGAATATCAATGCGATTATTACGCCCTTGTATGAGTATGCCCGAAAGGCATCAGAGGCGCTGCCGGTAAATGGTTCGTTCTCGGGTGTTCCCTTTTTGCTTAAAGACGCCCACCACGCATTGAAAGGCGCAACTTTAAGTTATGGAAGCGCCTTATTGAAACAGAATGTTGCCGATATCGATGCGGAAATCGTACGCCGCTTCAAGCATTGTGGCTTAGTGATTTTGGGGAAAACAAATACACCGGAGTTTAAATTTGCCTATGTCACCGAACCCAAGGCATTTGGAATTACGAGGAACCCATGGAATCTAAAATTTACGCCCGGAGGTTCCAGCGGTGGATCGGCTGCAGCCGTAGCTGCTCGCATAGTTCCCTTGGCATCAGGTACAGATGAAGGTGGTTCGATTCGTGTCCCAGCATCCTGTTGCGGTCTATTTGGCCTCAAACCAAGTAGAGGCCTTAATCCTGTGGGCCCGGATTTCGACTTGGAATGGGATGGCATGTCGACCAGCCATGTCATTACACGATCAGTTCGTGATTCTGCCGCTATACTGGACGCAGTTTCTGGATATGAAGCTGGCGCTCCCTTTTGGTCTCCACCCCACCATAAACCATTCATCGAGGAGGTAAACCTAGATCCGGGGCCCCTCAGCATTGGGTTTCACACACGTTCTGCATTCGGCAGGGAGGTTCATTCGGAATGCAAGGATGCCGTTATACAGACTTGTACGTTGCTAAATGAACTGGGGCATCAGGTCGAAGAAATAATACCCGATTACAAGGAAGAGGAAATCGCCTTGGACTTTTTCCTCGTCTTCCTTGGAAATTTTACGGCACATATTGAAAAATTGATTTCGGTCTATGGTCGGCATGCTGTCAAACACAAAGTGGAACTACAGAACTACACGCTATACAAAATCGGATCGAATTTAAAAGCTGTGGATTTTATCAATGCCAAGCGTAAATGGCGAGTTTACGGGTACATTATGGGACAAATATTGCAGAAATATGACCTTATACTCACACCAACGCTTGGAGAACCGCCGATTCCTGTAGCCTCCGCAGGGCCATCGAAATCGGATCAGCGCTTGATGAAACTTGTCAGTTCGGGAGCTGGAAAACTCATCACAGCTAATAAAAAGATGATTTTATCAAGTATAGAAGAGAATATTCAAAAAACCTTTAAGCTTCAGATGCCTTTTACCTTAATTGCGAATATTACGGGACAGCCAGCAATGTCCGTTCCCTTGTATTGGACGGAAAATGGGCTTCCTTGTGGAGTACAGTTTCTCGGGCGGATTGGTGACGAAGCAACGCTTCTGAGGATGGCTGGACAATTGGAAAAGGTGAAGCCCTGGTCTGATAAAAAGCCTCAAGGTCTGTGAAATCAAAAATACCTTCAAATCAGGTTTATACGGAAACAATGTGCTCATTGCCGTTCTATTTACATTTTCTCGATGGAGGATGCCATGATGGCTCAAATAAAAAACTTCCTCCGAAGCCTTAGTGAGATCCCGGAAGGTAAGTTCCCTCCATCTCATTACACTCCCATTTCTCGTCGCAGCATAAATTGGGCAAACTTCGCCTATATTGCCGCTCTGGCTTGGGTAGCGATATATGCATTGGTCTTTTCACTGCTAAAGATCTATGTGTTAGCGATAATCCAATCTTTCGCTATTCCTGTGTATATTGCTGTATTTATTCTGCATAGAAAAGGTTATTTTCTATTTGCGCATTTTATAGATGCTTCTTTAACGATTGCCTTAAATATTCTCCTCATTTTCGTATTAGGTTGGGAAGCAGGATTTCAATACGTCATGATTGTTCTATCAGTTACTCTATTTTATACCCCTTGGAGGGCTATCATTAAAGTTTGCTTAATAGGGACATATTTAATTACATATTTTTGCATGTATTTTTATTCATTAAGTACCAGTCCTTTAATTGCAATTGACCCAATTTATCTGAAAATATTGTATCAAACTAATATTATGCTCGTAAGCACAGTTTTGGCATTTGTTGTTTACATTTACTATAAAATGGCAATCAAGAGCGACAAAAAACTTTTTGCTGAACACCAGAAAACCATGACTGCCCTCAAAGAAAGAGATCAACTTTTAGAACAACTCAACAATGAGCTATCTGAAGCAGCAGACTACGTAAAAAAGATATTACCACAGCCCCTAACAGAAGGAGCTATTCGCACCAATTGGCGTTTTATTCCATCGACATCATTAGGTGGCGATGCTTTTGGATATCATAAGGTGGACGAGGAAAACTTCGCATTATATTTGATCGATGTTAGTGGCCATGGCGTAGGGGCCGCCCTTCTTTCTGCATCGGTAATAAACGTTATCCGCTCTCAATCGTTACCGAAGACGGACTTCAAAGATCCCGTACAAGTTTTGAAAGCCCTCAATAGCGCATTTCCTAGCGATTCTAATAAAGACATGTTTTTCACCATCTGGTATGGCGTTTTTAATACAAACAGTCGTGAATTAACATATGCGAGTGCCGGACATCCACCAGCAATACTGTGCAATGAAAATAATTCTTGTGAATGCAACATCAACCTTCTTAAGACACCCAATTTCGTGGTGGGTGGTATAGAGGGAACAAACTATGTCAAAGATAAATGCAAAATTTTTGAGGGTAATACACTCTACATTTTTTCCGATGGGGTTTATGAGGTCGAAAAGTCAGACGGAACAACCTGGAGTTATAACGAATTTGTGAATTATATTAAACAGGTCAAAACTGATGGAAAGGCTGTTATGGATCGATTGTATGACTATGTCAGACGGAAAGGAAAATCGGACAATATTGAGGATGATTTCACCTTTCTTGAGGTTGTTTTTGGTTAATCTGTCTTGGCTTGAGTAAAAACAAAATAAGGAGCGCCAGATGGAACTAGAAGATATAAAGAAGGTTTTGATCATTGGGGCCGGCGCCATGGGCCAGCAGATTGGATTTCAATGCGCAATCCACGGTTTCGAAATTGCCCTTTATGACGTGGCACAGGATGTCCTCGACAAGGCCCTGATACGTCTGGATAAGCTGGCTGGGGGATTTGTTGCTGCTGGGAAATTGAGCCAAGCCGATGCGAAGCGCGCTTTGGATCGGATTGAAATTAGCACAGATGCAGCGAGAGCGGCTGGTGATGCCGATCTGGTCAGTGAATCCGTTCCCGAGGATCCGGACCTGAAATCACGCGTATTTGCCCAGTTCAACGCACTTTGTCCCGAGAGGACAGTATTCACCACCAACACCTCTTCACTGCTTCCCTCCATGTTAGCCGAGGCCACCGGCCGGCCGGATCGTTTCGCTGCGTTTCATTTTCACGACATTCGATTCACACGTATTGTCGATATCATGCCTCACCCGGGAACGGCCCCGAAAACGGTCACCCTGATAAAAGCGTTTGCGGATAAGATCGGTCAGGTTGCCCTCGTACTAAAGAAAGAAAATCCCGGTTACCTGTTCAACGCGATGTTCGGTGAGTTAGCCAAAGCAGCCCAAACCCTTGCTGCCGGCGGGGTGGCGTCGGTTGAGGATATTGATCGGGCCTGGATGGGGGTCATGAACGCCCCCATCGGGCCATTTGGTATCATTGACAGTATTGGCTTGGATACAGTCCTGAAGGTCACTGACTACTGGGCCGAGGTGCTGCAGGACCCCCAGATGAAAAAAAACGCGGATTTTGTTCGCAAATACGTGGAGGAAGGGAAGCTGGGCACGAAAATTGGCCGGGGGTTTTATGAGTATCCCAACCCGGCCTTTGTCAAGCCGGGATTTATTGACAAAAAAGAAGCATAATTTACTTCTAACAATCGATTGGATAGTTCCCGCTTGGTAAGAAATCAAGGACAGTAATCATGGCCGTTTCTTTTTTGTTTTCAAAGCAAACCTGCATTTAAAGACCTTGCATAGCAAAAGGATGAAAAAATAGTCGCCCATTATACATGCAAATCCACACAACGTCGTCACCGCCTCGCGTGTGTTCAGCGCTTACCTATAGGTTCAACTAGTCTGAAAGCCCATTATGATGTAGGCGGGTCAGGCTACTGGGCAAGCATTAATGCCCACCTACCCTCCCTATTAATCAAAGGAGGTTTAAAATGAAGGTATTGGCACTTAATTCCAGTCCACGGACCGTAAGCCAGAGTAAAACTGAATTAATGCTGAATCATCTTGTTAGGGGAATGCATGATGCCGGCGCAGAGGTCGAGTTAAAAAACCTCCATGGGAAAACTATCAAGAACTGTATTGGCTGTTTTACGTGCTTTACAAAAACTCCTGGAGTATGCATCCACAAGGATGATATGACCAACGAACTGCTCCCAAAATGGCTGAAATCAGACTTGGTTATCTACGCGACGCCCCTCTACAACTATGCAATGAACGCGACTATGAAAGCCTTTATTGAGCGCACACTTCCGTCTATGCAACCATTCTTTGAGATTCACGAGGACCGGATGTATCACCCTGTGCGCGGTAAATGGCCGGCAGTAGTGCTTCTCTCCGTCTCTGGCATGCCTGACGAAGGGCACTTTAGCGCATTGTCATCCCACGTGAGGTATCTTTATTCCTCTCCGGGTCGCAGGCTTGTGACAGAGATCTATCGACCTGCTGCCGAATCGATGTCGAGCCCGTTTCTAAAACAAAGGGTAGACGACGTATTGGACGCCACCACGCAGGCAGGACGAGAACTGATCCATTCTATGGAGGTATCTCCAGAAACCATGACGAGAATTACACAACCTTTTGTGGATCCAAGGAACTTCACCATAATGGCCAATGCCATGTGGAAGACCTGTATCAGCGAAAGAGTTACCCTGAAAGAATTCGCGGAGAAAAAGTTGATTCCGCGTCCGGACTCTTTAGAAAGTTTCCTACTTTTCTTCCCTTTAGGGGTCAATGATGAGTCAGTAGGCGACCGCAAGATTGTGTTGCAGTTCAAGTTCACCGGCGAAGTGGAAAATTCTTGCTATTTTAATATTGAGAAAGGGCTTGTCGATGCTCAGAAGGGTCCCCCTGCCAGCTCTGATATCACCATAGAGACACCCTTTGAGCTGTGGATGGACATTATGACAAATAAGGCTGACGGAGGGCAAATGTTCATGGAGCAGAAATACAAGGTGTCAGGCGATCTATCCCTTATGATGAGCTTGTTTCAGAGGCCCAGAACCCTCTGTGCCAATGAAAGTGAGACATCTACCCCTTGAGAAATTAGTGTAGGGCGGGTAGGAGAATCACCCGTGAAAACATTGTACCCAATCAACCCATTACAGTCTGGCAGTGAGGCCTTGGCCGCGTGGGGGTAAACGATGGGTGTCGTTTGGACGAGCGGAGTTTCCCCCGACGCGGGGCGCTTCACGTTCCATGGTCCTATCGCCACCCCGGATCCGGAAGTGCCTGAAAAAAAGAAACGCCGCAAATTCACAGCGGCCTACAAGCTGAACATCGTAGAACAGGCCGATCGCTGTCACCAGTCCGGCGAAATCGGCGCCCTGCTACGCAGAGAGGGGTTGTATTCCTCCCATCTGGTGACATGGCGTCGACAATACGAAAGCGGGGCTCTGCAGGGGCTTAACCCCAAAAAACGGGGCCGCAAACGTAAGCCGCAGGACCCTTCGGCCGAGCGCCTCGCAGCGTTGGAGAAGGAAAACCAACGCCTGAAAAATCAGCTGCGCAAAGCCGAGATCATCATCGAGGCACAAAAAAAATCTCGGAGATCCTGGGCATCGATCAGGATCTGGAAGGCAGCTCAGAGGAACAATGATCCAAGCCGCCGCTACATTGAGCTGCGAGATCGGTAAAAAGGGCGCCTGCGAAGCCCTGGCGGTTCCCCGGGCGACCTTTTACCGCCACCATAATCCCGCGCCCAGGCTCCGGAACAATCGACCCCGGCCGCCTCTGGCACTGGCTTCATCGGAGCGGCAAGCGGTCATGGACGAACTGCACAGCCAGCGTTTTCAAGATAAGGCGCCGCTGGAGATCTATGCCACGCTGCTCGATGAAGGGCGCTATCTGTGTTCTCCTCGAACCATGTACCGTATTTTGGAAGCCGTTCACGGTGCTGTGAAAGAACGCCGCCGGCAAGTCCGTCGCTCCCATTACAGCAAACCCGAGCTTCTGGCCACCGCACCGAATCAGGTTTGGTCCTGGGACATAACCAAGCTCAAGGGGCCAGCCAAATGGACCTACTTTTACCTCTACGTGATCATGGACATCTTCAGCCGTTACGTCGTCGGCTGGATGGTCGCCCATCGGGAGCAACAGGCTCTGGCCAAGCGCCTGATCGAACAAAGTTGTCTGAAGCAGAACATTGCCATGGGGCAGCTGACGCTTCACGCCGATCGCGGATCAAGCATGAAATCCAAGGTGGTCGCCCAATTGCTGGCGGACCTGGGCGTCACCAAGACGCACAGCCGCCCGCATGTCAGCAATGATAACCCATACTCGGAAGCCCAGTTCCGAACGCTCAAGTATTGTCCGCAGTTTCCTCAACGATTTGGCGCCATTGAGGACAGTCGGGCTTTCTGCCAGGATTTTTTCTCCTGGTATAACAAAGAACATCGTCATAGCGGCATCGCGCTGATGACGCCTGAGCAGGTGCATTATGGCTTTGCCCAAGAAGTCTCTCGGCATCGCCGGCCTGTTCTCTCTACGGCTTTCGAGAGACATCCGAATCGATTTAAGAACAAAACGCCGGTTCTTGATACCCTACCGAAGGCGGTATGGATCAATCCACCTGCGACTGAAAAGATGGAAGTCTAATTTATTCGCCATGGTGTCTCATTCTCATTGACACGCGCCGGTTAAGGAAGTTAAGGCTGGCTAAATCACTTCAAAACCAACAAACTGATATGGAGGTCGGAATGAACAAGGAACTGGTTAAATTTGCGATGGTCGTTGCTCTCCTAATGGGCTTCACAGGTTGCGCCACATATCCGCCACCTATAATTCACTCAGCTAAGGCCACCAATTTCAAATATCAGTACAGTGTGAACATACCGCAAGGTTGGGACGCTTACACTGAATTACCGAAAGACCTCAAAGGTCAAATATCTTCAGAAGGAAGAAAGATGGTCAGTTTGGCACTAGTGAATAAAAAAGCTAAGGGAATGATTTTGCTCATGAACAATAAGGAGTATACAAGCTTCGATAAAGTACTTGAAAAACCTAATAGTCATTGGCAAAAAGCTGCCAATGATTTGAAAGCTTCAATGGAAAGTTGGGCTGAATTCGGTAGCTACCAAAGTGATATAAGGGTTGAAAACTTGGCCGCTACCTATGATAACTACAAATCAAACCCCCAATCATTTAAGTCGAAAGCTTGGCTTGAAGTTGAAGCTGATGTTACTTTAACGATGGGAGATTCTACAATTGGTTACGATTGGTTTATACACCCATGTCATAAAACTAATTCCTGTTATACAATTGTAGTCTCCTTTAGTGAAACAGACAAATACGAAGCTAACCGTCCTGCGCTAAAAGAAGTGTTGCAATCTTTAATGATGCACGACATAGACAATAACTGAATTGTGAGCCCTTACCACAATAAAATGTCCTTGTTCAAAACCACGACAAGGAGAATTCTTTTTGAACCCCAAAACAAACACCGACATAACACCTCGGCCTTCCTCCGTCCTTGAGGCCGCTCAAATCCTCATCAAAAAGCTCCCATTCAAAGACAGAGTTGCAATATCCAAGATGAGTATGAAGGAGGTGGCGTTAAGCCCAGCAGTTTCAGGTTCAAAAGCAAGCAGGGGAAAAGGAAAAGAGGGTAAATATGCTTTCCTTTAGTATAGAAAAAATATCTAAAAGTTTACTATCATTAATTCTCATATTTCAATTTATAGGATGCGCGTCTTACATGCATGGGTACACGACCAGTTAGATATCAAGGCCAATGGTTAAAAGTATCTAAAGATGATTCAAGTAGTATTCCTGGAAACATAAGGCTCGAAATGGAAAGGGAATTTGATCCAGCATTAGACGTCATAATAGCATCAAAAGGCTTACCAGATTACATCCATGTTATTGATAGAAAGACGCTTGAATTGGTTTATATGAATGAAAATAGGATTTATCAATATGAAAGGCCTACATTATCAGTAAATAGCATGTTAGTAAAAACCTACGAAGCAACTGAAGCTGTAAGAGCTGGACATATCCCAGAACTAACCCAAGCAGTCAAAAATCAAGCGAGTATACGAAAAAGTACGATATCAGATAGCGAACCAATTTCACAAAAAGAAATGTTTTCTGAATCGCCATTTTTAAACAGTATGAGACAAAATAAATGGGCCATTATTATTGGTATATCAAAATATCAGTTTTCGGGAAATAACGGATTAACTGATCTTATTTTTGCAGATGATGACGCAAAGGCTTTCACGCGTTGCCTATATAATCTTAACTGGCCAGATAGTCGTATCAAACTTCTTGTAAATGAAAATGCTACCGAAAGGAATATCCGTATAGCTTTAGAGTCGTGGCTAACCAAGGCAGGTCCGAATGATCAAATAGTACTATTTTGGGCAGGCCATGGTTATACTGATCCAGAAGACCCAGAAAAAATATATTTAGCCACTTACGATACCAACATTGCTATCCCTGCTACAGGGTACCGCATGGACAGAGTTCGCACTGTTATTGAAGAAATCGGTGCGAAAAATGTGCTCATTCTCGCTGATACTTGTCACGCTGGCAAACTAATCACCCGTGGGAAAAGAGCTATTTCTATCGTTCCTCAGATCGACAAAATGCACCATGAACAAAATGTCCCTAAAGGTTGGGTTTTTATGGTTGGAGCAGATACAGACCGCCAAGCAATTGAACATTCATCATGGTCAAATGGCGCTTTCACCCATTCTTTAATAAAAGGTCTTAGTGGCGAAGCGGATGGTTTTCTAAGTTCTGGAGCGCAAGATGGAATCGTAACCATGGGAGAGTTAAAAACTTACATGAATACAGCCATGCCAGACGAAACTCAAAAAGTACTCGGCGTGGCCAAAAGACCTGTCATCACTACCAGCACCGGAGACCCGGATATCTGGAATTTAACATTGCAGATATCACCATAATATACGGTTTAAGCCGAACCAAGGCTTGAGAGTGGATGCGAAAAATTTTGGTGCCACAAAATCGATTTATTGGTTGCCGCGCCACTCAGCTTAACGTTGCAGACAGCTCCAACTAGTCTGGAAAAATCCCCCTCTTGTTTTTACTGCTATGGCCCTGGACTAATCAGGGCGCTGAATTATTGAGATAACCGATCCTAATACAGGCGTGATCCGGGGACAGTCCTGGTTTGGGATCGCCCATTCTTATATACATTTTAGTAACGGATACCTATCTGGACGATAGACTCAGGATTAGCAGGTTGGACCGGTGGCATGTAATCACATGTATGGCCCATAACGGTTTTCTCGGGATTATATCTAAAAGGATACCACTAAAATTCCTTGGGTAGATTAAGTCGATCCTTGACAACTCATGCCGGTCCCTGCAACTATCTTTTTCACTCTGCATCCCCGTATAAGTTACGCAAAAGGCATCCATAACCAACGATCTGGAGGCATCCGTCAGCCATGTTCTGGAATGGTTGCTACGTTATCCGCAGTTTGGCAATCTTTTTAGCGGGAGTCACCCCGGTCTTTCTGCTAACGGCTTGTGCGCACCAAGCCCTCACGGTCGAGGAAGCCAAAGAAGTAACCATGTCGGTCCGCAGGACATCCTTTGTTCCGCCCCCCCGGAAATCGTATGACATCGTTGAACTACTGAAACGCCCAAATCAGGAGGATTCGCAGGCGGCCCGGAAATTTCTGGCTCAGGCCAGGGCCGAGCCTTCCAAAAACATGAGTGTGGCCCAACTATCCGAATTCCACCTTGAACGAGGCAAGGCGGCCTTCCAAATCGGACTGATGCAGCAGACACGAAAAGATTTTCAGCGTGCATTCTTTCTTGCTAGCAGTGCGGGAACTCTCGGACATGATGTTAAATTCAGATTGGCCACGATCGAATATGTTTTCGGCAATTACCAGCGGACCAATGACCTTGCAGCGCAAAGCGCTCGTGAATCGGGCTATATCAGTCGGTACGCCTACATGGTGAAACATCACGCTCGCATTGGTGATCTCGATGGGGCCCTCCGATGGCGTCGAGAAGGCAAACAGCGCTATCTGGACATAGCAAGCCGCTACCCTCCGATCCGGCGAGAACCCTTCACGCGGTATGCGCTGGCCAAAATGGAAGCCGTGATTCTGGAAGCCCGGGGGCGTTTCCAAGAAGCTGAGCCCTATCGTCGAACCATGTTGGCCAACTTTGAAAAAGGCTCAAAAGGGCAAATGCCCATCTTTGCTCTCGACATAAAGCTAACCTTGATCAACAACCTGCGAATGCAGGGACGTTTGGTAGAGGCGGAAATCGAAGCGCGTCGCGCTATCGAGGAAGCGGTCGCTTTTAGAGGTAAGGGGACTTACATCTGTGCCATGGCCTGTCACATGCTGGGAAAAATTCTTGTCGGTCAGAGACGGCTCAACGAGGCCAGAGCTATCCTTGAAACCGCCATAGAAACCATTAAAGAATCCGACATTCCCATTGACACGCCTTTTGTGGGTGATGCCCGGCTCGATCTTGTTGGGCTAATGGCTCTTCAGGGGGCCTATGCCGATGCAGCTCAACAGTTCGATAGGGCGCGAGCCTGTTTTGCCGGGCACCGTTTTTTCATGGGCAAACTGTTATTCCGGCAGAACGTGTTCGCTGCCCTGATCATGGCCGGCCGGTATACCGAAACACTGGCCCTGATCGATGATGTCAACCAGGAACTTGTCGACCGTCTTGGATCCACCCACCTGCGTGCAACCCTGATGGTGGCGCTACGCGGCATGGCCCAGGATGGCCTGGGTAACGTCCGGGCCGCGGCCGTGGACTATGCCACTTCGTTATCGTCCCTTTTGTCTGTCAGCGTGGCGGCAGACAACAATATCTGGCGCCACTGGATGGTACGGGTCATTTTGGAAGCTTATCTGGATAGCATGGCGGCAAACCGAAAGGCCGACACCCACGAACCGACATTAGGGGAGGAGGTTCATACAGCCTTCCAGATTGGGGAGGCCTTGCGCCACAGTGCCCTGCAGCAGGCTATCAGCGCTCGCAGTGCCCGGGTTGCCGTCACCGACCCGGTCTTGAAAGATCTCATCCGGCGCGAACAAGATGCACGCCGGCAAATCGAAGTACTGGAAGTCAACCTCACCAATGCCCTGGCGGCCCCCTCGGACCAGATCGATCCCAATCTCATACAGGAGGTCTCCAACCAGTTGGAACAGTTAAAATCAGCCCATCAGACGCTCTGGTCTGAAATTTTGGAAACAAACCCGTTCTATGCGGACTATACCGCACCCCGTTCCATGTCGATTAACGATGTGCAGGCGTTGCTCAAGCCGGCGGAAACGTTGCTGGCCATCTACGCCACACGTCAAAACACCTTTGTTTGGGGCATCCCAAATAACGGCGCACACCAGATGGCGGTCGTACCAACCGGCCGACAGGTGATTGCCGATCTGGTCGGCCGCATTCGACTATCACTCGATGCAACGCCCACCACCCTGGGCGATATTCCCGCTTTCGACCTGGCGGCAGCGCATCGCATGTATCGCTTGGTACTAGCGCCTGTGTCCGGGACCTGGTCCGATGCCAAGGAGTTGCTGGTGGTGACCAACGCACCGCTGGATCGGCTTCCGCTGGGTGTGTTGCCCGTTTCGGACACGGCGTCAGCGGTCCTGCCCGACGACCTTCTTTTCGCGGGTTACCGCCGTGTGAACTGGCTAATCAGGCAAACAGCTATCAGCCGCCATGCATCCGTGGCCGCCTTTGCGACCCTACGCCAAACCCCGGTCCAGGCCAAGGTGCGCCAACCCTTCGCCGGCTTTGGCGACCCTGTCTTCAACACGACGGCCCATATGGCTGGTAAGTCCATCACCAATAACTCTTCTGGTGACGTCCATGTCAGGGAGCGAGGACTACCCCTGCGGGTGCGTGGCGTTAGAGTGACCGACAGTGGCTCTTTAGACGATGAATCCATCCGATCCATCCGCTTGCAGGATCTTGTTCCCCTGCCGGACACGGCCGATGAAATCCAGAGTATCGCCCGGGCCCTGCAAGCCGCACCGGAGGCCTCCATCTTTCTGGGTGCAGACGCGTCTGAAACACGTATCAAATCCATGCAGCTGGCCGACCGGAAGGTGATCGCCTTTGCCACCCACGCACTCTTACCCGGGGACATCGACGGTCTTTCCCAGCCCGCCCTGGCCCTTTCCGCTCCCGATGTGACCCGTGGGAATGAGGATGGGCTGCTAACCATGGGCGAAATCATGATGCTCCACCTGGATGCCGACTGGGTCGTGCTGTCGGCCTGCAATTCCGGCTCCGGCAACGGGGCCGGTGCGGAAGCGATCTCCGGGCTGGGACTGGCCTTTTTCTACGCCGGTTCCCGGGCAATCCTGGTCAGCCTGTGGCCGGTGGAAACCACTTCGGCAAAGCATCTCACAACCGGCATCTTTACCAGGCAGCAGGCCGACCCCCGACTAGGCCGCGCGCGTGCCCTGCAGACATCCATCCTGGCTCTGATGGACAGCCCCGGATTGGTCGATCCAACGACCGACAAGATTGCGGCCAGCTATGCCCATCCCCTCTTCTGGGGGCCTTTTATCCTGGTAGGCGAGGGGGCTGCCGAACTTGGGCCAGTCACACAATGATGGTTGACAGCACCAATGAACTATACAAAAAAGGTGATGGATTGGATCTTCCGATGCCCGTCCGAAATACCTTTCGTTCAAAAATTAAGGACAAATGCCATGAAAGTGCTCTCGACGTCCACGCTATTTGTTTGTGTTGCGACGGTACTATTGGCGGCCACCGCTTTTAAAACCTTGGCGGAGGAGCCCGCTTCTGATGTTCTCGAAGTCCGATGGGTGATGGCGGGCATAGAGAAAGATACCGACCCTTCGCACCCAGTCAGCATTCCGCAGGAAACCACTCTGCGCACCGGCGACAAAATCAAGATGTATTTGAAGGCTGTCAATAAATGCTTCTTCTATCTTTTCTACCAGAACCCGGAAGGCCAGCTGCGGCTAATCTATCCGGATTCGCTTCCTTCCGAAGGGCTTGTGAGTGGCACCCAACTGACTGTTCCGCAGGGTGATCAATGGTTTGAGCTGGATGAACAAACCGGAACGGAAACGTTTCATGTTCTTGTTTCGCCCACCCAATTGCGGTCCATCGAGACCCTTTATGAGAACTACCGGCAACATGCGTCCGAGAATGGTTACCCTGCGGCGCGCATTATTACCGCCATCGAACGGTTGCGCAATCAACAGCGCCCCTTGACTAGCAAAGCTGAAAAGCCGCTTTCCATTGGTGGCACGATTCGGGGTTCTTCCAAAACAGGGGCCGAGACGACGGGGAATCGTCTGGATCACCTCGCGGAAGATATTGCAACGGCATCCGTTTTTTGCAGGACATACACGATTGAACACCATTAAAGTCCGGCGACTGCGAACCGGCATTCTCATCAGTACCGCCGTCATATTGTTCGCTCATCTTTTCCACTGGTTGTTACCTGACGTTACAACTACGTGGAATAGCCGTGTCATTGATCGCGTGTTCCAGTATCGGGCGCGTTCGGAAACCTTCAAACCGCTTTACGATGACACGGTGGTTCATGTCGACATCAACCAGTCGACGCTCCAGCGTATCGATCGTCGTCACCTGGACCGCCTAAATCATGCCCAGGCTATCGCCAACTTGGGGGCGATGGCCACCACATCGCAACTCTACGATTTCGTTTTTGCCTCCGAGCGGTCGGAAAACGAGGACCGACAGCTCGTCGAGGCCACCCGCAGCGCTGGCAACGCTTATTTTGGCTTGGTGTTCCTCTTTGATCGTGATCATACGCAAAGTGGCGCATCGTCCTCCGATTCCTCGGCAAGGTCCTACCTGGAAGCAACTCGCTGGAATGTCAAGATAAAAGGCAATTCGGACAGTCTTCCCGAGGCATTGGATGGTATTATCACTTTTCGGAAACTGGCCGAGGCTTCGCTTGGCCTTGGCGGCCTTAACCTTCAATATGATCCGGATGGTGTTTATCGGCGTTACCCATTGATTTATGGTTACCATGACGCGGTCTACCCCAGCATTGTTCTGCGTATCGTTTGCGACTATTTAGAAGTAGCTCCGGGCACCATCGTATTAGAGCCGGGCCGCTATCTGACCCTTAAAGCGGCCCGCTTTCCCGGGACTGAAGACCTCCGAGATATCAAAATTCCCATCGACCCGTCGGGCAACATGGTCATCGATTTTATTGGTCCCTGGGAACGGATGCGGCATTATAACTTTGCCGATATTCTCCAGGCCTCCGAGAGCAGCGCCGAGATGGCGCTATGGAAGGATGAGCTTGCGGGGAAAATCGTCGTCGTATCCGAAGTATTGAGCGGTTCGTCTGACGCCGGCCCGGTTCCTACGGACACCCACTACCCGTTAAGCGGTGTGCATGCCAATGCGCTTCACACGATTTTGACGGAGTCTTTTTTCCGCCCGACAACGAACATGATCCGCCTTCTCTGCCAATTGGTTCTCGCTGCGATTGTGACGGTAGCTTTCATCTATTTGCCCGCAATGGCTTTCGGAACCATTGCCATAATGGCAGCACTCACCTATAGTGGCGTCGCCGTTGGTTTTTTTTTGCACAGCCGCTGGCTGTTTGATTTTATCCAACCCAATGGTATGCTTTTTTTGATGCTGCTAGCCATGCTCGTGCACCGCGCCATCGAAAGCACCCGTGTGTCGGTTGAAGCGGAGAGGGAAAGAGATCTGGTGGAAAAAGAGCTCGAGATCGGTCGCCGGATACAGGCCGACTTCTTCCCGTTGCACCTTCCGGAAGTTTGCGGTTGGGAACTGGCCGCAACCATAAGGCCCGCCAAACAGGTTGCCGGGGATTTTTACGACATTTTTCCGGTAAAGGGCACACACTATCTGGCCGTCGTCATCGGGGATGTCTGTGACAAAGGGGTGGGCGCAGCCATGTTTATGGCGCTTTTCCGCAGCCTCATCCGGGCGCTTTGCCAACAGCAGGTTGCTGAAACCGAGCATTCGGATGCGCCGGGGAAACAATGGACGGAGCATTTATTGAAGCGCACCATCCATCAAACCAACAACTACATTGCGGTAACGCACGAAAAGGCTTGTATGTTCGCCACCCTTTTTTTTACCATCTTCGATACGGATACCGGTGAAATGCATTATGTCAATTGCGGCCACGAGCCCCCCCTGATCCTTTCCGTCAACGGTTCTTCTGAACAATTGGAATCAACAGGCCCGGCCATTGGCATTTTCCCGGATGTCAAAATCGATTGTCGATCAATTAAACTAGAATACGGGGACCTTCTCTTTGCATGTACGGATGGGGTGTATGAAGCACCTGATCATCAAGGCACGATTTTTCCGAAAAGCCGTTTGCACACGATCATCAGCGCTCCTCACAAATCCCTTCAAGAAATGCTGCATGCGATTGAAGCCGCCGTTGACGAGCACAGCCAGGATCAAAACCAGTTCGACGACATCACCATGGTGGCGGTCCAGCGAAATATTGCTGACATGAATGGAGGACCGGTTAAAAACTTTTCATGATCTCTGCATGGGGAATTCGTTGTTTGAATAGAGCGACGTGTGTGATCGGGCCATAGCAAACAGTAGGAATAGGAAAAATTTGAGACTCGGTATACTATTGGTCGCTTACATATCCAAGACACAATTGGAACATTATGACGACTCCATTGATGCATAGAATAGCAAAATGTTTGCCCATTTATCGATATACAGCTTTTTAGCTGCTCCATGTCACTGTGAAAATGCTTTAACACCGACCCCATAGATTATGTGTTGGGTGATTTGGTAAACCCATTCATCCACATTCAAGAATGGATGCCCCGGTAATCGAATCGCTGCAGTTTGTGAATAACTTGACAGAAATCAGCTAAAGAAACTATTACAATAGATTTTGATGTTTGATTCGTCTTTCTTACAAGAACGTTGTTAAGCAATTCGGATCTGAATCAATGAAACAAAAAAGCCTGAGCCTTCGATCCCTTTCCCTTTGTTTTTTTGCATCCCTCCTTTTTATATCGTTCCCGGTGGTGGCAGACACGGATCGCGGCATACAAACTATCACCGGTCGCTATGCGTTGGTAATCGGCAACAGTGCTTATCCGGTTTCGCCATTGAAAAATCCGGTTAATGATTCTGGGGACATAGCACAATTATTAGGGAAGCTCGGTTTCACGGTTATGCACCGGCACGATGTCGGTATTCGGGAGATGGAAAAAGCGGTCCGTGACTTTGGAGAAGTCTTGAGAACCGGGGGCACTGGGTTATTTTATTATGCTGGTCACGGGATGCAAGTGGAGGGGCGCAACTACCTGATTCCTGTGGATGCAAGGATTGAGTCTGAGTCGGACGTGCGTTTCGAAGCCCTGGATGTGGGCCGGGTGCTGGGCAAGATGGAGGATGCGGGCAACAGGCTCAATATCGTGATTCTGGATGCATGTCGGGACAACCCGTTTGCCCGTGGATTTCGTTCTACACGCAGTGGTTTGGCGCGTATGGACGCCCCCCGGGGCACACTGATTGCTTATGCCACTGCACCGGGATCGGTAGCGGCGGACGGTGACGGACGTAATGGGATTTATACCAAGAATTTGCTGGCCTATATGGCGACCCCAGGGCTGCCGGTGGAGCAGGTCTTTAAAAACGTTCGAATTGGGGTGATTCGCGATACGAACCAGAAGCAGGTCCCCTGGGAGGCCTCTTCACTGACCGGGGATTTTTATTTTGCGCCGCCAGCAGTGGTAAAGGAAACGGCGCGCAAGGAGAAAGATTTCGAGAAAACCCAACAACACGGTTCGCGAGAAAGCACCGAAGTAATATTTTGGGAGTCCATCAAAGACTCAGACAATCCCGAATTGTTTAAAGCCTATCTGCGCAAATTCCCAAAAGGCGTTTTCTCAGACATTGCCCGTTATAAATTGCAGGAACTGAGTTCCTCCTCTTCACAGAAAGAAGCTTCAAAAGTACAAGAACCTGCTATTGAAAACCCGGAAAAGCCACTGCTGGCATATGCCAAGGATGAGCGCCAGGTTACTCAATTCAAGCTTAGATCAGAAAGCATGCGTTTGCCCTATCAGTCGGATATCGATGAAATGTTGACCAAGTATGGTTTTTACGATACGGGTCGCAACCCCCATGGAACTTTCCTGAACCAGCTTTCGATACAAAGCGAAGATGTAATTTTAGACGCGAAAACAGGTTTAATGTGGCAGAGGAGCGGCTCACCAAATGAAAAATCATTCATAGGTGCCAAGAGTTATATCGAACAATTGAATGAGAATAAGTTCGCTGGATTCTCCGATTGGCGTCTGCCGACAATTGAAGAATTAGCTTCGATTATTGCAAAGACAAAAGCGAATGACCTGCACATAGAAAAGGCTTTCACGAAACAACATAAAAGATGCTGGAGCATTGATACGGCTGAGAAAACCATCAATGCCCTAAATACGCGGCATGAGGCGTGGATTGTTGATTTTGTGAGCGGACGGATTGAAAAAGCAATATGGTTCATAGGTGGAATAGGCTGGGCATCTCGCTATGAAAAAAATGTGCGTAATTATGTGCGCGCAGTGAGATCGAATCAATAACCTACGCTCATAATTTATAAAGTAAATATGGCTATATATTGAATAATTTTCTTACAACTTTTTTATGGTCTTTACGTACTAAATGGATGTCTTGAATTTTCCTGATAACTCCAAATAATCTACGAAGCGATCTAAGTTTTGATTACTGCTATGGTCTCGCACTAATCAGACCAGAAAATATTTGAGGTAGCCGATCCTAATCCTGGATCGAGCTGTGAGATTTTAGATTACGGGAGCATCTATAGTAAAATTATTTGAGTTAGGGGGGAGCGACTGGCACGTAATTCCCATTTTGGGCAGTTTCGTTTTTTGGCGGATTACTCAATGATAACCCGATACACGCTATTTGACTTTCCTGCAGGTTAAGACAACACAGAAAGGGTGTTGTTCAATCGTCGAGCCTTTCCGTCAAATAGCAGTCCACCAGCCGACATCGTCGAAAGACGGCTTGCGGGAAGCCGCCCAAACCGATAATCCTGTAAGGATATCCCTTCATATTTGGTGATACAAATGCCAAAGACAAAAGCATAGTCCGTTACTTTTGATAATGTCCCTCGCATGAATGATTATGATCGTCGCTAAAACTGCCGTCCGGACACGTCGCCCCCATCATTATCAGGCCCTTGGTCTTGGCCCCTTCCAAATTGGCGTCACGAAAATTGGTTCCCTGAACCCAGGCTCCTGTCAAATCCGCATCCCGCAGATCGGCCCCCTCGAAATTGCAATCGGATAAATCGGCAAAGGTAAGCTTGGATCTTTGAAGATTGGCCTTCTTGAAATTGGACCGGGACAAAACGGCGGAGTAAAAATCAGATTGACTCAGGTTGGCGCTTTCAAAATCCGTCGACCGAAAAATTCCAAAGGTTAGATTGGCCGAACTCAGATTCATATAACGGAAGCAGGCACCACTCAGGTCACATCCGACCAGCTCGGTTTCCGCCGGGACGGTTGATGCTGAAAGGATCAAAGCGAACATCACGATGACGCTCCAAAACATACCTTTTAGTTTCATTTTGGGCCTCCCATTCATGGTTTTGGGTTAAAGGCAAGCACGGGTAATTTTTTGCTATCGCGAATACCCGTCAGTAATGCGGCGTCGTTCATAGAGTCCGCTTGAATGGGTGGGGCATTTTTTAGCGTAGCAGGCGTTTGCGGACCAAAGTAAGGAAGGATCGGAGGTATGAAATGGAAGCCTAGTAGAAGCTAGCTAGGTCGGATGAAAAGGAGGAATCAATCATGTGCACAGAGTACGGCAGCGATGTGAGCGATAATTTAAGCTGATGCCGCCATGAAAAAGGTTTTTTACCCATATACCAAGCTAGATCAAGACGGGCTATTGTCAATGATAGACTCACAAAATGGCTGGAAAGAATATTCGGTGCAACAGTCAGTGCAACAACCGGTGCAACAGCGCGGGGAAACCGGTGAGACCGCGGCTAAGTGCTTTACGGATCAGAACGATCGTTCACAAAGGCCGGCGATTGATGCTGCGGTGGATCGGGAAAAGATGGTTGGGCAATGGCACGTTGTTTTTCATTGCATAGGCGGGGATAGGGTCTTACCTGTCGATGGGGATTAACGGGATAGCTCGGATATAAGTGAACCGTGTTTAAAAACCGTTAGACTGCATACCTACTATCTTTGTGGTTACGGCTGTGGTTTCGGACTAATCAGAGTGCTGAATCCTTAGGATAGACGCTCCTAATCGGATTGAATCATCAGTCGAACGTTAATAATAGCTCAACTCAAATTGTAAAGATGTAATGCCCATCAAATATCGAGAATTTCATAAAACTGTTCGGTGACAGGCTTCGAATTATCACACCACGTCTCCCGCAAACTCCGAACCAATTTCTGATATGTCCCAGCCTGTTCTTCTTTATAATTTTCTAAATCTGCCCTGCTTCTGAAAAGCATTATCGCTCCACATTGAGATGGATCGCTTTGATTTTGGAAAAATTCTACACGACGGACACCCATAACTCCACGAAGTTCTGCTGCTGACGTTTCCATCCATTTTCTAAAATCTTTATCCTGTAGGGCATGGTAAGTCACTACACGCATAATCATATCAACCCCCTTTTTTTGAAACTTACTGTTTGGTAGTCAGGCCAAATAGAAATAAATGCATTTGGAACAGACAGGCATGGTTAGCAATTGAGGGTCGCTGAAGAGGAGCGCATCAGTAGCCTATATTGTTTTAAATTAGGAATATTGCGCCACATTTCAAGCATGTTTTTTAGGGTCATCCGGTTTAAGCGTGCTTAGAGTTGAAAAAAATGGACATACATGCCCAGTGTGACTGTGACGAGCAGTTACACACAAAAGGAGGGCACATATGTCCACAAGCTTGCTGTATCATGGTTTCAGTATTCGCGGCTACCAGTTTCAACGTTGTCTGTTTATCCTCCTTCGGTTAAGGATTGACGAGGGGTACATGTCAAAGGTAACCATTTGATAGCAGATGCCTACTTGGAGGCTGGGATCAGACCCAGACGGTTGGCCGAGTGGCACGTAATCTGCGAATTTAATAGGACAGAATTCTTGCAGATATTGACCTAATCTTCAATTTTGACCAAGACTGGTCAGTCACAGGATATTCGATCTAGTTTTTTCTTACTGTGGAAATCTCTGCTCCATAATTAGAGTCTAAGGAAAAACCATGCGGAAATGGATTATTGGAATACTGGTGTTGCTGGTGGTTGTATGCGGCATTTTCTGGACGGCGGCTGACGAGGATATGCGCGGGTTGATCCTACATATGCCGACCAACAAGGATGTCCTTTTTTGGTCAATTCCTCAGCGCGATGCCGCTTTCCGCACCTTGGACAGGATACCTATCCTTTCCAAATCCCGGGTCATCCCTGGCGGTAAAAACATTTATCCATTGCCGAAGGGGGCGCCGATTGAGGTCGATGCTGATGTGGATTCCTATATGATGAATCAGCGCACAGCCGCGTTGGTGATCGTTCACGAGGGCAATGTTCGCCTGGAAAAATATGGGCTCGACTTTAGTCCCGGCAGGCGCTGGACTAGTTTCTCGGTTGCAAAATCTTTCACCTCCACATTGGTCGGGGCCGCAATTCAAGACGGCTATATCGAGAGTATCGATGACAACGTATCAGATTACATTCCCGACCTCAGAGGGTCGACCTATGATGATGTCACCATCAAGCAACTGCTGACAATGACATCGGGCGTAAAATGGAACGAGGATTACGGTGACCCCAAATCAGACGTAGCAATGTTTAACGCGCACAAGGCAGAACCGGGGGTCGATGTGACCGTGAGCTATATGCGCAAATTGAAACGTGAGACATCTCCCGGCACCCAATGGGTTTACAAGACCGGCGAAACCAATCTGGTCGGGGTTTTGGTCAGTTCGGCGACTGGAAAAAATTTGTCCGACTATCTGTCAGAGAAGATTTGGCAGCCTTTTGGCATGGAGCAGGATGCAAGCTGGCTGCTGGGATCCACTGGCCATGAGATCAGCGGTTGCTGCATCCAGGCATCAACGCGCGACTTTGCGCGTTTTGGTCTGTTTATGCTGGGCGGCGGCATAGCAGACGGCAACCCGGTGCTGCCCTCTGGCTGGATCGTTGAGGCAACCATGAAGCAGGTTGATACCACTAGACCGGGTTATGGCTACGGCTATCAATGGTGGATTTGGGATGATGGCTCTTATATGGCGCGGGGGATCTTCGGCCAGGGCATCTTTATCGATCCCAAGCGGGAACTGATCATCGCCTCGAACAGCAACTGGCCGCAGGCTACAGATATCCAGGGGGGCGATCAGGACAAGGAGCGTTCAGCTTTTTACAAGCAGGTGCAAATAGCGATTGATAGAGAAGCAAGGCCAGATAGCTGATCCTAATCCTGAATCAAGATGTGACATTTTAGCTATCCAGAGCATATCCAGAAAAGTTATATATTTTCAGATGGTTGGGTGATTGGCACATAATCAACACTTTTGCTTGCCTGAGATTGGTGCAGATTTTATTGAATCCGGCTGTCTATCTGCAGCGAATAGTGCTCACGATGCAGACAAGGATCATGGTGCGTGTTTCTGCGGTTTCGTTTAAACCATTTTCATGCATGGGCAAAAGTTATTATCTCACCCTGCTTTTTACTTTTTCCCGAAAGTGATACCCAAATTTTTCATCTTGGAGCGAAGCGTATTCGGATTCATTTCCAGAAGCTCGCCCGCTCCTCCAGGGCCGTGTATTTTACCATCGGTCATTTCCAAAACCCGCTCAATGTGCCGCTTGATCACTTTATCGAGGCCCAGAACTCCCGGTAAGGAAGGCCGTTCCTGCCCTTCGCCATGCGTTCGCCGCGCCCCACTTAAATCCTCGAACTGTAGAGGGCCTTCGGGGTGCAGGATCAATGCCCGTTCGATTGCGTTTTCAAGCTCCCGCACGTTTCCCGGCCAGTCGTAAGCCATCAGGGTCTGGATCGAGCCGGCGGCAAGATCAGGCGTATTTCTTAATTTGAGCTCTTTTGCCTTTCGCTCGATCAAATGCCGGACCAATGCGGGGATGTCGCCGCTTCGACGACGCAACGGCGGGATCGATATCGGAAACACGTTCAGACGGAACCACAAGTCCTCCCGAAACAGCCCGTCCTTTACCATCTCCTCCAGGTTTCGATTGGTGGCAGCGATGATGCGGATATCCAGGGAGATCGTCTTTACGCCGCCCACCCGTTCGATCTCCCGGTTCTGAAGGACGCGCAGGAGCCTCACCTGGGCGGCAGGCGGCAATTCACCAATCTCGTCCAGGAAAATGGTCCCCTTGTTGGCCCGCTCGAAACGGCCCCGTTTTTGGGACAGAGCGCCAGTGAAGGCTCCCTTTTCATGGCCGAAGAGCTCGCTGTCGATTAGCGAGTCCGGGATCGCGCCGCAATTGACGCTGACAAAAGGGCCTTCGCTGCGGGCCGAAGCGTAATGGATGGCGTTTGCAATCACGTCCTTTCCGGTGCCTGTCTCTCCTAAAATCAAGACCGGACTGCCCAGCGTTGCGACCTGCTGTACCTGATACATGACTGGTTTGAGTCCGAAATTGGCCCCGACGATCTCATCTCCTGACATGCGACGAAGCTCGCTCTGCAAAAACCGGTTGTCGTCTGCCAGCAAGTCCTTGAATTTCAGAACCTCGCGGTGCTGCAGGGCGTTGGACATGGCTACGAAAAACGGTTCTTTGAGGGTCGCAAACAGCTTTGCGTGATGCGCGTTGAAACGATCGCTGCCGGCAGCGATCAGAAGGACGGCACCGACAAACTGCCCGCTGATGGCGAGTGAAATGCCAAGAATCGAGGAGGGGGGGTGGCCCAGCGCTTTGAGAAGATCTCGGGCGATCGGGTTTTCATCGGATTGGTTGCTCATGAAAAAGGGATCCGGATTCTCCCTGACTTGCCGCACATTTGCTTCCGCCCTCGCCTTAGCTTCCGCTGAAAGCGGAACCAGGACGTTCAGCAGCTCGCCTTTTTCCTTATCGGCCCGAGCGACGTACCGCATGGCACCGATATCCTCCTCATAGCTCTCGAGATAGATATTGTCGGCGGGCATGAAATCCGACAGGTAACGGATACAGTCGCGAAGTCCTTCCTCAATCTTCAAGCTGCCGCAAATTTTTAGTGTAGTTTTCCTAAAAAATTCATTCTCGTCGATCATGATGGCCCTCCTGTAGCGGGGTACAAGGCCCGTAGTTGTGATTATTCGTAAAATCTATCCCATATTGTCTAATATCGCAATTTTAATTGCTAAATATCACAATATTTTTATGTGTCAATGATAACATATTGACATCTTTACGTTTACAATAATGGTCCGATCCTTGCTATGTCATCAACCCAAGAGGTCTGAGTCAAATGAGATTCAAAAAGTGGAGGTAACAAACGGTGAACGATTATTTTATGAGAAGCATGATGCGGCAACGGCATGAAGAGATTTTGGCTGAGGTAACGGCCTGCCGGATATCGCAGCAGGGACCTCAACGAACGACGCATGGGATAAAGAATGTATTTCGCATGTTTCGTTCATTTCTCGCACAATGGAAAATCCCCATGGTCCGAAGCCGACCGGCTCTGGATGAAAGAAAAGGCATATGAACTGGCCCGAAGTGATTACAGTGCGAACGACCGGAAACAACAATAGGGGGGAGAAGCCATGAAGCTTATGGCGAGACTTACCAAAGATCAAATCAAGGAATTGTTTTCAAAGAACTGGCTGACGCACGATGCCATGTGGTACGGCAGCTGTGTGCAGGAACTGGGGCCGGAGAAGGCCAACCAGCTCAACAAGGGAGCGGTCCGTTTGATGGCCGGTATCGAAATTAAACGGATTCTCAAACTGATGGGCAAACCCAAAGGCTATCGGGCAGAAAGCTTTGATGACCTGTCGGAGATTCTGATAACAGCATTCCAAGTGGTTCAGACCAGCTTTATGAAGTTCGAAATCAGCTTTCCGGAAAAGAACCTTCTCAGGGGGAAGTTCAATTATTGCTTTGCCTATGAAGGGGTCAAAAAGTTCGGGCTCGTGGAAACCTACGATTGCGGGATTGCCGAGCGGGTGAAGGGCTGGCTCGATGCGCTTGGCGTTCTATACACATCGACCGATTTCGCGGGCTGCCTCATGCACCAGAACGGGAAATGCATTATCGATTTTCGTTTTGAGAATATGTGAAAAGGGTCAAAAAATGGACATCGATGCAGTAAAGTCTAATGAAAAACGATTCTTCGAATACGTAAATTCGAGAGACTCAAAGTCAATGAATTGTTGGATTGACGACTTCGTATCCGAAGATTTTATAAATCACAATCCAACATTTAATGTTCCTAATAATAGAGATGGGTTAAAAGAGATGTTTAGAATATTATTCAAAGCATTTCCTGAGATAAATTTTACAATTAAGGAGATCATTTTTGAAAATGATGTATTGTGCTTCCGGCATATTGTTCATGGGATTAAGGAAAATGAGGGAATTATCGGAATAGTGATGGTTAAATTTAAAAATGGCCAAATCACAGACAGATGGGCTGTAACAGAGCCTATTTAAGTGGTTTCATTCCCCAAGCAAGGGCTACAGTGAATTGTAGCAATCATAATCCTTGGACCCGGATTTTATGCGAGCAAAAAAGAAATGGAGCTCAAGATTGGAAAATATATGATCCGAGATTGGCGAACACGTGATTCGTCATCTATCGTCAAGTATGCGAACAACAAAAATATCTGGGCAAATCTGCGAGACGGTTTTCCTCATCCATACCAACTTTCTGATGCGGAAAATTTTCTGTCAAACGTAGCCCGACAAAACCCGAGAACAATTTTCGCCATTGCCAATAATAAAGAAGCCATTGGAAGCATTGGTTTAAGGCTTGGAGAGGATGTTCATCGGTTTACAGCAGAAATGGGCTATTGGTTGGCAGAGCCGTTTTGGAACAAAGGGATCATGTCAAAAATAGTGATACGGTTTGCTGAATTCGCGTTTGAGAAATTCGCGCTTAACCGCATATTTGCCGAGCCTTATACAGAGAATACAGCATCAGTGCGTGTATTAGAAAAGGCGGAATTCGTCCTTGAAGGTACACTGAAAGCTAATGCCTTTAAGGATGGGAAAGTTTTGGATCAATTTCTCTATTCAAAAATAGGTCACGAAATCAGAAAACCATACGCTGCAAGTCAAATCGTTTTTCGCTAACGCATAGCCTCAGCGGCTAATATAATATGATATTATTCATTTTTATATTTCAGGGGGGATGAAAGTGAAAACACCATTCGAAGCCCATAAGCTAAGTCGGATTGAAAAAAGAGCCATTGAGGCCTTAGCTGTTGCCCCCGTCATTAAGGCTGTAGCTCAGCTTATCGGTAAGAAAGAGGCTCTTGCCATCTTACAGGAAGTCAATCAGAAAGAGGCCTTTCAACGCGGACAGCATATGAGATCCAAGGTCGGGCGAACTGGGATCGCTGAACTAGTGGATGAAGTGGCTGGATGGGGAGAGGGCGGCACATGGGAAATGAAAATTATTGAACGAACCCCTGAAACTTACTATTTCAACGTAACTCGATGCCCATATTATGAAAAATATCGTGAGTTAGGACTTGAGGAGTTTGGAGTAGCCATGTCTTGCTGTCGTGACAAACCTTTTGCTAGTGGCTTTCATCCTCAATTGAAGCTCGAACGGTCACAAACCATAATGGAGGGGGCAGAATATTGCGATTTTCGCTACTCTCTGCATGCAGCCTGACGAAAAAATTTAAGAAAAACCAAAGGCAAAATTGCACGTGTCGATATTGCTTATTCTATGTTGAAGCAGCTGACAGGGGACACGTTCCTTCTTCATATCGGCATCATTTCGTATTGGTTGAGATGAATCGTCGTTTCCATCAAGGGAGACAAAAGCACAATGAACCAGCCCCAAGAACAATCCAATGACCCAAAAGTCCAAATTGCAGCCCATATTGCAGAGTTGTCCAGGCTCCTTGGAATGATACCTTCGGATGATACGATTCACATCCGTGAACCGCTTACTGAAAACGACATGATATTATCAGATTGGTTCCGTTCGACGCGAACTTCGTTTTTAACATTATCGTTGTTGATCAGCAAAGAATTGGATATTCAGTTACAATAGAGCACAGATGGGCAAATATCTATTCACGACACTACCCACAAACGATTTGGGCCTTCTCACACAATCCATGCCCATCGCCAGAGAACTTTGCGTTCAAGGGCATCAAGTCACCTTTTGCAGCCCGGCCAAGGCTCCGACCAAGTTGATAGCTGATGCCGGGTTCGATAACCATTTCCCAAATCAGCCGATATATTATCTCATCTCGGGGGATATGTATATTGGCAGACTTGGCCGGATACTTCTCTCAAAGCATCCGATGCGCGACGTCGGGGTAGTCATTTCGTTCATACGACATATGACCAAGCACAGCACAGTCGAAATCTGGGATATCGACCACTTTATGTCCCTGTTGGGGATGGGGATTGAAGGTTTAGTCCGGGCAAACGTTGACGCCCTGCTGGAGCTTATAGATGCCTATGAACCGGATGCCGTCGTGGACTTTCTCAATCCCTTTGCTTGTATTGCCGCCAGAGTCCGCAACAAACCGCTGATAACCGTCATTCAGCCGGATATGCACCCGCAGAGCAAGGGCCTCATCTGGTGGAAGGCGCCTCATCGGGAACTTCCTCCTTCACAAGTACCGGCTACCAATAAGGCACTGGCATTATACCACCTGCCCCCTGTTGAAAAAATGGGCGATCTTTTGATCGGTGACATGACGCTGGTTTTAGGTTTGCCGGAAACAAATCCTCTTCCGAAGACTGCAAATGTGACCTACATCGGACCGATCCTATGGCAGGCGAAGCAGGACCATCTGCCGGATTGGATTAATGATCTCGGTAGGGAGCAGCCCATCATCTGGCTGTACCCAGGTAACCTTCAGTATATCAGAGGATCGCGCACTTTCGGCGATTCATCAATCGTCCTGGAAGCCTGCATTGAAGCCCTGGGAAACCATGCCGTGCAAGTTGTTCTTACCACCGGGCATCACGCCCTCCCCGATCGATTCCTTCCCCTGCCTCCCAATTTCCGCCACGCGTCCTACCTCCCTGGTATTACCATGGCGGAAAGAAGTGACCTGCTCATCCACCATGGTGGTTATGGCTCGTGCCAGACCGGGTTGTACGCAGGCACACCCGCACTGATCATTCCGACCTATTCCGAGCGTGAGAGCAACGCCCGTCGGATCGCCGCTCAAGGGGCAGGTGACTACATCGTGCCCGAATCAGACATCACAGGCAAGATAAAACGGATCTCAGCGCAGGAAGTGTGCTCCAAAGTCTTCAAAATCCTTTCAGAAGATTCATTTGCCCAAAACGCAAAACGATTGAGCGAGAGGATGAAAGCCTACGGCGGAGTAACTGAAGCGGCCGGCTTGATTGAGCGATTTGTCAAAGCTTATGAGAGACATCGCGTTCACAAAACCATTGCGCATAACAAGGCAAATTCAGCCATCACAGAAAACCGTGCGGCTGATTGACGGTAGTTATAGCGCGCACAATAGAGGTGAATAATGAACAATTCAATTTTTGATCTTGTGATAGCACCATGGAAAACAGCCGTTCTGCAAACCGCTATCCGATTGAAGATATTTACTCTTTTATCGGATCATCAATTAAGTGCCGAAGAATTAGCTGCTCAAACCAATACAAATGAAGTCTTTCTTCAGGCTGTTTTAAATGCTCTGGTTTGCATGGGATTATTACGATTTGAGAAAGTTAAATACCAGAATTCGCACCTGAGTCGAATCTATTTTATCGAAGGTGAACCTTTTTATGTCGGTGATTTTATACAACTGCTGGCCAATGAATCATCAAAATGGAACAAGCTGTTTTCCATGGCAAGTAAAGAAAAGGAAATTTCCTGTGATTCCGTTGAATCAAACAGGACGTTCATAAAAGCGATGCATAATATGGGGATGTTGGGCGAGGTAGATGCTTTGATTAACAGCGTGAGCCTTTCCACCTGCCAAAACATGGTAGATGCCGGCGGCGGTTCAGGAATCTACTCCATTGCCCTTTGCCAGAAATATCCTGATTTGAAATCAACGATTTTAGATAGTCATGAAACATTGGGTGTCACCAAAGAATTTGTCTCAAAGCATGACGTAAGGGAGCGCATTGAATTGCGGGAATGTGATATTACAATGGACAAACTTGGTGACAGAATCGACGCCGTTCTTTTGTCTGATGTAACTTATGATGTAACTGAAGCAGAAAAGATTTTGAAAAACGTATGGAACTGCTTACGGACAAGAGGACAATTGATTGTTCGCGGTTATTATTATGACCCTCAACACCCAAACCCGTTATTTGGGGCTTTATTTATGATTAACCAACTAGTGATTAATTCAGACAGAGAATTAGTAACACTAGCTTCTCTCAAGGCCTTGATTGAAAAAACCAGATATATTATCACAAAAGTATCCCCGCTGACAGAGCGGTCTTTTATCATTTTGGCTACAAAATCGGCATGTTCATAAAATGCGGTATAGCCAGTTGGTCAAGCAGACCGCCGGGGCTTCCGCTTGCAAGTTCGCTCCAACAGCGTCGGCCGCTTAACGAAGCGCTATACCACTTCATAAGCATTGAAGCGAAAAATAATGAGTGATTTAAGCAACAAATCAGATAAGACTACATGGGCAGTAGGGGGAGGTGTCCTAATAGGTCTTGGTGTTGGATTTTTCTTACTGCATCAATCCTCCTTATATTTTGTTGGCAGTTTGATAGCAGGATCAGGCGTTGGCTTATTAGCGGCGGCCATACTTTCCAAATTTAAATAATTCACTGCGCCTCCTGTTAGTTTATGGGCATTGGAATGGCTCGTATGCGAGAAGGGCTATCACGCTTAAATGACCTTAAAGCAAATGGCCAGCAAGCCGCTGCAGCGGACGGCTATTCTCAGCACCGGCGTCAAGGGATTTATAGGGGAAATAAGGAGGGCACCGTCCGTACCCTCTTAGCCTTCCTTGTCGCCATCAATGACCTTGTGCCCTGAAACACCTCAGAAACATTGTCGATTCTCCTGGAGATAGCATCCCTCCCAATCCTTATTACACAAATGGAGGCGATATGCGCTTGGATTGGACAAATCGCAGGATTTCATCACGCTGTCTTTTAATGAATCTTCTCTCCGTCTTCTTTTCCACAATGATATTAATGGGATGCTCATATGAATCACAGAAACCGCAATATGAGATCTTTCCTCCTGCTGGTGGTAAAGGCGCTATTGTTTTAGTCGTATCCGGCTACGCAGGTAAGGACTATTTCCGCAGCTTCAGTTCAAAACTGGCAGAGCTTGGGTATTATACACTGCTAATGGATGGGAAGGATTTAATCGATCCTGGAAGGATGGGTCAAATTATACCTGGTGCAGAAAACTTGCAGAATGCTATTGCTGCGGCGAAGTCTTCGTCTCAAGCTACTCCCGGCAAAGTAGCCATGGTCGGTTTTTCAATCGGAGGTGCGGGAGTGCTGAGATACGGTGCTAATTTGAAGGATCAGGTGTCTGCCGTGGTAGCCTATTATCCCGCTATTACGACGACGGGATGGAACATGAAAACCTTAGCCGCAGGACTTCAAACGCCTGTCCTGTTGCTCGCCGGCGGGCAAGACCATTACGAAAACTGCTGTTTGATCGAGTCCATGCGAGAGCTGGCCGAGGCTCCGAAAACAGTTTTATTTGAGTATGTTGAGTATCCTGATGCCGGACACTGTTTCAATCTCGACATTAACGTCCCGCTATTCACTTACCGTCCAAAGGACGCTGCCAATGCATGGGATAGAACAGCAGCATTCTTGAAGCGCCTTCACCCTCCAAAAGGCAAATGAAAAATAGAGTATCAAAGGGAGGTTCGAATGAGGAAGGTATTGGGCCTCAATTCAAGTGCACGATCAGGGGGTGAGAGTAAAACCGATTTGATGCTCACTCACCTTGTTAATGGAATGAAAGAGGCAGGCGCCAATGCCGAGACGGTCAATCTACGAGAGAAAAATATAAAAAATTGTGTGGGATGCTTTTCAAAATAATTACACAACAAGGCTTTTACAACGAAGGGCAAAAAGACGCTTCGCTGTAAAGCAGAATTGGCGTACCTCGAACTCCGCCAGATGGACGCGATTCGGAGGGCTACTGTTGTTATGATCGTTGTCTTTGCTGACAAACAGGCTGAAGAAAGTGCAGCATGCGATCTGACGCAAGTATCCGGGCGTAAGGTAGAGTTCGACTATCTACGCTCATTTGTAATTACTCTCGTACTTTTCGTTCATGCGGCTTTAGCATACACCACAGCTGCTTTCATCAATTTCGAGAATCCGATGGCGAGCTCCAATCCGGTCGTAAACGAGCAGCGCTGGATCGGATTTGATCTGGTTGTGGCCTTGAACGAAACGTTTTTGATGCCGCTGCTGTTTTTTGTCTCCGGCATGTTTGTCTGGCAGAGTCTGGAAAAGAAGGGGGCCTGGAAATACTTAAATGAGCGCCTGAAAAGGCTCGGCCTTCCCTTCGTTTTCGGCGTTTTGTTCCTGGTTCCCCTGGCCTACTACCCGGCGCAACTCCAGGTGGGGCTGATGACCGAAAGGGACACCAGCTATGGCCTATTTTGGCTCGGTATGGTCCGATCCGGCTTTGGGACGGCCGGCCCCCTGTGGTTCCTGTGGCTGCTACTGGCATTCAACTGCCTGGCTGGCCTGCTGTACCGGGTAGCGTCGCGTCCTGGCGGTTTGGTCAGAGCCCCATTGGAAATCATCCCCGCCCGCCCGGTAGCCTTTTTGGGGGTGCTGCTCGGCATCTCGATGATGGCGTACCCGCCTGTCGCTATTCTATTCGGACCGCTGAAGTGGATCGGGATCGGGCCTTTTCATGCGCAGGCGGGCCGGATATTGCTCTACCTGGTGTACTTCCTTGGGGGTACTGCGGTCGGTGCAACCGGCATTGACCGCAGTGTCTATAAAACTAATGGGGCGCTCGCAAAGCGCTGGTGGGGGTGGGTAGCTGCAGGGCTGATGTCTTTTACCGTGTTTATCATGATGATCGTGGTTGTAACACCCATGGAGCGAACTCTTATTAGCGAGATTGCCTTCGTGATCTGCTGCTGGGCCATGGTTTCCGGAATGATAGGCCTCTTTCTACGGTTTGCAAAGCGACGCGTGCGTATTTGCGACAGTCTGAGTGAAAACTCATACGGCATCTATATCGTTCACTATGTCGTTATTACCTGGCTTCAGTACCTGTTGCTGGAAAACGGACTTTCCCCCCTCATCAAAGTAGCGTTGGTATTTTCAGGCACATTGACGCTTAGCTGGGTGTCAGTGGCAGCCATCCGGCGCATTCCTGCGGTAGCGAAGGTCATCTATGCCGGATATAGTCAAGGCAAATAAAGATAAAAGGGTAATAGAGCCGTCCGAAACAGACGCTCCGCCGGGCAGCAAATCGGCTGCGCATACTCAATTCTCGTGAACTTGATTGTTGGGCAATAGCCGGAGGGACCATGAAAAGCGTGATTGTGGCAAATCTTAAACCGGAGTTCGAGCCGGTGGCCGTTGTTTGGAGCAATACCCTTCCTGATGATGCCCTTCAGTTCAGAGAGGGCAAGTTCGGCTGCATTCTTTATCTCTTTGCTGAGGCCGCCCGACGCGGGAAAGTTGCCGGGGGCAACAGAGAGACCATTACGTGTAATGGCGGGCGTGCCGCCTTAGGGTTGGGTGTCGATTTTGACGCCTCGGATGAACGACTGGATCGCTTCGCTGCTGTATTCAGCAAAGGGCTCAAGTCGACTGAAAATCCTGCAAGATACAGGGCAATAATCGAAGCGGCACCCAAAAACTGGAAGGCATTGTTTGAATTGGGCGAGCGGAGGCATTGTCGTGCGGCGTTGGCAAGAGAGTGGATTCTTGAAGGATTGCCCCGCTATGATATTCCTTGCGAGTATGTCTTTTTCAAGCCTTTTAGACACACTGATGATAGCGACAATATCCGCGCCATTATTTTTCCGGTAAATCCGGTTGAACTTTCAGGTCTGGTAACGCTTGCAGGATCAGTCATGCAAGGAACAGACTCTGTCAGAGTACCCCAGGGTGCATGTTGTAACAGCATTGCCGCTTTTGCTTATGCCGAGGCTGAATCGGAAGCACCTCGAGCTGTGCTGGGAATGCTGGGGGTCGAGGGTAGAGGCGTTATGCGTAAACGTTTCCGGGACGATATTCTAACACTCACCCTTCCTTGGCCACTCTTTCTGAGGATGGAGCAGGAGGCGGATGATTGCATTTTTCAGATTCCGTCTTGGAAGAAATTCATTAAGCATTGATATCAACTTTATTGGTTAGCCCAACCCGTAAATTCAGCGGACGCAAAAAGTCGCAGCGCTCATTAAGTCGTTATGCTGCATCCATAGTGTGTGACAATTATTTCCTAATTAACCATAATCCATTCTAAAATATGCTTTGTTAAGAATATTTAGTTGACATGGAAACCTTTATTGGATAATAGTTGATGCGGAAACTAAATATTAGCCCTGAATCGTGGCAATGAATGAATAATAATAACTATAAGATAGACAATTGTGCCAGAAAAACACCGGTGGCTCCTGAGAATAAGACACAAATCGTCCAATTGTTATTAAAAAATGGCCTGTTTCTTCAAAGAGAAGTGAACCAGGTTTTCCGGCGCTTTGGTCTTAAACAACAACAATTCAGTGTATTAGATGGAATTGTGTGGCATGGACCGATTAATCAAAAAGAATTAGGTGAAACGCTACTCTTTGAAAAATCGAACATATCAAAAATTGTTAGAATTCTGACGGAAAAAAAAATGATCAATGTCGTGACGAACCCGATAGACCGGCGTCTGACCCTTCTCTCCGAAACGCCCAGTGGTTTTTCAGTTTGGAAGGGCTGTATGCAGGCTTTAAATGAATCAAGTGAAATATTTTTTTCTCAGCTGTCAGAAAACGAGATATCCCAAGCGATTAAATTGCTGAAGAAGATCCAAAAGTCATTTAAAACCAAATAAATGCAAATTATAAAATATATTTAATGCGACAGGAGGATTATGGTTTGAGAAAATGTAATGGAAATAACACTCAAGAATGGGGGCCTGATGCAATTTTTGATTTAGAATGTAAAAATTGCGGAAATGTAGTTGAATTTTTCAAAGATGACATAACCAGAAACTGTTCAGAATGTGGTAAAAAGGTTATTAATGATCGAGGTGATTACGGTTGCGGTCAGTGGTGTTCATCCTCGTCATCTCATATAAGAAATTTCTGCTCCAAATATAGAAAATCAAAAGATCGCTATATCGGTCATGTTATCTAATAAAATTATAGCGAATGGGAATCAGTATTACAAAAATTAAACAGTATAACCCGGCGCTGAACTCGGACGAAAAAGGTTCCGTTCGCTATCGCTCCCTCCATTCTTTTACGCCGGTTAGCTTAGCGTTATGTTTCTAAACCACATATAGAAACGGAAACAACAAATGTCTCAAGATAAGTGCATTGTGAGATTATTTTTCGCAAAGATAAAAAAGGAATTTGTTGATCTACCTGATCCAGAAAAAAATGAATTCATGATCAAGGATAGAGCGAATCTTGATGAGCTAGGAATGAAAGCCATTTCAATGATCCAATGCGGTGATTTAGATAATGAATGGGACTATATCGGTGTTGAGAGTTGGCCATCAATGGAAGCAATTCAAAAACGTGAAGACTTTGAAAATAATGTTCTTGAGATATCCAAATATGTAACTTACAAAACTCATCTCGGCATAGGTCAGTCATTTGAAAACTATGGCAAACAATAAAAAACATAACAAGGCCAGCCATGCAAAACCTCAACTGCTTCGCAGTTTTGGCCCATGCTTGCAACTTTCCATATACCTCCTACTAGTCCGTAAAACTCCCAGAATTGTGCTAGCTGCTATGGCCCCGCACTAATCAGAGCGCATAATTCTTGAGATAGACGCTCCTAATCCATTCATGATGGGGTGAACTCGACGCCGGAGTCCACCCCTTGCCATTAACAATAGATGTTCTCAATCCACCTGATCGCCTCGACGTCGCTTATGGTGCCCAGATACCGCTGTGTGGTCGACAGATTCGCATGCCTCAGGATGACCTTGCTTACGATTTCGATGGGGACGCCGGATCGTGAAGCATAGGTCGCAGAGTGACGGCGCAAATCATGCGGCCGCAATTTGATGCCCACCAGCCTGCCGGCTTTGGCAACGATTACCCTTGCACCTTCATAGGATATCGGGAAAATCTGATCGTCCGGACTTTTACAGACCTCAAGGGCATATTCCCTGAGCCTGTCGGCCACCTTTTGCGGGATAAACACTATCTCGTGTTCCCGGCCACTTTTGGGCTCCTGCAGAATCAGTTTGCGGTCCTGGAGGTCCCTCAGCCTGAGTTTAAGGACCTCACCGATCCGCATACCACCCCTGGCCATCAATTCCAGCATCAGCCGGTTTCTAATCTTGGTGGTCCTGAAAATGATCTCGTCCACCGTCTCCTTTTCGATGATTTCCCATTTCGAGGCCACACGCTGCCGATAGAGCTTGCGGATCATCGGCGAATCGCATGGATTTATAAGGCTGTGATCCAGATTGTTGCGGACGAAGTTGAAAAACGAACAAATGTGGGAATAGCGGATGCGCTTGGTGTAGGGCTTGTTGCCCTCGGTGAATCGATTCAGGAATCGCAGGACATCATCGGATGTTACCTGATCGACTTCATGGTCACCGAATTCCTGGCAGAACCGATCAATGATCGGCTGGTAGGACCGGACCGTATTTTTTTTTGGAATGGGCCCGGTGGTAATCGATCCAGATGGTTGCCGCTTTTGAGACTTTCATGGCTACCTCCCTTGGTTAGGGGTTGACGGGGTGTTCATGTCAAAGGTAACCATTTGATACCGGATGCCTACATGCAGGCTGGAGGCAGGCCCAGCCGGTTGGCCGAGTGGCACGTAATCTGAAATTTTCAAGAGCGCTGAATAATTGAGATATAACCAATGAAATCAATTAATCACAACATTCATGTTTAAATCGTTGCAACCACCAGTAAATCTTGACAAATCCTCCAAGTAATTGATATCACATTACCAATCTGCCCTCACAATAGCAGAAATCGAAAGCCCCAGCTCCCTCTCGCCTCAATCTGACCTGTATTTATTTCCAAGCCTTTTAACAACACCGCTTCGAAGGCCAGCCCATGCAATGTCCTGAATGCCAATTCAATAATCCAGAAGGTATGAAATTTTGTGGTGAATGCGGTTGTGAAATTAAATCCGCCTGCCCTCAGTGTCATTTCACGAATCCTCCTAATTTTAAATTTTGCGGTGAATGCGGTGCCCGGCTATCGGCACAGGAAAAATCGCAACCCAAAGAGCTTTCCCTTGAAGACAAGTTAGACAAACTTCAGCGCTATCTGCCGAAGGGCGTTACGGAAAAGATCCTGGCTCAGAGAGGCCGCATCGAAGGAGAGCGCAAGCACATTACCGTTCTATTCTGTGATCTGGTGGGCTT
>JAHLLS010000055.1 GCA_020444045.1 Deltaproteobacteria bacterium
CCAGAAGGAAGCCATCGGAGCATTGCGAATGTTTCTGGCCGTACATCCCGATTATGCCGAGGCACACAATGATCTGGGCGTCTTGTACGGGAATCAGGGGAATAACGAAAAGGCCTTGCTTCATTACGAAAAAGCCGTTTCACTTGAACCCGAAAATATTATTTTCCGTAAAAACCTTGGAGGTTTTTATTGTAGAGTGCCTGGCGGGATCGAGGAGGCCTTGAGGATCTATCTGAAGATACTGGGGGATAACCCGGAAGAGATGGAAACGTTGCTCGTCCTGGGGCATATCTGCCTAACCCTTGGGAAACCTGAGGACGCAAAGATCTTTTTTGAAAGGGCACTGGACGTTGAACCATGGAACTCGGACGCCTGGGAGGGGCTTGAACAGATCAACAGCGGTCAAACACCGGGAGCCGATGAACAGACAGAGGCCTATGAACGCCTGAAACCGGGATCTGTAAAGGAAAGAGATGAAAGGGTCGTTTGTGACGATGATCAGGCTTCTGAAAAGATATACCGGGACGCACTGGATCTTGTCGATAAGGGTTTTCACGAGGAGGCTGTCCAACAGCTGGAAGGCCTGTTGGAATCAAATCAGAATCATGCGGCAGCGCACAACGATCTGGGTGTTCTGTACGGCAACAGCGGAAATCAAGAGGGGGCACTTTCTCGTTACAAGAAAGCCTTGACATTGGATCCTCAGAATCCAGTCTATCAGAAGAATCTGGCCGGAGTCTATTGCCGGCAATCCGGCGGTTTTGAAAAGGCCATACCCATCTATTCTGAAATTTTGAAAGCAAATCCCAAGGAAATCGAAACATTGATCATAATGGGGCATATTTGTCTGTCTCTGCAAAAACAGGCCGATGCAAAAGTCTTTTTTGAGACTGCACTTACGATTGAACCACGGAATCCGGAGGTTCTGGAGGCTCTGGCAAAGATGGATATGTGCACGGATTCGGAAACTGAGGCCCAGTGGTCGAAGCTTGAGGAGCAGGAGACCGGAATGGACCACTTGACGCCGAACGATCGAGATCGAGCAGGTGACGGAAAGATTGAACCGGCGAAGAGGGAAGAAAGGGCGAGGCCGCAGCTCCGGGTTGAAGAGGGTGAAAAGGATTTCATTTTCACGCATGGAAAAAATGAATATGCTACCCATCAACCCGTATTATTTGAAATTGTGAATCGGACGAAGGGGCCCGTTATTGAATTTGGATGCGGCAAGGGAAGCACGGAAATGCTCCACAAGCTGTGCTCCCGGGAAAAAAGGAGATTGATTACCCTGGACAGTGATTCAAACTGGCTATATTCCTTTCAGCGCTCCTACGAGACGTCATGGCATCAGTTCATTCTTGTTGCGGACTGGGAAACAACCCTGCAAAACCCGGTCATCAACACCTGTTGGGACGTGGTGTTTATAGATCAATCGCCCTGGGAGGCGAGATTTAAAACGCTGATGGTTTTAAAGGACAAAGCCCAGTATATTGTACTCCATGACTGTGATTATTTTCCGGAAAACAGTATCTTTGGTCGAAGCCACCGCAAGTTGAACGGTTCAAAAGATAGAGGTGAAAGAACTTACGATGACATTTTTCAATACTACAAGGAGTTTTTCCCATTAGAACCCTGGCCTCTGACCAGAACCGGGCCGCCAACCCTCTTGGCGAGCAATTTCAATCCGGTTGATATTTCGATAGACTATGGAAAATATTAAAGATTAGACGCAGGGCTTGAGCAGAAATGGCGAAGATATTATCGCATATAAAAATACCAGCCGTCGGAATTTAAAAAGGTTATGGAAAGAGGGGGCATGAATGGCGACTTCCGGAACGGTTACTCCCGAAAGGAATCGACCCGGGATGTCTATATCATCCTGCATCTTCTTCGAAAAAAGACCCCCTTTGCCTACGCAAGATTCAATGACGGGGAAATGATTGCAATCGTCAATAGACGAGGCATTATTGCGAGAGGAGACCAGGTCATTACCCCCCAATTGGCGGATGGTCTCACCCTTTCCCTATTACATGAACAGGAGAACTACTGGAAAGGCCTGATCTGCGGATCCTGTTTCCCTGATCTCCATCCCATGGCTCTGAAGCTGGTGGGAAACTACCCTTACCTGCTCTCGGCAGTCGCCCTGGTCAACAGAAACTGGAGGACCTTTATCCTTGAATGTCCAAAATATCTGCAGGACAGAAATATCGTGTGGATTGGAGGAGAGGATCAAAACACCGATAATCTGTCCGCCTGCCCGGGAATCAAGATTCAAAAGGCCTTTCGATTCAAGAACAAGAATACATGGGACTGCTACGGGGATTTAAAAGATCTGGCAAGCGAATTTCATGAGGGGGACCTCGTCTTCATCAGCCTCGGACCGGTCTCAAGAATTTTGGCCCAGCAGTGGTTTTCCCTCCTGCCGCGGACAACTTTTATTGATATCGGATCCGTTTTTGATCCTTTTACGAGAGATGTGTGGCATCCCTATCACAGAGGTTGGCACACAGGTTTTAACGCGGAAAGGCGTTGTCCCTCGTGCAATTGATGCCGTAGTTCTTCCACTACCCGCCCTATCACCGCCGTCCAGTCTCCCGGCTGCGGTTGCCGAAACAGTCTCATGGTAGGGTACCAGGGAGAGTCCTCCCGGTTCATGAGCCACCGCCAATCGGGCGAAAACATCAACAGCGCCCAAACCGGTTTTCCCATGGCACCTGCCAGATGAGCCACCGACGTGTCAATGGAGACAATCAGATCCAGATTCTCCATGGCCCCTGCCGTATCGGAAAAATCCTTGAATTCGTCCCCCAGATTGACAATCGGAATTTCTTCTTCCGCTTTTCCCGTGCCGCCCTTTTGCAGCCCGTACCACCGTACGCCGGGCACCCGGAACAACGGCGCCAGATGCTTTGGCGAACAGGCCCGCTTCGGATCGGTATCCTTTCCCTGCCAGACAAGCCCCGCGCGCAGCCCTTCCCCTCCCATTTTTTTTTGCCAGAAACGTGCTTTCTGCTGGTCCGCCTGAAGATAGGGGATCTGCGCGGGAATGGTTTCAAGGGTCGTACCGAATATCCCGGGAAGGCTCATCAAAGGGATATGGAAATCGTATCCCGGGATTTCTCCGCGGGAAGGGCCTTCCACCAATTCGTCAATGCACTGGAGATCCCCAAACAGACGCACCAACGCTTTGGAGGTCTCGAGAACAACTTTTCCGCCTTTCCCTTTTACCATGGGGAGGTACCGCACAAACTGAAGATTGTCGCCGAAACCCTGTTCGCAATGCACGAACAGTGTTTTTCCGGGAAAAAATGATCCATCCCACCGTGGAATGGAAAATCGGTGAGGATAAGTCTTTTCCCAATTGTGCCGATCAAACCTCCGTTCATACCCCTTGAATCCTTCAAGCAAATCCCCTTCCAAGAGAAGAACCGTGGATCGATCGAATATCAAGTCAGCGGAATCGGGTTCCATCCTGATTGCGCTGTTGTAGCAGGAAAGGGCGTCCTCCAATCTCCCCTGCGCTTTCAAAGTCTTTCCAAGGTTGGCATAGGCGTCCATGTATTCAGGATTTATTCGCAGGGCCTTTTCATAACAGGTAACGGCCTCATCCCAGCGATCCAGAAGATGAAACAGATTTCCCAAGTGGAAATAGGCCTCGGCAAAATCCGGTTTCAAGGCCAGCGCTTTTTTATATCGTTCAATGGCTTGCTCCGGTTTATCCTGGTCTTTGAGAAGATCCCCCGAATTGAGGTATATATGAGGCGAATCGGGTTTCTGCCGCAGCGCCTCTTGAAAACACTCCAAGGCCTCGTCGAGCCTGCCGCTCTTGTGTAAGGCGATGCCCAAATTATTTTGGGCTTCCGTCAGGTCGGGTTTCAACATGACTGTTTTTCGTAAAAAGGAAACAGCCTCATCCACCTTGCCATCTCGGTACAGGGCATTTCCCAGATTATAGTTGGCTTCCACCAGATGCGGATTCAGATTTACCGCATTTTTATAGGATAGGATCGCTCCTTCCAGGTCTCCCAAGGAGGCCAGAACATTTCCCAGGTTGCAGTGAAAGGCGGCTTGATCTGGATCAATGCGAATGGCGCGAGCTATCAGATCGGCCGCCAGGTCGTCCTTTCCGGTCTGATGGGCGATAAGGCCCAGGAGATGCAGTGCATCAGGATGATTTGGATCGAGGTTAAGTATCTCAACATAAAGATCTTTCGCGGCTCCGAAACGACCTTCTCGATGACAACGGATCGCTTGTTCCAGCGTGGTCTTAAGGTCCATTTTTCCCGTTCCTTTTTTGGCTCATCGCGAATTAACGTGAAAAATCTTCTTTTCCGGAACCGAGGCGTCGGGTTTCGGGAACGACTTTAATAGGAAACTATGGAAA
>JAHLLS010000068.1 GCA_020444045.1 Deltaproteobacteria bacterium
GCGACTAATTTTTGGCCCACCTGACCATTTTTACAGAAAAGATGTTGCACAATCAATCCACCAGCCTGATACCAATCTCTCGCACAGAGCGCGGTACCTTATGGAGATGAAAAATCCTGGAGCCTACTACCTCTGGACACAGTGATGGTCTTTTTTTATGGGTGAATCTTCTGGTTATGATTGGCGCGCAGGGCGTACCCTCTATGATATCTGCAATGCACTTCAATTCGGCGAGATTGAATGATCAGTCAGCCAAATGAAATGCATTGCAGAGTAAACTCACTGTTACGAATCGGCGACGTTGGACTTGTACAGCGGGCGGTAGTCGACCACCATGACGGCCAGGAAGTGGCGCACTTTCAGACGGCTTTCGTCGTTGGTAAACATGGCCGGGGATAGCTCCCCTCCGGCGACGAAGATCTCCGGCTGCAGGCCGAAGCGCTCCCCGACGACGATCCCCGGGGCCAGCAGCGGGTCGGCGACCGCTGCCCAATCCGTGGCATCGGTGAACTCGGGACAAACCACCACGGCTTCCTCATCCAACCGGTTGAGATTCTCGCTGTAGACGTTGGCCGCCCGGTCCCAATAGGGCACCAGGATGCCGCGCGCCGTCCCTTTGAGCGCCCGCGGTACGACCACGTAGCGCGGCTCCAACGCCAGGATCGGGGCCGTCTCTCCGCTGGCGACCAGTAAATCCTGGTTGTAGATGGATTGGCTGGCCGTTTCCCAGGATGTCGCCGAGAGGGCTTCCGTGCCCAGGTTGCTGCGGTTGGTGTGGAACAAGGCGCTACTGTCTGCCATGGTCGGCCCGACACCGCCGTTGGCGGTGAAGACCTGAGCCACGTTATAGCTGATACGGCGCATGGCGGCATTGGCCAGCTTGCGCGGGTACTGTGCCAGCTTCTGGGTCTCGTCCCGATCGATCAGCTCCAGGGTCAGGGGCAGGTAGCCGCCGTACTTGCTCCAGTCGGCGGTCTCTCCGCTGTCGTCGATGGGCAGTTCGTCGTAGTCTCCACCCTCGTCTACGCTGGGCAGCAATCCGATCTCCGAGACCAGGATGCCTTTGATCTGCTGCAGGCTGGTGAAATGCTCCACCCGTACCAGTTTGCGCCACCAGTCGTACCCGGCGCGCCCCAGGCGTTCCCACTGGTCGACGACCAGCTTGTTCATTACGTTGGCGACCAGGTTGGCCATGGTCAGCGTGCTGGCGAGCTGGACTCGCTCCGGATAGTAGCCGCCGTGCAGGTGATGGTCGCCGGTCATGCGCATATACAGGTCGCGGATGCCGTTGAGCGGGTGCGCAGCCACGCGATCCAGACCTGGATCGCGTGGAGCGCCGAACAGGTCGTCAACGGCCGCGCTGAGCATCTCCTCGGCAGTGACCATATCGCTGACGCGCCCCGGTCCGTGGACCACTGACGGTCCCTGCAGGGCGCTGATCAATTCTCGGGCTTCCCCGATGGCAGTCTGCAGTTCCGATGGCTTGAACTCCTGCCCCTGGAAGCGTTCACGGATCTGCCGGGCTATCATGGCGGGCAGCCGAGAGGCTGCCAGGGCGCTCTCCAACAAGTAGCCGCTCATCTGCGTGCGGGTCTCCTCCTGATGGCTGATCTGTAAAGTCTCTTCTTCGACAGTTGGTTCTTCGAGAATCCCTTCTATACTCATTTTTTCCTCCTTATTTTGGGTAGTATGTACGGTTTTGGCCACATTGGACTCGATCGGGCGTAAGAATGCCCCACCGCGGGCCGGGTTGTGCACCAGGTCCACAGAAAGTACCCGCAGGATACGGTTGACGGTTTTGCTGCGGGTGGTAAAGACAAGATCGGCGCTGAACCCGACACGCGGTTGAGCCGATTGGCCGATCAGACTGTGACCGAGTTGGTGCAGAACCTCCGCCCCCGGTCCGACCGGCTCGAGATCCAGCACCACACCCTGACGAACATCGTCCCAACGCGGATGGCTGAACACTCCTGCCAGGTCTCGCAGGGAACGACCGCTGCGCCTGCCGGCCATGGTAAGACCATGGTCGATGAAGCATTCCACGCCGTCCCACAGCGGCAAAGATCCCTGCAGTACGTCAGCAGGGAAGGTCCAGCCGTTGCCGATCCCGCTGGTGATGGCCACCACCTCGAACCCGCCGCCATCGAGCATCCGACCGGTAGCCTGCAGCCGGGTGCGGTGTTCCTCTCGTGTCTCGATAACTGTTTTCATTTCACTCCTTTCTTTTATTTTCGCTGATTTCTTCGGTCAGCCCGTCGCCCAGGGCTACCCAGCCATTCAAGGGGGCGGTGATGTGTCCCCATTCGTACGGATGACCCCCTAATTGCGCCGGTTCCGTCGGCAGGTAGACCGTCAGTTGGGCGCCCTGGGAGACCGAGCCAACCACCTCACCGGCGGGTGTGCGTCGTACGTTGAGCGAAAGCGCCGTCACCCGTACGAGCATCGTCTCGGGTTCATCCTCCAGCAATGCGATAACGCTGAGCAGGCCGGGAGCGTCGACCGGGAAGGTCTGGGCGGAAAAACCCGGTTCACTCGGGCTTACTACGATTACGTACCCGCTCATATGGCCGCCGTCCCCTGGACATCACCGCGTTCGTCGATCTTGACCCCGCCAGGTCGGCCGGAGCGTTTCTTCCCGCTTCCATTTGCGTTGATTTTCGAGGTTGGAGGTTGGTTCCCGCCGCGCTCGAGGATCTCTCCGATATCGACGTCGCTCTCCCCGGCGAAGCGGTAAGCCATACGCAGCAGTTCGGTGCTGTCGATCAGGCCGCGCTCCCACAGGTCCAGCCAGGCGCCCAGCATGGTGCTGGTAGCCACGGCCAGGGCGGCGTTGTCGCGGGCGCTCAGATCTGCGGCGCGCACCTGGATGACCGCTTCCGGGTCCACCGCGGGGTCGACGGCGGCCCGGCGCATCACGGCGGCGCGGGCCAGGTCGCCGATCATCCAGCGGAAGTACAACTGGCGCTGCTCGAAGTGACGGTAGGTCGGCCCACCAGCGGCTTCGGCGGTAGTGCGGGTGGCTTCCTCCGGTTCGGCCAGGAAGTGCAGCGGCAAGCTGGCCCCGGCAGCGATCATCTTCTTGACGGCCAGTCCGTCTTCGGCGGCCTCGAACGATGATAACTGCGGCGCCATCACGCTCCATTCCTCGTCTTCGGTGGTCACCAGCACGGAGCCGGGAGATGGTGGTCGGGCGTTGATGGCCGCTTCGCGCGCCCGCCGGTCGGCTTCCGAGCGATAATCTCCCTTGACGACGAACAGGAACAACTGGCGGAAGTAGTTCAATCGGACGCGGTGCTCCAGCCAGCCGGAGTAGCGCCGCAGCCATACCAGCAGCGGAGCCAGGTCAGACTCACCCCAGCGAGCGCCCACAGGCCGGTTGATGGCGTAATGCAGGGCGACCGTCGATGGCTGTCCGTCTTGCGATGGGATGTCGTTGTTGGGGTCGTAGACGGGATAGCGCTGCGGTGGTTCGCCCACTTCCGGCGAACGGACGAGGACCTCTACCGGTTGGTCAACGTCGTTGGGCGCGGTGACGATCTCCTCGACTTCCGCCGTAGGCACGGCCCGCAGATAGCTCATCCCGGCGGCATCGGTGGACAGCAGCACGAACAGGTTGCCGGTGCGGGTAAGTTCGTCGCACCACTCGATGATCCGGGTCGGCATGCGGTTCAGGCGGTGCTCCCACCATCTCTGGATGAAGGCGTGTGTGCCCGGGTGCGGGCTGTCGACGGCCATACCGCCACCGACCACATACTGGCTGTTGAGTTCGACTACCCGCCGCGCCAGCGGATCTTCTCGCCAGGCATCCATTACCTGGCGCAGCGTCTCCGCCCGGTCGTGGGGGAAGCGCTCGTACGGGTAGCGCCCGGTGCGTGCATAGGCGCCGACGTGCAGGTATTCATCGACCTCGCGCACTTCGAGTTTCTCGCGCCGCGGTGGAGCGGTGATGCTGGCGCGGATGCGCTGCCATAAATTGGGTTTTGTCATGTGACCTCCTTGGGTAGACCCACCCCAACCCTCCCTGAAGGGAGGGGGTGAGAGGGTTGTGGGTGTGAGTTCCTGGTATGGTGAAGATTCGTCTATGTTTCTACGGTGATCAGGATATTTCCACCAGGTTTTAATTTCCAGTTGATTGCTAATCTTTATCATTGACAGTTCCCCTATTCCTGTCATTCTGAAACCACAGGTCCTTCACCGATTTCCAATCACAAAATGACGAAGTGGTTGAAGAATCTTTATGACGATCGATTGTCATGACAGCTTTCTCGTATCAGGTCCCCGTACGTTGACATTCGGCTCCAGTAAGCGGATCATCGAGACTGGCATCATGATGATCCTTCCTTCGCTGCGTCAAGCCAGATGGTGGTTGAGCCAG
>JAHLLS010000063.1 GCA_020444045.1 Deltaproteobacteria bacterium
GTCGGGCTCATAACCCGGAGGTCCTTGGTTCGAATCCAAGCCCCGCTACTAAAAAAGACCAGAACCGATTGGTTCTGGTCTTTTTTTTAATGATTAATCTTTGATTTATCTCGATTTATCCGAAGAAATGCCCTTCTAAAAGCTCGCAAATGGCATGATAGATGGGTAAATGCAGCTCCTGGACGTCCGGCGTACTCTCGCGCGGCGCACTGATGGTAATGTCACACAACTCAGCAAGCTGTCCACCTTTGGCGCTGGTCATTCCGATTGTGCGAACGCCTAAGGCGTTGGCAACTTTCACTGCATTGATCACATTCCTGGAATTTCCAGAAGTGCTAAGAGCTATTAATGCATCCCCTGCCTTCCCATATCCATAGACCTGTTGGGCATAAACCATTTCAGCCGCCACGTCATTGGCATATGCCGAGACCAGCGCGCTCTGGCTGACCAGTGAAATGGCTGGCAGCGCCCCCTGCAGGTGGTCTGCCAGATAGTCGCCATCATCAGGAAAATGGGATTTCAGATTTTCTCTGACCGAATCAGAAACCTCTCTTTTTAGGAAATAGCCTTTCATCAGCTCTCCGACGATATGCTCGCTGTCCGAAGCACTGCCCCCATTGCCGCAGACCATCACTTTATTCCCGTTTTCATAGGTCTCAATAAGTGCTTTTGCTGCTGCCTCAATAGATTCCCGCACCGGATCAAGGTCCGGATACCGAGAGATCAATGTGTCAATGGCTTTCATGTTTTCTCCTGTAGGTTTTCAAGGATGATTATTATTGCTCAGTGATTATTAAACCTATTGATTAATCAAATCTGTTGACTAAATAACCTTTTTTACTTTCTTCTGATGGTGCTTAGTATACTAACCCATGCTCCTCCTGTCCATAATGATCCACTCGCCCCCGAAGTTTAAATCAGTACAACGTTTTACAATGGCATGCAGGAAACCAGTTAGAAACAATCAATCTTTGCTTAAATTTGTAATTCGGTAAGAAATGATTTAAAATTAATACACAAAATTGTGGTCTGGCCTCTTTCAAACCACGCCATTTTATGTAAAGTGTTTATGTAAACTTCGAAATTCGCTAATTTTGTTTATCAGTCAGTGCAAGGAGAACGCCTATGATCACCATAAAAGAAATCGCAAAAGCCGCAGGAGTCTCTCCTTCCACAGTGTCAAACGCCCTCAATGGAAAACCGAATGTCAGCGAAAAGGTCCGGGAACGAATCTTTGCCCTCTGCGAAGAGATGAACTACCAGCCCAATCCGGCCAGCAAAGGTTTGAAATCGGGTAAGAGCAAGACCCTCCTATTCGTTTTTAGTGACTTCGACCGCCAATTCTATCTTCAGATCATCAAAGGCATCAACCAATATGCCAACCTGCGCGGTTACGATCTTCTGGTATGCTCAGCGACGTCATGCAGCAAATTTATGCATCCCAGCATCACCTGTGGTTCGATCATTCTCGACCGCCGGATCCAGAATCAATTCATCCTTCAAAAAGCGTCCAACGCCTACCCCATCATCTCTCTGGATCGCCCACTCCTGCATCAAGGCGCCAAGAGCATCCTCCTGGATAACTACTCCGTGATGAGCGAACTGGTTGAGGGCCTCTACCAAAGGGGATATCGTAAATTTGCGTTTATGGCCGGCGTCGAATCAACCCTGGACAACCAGGAACGGTACAAAGCCACAGTGGATGTCCTGCAGTCACATAATCTCAAGATCGCCGCAGAACATCACCTGCATGGGGATTACACGGAACAAAGTGGCTATCAGGCCGCAAAAATCCTGTTGCTTTCCAACCAGCTCCCTGAAATTGTGATCTCTGCTAATGACGATATGGCTTTTGGAATGCTCGAGGCCTTTGAAGAAACCGGCCTCCGAGTTCCGGAAGATATCGCGATAACGGGCTTTGACGACGAAAAACCAGCGGAGGCACTCGGCCTGACAACGATCTCGATCCCTAACTTTGAACGGGGTTATTTAGCAACTCAACATCTAATAAATTGCATCAGCGGTGAGGGGGATTTCTCACCCGTGATTATCAACGCATCTGTCAAATGGCGCTTCGGAACCATTCAAAAAGCACTCACTAATTAGAGACGAAAATTAATTTCATTTTAATTTTGATGTTTTTATCCTAATTATTTGACAAACTCAGTCATATTATTATTTAATCGCATCGCCATTCAGCTCATTTCAATTTTTCATATAAATTAAAATTTCGTGTATAATCATACGAGTCTATACTTGTTATTATTTTGCCTTTAATGGAGGTTGTATGAAACGCGTCGAAGAGAAGCGCCATTTTAGCAGTTATCAAGTTTTAGCCACTACTTTTATATTGTTTGGATTAATCTTCACCACCTTTATCCCAATCACAAACTTAATTCAAATTAATCTTGCCAACGCCGCCCCCCTAGCCTTGCCACCGGAAACCCAATATGCAGGGACGGATACTGGTCTGAGATATGACGACCAGGTCAGCAGCTATTTCAATATCGGTTTTACTTTCAATTATTACGGCAACACTTATACCCAATTCCAGGCAACCACGAATGGGTTGCTTGGTTTTGGCGGTGGACCGTCGAATACATGGACAAACACGACGATACCGAATTCCAGTGCTCCAAACAACTCCATTTTTGTGTTCTGGGACGATCTTTATCCCAGGGAAGCAAACGCAGATGTTCTGTATCGTACAATTGGCGAAGTTGGAAACCGAGAACTAATCGTTCAATGGACCAACTATGGTTTTTATAGTTATCCTGATGTTCCTATGGGAACCTTTCAAGTTATTCTTTATGAAGGATCAAATAATATTAGGATGCAATATCGCCAATTACTGACCGAGGGTCACTCATTTGGTGAATCTGCGACCATTGGCCTGGAAAACGCTACCGGTACAGTTGCAGCCACATATAGTTACAATACGAAAAGCCTTGATTCAGAGCAAGCTATCCTTTGGTCATGGAACGGATTAAATAATTACACTTACAACAGCGGCGCAGCATATGAGGGTGTTTACCTGTACAAGGACAATCCCCCACCGAATGTTCCGGAATTAGTCTCTCCATCAAATGGAGCTGCAGGAGTTTCTACAACCCCTACATTCACCTGGAATGCGGCTGACGGCGCGACCTCCTACAATTTAGTTGTTTCTACGAGTTCAAGTCTCTCAAGTCCGGTCATCAACCAATCCGGTCTGACTTCCACATCTTACGAGGCCAGCGGTCTTTCAATAGGACCAACCTACTACTGGGGTGTGGAGGCTATCAATGCCTATGGCAACTCCTGGTCAAGTATTTGGAATTTCACAACTGCTTCTGGCAACTCAGCACCAAGCGATATCAACCTTAGCAACACCTCGATCGGTCAAGGCCTTCCATCTGGAACAACTGTTGGAACATTATCAACAACCGATCCAGATGAAGAAGATACCCACACATATTCACTCGTTACTGGAGGTGGCAGCGCAGATAACGAAAGTTTCACCATTTCCGGCAGTACTTTAATGACTGCCGAATCCCTTTCACAGGGCGACTACACCATCCGGGTACGCTCATCGGATGGTCAGGCTTATGTGGAAAAAGTATTCACCATATCGGTGACTGAGGTCAATGTCGGTCCGACGGACATCGCCCTTTCACATTATAGTTTCTCTGAAAATTTGCCAGCCGGCACCGAAATAGCCACTCTTTCAACGACAGATGCCAACGCCAGCGACACATTTACGTACAGCTTTGTTTCAGGGACAGGGGACGCAGATAACAGCGCCTTTACCATAACAGGCTCATCCCTGACAATCAACGCGATTCCGGATTATGAAACCCAGACCAGCTACTCAATCTTTGTCCGGTCAACCGATTCGGGCGGTCTTCACGTTGATAAGCAGTTCACAATTATCGTTACAGATTTGGACGATGATACAATAATTACAGTTCTATCTGACACGCCAGACCCAACCGTAGTTGGCGAACCCTTTACCGTTTCCGTCTCGGTTGCGCCTGCGTATGGCGCAGGAACACCTACCGGTGAATTTGATGTCTCCGATGGAACAAATAGCTGCACAGGTACTTTATCCGCAGGAACAGGGTCATGCTCTCTGACCTCCAGCACATCCGGTTCCAAAACGCTTAATATCACCTATGTTGGTTCTTTGGGATGGAACCTCTCGACAACGACAACACCCCATATCGTAAATCAGGCGGATACAACCACAACGATCACATCCATTAATTCGGAACCCTCAGAATTAGGATCTGAATACAAGATCCATTTCAGCGTAATCCCGAATGCGCCCAGCACGGCGACCGTAGCCAGCGGTACGGTCGTTG
>JAHLLS010000004.1 GCA_020444045.1 Deltaproteobacteria bacterium
ATTCTTTTTATCGACGAGCTGCACACCCTGGTGGGCGCCGGCGCCGCCGAGGGCGCCATGGACGCCTCCAACATGCTCAAACCGGCCCTGGCGCGCGGCACCCTGCGCTGCGTGGGGGCCACCACCCTGAAGGAATACCGCAAATACATCGAAAAGGATGCCGCCTTCGAGCGGCGCTTCCAGCCGGTGCTGGCGGTGGAGCCCTCGGTGGAGGATACCATTTCGATCCTGCGGGGTCTCAAGGAGAAGTACGAGGTGCACCACGGGGTGCGCATCAAGGATTCCGCCATCGTGGCGGCGGCCACCCTGTCGGACCGCTATATTGCCGATCGGTTCCTGCCGGACAAGGCCATCGACCTGATGGACGAATGCGCCTCCAAGCTGCGCATCGAGATCGACAGCATGCCCACCGAGATCGACGATATCCAGCGGCGTATCACCCAGGCCGAAATCGAGCGCCAAGCCCTGAAAAAGGAATCCGACCGGGACTCCCGGGATCGCCTGAAGAAGCTCGACGAAGAGGTGGAAAGCCTCAACGAAACCATGCGCGGCATGAAAGCCCACTGGCAGCATGAAAAGCAGCTGATCCAGCAGCTACGCGAGATCAAGGAGCAGCAGGAGCAACTGGGCACCGAAGCCGAGCAGGCCCAGCGGGCCGGCGACCTGGCCCGGGTGGCGGAGATTCGCTACGGCAAGGCGACCGAGCTGGAGCGCCACATGGAGGAAGTGCGCGCCAAACTGGCGGAACTGCAGGGCGAGAAAAAGATGCTCAAGGAAGAAGTCGACGACGAGGACATCGCCGAGGTGGTTTCCCGCTGGACCGGCATTCCGGTCAGCAAAATGCTGGAGGGGGAACGCGACAAACTGGTGCGCATGGAAGCGCGGCTGGGCCGCCGGGTCATCGGCCAGGAACAGGCCATTGCGGCCGTGTCCAACGCCGTGCGCCGGGCGCGCTCCGGCCTGCAGGACCCCAACCGGCCCATCGGATCCTTCATCTTCATGGGGCCCACGGGGGTGGGTAAAACTGAACTGGCCAAGGCCCTGGCGGAGTTCATCTTCGACAGCGAGCAGGCCATTGTGCGGGTGGACATGTCCGAGTACATGGAAAAGCATTCCGTGGCTCGCCTGATCGGCGCCCCGCCGGGCTACGTGGGCTACGACGAGGGCGGCTACCTCACCGAGGCCGTGCGGCGGCGGCCTTACGCCGTGATCCTCTTCGACGAAATCGAAAAGGCCCACCCGGAGGTCTTCAACGTCCTGCTGCAAATTCTGGACGACGGGCGCATGACGGATGGCAAAGGCCGCACCGTGGACTTCAAGAACACCATCATTATCATGACCTCCAACGTGGGCAGCCAGATGATCCAGACCCTGGCCGACAGCGACCGTGCCGAAATGGAGCGCCTGGTCATGGAAGCCCTGCGGGCCAGCTTCAAGCCCGAGTTCCTGAACCGCATCGACGAGACCATCATTTTCCTGGGCCTCCAGCCCGGGCAGATCGCCGCTATCGTGGATATCCAGATGCAGCACCTGGCCAAACGACTGGCCGATCGCCACATCACCCTGGACCTCAGCGACGCGGCCCGGGATTTCCTGGCCGAAAAAGGCTACGACCGGGTTTACGGTGCTCGCCCCCTCAAGCGGGCCATCCAGCAGTACATCGAAAACCCCCTGGCCATGGAACTGCTCAAGGGCAATTACGGTGAGGGCACCCGCCTGCGGGCCGACCGGGAGGGCGACCATATCGTTTTTGAAACGGTGTAACGATATTTAACGAGCCACCTCAAGACCGATGCGAAAGCCGGTGCAAGGAAATTTTCTTGCGCCGGCTTTTCTGGTTTTTAACGGCTTTGTCGCCCGGCAGGTCATCCCGTTTTCCGACAGCGCTAACCACCAAGCCGATCTCTATCTCAGCATGGTTGTGATAAGGGGCTATTGTCGATGAATAATGGGAGACGGCACGAAGCCCTGCCTTTCGCCCCCCCTATTTGAAAGAAAAACAATGTTTGGAAGCCATCAAAAATATAAACTTGTAATGGTTATCATCGTTCTTCTCGCTTCGGGGTTCCTGGTGACCAGCCTGGCCAGCTATTTCGTTGCACGGGAGTCCTTGCGCGCCCAGATAGCCCTCAGCGAGCTGCCCCTGACCAGCGACAACATCTATTCTGAAATCCGGCATGACCTGTCCCGGCCCGTTTTCCTGTCCGCCATGATGGCGACTGACACCTTCCTGCGCGACTGGATCCTTGACGGCGAGATCGATGAACGCCAAATCATCAAATACCTGAAAGAGATCCAGACGAAATACCACACGTTTACGAGTTTCTTCGTGTCCGAAAAATCGAGGAACTACTACCACGCGAATGGCATTCTCAAAAAAGTTGCACAAGATGAGGCGCGGGATCGATGGTATTTCCGGGTCAGGGACATGAAGACGGATTACGAGATCAATGTGGATCCCGATCTGGCCAACAAAGATGCCATGACTATCTTCATCAATTATCGCGTCTTTGATTATGACAACACCTATATCGGTGCGACTGGGGTGGGGTTGACCGTTGGGGCCGTCATGGAATTGATCCAAACCTACCAGGAGAAATACAACCGGGCGATCTATTTTGCGGACCGGAATGGTGACATAAAATTGGCCGGGTCGAATTTCGACCCGACCGTTAAAAACATGGCCCGGTTGGGCTATGCCCTCCCATTGCAGGATAGTGGCGGCGCCCCACCGGAAGGCTCGTTCCGCTACGAACGAAACGGCCAGGTGATCCACGCCAATATCCGTTTCATCGACGAGTTTGAATGGTATCTCGTCGTCGAGCAGCCGGAACAGGAAACCATACGGCAGATTTACACGACCCTCCTCATGAACCTGGGTATTTGTGTTGCGGTGACGCTGGTCGTTCTGGTGCTTATCAATACCGCCGTAAGCGCTTATCAAAAACGGATCGAAACGCTGCGGGGCATCGTGCCGATCTGCTCCTACTGCAAACAAATCCGGGACGACAAAGGGTATTGGAACAAAGTCGAGGAATATGTTGCCCGCCATACCGAGGCAAAGTTCAGCCATTCCATATGCCCCGCCTGCATGGAAGTACATTTCCCGAATGAATACAAGGCGATTCAAAGCAAGAAGGGTAGAAAATAGGCGTTTATAGCCTTGCCGATATTTCATCTCTGACGTTAAGTACCACCACCAGCCGCCATTGCTTTTTCAATTTCCGCTGTTCCGCCGCGCCTTGCCCCGGGCTTGACCTCCGATACAGGCGTCCCTATGATCCATGGAGAAAACGTTTTTCTTCTGGTGGTGGAGTTTACCATTTGCCGATTATCTCAAATAGTGGTGGAGGCATCCTGAGGATTCAAACGATCAAGGATTCGAGGATCCAAGTGAAAGCATGCGCCACTGGGAATTAAACCCTCGACCCCTGGAATCCCTGGCCCCTTCTTTCATTTGAAGCATCATCAATCCGGCGCCATGGCTAACGCAAGTGCCGCTAAACCGGGGAGCGAATCATGACCAAGCGTTCCATCATTAAAAGCACCGCCAGGTACCTACCGGACAACCGTGTCACCAACGATGATTTAACCGGCCTGATGGACACCACGGACGAATGGATCCGGCAGCGCACCGGGATCAAGGCCCGCTACTGGGTGAAAGATGGCGACGACACGGGCACATCGGACCTGGCCCTGGAAGCCGCCCAGATCGCCCTGGCCCGTGCCGGCTGGGAGCCGGCCGAGCTGGACCTGATCGTGATGGCCACCATGACGTCGGACACCTACATTCCCGGCGCGGGCACCCATCTGCAGTATAAGTTGGGGGGCGGCTACATCCCGGCCCTGGACATTCGCCAGCAGTGCACCGGTTTCCTGCATGGCCTGGAAGTGTGCGACGCCTACATCCGGAGCGGGATCGCCGGTAAAATCCTGCTGGTCGGGGCGGACTACCAGAGCCGTTTTATGGAGAAGACCACCGCGAACCGGGATACGGCCGTTATTTTTGCCGATGGCGCCGGGGCCGTCTGCATCGCGGCGGAAGAGACCGATGAAACGGTTGGCATTCTGGCGTCCGTCTTTCATGCGGATGGGAAGCATGCCGATGCCTTGCGGGTGGGGATTCCGGCCCGCAAAAGCGGCTATGTCATGGACCCCGAGGTGCTGGCCAACAACGAGTATTTTCCCTTCATGGACGGCCGAACCGTTTTCAAGATGGCCGTCACCCGTTTGCCGGAAGTGGCCCGGGAGCTATTGAGTAAAGCCGGCGTGCAGCTGGGGGAAATCGACCTGGTCATTCCCCACCAGGCCAACCTGCGGATCAACGAAGCCTTCCGTGATCGCTTACGGCTCCCCGCTGAAAAAATCTACAACAACATCCAGGAATACGGCAACACCACGAGCGCCACGATCCCCATCGCCCTCGATGAAGTGATGGAAAATGGCATGATTACGTCCGGAGACAATGTCATGTTCATCGGCCTGGGGGCTGGGCTGACATGGGGGGGCGTGATTTATCGGCTGCCCTGAAGGTGGCTGGTTTTGAGATGGGCTTTGGTTTTTCTCCTTTTCAGGGGGAAGAGGGTTCAAGGATTCGAGGATTCCAGGGGCCAAAGGTCGGATTCTAAAACCATTGTATAGCCGTTCCCGTGCCAAAACACCCGCTTTTTTGAATTGGAAACGATCTTAATCGGTCATTCCGGACGCGATCCGGAATCCAGTACTCTTTTCCACCATTCCGGACGTGATCAGGAAACCGAATTCCCCGCTTTAGCGCTTTCCGACAGACCCCGCTTTTCCCCAAAATTTCAGTGTCCCGCAGAAGAACCGCTCTCCCGGGCAAGTCCTTGTCATCATGACAGAAATTTGATAAACGTTTTGAGCATAAACCCCTTCGCCGGTCTCCCCGCCGTACCCGAGCTATACGGGAAAATGTGGTGCAGGTTTCACAATTCAAATATGGACCGCGGGACGCAATGGTTTCGCTGTCGTCACAGTTGCATGCCCTTCACTGGTCCTTGAAAAACGCCTAAACACATCGCTTATGGCAAGCGCCTGCAGCGTCTGACGCGAAATTTGAAGGACATCCCTATTGCGATCCGGTATTCCGGAACCCAACAACATGGCAGCTTTGAAAAAAAATCAGGGTACAGTGCACCGTTAAGAGTGCAAATGGTCGATTCAAAATGTAATAATCATCTGAAATTACAGTCTCGATTTGCTGGTATGGTTTTTGCCGATTGCCAGGGGCATGCAGAATTTCAAATCCTATCTCCTGGCAATGCACATCGCCGGTCCCAAAGCGGTGGATTTCTATCTTCATTGGGTGACCCAGTTTTATCGTTTTCTAAACAAACAACCAAGGGACACCGTCACCCAGCAGGAGATGGACTCCCATCTGAAGCACCTGTCCAAAAGCCGGGAATCCTGGCAGGTCGATCAGGCGGCCAAAGCGATAAGCCTTTATCAGTTTTTTAATAACCAAGTATTCAAATGCCAATTTACATTTTTTGGTTCCTCGCAATAATTATTTGTGGTGCTATGATTTTTTCAGGGCGAGGTATGTACTCTTTTAGGTGTCCGAATTGTGGAAAAAAATAACTATGAATTTGGGTATACCTAAGAAATGCCATCACGGCCTTGCTTTATTTAAAGGCAGCGATTCGTAGAAATGTTGCCTACCATTATACTGAAAACACATAACCTGTCACTTGAGAATCGACGCGAAAACGCTGGCGCGTTTTGCGCATCTCAGCTTGGTCGTTATGCATACAAGGAAATTAAAAGATGATAAACGTAATTGCATCAATACACATTAAAGAAGGCCGACGATCAGAGTTCATTGACATTTTTAAATCTAATATTCAGTATGTTCTTGAGGAGAAGGGTTGTAAACAGTATGTGCCCGCTATAGATGTTCCTATGGGTTTATCGTCTCAAGAATTGAATAAAAATATAGTTACCATAATCGAGCAATGGGAGAGCATAGAAGATTTACAGGCGCATTTATCAGCACCGCATATGCTTACATATCGGCAAAAAGTTAAAGATCTTGTTGAAAAAGTGTCTCTTAAAATACTGGAGGAAGCATAACCAGCGGCTTAAAGTAAAGTTGCAAATAGCTCGGCGTTCCTAAGCCACGCCGTTAAACAACGAATTAAAAGAGAGGTAAACGATGAGTAAAAAAACGCATCTTTATGTATTATGGACTAATGATAATCGTATTACTGCGGAAAAAATGATATTTATGTATACCATAAACTCTCTTATTAAAGGTTGGTGGGAGAACGTCACCGTTATTATTTGGGGAGCACCTGCAAAATTGGTGAGCGAAGATGTAAATATCCAGAAAATGGTTCGAAAAGCATTAGAAGCAGGTGTTCATATAACTGCGTGCAAAGCTTGTGCAGATCAATTAGGCGTAACGGAAATTTTAGAAAAACTTAATATTGAAGTCAAGTATTGGGGGGGGCCGCTTACGGAGATTTTAAAAAACGATGAAAAGCTGTTAACAATATAAAATTGTTTAACTTGGCAGTTCAGTGGACAACCAGGACTCCGCGGTTATGAGTATTTTAATAAGTTTATGTCTCTTTTGGCTTTATCGAGAGACACTGTTCCCCTGTCTGCCACTGACTTTTTCGTTGGTGCTATTGCAATCATCTGGCTGCAAGCAACCATTAGATCACGCGGCATTCAAAGGTTGGATTTGAGACAATTCTTTACTGTAGCGCAGTTCCGAATCCCAAAGGTCCCACGAATGCTGGACATTCAGCCAGAATTCCGGTGAATTGCCAAAAAGTCGAGACAATCTTAGCGCCATAGCTGGACTGATAGCACGTCGTTCTTTTAAAATTTCATTAATTGTTTGGCGTGATACGCCTAATGCGTTTGCCATGGACGTCGTGCTCAGGTCATAGTCCGGCATGAAGTCCTCTCTAAGCATTTCACCGGGATGAGTCGGCCTGATTTCACGCTTTGCCGTATTGGGTATAGCCATTTTTATTATCCTTAATGGTAATCGGTAATCTCAACATCGTAGGCATCGCCTTCGATGAAGCGGAAACATATTCGCCACTGGTCATTTATCGATATTGAATGCTGTCCCTTCCTGTCGCCTTTTAGAGCATGGAGCCTGTTACTGGGTGGTACCAAAAGGTCATTTATGTCATTTGCAAAATGGATAAATTCTAAACGCCTTATTGCCCTTCGTAATACATCGGCGGGCATGCGTTTTGATTTGCCAGAAACAAATAATTTATGGGTTTCCTTATCGGCAAACGTTTTTATCATGCCTATCCCGTAAACAATCACGTGACAGTTGTCAAGCGGGTAAAATTCAACGGAAGGAGGCTGTCAATGGCTGAATCGATTCGCATCTACGGCAAGTCGGGATGACCCTATACCCAGAAGGCCCGTGAGGCCTATGGCAAGCACGATTATTTCGATGTTAAAGCCTCGCCGCAGAACCTGGACGCGATGTTGAAGCTCTCGGGCGGAAAGCGCCAGGTGCCGGTCATCGTCGAGGGGGACAAGGTCACCATCGGCTGCGGCGGTACCTGAGGCGTCTGACGTTTCGGCTAGTTCAGCCGAATAGGCGATGACGGGGTCGCAACATATCCGCTATCGGCGTTGTGCGGCGTTCGATCAATACGCACCCTTGGCCTCACGATAGCGGCCCTCATCAGCATTTTCATGCCCTTTTCTTGGTTTTAGAACAGCAAAGATTTGATATCGCCGACCACCATATGGTGTATGGGATTTGCCCAGCTTGTGTCCTGGGGGATCTCCTATTACCTGATCGGTATCTTCGGCGAGAAGATGGCGGCCGAGCTGGCCTGGGCGCGCACCACCGTCTATGGCGGGTTTTCCTTCGCATTGGTGGTGATGGGGGGCGCTTCGCCGCTGATCGGGCGCGCCATCGATCGATACGGTGGCCGGTATGTCCTGGCAGGCGGTTCCGCCTGTTGTGCCATCGGCTGCGCCGCGCTGGCCCGTTCACAGACCGTTTTCGGATACTATGCCGCCTGGCTGTTGCTCGGCCTGGCTATGCGGTCAACCCTTTATGAGGCCGCGTTTGCAGCACTCGTTCGAATCGGGGGCCGGCAGGCGCGAGGACCGATCGCAAAAATCACTTTGCTTGGTGGCTTGGCGTCGACGTGTTTCTGGCCCATCGGCCACAGCCTCAGTGAAGTGTTTGGCTGGCGAGGTGCCCTGAACGTGTATGCATTGGTGGCGCTGGCGATCATACCCCTCTATCTTGCCATCCCGAGCGGACGCTATCAGAACAAAGCCCATTCAGGGGTGAGGCCAAGCCCGGCATCGCCGCCATCCTCCGCCAAGGGCGTCGCCATCCTGTATGCCCTGCTTGCCATGCTGTCCAATGGGCTGAATTCAGCCCTATCAGCCCACATGGTTGGCATTCTGTCGGAACTCGGATTGGCGGCGGCCTTAGCCGTCACCGCTTCGTCGCTGCGGGGTATCGGCCAATCTGCGGCGCGCCTGGCAGAGGTTCTCTTCGGCGGCCGGCTCCACCCTATCGTTTTGAATCTAATGGCGGCCTTCGTTATGCCCCTGTGTTTTGTGATTGGACTCGCCAGTGGGCGGTCTTTGGTGGCGGCGATGGCGTTCACTTTTTTCTACGGTGCCAGCACGGGCATTTTGACCATCACCCGGGGGACATTGCCCCTTGTCCTGTTCGATACAACGACCTATGGCGCCCATGTGGGAAAGCTCCTCGTACCCAGTTTTCTTTTCGCAGCAGCATCCCCGCTCCTATTCGCGGCCGTCATTGAGCGCTACGATGCGAAACGTTCGTTGTACCTGGCCCTTTTCCTGGCGTTGAGCATGCTCGCCGTATCACTCGCTCTCAGGGCACGGGCAAACCGACGCGCCGCATCGTGAAACGGTTTTGGAGGAAATAACAGGCGAGGCATCCAAAGGGGTGCCCGTAGCCCATACCAGAAGGCATGGTGATGGGCCACTTTGAGGATATAAGGATGCGGCCGTGAAAGAACCAAAATCGATCAGGCACTGAAGCAACCAGCAGCTTCAGCTACCATTTGGATCTGGCAGCCTGTACCCGCGCCAAGGTGCTGGTTGCTGAAGGCCTCGGTTCGCCGATTGCACCTTCCGAACTTTGTTGGGCGCTCGTCATGGCGGCATTGCGGCGCATTGCCCCCTGCGCTCAAAATCTGAGCAACGGTAAATGGCAGCAACCAGGTTCACTGGGGTTGGGCCGGACGTTGCATGGATTGACTGCAAGGCTTCATCGCGCATTCGCGGATTATTTTCGGTTATCAATCGCTCGCCATCCGCCGAGAGGCGAATAGACCGGTTTGAGCACTTTGCGAATCTCCCGGGCCTGCTCGATGACGTAGAACAGTTGCGGATCGATTTGCTGAACCTCGGGCAGGATCCATTTCAGATCCCGGCGCCGGCAGGCAATATACAGCTCATGGACCGGACCCCGCATGCCTTCCCCATGAAAAATGGTTACGGGCTGCCCCTTTTCCCTCAAAAACGTCGCGATATCCAACCCTGCCGTGCGGGTGATGATTCTGAGGATCGTGGTTCCAAAGGCGATCTTGCGCTCCACCATGATGCCCACCACGTTGCCGGTGGCGTAGCCAAAGGCATAAAAGGCGATCAGAACGGGATTATCTTTGACCTGGTGGATCACCGTGCTGACGATGGTTATCCATATGCTGATTTCGAAAACAGCCAGGACAAAGGCGATAACGGTTCTTCCCTGGACGGTAACGATCGTCCGGACCGTACCGATGGATACATCGCAAATCCGGGCCACAAAGACGATGAGCCCGGTCAAAAGAATGTGTGTCTCAAACATGGCGATCCGAGTTCTCCGCTACGATGAAAAAGTTATGGAAGGCACCAATAATCATGACATTGTCTGGCTAAATAAATCGAAAGTCGTTTTAAGTACACACCTTTATTCTGGGCGGTTTTTGCCCGCATCGATGGCCAACACCCGATCAGGTATTACTATTTAAGAATAGCCGCCGCTTGAACGACGATTATGGCGGCCGTTTTCAACCACCATCATAAAGGACCGAACCATGACACGCTCGTCTGCCTTTCATCGCATTGGCCGCGCGCTGAGCATTCTGTTCATTTTTCTTGTCATCGCCTGTACATCCGTCCCGATAACAAACCGCCAGAGCTTCCAGTTCGTGCCGGACAGTGAACTGAACAGCATGAGCCTGACCGAATATCGCAAGGTGCTCAGTGAGTCAAAACTTTCCACGAATACGGCCGAAGTCGCCCGTGTCCGACGGGTGGGGAATCAGATTGCCGCGTCTGCCGAAAAATTTCTGAAGGAAGAAGGCCTGGCCGGCGAAATTCGAAATTACAAATGGGAGTTCAACCTTATCGAGGACGACCAAACCGCCAATGCATGGGTGATGCCCGGGGGGAAAGCCGCTGTATATACCGGCATATTGAAATACACGCAGGACGATGCGGGCCTGGCCGTGGTTTTAGGCCATGAAGTCGCCCATGCCATCGCCGGCCACGGGAACGAACGCATGAGCCAGGGGCTGATGGCCCAGATGGGGGCCGTGGCCCTGTCGGCGGCGCTGTCCAACCAGCCTGCCGCCACCCAGGATCTTTTCATGCAGGCTTACGGCGCGGGGGCCAATGTCGGGCTGCTCCTGCCCTATAGCCGCCTCCACGAAAGCGAGGCCGACCGGATCGGTTTGGTGCTGATGGCACGCGCCGGCTATGATCCGAGAACGGCCGTCCCCTTCTGGAACCGCATGAACGCCTCCGGCGGCGCCAGGCCACCCGAGCTTCTCTCGACCCACCCGGCCCCCGCCAGTCGCATCGCAGCCATCAACAAGGCGCTGCCCGAGGCCATGGGATACTATAAACCCTGAATGACCAATTGACCCGGGGCACCTGCGAGCGGTAATAAAGAGAAAAAGTTGCCGCTTCTGATGGCGCCATCGCTCTCGAGGCTTTTCCCCTCGATAAGAGACAGTGCCGTTGCGGCCGATTGAAGCGTCATCTATCATCATTATGTCTGCAATAGCCCGGATATTTATGAGATATCCGGGGCAGGGCATAAATCGAAAACGCATCCATGCGCCGGCCCATCCGGGCACAAGCAAAGGAAACGATACCCATGAATCGAGAAAAATATGAAAAAGGCATGGCGGTAAGGCGAGAAGTGTTGGGGGATGAATACGTGGACAAGGCCCTGGCTGGTGCCACCGATTTCACCAATCCGCTACAGGGTTTGGTGACGGAGAACTGCTGGGGAGAAGTATGGACGCGCGACGCGATTTCCAAAAAGACGCGCAGCCTGGTGACGATCGCCATCTTGGCCGCCCTTAAAGCGCCGGCGGAAATCAAACTGCATGTTCGCGGGGCCTTGCGCAATGGGTGCTCGGTAGAAGAAATCCAAGACGTACTTTTACAGGCGACGGTCTACTGCGGTGTGCCGGCGGGGGTCGACGCCTTCCGTGCGGCGAAAGAGGTGATCGATGATTTCGGTTTTGACGGTTGAAACCGGGGGATTCACGGAGCAAGCATGCGCCATTTATTGAAAATTGCCATCGGGGTCATCCTGGTGGCGGTTGTCGCGGTGGCCGGGGTCTATTTCTATCTCCCGGTCAATCGCGTCGATATCTCCTCGGAATTGATCATGCTGGGCGATCTCAACCATGACAACCAATGGGATGCCAAAGACCAGGATGCACTGAACGCGGTCCTCGCCAATCCATTTCAGGCGGACGGCCTGACCCTGTTAAAGATGGATTTGAACAGGAACGGCATGATCGACAGTGAAGACCGGGAGTTTTTGGATACCATTTATCGATTTGCGAATCCCTATATCGCCGAACAGAACGCAAAGGCTACCGGAAAATCGTTTCCAAGACCGAGAGAACTGTTCAAATACCTGCCAACCTATGAATATGCCCAGCGGCCGCTGTTTGTACTGGAGCATGACGCCACTGGTGTTGCGCCGTTATCTTTTTTAAGCGAGCTCGAGGATTACCTTAGTGCATCGCCCTATGAAGCGCAGCTGGTTTATGAGATATATGACGAGGCGCTTCGTTTTACGCTGGCCTATGCCATTCGCAGTAACCAGCTGACGGCGGTCGAGCGTAACTACGTCGCCCTGAAGATCAGGCATTGCGAAACCCTGTTTTCGGAAAAAGCCTACCATGCAATGCTGCTCGAATTGATCAGCCTGGTCGAAGACGCTGAAACGCTGACAACGAGAACACAATCTGATTTTATCCGGAATATTTTACATTTTCGCGATAAATTGCGGGACCTGTTGGCCTCCGAGGCGTATCGGTCTTTTGAGTCGGGAACCCTATCCCATCTTGAAATTTTTAAACGCATCAAGGCGGATCTTCAATCGGTGCTGGGCATAGATGTCGAACTGGAAGCGTTGCCCCCGCCACGGGATTACAAAGATCTGGAAAATTATCTGGATCGGGTCGAGTGGCAGGCGTATAAAAGCAAGACCCGTGTGGAAGACTTTAAAAAACTCGTGCTGTATGCCCAATACGACCGCCGCTACCTGCGGGCCGTTTCCCGCACGACACCCAAGCATACGGATATCCAGCTTCAAAACCACAATTTGCCCATGATCCTGTTATTTCGTGAAGCACTGAAAATTACGGGAAACGATAAAAAAGCCGCCGTGGGACTTCTGGATGAGGCCGTGAGGATTCCAATGGGTTGGGTCAAAAGTATACCGAAAGAATTGTTGCCCCGCTCGATTGCGCTGGAGAATTTTCTGCTGCCCGGCAACAAGGAGGATGGCTCTGATAAAAGCCGGCATTGGAATGTCTTCGGCGGGGTTGCCATCTATAAATCACCCCGGGAATCTTTAATCCTATCCCTGAGGCGGGAAATCATGGATCTAAGGGATCAGCATTATGCCAAAGACGCCATGCAGGAGTTCATAAGAGACACCATCGCCAATATTAACGGCATTTACTATGTTGTTTCGATCGATCCCGATCTGTTAGGAGGCATAGAGGATTCAACGCACTATGGGGCAGGAGGTGAACGTCACGGCGATTGCCTTTAGCATTTAAGCGTGGATATCATCTATCATAACAACGCATCCATTGCATACGCGTAATATACAGAGGGCATATGGCCATGAACCGAACGATTACCATTATACTGCTTACGGCGGCTCTCCTGTCTTTTCAGAGTGTGTCCGCCGCCGAGACATTGGTCATCGGCACCTCAGACTGGAAACCATGGCAAATTGTCAAAGAGGGCCAGTTGACCGGCATCACCCCTGAAATACTTCAAGCGCTGTCCCGAAGAACCGGCTACGAAATGGATATCGAAATCCTGCCACAGAGGCGTTTGATGCGGGAATTTGAACGGCAGCAAATCGACATGGAGCCGGCAGTCAGCCCCTCCTGGCGAGAGAAACAACGTGACATCTCTGTCTATACAAAACCCTATTACGAAACATCCGACGTTATTCTTGTCAGAAAGGGAAGTGGTATCGCCGGAACCGCGGTGGAGGATTTCAAAGGGCGGTCGCTGGGATGCGGATTGGGCTACTATTACCCCGAAGGGTTCCAGGAAGCCATGGCAAGCGGTGACATCATCCGGGACGACAATCCTGTTTCCGAATATAACATTTTGAAACTATCGCAACATCGGTTGGATGGCATTATTGTTGATAGAATCCAAGCCGGCTATATGATCAACGTGCTTGGCCTGAATGCGGAGGATTTCGAAATCGCCTATGTGTTCGGACCCTCCAAGCTTTCGCTTCGGCTTCATAAAAATAAACGAGACTTGCTTCCCATTTTGGACAAGGCGCTTGAGAGCATGAAAGCGGACGGAACCATCGATCGGATTGTCGCGAAATATATACAGTGACACTATGGGAACCCGTTCAGGACGAATGTCATATGCGACACCCATGGTTAACATCCTGATCATCTGACCGTCGTGTTTTACGATTCTGACAATATGAAACAAGAGGTGGTCATGGCTTCGAAACCCGTGAGCGTCAACGACGGCAAGGGGACGCTTGAGGAACTGAGCGCTTTGCGGACCCGCTGCGCGCAACTTGAGACGACGCTGGCCGGGATCGAACAGCGCAATCGTATTTTAGGAGACAGCGCCCCCTTTGGCATATTCACCCTCGATCGCACCGGCCAAATTACCGGACTCAACAATAAAATGCGGGCGATTATCGGCTGGCCGGACGGGCCGATCCCCCCTAACGCCAACGCATTTGAACTATCGGTTTTTGTGGCGGCCGGCGTCAGCGATGATTTGCGCCAATGCCTGAAGACGGGCCGACCGGCTATCAAGGCCCATCCCTGCATCAACCGTCAGGACGAGTGCCTGGAACTGCGGTTTCACCTGAGTCCGGTGCTGAATGACACCGGCAAGACCGATGGCGCCATTGTCTTTGTCGAAGACTTCTCCGTCATGAAACAAGCGGCTGAAGCTGTCCGGGAAAGTGACCACCGCTATCACGTGCTGTTTCATTCCGCCCCGGTGGCCATGATCGAGAGGGATGCCTCGCAGCTCAAGTGCTATCTCGAAACACTGCGGGAGCGGGGCATTGACGATATCGGCGCTTATCTGGATGAGAACCCGGACGAGATTCGGCACGGCATGCAGCTGGTGCAGACAGCGGATTTCAACAAAGCCTTCATGGCGTTGGTCGAAGCGGACAACCGACAGGAACTGTCGTTCGGGGCACCCGAGGGAGATCCGGATGAGTTCCTGAAAATGGGGCGGGAAGTCATTCTCATGATTGCCGGGGGCGATATCGGCCGGGAGCGGGAACGGGTGATCACCTCACTCAAAGGCAAGCGTAAAACGGTTTTATCCAAAAGCCTGGCGGTTTCGGGCCATGAAGATACGCTTTCCCGGCTGGTCATCACCCTGGTCGACATCACCGAGCGCAAGGCCGCCGAAGAAGCCCTGCGGGACAGTGAGCGTTGGTTTCGCGAAATGGCCCTGCACGACACGCTGACGGGGCTATACAACCGGCGCTTCCTCTACCAGTCTTTGCCGGATCTGATTTCGTCGGGCCGCTATGACCGCAGCGGGATATCACTGATATTTATGGATCTGGACAATTTCAAGCAGCTCGTGGACGCCCACGGCCACCTCTTCGGCAGCCAGGTGATCAAAGAGGTGGCCGCCACCATCCATCAAGCCCTGGCCCCCCCGGCCTACGCGGTGGCCTATGCCGGTGATGAGTTTGTGGTGGTGCTGCCGGATTGTGGCCTCCACCAGGCTGAGGCCAAAGCCCTGGATATTCAACAGCATATTCGGACTGCGGTTTACCTGCAGCAACAGGGCCTCCAGGTCCAGTTAAAAGCCAGTATGGGGGTGGCCGTCTATCCCGGGCAGGCGCAGGATGCCGGTGAGTTGCTCGCCTTTGCGGACCATGCGCTGTTCGCCATGAAGGCTCGGGGCAAAGACGGTGTCCGGATGTATCGGTAAGGAAGGCGGCCATTGCCGCCTTCCCGCTGCCCCAGGTCAGTCCGGCAGCCGGAAGGGAATCGTCGCCCTGTTGTTGCTGCGGTTGGGGTCGAGCAGGGTCTGGTCCGGGTCGGCGATGACCATGAGCCGATAGGTGCGGTCAGTGATGTCAGGATTCACCTGGAAGTGCCCCTCAATGTTCTTCGCTACCCACGCGCCTCCGAGAAGATTCTCCATTGTGAAACTGCCGCTCTCGAAGGTCCTGAAGTCCCCACGGCCGTCATTGCGGTATTGCATCTCCCAGCGGCAGGGAACCGTGGTCAGGGTGCCGGCCGGCCCCCCCGCTTCGGTTACCGCAAGGTTGGTCAGGTTGACCTCCTGGCTGAAGGTGCAGTGCCAGACAGGCGCAGACCAGGCGGCCCGACTGCGGCGGGACAGACTGAAGCCCGAGGGGTAGGTGATTCGCAGATCGTTGTCGGTAGCGCCTAAAACGCGCAATTCACCACTAAAGGTATTGGTTGGATCGCTGTCGATGCTGGCCGGCCTCAAGCCCTGCGGTTTGCTGCGCGAGATGACCAACCCGGATGGTACCATGGCCCGTCTTCCCGAAATTGTGCGGTTTTCGGAAAAGCACGGCATGCCGGTGCTCACCATCGAAGATCTTGTGGATCACCATAAGCGGGGGCTGAAAAAAGCCGGTTGAATGGTTTTTTTGATGGGGTGGACCGGTGATTTCCGCCCTGGCCAAAAAAAGACAGGGGTTTCAGGTTCCTCAGCGGAAGAACCCGAAACCCCTGAACATACCGATCCCGGTTGGTTTCCCGGCCCGGGGTTCGCGGTGCGCCGGCCGCGTATTCTATTAGTTCAGCATAATGATTTTTCTACAACCGCTTGGATGGTTGTGCGGTCGCCGGGTTGCGAATGGCCTGATCCAATGGTCGGTCGGGATGACAGGTTGTGGGTATCCAGGACGACATAGCCCGGCTGGCTGCACGGCGTTTCATCCTGAAAGACAACCTGGATACCGCGCGTGGATGAAAAATTGGACAAGCCCGTGCATTGGGCGGCACCATTGCCCGGTATGGTCTTGACGATGTCCTGGCTGGCTTGGCCCGTATCGGAAATGGGCCGCACCGCAACTTTGACCGTGTTGCCGGTAAGGTTTTTCAGCGAAGCGCTCCACTTGTTTCCGCTCTTGCCGAGGGCCCCCCTGGTGATGTTGACATCAATAGGGGGGACACTGACCGTCTTGGCATCAAGCATGGCCCCTTCATAAAACACTTCGAGCCGCAATTGGGACGCGGTGCTGCACCGGTTCCAGGCATAGCATCCGGTCACATTCTGGCCGGGTGCAAGGGTACTCCCGGTATTGACCGTGTGCACAGGGGTTTGACTGCCGTTTCCAAGAATCTGGGTGGTTTTAAACTGGGCGTTGCGAAGATTGAGGGTGGCAAAGCCGGTATTCTGGACATCATAAGTGAACAGCCATTTGCCGCTGGGCTCCGTGCGAAATTCCATGGACAGGATTTTGGCCCACCGCTTCAGGGCCAGCTTGCCTTTATCGGCAGGCAGCTTGGCGGCGGCCGGATGTGCCGGATTAATTGTCTTCACCGCCGGGGTTTTTAGCACCTGCATATCGGCGGTGAATGCAAGGCCGGGAACCGTGGTCAGCATCAGGGTCATCAGAAGAAGCTGTTTCAGTCGTCGAAGGCCTGCGGTTTGATGTTTCAATGTCGTTTCTCCTTTTATGTGTTGGGCTGCGTTCGCATCGTTTCACGATACGCTTAAAAATGCGCATTTGTAGTGGAGTGGTGCTGCGGGAAAAAAAGGTTCAAAAAAAATCAGATGGGGGAGAGTGGTTCAACGCCCGGAGACGCAGCCATCCGGCCGTTTTTCGACAATGGTCAGGGTGCCGTAGGATTGGCCGATGGCGAACAGGTTTTCCAGGGGGACACCCAACAGGCGGCAGATCAGTGCACGAATGACGCCAACATAGGTAACTGTGAGCATCGGGCGGTAGTCGGCGATTTGCTCCCCGCGCAGTCGGTAGGCATTGGGGTGGCGGCGTTTGATCGATGCAAAGGGATGCCCTTCCCAGTCTCCCAGGCTGATTTCCCGCAACTCCGGCCGCGCTCGCGGGGCAAGACGGCACCGGTCGCCAATGATGCAGGCGCGGTCTCCAGGCAGAGGGAAAGGTCGCTGCAGTAGATCGCCCCCAGGGCGATGTGGGCAAAGTAATCGGCCCAGGCCGCGGCCTGCTTCAAGCCCCTGTCGCTCAGGGGCAGATCCTGCTGACCGACATAGCATTTCTCTTCTTCCAAAGACTAAACGGCGCCATGGTGCAGGAGAAAAATCCGGCCGGGAGCATGGCTTTCGGAGGCGTCCGGCGATGGCGTGGCGTTCATCGGTCTCCTCCTGCGGACAGTCCGGCTACGATGGAATGGACGGGCAGACCGGTCAGGCGCTCCACCTTGGCCCATACGCAGCAGGCATTTTACCTGCGGCGTGCAATGCGCGCGGCGGCCGGGTTTGAGCCGTATGGGGCCAGTTTGGCGTCAAAGCGCGTCTCCAGATCCACCAACCGGTCTCCTGCCACCAGCTTATCCGCCAGAAAAACGATCTGGGCTTCGTCGATGGGATGTTCCGCATTCACTTCCAGGTCCATGTGGTCTGCCACAAGTGGGGCCAGACTGACGAATCCGTGGATTTCGAGCAGTTCTGCCCCGGCCCGGGCATGGTCCTTTCGGATGCGGCCGGTGCCGCTTGTACTATTTATGGTAGAAGGAAGTGGCTGGTATTCGACGGGAAACAGGCCCCTGGCGGGGTGCCAGGGGCCTGTTAGGGCACATCAATGAAGGGATGATCAGCAGCCGGCTTTTTTACAGAATACATCGCGGGGGATGACGCCGTCTTCCCGGACGATGAAATCGACATGGTTCAGATCCACGATACAGTGGGAGTGAATCGTCATGGAGTAACTGGTCTGACCGTCGATGCGGCTTTCCTTTTTTTCGTGTATCCTGTGATCACCGCTGGCCTTGTGGGAGAACTTCAGACTGTTGGCGAAAAGATAAACCGGAATGTTGTTCAGGTGGCACAGGCTGACCACCTCGGCCGATCCCAGGGGGCAGACCGCCTTGTGGTCCGGCGTGATGGAAATAGACCCCAGGAAGAACTTGTTGGCCTTGGTGATGAAATTGCTCAGATTGTATTCCGGGATGACTTCGTGGTCGATTTTTTCGCCGGATGCGGTCCAGATCAGTTTGCGGGTCTTGGTGAAATCCTGTTTCAGGATCAAAACTTCAAAAGGTTTACCGATCTTGTTGGCCTTGACCAGGGTGTCGCGAATGGAGGCACTGGTGGAGTACACGATAATGACGTCGTAGCGGTCGATGCACTTCAACCCGCTGACGGTCATCTGCTCGCCGATCTGCTTCAACCGGTCGATTTTGGCATTCAGAACGGCGGTGATTTTGGTTTTGGTGGCCCTGACGTCATCGCTGAATTGGCCGGTCATTTCGGTTTCGAATTCTTCGATGAGGTGCACCAGGGGCGTGATCTGGGGTTCGGCGTTCTTGATGGATTGAATCAGTTCGGTCACCAGCGATTCAAGTTTGTCGGCGGTGCACTTGAGGTCCTGGATCGATCGGATAAAGGCCTCCAGCGATACCAGCGCTGTGCCATGGGCGCCGAGCACATCGCCATGGTCCCGGAAAAGCTTGTAAAGGTTTTGACGGTCTTCGTTTTTCATAATGACACCCATAAAAAGACGGTTAAGAAAATGGAACTGATGACCAGTGTAATCAGTGTGATAACAGCGCTGAGTTTCATGAAGTCCAGAAAACTGATATCGACATGGTGCCGTTTGGCAATGCCCACCGAAACGATGTTGGCCGAGGCCCCGATCATGGTCAGATTGCCGCCCAGGCAGGCCCCCAGGGAAAGCGCCCACCAGAGAATGTCGTTGGGTATCGGGGTGGATTCGAGCATCAGCTTGACGATCGGAATCATGGTGATCGTAAACGGGATGTTGTCAAGAAAGCCGGAGACGATGCCGGACACCCACAGCACCATCAGCACGATCACGTAGGGGTTGTCGCCGACCCGCAGGAACACGTTGCGGGCAATCCACTCCAGCACGTGTTTTTCTTCCAGCACCCCCACCAGAATGAACAGGCCCGTAAAGAACAAAAGCGTGGTCCACTCGATTTCTTCCATGAGGTGTTCCACGTCGATATTGGTGATCATGATCAGGAGCATGGCCACCGCCAGGGCTACGACACCGGGGGACATGCCGGTCACGGTCTGGGTGACGAACAGCAGGATGGCCAGGGCCAGGCAGGACAGGCCCTTGGTCAGAAACACCCGGTCGATTTTTGTGGTCAAAAATTCATTGCGGATTTTTTCAAGCAGCAACTGCACACCGAACAGTTTGGTCAGATCGGTATCGATGGGGCGGAATTTTTCCCGATTGGTGAACCACAGGTAGAACAGTCCGACGCCGAAGCAGACGGCCACCGGCAGCCCAAGGTGTAGAATAAAGGCATTGAAGGTCAGGCCCACCTTGGAGCCGATAATGATATTGGGGGGGTCGCCGATCAGGGTGGCCGTACCGCCGATGTTGGAAATCACCGCCTGGCTGATGACGTAGAGTTTGGGATCCAGCCCCATGCCCCTCGTCAACTCGATGACGATGGGGATGATGATCAGGACCGTGGTAACATTGTCCAGAAAGGCTGACAATAGGGCGGTGACCACCGAAAAGAAAATGAGAATCTTCAGCGGGCTGCCTTTGGTGAGGGCGGCAATGCGCACCGACAGCATTGTAAACACCCCGGTTCGCCGCAGGATGGCCACAATGGTCATCATGCCCAGCAGCAGCATGATGGTTTCCGTATCGATGTAGGAAACGGCTTCGTGTTCGTCCACGACATGCATGATCAGCAGCACCATGACACCGAAGAGGGCGGCCACGGCCTTGTTGACCAATTCGAAGGTGAGCGCGACATACACCAGCAGAAAAACGATGATGGGTAACAATGCCCCTTCCATGGGTAATGACTCCTTATTTTATGGGGACCATAAGCCGTTCAGTTTAAAACAAGGGGGATACTATAAAGCGCCCTGTATCGTTGTGGCAATCGTTATTAAACGATTGCCATTCATCCATTAAAAGGAATTCAAGCCATATCCAACCGGCCGATCCGGGCGCCTTCCGATGCCGGAGGTTGAATTCAACGTTGTTAGATTCTATAGTGGCGTATCGCTAATATTGTCAGGGGGTCGGGTTGTGCAACCAGGCGGTGGTGGGCAGCACCGACCGTAGGGGGTAGCCGACGCTTGCGACGGGCCAATCCTTTCGGGAAACGAGGTCATGATATCCAAAAACAAGGAGAAGCTCGCCCGGTTTTACGAGCAGTTTGGGGGCAGTGATCAGGTATTGATTCTGATCAATGCCGATCCGGATGCCATCGCCAGTGCCATGGCCGTCAAACGGCTTCTCTGGCGCAAGGTTGCCGGTATCGTCATCAGCCACATCAACGTTATCCAGCGGCCGGACAATCTGACCATGACGCGACTGCTGGGCGTTCCGGTGGTGCATCGGGATGCCATCGAACCAGACCGCTTCCAGCGCAAGGTCCTGATCGATTCCCAGCCGAATCACAACGAGGTTTTCAGCCGTTTCCGCTATGATGTCATCATCGATCATCATCCGGACACGCATCCGCAAGCGGGGCATGTCGATATTCGACCTCGCTACGGGGCTACGGCCAGCATCATGACCGAGTATCTGCGGGCGGCGAAGATAAAACCGAGCACCAAACTGGCCACGGGCCTTTTTCACGCTATCAAAACCGATACCCGGAATTTCGAACGTGAAACCCAGATCGAAGATGTCATTGCATTTCAGTATCTTTTCCGATATGCGAATATCCCTTTGGCCCGGCGTATCGAGCAGGCCGACCTGCAGCCGGGGTTTCTCACGTTTTTTCGCAAAGCCATCCAGGCCAGACGTTTTCGCAAGGGGAAGATGTTTGCCCATCTGGGCCCGGTTCCCAGCGCGGATGTTTGCGTCCTGGTGGCCGATTTTTTCATGCGGGTGGAAACCGTCACCTGGAGTATTGTGTCCGGGATCTGTGATGAACAACTCGTGGTCATTCTTCGCAATGACGGGATCCGCAAAAATGCCGGCAGCCTGGCCCGCAGCAGTTTCGGGGAATTCGGATCGGCCGGAGGTCATAAAACCATGGCGCGTGCCGAATTGGCCCTTGCGGCTGTCGGAAAAGCGGTGGATTGCAGCAGCGGCAAACGCCTGACGGAATGGCTGGTAAACCGTATCGAACAACCCACCTGGACAAGCCGTGGCGCAGCGCAACGAAAATAATATTCGGGTGACGGTGCTCGGCTCCGGCACCTGTGTGCCGAGCCTGGCGCGCAGTTCCTGTTCGATCCTGCTGCAGGTCGGGGACACCCAGATGGTCTTTGACGCCGGCCCAGGCACCATGCGGCGCCTGCTGGAGGCCGGTACCGATATATACCGGATCGATTACGTGTTTTTCAGCCATTTTCATCCGGACCATACGGCGGAACTGGTGCCGTTTCTTTTTGCGAACAAGTACCCGGACCCCTTGCGCCGCCGCCGGCTGCTGACCCTTGTCGGCGGTCCCGGATTCAGGCAATTCGTGACTGGACTGGAGGGGGTTTACGGCCACTGGATTCAGTTGGCGCCGGATATGATCGATCTGGTCGAGATGGATGGCAGCCGTGCGCTGAGGATGGCGGATGCCGGATTGACGGTCACGGCCGCGCCGGTTGCGCATAACCCCGAAAGTGTGGCGTTTCGGATCGAGACAGCTTCCGGTTGCACAGTGGTTTATTCGGGGGATACGGATTTTTCGAAGCGTTTGGTGGCCCTGGCCCGACAGGTTGGATTGTTGATCTGTGAAGCGGCGGTGCCGGACGACCAAAAAATACCCGGCCATCTGACCCCCTCCTTGGCGGGGGAAATGGCCGCCCAGGCGGACGTCCAGCGGCTGATGCTGACCCATTTTTATCCGGCCTGCGATCAAATCGACATTGCCGCCCAGTGCCGGGGGACTTACAAGGGGCCGTTGCTGTTGGCCGAAGATCTCATGACGGTCATCGTGGAATAAAATGGATTAAACCGGATGCGGTATTATCCTATCTATCTCGACATGCGTGGTCGCAACGCCCTGGTGGTTGGCGGCGGGGCGGTGGGCAGCCGCAAGGCGCAGACACTGCTGCGGGCCGGTGCCCGGGTGACGGTGGTCAGCCCGCAGGTGACGGCGGCCATCCGGTCACTCGCTGACACGGGGGAATTGACCTGGCATGAGCGCCCCTACCGGGCGTCGGACATGCAGACCATGTTCCTGGTCTTCAGCGCCACCGACGACCCGGATCTGAACCGCCGCATCGAAGCGGATGCGACCCGGCATCACGTGTTGTGCAATTTTGCCGATGCGCCGGATCGGGGCCATTTTATCCTGCCGTCCATCGTGGCGCGCGGGGATTTGCTGGTCAGCATTTCCACTTCCGGTAAAAGCCCCGCGGTGGCCCGGCGCTTGCGCCAGGAAATGGAAGCGTATTTCGGAGAAGAATATGCGCCCTTTCTAAGGTTGATGGGGGCCATTCGAGAGCATCTGCTGGCACGGACGCATGCGCCGGAAGACCACCGCAAGATTTTTGACCGCCTGATCGACGGAGGGCTCCTGGCATTGGTCAAGGCCGGTGATCGCGAGGGTGTCGATACCTTGCTGGAATCGATTCTGGGGGACGGCTTCAACGCGGAATGTCTGTCGGTCCGTTAATCATTATACATGCTGAAGGAGGCGCTGGAACAATCCATGGATATTGGAATCCTCGGCACGTTGGGGCTCTATTCGCTTAGCACGGTGGCGTACGTCGTTTTTCTCTTCATGCAGAAAAAAGGCATGCATCGCTATGGCGTGTGGCTGCTGGTGGCCGGTTTCGTCATTCATAGCCTGTCCATCGGCTATTGGACATTTATGTCGGGGCACATCCCGGTCAACACGCTGCGGGATACCCTTTCCTTTGCTGCTTGGGCCGTGGCCGGCGTTTTTCTTCTGTTCCACCACCGGTATCGGTTGAAGATCATGGGAATTTTCGCGGCACCCTTGGCCACTGTGATCATGGCGGTGGTGGCCACCATGCCGGTCACCACCATGGCGGCCAAACCGATGCTGAAAAGCATTTGGCTGGTTGCGCACGTCACCTTTATTTTCGTAGGCGAAGCCGGGCTGGCCCTGGCCTGCGGGCTGGGCGTGCTCTATCTGACCCAGGAAAAAGCCATTAAATCGAAAAAACCGGGGTTTTTCTTCCGACGTCTGCCGTCGCTGGACCAGCTGGACACGGCGGGTTATGGCTGTATTCTGGGAGGCTTTCTCATGATGACGTTAGGGCTGATCATGGGCGTGGTCTATGCCAAGGCTATCTGGGGGCGTTTCTGGAGCTGGGATCCCAAGGAAGTCTGGTCCGGCATCACCTGGCTGCTGTATGCGGCCATGATTCACATGCGGCTGTCGGTCGGCTGGCAGGGCCGGCGGTCGGCCATCATGGCGATCCTTGGGTTTGCGACGGTGTTGTTCACTTTTTTGGGGGTTAACCTTTTTCTCTCCGGCCATCATGGCGAATTCACGCGCTGATGGGCCAACCATCAGACACGCGATGCCTGAAACGATAACGATTAATGACCAACAAATTCGAAATTCTTCTCATTGGCCTGAACCATAAAACCGCCCCGGTTGAAATCCGGGAGTGCATCGGTTTTACGGGTGATGAAAGCCAGCAGGCCCTGCTTGATCTGCACGCCCTCGAGGCGATCCACGAGGTGCTGCTGGTGTCCACCTGCAATCGGGTGGAGGTCCTGGCCACCACACCGGACAAAGACGCGGCGGCGCGGCAGATCGTCACCTTTTTATCGGAAATGAACAACATCCCGGCGGCGGATTTTGAAGGCAATCTCTACCAGCATGCCGGCGATGAGGCCGTGCGGCACATGTTCCGGGTGGCCGCCAGCCTCGATTCGATGGTGGTGGGCGAGCCCCAGATCCTGGGGCAGATCAAAGAGGCCTACCGGGCGGCGGCCACCAAGCGCACGTCCGGCGTCATTCTCAACCGGCTGCTGCACAAGACCTTTCTGGTGGCCAAACGGATCCGAACGGAAACCGGCATCGGCGATCACGCGGTGTCCATCAGCTATGCCGCGGTCGAACTGGCGCGAAAGATATTCGGCGACCTGGAAGGCCGCAAGGTGCTCTTGATCGGTGCCGGTGAAATGGCGGAGCTCGCGGTTGAGCACCTGATCCGCAACCGGGCCGATGCGGTCCTGGTGGCCAATCGGACCTTCGAGCGGGGGGTGGAGCTGGCCCGCCGGTTCAATGGCCGGGCCATTCGATTCGACGAAATTACGGATGGACTGGAAGCCGTGGATATCGTCATCAGTTCCACGGGGGCTTCGGACTATGTCATCCGGCGCGACCAGGCCCGGGGCGTCATGCGCCGGCGGCGCAACCGCCCGCTTTTTTTCATCGATATCGCCGTGCCGCGGGATATCGATCCGGAAATCAATCGCTTGAACAATATTTACGTCTATGACATCGACGATCTCAAGGGGGTCATCGAGGAAAATATCGAAGACCGTCAGCGGGCAGCAACGAAGGGCGAACGACTCGTCGACGAGGCCGTCATTCGGTTTCGCCAGTGGTACGAAAGCCTTGACGTGGTGCCGACGATTGTGGGCCTGCGTCGCAAATTCGAACAGGTCATCCGGGCGGAGGTGGGCCGCACCTGTCCGGGTGGGTCGGCCCAGGGTGTTGCCGAGGATGCCCTGGATAAGATGGTCAATTCCCTCGTCAATAAAATTCTACACGATCCCACCACGATCCTCAAATGTGAAGAAGGCCACGGTAACAAGGCCCAGTTGCTGGCCGCCACCCGCAAGCTATTCAAGCTGGATGACAACGACACTTGTTAACCTTGGTACGAAACCGCTATTACGCTTCTGTTTTGTTCGGATAGGGACACAGGCGCCGGAGCGGACAATCGGGGCAGATCGGTTTGCGGGCAAGGCAGACATCCCGCCCGAAATGAATCAGTTGCAATCCGAACGTGTTCCAGGCCCGTTTCGGGACGATCGCCATCAGATCGTGTTCGATTTTAACGGGGTCGGTGTGATCGGTCAGCCCGAGGCGCCCGCTGATGCGCTTGACATGGGTGTCGACGACCATGCCCGGGATGCCGAAGGCGGCCCCCAATACCACATTGGCGGTTTTGCGGCCGACACCTGGCAATCGGGTGAGGGTGTCTATGCGGCGGGGCACCCGGCCGTTATGCCGATCGGTCAGGGCCTTGGCGCAGGCCTTGATGTTGCGGGCTTTATTGTGGAAAAAACCGGTGGGTCGAATGAGGGTTTCAATCTCGCGCAGGGGGGCGGCCGCCAGGGCGGCGGCACTTGGGAAATTTTCAAACAGGGCTCCTGTGACGCTGTTGACCTGACGATCCGTGGTCTGGGCCGAAAGAATGGTGGCCACCAGCAATTCAAAGGCGTTGCGGTGTGTCAGGGCCGTCTTGACATCAGGATAGGCGGCCCTTAGGATTTTTCTGATTTTATCTGTTTTTTTTCGGAGCGGGTGCATGGCGGGATTATCCTGTCTCGTGATGCGCCGCGCCAGAAGGGGTGCTGGTGAAGCGCATCCATTTGCGATGCCAGGGCGCGATTGACCGCCCTGGATTCATCTTTCACATGGCAAGTGGCGAATGGGGCCAACCTGGCAAACGGCCTGGGAACCTACCATGACCGATCGTAAAAATAAAGGCGTGCGCGCGCTGGGGCTCTGCTCCGGCGGGCTCGACAGTATTCTGGCCGGTCTGGTGCTCCGGCAGCAGGGCATCGCGGTCGAATGGGTGACCTTCGAGACCCCATTCTTTTCAGCTGACAAAGCCCGTGAGGCCGCCCGCATTACGGGTATTCCGCTGAGGGTTGAACGCATCACGGAGATCTACCTGCCCATGCTGCGCAACCCTGCCATTGGATACGGCAAAAACATGAATCCCTGTATGGACTGCCACACCCTCATGTTCCGGCTGGCCGGGGAACGGATGCGATCGGAAGGAATCGATTTTCTTTTCAGCGGCGAGGTGTTGGGTCAGCGTCCCATGAGCCAGAGCAAAACGTCGCTGCGCTATGTGGAAAAACATTCCGGTTTCGAAGGCTACATTCTCAGGCCGCTGAGTGCCAAGCGATTGCCGGTGACGATTCCGGAAGCCGCCGGCCTGGTAGACCGGGAGGGACTGCTGGATCTCAGCGGTCGGTCCCGCAAACCGCAGATTGCCCTGGCCGAGGCTTTCGGGGTCACCGAATATCCGGCTCCGGCAGGCGGGTGCCTGCTGACCGACCCCAACTATTCGCGTCGCCTGAAGGATCTATTCGACCACCAGGGAGCGGTGCGGGAGGCGGAACTGGAGCTGCTGAAATACGGGCGCCATTTCCGGTTGGGTGACGATACCAAAATCGTGGTGGGCCGCACCAAAGGGGAAAATCAGAAAATATTCACGCACCATGACCCGCGTTGCGATACGCTCATGAAACTCAAGACCTATCCGGGGCCGACGGTCCTGATCACCAGCCCGGCATCGTCCGCTGTGGTGGCGAAAGCGGCTGCCATCTGCGCCGGTTACAGCAAGGCACCGGTCGATCAGGAAGTCGACGTCCTGGTGACGTCGCCTACCGGAAAAGACGTCATCCGGGTCTGCCCGCTGCCCCCCGATACGGTCAGCGATCTCCTGATCTGACAAGGCGAACCGCCTGCCTGGCTTGAATTACAACCTTATTTTTTCTGGAAACCCTCGACCCGGGCCTTGAGTTGGCCGCAGGCCGCTGAGATGTCGCGGCCTTTGCTGTTGCGGATGATCGCGGTGTATCCTTGGTCCATAAGGTCTTGTTGAAATTGCTGAATGACCGCTTCGGTGGGGCGCCGGAACTGGCAGCCCTCGTGCTCGTTGAATGGTATCAGATTGATTTTAGCCCGGATGGGTCGCAGCAGGGTTGCCAGGCGGCGAACATCGGCCGGCCGGTCGTTGATGCCCTCCAGCAGGATATATTCAAACGTAATGCGCCGGTGGGGCTGCAGCGGATAGCGGCGACAGGCCTCCAGCAGTGTTTCGATGGGGTAGCGCCGGTTGATCGGCATCAACCGGTCCCGGGTGGCATTGTCGGTGGCATTGAGGGAAACGGCCAGACTGATCGTGGTATCGCGTCCCAAGGCTTCCATTTCGGGTACCAGACCGGCGGTGGAAACAGTAATCTTGCGGCGGGAAAAGCCGAAGCCGGTTTTGTTATCGGTCAGCAGCTGGATGGCATCGACCACGTTCCGGTAATTGGCCAGGGGTTCGCCCATGCCCATGAAAACGATATTGGTCAGTGTCTCCGGGGCACTGAGGTGGTTTCTGATATCGCGGACCTGGGCCAGGATTTCACCCCGGGTGAGGTTGCGCTCCCACCCGCCGGTCGCCGTAAAGCAGAACCGGCAGTTCTGGGCGCACCCCACCTGGCTCGAGAGGCACAGGGTGGCGTGATTCCGTTCGGGGATCAATACGCTTTCGATGCGCCGGTCGTCATCCAGCTGGAACAGGAATTTTTCGGCACCGTCCGCGGATATCTCGTGTTCAACGAGGGTCAGGCGCGCAATGGTAAAGGCTTTTGAAAGGGCTGTCCGCAGGGGTTTGCTCAGGTTGCTCATGGCATCGAAGGTGTCGACCTGGTCGCGATAAATCCAGCGCCAGATCTGGTCGGCCCGATAGGGCGCTTCGCCCTGCGCTTGCAGCCACTGCTGAAGGGTCGCGCGATCTAGATTCTTGATGTCTTGCCGGGGGGTGTCCATGATCATTTTATTTGCAATTTCTAGTGCCTTAGGCTATCGATAATGAAACACACTCCTGAGAACATTCCACCCGTTTCGGTTTCCCTGTCGTGTGTGCCCTTCCCTGCCGAGAGAGGGACAATGGGGCTGTTTCAAAATCCCCTTTTAATTCTTGACATACCACTGTTAAAATTCTAAATTCAAGGATTTATGACGATAGAAGGCTAATTGGGGTAAGGTCATGTTTGAAAACCTGTCCGATAAGCTTGAGTCCGTATTCAAAAAGCTCAAAGGCCACGGCAAGCTAACGGAAAGCAACATCGAAGACGGTCTCCGTGAAGTGCGCATGGCGCTGCTGGAGGCGGATGTCCATTTCCGGGTCGTCAAGCAGTTCATTGCGGATGTCAAGGTTCGGGCGCTCGGGCAAGATGTTCTGGCCAGCCTGACCCCGGGCCAGCAGATCATAAAAATCGTCAATGAGCAGCTCACCGAACTGATGGGTTCGCGTCATGAGACGCTGGATCTCAAGGGATCCCGGCCGGTGGCGATTATGCTGGTGGGGCTCCAGGGCTCGGGTAAAACGACCACGGCCGGCAAGCTTGCCGTCTATCTGAGGGATAACGGGCACAAGCCCTACCTGGTTCCGGCGGACGTTTACCGGCCGGCGGCCATCGACCAACTGACCAAACTCGGTGACCAGTTGTCGGTGCCCGTGTTTGCATCGCAAACGGACATGAATCCCGTCGATATCTGTCTGGAAGCCCGCGTTGCGGCCCAGATGGCGGGGTGTGATACCCTGCTGCTGGATACGGCGGGGCGGCTTCATATTGATGAATCCCTGATGGCGGAACTGGCGCAGATCAAGGACGCCGTAAAGCCTTCGGACACCCTGCTGGTGGCCGATGCCATGACCGGTCAGGACGCGGTCAACATCGCCCAGTCATTTAATGACGCCCTGGACATCGGCGGTATTGTGCTGACCAAGACGGATGGTGACGCACGCGGTGGTGCCGCGCTTTCCATCAAGGCGGTTACCGGCAAGCCCATCAAGTTTGTCGGCACCGGTGAAAAACTGACGCAGCTTGAAGCGTTTCACCCCGACCGGATGGCGTCCACCATCCTGGGAATGGGCGACGTTCTGACGCTTATCGAAAAGGCCCAGTCCGTCGTCGATGAGAAAAAAGCGGTTGAACTGGAGAAGAAGTTACGGAAGAGCCAGTTCACCCTGGAGGATTTTCGCGACCAGCTGGTCCAAGTCCGCAAAATGGGTTCCCTCTCCGATCTGCTCCAGATGATTCCGGGGATGGGGAAGATGAAGCAGATGAAGCACCTGGATGTGGGGGACGGGGAGTTGGTTAAAATTGAAGCGATCATTAACTCCATGACCCGCAAAGAACGACAGAACCATGCGATTATCAATGGCAGCCGCCGCAAGCGGATCGCCAAGGGCAGCGGCACGCGTGTACAGGACGTCAACAGCCTGCTCAAAAATTATACGCAGGTCATGAAAATGATGAAAAAGATGAATAAAAGCGGCATGCGCGGGCTTGGCCGGGGCATGCTACCTTTCTAAAGGAGAAGAGCGAATGGCAGTAAAGATCAGATTGGCCAGACATGGGGCCAAAAAGAAACCGTATTACCGTATTGTGGTTGCCGACAGTGAGTCCCCTCGCGACGGAAGATACTTGGAAGCGGTCGGGACCTATAACCCGCTGTGCGACCCGGCCGAAATTTCCGTGAAACAAGAGCGCGTCCAGTACTGGTTGGAACAAGGTGCTATCCCGACCGACACGGTCAGAAGCTTGTTGAAGAAGGAGGTTGCCTCTCAAAAGACCGCATAGCACCTCGGCCCCAATTCTCACCCACCAATAAAGGAGATGGAGCTATGAGAGAGCTGATCGATTACATCGCACGGGCGCTGGTTGACAATCCTGACGAAGTCTCGGTTTCCGAAATTGAAGGAAATCAGACATCGGTTCTCGAGCTTAAGGTGGCCAAGGAGGATCTGGGAAAAGTAATTGGCAAACAAGGCCGCACCGCACGTGCCATGCGGACTATATTGAGTGCGGCCTCGGCCAAAATCAAAAAACGGACGGTACTTGAAATCATCGAATAACAGGGGGCTGTCCGGCGACGATCTTTTAATCGGTGAAATCGTCGGGGTGCATGGCCTTGACGGTGTTGTGAAAATTCGATCCTATGCCGATTCGCCGACATTCTTCGAAGCCGGTCGAAGCATTCGACGGGTAGATGCCGACGGCCAGACCCACGCCTGCACGGTAGTGTGGGCTAAATCCCACGGCAAGGGAATGCTGTTATCGGTCGAGGGCGTGAACGATCGCGATGCCGCTGAGGCACTCATCGGCAGTCGCCTATGGGTGGACAAAGCCTCGCTTCCCGATCTGGAAGATGGGGATTATTACTGGTTCGAACTGATCGGTATGTCGGTCTATACTACGGAAGACGCTTATATAGGGACGCTGGCGTCCATTCTGCCGACCGGCAGCAACGATGTCTATGTCGTCCGAAATGGTGATGAAGAGATTTTGCTTCCGGCGCTGGCTTCGGTTGTACAGGCAATCGACACCGATCAGCGACGGATGACGGTTATCCTTCCCGAAGGGTTATAGCGGGTGCCAATCATCGAAAGACGCTTGACCGGTGGGCACCGAACCGTGTTTCCAATTCAGCGATGAGGACGTTGGCTCATTTGCGGAGGGAAACGCGATGGCAACGGGAAGGGATTGCGTGACAATGGATGTTGCTGTTCTGACAATTTTCCCGGAGATGTTCGCGCGGTTCTGGACCCATGGCATCGTCCGGCGGGCGATTGAACAGGGGCAGCTCAACGGCGACGCCATTGATATCCGCGCCTACGCGGAAGATCGCCACAAGGTGACCGATGATCGACCATACGGCGGTGGGTGCGGTATGGTGATGAAGCCGGAGCCATTGGCGAAAGCGCTGCGCGCGACGCGTGCAAAGATGCCGGAGGCGGTCACCCTGCTGATGACCCCCCAAGGCCGCCCTTTCAGCCAGCAGACGGCCGCCGAACTGGCCCGTCGGCGTGGGCTGATTTTTATTTGCGGCCGCTATGAAGGGGTGGATGAACGGGTGACCCAGCGATTTGTCGACGATGAAATTTCCATCGGTGACTATGTCCTAACCGGCGGTGAATTGCCGGCCATGGTCATTGTGGATGCGGTGGTGCGCCTGATTCCGGGAGTGCTTGGCGGTCAGGAATCGGCCGCCAAGGACTCTTTTGCAGACGGGCTCCTTGAACACGCGCACTATACCCGTCCGCGGGTATTTGAAGGCCGGCCGGTGCCGGATGTGCTTTTATCCGGAAATCACGCGGCGATCGACCAGTGGCGCCTGGAAGCGGCGTTGGTGCGGACATTTTTAAAGCGACCGGAACTCCTTGAGGACCGCGTGTTCAGCGAACAGGAGCTCGCCATACTGAGAAAGTGGTCAAGAAAACTTGAAAACCTTATCAAGGTTCAATCTGCATGTTGCACTGATCCACTATCCGGTCATCAATAAAAAGGGCGAGAGGGTGGCCTCGGCGGTCACCAATCTGGATTTGCACGATATTGCCAGAGCGGCCAGGACGTATGGCGTGCGCTCTTTCCATGTGATCACGCCGCTGGATGACCAGCGGGAGCTGGCAGAGAAGATTGTTCGGCACTGGACAGGCGGGATCGGTGGTGTGCATAACCCCAAACGCCGTGAGGCCTTGGAACTGATAAGGGTGACATCGTCTCTGGACGAAACCAAGGCCGTCATCGCCGGGGAAAACGGGTTGCCGCCCGTCATCGTCACAACCTGTGCCCGCCGTTTCCCGAATGCCACTGGATTTGCGGAACTGGAGGATCGATTGCAAACGGGCGCCCCCCATCTTGTTCTGTTTGGAACGGCCTGGGGGTTGGCGCCGGAATTGATAGCGGCATCGGATATTATTTTGGAGCCGATTGGGGATCATCAGGGATACAATCATTTGTCGGTCCGCTGTGCGGCCGCGATCGTACTGGATCGCCTGATGACACTCCGGCCATGAATGTCAAACTGTTGGAAATAAGAATAGGGGTTTATTATGGAAAAGCTTAAGCAACTGGAAAGAGAAATGATGCGGCTTGATCTGCCGGAGTTCGCACCCGGGGATACCGTCAAGGTGCACGTCAAGATCAAGGAAGGCGAGAAAGAGCGGATTCAGGTCTTTCAGGGTGTGGTCATCAGCAAGCGCAACGGCACCACCAATGCGACCTTTACCGTCCGCAAGGTGTCCTACGGCGTTGGCGTGGAGCGCGTTTTCCCGACGCATTCGCCCATCATCGACAAAGTCGAAGTGGTCACCCGCGGCCGTGTCCGAAGAGCCAAGATCTATTATCTCCGCAAATTGCGGGGTAAAGCGGCTCGCATCAAGGAGCGTCGTTTCTAGACGGCGCAGCCGGTCGAACAACCGATTGTGGGGCCCTGCAGCATCGTTTTCCTGTGTGATGTGTGCGGGGCCCTGTAGCTTAAGGGCAAGGTGCAGGGGAGGGTTGACGCTCCTGTGGCCATTGCAGCCGATGGTGCGTGAATCAGGACTTAATGCGTTTCGAAGAAGACGCGCGCTCCCGGGGGTATGACCGGGTGGCCGGCGTTGATGAAGTTGGGCGCGGTCCCCTGGCCGGTCCGGTGGTTGCGGCGGCCGTCATTTGGGCCGATGCAACGCCGCTGGATGGTATCCGGGATTCCAAACAACTAACGCCCCGGAAACGTTTGGCCGCCTATCAGCGCATTTGCCGCGATGCCGTTGCCATTGGTGTGGGCGTTGTCGACGCGGCGGTGATCGACCGTATCAACATCCTTCAGTCCGCATTGCTGGCGATGGCGGTGGCCGTTGAGCACCTTGACCCCCAGGCTGATTTTCTGCTGATCGACGGGAACCATCGTACCGCCCTGCCGTTGCCCCAGATCGCCATCGTCAAAGGGGATGCCCGCAGCGCTTCGATCGCCGCCGCCTCGATTGTGGCCAAGGTCACGCGGGATTGTCTGATGGCGCGTTATCACGCGCAGTACCCTGAATACGGGTTCGCCCAGCACAAAGGCTATCCCACCCGGGCGCATCGTGATGCGGTAAAGCAATTCGGTGCCAGTCCCATTCATCGCCACACATTTAAGGGCGTGAAAGAATTTTCCGCCAAACGGTCGGACGGCGGTCCGGGATAGTCCTGGTGGGCGGCAGGAGGTTTTCCAGGTCAGGCGGCGCGTCGGAGGACCCGGAAACGCATGCTCAACAAATCGCAACAATTCGGTCAAAAGGCCGAGGGGATGGCGGCCCGTTATTTAAAGCGGTGCGGGTACCAAATTGTCGCCCGTAACCACCGGACACGGTGCGGCGAGATCGACATCATTGCCCGTGAAGGGGAAACGCTGGTATTTGTCGAGGTCAAAGCACGCACCTCCAACCGCTATGGCAGCGCCAAAGCAGCGGTGACCCCCCACAAACAGCGGCAGGTATCCAAAGTGGCCCTGGCGTATCTTCAAATGACCGACCAGTCTCACGTCAAAGCCCGTTTCGATGTGGTAACGGTAACGCGACACGAGGGGACCCATACGATCGATCTTATCCGCAACGCTTTTGGTCTGAGCTATGGGTGAGCAAAGCATGCCGGCGCCCGGCACACTCTATGTCGTGGCAACGCCGATCGGCAACATGGACGATATTACCCTTCGGGCGCTGAAGATTTTGCAGGCGGTTGACCGGATCGCCGCTGAAGACACCCGGCGCACCGGCCGTCTGCTGACCCACCATGGCATTCAAACCCGTCTTGTTTCCTATCATGAACACAACGAGCGGCAGCGTACCGGTGAATTGCTGGCGGGTCTGGCCCGGGGTGAATCGATTGCACTGGTGTCCGATGCCGGCACTCCCGCCATTTCCGATCCGGGGTATGTCCTGGTGCATGAAGCCGTCCAGGCGGGTATCCTGGTTTCGCCGGTTCCGGGTCCTTCCGCCGTCATCTCCGCGTTATCGGCAGCCGGCCTGCCCACCGATGCCTTCCTGTTTCTGGGGTTTCCACCGCGTAAATCCGGCCGGCGGCAACGGGAATTGACATCCCTGGCGGCGGAAAGCCGGACGCTCATATGGTACGAGTCCCCACGCCGCATCGCACGCTTTGTCGAGGAGGTCCATGGCGTTTTGGGCGAGCGGTATGCCGTGATTGGCCGGGAAATCACCAAACGCTACGAAGAGTTTTTAAGGGGGCCTCTTTCGGAACTGATGCAGGAATTGCGCCGCCGTGGCGATATCAAAGGGGAGATCACCCTGTTGGTTAGTGGTTGTGATGGGGCTGATGCCAAGAGCACGTCAGCCATCCATGATGCGATTGGCCGCGGTCTTCAGGACGGGCGCAAAGGGCATTCCGTCCTGGCCCGGGAGATCGCTGCCGCCTATGGTCTTTCCAGGCGTGAAGCCTATGAAATGATTTTAGCCCGGCGTGAAGAGTCGGACCGACCTGTCGATGATGAAGAACAGAACCCGTGAGTTCCTGTGATTGAAACGGGACGCTTTTACCCATCGGTTTCTGAACAGGCAGAACGTTTCCGGCTCCTTTTGAGGCGTCTGAGGGGTCGCTTGTTGCCCTGGAACGCCTGGACATGCCGGTGTAAATTTCGATTTGTTAAAATTTTTCAAGGAGCTAATGATGGAGAAAATTGAGGCTATTTTTTCGCCGCACTCGGTAGCGGTTGTGGGTGCGTCGACCACTCCGGGCAAGGTGGGGCATGATATTTTTGCCAATATCCTGCGTGGCGGCTACCAGGGCATCCTTTATCCGGTCAACCCCACCGCCAAGTCGGTGCTCAGCGTGCGGGCGTATGCTTCCATCACCGAAATTCCCGACAGCGTCGATCTGGCGATGATCATCCTGCCCCCCAATCGCGCGGTGGGCGCCATCGAAGAGGCCATTCGAAAAGGGGTGAAGGGGGTCGTGGTCGTGTCCGCTGGTTTTCGTGAGGTCGGGCCCGAGGGGCGCGCGATCGAGGATCGCCTGGTGGCCATGTGCCGCGAAGCGGGTGTGCGCATGGTGGGCCCCAACTGTCTGGGTGTCATCAATCCGCATGCTTCCGTCCGGTTGAATGCCAGCTTTTCGGCCCGCATGCCCAGTTCGGGCAACATTTCTTTTATCTCCCAAAGTGGTGCCCTCTGTACGGCCGTGCTGGATTTTGCCGCGGCCAGGGATTTTGGATTTTCGAAATTCATTTCGATCGGCAACAAGGCCGATGTGGATGAACTGGACCTCCTCCAGTATCTGCACCAGGACATGGACACGGACGTGATCATGCTCTACGTCGAGGAGTTGCGGCGGGGGACGGAGTTCGTTCAGGTGGTGAAAAACATTACCTCGGGTGATCGCCCCACGCCGGTTCTGGTGATCAAATCGGGCCGGACTTCGGCCGGCGCGCAAGCGGCGGCGTCCCACACGGGAGCCCTGGCCGGGACCGAAGCGGTCTATGATGCCATTTTCGAGCAGGCCGGCGTGATCCGGGTGGATACCATCGACGAACTCTTCGATTTTGCCAATGCCTTTGCGTTTAAATCGAAAAGCGCGATGGGCAAGGTGACGCGTCGCATTCCCAACGGCAACCGCGTGGCCATCGTTACCAATGCCGGAGGACCGGGCATCGTGGCCACGGACATGACCGTGTCCTCCGGCCTTCAACTGGCGCAACTGGCACCGGAGACGATTGAGGTGCTGGCCAGCCACCTGCCGTCGGCGGCCAATATCCATAATCCCGTGGATGTGATCGGGGATGCGGCCCAGGATCGCTATGAAAACGCTCTGACAGCGGTTATCAAGGATCCGGGGGTCGACGGTGCGCTGGTCATCCTGACGCCGCAGTCCATGACCAACGCCCTGGAGACCGCGAAAGCCATCATCAAAATTGCCCGCCTGTCCCATAAACCGATCTTAAGCTGTTTTATGGGCATCGTGGATGTTTCGGCCGGTGTCGATTATCTGCAAAAGCAGGGCTATCCGGTTTATCGCTTCCCCGAGAATGCCGCCAAATCGTTTGGCGCCTTATACCGTTACTCGCGCTGGCTGAATCGTCAAAAGCTGGCCCAGTATCGCTTTACCCATGACACGGCCCAGGCTCGATCAATTATTGCGACCTGCCTGAAGGAAGGACGAACGGCGATTGGTGAGCTGGAGGGGGCCCGCATTCTGGCCTGCTATGGATTCGATGTCCTACCGACCCAATTGGCCCACAATGCAACGGAAGCGGCCGATCTTGCCGAAGACATGGGGTTCCCGGTGGTGATGAAAATCGTTTCTCCCCAGATTTTGCATAAATCCGAGGCCGGCGGTGTGGTGGTCGGTGTTGCCAACCGCGAGGCCGCCCAGGCGACATACGACCGGATCGTTGCCAGTGCGGTGGACTATGCACCGGACGCTGACATTCAAGGGGTGTTGGTGGTTAAAATGGCGCCTGCCGGACAAGAGGTGATTCTGGGGATGAACCGCTATCCCGGTTTTGGACCGTTGCTCATGTTCGGATTTGGCGGCATTTTTGTGGAAGTGTTCAAGGACGTCACCTTCCGTCTGGCGCCGATCGGCCGCAACGAGGCGCGCCGCATGCTCCATGCGGTACGTGCCGTCAAACTGCTCAAGGGGTTCCGCGGAATGCCGGCGGCCGATACGGGGGCCATCGAACAGGCCCTGGTGCGCCTTTCCGATCTGGCGCTGCAGCATCCCGAAATCGTGGAGCTCGATATCAACCCCATGCTGGCCCATCCCGAGGGGCAGGGCGCTACCGTGGCTGATTGCCGTATGATTTTAAAAGCGGTGGACGAGCCAACGGATGCTTGACAGGGAGGAAGACGCTTCGTAAGCGATGCATGAACAGGCCGCCCAAGTGATGCTCCATCCGGTTATCCTTGCCGTCCCCGATACGATTCTCACCTGGACGGGGCGCCGGAAGGTCCTGGCGCTCAGCCGGCTGGCCCGGGCTGCTGCCCGGCAGTCGGCCCGCCGGGCCGGCGGCCTGCTGGGCCGTCTTACCAAAAACAGTGACAATGTGCCGCTGCCGTCAAACGGATGGCACTGGTCCGTTGCCCACAAGCCTGCTTTTGTGGCCGGTGTGGTCGGTTCCGCCCCGCTGGGCATCGATATCGAACCGATACAGCCAAGATCCCGCGGCCTGCTGGACAAGATTGCCGACCCTCAAGAATGGCGTTTAGGCGACGAAGACGAATGGCATTTGTTCTTTCGATTTTGGACGGCGAAGGAGGCGGTATTGAAAGCGGTGGGAATGGGGTTGAAAGGCCTTTCCCGTTGCCGTGTGCTGACTATCGATGACCCTTGTTGCATGACACTGACCTACGAGGGGAAGACATGGACCGTCCACCAGAGCATGCGGCACGGTCATCTGGCAGCGATCGCATCGGATGGTTTGTCGATGCGGTGGTGGTGGCCGGCGCGCCACACAACAACCGATCATTGACACACCCCAGTGAACGCATGGCGGCCGCCGTGCGGTGCAACCTTAACGGTATCGAATAAATTTATACGGTGGGGATGGTTTCGATCATGAAAATGGAGCTGCATTTCTTGCAGCGGGTGGTGATGCCGACCTGATCGTTGCGAATTTTATAGCGCTGGCCACAGTGGGGGCAGGCGGTCTTGGCCGTGACGGGTTTGGCTGCCGGTTGACTGCTCTCGGCGGCGGCGCGAATTGTTTCAGGATCAAGCAGGCCGTCGGTGGTTTGGTTGGTTTCTTCTTCCACCTGGCGTTTCTTTTCCAGGTAAGCCTCATATTTGGTAAATATAATGCCGCAACGCAGGCATTCCTGCGCCTGGTCGGGATTGCCGAACCCGCATTTCGGGCAGGCATTTTTGGGGGACGGTGGCGCCGGGGAGGCCACGGCACTGGATTCGGACGGGTTGACTTCGGGCATTGTTTCCACCTTTGCGGTTTCCGTGGATGTTGCTGCTACGCCAGAATGAACCGGGGACGGATCAACGGCATGGTCGCTGCGGACCATCTTCTTCTCAACATAGGCATAGTCAATACCGCATTTCGGGCATTCACGATCGCCTGGCTTGCGCGTATAATCACATCTCGGGCATTTCATGACAAGCTCCGCACAGTGCCATCCGAACGCGTTTCAACCCATACCATCGTCTGTGTGACAAAACCGTTTTGCAAAAATACCACCAGTGGATGAACGGATTGCCCTCCTGAGGCTGCGCCACTGAGGTGAGGATCGCCACCAACTGCCTTGCAAACGGATGATACGATAACATTATTTACGTAGCAGAAAACTTACGGAGTGTCAAAACCTTGGACGGAAGTCGGTGACCATGAACCATGCGCCAGGCTGCGAGAGGCCATCGCACCGATGATGTATTGGGCTTGCATGCATTCAGGGCTTATGGGTATAGTCCAATGGTTCGATGCTTGTTTGATACGGTTGCCTTTTCAGTGACGGTCCAAAGCGTATGGTGATCGAGGCTTTCGCGCTGTTTTTTGTGGACTATAACCATTTAGGGATCCACCGCGGCGATCCACGGCTGCGGTGCGACCGCCTGCAACCCCCTACCCCTTGGGATAGGCCACCGAAAGGAGACGGCCCATGCATGATCTGACCCTTTACGACCTGTTTCAGCGCAACGCCTCGCTGCACGGTGATCGACCGGCCCTGGAAGACAACAGGGGACAGATGACCTATCGAGAACTGGCGGATCGAACGGCGATCCTGGCCCGAATACTCTCCCAACATGGCCTGATCAAAGGGGATCGGGTCGGTATTCTGGCGAACAACAGCGAGGCCTATTTTCTCGTCATGGGTGCCGCGGCCTGCCTGGGCGCCATTCTCGTGCCGCTGAATTGGCGTCTTGCGGTGGAAGAACTCCATCACATCATCACCGATGCGGAACCGGCTTGGTTATTCTTCGATGAGGCCCACGCCGCTTCAATCGCGCAATTGGGTGATCTCCCCGGTTTTCCTGCAAACCAAACACCGTTGGAAACCTTGCCGGCCTTCATGGCAGCGGCGCCGGATGCCATATCAGGCGATGGACAAGCGGTGTCTGTCGCCGGTGACGACCCCTATTGCCTCATTTATACCGCCGCCGTCGAAGGCCGGGCGCGGGGCGCGGTGTTGAGCCATCACAATTTTATCTACAGCAATATTCAGACGATGGCGACGCTGGGCCTGACCGACCGGGACACCTATCTGAACATGCTGCCCCTGTTTCACATTACCGGACTCAACCTGGCCCTGTCCGTCATGCATACCGGCGGATTGAACGTTATCATGGACCGTTTCGATCCCGAGCTTGCCCTTGAATGGACGGAGAAAGCCCGGGTGTCCCTGTTGGGCAGCTTCCCGCCGATTCTGAGTAAGCTGATGGAAGCCCACGATCAAAAGCCGCGCGATCTTTCCTCGCTGAAACACGTCCTGGGGCTTGATCATCCGGACGCCATCGCGGCTTTTGAGCAGCGGGCGGGCTGCCGGTTCTGGACCCTCTACGGGCAGACGGAAACGTCCGGTTTCGTGACCTTGTCGCCGGTTTCCGAAAATCCCGGGTCGGCCGGCCGGCAGGGACTGCTGACCAAATTTCGGATCGTGGACGAGCAGGATAAGGATGTGCCGATCGGTGACACCGGGGAAATCATTGTCAGGGGCCCCTTGGTATTCCTGGGTTTCTGGCGGCAGACGGCCTATAACGAGCGCATTTTTCGCAATGGATGGCATCATACCGGCGATCTTGGCAGCGTGGATGATAAGGGGGCTCTCTGGTTTAAGGGGCGCAAGCCGGAAAAAGAGCTGATTAAACCCGGGGGCGAAAACGTCTACCCGGCCGAGGTGGAAGCGGCCGTCAGGGCGCATGATGCCATTGCCGACGTCGCGGTGATCGGTGTGCCGGACCCGAAATTCGGCGAGGGTGTCAAGGCGGTTTGCGTTCTCAAACCCGGCCAGACGCTATCCGCCGAGGATTTGGCGGCGTTCGTGGCGGCACGCATTGCGCGCTATAAAAAGCCGCGCTATGTGGAATTTGTCGACCAGTTGCCCAAGCAGGCGGATGGGGCGACGGATCGCAACCAGGTGAAAGCGCTATACGGCAAACCATAACATCGACCGCCTGAAGGTTCTCCCATACGGACCGGCAAGGCAGCGGAAGGAAACCCTATGGACGTAACGTTTCATGGCGCGGTGCGGGAAGTGACCGGCTCCGCCCATCTACTGGCCAACGGCAGTGATCGTGTATTGATGGATTGCGGTATGTTTCAAGGGCGCCGCAAAGAAAGTGCCGACAAGAACCGGAATTTGCCCTTCGACGGCCCGGCCATTACCAATGTTATTTTGTCCCACGCCCATATCGACCATTCCGGGCGGATCCCGTTGCTGTCGCGCAATGGGTTCAACGGGCGCATCATTACCTCCCGCGCCACCCAGGACGCCTGTGAATACCTTCTGCTGGATGCCGCCCATATCCAGGAGTCGGATGCGAATTATCTCAACTACAAAATGGTGCGGTCCCATCTGTCCCAGATGAAGGACAACGCGTCCGGCAAAGGAAACACCACCAAATCGAATTCTGATATTCGTAAATTTCTCAAAAAAGGACGCCATGAACTCAACATCGACAACATCAATGAGATGATCCAGACCCACCACCTGGAGCCCATAACCCCCCTGTATACGACGCCGGACGCCGAGGATGCTCTTACGCTTTTTGACGGATATCCCTATCGTCATAGCGTGACCATCGGCAAAGGCATGACGTGCACCTTTTACGATGCCGGGCATATCCTGGGATCCGCCATCAGCATGATCCAGGTGCGCCAAAACGGACGGGTTCAGACGATCTGTTACACCGGTGATATCGGGCGATTCGGAAAACCGATTTTGCGGGACCCGGTGCTGAATTTCCCGGAAGAGCACCGCCAGATCGACCTGATGATCATGGAGAGCACTTACGGCGACCGCCTGCATGAGCCGGTGATCGACCTTAAACCACGCCTGCAGACCGTCCTGACGGATGCCGTCGAACGGGGCGGGTCCGTTTTGATTCCGGCCTTTGCGTTTGGCCGCACGCAGGAACTGCTGTATGTCATCCATGAACTCTACAATGAGGGGGCGGTACCGCGGTTGCCCATTTACGTGGACAGCCCGCTGGCGGTCAAGCTCACCAAGGTTTTTGGCGAGCACCCGGAAGTCTACGACCGGGATACGCATGAGACGTTTCTGGAGAATGGGCGCAATCCCTTCTCGTCCGACCATGTCCATTTCACCCAGTCGGTGGACGAATCGATTGCCCTCACGCGGGACAAGAAACCGCATATCGTCATTTCGGCGTCAGGGATGTGTGAAGCCGGGCGCATTTTGCACCATCTGCGCCACCGGATCCACAATCCCAAAAACACCATCCTGATCGTCGGCTTCATGGCGCAGCACACCTTGGGCCGCCGCATTCTGGAATTGGGTGAAGCCTACGAGGCGGACGGTCGCAAGGGCCAGCCGCCCACCGTGAAGCTGCTGAACAAGGAATATCCCCTGGCCGCGCATGTGGTCAAAATCGGCGGCTTCAGCGCCCATGCGGATCGCGATGAAATGACGCATTTCCTGGAAGCCTCCAACCTGGATGTAAAGCGCATTGCGGTCGTCCACGGAGAAGAAGACCAGTCCATGGCTTTTGCCGATCATCTCGGCCAAAAAGGCTATGCCGCTTTTGTCCCCCAGGTCGGCGAGTCCGTGACCGTCGACAGCCCCTGAGGGCTGTTGGCATCACATTCCGAGGTTCGCCGGAAACGGATGCCGGCGGGCCTCGCCCCCCCCCTTTTTTCCCCGGTCCGCCCGGACGGATTTCGAAAGCGCGTTTGGCGGTTAGCGGTCACCTTGACGCCGGTGGATCCATCCCTATTTTATCAATAGTCACCGAATGATACGCCTCTGGTATGATGACCTGTCCGACGCCGCCTTGAAAGTTGCCCCCACAAGTTGTGGCCCTAACTGCTCGAATGATTCCCTCTCCTTTTAGCCCGTGATGATCTCCCCTGATTCCAGCTGTGTTTGATCCGTGCTGCCATTTTAGCCGCAAATCCCCAACCTTTTAAAAAAAAGGGTGGGCAAAGCCACGGATGTCGTTCCTCACAACACGGGAAAGGCATAATGAGCAAACGCTATCACAAGGATCCGATCAAATTGCCGATAGCGGTGTCTCCGGGTTAGGCATCGCGGATCCGGAGACGATCGATGGCAGCAATTCAGCGATGCTGATCGTTGGGGGGCGGATACGGCCGGACCCCCTCTGGCCATCCCTTTTCCGGTAACCATTGGACCAGGAGGCTGATCATGAAATTCCAGGATTTTTTTGTTCCACGGTGGCAGCATTCCAATCCGGATGTGCGCCAGAAAGCCACGATGCGTCTGAACGATCAAACCCTTCTTCGCCAGATTATCGAGAAGGACGACGATGAGATGGTTCGTCTGGCTGCTCAGGAGCGCCTGGCGGCCCTGACGCATGAAAAAGTCATGGTGGATGCATGAAATCGGACGCATGTGATGTTGGACACCCTCCCTGAGCGGGTGTCGGCGGCTACCAGCATTGCGTCGGCACCCGTTCTTTTTATGAAAGCGGTTTTCATTCGCACAATGCCTCTTCGCAAGCCCTGGTTCAGGGGCCAATTCCAAACCGGCACTTTCCTTTTACGCCAGGCGTGTTATATTGTGAGCCAACATGTCGCTGACATGAGCGGCTCTACCGTGGGGTCTATACCCAGGATCGATGAACGATAAGGCCGTCCGTGGTCCGCGCATCATTTTCTTCAGGGGGTATTAAACGGATGAAAAACAAAATCGCTGTTTGCCTGACCATAATGATGGCCCTTACCGTTTTCTGGGCCTGCCCGACGGCGGATTCGGCCCAGTCGAGCAAACAGATCGAATGGTATACGTATGATGACGGAATGGCAAAAGCCCGGCAATCCGGAAAAAGCATCGTGGTCTATTTTCACGCGGACTGGTGCACCTATTGTGTGCGCATGCAAAAGGAAACCTTTTCTCACGATTCGGTCATCGATTTCATGAACAACAAGGTCATCGCGGTCAAAGTCGACGTGGACGAAGAAAAATCAGTGGCCCGCACCTTTGGTGTCCGGGGGCTGCCGGCGACGGTCATGTTGCTGCGCAATGGGGACAAAGTGGGTCCCATGCCGGGGTTCATACCCCCTAAAAACTACTTGAGCATGCTGACCAAAATCATGGAGCAATCCTGACCCTTCCGGATCGCCCCCATGCGCTTGCTGTTGCAGACAGCCTCCGGTAAGTGGGTGACGGACCGGCAATTCTTCGGATGTTTGACCTGATAAAAAAAATGATGGTGCTTCTGACCGTTGCCGCCGGCTTGGCCCTTCTGGTCAACGGTCTCTCCCCCCATGGAATTCCCTTGATTGGTCAATGGGATGCCGAGGTCGGTGTGGTGACGGCCGATACCGACACCGCCGCGCTGTGGATGGATTTCGAAATCTCAAGTCCGCAGGTGGCCAAACAGGTTTTCGATGCGGGTGAAGCCCTTTTTGTGGATGTCCGAAGCCGCGACATGTTTGCCGCCGGCCATATCCCCGGCGCCGTGTCGCTGCCCCTTGGCGATTTTGATGCGATGGTGGAAGCGTTTGCGGCCAAAATACCGTCGCAACAGCCGATCATAACCTATTGCTCCGGGCGCCTCTGTCAGGACAGCCACACAGTGGCGCAGCTTCTGATGGAACGCGGCTTTAAAAACGTGGTGGTTTACATCGATGGCTTCCCGGGATGGATTGAAAATGGATACCCTGTCGCGACACCCTGATTCCGGCTGGTGGGCCAACGGCTGGGTCGACTTGGCCCTGCGCTGGCTGCTGGGGGGGCTCTTCGTTATGGCCAGTGCCCACAAAATCATGGACCCGGCCGCATTTGCCAAAATCATTTTCGGCTACGATCTGTTCCCGGCCGTGGCGATCAATCTGATTGCCATTATCCTGCCCTATATCGAACTGACCGCAGGTTTGGCGCTGATAACCGGGGTTTATCCCCGGGCCGCAGCCGTGATCCTCGGCGGGCTTCTTTTGGCGTTCATCCTGGCCATCAGCATCAATGCCTGGCGCGGGCACGTCTTTGACTGCGGGTGTTTTGCATCCGGCGAAGCCGCCTTGTGGCAGGGCACTCCCGGTTGGATGCTGGGGCGCAACGGTTTCCTGCTGTTTATCGCATGGGGCATTACGGTTTACCGCGGGCAGCGCAAAATCCTGGTGCGCGTCGGCTGACCGCGGGTGTCCATCCGAATGACCCCTCAAACGCACGGCTAAAGATTTTTTGACAATCTCCGAAGCCGCGCATCTTCGTTCATTTTTTTATCAACCACAGAATTATAGATACCAACAGACTGACGATGATCATGGTAGTGATGGGGATGTACACCTTCAGGTGGGGGCGATCGATGATGATATCGCCGGGCAGGCGTCCGATCGGCAACTTGCCAAGCCAGGGCCAGAGCAGACCGACGGCCAGGATGACAATTCCCAGAAGGATCAGCGTTTTCTGCATGGTCGGGCTTCCTCGCGGGGCAATGGCACCCGGTCTTATCCGCTGGCGAAAAGTGATGCCAAAGGCATCTTGCGCGTCAGGGAAAAGGCGATGTTTTCATAGTAGTAGGCGGCTTCATTGATGAAAACCGGGTAGGTGGTATCAACGCCTTCATAGCAGACGACCTGGCCGTTGAGATCATGAAAAATGGGGTGGCCGGGCGCAAGCGGCCGGTAATCACGTCCTTCGATTTCCCGATGAATGAACACCGGCGGCGCTCCGGATGGTACACCCGGATAAAGCATGTGCCGATCATGGAGATAAACCGGCAGGTGCGGATCCGGCGGCGCAAAGTTGCCTTCGTTGAATGACTCCAGCGTATTCAGGATTTCCTGCACCACCCCGTAGGTGGTTTCCAGCGTGTCATGGCGCACGACCCCCTGGGGAATCGGTCCGATTTCGACGCCGAGGCCGCCGTCGGCGGCGGCCCGCAGGCAGGAATTGATGCGGTCGCTGTCGGCAAAGCAATAGATCCGGGCACCAGGGAGGCGTTTTTGGGCATCGGCGGCTATCGCCAGGTTGACCGAATCGGTATTGGTGATGAGGGTGATGCCCATTTTGGCGGTCGTCGTATGCAGATCGATGGCAAACGTTCGCTTCCCGGGGCGATCTGACTGCAATGTGGCCGCAATTTCCCGGGCGCGGCCGCTTTCATAGGCTTCAGCCGTTTCCCCGTCAACGTGTTGGGGGAGAAAACTGCGGTTCAGATCGCGATCGATAAAACGGACGTTCTTTCGAATGGCTTCGGGGTTGCCCAGCAGCAGCCGGGTCGTAAAGGTTTGCCGCTGGACGTCCGCGGGGTTTTGCAGCCAGTGCTGCACCAGTGTTACGCCGGTCCGCTCGTTGCCGTGGGTGCCACCAACCACAAAGACGATGTCGAAGGGTGTATAGGGAGTGTCGGTCATGTTGGCCTGAATGTCAGGTATGCTTGGATTGGTTTGCTTAATAAAGGGTATCTCCCCGCAAGGCTGACCCTGCGGGGAGATACCCTTGGGAGAATTGCCGTTAAGGCGTGATGAGGGCCATGTCCTGGACCACGCCGAAATGACGGAAGCGTCCGTCTTTGACGATCTGCACCTGGACTTCCTTGACCACCTCACCGATATCGTTAAAGCCTTTGAGGACACCGGTCAGCCCATTGTAGTCCTTGGTGGCGGCAATCGCCTGCTGAATGGCGGGGCCGTCGGTTGTACCGGCCCGGCGAATGCCGTCGCAGATGATCATGAAGGCATCATAGGCGGAAGCGCCGACCATGTCCGGCTGAATCTGGTAGCGCTGCTCGAAGGTCTTGAGAAAGTCCTGGACCACCGGGCGCGGATCATCCCGGTCGAGGTTGGTGACGATGACGAAGCCCTCAGCCGATGCGCCGGCGATTTCCAGGAATTTAGGGGAATCGGCGCCTTCTTCGCCCAGGATCTGGATGTCCAGCCCCAGCTCGCGCGCCTGCTGGACGATCGGGCCGGTCTGGAAGTAATACCCGCTGGCGAAAAGAATGTCGGGATTGGCTTCCTTGACCTTGGAAAGATACGGTTTGAAGTCTTTCTCTTTGAAGGGGTAGGTCTGCTCAAAGACGATCTGGGCGTCTTTCCCCTGATCGCCTAAATATGCCTTGAAGCCTTCTGCCAGGGTGCGGCCGAAGTCGTTGTCGCTGGTCAGCAGGGCGATTTTTTTGGCCTTCAGCAGCTCGACCGAGACATAGCCTGCCGATTTACCCTCCACCATGCCCAGGAAGCCATTGCGAAAGCAGTATTTCCCGGACGTGGTGACATCCGGATGCACGGCATAGGCCGCCACGAAGGGAATTTCTTCATCTTCGAATATTGGAGCCACGGCCCGGCTGGGGGTGCTGTAGGAGCCGCCCACCACACCGGCCACGCGATCCTGCTGGATCAGTTTGCGGGAGAGGGCCACGGCCTCCTTGCCGTCGGCGCGGTCGTCATAATAGACGAGTTCGACCTGGCGTCCCAGCAGCCCGCCGTCCTGATTGACCCGTTCCACGGCCAGTTGCACGGAATTGAGGACGCTCAGGCCGTCGGCGGCTGCAAAGCCGGTCAGGGGGGCCAAAAGCCCGATCTTGACGGTGTCCGCCGCCCCGGCCATGCCGGGAACCAGCAGGCCGATCAGTAATAGAAGTGCAAGTGTGCGGGTAAGTTTCATAACAACCTCCTTGGGATAGATAAATGACTGTGGCCGTCATTCGATGATGACGGGCCCGATCATCCGGCAGCCTGCCGGCATGGTTTTCCTTTTGCTAATGGCCGAGATAGACGGCTTTCACCTTGGGATCCTCCATCAGTTCAGCGGCCGGGCCCGAATGGACGCAGACCCCGGTTTCCAGGACGTAAGCCCGCCGGGATATGGCCAGCGAGGCCATGGCGTTTTGCTCCACCAGCAAAATGGTGAGGCCCTGCTCCCGGTTGAGACGCGCCAGCAGGTCGAAGACCTGATCCACGAGTTTGGGCATCAGGCCCATGGATACTTCGTCCACGATCAGGAGTTTCGGATCGGACACCAGCGCCCGGGCGATGGCCAGCTGCTGCTGTTCCCCTCCCGAAAGCGTGGCGGCCGGCTGCCGGTTGCGCTCTTTCAGAATGGGAAACAGAGCATAGAGCCAGTCCAGACGCCGGGGCAGATCGATCTTTTTTTTCAGACCGTAGACCCCGGTCATGAGGTTTTCGTATACGGACAGACGCGGGAAAACCCGGGCGCGCTCCGGGACGATGCGAATACCCGCCCGGGCCCGACGATAGGCGGGCAGGGGTGTGAGATCTTCCCCTTGGAAACGGATTTGGCCCTCCCGCAACGGTACGATCCCCATGATGCCGTTCAAAATCGAAGTTTTGCCCGCACCGTTGGCGCCGATAATGGAAACCAGCTCGCCTTTCTCCAGCGCAAACGACACCCCATTGACGGCCCGCACATCGCCGTAAGCGACGTGAAGTCCCTTGACTTCAAGCAGCATGGCGGCCTCCCCGCGACCCCAGATAGGCTTCGATCACCAGGTCGTTTTCCTGAATGTCCTGGGGTTTTCCCTGGGCAATTTTGCGGCCGTGATCGAGCACCACAATGCGATCGCAGAGTCCCATGGTGACCCGCATATTGTGTTCGATCAGCAGCACCGTGATGCCGTCGTCGCGGATACGGCGAATCAGCGTCTCAAGCTGGGCGATTTCTTCGTGCCGCAGGCCGGAAAACGATTCGTCCAGCAGGATCAGCTGGTGTCCCACCACGAGGGCCCGTGCAATTTCAAGGCGCCTGAGGTTGCCCAGCGGCAGCAGGCCGGCCTTACGCTCGGCCAGTTCGGCCAGACCAACGCGCTCCAGGGTTTCCAGGGCAGCCCGGGTTTCCGATTTCGATTGCCATGGCCCCCAGAGCCGGCGGAAGGTTCCATAGCGGGTAATCCCGCGCGCCACGAGGACATTTTCGAGCACGGTCAGCGATGCGAAGGGCTTGACGATCTGAAACGTCCGGCCGATGCCGCGGGCGGCAACCCGGTGCGAGGGCAGCCCGTCGATGCGATCGCCCTGGAAATGTACCGTTCCGCCGGTAGGGCGATAGACACCCGAAATCAAGTTGAAAAAAACGGTTTTTCCGGCGCCGTTCGGACCGAGCAACCCTAATATTTCGCCGGGGTGTATATCCAGATCCACCTGGTCGACGGCTTTGAGGCCGCCGAAATGCTTGGAAAGTTTCCGGGCTTGCAGCAGGGTATCGGTCATGGGCGGCCTCCGGCCGGTTTCAGGATCAGCCATTTGTGCACGATACTGCCCTCTCCCAGCAAGCCGGCCGGCTGGAAGCGGATCATGACGAGCAGCAGCGCGGTGTAGAAGAGAATCCGATAATCAACGATGGGACGGAAAAGTTCCGGCAGTATCCCCAGCAGGACCGCACCCAGAAGCGGTCCCCACAGGGTGCCCATGCCTCCCAACACGATCATGGAAAGGAAGGTGATGGACATGGGGAAAGAAAAATCCGTGGCACTGATAAAGCGCATGTAATGGGCGTAAAGGGCGCCGCCCAGACCGGCCATCATGGTGCCGATCACAAAGGCCAGCAGTTTGAAGCGCACGGGCGAGATGCCCACACTGGCGGCCGCGGATTCTTCTTCCCGCAAGGCGAAGCAGGCCACGCCGCCCCAACTGCGGGTGAACCACCAGCAAATGAAGATGACAAGGGCCAGAAACCCAAGGCAGAGCAGGAAAAAGGCCATTCCCTTGAGTTTGACCCCGAAGAGAACCACCCGCGGGATGCCACCGATGCCGAGGGCGCCGCCAAAGTAAGGGACATAGAGAAACAATGCTTCGACGATGAAATTGATGCCGATCGTCGTAATGGCCAAAAAGTCTTCCCGCAGCCTCAGGCTGGGGAGTCCCAGAACGATGCCGATCAGGCCGCTCAGGAGAATCACGATGGGCAGGGCCTCCCAGAAGGACAGGCCGGCCTTGGTGGTAAGCAGGGCGCTGGCATAGGCGCCGATACCGAAAAAGGCGGCATGCCCCAGGGAAATCTGTCCGGCATAGCCTACGATGACATTCAGGCCGTAAACCGTGATGGCGTAAATGATGATCAACGTCCCGATGGTTATGAGATAGGCATCCAACAGTCTATTCTCCTCATCATTTCGACCCCATCAATCCCTCGGAGCGCCACATGAGGACTGCGATCATGGCGATGAAGGCCAGCGCGTCCCGGGGGAGCGGGATATCGGCGTAGCCGATCAAAAGAGTTTCCGCCACACCGAGGAGCATCGAGGCAATCACGGCCCCCGGCATGGACCCCAGGCCGCCAACCACAATCAGCGCCAGGGTCTTGTAAGCCGGCACGGTGCCCATGGTGGGATAAACCTGGTTGTAGTAGATCCCCACCAGAATACCGGCAATGGCGGCTATCGAAGAGCCAATTACGAACGCGATGCTGACGATGGCATGGCTGTTGATGCCCATGGCATCGGCGATGGGGATGTCCTGGGAGGTGGCCCGCATGGCCAATCCCAATTCGGTCTTGGTGGAGATAAACCAGAGTAGCCCCAGCACCGCGGTCGTGATGACGTAAACCGCCGTCAAGGTCGACGATATCGTGACCCCCCCCAGCTGGAATTCGGGAAACGGCAGGGTGGCTGGAAACGTCAAAATATAGGGGCCGGCCACCAGTCGGCAGATCTCTTCGATGGACAGCATGATGGCGATGCTGCCGATCAAGGGGACATAGGGGGGGTATTTGAGCAGGGGATAGTACACCAGGCGTTCGATGGCCACCCCCAGGATGGAGCAGAAGATCATACCGCACAGAAAGGCCAGCAGCAGACTGCCGGTGTGGCTGTAGCAGAAAAGCCCGGCATAGGCGCCCACGGTGTAAACGGCGGCGTGAGCCACATGCAGGATGCGCAGAATACCATAGACCAATGCCAGTCCCAGGGTGACGAGGGCATAGATGGATCCCATGGCGATGCCGTTTAGAAGTTGCTCGAAAAAAAGCTGCATAAGCCGATGTCGATATCCTATAGGGTGATGTGAGAAAGGATGGTCGTTTCCAAGGCTCGCGCCCGGGCGTCAAGGGCTTCGGCCTCAGCAGACAAGCGGGCCGCAAAGGCCTTGTCCCGGATATCCCGCAGATTGATTTTGACGTTGAAAAGGGCGCCCTGCAGGGCGGCCCGGGCCAGCATGGCGCCCACGGCGCCGTCCGACATGGCGTTGGGGTTGCCTTTCGCGACGGCGGTGCCGGCCAGCATCATCACGTCCAGCGCTTTTTCGGCCACCGCCAGCGGTACGCGGGTGGCCTCGTGGGTGGCCTGCTGGATCGCTTCCGTCCGGTGGCTTTTTTCTTCCGCTGTTTCGCGGGGCAGTCGGAAGGCCTCCATGACGGCCGTGTAGGCTGCGGCATCACGATCCATGTCGGCCAGCAGATCTGTCCGCAGGCGCCGGGCCTTTTCGGCCAGTTCGTTCATCTCCGGTGTCACGGCTGTGAAGGCTTTCCGGCCGGCCGTCAACCCCGCCACCATTTGCGCCAGGGCGGCGCCAACGGCGGCTGCCATGGCCGAAAGACTGCCGCCGCCCGGCACGGGCGTGCCCGCCGCGGTATTTTCTAAAAGCTCGGAAACCGTCATGTCAGCCAGCATGGATGACACCTCCCTTTCGTTGATCGAACACCAGGTGTCCTTTTTTGATGACCGATTCAACGGTATTGACCCCTATGTGATAGGGCATGAAGCGGTAAGACGGATATGCCAGGATGACGACATCACCCTGTTTGCCCGGCTCCAGGCTGCCAACGCGGTCGGCCCGGCCGACGGCGGCGGCGCCGTTCAAGGTGATGGCGGTCAGAGCTTCTTCCGGCGTCAATCCCATGTATAAAGTTGCCAGGGCTATCAGCAACGGGACGCTGTTGGAAAAGCAGCTGCCCGGGTTGAGATCGGTGGCCAGGGCCACGGCGCATCCCTGATCGATCATCTCCCGGCCCCGGGCGTAGGGCTCTTTCAGGCCGAAAGCGGTCAGGGGAAGCAGCGCGGCCACCACGCCGGCCTTCGCCATGCCCCGAATACCGTCGTCGGAGGCATGCAGCAAGTGATCGGCCGAGACGGCGCCCAGTTCGGCAGCCAGTTCGGTGCCGCCCAGGGGCACGATTTCGTCGGCATGCAGGGTCAGTTTCAATCCCAGGGTTTTGGCATGGTGCAACAGGCGTCGGGACTGGTCAATGGAAAACACCTGGTCTTCGCAGAAGATATCGCAGAATTCGGCCAGCCGTCGCTCTGCCACCAGGGGCAGCACCTCCGCCATGATAAAGTCCAGATAGGCGTCGGCACGGCCGCGGAATTCGCGGGGGACGGCGTGGGCCCCTAAAAACGTGGCCACAACGTCAATCGGGTGCTCTTCTTCCAGGATGGCCATGGCCTCAAGCTGCCGGATCTCGGTATCGCGATCGAGACCGTAGCCGCTTTTGCCTTCCACGGTGGTGACCCCGAAAGCGAGCATGGCGTCCAGACGCTGCCGTCCGGTGCGCACCAGTGATGCCAGATCGGCCTGGCGGGTGGCTTCCACGGTGCTGGCGATGCCGCCGCCCCGGGCCATGATGTCCATGTAGCTCATCCCCTGCAGGCGCCAGGCAAATTCCTCGGCCCGGTAGCCCCCGAAGATGAAGTGGGTGTGGGAATCCACAAATCCGGGCAGCACGGCCTTGCCGGAGGCGTCGATGACGGTGAAGGCCTGGGGGTCGACCGCGGCCATCACGTCGGCGGTTTCCCCCACGGCTGTGATGGTACCGTCTTCGATGCATACCGCACCATCGCGCACGATCTGCAGATCGTGCATGGCCTTCCCGCCACACGCCTGGAACCCGCGGTTGGTGGCAAGCTCATCGGCATGGATAACGAGCAGATTTCCGTTCATGGCATTTTTCTCCGCCAGTGGTCGTTTGTCGGGCTATGATGATTTCCAGGCGCGGTTCACTACCGACGCGATCCATTCGTCGTCCGTCAGATAAGGGAGGGTTACGTGGTCCCGTCCCTCGCAGGCCTGGTTGTGGGCCGCAATGGTTTCGATCGCATTAGGATTGCGGGCCCAGGCCCGGCGGGCCACACCGCCCAGGACATCCCAGGGCATGGCCTGGCGGATGATGGCATCCACCCGCGCGCTGCCGTCCAGCACCAGGCCGAAGCCGCCGTTAATGGCTTTGCCAATGCCCACCCCGCCGCCGTTGTGCAGGGCCACCAGGCTCATGCCGCGGGCGGCGTTGCCGGCAAAGCAATGGGTCGCCATGTCGGCCATGACGTTGCTGCCGTCATAGATATTGGCGGTCTCGCGGTAGGGCGAGTCGGTGCCGCCGGTGTCGTGATGGTCGCGCCCCAGCATGACCGGACCGATGGCCCCGCTGCGCACCATATCATTGAACTTCAGGGCGATGCGGGTGCGGCCTTCCGCGTCCTGGTAGAGAATGCGGGCCTGGGTGCCCACCACCAGCTGATTTTGGCCGGCGTCGCGAATCCAGTTGTAGTTATCCCGATCCTGGAACCGCCGGTCGGGGTCGATGCAGTCCATGGCGGCCCGGTCCGTTGCCGCCAGATCCTCCGGCCGGCCGCTGAGGCAGACCCATCGAAAGGGGCCGTACCCGTAGTCGAACAACAGGGGACCCATTAAATCCTCCACATAGGATGGGTAGATAAAGCCGTCCAGGGAGTCCCGGCCGTTGCGGCAAACCCGGGTTACCCCGGCATCCGCGATGGCTTTCAGGAAACTGTTGCCGTAATCGAAAAAATAGGTACCCCGATCCACCAGTTGCTGGATCAAATCAAAATGATATTGGAGGGAGGTGTCGACACGTTCCACAAAATGAGAGATGTCCGTTTTGATCAGCTCGGTGCGTTCCTGGAAGGTGAGACCTTGCGGACAGTAGCCGCCGTCGTAGACCACATGGCAGGATGTCTGGTCGGAGAGGAGATCGATGGTTTCCTGGTTTGCGACTGCATATTCCAGCAGATCGACCACGTTGCCCTCAAAGGCGATGGCCGTGGGCGTTTTTGCGGCCTGGCAGGTGCGCGCCAGCTGGAAGGCTTCGGCCGGATCGGCCACGACCCGGCTCACCCAGCCCTGGTCATGACGGGTCCGGATCCGGGAAGCGTCCACTTCGGCGATAATGCCTACCCCGCCGGCGATCTCGATGGCCTTGCCCTGGGCGCCGCTCATGCCACCCAATCCGGACGAGACGAACAGGCGGCCGTCCAGATGGCCTTCTTCCGGCATGTCGAACTTGAGCCGGGCGGCATTGAGGAGGGTGCTGTAGGTTCCGTGCACGATTCCCTGGGGGCCGATGTACATCCAGCCACCGGCGGTCATCTGGCCGTAGTTGGCCACGCCCAGGGCGGCGGCCCGGTTCCATTGTTCAGCATTGTCGAACTCGCCCACCATCAGGCCGTTGGTGATCACCACGCGCGGGGCGCCGGGAGTTGACGCAAAAAGTCCCAGGGGGTGGCCCGAGGCCATGACCAGCGTCTGTTCGCGGGTGAGTTCTTCCAGGTAGCGCTTGATGAGCCGGTACTGCATCCAGTTCTGACAGACCTGCCCGGTTTCGCCATAGGTGACGAGCTCGTAAGGATACAAGGCCACGTCGAAATCGAGATTGTTGTCGATCATGACCTGAAACGCTTTGCCTTCGGTGCAGCGCCCGCGGTAGTTGCCGATGGCTTGACCGCGGATCGGCCCGTGCGGGCGGAAACGGTAGCCGTAGATGCGTCCCCGGGTCTGGAGCTCTTCCAGGAATTCCGGGGCCAGCGCGGCGTGCCATGCCGGCGGGATATAGCGCAGCGCGTTTTTCAATGCCAAGATGGTCTCGTCCCGGCTCAGGTGGACATTCCGGCGCGGCGCCCGCCGGATACCGTCCTCGAAAGCGGCCGGTCCGGGCATCTCATCGAACACGTCATCGAGGCGGATGTGCATGGCCTGCTGGATGTCCTGATTGGTAACCATCGGAAACCTCCCTTGCCGGTTGGGTTGGTGACGGCAACGACGGATGGCCGCGTGCGTCGGAATGCCGCCCCAGCCCCGCCGTTCTTACGTTTGAACTCATTGAAATTACAGTAGATGGTATTGACAACACATAATCTTTGTGTATGTATATACTTGTATATACAACTGCGATTTATCCTGTCAAGACTGTTTGGTACGGAAGTGCGGATGAAGATCGCTTTCGACCCCGGAGTAATGGAAGGACGGTATGGATTTGCGCCGGTCTGCAAGAGGAATTTCGAAGATGCTGGATCCGAACGAGCCCAAACGGCCACGTCGGGCGCTCTACCAGGAGGTCAAAGCGTATGTCCTGGACTTGATCGAGCGCCAGGCCTGGCCACCCCACTATCGCGTCCCTTCGGAGAACACCCTGGTAGAACGACTGGGGGTCTCCCGCATGACGGTCAACCGGGCCTTGCGTGAGTTGTCCCTTGAAGGCCGCCTGTACCGGGTCCAGGGTGTGGGCACCTTTGTTGCGGCCCTGAAGCCGCAGGCCGCGTTCCTGACCGTCCGCAGCATCGCCGACGAGATTAGAAGCCGTGGTGGGATCCACAGCAGTGAGGTCTTGCTGTTGCAGGAAGAACCGGTATCGGAAGAGATTGCCGTCATCATGGGGTTGCCGGAAAAATCGCCGGTCTATCATGCCGTTCTGGTACACAGAGATCGCGGGGTGCCGATTCAATATGCGGAACGCTTTGTCAATCCGGCGGTGGCACCGGCATTCCTCCAGCAGGACTTTGACCGGATAACCCCCAGTGAATATCTTTTAAAAATTGCGCCGGTCACCGAGGCGGAGCACGTGGTGGAAGCCACGATGCCTGATCCCGCCGTCCGCAAACGGCTCCATATGCCGGCCCATGAACCCTGCCTGGTATTGTACCGGACCACCTGGGTGGGAGCCGCCGTGGCGACTCGCAACCGTTTTGTTTATCCGGCGACGCGGTTCCGGATCGGCAGCAGGTTTCGCATCACAGCGGATGATGCGCATCTTGTCATTTGAACCATGTCATGACCCAATGGGGGAGGCCCGATGAAGACCATCGCACTGGGAATGGAGGGGATGACCCTGGACGATCTCGTGCGGATTGCACGCCAGGGGGTGGGGATAGCGCTGAGCCCGGGGGCTGAGGAACGGATTGGCCGGGCCTGGCAGCTGGTGACCCGTTGGGTGGACGAAGAACGCACGGTTTACGGTGTGACAACGGGATTCGGCGCCCTGAGTGATGTGACGATTTCTAAAAAGGATACCCGGCAGCTCCAGTTCAATATCCTGAAAAGCCACGCCGTGGGGGTCGGTCAACCGCTGGCGGCTGATATCGTGCGGGCCATGATGGCCCTGCGCGTGAAAGATTTTGCCCGTGGGAACGCGGGGGTGCGTGCGGAAACAGTAGCCGCCTGGATCCGTTTGCTGAATGGCGGGACGATTCCAGTGGTGCCGGAAAAAGGGTCCGTGGGCGCCAGTGGCGATCTCGTTCCCCTGGCCCATGTGGGCCTGGTTCTGATCGGTGAGGGGGAAGCCTTTTTCGACGGTCATCGGATTTCCGGCCGGGAGGCACTGGAAATCTGTGGCTTGACGCCGCTGAAGCTGGAAGCCGGCGAGGGATTGGCCATGATCAACGGCACCCAGGCCATGACCGCCATCGGCGGTCTGGCGGTCTACGATGCGGCGCGTTTGGCGCGCCACACGGATTTGGCCGCCGCCATGAGTCTCGAAGTCCTGATGGGGAGCAAGACCGAATTCGATCCCCGCATCCATCGGATGCGCCCCCATCCGGGGCAGGCCATCGCGGCCGAAAACATGGACCGCATTACGCGCGGCAGTGAAATTATCTCTTCGCACCGTGATTGTAAGCGTGTTCAGGACGCCTACACGCTGCGCTGTTCGCCCCAGGTCCATGGTGCCAGCCGCGACGCCATCGCCTATGCCCAAACGGTGCTGGAAACCGAGATGAATTCCTCCACCGGGAATCCCCTGATTCATCCGGACAGCGGTGATTTCCTCCTGGGGGGCAATTTCCACGGTCAGCCGGTGGCCCTGGCGATGGATTTTATGTGCATGGCCGTGGCTGAGTTGGCCAATATTTCCGAGCGTCGCATCGAACGCCTGGTCAACCCCAAGCTGAGCGGTCTTCCGGCGTTTCTGGTCAAAGACGGCGGCCTGAATTCCGGCTTTATGATTGCCCAGTATGTGGCGGCCGCCCTGGTGTCGGAAAACAAGGTGATGAGCCATCCGGCCGTGGTGGATTCCATCCCCACCTCGGCCAACAAGGAAGATCACGTCTCCATGGGAACGATATCCGCCCGCAAGTGCCGCGAAGTCGTTCAAAACGCGGAAAACGTGATTGCCATCGAGCTGATGTGCGCGGCCCAGGCGCTGGATCTGTTTACCAACATGCAGCCCGGTGCAGGCACCCAGGCGGCCTACGCGGTCATTCGTGAGGTGGTGCCGCATCTGGAGAACGATCGCATCTTATCCAAAGACGTGGCACAAATCGTGGGCCTGATCCGCAGCGGAGCGATACTGGACGCCGTCGAAAACGCAGTGGGAATGGTGAGGTAAAGCATGCAGAAGATCATCGAATGTGTTCCCAATTTTTCCGAGGGCCGAGATAAAGACGTCATCGACGCGATTGCCGCCGCTATCCGGTCCACTCCCGGCTGCACCCTGCTTGACGTGGATCCCGGGAAATCCACCAACCGCACGGTATTCACCTTCGTGGGCGCACCCGAAGCCGTTGTGGAAGGTGCCCTGAATGCGGCGCGTGTGGCCCGCGACCGCATCGACATGCGCACGCACACCGGCGAACACCCGCGCATGGGAGCGCTGGACGTGTGCCCCTTCGTGCCCGTGGCCAATGTCAGCATGGCGGAATGCGCGGCCGTATCCCGAGAGTTTGCGAAGCGGGCGGCGGAAGAACTGGGGGTCCCCTTTTTTCTCTACGAAGCCGCGGCGGAGCAAGCCTACCGGCGGACCCTGCCCCAGATTCGGGAGGGTGAATATGAAGGGCTGGCGGAAAAACTGAAGCTGCCCGCCTGGAAACCGGATTTCGGTCCGGACCGGTTCGTGCCGGAATGGGGCGCCACGGTCACCGGCGCCCGCAACTTTCTGATCGCCTACAACGTCAACATTCTCGGCACTCCCAATCAGGCCCATCGCATTGCGCTCAATCTGCGCGAGGCCGGCCGCGGTCCCGAGGCGCCGGGGCGTTTGAAGGCGGTCAAAGGGATGGGCTGGTTTGTGGATGACTATAACCTGGCCCAGGTGACGGTCAATCTGACCGACTATCGTGTGACGCCGCCCCATGTCTTCTTCGAGGCCGTAAAGGAAGAGGCGGCCAAGCTCAAGGTGGCGGTAACGGGTTCCGAAGTCGTCGGTCTCCTCCCGCTGGAAGCCATGCTGATGGCGGCGGACGATTATATCGCCAGGGAAGATCTGTTGATCTATGAAGAAGACCAAAAGATCCGGCTGGTGGTGGACCGCCTGGGGTTGAACGCGGTGGCACCGTTCGATCCGGCTGAAAAAATCATCGAGTACCGGGTCGCCGAACCCCCCGAAGAACCCCTGGCGGGATCTCGGGTGAGGGGTTTTATCGAGCAGATCGGAGCCCGCACGGCAGCGCCCGGGGGCGGTTCGGCCTCGGCGGCCATGGCGGCGATCGGTGCGGCCTTGGGGGCCATGGTGGCCAAGCTGACATACGGGGTGCGCAAGTTTGAAGCGGTCGATCGTGACATGCGGCAGGTGATCCCGGTGCTGCATGAGGCCGTGCAGCGCCTCATCCCGATGATCGATGCCGACACGGCCGCCTTCAGCGATTATATGGACGGTGTTCGGATGCCCCAGGAGACGGATTCGGAAAAAGCCGCCCGCCATGCGAAAATGCAGGCAGGCCTCAAAACGGCGGTGGCGGTGCCGCTTCAGACCATGCAACTGGGCGACAGCGTATGGGCGCCGTTGTGCGAGGTGGCCCGCCACGGCAACCCGGCCTCGCGTTCGGATGTCGAAGTGGGGGCGAAAGCGCTGGAGGCCGGGATCTGGGGGGCTTACCGGAATGTGATGATCAACCTGCAGGACATCGAAGATACGGCCTTCAAACAATCGATGACGCAGGCGGCCGAGAAACTGGCGCAGCGTGCCGGCGAGAAGTTTACCGAAGTGCTGGATCTTCTTGCCACAACCTAAACGCCAATACCAACCACCATCAATCAATTGGGAAATGACCGTGCGTGATCGTGTTTCCGAAATGCTGCAGGACTGGTCCCGGCAGGGGAAACCGACCCGGGAAGACTATCTGGAGGGAGCCCGGAAGCTCGAGGCTTTGCGCCGCCAATCCGAGTGGGGCGGCTTGTGGCCGCAGCCGCCGTTGATGCTCACGGCCACCCTGGACGACGGATGGGGACATGGTCTCGATATCATCGAAACGCTGGCGGCCGCGGTCGGCGTGGCGGTGCATTCCCTGGGCGTGCTGCAGTCTCCCGAAACTATCGTGCAGGCCTGCCGGGAAAGGCAACCCGATTTGCTCGGTCTGACCGTGCTGCAGTTCGATTCCGATGATGCCCTGATCCACATAACACGTTCGCTGCTTCCGGTGACCACCCTGATTGCGGGTGGCGCCGCCTATCTTTATGATCCTGAATTCGCCGAACGAACCGGTACCCATGCCGTGGCCCGCGACGGCATCGGATTTTTGCGGTTTCTGCTCGACTATCAGCCGGTTGGAAATTCCGATAATGAAAGGTTGCCATGAATGTCGCAAGCAGCCAAAGAACATTGGACGCCACAATCATACCAGCCAATCCTAACGTCGGTTTGCGGGCCGGGGTGGCGATTATTCTTCTGTGCATCCTGTTCGGCGCCAATGGGGTGGCCATCAAGGTGGCCTATGAAGGGTTCGGGGTCTTCAGCGCCGCCGTTATCCGCTTCAGCTTGGCGGCCATGACCATCGCGCTCTGGGCCTTTCTGGGAGGCCGCTCCTTCCGTTTGGCAGGCGGACAGTGGAAACCTCTGCTGGTATATTCCATCCTGTTTACGGCGCAACTCTCCCTTTTTTATGTCGGTCTGAGCCGCACCTATGCCTCACGCGGGACGCTGCTTATCAACATGCTTCCCTTTCTGATCCTGGTCCTGGCCCATTTTTTCATCCCCGGGGATCGGATCACACGGCGCAAACTGATCGGGTTGATCCTCGGCTTCGGCGGCGTTGTTTGCGTGTTTTCGGGGAGGGAGGTGCTTTCCGGCGATATCCGGATCGGGGACGGAATGGTTTTTCTGGCCACCTGCATCTGGGCGGGCAATGCTGTTTACATTAAACGTGTTATCAGCACCTTCAATCCGTTTCATATCGTATTTTATTCCATGCTGTTCAGTCTGCCCTTTTTTCTGGCAGGGGCCTGCTGGTTTGACGAGGTGGCCGTTAAGGCCTTTTCTTTGCGGGCACTGACGGCCCTTTTCTACCAGACCTTTGTAACGGCTTCCTTCGGTTTCATCGCCTGGAACAGCCTGCTGAAGAAATACGGGGCCGTGACCTTGCATTCATTTGTCTTTATCATGCCGCTGGTGGGCCTGGTCCTGTCCGGCTGGCTTTTAAACGAACCCCTTAGCCCCAATCTCTGGCTAGCGCTGATCTGCATCGTGGCCGGCATCCTGGTGGTTCATTTCAGGCCCTCGGAAGAATTACCCGCTTTCCCCCTGCGACGCCACATGTAGTCTTGCCGGATATGGCCTCGTTCAGCGGTTGACGGCGGTTCATCCGCCGTGTATGGTCCGCCTTTCGGTGTTTATCCAAGGGAAGAGGAATGCGTTCATGGATGTCCGGACCTACCGTGCCGATGCGCTTCTGCTGCTGACCGCCACCATCTGGGGATTTGCTTTTGTGGCCCAGCGGGTCGGCATGGACTATGTGGGGCCCTTCACCTTCAATGGGGTGCGCTTCGCCTTGGGCAGCCTTTCCCTCGTACCGCTGCTTTTTCTGATGGGACGCAAGAATTCGCCGGCGTCGGCACTGGTGCCGCGGGCCAGTCGGCGAACGATCTTCTGGGGCGGAGGGCTGGCCGGGCTGTTCCTGTTTTCGGGGGCGTCTCTGCAGCAGGTCGGCCTGGTCTATACGACCGCCGGCAATGCCGGATTCATCACCGGGCTTTATGTCGTGATCGTGCCCCTCATGGGACTTTTTCTGCGCCAGCGGACCAATATGGGAACCTGGCTGGGCGCGCTTCTGGCCGCCATCGGCCTTTATTTCCTGAGCATCACCGAAGAATTGACCATCGCCTGGGGGGATTTACTGGTGCTCATCGGGGCCTTTTTCTGGGCCGCGCACGTGCTGATTATCGGCCGCCTGTCGCCGCGCATGGATGCCCTCAAACTGGCCATTACCCAATTTGCGGTGTGCTCTCTGCTGAGTCTGCTGATCGCGGTGGCCATGGAGACTCTGACATGGGATGGCCTGCGTCAGGCTGCGATCCCGATTCTTTACGGTGGGGTAGGGTCGGTAGGCGTGGCCTACACGCTCCAGGTGGTGGCCCAGAAAGACGCCCATCCCGCTCACGCGGCGATTTTTCTCAGCATGGAAGCCGTGTTTGCTGCTATCGGGGGGTGGTGGCTCCTAAATGAGGTATTGACGGCGCGGTCCTTGTTGGGCTGCGGGCTCATGCTGTTCGGAATGCTCTTTTCACAGCTTTGGGGGTTTTTAAGCGTCGGGTCGTGGCGCTGAGGGCGGTGCAACAGGCCCTGAGGATGACATGCTTCACGGCATCCAATCCAGTCCGCTGTCCAGAAAGGCGGCGACGGCAGCCCGGTATTGTTCGATGGAGCGCGCCTTGTGAATGTGCTTGCGGGCGGTTTCGCTGTCCTGAAAGCCCTGCGCAAAATATTTCCACAGTCCCTTCATGCGGTCCAGCAGATGGCCCGGCCCGCTCAAGCGAATGCGGTAGCGTTCAAAAAGCACATCGTGAAACTGCCGGAAGCGATCCTTTTTCCAGGCCGCATCGATCGTCGTGCTGTTTTTCAGCAGGCCCGGCAAGAACGGGTTGGCCAGCACCCCCCGGCCCAGCATCCAGCCGGCGACGCCTTCAAACCGTTGTTCCAATTGCTGGAAGCCCGCCAGGTCGGTGATGTCGCCGTTGTAAATCACGGGGTGACGACAAGCCGCAAGACACCAGGCAAAAGCGGACAGATCCGGTGTGCCGGCATACATCTGACTGCCGGTGCGCGGGTGGACAATGACGGATTCCAGAGGATAGCGGTTGAAGATCGGCATTACCGCGTGGATTTCTGCGGCATCATGGCGCCCCAGCCGCGTTTTGATGGACAGCCGGTTGGGGATATGCGACAGCACGGTGTCCAGCAGGCGATCCAATCCGTCCGGGTCGCAGAGCAGTCCGGAACCGCGGCCTTTGTTGGCCACTTGGGGGAAAGGGCATCCGCAATTCAGGTTGAGGATGCCGTATCCCATGTCAAAAAGGTGATCGGCCAGGGTGATAAAATCTTCCGCACGCTTTGTTAATATCTGGGGAACAACCGGCATTTCCTGGTTTTCTTCGGGTTGCAGGTCGCGCACATGGGCGGGTTTGATGCGCCGTCCGGCATGGGTGGTCACAAAGGGTGCTACGGCCAGGTCGATGCCGCTGAAATGTTCGGCGTAGGTCCGGCGATAGATGGCGTCCGTGACACCCCGCAACGGCGCCAGATAAAAAGGACGGTGTGTTGACGGGAGGTTGCCCGTCTCGACGCTTTTCGATGGCGATGCTGGATTCATTTTGGCAATGTAGGCGCTTCTTTTCGGGAAGTCCAGATTCGAACGATATTTTTGGGTGGTGACGACGAGGACGGCCGCTGGGTGGTCCGGAGCCTTTTTCGGATAAACGGCGGAATGGCTGCTTGGGCTTTCAGGGAGAGCTTTTTAAATGACGCGTCATTGGTCATCGCCGGTATTGGCTTACATCGGACTCGTTCTGGCCATGATGTTATGGGCCAGCTCGTTCGTGGCCCTTAAGCTGGCCTTTCGCGGTTACGATCCCATGGTGGTCATCTTTGGCCGGATGGTCGTTGCCAGCATTTGTTTTGCGCCTTTTATTCCGACCTTTCGATCGGCCATGCCGTTTCTTCGTCAGGATTTTCGCCCCCTTCTCTTCATGGCGTTCTGCGAGCCGTGCCTCTATTTCCTTTTTGAAGCCCGGGCGATGCTGCTCACCACGGCGTCGCAGGCCGGTATGATTACCGCCATACTGCCGTTGATGGTCGCCGTCGGGGCCCGGGTCGTGCTTGGAGAGATCTTGACCGTACGGACGATGGTCGGTTTTGGGGTGGCGATCGTGGGGGCCTGCTGGCTGAGTGTGGCCGGTCAACCGTCAATGGACGCACCCAACCCTTTGCTGGGGAACTTTCTTGAATTCATGGCCATGGTTTGCGCCACCGGCTATATTATCAGCCTTAAACATCTGACGGCCCGTTATTCCCCCTTTTTCCTGACCGCGGTACAAGCCTTCGTGGGGGCCGTGTTTTTCTTTCCGTTTCTATTTCTGCCATCAACCGCAAGTCCCAAGGGGTTTGATTTGATCCCGGCCCTGGCGATCGTTTACCTTGGCGCGGTGGTCACGCTGGGGGCGTATGGGTTGTATAACTATGGCGTCAGTCGGATTCCCGTCAGCCGCGCTTCAATTTTTATCAACCTGATCCCCGTCTTTTCCGTTCTGCTGGGAGCTTTCCTTCTAGACGAGCGGTTTTCTTTTTTTCAGTATGTTGCGTCGGGATTGGTTTTTATCGGGATTTATCTCAGTCAATATGGAGGCAGGCTGCGAGACAGTGTGAACTGAGTTTTGATTAGAAAAAACTGGAAATCGACAGCGCGATCAAGACGATGGACAGCAGAACGCCAATCGATCCGATCAGGATGGGATGGCGAAAGGAGAACACATTGACGACGTGGTTGAATACATCCAGCCGATCCACCAACGGCTGGGTGGCAACCCACGAATTCAATCGATTTTCGATACGCTGTAAACGGCCGGGGGCGATGATCAGAAAAAGACCGACGATCACCCCAATCACCCCGGCGAGTTTTCCCGCCATGACCAACCCTTCCAGTACCATCTCCCACAGCAGGCGTTGGGTGTCTTGAATCTGCAGGACACCCAGCAAGCGTGCGACATCCATTTGGGTGAACAGGAAAATCAGCGTTACCACCGATCCGATAATGAAACAACATCCACATGCCATCGGGTGCCTGTAGATGAACAACTCGTTACGGATGGTCTGGTCGAAATAGGCCAGACGTTCTTTGAGGTGGTAAGTGCGGCTGAGGAATTCGTCGATCGCCCGCGTCCGTTCCGGAAAGAAAATCAGGCTCAAGGAAAAAATCAAGCCGGCGACACCACAGACGATGGTCAGAATGGCCGTGGTGTCGAGGCAGATGTCAACAATCGCATTCATTCGCGTTCTTTCATGTCAGAGAGGAGTCCCTGATTGGTAATGCCCCTGACAAATGCCGTCTGGCGCGACCGAGTGGTGCGGGGCCCAACAGAGGGCAACGTTGCGAGCGTCGTTTCCGCCGAAGGATCGGGTCGCCCCGGCAAACGCCGCTGAATCAGGCCGGTCTGTCATACGGCCCAAGCCGAAGCCGCTGTAAAAGATCAGCGTGTCCGGTTTTCAAGGTGCACTCACGTTAAGCTCCTGGCCGGGTCGAATCGTTACATCGTTGCCCATTTTATTGATTTTTTTGAGTTGGTCGACCGTCAATCCGTATTGGCGGCTGATTTGGTAGAGGGTTTCTCCCGCTTTAACGACATGGACCTTGGCGGGCACGGCCTTGGCCTTCTTTTTGGCGGGCGGAGTTGCGGCGGGCTTGGCGGCCGGTTGCTGACTTTTTTCAAGGGACGCCAGCTTACCGTTGATCTGGTTCAGGCTCTGGCCAAGCTTGGCTTCCAAGGCCTGGAATTGGCGGGTGAGATTTTCATGGTTTTCCCGCAGCGTCGTAAGACTTTCCCCGCCGGAATTGGCCTGCTCAAGGTTGCCCAACCGGAATTCAATGTCATCCAAATGTTTTGCCAGAAGGGCGACTTCTTCAGCCAAGGCACTGTCCTTGGCGCTCGTTCCGTACATTGTAAATCCCAGAATGACCACGAGCGCGACGACACCGGCGGCGACATAGGGAACAAATGGCTTGCGGAGAAGACTTTGGCGATTGAGGGCCGCATATGCGTCATAGTCTTCGTAGGCTTCTTCCGAATCGCCCTGCTTGAATGTCATACCCATTCCTTACCTCCTTGGTGGATGGATGGCGCCGGTTAACGTGGATATCTTTTGTTTGCGGATACCCCCACGCCGGCTTTCCATGTTACTTCGCTATGTGATAACCCCACTCTTTTTTTAGATTTGCCTGGCGCGTATAGGACAAATACGTCGTCTGCAGGTCCAGATGCAAAAAACCGGTTACGGGACAGGATGTTGCCGCATCGATGGTATTAACCGCCACAATTTCCAGGCGGTGGTGTTGAGGGGGGCGGTCGGTATCGAATTCTATCTGGCGCTGCCCGCTGGCCACCAGTATCCGCCGACCCTGGTAAGACCGCCATCCTTCGACCGCAAGAACCAATTCGTCCAGCCCCGGCATAAGATCCCGGGGTCGCCCATGGATGCCCATGCGCTGTAATAATTGGGGTAAGGCATGAACCTTTATTCGCAACAGCCGGTCACCGGTTCGGAACGGACCCTCAAACCGATACGGTACGAGATCATCGGCCAGGGCGCGGGTGTCTTCTTTCAAACCCGCCAAACGCGTGGGGGAAAAAAAGCGGCTGGCCCCTGTATCTTCATAGGCCGGCAGACTGATTTGCCATTGGCTTTTTTGGCCGCGGTAATCGGTCAAGAACCGCCCGGTGGTCAATGACGCTTGCCGATGGCTGGTCTGGTTGCCGTTGACCTCCATACGGGTGACATCCAGGCGCCAGTTAAGGCCGGCGTTGGACGGTGTGGCTTCAATCGTTCCTCGGGCCACCCGATTGTATCCTTTTGGGCGTGCGGTCTCCACTTCGGCAGAGACCGCGTTGTCGGTTTCCTCGAAGCGGGTGATATGAAAGAAATCCAGCCGGCACGGCTGGTACGCCAGGTCCACCGGTTCGGAAAGGGTTGTAATCTCTCCACTTGCAAGAATGTGGTCGGTTTTCGGAAGTGTGCTGCGGGCACACCCTGTGAGTAGGATGATGAGCAACAGCAACGCCGCGGGCCGCCAAGGTTTTCCTGCAGGGTAACGTGTTTGGCTGCGATGCTTCGCCAAAGGTGTCCACCGTTGCCGTGTGAATCGCGTCACATCAAGGACTGTTTTCGTGCGCTGTTTTACGAAGCCCCCGGCCGAAGAGATCGAAGGCCACTTCAAATGTTTTTTCCAGGTTACTGCGATCCGCACTGATCATTTTTTTGCTTTCTTCCCATAACACAATGCCGGAGAAGAGCGCCCAGAGGATATCGGCCAGAGCCAGTGGGTTGCGGTCGATAATGCGACCCGCTTTAACGCCTTGTTTGAACATGCCGGCCATGGATTGAAGGGCTCTGCGCGACAGTTCATTGATTTCTTCCAGCAAATCCGGTGAGAGGGTTTTCAAGGTGTCACTGGACTGCAGATGAAACATGTTGTTGAGGATCAAGGGGTCATATGCGTAAACGTCTTTCATGGCGTTCAGAAGCCCGAGCTGTTTTTCTTCGTAGCCGGTGGTTTTTTCGCTAATGACATGGTCAACTTTGACATTGATAAATCGCAGGACACGCAGGCAAAGTGAGGCGTACAGTTCATCTTTACTTTTGAAATAGAGATACAGTGTTCCCGCGCTGAGTTCCGCTTCCCTGGCGATATCTTCCACCGTGCTTTTTTCGTAGCCCTTCTGGATGAACACGCGTTTGGCGGCCACCATGATTTGCTGTCGCCGCATTTCTCTTTCGCGCTTTTTGCGCTCTTTGATCCCCATCATTCCTCCCCGGTCGGTGCACGAGCGGTTTTGTCATCGCACCGCCGTTAAAAATCGTCTATTAAAACCATAAATCAAGCGGAACTTCAATACTCCATTGCAGTGGGCTCTGGAATGGTCTGCTATGGATCCTTTTTCCACAGGGGTTCAACAATTTTTATGGGGAGATTGACCGTTCGTTTCATCAAATTCATCAAACTGCTGCCAACGGCTGTCGGCGAGAGCGGGGTGACGGTGGGATCGGCGAACGGACCGGTAACCCGCACCGGAATGGACACCAGGGTGCCGCCCAGCCAGTCGTTGATAATCGGTGTGTACCTTACAATCGCATCCACGGTTTTGAAGGGCGCCACCAGAATGACCATATCGGTGTCCCCGGTCACCAGGTTGACGGTTCCCTGGCCGGCAATATTGGCTGAGGCACCGTCGATGACAGCTTCCCTGATGGTGAGCAGGCTGTCGGCGATGTCCACGCTGATATCGATTTGATTGTAGGCCAGCCCCCCCTCCATCAGGTCCGGCACCTTGCCACGGAATAGCTCCGTGACGTTGACGACGGCCAAGGTTTTGCTCAACAGGTTAAAGCGGTAAATCCTTCCCTCTTTGGCAGTGAATTCCATCTGGCCGTCGATGAATCGGGACAACTGGTCGGAGGCGCCCTGGGTTTCCAGATGGCCTGTCAAATCGAACTGCCCGTCAATCAGGTTTGGTTTTTCCACCAGGCAGGCCATGGTGGGGTCGAGTTTTTTATCCATCGCTTCAGGCTGCAGCGTGATCGATATCTTGTCCGGGGTGATCCGAATGTCACCGGTTGTGGCAAGCCCGCACAAGGCGGCATCTTCGATGCGGAAATGCCAATTTCGGGGGTCGATCTGGACGGTGGCATTGAATGGCGACCATTGGAGTTTGCCTAGCGTAAACGCATCGAGTCGGGAAACGATGCGGCCGCGTAAGGGCAAATCCCATATAGAAAATGTATCCGGTGCCACAGGCGGCTTGTCTGATGAGGGGGCTTCGGGCAAGGATAGCGAAAAGTTTGTTGCAGTATGCACCAAGTCGAGAACATACCCCCCCGCCTCAATGTCGATTGATCCCGTAACCCGGTGGGTTTGATTGTCGACAACCAGCACCGCCGGTTCAAGCAGGACTTTGTTGTCCTGAGCCTTGAGGGACAGTTCGTCAATGTGGAGGGTGTGCGCCATTCGCAACGGCTGGTATATGTTATAGGCTTGGAGCGCTCCCGATGCGGTGGAGCGGCCGGGATCGGTCGGGTAGATGCGGGCCTTGAATTGGCCCTCCATTCTTCCATTGGCATAATGATTTTCCTGCATCATTCGCTCTATGGTGGCACTGTGGATGCGGCCATTGAAATCGATGTCAAGGTGATCGGGCTCGACGGATACCTGCAGCTCGGCGTGCGAATCCTGGTCATCGACGACCAGGGCCTGGTGCCGCAGTTGCGTGCCTTCCATTTTCATGTCCAGCGACAGCTTCGTTCCGCCGCCGGTGGTAATGTCTCCGAGGAAGGTGTTTTCACCATCCAAAACCCAGGTCAGGGCGGTATCCGACAGCGCTACGGGTGCTTTTAAACGCCAGGGGCTTCCAAGATCGATGCGTTCGCTGGCCCATTTTTCGGCCACCGGCCCCAGTGTGCCGTTGACGGTCATTGCTGCAGCCACGGGTCTGTCATCTTTAAAAAGAAAGTGGGTTTCATTGAACGACAGATCGGCGTCGGCTATCAGGAGGCGGGCTTCGGGAATGTCAAGCTTGTCGGCGTTGGCGGTAAACCGGGCGGATTCGATTTCGGCCGGCCCGGGCAGGCCTGGAGAAATAATTTCCAAGCGGCTTACGGTGCCTTGGGTGGTAAAGGCCCACTGGGCGGGATTCATCAAGGGGCCTTCCAACTCAAGCCGGCTTAATTTGAGCCAGCCGTCTTCAGATTGAAGTGAAAAAGGCAGGGCGTCGAGCATGTCATAAGATGCCAGCCAAGGGGCGATTCGGTTGATATCGATGCGGGCGGCGGCATTGTCAACGCGGATCAGGGCGGCGTCGCCGAAAGCGACGTGCGCCGTCAACCCTGAGATATGCGTCGTGTCGAGGTTGCCATTCATTTGAATGACCTGGATCCGGTCGTTCGTATACTGGACCATGCCCTCCGTAACCGATAACCTCGACGGCAAACGATCGTAGGCAGCGTCGAAACGGCAGTGGGAGATATCCACGGTAACATCCAGCGTGCTTTTCCGGCCGTCTATAACAAGCACCCCTTCGGCGCGTCCGCCCACATCGTGGATACGCCCCATTTCTTCCTTAAAGGTGCGATCGTCCACCCATTGCTGCAGCAGGGCCGGCAGTGGTGCCAGATCGGCATCGACATCGATTTCGAGGAAAAACGGCACCTCGTCGTCCTGATCGAGATCCAACCAGAGTCGGCCGTCTGATCCCTTTGTCTGGCCGTAGGCGGCCCGCAGGTTGGTGCCTTCCAAAATCCCTTCAGCGATGTCGGCCGACCCATGGACGTTCGTCAGGTCAAGTTCGGCCTCCGGGATAAACAGCCGTCCGTTTTCAACAGTGCCATTGATGCGCATGTTGCGGAAAACCCCCATGTCTTCGGCGCGCGATCCCCGCGTGTTGTATTGGATCCACGGTACCTTCCCATCCCGCAGAACATCGAAGATGCCGGCAACGGTTTCATCGTCGCCGGCCAGGGTCATGGCGGCTTTGCGCAGCGGGCCAATGGTGAGGTGCCGGCCTGTCAGTTCGATTTCGAACAGGGGGATTTTCGGGTTGATCGTGGCCCGACCGCTAAGGGACAAAGACGGCTGTTCGGCCTGCATGTTTTCCAGATCGATCCGGAGGCCATCAGCGGAATAGGCGAGCTGGGTTTTCAGCCGGACATTTTTTACCGGAACACCGTTTGTACCGTTTCGGAGCAGGAGCGCCGGGATGTGGGCTTGAAGTGTGCCATTGACGCGTCCAACGCCCGTCAGGTTCATGGTGGCCTTGATATTTAAGGTGCTGATGTCCCACTGCAAGGCCATAGGGGGAAACAAATGGTCGATGGCTTGGGGCTTGAATTGGTCAAGGGCAAGTTGGAGTTGCCCTTCCAGGGTTTCAGGCTGCAGCGTTCCGGACAGGTGAAGGGACGCCCACCAATTGGAGCGGCAGCGCAAATCGATACGCATGGTGTCCGGAGGTAATTGAAGCTCAAGATCAACGTGTTCCAAATGAATGGGCGCCGGAAGAATTCCGGTGGTTCGGCAAATTCCACCTCGGATGGCAATCGCTGCATCCGGCAGGATAGCGGCCATTTGGCTCAAGACCTTCTGAAGGTCATGCGTCAGGGTTTCGGACGAGATCGCCGGTGACGGTTTGGCCGGATCGTGGTGGGCTGATGGGGAGACCGATAGGGAGAATTCAGGCTCCTGGAGGATGATGGTGCCGACCTGCAGTCTTCCTTTCAAAAGGGCTGACAAGGCAGGATATACATGCGCGGTGCGCCAGAGGCCGCCCATTTGCTCGGGGATATCAATGCGTCCATCCGGGACAATCACGTGGGGGGCCGGCAGGAGCCGGATGCGAAATTTACCACTGGTAAACGTTCCCCCGGTCTTTTCCTGAAAGATAGCGCCAAAGTCCTGGCGGTTTAATTGTCGTTCAATGAGCGGTGGGACGGCGAACAGCAATACCGCAATAAGGATCAGGACCGCCGCGGCGCTGCCGGCGATAATTTTCCAGGTGCGGTTTTTGATTGGTGAAAACATCATGGGGTTTTGCGTGCCATCCGTTGATTCAGAGGATCGAAACCAGTCTCTACCCTATACCTTAATAGCGGACGACGATCAAAGCTCTTTATCAGGAATGGTGGTAATCGTGGGCGGGAGGAGGCCAGCGGCATCCTGTTGTGATGTCAGCAATTCCACCTGGAGGAGCCGGGGATGGGGGGCACTTGGAGGGAAGGTCATTTTGACACAGGGTTCGGCTTAAAAAATGACCTTCAGTGTCAGACAGGCGGCATAGGCATTCAAAGACGCCCCGCCATCCCCGTTAAGAGGGTCCAATTTTTGATTTGGATTGGATTCCTCAATCTCCAGATGAACGGCATATGGATTGCTGTTGTAGACCCGAAAACCAATCGATTGAACTTCGTCGGTTGTGTTTCCCAAGACGCCATGATCGGGCTGCGTGATGAAAGTGGATTGCATGATATGGGCCATGGTGCCGCAACCCGTCATCACAAAACACATCGCAATTAAAATAAGTAGCATTACAAGTTTCATCGCTTCCCTCACGGCATGGTCTGGCATTCTCAGTATCCAATATATGTGCCATGGTTTCGGCCATACCCCCAACCATTGGAATTCATGCCAAATAAAAAATGACACCATGAAAACGCAAGAGCCAACCAGATAAAAATGTTGTTATTTAAACGTTATATGTTTATATATAATTAAAAAGGCTAAATAAAACTATGAAATCCTATCTCGACTTGTTCAGGTCGCTTTCCGAGGAACTCGACCCCCGGCGTTTACAGCACAAATTCCTCAGCGCTCTTCTGGAAATGCAGGGCGTCAGCCGGGGATCGATCTGGATTAAAAAAGGCGATGGGTATAAATGCGTCGAGGCTCTGGGTGAACAAAGTGATGCCATCCTGGGGCTTCACATCGGGGCGGGTGACGCCAGTATCGTCGGTTGGGTCATCGAGAACCGTCAAATGACCGTAGCAGAACCCGGCGACGGCCGTCACCGCGGTGTGGTCGAGGACGGGTTGAATGTCAAAAGCAGCAAAATCTTATGTTTCCCCCTTTTTTTGAGGGATGGCGCGGTCTACGGCGCTGTCCAGATTATCGATACCACGCTGGGCAAGTCCCGTTTGAATCTGGATAGCGGCTTCCTTGATAATATCCAGGAACTGATCGATGTCGGATCCATCGCACTCAGCAACGCGGTGGTGTACCGGCAAAAACTGGCAGAAACCGAAAGCCTCAAACATACCCTGGAGCAAATTCAGGGTGAATCCCGGTTGATCGGTCAGGGGCCGGCCTTCCAGCAGGCGCATGACCTCATGGAAAGTTATGCCTTGACGGAATATCCTGTGTTGATCACGGGAGAGAGTGGCACCGGCAAGGAATTGTTTGCCCGGCGGATCCACCATCTGAGTCATCGCAGGGACGAACCGTTCCTGGTCCAGAACTGCAGCGCTATCCCGGAAACACTATTGGAAAGTGAGCTCTTTGGCTATACCAAAGGCGCTTTTACCGGCGCGGTCAAAAATCGTGACGGCCTGTTCGAGGCGGCGCATGGCGGCACCTTGTTCCTGGATGAAATCGGCGATATGCCGCTCAACCTGCAAGCACGGATTCTGCGGGTCATCCAAGACGGCGAAGTAAAGCCCCTGGGGGCCAACAGGGCGCGTCAGGTCGACGTGCGGATTGTATCCGCCACCCACCGGAACCTGACGCAGATGGTGGCCGAAGACCTTTTTCGAGAGGATCTTTACTATCGCCTTTCCGTGTTGCCCCTGCCATTGCCCGCCCTGCGCGAACGGCCGGAGGACATCCCCCTGCTTCTCAAGCATTTCATGACGCATGAGGCTGCCAAAATGCGGATACCGCCCAAGCAATTGAGTGCGGATGCTGTGGATCTGTTGACGACCTACGGCTGGGGCGGGAATATTCGTGAGTTGGAAAATTTTGTGCGGTACATCCTGGTGACCAGTGAAAAGGAACTCATCGATGGCAAGGATCTTCCCCCGCCCATGACCGACGTTGGTCAACGCCGTCGTCGGACGGATCGACGGCGGCCGCCGATCCGCCCTTTTTCAGAAGACGACCCGGCTGATTCCCTGGCAGCCTCATTCGGGCGCCGTTCCTGGGGGGAGGTTGAGCGCGAGTATGTTCTTTACCTGATGAAGACGACCAATTGGAACATCACGCGGGCGGCCAAAATGGCCAAGCTGAATCGCTCAACCTTCGTGTCGCGAATGCGCCGCTTGGGTGTTTCCAAAAAACGATAAAGCGGGACCGTGGGTCAGCGCCCGCCCGGCAGCCATTTTTTGAGGTGGAAGCGGCTGCGTTCCCGCATGAGTTCCTGGGTCGTGAGGCGTAAGCGTTCCGCCAGTGTTTCCGCAAACACGCGATAGAGGATATAGCCGAACGCGAGGCGGTCGTCGCCGGTCATGCGCTGGATCTGGCGTGTGTCGGTCGCCAGGCAAACGGTGTTTTCGCTCGCCATCACAGAGGCCGAACGTGCGGCGCCGTCGATGGCGCCTATTTCGCCAATCAGTTCCCCCCGCCGATCGGTCGTTGTGACAATGCGACCATCCTTGATAATCTCGACGCGGCCATAGACCAGGATATAGATCCATGCGCCCGTGGCGCCTTCTTTGATAATACGCTCTCCTTTGCGGTATTTGCGAATCTTGCTTTTTTGCAAAAGGATGCGAAGCTCGTTTTCTTTAAATTGTTCCAGCGAGGGGATGCGTTTCAATGATTTTAGCAGCTTGTCGTTTTCCTCCAGGTACTCCGATTCGATCATGCGGCGGTCTCCGTTTATAAAAGCGTTGTGTGAGATTCGGTTACATCGGGTTTCATGGGGCGAAGAAACGGCGGTCCGCAGCTGCCGTTTCAAGGGCTGAGGTTCATGCAATTCTTGCGCCCGATTGGGTTCCAGGTCATGAGAAGGCGAGGGGCCGTCTGACTTTGCTGCCGGTAAAATATTCCAATTGACAGAGGATGTCAGGAGGGGTAATTTTATTATTTGGTAAAAAAGATGGCGGCGAATGCCGCTCAGGAAAGGAATCGTCATGCCGGTTTATGAATTTGAATGCCCTGAAGGAACGGTGACCGAGCGTCTGGTCAAAATGGGAACCAAATCCATTCAATGTCCGCATTGCCATCAGCGCGCCCATAAGATCATGTCGCGTTGCACATTTGAGCTCAAAGGCGGCGGATGGTATTCCGACGGGTATCGGTCCACCAAACCCAAAAAGCCCTGACGGTCTATTGGCTTAAAAACACAACCCCATAGATCCATAGGGTTTAGGGTTGATGAGGAGGACAGACGTATGCCGTTGTATGAGTACCGTTGCAAACATTGTGGCAGCGAATTTGAATGTCTGATGCTGTCACCGAATGAGCCGGAGCCTGCCTGCCCTTGTTGCTGCAAGGAGGGGGTCGAGAAGCTCATGTCGGCCGGAAGCATCCGCCCTCAGGGTATCCCGACCGGGGCCGGAGGCTTTAAACCGCCGGCCTGCGCCCCTTCGGGTGGTTGAAAGGTATAGTCGGCCTCCTGGTCAAGGGGGCATCCATATCGCATTGCACAGATGTTTCTGCCGCTGTAAACCAACCATCACCGCCAGCCAGGCGCGAATACCCACGTCGCTTCCTGTGACACGGCCTTTCCGGAGGTGCACGCATGAGTGACATTCGCATGACAACCGAAATGCGGACGGATTATGATTGTGAGACCACCGGTATGCCGGCCGAGCGGTGGGGGGAAGCTGTTTTCACTGTGGGCGATCAGGAACTTGTCATCGAGGTCAGTGTTGAAAAAGATATTATCGTGGCCGTGATGGCCGGTGAAGACGCGGTCTGGAAGGGGACCCTGACGGGGTTCCGACGTCTTCTGCAAGGCGGAGTTGCCCCGTAGCATACCGGTTGCGATGACCGTGATCGGTTTTCTGTTGTCTTGGTGTTTTCCTTTGTTGGCCCGCATCGCCGTATATACCCTCTCCTGTATTCATAGTGTTTCCCTGAGGCCTCTTTTTTTAACGGTGTCATGAAGGTCGCATCGGTATTGGTGCGCATTGTGGCCGATGCTTGATCGGCGGTTCTCCGATATCCCCGCAGCATGGCCTCGGTCATATCATATCTTGCCTATTTCGTGTCGTCCTCGATAACCCCCAATGTGTCTGCCTCGGAGGTGCGAATTCAAATACACTATTTTGTTGACCACTTCTCGAAAACAATATATCAGTCATAAATCGAACGTCGCTCAATAAGCATTCTTACGACATCAACGTAATGGAGGGGTGAATGTTTGCTGATTTGAAGGGGAAGACAGCACTGGTGACCGGTGCCGGCAAAAAGACGGGCATTGGTTTTGGTATTGCCGAAAATCTGGCGGCCAACGGATGTGATGTGGTGGTGGCCGATCTTGGATCGGAAGGCAGCAACGGCGGTGTGGTGGCGGCCGGATCGGTCCAGGGGATGGAAGCGATCGCGGCGGAGTTACGCCAGCGGTTCCAGATCAAGTCCATGGCGGTGAGCGTGGATGTCACATCCAACGATTCCCTGCAGAAAATGGTTGCTACAGTCTCGGCCAAGTTCCCGCATGTCGATATCCTGTGCAACAACGCGGGGGCGGTTTTCGGCGTGCCCAACGCCATTCACACCTATGACGAAGGGGATTGGTTGAAAACCATCGATGTCAATCTGCACAGCGTTTTTCGGGTAACGCGGGCGGTCCTGCCGCTCATGTTCGGCAAACCGGGCTGTATTATCAATACCGCTTCGCGCGGTGGCAAAGTGCCGCCCCTGTTCAACGGCGCCTATGCCGTGGCCAAGGCCGGTGTCATTATGATGACCAAGGTCATGGCCAAGGAGTTGGCTGGCGCCGGTTTCCGGGTCAACGCGATTTGTCCCGGACAGATTCATACGGATCTGGAAGACTGGCGGGCACCACTGGAAGCCAGTTTTCGGGGTCAATCATTGGAGGAGCGCAACGAGGCCGTGCGTCAGACGATTCCGCTCAACCGCGTGGGCACGCCGGACGAGGTCGGGCGGGTGGTGGCGTTTCTCGCTTCCGACGCATCATCCTATATGACGGGTCAGGCGCTCAATGTGACCGGTGGACAATTGATGGAACTCTAAAACCAACACGGGGGAGATTCCCCCTCGGGCCTTTGTGGCGAAAAACAATGAAGGAGTTAATGATGACAACGGAAACGGTAGCAGGTGCCAAACTGGTAGTAGACGCTCTTGTGGCGCGCGGTGTCGAGAAAATTTTTACCCTCAGCGGTGGGCATATCACCCCGATTTATCAGTATCTGGAAAATACGGATGTCACCCTCTTCGATACACGTCATGAACAGGCCGCTTTGTTCATGGCCGAGGCCTGGGGCAAAATGACCCGTCAGCCAGGTGTTGCCATGGTGACGGCCGGCCCCGGTTTTACCAACGCTTTGACGGGGGTGGCCAGCGCCTATTTTTCCAATACCCCGCTGGTGGTAATCGCCGGTTGTGTGGGCTTGGATCACAAGGAGAAGCTCGATCTGCAGGATATGTCCCAGGCCCCGGTTATCGATCCCATGGTGAAACGCGCCTTCGTATGTCTAAAGCCGGAACGGGCCGCCGAATACGTCGATCTGGCATTTCGGACCGCCACCAGCGGTCGCCCGGGGCCGGTCTATCTGGAGTTCCCCGTCGATGTGCTGAACGCCCAGGTCAACCCGGTGGACATTCGCAAACCCGTGACCGAGATCGCTTCCCGACCCGCAGATTCTGTGAATGCCTTAAAAATGATGAAATGGCTGGGAGAAGCCCGCAAACCCGTGATCATTGCCGGCAGCGGTGTGTGGCATGCCCATGCGGAAGAGGCCCTGGTGGAATTTGCCGAAAAAGCGGGCGTGCCGGTATTCACCTCTTTATCGGGGCGCGGGACCATATCGGACGAACATCCCTTGTGTTTCGAGTCGGCCCTGGCAATCCGACCCGGTGGCGCTTTTGCAGCCTACATCGAAACCGATCTGGTGATTTTGCTGGGAACCCGCATCGGTCTTTACTATATCTTCGGCGATGTTTTCAATCCCGAAGCCCGCATGGTGCAGGTGGATATCATGCCCGAAGAGATGGGGCGCAATCGATCGATCGATTTGCCGATTGTGAGTGATGCCGGTGCCTTTCTGCGGGAATGCTGCCGCATTATGGACGCGGGCGATGGCGGGGTCGGACTGCAAAAGCAGTTCCAGGAATGGATCACGACCCTCAATGCGGCCGATGAGACCGGCAAGGCCCAGGCCCGGCCCAATTGGGAAAGCGACGCCGAACCCATCCACCCCCTGCGGCTGGCCCGGGAGGTCGATGCGTTCATGAATCGGGAAGACGACTTTGTCGTGGCGGACGGTGGTGACACCACCACCTGGATCGGCATGACGCGCACCATTCGCAAACCCGGCTTCTATCTGGACTACGGTATATACGGCTCCCTGGGCGTGGGGCTGCCCTATGCCCTGGCCGCCAAGTTGCGTTATCCCGATAAGCGCGTGTGCCTTCTGACCGGTGACGGCTCGGTGGGGTTCAACTTTATGGAGTTTGAAAACGCCATCCGCAAGAACCTGCCCCTGGTGGTCGTGATCAGCAATGACCTGGGGTGGGGCATGATTCGGCACAGCCAGGAATTGCGGATTGGCCATGCCATCGAAGACGGCACCTTTATCGGGAAGGTCGCCTATCACAAACTGGTCGAGGCCATCGGCGGCCTGGGCTTCCTGGTGGAGAAAGCGGCGGATATCCGGCCGGCCCTGGAAGCCGCCTTCGCTTCCGGGAAGACCTGCTGCATCAATGTCATGACGGATCCGACCACCATCAGCCCGGGCAGTATTGCGCTGGCCAATCTGGGCGGGTACAAAGCCACCTGATCGCGAAAACCGTTATCCTGATTTTCGCAGGATGCACCAGGCGCTGTTTTCTGGCAGTTTAGTGCATGTGGCTGCACAAAAAGTAAACTGTAATCCAAACTTGTGCCCTTATTTTTTTAGGGATAGCGCCAATCCATCTAACGCGAGACCGAAAAATGTCCCGAGCTCGATGACAATTCTAAACTGAGGGAGATGCAAGCATGGAACCGGTTGCCGTAGATCAGATCCAATTAAATTTAGACACTCGTGGCCTGATGATCATTAACGGGGCTATTGGTTTGATGATGCTTGGTGTTGCCTTGGAACTCAAGCTTGAGGATTTCAAGCGCATCCTTCAGTCACCCAAAGCCCCGCTAATTGGTCTAACATCGCAGTTTATTCTTCTGCCCGCTTTTACTTATTTGTTAACGCTTTTAATCAAACCTCACCCATCGATTGCTTTAGGAATGATTCTTTTGGCTGCTTGCCCTGGCGGCAATTTTTCCAACCTGATGACATATCTGGCCAAGGGTAACTGCGCTCTGTCGATCAGCATGACAGCCGTATCAACCGCAGCGGCCATTTTTATGACACCTTTGAACCTGAGTCTATGGGGTGGTTTGAATCCCCATACCGCCTCCATTTTGAAGCAGGTTAGTCTAAGCCCCATGGACGTATTTGTAACCGTATTTATAATCCTGGGAATTCCCTTGGTCGTGGGGATGACCCTTTCACGAATGTTTCCAGGGCTTGCTGTTCGTGTTCGTAAACCTTTCAAGATTTTTACCCTGATCTTTTTTATCATTATTTTGTGCGGCGCATTTGCAGCCAATTGGAAAATTTTTTTGCAGGTCATGGGCCTGGTGGTTTTTGTGGTGTTTATTCACAATGCCATGGCACTCAACCTGGGATATTGGAGTGGCCGCCTGTTCCGGCTTCCCGAGGCAGACTGTCGGGCTGTCTCCATTGAGGTCGGTATCCAAAACGCAGCCCTTGGATTGGTGCTTGTATTTACCTTTTTTCAAGGTATGGGTGGCATGGCTATCGTAGTTGGTTGGTGGGGGATATGGCACATTGTTGCCGGATTGACCACTGCTTTTATCTTTACCCGGCGCCGGCTGCCGGGTGACGAGGGGGCCGCTAACAACTGCAAAAGCATCTAAGTGTGGCCAGTTAAAGCGTCTCCGTGCTGAAAATAATATAGAGGTGGCAGCGTGTTGATTCCGCAAGAGATGAAGGCTGCAGTTTGGCAAAAAGGTGAACTGAGACTGACAACCCTGCCCGTGCCGGAGATCGAGCCGGATGGTGTGCTTCTCGAAGTTCTGAGCGTGGGGATTTGCGGCACCGATCATTCCATGATGAAATCCGGCGGACTTGCGGAAGGGACGATCCTGGGGCATGAAGTCTGCGGACGGGTGGTGGCCTGTGGCGCCAAGGTTCGCGATGTGGTTCTGGGGTCCCGTGTCATCGTGCGGCCGACCTTCTGCGGACAGTGCCGAGACTGCCGCGCCGGACGTCCCTATTTCTGCCAGGATGGCCGGCGTTCGATCGGTATTGGCGACATGCCGGGGGCCTTTGCCGAATACGTCAAGGTGTATCCGGACATGCTCATTCCGGTGCCGGACGACGTCGACTCCCGGAATGCCGCCCTGGCCGAGGCCTTTGCCGCCGCCCTGCATGGCATCAACTGTATCGATGCCCCTGAAGGACCGGCATTGGTGATGGGGGGCGGGCCGATTGGTCTTGCGACAGTCTGTCTGCTGCGTCTCATGGGGGTTTCGCCGATTGTGCTGTCCGAACCGGTGGAGACCAAGCGCAAACTGGGGCGCGAACTGGGCGCCGATCACGCCCTTGATCCCTTCGGTGAAGAAATGGGGCGGCGTGTTTTCGAACTGACTGCGGGGACCGGGTTTGCTGCGATATTCGAATGTGCGGGCGTACCTGACAATATCCAGAAAGCGCTGGACTGGGTGGCGCGGGGCGGCGACATTTGTGTTGTCAGCATGATCTTTGCGCCGGCCCCGATTGTGCCGATGACGCTCAATTTCAAGGAGGCGCGGCTGACCGGCTGCTACAGCAACACCCATGCCGAGAACCGCCAGTGCCTTGACTGGATGGCCGAGGGGCGGTTGGATGGGCGGCCGCTCATTACGGACGTGATCGACCTCGCGCAACTGCCGAGGGTATTGCGGGAACGAATCGATACCGGTCAGGCCATCAAAGTTATCATTGAGACCGGTGCGGCGCGCGGGTAGGAATGGATACGGGATAGAGCGGTACGATGGGCATCAAACAACGACGCAAAAGAGAAAAAGAACAGCGGCGGCAGCAGATCCTGGACGCATCCCGGACGCTGTTATTCAAAAATGGCCTGAACGCCATTTCGGTCAACCAGATCGCCCGGCAGGCCGAGCTTGCCGTGGGCACGATCTATTTCTATTTCCGCAGTAAGGAGGAGATTTTCGCGGCACTGCAGGAAGAAGGGCTGGAGCTGTTGCTCGGCGATGTGCAGCGCGCGCTCGAAGCAGGCGCCAATGCCACGGAATGTCTCCACAACATTGCCCAAGCCTATCTCAATTTCAGCCAGGAGCATAAAAATTATTTCGATGTGATCAATTATTTTCTCTCGGCTGGGGATGTCATGTTTACCCCTGAAATCAAACAGCAGATTGACCAGCATGGCATTCGAATCCTCAAAATCGTGGAACAAGCGCTGCAGGACGGTGTCGACCAGGGGCGGTTCCGGGCCGTCGATGTCCGGCGCCATGCCCTCCTTTTCTGGGTGATTTTACACGGGCTGGTGCCGTTTCGAAAAATGAAGGACACGCTGCTTGCCGACGACAGCCACGCGGCGTTGTATTATTTTGCGGTCGATAATTTTATTGGTGGTTTATCCCAGGCCGTGCCGTTCAAACGGGTTTCCGAAGGACAGCCGCCTGTCGAAAGTGAAGCGACGTCCGAAGGGAATGACCGTGATTGATCGATCCGAAATCGTTATACTTCTGCCCCTGAATGGTGGTGGTGGGCAAGGGCGTTGGTGAGGGCTGCGGCCAAGGTATCCAGTTGATCGATAAAAAAATGTTCGGCACCGGGCAACACTTCCAGGTGGGCCTCAGGATTCCATAGGAGCAGCATCCGCCGGAGCATATCCGGCGGCGCGATGTCGTCGCGGCTGCCGGTAATCGCCAGCGTAAGGCCTGGCAGGCGCTGGACCAGACGGAAATCCATGAAAGCAGTCGGCGGCGACACCATGGTCATGGTAATCCGGGCAAGGCTGCCGGTCGCACAATGGGCGTTGACCCATGCCCCAAACGAATAGCCGGACAGCTCAATCGGACCGAAACCGCGTTCTTGGAGATACGCCACCGCCTGCCGCACGTCTTCCTGCTCGCCGCGGCCCTCATCGTAGCGGCCCTGGCTGCCTTCGACACCCCGGAAATTGAAGCGCAATGTCGTGTACCCCCTTTCACCGAAAACCCTGGCAATGGTTTCGACGACGGGGTTGTGCAGGTTGCCGCCGTAGAGCGGATGGGGGTGCGTAATGACGACGGCCTGGGATCCGCCCGTATGCAGGCGACCCTCGAGCTGGTAGTGTGACGATGTAAAATGGACGACGGTTTCCATGTATTCTATATGCCCCTAACGAACGCGTTTCATGATATCAACGATGTCACGGCCGAATGCCTTCCGGCGCCACTGGCGCAGATCCGGAACATCCGACAGATCGCTGATTTTCTGGGGATGGCGAATGGCGATGGCCTGCATCAGGGCTTTGTTGAGCATCAAACCTGGGTCAAGGTCCAGCATTTCGGCCTTTTGATCACGCCATTCCTTTAAGACCGCGACACGGTCCGGCACCCGGCCCGGCAGGCGGGGCGATCGTTGCCGCGGATAGACGGGCAGTTTCTTGTCGGGCAGATCCCGGGCCGGCCGGATGGCCTGGAGGAGAGCTTTGCCATGAATTTGGAGTTGTTTCGGGCTGAGGGCCCCGGCCTCTTCCAGTGCCCGCGGCGTTGTGGGCATGATGGTGGCCAGTGTCAGCAGCGACTTGTTGGACAGGACTTTAAACAGGGGGCGATCCTTGGCTTCGGCCAGCCGGCGCCGCAACTGCAGTAGCGCCTCCAGGACGGCCAGGCTGCGTCGGCTCAGGCGGCCGGCACCTTTGTAATGAAGAAACAGGGGGGCGTTGTTTTGTTCCGGCGGCCGGACCTGGCGCAACACGTCGCATTCTTCCCGCACCCATGCCAGGCGTCCCTTTGCAAGAAGTTCTTTTTCGAGAAGGGCGGCCAGGGGCAGTAGGTGATGAACATCCCCGGCGGCGTAGTCCATCATGGCTTGGGGTAATGGGCGCTTGGACCAGTCTTTGCGCTGATATTTTTTATCGAGGTGGACGCCAAAGCGGGCCTGCAGAACGGCATCCAGACCGGATTCACGGATTCCCAGGAAACGGGACGCGAGCTCGGTGTCGAAGAGATTGCGGACCGCGATATTAAAATCACGATAGAGGGATCGGATATCGTAATCGGCGCCATGGAGGACTTTGCGGATGCGCGGGTTGGCCATCACCGGCTTCAGCGGCGACAGGTCGTCCAGTTTGAGGGGATCGACCACCAGGGTGACGGTGTCGGTGGCAATCTGAATGAGGCACACTTTTTCCTGGAAGTGATACATCGAGTCCGCTTCCAGATCAAAGGCAATCGCATCGGTTTTGGCCAACTGTCGGGCGGCGGCGTTCAGGTCTTCGGCGTGTTCGATAAGGCGGTAGCCTTCCGGTATCGTTTGGTTCATGATTTTGCTTGACCCATCCTTTGGTTTCTCCTAAATTTAACGATTTCGTATCATTGTGTGTCTATGACACATCCTAATCTTATGTGCAAAGCGAGGACGCTATGGTGACTATAACACTTCCGGACGGGAGCACAAAGCAGTTTGAAGCCGCACCGACCGGGCTGGATGTGGCCCGTTCCATTTCCGAAGGCCTGGCACGCGATTGCGTCGCCATGGAGATCGACGGTCAACTGCAGGATCTCTATCTGACCATCGATAACGATGCGACCTTGCGCTTGATCACCACACGCGATGACGAAGCGCTGGATATCATGCGGCACAGCGCCGCCCATGTGATGGCCCAGGCGGTCCTGAGGTTGTACGATACAGCCAAGTTGACGATTGGGCCGGTTATCGAAGACGGGTTTTATTACGATATCGATATGGACCCCATTTCGGAAGATGATTTTGCGAAAATCGAAGCCGAGATGAAGAAGATCGTCAAAGACAAACTGCCCATTCGCCGCGAACAAATCGCCAAAGCCGACGCGCTCAGGCTATACCAAGATGAACCCTACAAATTGGAGATGATCCAAGACCTTCCGGACGGGACCATTTCGCTCTACCGGCAGGAGGAGTTTGTCGACCTTTGCCGCGGCCCGCACGTGCCCCATACCGGCTTTGTGAAGGCCTTCAAGCTGATGAAGGTCTCGGGTGCCTACTGGCGGGCCGATCAGAGCAAAGCCCAGCTGCAGCGGATCTACGGCACGGCCTACTTCGATAAAAAAGAGTTGAAGGCCCACCTGACTTTCCTGGAAGAAGCCCGCAAGCGGAATCATCGCAAAATCGGTGAGGCGCAGGAGCTATTCAGCTTTCACGATGAAGCCCCCGGCATGCCCTTTTTTCATCCCCGTGGCATGGTGATGTGGAATCTGCTGCTGGATTTCTGGCGTGAAGAACATCGACGGGCCGGCTATGTCGAGATCAAAACGCCCATCATGCTTCAGCGCAGCCTGTGGGAGCGCAGCGGCCACTGGGAGAATTATCGTGAAAACATGTACACCAGTGAAGTGGATGAGATCGAATATGCCATCAAGCCCATGAACTGCCCGGGGGGCATGCTGCTGTATAAGAACCGCCCCCACTCCTACCGTGAATTGCCCTGGCGGGTGGCAGAAGTGGGCCTGGTGCATCGTCACGAACTCAGCGGCGTGCTGTCCGGCCTCTTCCGCGTGCGCGCCTTCCATCAGGACGATGCCCACATCTATATGATGCCGGATCAGATTGAAGCCGAGATCCTGGGGGTTCTGCGCCTGGTGGAGCGCCTGTACGGTGTCTTCGGCCTCGGGTTCCATCTGGAACTGTCCACCCGCCCGGAAAAAAGCATCGGCAGCGATGAACAGTGGGAAATTGCGACCCATGGGTTGCGGTCGGCCCTGGTAGCCTATGGCGCCGACTATCAATTGAACGAAGGCGATGGCGCCTTCTACGGCCCCAAGATCGACATCCATATCAAGGATGCTTTGGGGCGCACCTGGCAGTGCGGAACGATTCAATTGGACATGTCCCAGCCCGAACGGTTCGATCTGACCTATGTGGATCGTGACAACCAACGACGGCGCCCCATCATGATTCACCGCACGGTGCTGGGGTCGATCGAACGCTTTTTCGGCATCCTGATCGAACACTTCGCCGGCAAGTATCCGCTATGGTTGGCCCCGGTTCAGGCGGTGGTGCTGCCGATCAATGACGATCTGGCCCCTTACGCGGGCGAGGTCCGTGATGACCTTATGGCCGCCGGGCTGCGCGTGGAGCTCGATGATCGTGCTGAAAGCCTCAATAAAAAGGTGCGGGAATCCCAGTTGCGCCAAATCCCGTTGATCCTGACCATCGGTGCCAAGGAGCAGGCCGCCGGGACGCTTTCCGTGCGGACCCTGGATGGCAACGTGCGCTACGGCGTCGCGCGGGAGGCCTTTCTGGATATCGTTCAAGCCCATATCCGAGACCGGAAGCTGGATCTTACCATTTTCGGTGATTAGCTTTTCCCAATCGGTCATCGGCGGGGGGCTGAACGCGGTTTGGCCCTCGCTAAAAGTGAAAAGAGAGAATCCAACTTGCGTCATGCGGTCTTATCCTGGTCGCTCCTGGCGGCCTACTGCCTGCTGATCTTCGTCCAGTCGTCCTTCCCGTCGCCCGACATGGGACCGGAGCTGCCCGGGCAGGACAAACTGATCCATCTGGCGGCCTATGCCGTGTTGGGTGTCCTGGCCTGCCGGGCATTCGCCACGCTGCCTTGCCTGAAAGGGACTTTTGTCCTGTTTATGGCGGCGTTTATTCTTACGCTGGTGTTCGGTTTGAGCGATGAGTGGCACCAGTCGTTTGTCCCCGGCCGCATGGCCGATGGGTGGGACCTCCTGGCAGATGCGGCCGGAGCTCTGCTGGGAGCCGCCGGCTATTGCTGGCGCTACGGCGCAAGAGCGCTGCCCGGTCCCACTTTCCCTCGTTGACAATTTGCCCCGTATTCTATAAAAATTCAATCTTACACAGCATGAAATCCATGGAGTGCCAATCGTGAAAGCAAGCATTCGCTTGCGTGGGCCTTCCTGGTTTCAAGGTCGTATCATGCGGGGCAGCTCGGAAAAGGGGAAAACCATGGCAGATCAGAATTTGCTGGTGATGAACGGAAATGAATTCGCCTTCGAAGCGGGCGAGACTATTCTGGATGTGGCCAGCCGTAACAGTATCGACATTCCGACCCTGTGTCATTTGAAGGGAACAACACCGACCGGTGCCTGCCGCATCTGCGTGGTGGAGGTTGAGGGGGCCCGGACACTGTTGCCGGCCTGCGCGACGCCGGCCGGCAAGAACATGGTGATCCAGACGGAATCGCCCAAGGTGGTCGAGGCGCGCCGGACAATCCTCAAGCTGCTGCTGGCGTCCGGCAACCACAACTGTGCGGCCCGGGGATCCGATGAACAGGACTGGACCGAATTCCAACTGGCGGTTGAAAAGGATGATCGCAGTGATCAGCTTTGCCCGGTATGGGGCGATTGCCGCCTGCAGGATCTGGCCTACCGCTACCAGGTCACCGGGGAAGGACTTCCCGGAACCGTAATTCCTTATCCGCTCGAAGACGTGAACCCGTTTATCGTGCGGGATTTTTCCCGCTGTATTCTTTGTGGCCGGTGTGTTCAGGCCTGCAACGAAGTCCAGGTCAACAAAGCCATCAGCTTCGGGTTCCGGGGATCGGAAACCAAAATCATCGCCGCCGGCGACAAACCCCTCAAAGATTCCGATTGCGTTTTCTGTGGCGAGTGTGTCCAGGCCTGCCCGGTGGGGGCCCTGGTGGAGAAATCCGTGCGATATGAGGTGCGGCCCTGGGAAACCGAGCGGGTGCGGACGACCTGCACCTACTGCGGCGTCGGGTGCCAGCTTTATCTGCATGTACGCGATAACCGGGTGGTCAAAGTCACCGGGGTGGAAGATGCGGCCCCCAACTACGGCAGCCTGTGTGTCAAGGGGCGTTTCGGCTACAATTTCATCAGTTCACCGGATCGGCTGACCCAACCGCTGATCAAAAAAAACGGAGAATTCCAAGAAGCCAGCTGGGACGAAGCGCTGGATTTTGTGGCCGGGAAACTGACCGCGCTGAAGGAGAACCATGGCCCGGAAAGTATCGGGCTGCTGACGTCGGCCCGCATCAGCAACGAAGAGAACTATGTCGCCCAGAAGTTTGCCCGGGCGGTGCTCAAAACCAACAATGTGGACCATTGCGCCCGTCTCTGACATAGCTCCACCGTGGCCGGTCTGGCCGCAGCATTCGGAAGCGGGGCGATGACCAACACGATCGCCTGTGTCGAAGAAGCCGATGTGATTCTGATCACCGGCTCCAATACCACCGAAAATCATCCGGTGCTGTCGGCCGGCGTTAAACGGGCTGTGGAATCCGGTCGCGCACGACTGATCGTGGTGGATCCGCGCCGCATCAAAATTGCTGAATTTGCGGAAACCTATCTGCGACCTAATCTTGGTACGGATGTGGCCTGGATCAATGGCATGATGCACGTCATTATCAAGGAGGATCTTCACCACAAACAGTTTGTAGAAGAACGCACCGAAAATTTTGAGGCGCTAAAAGCGTTGGTGGAAAAATACACGCCGGAATATGTGGAAACCATCACCGGTATTCCGGCGCAGCAGTTAATCGAAGCCGCCCGTTTATATGCCGGGGCAGGGGTCGGCAGCATCCTCTACTGCATGGGGATCACCCAGCATACGTCCGGTACGGACAACGTCAAATCGTTGGCCAACCTGGCCATGCTGTGCGGCAACCTCGGCATGCGGGGCGGCGGCGTAAACCCGTTGCGGGGGCAGAACAATGTCCAGGGGGCCTGCGACATGGGGGGGCTGCCCAACGTTTTTACCGCCTACCAGCCGGTGAACAACGATGACGCCAGCCAGAAGATGGCCGCCGCCTGGAATGTGGAGGGGTTGTCCACCAGCATTGGTATGAAAGCCACCGAGATGATTCCAGCCGCACATGACGGCCGCTTGAAAGCCCTGTACGTCATCGGCGAAAATCCGTTGGTGTCCGACCCGGATCTGAATCACGCGGAGGACTGCCTGGGGCATCTCGAACTGATGGTGGTGCAGGATCTTTTTATGACCGAAACCGCCCGCAAAGCCGACGTGGTATTGCCAAGCCGGTGTTTCGCCGAAAAAGACGGCACCTTTTCCAATACGGAACGGCGTGTCCAGCGGGTTCGCAAAGCTGTCGAGGCGCCGGGTGAGGCCTGGGACGACTGGAAAATTGTGGCCGAATTATCCCGCCGGATGGGATATCCCATGGACTATGCCGACAGCGAGGCGATATTCGAAGAAATTCGCCAGGTAACACCCAGCTATGCCGGCATCACCTACCAACGCATCGAGATGGAAGGTCTGCACTGGCCCTGCCTGAATGAAGAACATCCCGGCACACCCGTACTGCACGGTGTTCAATTTACCCGGGGCAGGGGGATGTTTCATGCCATTGATTGGCAGCCGCCAGCCGAAGTGCCCGATCAGGAATACCCGCTTTATTTGACGACCGGGCGTATCCTTTACCACTACCACACCGGCACGATGACCATGCGTTCGGAAGATCTCATGGAACGGGCGCCGGAAAGCTTTGTGGAAATTTCCCCCCAGGACGCCACCGCCTTCGGCGTGACCGATGGCGGCCGTGTCAGCATCGCCTCCCGTCGGGGGCAGATCGAGGCCCGGGTCAAAATTTCCCCCAAAGCGGTCACCGGAACGGTCTTTATCCCCTTCCATTACGCCCAGGGGGCGGCCAACAAACTGACCAACGCGGCCCTGGACCCGATCTCCGGAATTCCGGAATACAAGGTGTGTGCGGTTAAATTGCAACCCGTGTTGTAAAACGCGCCTTCTTTAGGCTGACGACTCCAATGAAAAGCCCCCGTCCTGGTGATGCCAGGCCGGGGGCTTTTTTTGTTTAGCTTTTTCAGCGGGTGCTGTTGAGCACACGGGCGCCTTGTGGCGTGATGGTTATTTGTCTTTGTACCGCGAGGCGTATTCGTCCTGAACGACCAGCCGACGGGTCTGGTTCTGCCATTGCATGGCCGGTTTTATTTTTTTGATGTCATCCAGGCGGTTCTGGGCCTTCAGCCGATTGTAGATATCCTGCCAGGCGCAGGGAATATCCTTGCTGATTTCACAGTTGCCGTTATTGGTGCCGCCACAGGGCCCGTTGAACAGCCCTTTGGCGCAGCGCGTAATCGGGCAGATGCCGCCCGTATAGCCTAAGACGCATTCGCCGCAGGCCCGGCAGCGTTCTTCATAGACCCCGATCTGGCGATCGATGCCGATGGCGATGGTGTTGACGGCGGGGAATACCGGTTTGTCCGGATAGCGTTCCGCCAGGAGTTGCACGCCAGCCCCGCAGGCCATGGACATCAAGCCGTCGTAGCGGGCGACACGTGCATCCAGGTCGGCCAGGAAGGCCTCGTTGCACTGCCGCTCCACGGTAAACCCGTCCACGCGTGTGGCGCGGTTGTCATTTTTGAGGACCAGATTCAGTTTGGCGTTCAGCAGATTGACCTCTTTCTGACCGCCGGCCAGGCAAACCGAAACACAGCCGCCGCAGCCGATGTTCAATACACGGGTATAGTCCTGAATCGCCTGTTTAATTTCTTCCAGGGGCTTTCTTTTGGCTTTAACCACTTGCGACCTCCAAGGTGGATGAATTACGTTCCTTCAGCGTGCCGATAAATGGCAGGCCCCACAAAGCTCGGGGCCGGATGCATCGCCGGCCTTGCGCGTATCGATATGACACCCCATGCACTGGCGGTGATAAGCTTTTTGTCGATCCACGTCGGCCTGGTCGTTATGGCAGGCCGAGCAGCGGATATCTGGGTTGCCTTCCTCGAGCGTATCTTCGTCGAGGACGTTGACGCCCTCTTTGAAGTCGTGATGGCAGTCCAGGCACTCGTAGAGTCCCATGTGCAAGTCATGGGAAAAGGCCACCGCTGTGCGCTGGGTCTTCATGTCTTCACCGGCGTTCAGGAGCATTTCTTCATCCTGGGCCAAAGCGAAGGGTGATAAACTCAGTCCGATAACCGCCAGAACAGCGGTTGCAACCCAAACCAGGGATTTTTTATTCAACGTCATTTCCGTTGCATTACCTTTCTTATCAACGTCAATGGACCACCGAGGCCAAACGGCAAGATGCCTATTCCGCCGGTTGCTCGAGTTCGCTCCACTGGAAGAAGACTTCCTGAGAGCGGCAGATGTCGCGGGCGATGGCGATCATTTCCGGGATGTCGATGCCCAACGGGCAATAACACCGGGTACACAGCACACAGCGTCGCCAGACGATTTCCTCGATTTCTTTGAAGCCGGCCCTGTCGATCTTCCCCTTTTTTTTGTAGAGTTTCCCGAGGGAATTAATGAATTTGTGGGACGGCATGTAGCGCGGGTCCTTGTCATGGACGTGGTATAAAAAACAACTGTCGGCGCAAAGACTGCAGTGGGCGCACACCCGTAGCGCGGTCTTGGTTTTGTCTTTGTGTTGATCCAGAATTTGCCGGACTTCGTCCTGATTGATGGGCGCTTGATCGTTCGAACTCATTCCTGTCTCCGCGGTAAGGCGGCGCTTAGCGCCATGTACGGCTTCCGCCGGCACCCAAGGTGTTCTCGTGTACCAGCACGAACCGATTGATGAAAAAATAGGGCATGTGCACCAGCTTGGTGAAGGGCACCGCCATCAGCATGATTTCGCCGGCCAGGATGTGCAGAAGGATCACCGTGTCATAATCGAAAAAGTGATGATAGGCCAGAAAACCGGTGATAAACGGGGTGGTGGCGATCAACAGCACCACATAGTCGTACACCGTTGAAATGGCGCGCACGCGTGCCAAAAAGATGCGGCGCAGGAGGAAGAAAACCCCGCCGGCAATGACCACGATCGTTAATCCGTCCGCAACGGCTTCCGGCAGGCTCGGCAGGCTGACGTGCCAGGCCAGATCCAACAGAACATTATGCCCTAAAACGAAAAAGGGGGTGAGCACCAATGCCAGGTGAAACAGCGTGGTGACGGAGACCATGACCGGGTTGACCCCCACCACACTCAACCGCATTTGTTGCCACCACGTCAGGGTGGGTTCGTCAGGCGTTTCGTCGGGGTCTTTGGGCGGTTTGCCGAAGGGGATCCGCAGCCGGTAGCGGTCTTTTGGCCGGCTCAATTGGTAGAATCGATAGACCTGGTAGGCCGTACCGAAGATGAAGACCAGGAAGGCCACCCACACCAGTGGGCCCCTGATGAAATCGTACATGGACATCTCCCGAAACGTTCAGCCCTTACTACCGGGCGATGGATTGCAAGCGCGCCGGAACCAGGGGCTCCGGCGCCGCGTCCTGTCGGTTACACTTGCGGCCGCGGGAGGACACCGGCCAATTCCGCTATCTCCGGAACCCGGTGTTCCCATTCGATGGCCATGAGGTGTACGCCGGCCACGCCCTTCATTTCCTTGAATTCTTCGATTTGCTCACAGGCCATTTTGATGCCTTCATCGGCCTGTTTTTTCTTGTCGACCCCCTGGAGTCGTTTGATGACGTCGTCGGGAACGTCCATGCCCGGCACCTTGCTCTTCATGTATCGCGCCATACCAAGGCTTTTCATGGGGGTTACGCCGGCCAGGATATAGGTCTTTTCGGTAAGGCCCATATCGTTGGCCTGCCGAATCCATTCCCGCATTTTCTCCATATTATAGATGCACTGGGTCTGAATGAAATCGGCGCCGGCCTCGATTTTTTTGGCCAAACGGTGAACCCGCCACTCAAAGGGTTCCGCAAACGGGTTGGCGGCCGCCCCGATGAACATTTGGGGGGCGCCGTCCATTTTGGCCCCGCTCAGGAAAAGGCCCTCGTCGCGCATGCGTTTGGTCATGCCGATCAGTTGGATGGAATCGATGTCGTAAACACCCTTGGCATTGGGGTGATCGCCGAACTGCTGGTGGTCGCCGGACAGGCAGAGCATGTTGCGAATGCCGTGGGCATAGGCGCCCAGGATATCGGCCTGCATGGCCAGCCGGTTCCGGTCGCGGCAGACCATCTGGTAATTGGGCTCCAGGCCTTCTTGAATGGCAATCAAGGCGGCGGCCCAGCTGGACATCCGGACCATGGCGGTCTGGTTGTCGGTGATGTTGACCGAATCCACCATGCCTTTGAGTGGGGCGGCCTTTTCACGGACATGGTCTACATTCGCGCCTCGCGGTGGCCCCAACTCACCGGTGAAGGCGAAGTGGCCAGCTTTGAGAATTTTGGCAAGATTGCTTTCGTTCATAAATTTTCCCTCTGTTCCCAGTGCGATCCGATCGGTTCGTCAACAGTTGTCGCGGTTGTTCCAATGGTGATGGCGGCCCCGACAATTCTATCTGTGCCAATTCAGAGCCTGGCAATATGACACAAGCGCCAACCCGGTGTCAAGGCGATGAATACGACGATTGATGGCAATATCTGCCTGGAATTGATATGATAAATTGAATATCACCCATCAAGTGAATTGTATTCATTTCAATGGTTGGGCAAGGCCTTCGTGGGTAAAAAAACACGGGAGGGACCCGGTCGCGACTGAGCATGGAGGAGAAGTGCCGAAAGGCTAATGCCAAAAAGAGTGCCGTCGCCATCCTATTTTGAACCATTCGTTCGTCATTCGTTACCAAAAAGTACAGGCTGAAATCAAAGGCGCCATGGTCACTTTGGCAACGGGAGGAGACATCATGCAAATTTACCGGATGTACATAGAAATGATCGCTTTCTTTATACTCGCTCTGGCCGTCATGGCCATACCCGCGATGGGCTGACCCGCCGGCTTCCTGCCGATTCTTCAACGGCCCGCACCGGGCTGATTGACACACCTGAGTCTTCTTGGCGTACTCACGGCTGAAAGATAGCGCTTGCTTTTTGTATCGGGTCCGGCAAGACGATAGGCACCATTTTCCCGATGACCCTGAAGCACCGGCGCCTGCCTTTTGAGACCACCATCAGATATTGGAAAACAGGGCACCCCCCGGAAAATACCGGAGGTCTTCCAGCATCTCCCCATGCCCGACATGATGATTCTTTAAAACGAAACCTGGCACCATTTGAACCTTTTAGCCACCGGATACGACTCATGAATAAAGGGATAGCGGTTGCACGGGAAACCCGCTTGCTCGAGAAGGTTGCCGAGGGGGACCATGCGGCTTTTAGGGAATTGTATGAATCCATGTCGCGAAGCATCTATTTTTATCTCTACCGGATACTCCGGGATGAGAGCCTGGCGGAAGATGTCCAGGTAGAGGTGTTTACCCAGGTATGGAAAGGCGCCGACAAGTTTCGCGGTCAATCCCAGGTGAAAACCTGGATATTCGGTATTGCCCGCAACATGGCCATGAACGCGCTGCGTAAGCACCGGCATCACGCCAATATTGATGATTACCAGGATATTGCTGATGACGGCCAGCCCGATCCGGAAGATGCTGACCGGCGGCGGTTTCTGCAAAAAGCCATGAATATGCTTTCTGATAAACACCGGGAGGTGCTGGATTATGTCTTTTATCAACAGATGACCTACCAGGAGATCGCTGACATTTTGGATATTTCGGAAAACACCGTCAAAACGCGCGTATTTTATGCCAAGGCGGCGCTGCGAAAAGCGATCGGGAAACTGGGAGTAAAAAGAGATGAAATATGATGCCGCAGCATTAAAAGGAATGATTCCTCTGTACATCAACGGGCGCTTGTCTGGCAGCGAGAGGGTGGCCTTCGAGGCGGCCCTGAAGAGCGACCCTGCGCTAAAGCAGGAACTGTCTGAATTTGAAGAGATTGCCGCTTTGTACCCGGATATCGAAGAAGAGATTCCGTTCCCGTCCAGCGACAGGGTTTTTTCAAGGATCATGGACAATATTGATGTTCAGGAGAAAAAGGCCCTGTCTCCGGATGGTCCCGGGGTGCTTTTTGAAAAACTGGCGGAGTTTATCCGGACGATTTTTTTTTCTCCCCGGGTCGCCTGGGCGGTGGCCGCCGTTCAATTGGTGCTGCTGGTCACCCTTGTTGGGACAATGCCGGACACGCAGGAGTTTGAGACGCTGTCGTCCGGGGGGGCAACAACCGAGACGGCATTGAAAATCAACATCGTGTTTGAGGAAGACGCCATGGAAAAAGATATCCGTGCCTTCCTGAACCAACTCGATGCCGGTATTGTTGCCGGGCCGATGGCCAATGGATTGTACGTGATCGAAATCGCCGAATCGCAGCCGCCGGATGATGTGCTGAAAGCGCTTATGGACTCGAAACTGGTCCGACTGGCGGAACCGAAGTATTAGGCATGATGATGCAGTCGCCAACGAAACCATGGTGCCTGACGGTGCTTGGCGCTCTATCGGTCTTCGTGCTGTGGGCGTCGGTTTCATTGTCGATTGCCGCTGATAAGCCTGCGGTGACGATGGCACCCGTTGTGCCCTCTGTGGCGGGCAGCCCGTTGAAGCTACAAAAAGATGCGGAAACCACCTCGCCGGGCATACCGCTGACCCACCAAATGCCGTCGTCCGGCAATGCCACCGGCGAAGAACAGCCAGCGGCAACCTGCCGCCCTTTCAAGATCGAAACCCCAACGACCCTGCCGGCAGGAACGGTCAATCGACTGTTTAACGTGACGATCCAGGCTTCAGGCGGCGTTCCTCCCGTGAGTTTTGCCCTGATGAAAGGCGCTGTCCTTCCGCCTGGTCTCGAGCTGAATTCACGGGGCCGGATCAGCGGAACACCCCTTGTCCCGGGGGGCTACCGCTTCGGCATCCTGTCCTATGATCGTTGCCCGGCCGGTGTCCAGGCGGAAGAGAAGCACTTCAGTCTGACGATTCATAACGCGGTTTCCGCCACGCTGCCAAACGGAAATGAAGCCGTCTATCGGCGCATTCCCGTCGGCGGTGAACCGGCATTGCATGTGACGGGTGTTCACCTGGTTTTTGAAAACCAGGGGGCGTCCATTGTCGTTGAAAAAGACGCGACGCTGCCGAAGCTGGTTGCACAAGTCCGGCTTGAAGGCGAAGGGATTCTCCGTGGCTATTGGCAAGTTGACCATGCGGATGTGCGGCCCTTTGTCAGCCGCGTTAGGGCACCTCTGGCGGTGGTTGCCTTTCCTGCCCAGGCTGGCATGCCGACATCGACCCCCGGCCGTCATGATATTCGGTTTGTCATTACCAATGCCCGTGGCGATTTGCCGGATAGCAGAGCCAGCTATCGGATTTTGGGTGGGCAGAGACGTGGCGATGATACGATCAACCGCCAGATCCTCGTAACGGTCCGGCCTGAAGCCGGCCGACGGATAGAAGACGATTTACCCAAGGCGTATAAGGTGCGGCTGATGGAGCAATTTGAAATCCGATCGCTCAAGCTGCGGACCTATGTATTCGAAAGTGACGGCGATCTTGCCGACCAGGTGAGCGCCATACGCAAAGAACAGGATGTGATTCAGGCGGAGCGCAATCAGGTCTTTACAACCTTTGGTGACCCCAAACGCCCTATGCAGCAGATTGCCGCAACCTTCCAATTCGATGTCCTGCACACCCGACACACCGGTCGGGGCGTCACTGTCGCGGTCATCGATACCGGGGTGGATGCTGATCATCCGGATTTAAAAGACCGCGTGACGGCGAATGAAAACATGCTTGCCAGCAGCCCGTTTAAACCCGAGATCCATGGGACGGCGGTTGCCGGCATCATTGGGGCCTCCCGCAACGGTTTCGGGATCGAAGGCGTTGCACCGGAGGTTGAATTGCTGGCCCTGAGGGCGTGCCGGCAGGTATCCGAGACGCATCCCGGCGGCCGGGGCGATACAGTCGCCATGGTCAAGGCCCTGGATGTGGCACTCATGAAAAAAGCGAAAATCGTCAATATGAGCTTTGGCGCTCCACGGCCCGACCGGCTGATGGAAATGCTGTTGGAGAAGGGCGCTGCCGACGGCATTTTGTTTGTGGCCCCGGTGGGGAATGAACAGGGGATGCGGTCGGCTTGGTTTCCCGCCTCGAGTCCGATGGTTATTGCGGTTGGCGGGCGGGATGCCAAAGGTGATCCTTATCCGGATGAACATGCCATACGGTTGGCCCGGGTGTCTGCCCCGGCCGAAAACATATTCGCGACGATTCCCGAGGGACGGTTCAATTTTCTGACGGGCACTTCCATGTCTTCGGCGATTGTGGCGGGCATTCTCGCGCTGGCCGCGGAACAGAATCCAGACCTTCAGCAAAAGGATATCCGTCCCTTTGAGGGCAAGGCTTGCCAGTGGTTGCGGACATTGATGGATGTCAACGTTTGTGACCCTTAAATCTTGTTTGCAATAACGGTCGATAGACTTAGGAGCTTGATATGGCGACGATTTTTCCCCAAAGCCCTCGTGTGCAAACCCTCTCGTCCATCATCCTATGCCTGGGTGTATTTATCCTTCTTGTCGCCGGTTTCCCGGCGGCCGTTCACGCGCTTGCCATTAGGGTAACGCCCTCGGCGGTCACCGTGGTGCCGGGGGTTAACCAGAAGGTGCTGCTTCTCTATACCGGAATCGATTTTGACATCGTGAATTATACTAGTACGTCGCCCCGGGGACGTTTCGAAACGTCAGATGGCCGCGTGCTCGGCACCGTAAACAAGACCGTTTCGATTCCTGTCGTGAACGCCGTGCCATAGACGGCACGGGAATCTCTTACCATTCCGGCCGGAATCATCGCGGAGGCGCTCAAGCATAACCGCCGCCTTTTTTATCGCCGTGTTTTTTCGGATTACGTGTCGGCCCCGGTTCAAGTCGAAGTCGCCCTGACGATTGTGCCGGCTTCCGGCGGAACCTTTTCTCAGGTGCGGATGGAACTGACGTTCAATCAGCCATTGCAAGTTGCCGGTACCCGCCCCTCCTCCGGAGGCCGGATCACGGTTCCCCGTTTTGCCAAGGGGCTGCAGGCGGCCGCCACCCTGACCTGCAACGGGGGCGGTACCCTGCGGGCGCAGTGGAAAGTAGACGGCCAGATCCTGAGTAGCATCACCCAGCAACTCAACCCGGGATTGCGGGAGATCATGATTACCAGCCCGCTGACGCCCGCCTTTCCGACCTACGGAACCGGCCTTCACAAGGTCACGTTCGAGATTCTGGATCCGGTTCCCGCGTTCGACGAGCCCACGATTTACTACTTTGTAACGGAGTCCTACACGGGTGCCCCCCTGGGGTCGCTCACGTTGACGAACCCCGGTGAACAGGAACACGTTGCCCTGTCCCCGAAGGCGTTGCCCCGGTTTTCCTGGCAGCCGGCGGAAGAGGAGCCCCTCTATCGCTTCCAGCTCTACCGGCCGGATGACACGCTAACGTTTGATCCCACTGTCCCGATGCGGTTTGCCTATCAAAAGCCCGTATTGGCGGTCATGACCAGGCAGACAACTTACGATCTGACGGAACTCAATATGAAAGATATCGTTGCGGATGCGCCTTACTGCTGGCAGGTCCAGGCGTCTGACGCGGATAAAATGGTAGCCGCCAGTATGTATCGTCTGGTCTTTTTTACGGGATCGGCGGCGCGCAGCGAATAGCGCCGCATCGACACATGAGATCGCCGTGGTCGAAAAATATGGCGATTTTGGGGATAACCGCTGGCTTTCTGGATGGGAGGTGACCGCCATCAAGACCTTCGCCGATTGGCAGGGGGCCGACACCCCCTGGAAAGATTTCTTTCAGCCTGCGCGGGAAGGTGACGGCAGCGCCGGGTTTGAACCCGGCCGGGCAATGGGGATGGCCTTTGCCTTCAATGGGGCCGAGGGCGGTGAGACCACCATAAAGATTTGGGTGGACGATATTTGTTTTCTATCGAAGTAATCGGCTGGACGTCGGGAATTAAGCTCCGATGATTTTTACCAACACCCGTTTTTTTCGCCGGCCATCGAACTCACCGTAAAAAATTCGCTCCCAGGTCCCGAAATCCAACCGGCCTTCGGTGATGGCCACCACCACCTCACGGCCCATGATCTGGCGCTTCATGTGGGCGTCAGCATTATCTTCGCCTATATTGTGACGGTATTGCTCCACGGGGGCATGGGGGGCCAGCTTTTCCAACCACACATCGTAGTCATGGTGGAGACCGGATTCGTCGTCATTGATGAAGACCGAGGCGGTGATGTGCATGGCATTGACGAGCACGAGCCCTTCGGTAATTCCGCTTTCGTCGATGCACTTCTGGACGTCCGGGGTGATATTGATAAAGGCGCGTCGGGTGGGGATGTTGAACCATAGCTCTTTGCGGTAGCTTTTCATTTATGCGACCTCCCCAAAAGATTAACGATATCTCCCTGTTTCGGCATAGGCTGCGTCGATAAGATCCTGATACCCTTTTACGACAACCCGGCGTTTAAGTTTCAGGGTCTGTGTGATCATGCCGTTTTCAAGTGTAAAATCACTGGTAAGAAAGAAAAATTTCTTTGGGATCTCATATCCGCCGTATTTGGTTTTTAAGTAGGCCACAATTTCTTTTTCCATCATATCCGTGACCGCTTTGTTTTTAACAAGCGATTCCGGGTCGGAGGGGATAGCATTTTTTTGGGCATATTTACCCAGAACATCGAAGTCAGGGAAAACAAGACAGATATTATAGGGCCTCCCCTCGCCATAAACCATGGCATTGGCCACATTGGGAAGCAGTTTCATATCCTCTTCTAATGCATGGGGGAAAACATACTTGCCGTTTTCGAGTTTATACTGTTCTTTGATGCGTCCGGTGATGTAGAGAAAGCCATCCTTGTCAAATCGGCCTCGGTCGCCGCTCCGAAATCCGCCGTCCACGGTCATGACCAATTGGGTCTCTTGGGGTTTATTGTGGTACCCCTTCATGACGTTTGGCCCGTAGACGATGATTTCACCATCATCGGCACCGGCTTCGACAACGGACTTGTCGATAACGACCTTCTGCCCTTCAAGCACTTTCCCCACACTGCCGAGACGATAGTCGCTGCGGCAGTTCATGGCGACCGCCGGAGATGTTTCACTCAATCCGTAGCAATCGAAAGCGGGCACCCCGATGTCAAAGAAAAACTCTCCGATTTCACGATTCATGACAGCACTTGCGGTAAGGGCGCCTTTCAGCCTGCCACCGAAGCCAGCGCGTATTTTACTGAACACCAGTTTATCTAAAAGCATGAATTGAAGGTTTGTCAGGAGGCTGGATTTCCCCTGTTCGAGCAGTTTTCTTTTTTTCTTGGCTGTTTTGCGGGCCGTGTTGAAAAGTTTTTTCTTTAACCCGCCTTCCTCTTCCATTCGGGCCATGATGCCGTCATAGATCTTGTTGAACAATCGGGGAACACAGACCAGATACGTCGGCCGCACCAATTTCAGGTCTTCGGCCAGGGTCGCCACCTCGCGCATGAACCCTAAAGAACCGCCGAACTGGATCCAGTTATTCAATTCACCGCTCAGAGCGTAGGAGTGGGCCCAGGGAAGAATTGAAAGCCCTACGTGAGCCGCGTCCAGTTCCGGATAAATTTTGTGCCCGCCCCTAGATGTATAGGTCAGGTTGCCGTGAGAGAGCAGGACACCCTTTGGGTCTCCGGTGGTGCCGGAGGTATAGATAAGGATAGCAATGTCTTCGTGGTCTGGTACGATCGGTTCGACAGGGTTGTCCGCCCCTGACTTCTCAAGGGCCTTCAGGCTGTTATCCCCATCCATATCGATGATATAGATTTTCTCAAGCGTCGGTATCTCATTCAGGAACCCTTTAACCCTGTCATAGATGGCCTGGCTGGAAACAATCAGGACTTTGACCCTGCTGTCGGTGATGATGTATTTCCATGTTTCGGGGCGTTCTTTTTCGTACATGGGCACAAATCGGGCATTGCGGCCGTAGGTTGCATAGGACAAAATACACCATTCCGGTCGGTTGTTGGCAATAATCCCAACGAAATCCCCTTCCCGAATCCCGGCCGCGGCCAACCCACCACGGGCGTTATTGATGCGTTGGCCGACTTCGCCGTAGGTCATCGGATCGAGTGTATTTTGGTCATTCCTGATCCAAAACAGCGTGTTGTTTCTGAATTTGTTGACGCTTGCTTCCCACCATTCGACCAGGTTGTCCGGTTTCTCGTAGTGCCACATAAGCAATCCCACCACCGTTAATGACTATGTGCTCCTGTTCGTAAATACGATCGCATTCGCTGGCCGATGCATCCCGGCCTGCGGCGTTGCGCGGCGCTTGAATACGCATGGTGTTCGCGCTTCGCGCGCCTGGCATGCCAGGCGCCTCGGCCATCCCGGCGCGTCACCGTATTGACGAACAGGAGCACTGAATAGATATCGAAAAGGCCTAAGGTGCCTTTTCATAGTGGATCCTAAGGCCTTTTGCAATCTCAATTTCAAATGCGGGTATGAACACAATCAACCAAGAGAAGGGGATTCAACCGGCGATGTTGTCAGTGGAAGGCATGAAGGCGACGGGCGCTACCCGAACATGTTGATTTCCCGGATGGCCCGGTCCAGGAGTCCGCCAACTTCGCGGGCCCAGGTGAAGGATTGGGCTTTGCGGGGAACGTTGGTCATCTCATCGAAGGTGGCGGCAGTAATGTTCAATTTTTTCCAGCCATCCTGGCCAAAGGTTATCCGGGCGCTTTCGGGGTAGATGTCGAAAAGATTCAAGGTCTCGCCCTCGGGGGTGCCTACGGTGTCGTATTCAAGCCCTACGCCCTTGTTGCGGTAGCGGAGGCGAAGGCGGTTGTTGTGTTTCAGGGCGTTGACCATCTTGGAATGGAGGTAGACAAGGGCGCCGGATACCTGGCGCGAATGGTGCCGGAGTTGGGCCAGAAAGGTTTCCACGGTCAATTGCCGCGTGCGGTCATCCCGGACGTGTTGTGAGGCGGATTTGACAAATTCGATCTGGGCTTCTTCGATGCTCTGGTCCGCCAGTCGTTCGGCCACGTAGGCATAAAGGGCGCTGTTTTTCTTGAAGAAGTGCTTCTTGCCCATCATGCGGTCCAGTTCATTGAGAATTTTGTTGCCATTGCTGCCGGTTAGTTCCTCGAGGGTAAACTTGATCACCGGTTCCGCTTCGGACAGGTCTTGCTGGTTGAGCAGGGTGCAATACAGGGCCATTTGCTGGCCGGTGGATAAGAATATCCAGGGGCAATTCAGCCGGAAACTGTACTCCAGGTATTGGTTGATGTCCTCTTCCAAAATATCGTTCCAGGATTTAACCTCCACGATAAGGGTTGGATTGCCATCTTTGAAAAGAACAATATCGAGACCCTGATGGTCGAAATCCATCTCCCGCAGCAGATTCCAGCCGATCGTCTGCAGAATGGGAACGATGATTTTACTTTTAATATTTTCTTTGTTGCCCTTGCGTCCGGCGATGATGTGGTCTTCGACATGGATGGATTTCAAGTGGGACCGCAGACGTTGAAAACTCATGGCGATCATATCCCCCGGGGGTTGGATGGTTTGCGGGGCTATCGGCGGTGCACCGATATCATCTGTGCCGGCTCACAGGCGTTTGGTGGTTGCCGGATGGCTTCCCGTTGCGTATTTATGGATTCGGTATCGTACCGTTTACTTCAGTGGATTGAGTGCCGGATTGGTCCCTTCAGACCCTCCAGCGGATGGATGCGATTGCTTTCTAAACAAGATGGAATCGTAAGAAGTCCTGAAGCCGTCACTCCCGAGAAGGCGGGAGTCCAGAACCCATTGAAATAACTGGATCCCCGCTTGTACGGGGATGACGAAAGGATTCTCTCAGCGACTTATTGCGAAATCATCAAACAATAAAACTAAATTACTATAGCACACAACGGTTGGGGTGGAAAGCGCGATGAGATTGACTGATCCAAACGATCATTCGGTCAGTGATTGGATCAGAACGGGCACCGATCATGCCGGTAACGTCTCTGTTCCCGGAAATGATCGGTCGCCGGCAGCTCTAAAATACGAATGCCATCGCTCCAGGAAAATCGGTGCGGTGGCATCCGGTGTGATGAAATATAACGGTTTTTCAGGATCAGGCTGCGTGCGGCACTTTCGCCATGACGTCATCGGTCAATACGCGGTCGATGTCCAGTAGGATTTTAACCTGGCCGTCCATATTGGCCATGCCGAGGATGTAATCGGTTTCCACCTTGGTTCCGAAGGAGGGGGCCTCTTCCACCTCTTCGGCTTTGATGTTCATGACCTCGGAAACCGCGTCTACAACGATGCCGATCTGGATCGTGGCTGCTTCGCCTTGTATTTCGACCACGATGATGCAGGTGCGCTCGGTATAGTCGGCGGCCGACATTCCGAACCGCAGCCGCAGGTCGGAAACCGGGATCACCTTGCCGCGCAGGTTGATGACGCCCTTGACGTATTCCGGTGTCTGGGGCACGGTGGTGATGGGCATCATACCGATGATTTCCTTCACCTTTAGTAAGGCGATGCCGTATTCTTCGTTATCCAGGATAAAGGTCAGGTATTTGCCTGCCAGTGAATCGCTCATTGTCGTCTCCTCCCATCGATGGATGGTGTGGCAGGCGGCGGCATGATAAACCGCCTGCCGTTGTTCGTTGGTCAGCGCATCGGATGTTAAAAATCCTGGAAGGCGTCGCCGTCATTGTCGCCAAACGGGATGAGCTTCTCCGGTGCCATGTTCTTGCTGCTGGCGGCAGGAGCGGCCGCCGTCCGGACACGGCGCTTAGCCGTCGTCGGTTTCCTCTTCACGGAGGGTGCCGCTGTTTTACCGCGCTGGCCCTCGACGAGAGTTACCAGCCCCTGCACCATGTGTTTCATCTGTTCGGCCTGGGCATTCATTTCCTCCGAAGCCGAGGCGGATTCTTCGGCCGTTGCGGCGTTCTGCTGCACGACCTTGTCCATTTCGGTTACGGCATTGTTGATCTGTTCGACCCCCTGGGCCTGCTCGGTGGAGGCGGCCGCGATTTCACCCACAATGTCACCCACCTTGGATGCGGAGCCCGCCACTTCAGAAAAGGCCCCGTTGGCCTTGGCCACCAGTTCGGAACCGTCCTGCACCCGTTTGGCGGTGTCTTCGATAAGCGCTGAGGTGTTTTTGGCCGCCTCGGCGGCGCGGATCGCCAGGTTGCGCACCTCGTCCGCCACCACGGCAAATCCGGCCCCGGCTTCGCCGGCCCGGGCGGCTTCCACCGCGGCATTTAACGCCAGGAGATTGGTCTGAAACGCGATCTCGTCGATGGTCTTGACGATTTTCTGGGTTTCTTCGCTGGCCTTGGTGATCTGGCCCATGGATGCCGTCAAATCCGTCATTTCGCTGGTGGCCCGTTTGACCACCTGGTTGGCATCTTTCATCAGGTGATTGGCCTGGGCGGCATTGTCTGCGTTTTGCTGTGTCATGGAGGCCATTTCTTCAAGGGACGCGGACGTCTCCTCGATGGCGGCCGCCTGTTCGGACGCGCCTTCGGCCAGGGACTGGCTGGCGGAAGACACCTGGCTGGAGGCCGAGGCGATTTCATCCGATCCGGTGTTCAAAGATTGAATGATGTGATCGATGGGTTTGGCGATGGAGCGGGCCATCAGCCAGGAAACGGCAATTGCGGCCACAGTGATCACCGCCAGCACGGCAAAGATGACGGTAAACAGGCTGCTAATTTCTTTTTGCACGTCATCGATATAGATTCCCGAGCCGATCACCCAGTTCCACTGGGGAAAAAGCTTGACGTAGGAAATCTTCGGCTGCGGCTCGTCGACGCCCGGCTTGGGCCACATATAGTCCACAAAACCCGCACCGTCCTTTTTGCAGACCGCTACGAACTCGTTAAACAGGTGTTTGCCGTTGGGGTCTTTTATGCCGGACAGGTCTTTCCCATTCAAAGCGGGTTTCATGGGATGCATGATCATGCGCGGGGTCATGTCGTTGATCCAGTAATAGTCATCACTTTCATAGCGCATGGCCTGGAGCGTTTCCTGGGCCTGCCGCTGGGCCGCTTCCTGTGTTATCGCGCCTTTTTCCGCCTGGCTGGCAAAATGGGCCGCGACACTGTAGGCGGCTTCGACTAAGTGTCGGGTTTTGAGGTACTTGGCATCATACATGTTGCCTTTGATTTTCGGGTACAGCCAGCCGAAAACCGCACTGAACGCGATCACGATGATCACGCCGAGCATGAGAATCCTGGTCGATAGTTTAAATTTGTTAAGCATTTTAGGCCTCCCCGTAAAAACAGTCTGTACGCTTATGAAATCGCGCATAATGCCGGCATACCGTCCTGAACAGCGGCCGGCTTTCAGGATAACGGCATGTGGCGTTATGTGGTGTATCGGAACATCTTCAGCCCTACTTTAGTTTTTTCGTTCGGATCGATGGTAAGCCGTGTTCCAAGCGATCTTCCCCCATGGTAGGAGGGGGCACCGGGTCTATGCTTTTGCCATTGACGGTCACCGGATGGTCCCGCCTGGTATCACCCATCTTTTCGCGGGATACGGCAGCGACGTCTATTGACCCTGCGATTAAATTATGTCATATAGTTTCAGTAGATTACGATTGTATGGCGATTCCGCTCGGGTGGTGATGAGGGATGGGCGACTAAACCTCAGGGCCAATTGCGCCGATACCGATGTTTGTGGGGACGGATCATTCCGCGCTGGATCGACGATGGAAAATGCATTTTTAGGGGAAGGGGTCTATGGATAAGGTTTTGATTGTCGATAGCAATGCCGATTTTCTCAAGTCGCTCAAGGACGGCCTCGACAAGATGCACCAGTTCGAAGTGCTGGTGGCCAGCGACGGTGAAGAGGCCGTCCGGCTTCTCTCCAACGAAAAAGTGGCGGTTTTCGTTACGGACATCAATACGCCCACCTTCGACGGCCTGGAGCTTCTGGCCTTCATGACCCAGGAGCACCCCAACACCCCCTGCATTGTCATGACGGACTACGGCAAACCCTGGTTCCGCAAGCGGATGGACCAACAGGAAGTCCTCTATCATTTGGAAAAACCATTTGAAATCGGGGCGCTGGCCTCGGCTATTTTTGTGGGGCTCAATCTGCGGGACGAGGGCATGAACTACAAAGGCATGACCATGGCCAGTATCCTGCCACTGATTGAAATCGAGCAGAAAACCTGTCGGATGGAAGTCAAATCCGCCGGCAAGGGCAAAGGCTACCTCTATTTCGACGAGGGGGTTCTGATCGACGCCCACCTGAAGGGGCGGACCGGTGAAAAGGCGGCGCTGGCGATATCCGAGTGGGACCGCATTGCGATCAAGTTTTCGGAACTCCCCCGCCGTCGCACGCGAACACGCGTTAAAACCCACCTGATGGACATGGCCGGTGCCACCTGGATGCGGGAAGAAACAGAAGCGATGTCGGAAGACGAGTCCACCGGAGGGGGCGTGGTCCTGGAAACATCGACCAGTCAAACCCTGCTGGACGAAGAAACCAGCCGCAGTATTCTGTTGCACTCCATCGATGATTTCAAATCCATCAAAGGCTACCAGGCCGTGGCCATCTTGGATGCCGACGGGGATATTCTGGCAGCGGACATCCTGGACGAACACATCGACTTGGAGCGGCTCGCCATCGGCATTAGCAGTATCTTCTCCGTGAGCGAGGAAACAGCCGCCCAGATCGGCTTCGATCGCAGCCAAGCCCTTACCCTGCACACGCGCAGCGGCATTGTTCTTCTAGTGACGTCGGAACTCGAGGCAGCCACCGGTCTGCGTCTGATGGGCGTCACCACGCTCGACGGCAATTGGTTCTACATGAAAGTGCAGCTGGAAAATTTATTTCCTAAAATTGTTTCAGGCTTGGCCTGACGCCCCGGTCGATGGGGATCGCCCGAAGTATTTTCCACGAATCATCAACGGTATGAAACAGGAGACCATGCGATGCGCACCGCGAATGGCTTGGTGTTGGTTTTTTTATGTGCAATGCTGCTGACGGTCCCCGCCCATGGGCAGTCGCTGGATCGCGAATTTTTGGGGTTGCCCTGGGAGGCGGATATCCGCGAGCAGAAAGGGTATGAATTGTTCTATGAGAAGGGGGATCTGGGCTATTACATCCAGCCGGATACCGTCAGGGAGGTCAATGGTTTCAAAATTTCCCGCGTTGTCTATGGCACCCAGAACCACCGTTTTTTCGCGGCTTTTCTTTTGATCGAGTCCATGGAAACCTTCGATGATATCAAAGCCTACATGGAGAAACGCTACGGCTTTCCCAAGATATCCTGGTCGGTGGCCGGGGACCAGACCACCTACAAGTGGACATACAAAGCGATTCGCATGAAACTGAAATTCAACCAAAAGGATCTCCGCATGAAACTGGCCTTTTACTACACCCCCATCGCCAACCAGGTGAACGAGCAGGAGGCGGAAGCCAACCACCAAAAATCCATTCAGTTTTTGCCCATCGAACGGGACAAAAAGCCCGACGTCATGCCGCTGCTGACATTCTAATATCGGAATGCCGCGTCGGGTTGCGTTTGCGATCTTTAAAATGATGACTACCCTCTGTTATTACCGGCACTAGCCGGGTTCAGCGTGCCAATAGGAGGTGTATCATGACGATCAATAAAAAGGATCATCCGCGTGATTTATGGCTGGATACCTTTTGCCCCGACGACGCCTGTTTGGCTGAAGAGGAGCACCTGGCGGTCTCATCCCTTGAGGAGACCGATGCCAAACGCGACGACGCCTGGCTTGAGGTTTTCTGCCCGGAAGACCGTTGTGCGGCGGAGGCATCGACCAACGTCGTATAATTCAAACGGGTTCGCCTTAATGGTCTAATCTTATTGGGCCCGGTGGTCGAACCGCCGGGTCTTTTTTATGCCCCCCCCTCTTTTTGCCGGGATCAGGGGGGTGCATTTGATTTGACAACGCGCCGGCAACTCGCTATTTATTTATGGGCTAAATCTCATTATTTTTGGTGGCCGGTCAGGCGATTGGTCGATAAGGCATCTGTTCGTATTTCATCAATCGGGTTGTTTCGCTGACATCTTGTCGAAGTCGTCCTGGCCGGCTATCTCTCACACCATGACCAGCCCCCTATCCCAGGGCCTTTCAAGGGAGGCGACATGGGTCACGCCAGCATGGGCAAAATCATGTGGGTCGATCTTGGCCGGGGAACGATCGAGATCGAATCGATCCCCGATACCCTCTATCAAAAGTTTCTGTCCGGCGTCGGATTGGCGGCACACCTGCTCTATGAGCGGATTCCCCCCGGTGCTGATCCCCTTGGTCCTGATAACATTCTCGGCTTTGTGTCCGGCTTGTTGACCGGCACCGGCAGTCTGTTCACGGGGCGCTGGATGGTTACCGGGAAATCCCCGCTGACGGGCGGATGGGGGGATGCCAACTGCGGCGGCAATTTTTCCCCCGCCATCAAGCGTTGTGGCGTCGATGGCATTTTTTTTACCGGCATCAGCCCGCGGCCGGTGTATTTCTGGGCTGAAAAGGGCCGGGCAGAACTGCGGGATGCCACGGAACTCTGGGGCCGCGATACAATTGAAACCGAAAAAATTCTCAAACAACAAGCGGATGGCCGTGGTTTGCGCGTGGCCTGCATTGGTCCCGCCGGTGAAAACCAGTCCCTGATCGCTGGCGTTGCCAACGACGGCGGACGCATGGCGGCGCGGTCCGGTCTGGGTGCGGTGATGGGAGCCAAACGCCTGAAGGCCGTTGCGCTAAGCGGGGGACAGCGCATCCCGGTCCATGATCGGGAAACGATCAAAACGCTCAGCCAGCAGTGCAACGAAGCCGTGCAGTTCCATCCGCCCTTTTTAAATGGCATCATGATGGCTTATACTGGATCCCTCATGCGCTTGCTGCCCATGCAGATGGCATTTTACGGGATACTTTACAAGCTCATGCTGGACAAATACGGCACCGCCAGTCTCAACCAGATCATGGTGGAGGTCGGCGACACCCCCATTAAAAACTGGAAGGGCAGCAACGAGGATTTTGACCGGGATCGCTCGGTCAATCTCAGCCCGGAAATATTCACCGACACGATGGTAGTCAAATACCATTGTTACAGTTGTCCGCTGGGGTGTGGCGGGTTGATGGCCAAAAACAGTGCCTGGCCCGGGGGGCACAAACCGGAGTACGAGTCGGTCATGGCGCTGGGGGGGCTGCTGCTGAACGACGACGCCGAGAGCATCTATACGCTTAACGACATGTTGAACCGGGCCGGCATGGATACGATTTCGGCCGGTGGTACGGTTGCGTTTGCCATGGAATGTTACGAGAAGGGGCTTCTGACCCGGGACGATACCGATGGCCTGGAGCTGACCTGGGGCAACAGTGCGGCCATCGTCCAACTGGTCGAAAAAATGATCCGGCGCGAGGGCATCGGCGATCTGCTGGCGGATGGCTCCCGGGCGGCGGCAGAACGAATCGGACGCCAGGCCGATCGCCTGGCCATGCATGCCGGCGGTCAGGAACTGGGCATGCACGACGGGCGTTACGATCCCGGGTTTGCGCTGCATTACTGTGTCGAACCCACCCCGGGGCGCCATACGATCGGTTCTCAGTTGTACTATGAGATGTTTCGCCTGTGGGAGAAAGTCCCGGAATTGCCGGATGTGAGCCTGGTTTACACCAAGGGCAGCAAATATGAATTCGAAGACGACAAAATTACGGCAGCCGCTGCGTGCAGCCGTTTTATGAATGTTCTCAACGGGACCGGCACCTGTCTATTCGGGGCCTTTTTAGGTGTGGAGCGGTTGCCGTTGTTCGAGTGGCTCAACGCGGCAACCGGGTGGCATCGGTCACCGGCCGACTACATGGCGATTGGCGAGCGCATTCAGACGCTCAAACAGGCGTTCAATGTCAAACACGGCGTAGAGCCGAAATCTTTTAAAGCGAACCCGCGCACGCTGGGCATACCGCCCCAAACCGCGGGTGCCAATGCGGGACGCAGTGTGGCGGTGGATGCCATGATGCGTGCCTACTGGCAGCGTTTCGGGTGGGACCCGGTGACGGGCAAACCTGGTGAGGCGATCCTGAAACGCTGGGGCATTAAAACCAAACCGAGCGATTGAGGCATGGATGGCCTACAAGATCATCGATAAATGTGTCGGTTGCGGCATGTGCCGCAAGATTTGCCCGGTGGCCTGTATTACCGGCCGCCCCCGCAAATTGCACGAGGTGGATCCCAATCGTTGTATCGACTGCGGGGCCTGCGGCCGCATTTGTCCCCACGGTGCCGTTCTGGACCATCTTGGCCGATTGTCTGAGCGTATCCGCCGCCGGGCGCTGCAGTGGGAAAAACCCCTCTTTGACTATGAGCGCTGCATGTCCTGCTCCGCCTGCATCGACGCCTGTCCGGCGACCTGTCTGGCGGTAACGTACAGCGAGGATACGCAGGATCGAAAAGCCTACCCCTACCTGGCAGATCGTACGGCCTGTATTGCCTGTCAGTTTTGTGCACGGGAGTGCCCGGTGGACGCCGTTGCCATGAAAGCGGAAGTCGATATGACCGAGGCCCAGAAAAAATCTCTGGACGGGCCTTTCGCCAGCAGTGTATGACGTGATGTAATCAATGGGACGCAGCGCCTCGCGGCCTCGCTTATGACAGGATAGGCCTCGTCAACGGGCAACTGGTTTTTTCGGCCGGTGTTCATTGGAGGACACCTCGGGCCCCAACCGACGGGCCGGGACGATCAGGGAAGGACACGCGGAGAGGTGTGTGGTTGACGGACCGCATGACGGGGCTGTTGGCCTGCGTCCCATTTCAACCTGCGTTCCATTTTCCGATTTGGCTTATCTCAATGGGCCGGGATTACCAGGTTGTCGTTGTTCAATGCCACCGACACGCTTTGTCCCCCGGCCACATCCACCGCCGTCTGCCAGGCACACTTATATCCGGCAATCATCGTTGGAAACGTAATCACGATATAGTAGCGGCCAGGATGGATCCGGTTGAAGGTGAAGGTGCCGTCCGGACGGGTCAGCTTGTCTTCGACGGCATACCCCGGCACGTTCAGCTTCTGTCTGAAATTAACAAAAAAATCCATGTGGCCGGTGTTGATCCGGGATTGACGCTCCCATTGCACACTCGTGGATGCCAAATCCACTTCAGGAATAGCGATCGGTTCGCTGGTCAGGAACACCCTTATCCAATCCCCGTAAACCACCTCACCTTCTTGGTTTGTCAAACTGACCTGACCGGTGATGGTGCCCTCCTGAGCCTGGCTGGCAGATGGATCCGTGCACAGCATGAGGAGCAGGATGAATATGGCAATGGACAGATGGCATGATCGCATATGGACCTCCCAGGATGGGCACGTAATTTGGCATATGACCAAAACAGGATAGTAAAGCCCGCCAGGCCTGTCAAAGTCAAAACGCAATGCGTGCCCGGGGGAGCAATGGAACGCCAAATGTGGAAGACGGGGATTCTGGATCAACGGATGATCGGGCGGAGCGTATTTTAAGGGTTTGCGCGAAATCCCACTTGTCGTTATAATGGGTCTTCAGAATGGCGGCCCATGTTCCTGGCGGTATTCGATCCGACAGGATTTAAATCGTATGTTACAAGCAGGCTGCTTTTGGTAAATTCAATCCCGGATATCCTTTGGGATGATGTGGCGAAAACCCGATCAATCGATCCCCGTGCAGCGATTGCGACGTTCGCAAATAAAGGAGTGACACATGATAAAAAAATTTGACGGTCAAAAAACGGCTCGTCTGGGAACCCCCAAAAGACCGGCTGCCGTCACGGTGCAGACCCAGGAAAGGTTGGCGGAAGTGAAGGCCCTTTTTGAGGAAAACGGGTGGAGCCATACGATTCAATTGGACCCGGACACCCCTGAGGATGTTGCCGACCTGGAGACCCTGCTGTCCCCGGTCGAAACCAGGATCGCCGAAAAGAAACCGGGCCGTAACGATCCCTGTCTCTGCGGGAGCGGGAAAAAGTACAAGAAATGCTGCGGATAGCGACGCTACCGGCTGTTTATCACCACAGAAACCATGCGCCTGCTTGTATCGATCTTTCATGGTGCGTTGTTCGGCCGGCGTGTGTGGCGAGGATTTCGGCTTCGGTCTGCGTGGGGCCCGACGCTGAGGCCGAATGACAACCGGGCAAAACCATGCCCCGTAACAGCAGTATTGCCAGTCGTTACCGACCGCTATTCCCCAAAAAACACATGAAAGGAAACTTCCCTGAATAACGGATAGAGCAGGTTTTATCGATCGGCCACTGTGGCATATACGGATATTATCTCGCAATTTCTTGTCGTTTGCTTTTGGCGATGCCCGGCATGACCATCCCGAAGCCATCGGCGTTTTGCGACGTCTTCCTCTGTCTTGCTTTTGCATCATGTCTGCAAACCGGACGTCATACCAACATAACTTCTTAACATATCAATGGCGGCCCGGAAAAGTTGCTCTTCAGCGACATGTCTGTTGGAGAAATATAGTCTCCGAAGTAATGATATGGTTCATTTTTACGAAAACCCGACACCTTGGAAAAGATCGGTATGGCAGTTCGGGGTGCGTTGGACGGAACATCATCGACATAATGCAAAGAAACCTTCGGGTGTATTCCCTGACCGGTTTCGGCCTGGCCGCAGTGGCGGTGTGGCAACCATCCTAAAGATTTTTTAATGCTGCCAAAACGGGCATGGCAAATGGGTATGCAGGTATTCGGCGGCCAACGGCCCTGCGATCGATAGCCTGTTGGCTAAGGATTTAAAAATAGATAAAATTCCAGATAGTTAAATCCTATTTTTCCTCTTGCGGCACGTTGGAACATCCTTTTCTTCTCCGTATCATCTTGTTGGGGGCAAAGTGTAAAAAAAGATAATTTAACAGCGCCGCTGGTCCTGGTGACGCTTCCGGCCCCAATATCGGGATACTTCTTGACATGGATCGGCAAACACCCTATACCGTGTGCCTTCCGAAGGTTGGTTCTCATTTGCTGATTAGTTCTGAACGAACGTTTCAGAAGAAGTTCCAATGGTTCATTTTCGCTTACCCAATTCCCGTTAGGGGAAACAGAAGAAAAGGAGTGTTGAAATGAATAAAGGTGATCTTGTTAACGCTGTGGCGGAAGTCGTGTCCACCAAGAAAGAAGCCCAGGAAGCGGTGGAGTGCGTCTTCAACGCGATCAAGGATGCGTTGAAGAAAAACGAAGCAGTTCAAATTGTCGGGTTCGGCAGCTTTAAAGTCAACAAGCGGGAAGCCCGCAAAGGGCGAAATCCCCAGACCGGCAAAGAGATTCAGATTGAAGCCCGTATGGTACCGAAGTTTGTTCCCGGAAAAGCGTTGAAAGATGCCGTGAACTAACCAGCGACGGCATACGGATCGCGAAAGGCGGTGTGGCGTCTGTGTACGCCACGCCGCCTTTTTTCATGTGACACTGAAATGTGCGGGCGCGGACCTTGCCGACGGCATTCAAATGGGGTGGTGATTCAGAAAACTTTATCGAAGGGTGTGTTGTATGGTATAACGCCGGTATCGAATTCACCAGCACGCCATACTGCCCGAGGAGAACAGCCATGTCGTCAGGTAACACGCCCTCCGATCGCGAGCGTCAGGCGCAATTGGTCGCTGACGCGCTGCGAAACCGGGAACATACGTATCGCGAGAAGGCCCTCAAGCTTTACCCCTGGATTTGTGCCCGGTGCGGCCGGGAATTCAGCGGCAAGAAGCTGCGTGAGCTTACCGTGCACCATAAGGATCACAACCATGACAACAACCCCCCGGATGGCAGCAATTGGGAACTGCTGTGCATCTACTGCCATGATAACGAACACGCGCGCTATCAAACGGCCGACGCCTATGATAACGCCCGGCCCGATCATGCGGGTGAAACATCTTCAGGTTTCCGGCCGTTTGCCGGTCTTGAAGATTTGTTGAAAAATAAAAAGTAATATCGTTTTATCGTGATTGACAATTTGCCTGATCTTCGTGGGAGAACGTGTCATGAAAATGCTTCGCCAGGAAATGCGCTTGCTGGTGGCCAAGCTGGAAAACGCTTTCCCGCAGCCCGGAAGCATTGAAGATGCAACGCTTGGCCGTCTGAGAACGCTTTGTGGCGCTGCTGACCGGGCACGCGAGGCGGCAGAGCTCAATGATCGATTTGTCGAATTGCGGCAATACTGGTTTGATTCGATTGACTGGTGTTCGCAACTGTCCAAGGAAATTGAAAAGCTTCTGATCATCCAGGAAGAACTCGCAACCGGCGGTCGCGGGGGGCCAGTCTCGAGATGACGTGCGGGTTGCAAGTCCTACCGATGGACAGTTTATCTGGCATTTCCCAAGGGGTTCCCCGTGGAGTGAAACCATGCGACGGTCGCTGTTATTTTTCATCTACCGGTATCTGATTCCTTATGGCGGATTACTGCTGGTCAAAGCAATGTCTGCAACCTACCGGGTTCGGCTGTATGATCCGGAAAACGAAAAAACGGTTCTTGATCGTCATCAAAGCCTGATTTACGCCTCCTGGCATCAGCGGTTTTTTCCCGGAATAACGTTTTTTTCCAGCCGCAAGCCGATTGCCATCATGATCAGCCAAAGCCGTGACGGTGAGATGGTCGCCAGGGTCGTCGATATTCTTGGATGGCGTTCGGTGCGGGGCTCGTCAACGCGCGGTGGTGTGGCGGCGTTGAAGCGACTCAAGGACCTGGCGCGTAAGGGGTATAAGATTGGTCACATTGTCGATGGCCCCAAAGGCCCCTTCGGCTATGTGAAGCCGGGTCTGCTGCGAATCGCCCAGGTGGCCGGCAAGCCGGTAGTTCCCACGATTACCTCGGCCCAGAAAAAATGGGTTTTCAACAGCTGGGACCGATTTATGGTACCCAAACCCTTTTCGCGGGTGATCATTCGTTTCGGTGACGCCATCGATGTCCCGGCGGAACTTGGCGGCGACGCCTTCGAACAGAAACGCGTCTCCATCGAGCAGCGTTTGAAGGAATTGTATGAGGACACCGATCGTATGTGGCACGATCCCGTTAAAATTGCGGCCATCTTCAGTAAGTGGACCACCAAACGATCTGGGCATATACGTCAGTCGTAATGCGCGAATTGACATGTGCAGGAACCGGTTTGCCCTTTTCGGGAGGGGATTTTTCCGCTACAGTGATTTAATCCGCGAATCCGATCTGCCCGGGAGTGCTTATGGGGTCGATGATGCAGTTCCCCGATTTTTCCGATAAAATTGTCCTTGTTTATCTGATGGGGCGTCCGCCGGATGACGGGGTGCTGCTTGAGCATGCCGTATTTGAAATCCAGGGTGGCCGGCCGTTTATCATCGGCGATTTTGCCGAAGGCGCATCGGCCAACGATTGGGTGGCCGGTGTTCGCACGGCGTTGGCCTGGGATACGGTCCAGCAATATTTTATGTTTGACTCCATGGAAGATTATATGGCGCGCGCATCGCAGGCGTTCAATGCGGAACAGTTCCACTGATGTCGCCATGTGGCATGCCGGCCTGCGCATGCCGCGAGAATGATCAGGGTCCCCGCCGTGACCGACATGCTTGTCAAACTATATGATTTGCCCCAGGACCTGCCGCCATTGCTCGCGGGTATTACGGTTCGTCGTGCGCTTGCATCAGAACAACACCAGATCGTGACATGGGTGTCACGGGTTTTCTCCCAGGGGTGGGCGGAGGAGGCGGCGGTGGCCTTCGACCGCCGGCCGGTTGCCTGTTGGGTTGCCCGGGAAAACCAGTCTCCGGCGGGGTTCTGCGTCTATGATGCCACGGCCCGGGGCATGCTGGGGCCGATTGGGGTGGCTGAACACTGCCAGCGCCAGGGCGTCGGCCGGCACCTGGTGGTGAAAAGCCTGCAGGACATGGCCGACCAGGGGTACGCCTATGCCGTCGTGGGATGGGCCGGACCGGACGTCTTTTTTGCCCATACGGTCGGCGCGATACCTATTCCGGACTCCAGTCCCGGTATGTATCGCGACCGCATGCCGCCGCTGAATACACCCTCCTGAACGATTCGCTGAGGACAAGGCATCATGAATGGACAGGGTCGGATGCGGTTTTATCGTGGCGGTTGGCATGATGGTGCTTTGCCCGGCGTGGCGATGCCTGCCTAAATACGCTTTCCCACAGGAGGAACGTTGGAAAGCCGAATCGCACGGAAACTGAGATTGCGATACGCTCCGGTGGCCTTGACCTGGTCGGAAACCCGGCCGGAAAAGGCTGCCGAGTTCAAGGAGGGCAAATGGGGCTGCGTCATGTGGATGGTGGCCCGCGCCGCCCGGGGCGGAACGGCGGTTTGCGGACGCAAAACCTTTGGCTGCTTTGGCGGCGGGGTGGGGTTGGGCTTTGGGGAGGTCTACAAACAGTTTCCCGGCGGCGAAGACGGCTTCTGCCATTTTTTGTCCATCGGGAACGACCAGTGGGAAACGGGCCGGCAGATGGCGGAAAACGTCAAGCCGCACATGACTGAAGATTCTTTTGATCATTTCATGCATGGTGAGCGCTATATGAAGTCCCCCGGGCAGGTCAAACGCTTCATCCGCGGGCTGCCCATTACCGATATCCCGGCCCCCTTTGTTGTTTTTAAGCCGCTGGCCGAGGTCGATGAAGAGGCTGCCGGCCAGGTGGTGATCTTCTTTGCCGACCCGGATCAGCTTTCCGCTTTGGTGATCCTGGCCAACTACGGCCGGGAGACCAACGAAAACGTGATCATCCCCTATGCTGCCGGCTGCCAGACCATCGGTATTTATCCCTACCGCGAAGCGGAATCCGATTTGCCAAGAGCGGTGGTGGGGCTGACCGACATTTCAGCACGCACCGCCATCCGGCAACAGCTGGGCGACCATCTCATGACCTTTGCCGTGCCCATGAAAATGTTCAAGGAGATGGAGGCCAACGTGGCCGGTTCGTTCCTGGAACGGCGGGTGTGGGAGAAATTGGCGGCAGAGAAACCCGACGGCCATGCGCCGGATCAGACCTGATGGGTTTCCCGCCGGCAATGCTGTCGATTAGATCTTGCTGATCGTCGTTTTTCAGATTTGCCTTTCTATTGTTTAGGACTGCCTCATGATGGAATCACGCAATCCGGCTTTCATGGATGAAATTCACCGCCTGTTCGATACGGCCCCTTTCATTCGCAGCCTGGGATTGAAACTGGTGGCCATTGCACCGGGACGCTGCGAGACGGAACTGGTACTGGCATCCCACCACCTTCAGCAGGATGGGGTGGTGCACGCCGGGGTGCTGGCCACCATGGCCGACCACACCTCCGGCACAGCCGGCGCCGCCATCATCGGGGCGGACAACTATGTGCTGACGGCGGAATTTAAAATCAACCTGCTGCGGGCGGCCCGGGGTGACCGCCTGCACTGCGTCGGCACCGTCTTGAAGCCTGGCCGCCGGTTGATCGTGGCCGAATCGGAAGTGTTCGACGGTAATCCGGATAGTGGCAAATTGGTTGCCAAAGCCACAGTCACCCTGGCGGTGATGACGAAACCGTCCGCCGAGGCGTGAGAAACAGACACATTTAAAAGAGAAAAAAAGGAATCATCGATGAATCGTGACGACATGCTGCGTCGGATCGAGTCCGAGCGCCATCAATGGGATCTCATTGTTATCGGGGGAGGCGCCACCGGCCTGGGGGTCGCCATCGATGCGGCTTCGCGTGGTTACGCCACCCTGTTGCTGGAACAAAGCGATTTTGCCCAGGGAACTTCCAGCCGCAGCACCAAACTGGTCCACGGCGGGGTGCGCTATCTCCAGCAGGGCAATGTCTCCCTGGTGCTGGAAGCCCTCAAAGAACGCGGGCTGCTACGCCGCAACGCGCCGCATCTGGTGCACAACCTGGCCTTTGTAGTGCCCAACTACGACTGGTGGGAGGGTCCCTTCTACGGGGTCGGGTTGCGCCTCTACGATCTTCTGGCAGGCAAGCATGGTTTCGGGCCTTCCAAGAATATTTCGCTGGAAAAGACGCTTTATTATATCCCCACCATCGAAACGGAGGGACTGCGTGGCGGCGTCATCTATTACGATGGACAGTTCGACGATGCGCGCCTGGCCGTCAACATGGCCCAGACCGCGGCGGATCAGGGGGCCGCCGTGTTGAACTACGTGGCGGTCACGGGTCTGACCAAGTCCGGCGATTTTACGCGGGGCGTGGTGGCGGTAGACCGCGAAAGCGGGCGGGAATATGAGATCAAGGCCCGGGCCGTCGTCAACGCAACGGGTGTCTTTGCCGACCAGATCCGCCGCATGGATACCCCCGAGGCGCCGCCCATGATTGCCCCCAGCCAGGGGGTGCACATCGTGCTGGACCGGTCTTTCCTGCCGGGCAAGGGTGCCATCATGGTACCCCACACCCAGGACGGGCGGGTTCTTTTCGCGACTCCCTGGCACGACCGGGTGATTGTCGGGACCACCGACACGCCGGTCAAGGAAACCCCTCTGGAGCCGCTGCCGTTCGAAGAAGAACTCGATTTTCTCCTGACGCATGCCGCCCAGTACCTGACCAAAGACCCCTCCCCGGCGGATGTCCTGAGCATGTTCGCCGGCCTGCGCCCGTTGGTGAGCATGGGCAAAGAAGAGAACACGGCGGCCATCAGCCGCGATCATACCATCCACATCTCCGGGTCGGGTCTGGTGACCATCACCGGTGGCAAGTGGACCACCTATCGCAAGATGGCGGAAGATACCGTGGATCAGGCCGCGGTGGTGGCACAGCTCGACGAGCGGCCCTGCGCCACCCAGGATCTCAACATCCACGGCTATCACCGCAATGCCCGGCAGTTCGGAGACCTGGCGGTATACGGGTCGGATGCCATGGCGATTCGGGCGATCAATCATAGCGATCCGGCCTGTGCCGAAAAGCTGCACGCACGATTGACCCCCACGGTCGGCGAGGTGGTCTGGGCCGTTCGGCATGAAATGGCGCGCACGGTAGAAGATTTCCTTTCCCGGCGCACCCGGTCCCTGTTGCTGGACGCCCGGGCCAGCATCGAAATGGCGCCGCGTGTGGCCGAAGTGATGGCGGGCGAACTGGGGCGCGATGTAGACTGGCAGCAAGCGCAGGTTGCGGCTTACACGGAACTGGCCCGGAAGTATCTGATGGTTCCATGAGCAACAGGAAGGTGTGCCGGATGACGTGACGGGTCAGCCTGACCGGCCCGTTGCGAAGGGAGTATGGCGTGGATTCCTTCGAGGGCCTTTCATTTCACAGCGCGTGTGTCACGGCGCACATTGTCACGCCGGACGGTGTCGCGACGGACCGGCCCATCGAAATTCGGACATCGCCGGTTACCGGCCGGCGCTGCCGCATTACCTTCAGTCGCTCCGGCGAGACGGAACACGGCGCGCGCCACCTGCCGGCGCCGCCCCCGCATGCCGGCCAAGTCGCGGTGTGTCCTTTTTGTCAACCGCAGTTGGAAACAAAAACCCCGCGTTTTCCACCGGCATTTCATGCGGCCGGGCGCATGGCGAAGGGCTGTTCGGTCCTGTTCCCCAATCTCTTTCCCTATGCCGCCTACTCCGCGGTCAGCCTGTTTGACGACCGGCATTTCGTGGAAATCGGCACCGCTTCGCCTTCCGTTTACAAAGACAGTTTTCTCAACTGTGCCGCCTACCTGCAGCGTGTTCATGAAACCGACCCTGCCGCGGTTTACATGGGCATCGCCCAGAATCATTTGCCGTCCGCCGGCGGCTCCCTGCTCCATCCTCACCTTCAGGTGCATGCCGACCGGGTGGCGCCCAACCATCATCGCTTTTTGGCCAAACGCACCCGGACCTATAAGACCGCCACGGGGCAGGGCCTTTTTTCGGATATCCTGCAGCACGAAAAGGACGATGGAAGACGCATCATTGGCCGTACCGGTGAATGGGAGTGGCTGGCGGCATTCGCACCGGAAGGCTTTTATGAGATCTGGGGCATCCTGCCGGGCCGAACGTCTTTGCGGCGGCTGGGTGATGCGGCCTGGGAAGATTTGGCCCGGGGGGTGCTGCACACCCAGCGGTTTTATCGCAGCCTCTGCCGGAACGGCTACAACCTCGGCCTGCTTTCGGTGGAACAGGACGATAGTGGCCTGGAGTTGCGGGTCGTGATGATGGTGCGCTCGAATTACGCCGCCTGGGTGCGCAACGACCACACCAGCTTCGAAACCATGCTGGGAGACATGGCCACCTTTCAGACGCCGGAGGAAACCGCACGGCTGGCAAGACCTTTCTGGGCGTGACACGGTGCAACGGCCCCGCCGGCTTTTACGGGTCCCTTCGGCTCAAATGCCGATCCAGGCCGCGCCATACACGCCGGCGGAATCTCCCAGTTTGTTTTTCAAGATAGGGGTTCGCGGATCCGGGTGAAACGCATAGCGGCGGGCTTTGTCTGCCCCTTCGGCGTAGAGGTCGTCAATATTGGACAGGCCGCCTCCCAGGACGATGGCATCGGGGTCCAGCAAGGAGATGATGCCGCCCACGCAGCGGCCAAAGGTGTCCAGAAAAGCTTGAAAAATCGCTCGGCAGTCCGGCTGGCCGCCATGGGCTCCAGCCACGATGGCTTCGGCGGACAATGATTCGCCGTGGGCTCTCTGGTAAGCGGCCGATAGCCCGGTGCCGCTGATCAGCGTTTCCACACAGCCCCGGTTGCCGCAGAAACATAGCTGGCCGTCAGGATCCATCGCCATGTGGCCCCACTCACCGGCGATGCCGTGTCGTCCGCGGTAAAGGCGGCCGTTGAAACACAGACCACCGCCGACGCCGGTTCCCAGAATAATACCGAATACCATGGCGAAGCCTTGGCCGGCGCCCTGCAGGCTTTCCGCCAGGGTGAAACAGTCGGCGTCGTTTTCCATGGCCACCGGGCGGCCCAACTGCCGGGCGATATCCTGTTGGAAGGATTTGTCGATCAGGCTGGTGATGTTGGCATTGATCACGCAGCCGGTCCCGGCATCGATGATGCCGGGAATGCAAATGCCAATGGTGCCGTCATGGCCGGGTGTTTGACGCAAGGCCTGTTCGGCCATCCGAACCGTGTTTTCTAAAATGGCCTCGTATTCGCTGGTATTCCGGCGGGGGGTGGGAACGCGCTCGCGCAATTGCGGATGGCCTTCGGGATCGAGCAGCACGACTTCGGTTTTGGTGCCGCCGATATCGATGCCGATGCGGTAAGAGTCGGATGGTATCATGATAGCTGGCGCCGTTGAGGCTAGCGGGGAAGGCGCTTGTTCTGTTTAAGGATGTTGTGTCCCCTTGAAGGGGTGCCGGCCATGGTGGTCAAGCGGCTTCCTGAAAGGTATCCGCGGTCTTGCGGTCCTGCGTCCGGGCTTTTGTCAGTATCGCGGCAATACGTGCGTCTTTTTCAAGCCATAGCCGGTTCAGCCATTCCTGAAACCAGGCGCGATAGGCTTCGTCGTTGAAATAATCCCCCTGCAGTTGATCCGTCACGGGGATTTCACGCACTCTCACAATGACCTCCTGCAATCGCCCGCAAAGCATATCCCAGAAAGATGGGGTCCCCTGGGGGTAGACGATCGTGACGTCCAGAATGCTGGTCATCTGTTCCCCCATGGCATTCAGGACAAAGGCAATCCCGCCGGAGCGCGGGCGCAGCAGATGGCCATAGGGGGATTTTTGTCGGCGATGTTTGTCTTGGGTAAACCGCGTTCCTTCGGTGAAATTCATGATGGAAACGGGAATTTCGCGAAACTTGCGGCAGGCCTTGCGGGTGATCTCCAGGTCTTTGCCTTTGAGATGCGGTTTGCGTTTCAGTACAGCGCGGGAATAGCGTTTGACGAAGGGAAAATCCAGGGCCCACCAGGCTAGCCCCAGAACCGGCATCCAGATCAGTTCTTGTTTGATAAAAAATTTGAGAAATGGAATGCGGCGATGGAAAATGCGCTGCAGGACGAGGATGTCCACCCATGATTGGTGATTGGACAGAACCAGATACCAGTTGCCGGCCCGTAGCGCCTCGATGCCGCGAATGTCCCAATGGATATGGTTCATGATCTGCAGGTTCAGGTTGTTGATGGCAATCCAGCGGGTGGCGATCAGATTCAAAATTCGGTTGCATGTCCGGCGCCACTTTTTCAGCGGCACAAGCGCCTTAAGGAGAGCCACGCAGAAGAGAAGGGCGCACCAGAACAGCGTGTTCAGCGTGTAGCCGGCCAGTGAGGCAAGCCCGCGAATCGGGCCTGGGATCATATTCAGCATTGGTTTGGATGGCTCCTTGGGTATCATAACGGCTTTGCCAGTTCAGTATAGCATGGTAAGGCGGATGTCAATTATGGTAAGCATTAGCCGATATCATCGCCGCAGGGTAGTCGTGGCGGCGGTTTTACAAAAATTTTACACGCGACGGGGTGGAACCCTCTCGTGCGTTTAGCGGGGCCGTTGACGTGACAACGGCAACACTCTAACATGGGGCCTGTTATGAGACGCGGATCCTGGCTATTTCATCCCATATCCATTTTTGTTTTTTCGACCGTTGCCCTTGTTCTTTCCCTGTTTTTATATATTTACTGGTATGTTGAAGTCAGCAAGGGCCTGGAGGCCATGGTCCGCAAACTCAACCTGGAGCCGGTCCAGGTATTGGCCCCCCAGACCTGGGTCGTGGTGCTGGTGCTGTCCATCCTGGTGGGCATCATTCTCATGGGCATTTTCACGATTTTCGTTTATAACCAGAAAACACTTCAACTCTACCGGCTGCAGCATAATTTTATCAACAATTTTACCCATGAACTCCGAACACCGGTAACGTCCCTGAAGCTCTTTCTGGAGACGTTTCTTAAATACGATCTGGCCCGCACCGATCAGGAGAAGTACATTCACTATATGCTGTCGGATGTCGGCCGCCTTACGGACAACATCAATCGCATATTGAACCTGGCCCGTCTTGAAAGCAAAAGCTACCAGGCGAATTTCAGGATAACGGATCTGGTCCGGGCGATCGAAGAACTTCGGGAGACCCATGCCCCGCTTTTCGAAGGGTGCGACATCCGGATTCATTCTCCCGCGGGTGAGTCCTGGCACTATCCCGTGGATCGACCATTGTTTGACATGCTGGTGATGAACCTGTTGACCAACGCGGTAAAATACAACGCCTCTGATCGCCCCCGGATCGACATCCGCTTCGATGCGGGCTTACGCAATTTGCGCCTGCGATTTGAGGACAACGGCATTGGTATCGGCAAAGGGGAAGCACGCAAGATTTTTCGCCGGTTTTACCAGACAGGGCGACCGGGACGGACGATGGCCAAGGGCAGCGGACTGGGACTGAGCCTGGTGCAAAACATTGCCCGCCTGCATAAAGGGCGTGTGGAAGCGGAATCCCGCATGGATGGGGAGGGGTCGGTTTTTACGCTGATGCTGCCCAGGCGAAAGAAAACTATTCTGGTGGAAGATAACCAATGAGCACAGAACCCGTGTCAAAGAGCCGTATTCTGGTGGTCGAGGATGAAAAACATATCGCCGAGGGTATCCGCCTGAATCTTTCTCTCCTGGGCTATGATGTCAGGATTGCCACGGATGGGGTGTCGGCCCTGCAGCAGTGGAAAGCCTGGCGCCCGGATCTGATTGTGCTGGACATCATGCTGCCGGGAATCGACGGCTTTTCGGTGCTTCAGAGCATTCGCCTGGAAGATGAAAAACTTCCGATTCTGATTCTGTCGGCCAAGGCCGGCCCCGACGACCGGGTTCGGGGGCTGGCGCACGGAGTCGATGACTACCTGGCCAAACCCTTCAATCTGGAAGAGTTTCAGCTGCGTGTGGAACGCCTGATCAAACGGGCGGCATGGGGCCGAGGGGAAAACGGCAATGGATCCGAAAATCTGACGGTCACGGAAACCGTCTATCGCTTTGGATCAAACACGATCGAATTCGACACCGGAAAGGCGCATTGCAAGGGAAGGGTTGTGCGCTTGACGGAACAGGAACTCAAACTGCTGAAGCTTTTCATCAAACACCGGGGAAAACCCCTGTCGCGCACCAAGATCCTGGAGATCGGATGGGGCTACACCGGTGAAATGACGACCCGCACGGTGGATAATTTCATCGTCCGGTTTCGCAAATACTTCGAGGAAAACCCCAAAAAGCCCTTATTTTTCAAGAGTGTTAGGTCGGTCGGGTATTTGTTCGATGACGGCCGGGAAACGGATTAACGGCAGCGCGCCGGCCGTTCATACGCCTCTAAAGCGCTAAGTGCTCATGTTCGTAAATTCGGTGACGCACCGAGATGGCCGAGGCGCCTGGCATATCAGGCGCGCGAAGCGCGAATACCTTGTGTATTTAAGCGCCGCGCAACGCCGTAGGCCAGGATGCATCGGCCAGCGAATGCCATCGTAGTTACGAACAGGAGCACTTAGTAGCAGCAGCCCGCCAGATAAATTTCGACCGAGGCCCTCATTTCGGCGGCCGAATTATCGCAGATGACCATCGGGTGGGTCATTTCATTCCAGCGAATGAAGTCGGCCATCTCCCGGCTGACGTGGGCATTCGATACGCCGGGAATGGCGGTCTGTCCGGGATCCCATCCGTTCCAGGATTCGAAATTGACATATTCTGAAAACGTCTGGAACCGAATGAACGGGGAACGGCTCAGTGCCCCTGCCAGCAGGTTTTCCGGGAAGGCGTAACCTCCTGAGAGAATCAAGGTGGGGACGGTGATATCCTGCAGCGGCATACCCATCAACCCTTCCGGGCAGAGTTGCAGCAGGATTTTCTGTTCGGTGCATTGGGTTATGCCGCCTGCCAGGACCAGGCCGGCCACCGCTTCTTGGAGATAAATGGCGGCCGTGGCCGCCGAAAAGGCGCCCATGCGGATTCCCGCCAACCAGATGGGCAATTGGTCCTGCTCCTTGAGATAATCGACGATGGCGCCTACATCCCGGGCGTGATCCTGGCTCAGGCGGAAAATGCCGGGACCATGCCATCCATTGACACCCAGCATGGAGCGGTGATCATCCGGGGCGTCCGCCAGGACAACGGTGATCTTTTGACCGAGCAGATACCCCATCAACTCTATGGGAATCTCGTCGGTTCGACCGATATACGGGTCGTTGAATACGTGGGAGATGTCCAGCCGCCCGTTGCCGTCCGGGAACAGGATGACCGTGGCGACGGGCTGGTCCGGTCGATAGACGATGATGCGGCTTTGGATGCCCGGACGGGATTCGATTTGGACCATGCGTCCGGGCACGGCGAACAGGGCGTCCGCCGAGACAACGTCACCACCAACTAAAGAGAGAAGGCCTATCAGGGAAAGGACGATCCGTAGCATGGTGTCCTCCGTGGCTGTGGGTTGGACAACCGCCAGCCGGTATGGCCGTGAACCAGTGGGCAGTGCGCGTGCGGCGTGGAGCGAGCCGGACAGGTTCCGGGCGCTCCGTCTTTAAACAGGCAAGAAGAATGAATAATTGCTACAAAATGAATATCATTTAGATTATAGGGGCGCCATGCGGCTGTCAAGCTTTGTTTTCTAAATCGATCCCGATCGGCAACCAAGCCAGCGCTGCTGCCGCAGCCCCTGGCCGAGGGGCGCCGGCTTGATTGGCCGAATGGGCGCTTCGCGGGAAACGGTTTGCCCCCGCGGTTCGGATGCTATCCAATGGGGGACGGCTTGCAGAGATGTTCACTCTCCATTGCGACACGACCGCAGCCGTCACAGACAAACTTCATGGCTGTCAACTTGCTTTTGCACATGTGGGCTTGGTTGATGTCAGGCGCGCCACAGAACGAGCATTTCTGGCGATCGCCGCAGGGGTCGCACAGGTGCCCCGGATCTTTGGCCACCGCGCCGCATCGTTTACAGGTATGGGCCATATTCAGCCTCCTTATGCCTAGAACCAATTCATTGTTTTTTTTGCTGTCCGCCGGCAGGTTATCGACACCGGCTGTTGATAGTCAAAAGAGGTAATGTCGTTCAGGGCGTTGTCAATTGATGCGGGAACGGCGGCCACCGGGTCGCGGGTGGCGGTCTATTCCCAGCGCAAGCAGGGATTGATTATTCGCACCCCTTTCGATACGATGCGCTGGTCAATAAAGTTAGGCAGGACATCCATTTTCAATTCGCAGTATGCGCTGCGGCAGTGGTTGGGGCCATTCTCACGATACGAAAGAATCTTCAGGAAACCGGGCAAAGGGGATTAGGAAGATTGATGAAAATTGAATCCAACGGAGCGACAGGGATTGTCGCCTTTATATTCGAGGGGCGCTTGGATGCCGTGTCGTCCGACGATGCCGAAGCCGACATGATGAAGACCATTGCGGAAGAAGGCCGCTATCTGTACGATCTGACATCGCTGGAATACATCAGCAGCGCCGGTTTGCGGGCGCTGCTGGCCACCACGAAACAGATCCAGCGCAACGAAGGCCGCTTCGTCATGTGTGCCCCTAATGACAATGTCCGTCACATCCTGGACATCAGTGGCTTTGCCTCCATTTTTCCCCTTGTGGACACCCTTGCGGAGGGCCGGCAACACTTGACGGATTGAGCCGGCGCTATTCGCGGACCTGCCGGGCACGATACTGGATGTAAGCGTTGCGCATGGCGGTATAGGGATCGAGGGACATGTCCCTGAATTTCTTGTACTCGCCGGCGTTGGGAGCATAGTTTGCAAATTCACGATAGCTCCAGATCGCGGCATACTCCCACAGTTTGATATCGAGATAGGTAAGAGGGTCCAGAAATCCGTTGCCGATGCGTCCCAGGGTGTCCCTCGCCGATGAGGGGCCCACCAGGGGCAGCACCAGATAGAACCCCTGTCCAATGCCCCAGGCGCCGAAAACCTGCCCGATGTCTTCATCCGCCACTTCCCAGCCGGTCCACGTCTCTTCTTTGGCCAGATCGGCAAACCCCAGTATGCCGAAAGTCGTGTTGATCAGAAACCGCCCGCCTTCTGTGCCGGCTTCTTTCCATTTGGCCTGCAGCAGACAGCTGACCAGCCGCACCGGCGTGTACCAGTTGGAAAAGAAGTTGGTCACCCCGCCCCGGATGGTTTCGGGCAGGATTTTGTTATAGCCCCGGGCGGCTGGTTCGCCGATATAGAGGAAGACGAAATCGTTGAAATGCCAGATGCCCTTGTTGACGTAATAGAGCGGGTCGGCGATGGTCAATTCTTCCTCTTCGTCTTCAAATAACCCCTCTTCGTCTTCCCACAGGTCATCTTCTTCCTCTTGTTTTCTTTCAACCGCATCTTGGATGACGCCTTTTTGCTGCGCCAGGTAGATCACCTCGTTTTCCGAGGATGGGAGCACAAAAGCGGGCAAAGGGCGGGTCGGAGCGCTCCAGACCGGCGATAAGAGACCGTTTGCCAGCAGGCCCATGGCCACTGCGAGTATTCGTAAAACCCTCATAGGATGCGTCTCTCTCTTTTATTGAATGCCTACCGCATAACGATTTACCGTATGATGTGTCGCCGACTGAAACAGGGGCCACCACTTTGCCTTATTCTTTTTCGACATCGCCAAAAGCATATTTGCTGACAAGCTCCATGATATCCACCGGAGATTCGGTTTCGATGATCGTGTCACCGTCTGCGAGTCGTTCGCCGCCCCCCCCGGGGTCGATTTCGACAAACTTGTCACCGATCAGCCCGGCCGTCTTGATGGAGGCAATCGCATCGTCAAAGACTTCAATTTCTTTGTTGATCCGCAGGACCGCGATGGCCTGTTGCTTTTCCTGGTCCATCTTGAAGCCGGCCACCCGCCCGATCTCCATCCCCATCATCTCGATCGCGTTGCCGACCCGCAGACCGCTTACCGTGCTAAAGGGCGCATACAGGGAATAGCTGTTGTCACCGGCAATGGAAATGTTGCCGATGCGAACGGCCATAAAGCTGATCGCAGCCAGGCCCAGCACCACAAATAGGCCGACAATGGTTTCGTTGGAGTATTTTTTCATTGCGCGCCTTTCTTCATTCCATGGGATGCGATTGCCGCGGGCATCCGTTTGGCTCCTGCATTTTTATAGCAAAAATGACGTAACAATATAATCGGCCACCAGGATGGAGACACATGAAAGCACCACCGCCGATGTCGTTGCAAAACTGACGCTGCGCGCGCCGTAGCTGTCCTTGCGCATATGCGTGAAATAGCCCTGGTAACAGCAGATGGTGGAAACGATGACCGCGAAAACCAGGGATTTGATAAACCCGCCATTGATGTCTGTCATTTCGACACTGCTTTGGATGCGATAGAAATAGGCGCCCTCATTGACCCCCATGAGCACGACCCCACTGATATAGCCCCCCAGAATACCGATCAAGTCGAACAGCGCCGTCAGGATGGGAAAGCTCACGATGGCCGCCGCGATCTTGGGACTGATCAAATACCCGATGGGGTCGATGCGCATGGTGAACAAGGCATCGATCTGTTCCGAATTGCGCTGGATGCCGATCTCGGCCGTCATGGACGACCCGGCCCGCGCCGTGATCATGATGGCGGTCAGCACGGGGCCCAACTCCCGGATGATCGACAGCGCCACGGCGGAACCCAAAACACCGGTGGAGCCGTATTTGACCAGGGTGTAATAAAGCTGCAGCCCCATGACCATGCCGGTGAAAAAGCCCACCAGCGCAACAATGTTGACGGTTTTGGCGCCGATGATGTTGATCTGCTGAACAATGGCCCGAAATTGTTTGCGCCCGAAGATGAGAACAAGGGCTTTGATCAGGAAGATGGCCGCCGCTCCCAGGTTGTTCACCAGGCCGACCACCCGTTGGCCCAATGGTTCGAACAGGCGGCTCAGCAGGGTTTCCGGCGGCGGCGCCAGCGGGCGGCCGATCTCGTTATCGTTTGTCGTCATTGGGGCCATTGCCGTTTTCCTTGTAAAAATAGCCTGCTACCAGCGTGACGAGGGCGGGGTAAGCCGGTTGTTTAACGCGCTATGTCTTTCGCTGAAACCAGATTCGCAGGACATTCCGATCGTCTTTGCGCTGGTATTCCATCATATCCCGCATCTGTCGCACGAAATTGATGCCGAGCCCGCCTTCGCCACTTTCGCTGAGAGGAGTCCGGGTTGCCATCTTTTCGGCGGCGAGGGGATTGAAGGGGCGGCCGTCGTCGATGAACTTCATGGCGATCATGTCCGCGCCGACGTCCACCCTGAAATGGATGTCGTGGGACTCATCGTCATCGTAGGCATACGAAACAATGTTGACGAAGATTTCTTCCAGGCTGAGTTCCAGGGCATACAGGGCGCCCGAAGGCATCTGATAGGGTCCTAAAAAGACCTGCAGCATTTGCGTCAGCACGCTCAGTTCTTCAAGTTTGTTTTCCAGAACAACAGACATTTTACGGGTCATATCAACCTCGGCGGTTGAAGAAGCATACCGTCATGGGCGGTATCTGATTGTGCGTCTGCCCCGGTGCGATCATTTAATCTTGAACTCCAGAAATGTCGATTCCCGCGACCCGGCATTGGCCAGCACATCGTCAAATGGGGCGTCCAACGGCGCTTCGGCAAAACCGGCACTGATGTTCAGGGCCGGCAGTTCCGGAATAGCGCCATTGGTAATTTGGTCCGCCCGGAGCGCTTTGGCAAGTCGGAAACAGAATTGGCGCACATCTTCCGCACCGGCATTCTGGCGTACGATCATCAGCTGCTTCAGCCCGCGACGCGAACAGGAATCTTCTTTGCGAATATGCTGCTGCACCGCGGCCGAGAAATTTTTGAGAATCATCTGGCCTTTGACATGCCCCAAATTTTCATTGATGGCGTCGATACTCTCCAGGGTCAGCACGACGATGGAAAACGCTGATTTTTCATTCTTGAGACGCGCCATGGCTTTTTGATAGTCTTGTTTGCCCTGGGTGACAGTGCCCATGCCGGTCAGTTCGTCCTGTGGATGTGTCAGCCCCGTGATGAATGCGTGGATCATCGGGTCGTCCACGTTCTGGATATCTTCCGGCGGACCCTGGAAAATAATCTTGCCCTCGTCCAGCATGCATAACTGCTGCGTGATCAGGAAGACGTCCGGGATCTCGTGGCTGATCAGGATCACGGTGAAACCGAATTTGGCCTGGTATTCGGAAATCATGCTGTGGACCGCATTTTTGCGGATGGGGTCGAGACCGGTGGTGGGCTCGTCGAACAGAATGATTTCCGGGCTGGTCACCAGGGCCCGCGCCATGGCGACCCGTTTCTGCATGCCGCCCGACAGTTCAGACGGATATTTGTGGTCGATGTCCTTCAGATCCAGTTGCTGCAGCCGCTCGTGCACCTTGGTTCTGATTTCGTCCCGGGACAGGCTGGTTCCCTGATCCAGGGGCAGGGCCACGTTATCGTATACGGTCATGGAGTCGAAAAGCGCCATGTTCTGAAACATGTAGCTGAATTTGCCGCGCCATTCCCATCGTTCGGTCCGCGTCATTTCAGACATGGGCTTGCCGTCGCAGATGATCTCGCCGGCATCCGGCGTCAACAGGCCGATGATGTGTTTGAAAAAGACGCTTTTGCCGGTGCCGCTTTTGCCGATGATCGTGGTGATTTTGCCCTTGGGGATCTTGAGATTGGTTCCGCGTAAGACATACGTGGATCCGAGGGTTTTGTGGACATCGCGGAACTCGATAAGAGGGCGCGTCATATAGATTTCCTGCGGCCAAGCGAGAGCATCGGGTTTTTGGCGTTCACACCGTCAACGATGCCGCGACGGATACGCCGCCAGCGTTCCATGTATAATTTTGCCCTAAATTATCAGTTTGTTTGGCACCGTTGGGTTTCAATATGAACAGAAACACGCAACGGGTCAAGGGGTAATTATGGGGAATCGAGTTGGGTGGCGTCTGCGCATGACAGCCGATCCGGAACGCCGATAGGCGCCGGGCACTTTCGTGGATAGAGAAGCGATCGGTCGCAAAAGGTGGTTTGACGTCGTGGCCCTGTCGCGGCTATAAGTTTTTTTATCCCACAGCGGGTTTCATCCCCGGTACCAATGCCATAGGAGGCGACCAGCGCATGACCGTATTCCCCCATCTTTTCAACCCCATCACGATTGGCTCCATGACCGCTAAAAACAGGCTGCTCATGCCGGCCATGAGCATCAACTTCGGCGTTGACGAACAGGGCTTCGTTACCGAGCAGCTCATCGACTATTTCGTGGCCCGGGCCCGGGGGGGTGCCGGGATGCTCCTGGTGGGCGGCGGCGCTGTCCATCCGACCGGGGTGGAGCTGCCCGATCTTCCTAAACTCTGGAATGACGCTTGTATCCCTTCCCTGACGCGTATGGTGGACGCGGTTCGTCCCTACGACGCCTGTTTCGGTGTCCAGCTGATGCACGGCGGCCGCCAGTCCTATCACGATCAGAAAGTGGCCCCTTCCGCGATTCCGGCCCCGGCCGTGGTCAAGGGGGTCCCCAAGGCGCTCGAGCTGGTGGAAATCGATGAACTGGTGGCGGCCTTCGGCGATGCGGCCCGTCGCTGCCGCGAGGCCGGTTTCGATTTTATCGAAATCCACGCTGCCCATGGCTACCTGATCAACCAGTTCATGGCGCTTAACAGCAACAAACGGGAAGACCGTTACGGCGGCAGCTTCGACAACCGGATTCGTTTTCTGATGGAGTTGCTGGCCGATATCAAGGCCAAGGCCGGCTGTGACTACCCAGTGGGAATTCGGATTAACGGGAATGACTTTATCAAGGAGGGCTGGACGCTGGACGATACCCTGCGGCTGGCGCCCCTTCTCGAAACCGCCGGTGCGGATTATCTCCATGTTTCCGCCGGGGTATACGGCTCCACGGAATTGACGATCCCTTCCGTTTATGCGCCCCAGGGCTGTTTCGTCCATTTGGCCGATGCCGTCAAACAGGTGGTTTCAATCCCGGTGGTGGCGGTGGGACGAATCAAACACGTCGACATGGCCGACCGGATCATCGCCGAAGGCCGGGCCGATGCCGTGGCCATGGGGCGGGCCTTGCTGGCCGATCCCGAGCTGCCCAACAAGGCCCGCGCAAACGGGGCGGCGAGCCGTCCCTGTATTGGCTGTTGCTTGGGATGTATCCATGCCGTGCTCCAGCTGGAACCCGGCGGATGTGTGGTCAATCCCGATGTCGGGCGTGAATACTTATTAAAGGACGAAGATCCCGCCGATGCATCACGTGCCGTTCTGGTGGTGGGCGGCGGACCGGCCGGTCTGGCAGCGGCCCGCATGGCGGCCGTGCGGGGTCACCGGGTCATTTTGATCGAAGAGAGCAACACGCTGGGCGGTCTGTTCCGACTGGCCACCCGGGCACCGGGGCGCCAGGAAGCGGGCGATATCCTCGCCTATTTCGAAGCCGAGCTGGCTCGGCTGCAGGTCGAAGTTCGGTATCAAACGCTGCTGACGGCCGGGCTTCTTGATGGCATCGCCCCCGACATTGCGGTGCTGGCCACTGGCAGTCTGCCGGATACGCCCATCATCAAAGGATTTTCTGGAACGAAAATGGCGATTTATTCCGTGGTGGAGGTGATGGGAGGCGAATTGCCGGAAGGCGATCAGGTCATCGTTTTGGGCGGCGGGCAAAGCGCCCTGATGCTGGCGGATTTTCTGGCGGAGGCCGGCAAGACCGTGGTGGTGTTGAACCGTGGTCGGCATTTTGGTGAAGAAATGTCCAGCAATGACCGGTTTTACCTGCGGGAGCGGCTCAATCGAAACAAGGTCCAACTCTATAAAAATGTCGTGGTGGAAGCTTTTTTACCCCGGGGGGCCCGCTTCCGGGCCGGTGAAAAAACGGATGTGCTCGAAGATATGGACGCCCTGGTGATTTCCGAGGGCATGAGGGCCATCCGGCCGGATCGGCGCCTTTTCAAGGATCGCGCGACCGTGGTTCACATGATCGGAGATGCCAAAGAACCCCGCAATTTGATGCTGGCTATTGCGGAGGGGGAAGAACTGGGGCGTTCGCTTTAATCAGTGTCTATATCCCCCATCTCAGGTAAAGAATCCGAAATTGTTTTTCGATTTGGCTGGATTGGTTAATTCGTTCATTTTCTTGCACGCGCAAGAAAACCGAACCAAAAGAAAGCGCCCCTGTCACGCGCCCTTCGGGTTCGCCTGCACATCGTGACCCGCGGCCGGACACGACGGAACTCACCCGCCTGACGGCGGGTTCAGACAGCCGCCGTGTCTTTATCGTCCGCAGCCCCGATGCGCAGGCCGCGTAACAAAGGGGACACGGCACACGAAATTTTACGCTTTTTAAGACACGCCTGTCGGTTAAACATCGCTGGCATCTACTGCCCGGTTTCATCCGACGATGCGGCGGGGTCGGTCAGCTTGGGATTGTTGCGGTGGCGGTCGAAATCCCGGCGGGTTTTTTTGTCCAGATTCTTTTTCACCGCCGCGGTCAAGTCGATGCCGGTCTGGTTGGCGATGCATCCCACCACGAAGAGCACATCGGCCAGTTCATCGGCCAGGTCGATTTTCTCTTCCGTAGCTTTGAAACTTTGGTCGCCGTATGTCCGGGCCATAATGCGGGCGACTTCGCCCACTTCTTCCATTAGAATGGCCGTGTTGGTGAGTTCGGAGAAATAGCGCACCCCGACCGTGTTGACCCATTTGTCGATCATGTCCTGGTAGCCTTCGATGGTCAGCATAGGGGCGCTCTCCTTCGGCAAACCGTCTTGCAATCCCACGGCGGTTTGGCTATTGATAGGGGCTGTTGATCCGTCACCGTAATTCAGTTCCATCCGCCATTCAATGATTTATTCAAGCCGAACGCGCATCCGACGGTCTGTCATAAACGAATACGTCGATAGTGGCCCGACAGCAAGCGAAAGGCCAGACCGCGTGGAAGGGGTGACCTCTCAATGACATACAGGCTTGGGGTTTATCTTTTGTCGATTGTTTTGCTGGGGCTGTCCACGAACGGCTGCATGTTCATGCGACTGCGTCAGGATCTGAGGCAGGTTGAAACTAAAGATGCCATCATTCGCGGGCGGGTTTCCTATGATGCGGCCGTTGAGGCGCCGACCCTGCTACTCTTGTTCACCGCTGACGGTGGCGAGAAGGATATCGTTGATTTCACTGTGATGCAGGGGCCGGGCTTGTATGCTTTCATGGTTCCCCAGGGTACGTATTATGTGGCGGCGTTTATCGACCAGAATCAGGACATGCGTCCGGACGATGGCGAGATATACGGGTTTTTTGGGTCACCTGATCCCGTTGTGGTTTCCCAGGCGGGCACGATCAATGGCATCGATCTGGTGCTGGATCGCGTTATCCGTGAAGGGGTGCTGGATACTGAATTCTGGGCCAGCAAGGTTTTAGACTCATCATCTGCCAGCGTTTACATCTCCGGCGCGGGCATCGTGGCCGATCTGGATGACAGCCATTTCTCACCGCAGTATGCCGAAAAAGGTCTCTGGGAACCCTATGCGACGTTAAAAGAAGTTGGTATCGGGTTGTTTTTCCTGGAGGAATACGACCCGGCGAAGATTCCGGTCCTGTTTGTCTACGGGGCGGCCGGCCATGCCCAGAATTGGCGGGTGCTCTTTGAGCACATGGACCGGGAGCACTTCCAGCCCTGGTTTTTCAATTACCCCTCCGGACTCGATCTCGAATTCGTGGGCGGTGCCCTGGATGGGGGCATCCAATGGCTTCACGAGCGCTATCGGTTTGACGCGCTGTTTGTCGTAGCCCACAGTATGGGCGGGCTGGTGGCGCGCCACGCCATCTTGCAGAATGTATACGAGGATCGCCAGGATTACATCAAATTGTTTGTTACGATTTCGACGCCCTGGGGTGGCCACCGGGCCGCGGCCAAGGGGGTCCAATATGCGCCGGCCGTCGTGCCCAGCTGGCGGGACATGGTGCCTGAGAGCGACTTCATTGCCGGACTCTATCGCCGTCCGTTGCCGGATACGGTTCCGCATTACCTGTTTTTCAGCTACAGCGGCCGATCGGGCATGATGGATGAGAACAACGACGGGGCCGTTACCCTTGAAAGCCAGCTGGATTATCGTGTCCAGCGCCGGGCAAAGGGCCTCTACGGATTCGATGAAGACCACGTCAGGGTCCTGTTCAGCGACGACGTCATCAATGCCTTCAACGGCATTCTGCGCGAGCGCGCCGAGACGTTGCCGCAGCGAGGGATATTAGAGAAAATGTTTTCAGCGCCGGCGCCCAATGCCGAAGGGGTGAAAAACAATGTCCCCTGGCGGGATGACCAGCACTGAAACGCCGACCGGTATTCAGGCCGGGCGTCGCGTTGACTATAAAACGGCGGGGTGATTAACCATTGCGTCACTGTCCATGGACCCGGTGACGGTATTCTCAAATCCATACCTTTTGCGAGGAGTCATCATGCAGCAATCCCGGAAGGTGATCGATCTCAATTCCGATGTCGGTGAAAGTTTCGGTAATTACACGATTGGTTTGGACGAAAAAGTGGTCCCGCTGATCAGCTCGGCCAATATTGCCTGCGGCTTTCACGCCGGCGACCCGTCGGTGATGCGTCGCACCGTGTGCCTGGCCCTTGAAAACGGAGTCGGGCCCGGCGCCCATCCCGGGTATCCCGACCTCATGGGGTTTGGTCGCCGCAACATGGATGTCACCCCGGACGAGATCCGCGACTATGTGGCCTACCAGGTGGGCGCCCTGACGGCTTTTGTGCAGGCCGAAGGGGGCACGCTGCAGCACGTCAAGCCCCATGGCGCGCTTTACACCATGGCCGTCATCAATCCAGCGATCTGGCAGACCGTGGCCGAAGCCATTGCTTCGATTGACCGCGACCTGATTCTATTTGTGTTGGGCGGCAGCAACCGGGACGCACTCAAGGCCATGGGCAAAAAGGTCGGTATCCGCATCGCCTGCGAATTTTTTGCCGATCGGGCCTACAACCCGGACGGGTCGCTGGTGTCGCGGCGCGAGCCCGGCGCGGTGATCAAGGACCATGAAGTTGCCGCCGCGCGGGTCCTCAAAATGGTGACCGAAGGGCGCGTGGTCTGCGCCAATGGGGAAGAAATTGCCCTTTCCGGCGACACGGTCTGCGTGCATGGGGACAACCCGTCGGCCCTGGCCCTGGTGGCGCGTATCCGGGAAACGCTTGAAAACGCGGGTGTCGCCATCCAGCCGGTGGGCACCTTTTTGCAGGACTGAGCGATGCCGCCGATGATTCGACATCTGGGCGATCGCTGCTTGTTGGTCGAGTTGGGCACCGGGATCGACCCGGCGGTCAACCGCCGTGTCAAACAACTCCACCGGATCATCGCCCGCGAAAGGCCTCATGGTGTGGTGGAAACCGTTCCGGCCTATGCCTCCCTGCTGGTGGTGTTTGATCCGCTGCAGGCATCGCCGGAAGCGTTGAAGCGGCTGGTTGCCGGACTGTGTGATTTCGAAGATGCCGGCCCGACCGAAGATCGCACGGTGGTCGAAATCCCGGTGGTTTACGGTGGGGAAGCCGGTCCGGATCTCGAGACGGTGGCAGCCTATCACAGCCTGTCGGTCGAAGACGTGATCGGTTTGCACAGCGGCACCCTCTACCGGGTCTACATGATTGGGTTTACCCCCGGGTTTCCCTACATGGGCGAACTGCCGGAAGCCCTCGATACGCCACGGCGGGACACCCCCCGCACCCACATTCCCAAGGGATCGGTGGCCATCGCCCAGCGCCAGACCGGGATTTATCCGGCGGTCAGCCCGGGCGGATGGCAGATCATTGGCCGCACGCCGGTGGCACTTTTTGACCCCCGCAAGGAAACCCCTTCGTTTCTCACAATGGGCGACGCCGTGCGCTTTACCCCCATCACCGCCGAGGAGGCCGCCCAGTGGCCGCTGTAGATCTCCTGGAAATCATCACGCCCGGGATTCTGGCATCGATTCAGGATGCCGGACGGCAGGGCTTTGGTGAGATCGGTGTCGCGCCCAGCGGCGCGGCGGACAGCTATGCCTGCCGGCTCGGCAACCTGCTTGTCGGCAATCTGGAAAACGCCGCCGCGATCGAGATCACCCTGATGGGGTTTCAGGCCCGGTTCCTGACGGAAACCGTCTTCGCGGTGACCGGCGCCGACCTGCAGCCGTCGCTGAATGGCCGTGCGCTGCCGATGTGGACGGCTTTAAAAGCGGCGCCGGGCGATATCCTAGACCTCCCGTCGCCGGTATGCGGCTGCCGGGCGTACCTGGCGGTGGGCGGTGGCTTCCACATCCCGACGGTCATGGGCAGCCGGTCCACCAGTATCGGCGCCGGGTTTGGCGGATTTGACGGGCGTGTGCTGCGTGCCGGCGACCGGTTGCCGGGTTGCCGGCCGGGGCATTATCTGGCCTGTGCCGGTCGGTCGATACCGGATACCCTTAAAGCACTTCCGGTCTCCGAGTGGGTGCTGCGGGTGCTTCCCGGCCCCCAGGACGACCAGTTCCCCGCGGCAAGCCGCCGGCAGTTTTATGAAGCGGCCTACACGGTCAGCGGCAAGTCGGACCGCACCGGCGTGCGTCTGGAAGGCCCGGCCATAGAAAAAGAGACCGGAGCGCCCGATTCGATCCTCTCCGAGGGGATCCTTTGTGGTGCCATTCAGGTTCCCGGAGATGGCAAGCCGATCATTTTGCTGAACGAAACCGTTACCGGCGGCTATCGCAAGATCGCGGTGGTCATCGCCGCCGATCTGCCCCTGCTGGGCCAGTTGGCGCCGGGCGATACAGTGCGCTTCCAGGAAACGGATCTTTCTTCGGCACTGGATCTTCTGCGGCGTGTGGAAGCCGCGGTGGACTGGGTGCGGGGGAGTTTTTCGGATTGAAGACGGTTCTGAAAACCGTTAACCCGGGATCGAACCCTCATGGCCAGCCGTTCTAAAAATCGGCGCAACATCCCCCTGATCGTCTACTGCTCGCGTACGGACAATACAAAGCGGGTGGCCGAAGCCATGGCGGGCTCCCTGGCGGCCGAACTTGTTTCCATCGAGCAGTTCAAAGACCATCAATTGCGCGGTCGTTCTCTGGTCGGCCTGGGGTCGGGGGTTTACTGGTTGCGCCTGGAGCGCCGGATGGTCGATCTGGTCGCCAGGATACCCGCTGGCTGTCGGGTGTTCATCTTCAGCACCAGCGGGTGGCGGGGCCGGGCGCTGGTCACTTTTTACCAGTCCGAACTGGTAAAAAAGTTGGCGCAGCACCACATCGAGGTGATCGGCCGCTGGCATTGCCCCGGCCACGACCGACAGCCGTTGTTCAAGTGGCTTCAGATCAGCCGGGGGCGGCCCAACGAAGACGATATTGCTAACGCCAGGGCATTTGCGGCGTCTCTCAAATCGGCCTAATCTTAGACACTTACGACATCACCACTTCTCAGAGCCCCAGAAAAGCGGATTTGACCTGGTCGCTGGCCATCAATTCCGCGCCCGTGCCTTCCCCGACGATGCGTCCCGTCTGCAGGATATAGCCCCGGTCGGCCAGATCGAGGGCTTCACGCACGTTCTGCTCCACCAGCAGGATGGTCATGCCCTCTTCCTTGAGCTTGCGCACGGTGTCCAAGACCTCGTCCACCAGGACCGGCGCCAGCCCTAAAGAGGGTTCGTCCAGCATCAGGATCTTGGGGTTGGACATGAGCCCCCGGCCGATGGCGACCATCTGCTGCTCGCCGCCGGAGAGCGTGGAAGCCGCCTGCTGCCGGCGCTCTTTGAGCCGCGGAAAGAGCCGGTAGACGAAGTCCAGGTTGGTGCGGATGCGGGATTCGTCGTTCAGCACGTACGCCCCGATCAGAAGGTTTTCCTCGACGGTGATGGGGTTGAACAGCATCTTTTCTTCGGGTACGTAAACGATGCCGAGGCGCACGATGTCGGCCGTGCGCAATTGCTGGATTTCGCGTCCTTCGAAGCGGATGCGGCCTTCGAAGGCCGGTTGGGCGCCCATGACGGCGCGCAGCAGGGTGGATTTACCGGCCCCGTTGGCGCCCAGGACACTCACGGTCTCCCCGGCGTCCACGTGCAGCGAAATCCCTTGCAGCACCGGCAGGCCGGAATAACGCACCTTGAGGTCTTCGATGTCGAGAATGCGGGTGCTCATGGTCTATCCCACCTCCCCGCCGTGTTCCTTGACGTAGCGTTCGCCCAGATAGGCTTTGATCACCTGTGGATCGCGGGCGATCTCGTCGGGTAAACCCTCGGCGATCTTGCGTCCGTAATCCAGCACGATCAGACGATCGCTGGTCCGCATGACCAGTTCCATCACGTGCTCGATCAGGATGACGGTCACCCCCAGCTGGTGGTGGATGTGCCGGATGCTGGCCATGATTTCCTCGATCTCGCCCGGGTTGAGCCCGGCGGCCACTTCATCCAGCAGCAGCAGTTTGGGCTGGGTTCCCAATGCGGTGGCCATGGTCACCTTTTTCTGGGCGGCCACCGGCAGTTCGCTGACATACTGGTCGGCGGCGGCCGTTAGGTTCAGGTCGGCCAGGATAGTGTCGGCCTTCTCCCCGGCCTTGCGGCGGGAGGGGGTGCGCATGAAGCAGCCTACCATCACGTTTTCCCGCACGGTCAGATCGCCGCTGGCGGCATAGACCTGGAAGGTGCGGGCCAGGCCGCGGCGGGCCACCTCGGGGGCCCGGAGGGTCGTGATGTCTTCTCCGTCGAACACGATCTGGCCGGAGGTCACCGGGTGCTTGCCGGCAATGCAGTTGAAGAGGGTGGTCTTACCGGCGCCGTTGGGGCCGATCAGGCCCAGCAGTTCGCCCGGCTCGAGTTGGAAGGAGATGCCGTCGTTAGCTCTCAGTCCGCCGAAATCCTTAACCAGGTTGTTGACTTCCAGTAGCGCCATCAGATGCGTTTCCTTCGCCGTATCCGTTCCACGATACCCCATACCCCCCGCGGTTCTTTGGCCGAAATCACCATGATGATGACAGCATAGAGGATCAGATCCATGCCGGCCAGGCCGGACATTCCGCCCAGCCATTCCTTCAGGTAGCTTTTGAGGGGGATCAGGATGCCGGCACCGATGATGGGCCCCCACAGGCTGCCGGCCCCGCCCAGCATGGCCATGAGGGCAATTAGGATGGAGATGTCCAGGCTCATGGTGTCTTCCGGCTCGATGGCCTTGATGTAGCAGGCGTGAAAGGAGCCCACCACGCTGACGTAGGCCGTGGCGATGGCGTAGGTTTTGATTTTGGCCCAGTGAACGTTGATCCCCAGCGAGCGGGCCACGTCCTCGTTGTCCTTGATGGCACGCAGCTGGTAGCCCAGGCGCGATTTGCGGAACCAGTTGAGGAACAGGAGGCCGGCCACAAAGAAGACAAAGATGACATAGTAGTAGTAGATATCTTCCTTGAAGATAAGACGCAGGAAATCCGGAGGCGTATATTTGATGGGCGAAATTTCCAGGCCGCGGGCCGCCCCCACGAAATCCCAGACCTCGAAGAGATCTTTCAGCACCAGCGAGGTGGCGATGGTGGCGATGGCAAAGTAATGGCCCTTCAAGCGGAAGAGGGGATAACCGATAATAAACGACCACGTTACCGCAAACACCACCCCGATGGGCATCGAAAACCAGAACGGAATGTCCCAGCGGATCAACAGGACGGCAGTGGTGTAGGCCCCGATGCCGACATACTGGGCTTTGCCCAGATCCACCTGGCCGCCGTAGCCGCCGATGGTGTTCCAGCCCATGCCGTAGAGCGAGAAAATAAAGAACTGGATCATGGTGGCCAGGGCAAAGGCCGAAAGGGGCAGCAGCGGGAAGATCAGGAACAGCGCGGCGACGGTTCCTGCGATGGTCATATCCAGGCGCGGCTGATCCGAGAAATCGAAGGCGTTTTTTAGTGCTTCCATCCGAAGAGCCCCCTGGGTCGCACCACCATGATGATGAAATATGCTACGTAGATCCACATGTACTTAAAGGATGTCATGGGCACGTCGAACATCCAGTCCCATTCCAGGGTGTAGGTCAGAAAGTCCCAGAACCCGGGGATTTCGGTGATCAGGCCCACCACCAGGGCGGCGAAAAACGCCCCGGGTACGCTGCCGAAGCCGCCCAGGGCAACGATCGTAAAGGCGATCATGGTAAACAGCAGCCCGACGTAGGGATTGACCGGCCAGAAATTCACGATCAGGGCGCCGGCCATGGTGACCGTGCCCGCGCCGATGCCCCAGGCCAGGGCGTTCATTTTCTCGGTGGAGATGCCCATATAGCGGGCGCCCTGGGGGTTCAGCGCCGTTGCGGTCAGGGCTTTGCCCATGCGGGTCTTGTGCATGAGCAACCAGACGGCCACGAAGGCCACCACGGAGAGCCCGGCCCCGGCCAGCTTGGTGGCCGGGATGATGATTCCCAGACCGATATCGAAACTTTTGTTCACCAGCAGGCCTTGGTGAACGGCACGGTCTTCGGAACCGAAAACGAGGAGCGCAATGTTGCGCAGCAGCAGCATCAGCCCGAAGGTGCCCAGCAGTTGGGCAATCATGGGGCCCCGCAGGATATAGCTGACAAAGCCCTTGTAGCAGGCGACCCCCAGCAGAAAGCCCACCAGGGCGGCTATCGGCAGGGTCCACAAGGGATCGATCCCCAGGGCCTGGGCCGTCAGCAGGGCCGTGTACATGCCGATCATCAGGAATTCGCCGTGGGCGAAATTGATGATGTCCATGACCCCGAAGATGATCGTGAGCCCCAGCGCCACCAGTGCGAGCACCATCCCGAAGAGCAGGCCGGCGACGAGTGAACTGGCAAGAATTTCCATGAATGCCTCTTTGCTTCGTTTTGATCTAAGCCCGCCATCATGCTGGTGGAGGGTCCTGACAGGTTCGTGCGATCCGGAACGACGTTTCAGAAATTGTTTTTTCATTTTCTTGATGGAATCGTAAAATGTCCTGAAGCCGTCACTCCCGCGAAGGCGGGAGTCCAGAACCCATTGAAATAACTGGATCCCCGCCTGCGCGGGGATGACGAAAAGAATACTTCAGCGACTTATTACGAGTCCATCAAGAAAAGTAACCAAAAGAAACCGCCCGTGTCCCGCTTGATCCTGCGCGTCGCCGAAACGGCCGGAGCGCGCGGAAACTCACCCGCCTGTCGGCGGGCTCAGACAGTCCGCACGCTTGAATCCGTCCGCATCGTTGATGCTCGGCGCGGAACAAAGGGAACTAATAAAAAACTTGATGGTCCCGTAAGAAGTCTTTTAGCTGTCATTCCGGACTTGATCCGGAATCTATAACGCCTTGAGCTCATTAGATTCCGGCTTTCGCTGGAATGACAGCGCAAAGGTTTTTTACGATACCACCAGCATTCGGTAGGATCGCTTGCCCCCGTAAAAACGGCGTTCATTTTCTTGCACGCGCAAGAAAACAGAACCAAAAGAAAGCGCCCGTGTCACGAGCCCTTCGGGTGCGCCGTCCCATCGCCGCACCGGCCGGACGCGCCGGAACTCGCCCCGCTGATCGCGGCGCTCAGACAGCCGCCGCGTCTGTTTCGTCCGGTGCAACGATGCGCCGGCCTCGTGACAATGGGAACTACAGAAACATAGATTCAAAAACCTTTTTCAAGCACCCTCCGAAGAGGGTAGTGACTGATGCCTCCCGCAGGGCGGGAGGCGCTTCAAAGAGCGGCTTTCGGTTAACGGTGGTCGATTGTTGGGCAAGTCTCCATTCAGAAATGGTAGATTTCGGTTCAGATCAAGGCCGCAGTGATTTTTCCCGCTACGCGGGACTTCCCGTCTGATCAAATCCTCCCTGTGGGTGGAAACCGCAGGCGTAGCTGGCTACGTCGAGGATTTCAAAATCGCGAGAACGCCGGCCCGGGCCGAAAGATACCGTTTCTGGTTGGGCACGACTACCATTGCGGGAACGGATAAATCATATCCGCCGAGGCCACGTCGAAGGGGTAGACGATCTCGACCCCGATCTGGCCGTCCGCGCCTTTCTGGTACTGGCCGATCAGGCCGGACCCCAGGACGTTCTGCCCCATTTCGTTGCCCGTGTCGGCGAATTTGATACCGGCCCAGGGCACCACGAGTTCTTCCCCGGGGATTTCAATGGCATTGGCCGCTTTCTGGATGGCCGCCGGATCGGTCGAGCCCGCCAACTCCAGCACATAGATCCAAGCCTGCAGGCCGGTAAAGGCCCGGGCCGAAGCGCCCCCTAAGTCGTTGCCGGTTTTGGCCTTGTAGAGGGTGTTGACCTGGCCGGCCAACGGTTTGATTTGGACCACCTGCGGCAGGAAAACCGAGCGGGTCAGGATGCCTTCGATGGCATCCCCCAGCGTACTGCGGAATTCCGGTTTGTCGAAACCTGCATCCTGGCCCCAGATGATCTTGGGCTGCACTTTCTGGGTCTTGAGGGTTTTCACCATCAGGATCGCGTCCGAGGTGTAGGAAGCGAACAGCAGCACGCTGGCTTTGGAAGCCTTGAGGGAGCGCACTTCGCTGGAAAGGTCCGGGGACTTGTCCGAATACAGCAGGGATTTGCGCAGTTTGAACTTGTATTCGGCCGCCATCTCCTCGATGACCTTGGAGACGAACGAGCCCCATTCACTGTTTTCGCAGGCCGAGGCTATTAGGTCGATCTCCTTGCGGTCCACGGCCGGAACCCCCTTGACCTTCCCTTCGCTGAGCCCCACCAGAAAATCGAAGAGATCCTTGGTGAACCAGCGGTCGTGGGGGGTGGTGCGCCAGAACCACTTGAACCCGCGCTCGGTGAGTCCCGGGGAGGTGGAGGAGCCGTTGATCATGGGCACGCCGTATTGCTCGCACACGGCGCTGACGGTCTTGGTGACCGAGCTGTGGTAGCAGCCCAGGATGCCGTCCACCTTGTCGTCCAGGATGAGCTTTTTGGCCAGGTCGGCCCCCAGGGTGGGGTTGCCCTCGTGATCCTTGAAGATCAGGGTGATCTTGGCGCCGCCCATGCTCTGGATGCCGGCGGATTTGGCCATGGTCATGTCGATGTCGCTGCGGGCCTCGTTGCAGAGCTGGGCCGCCAGTTCGGCGCCGGCGCGCAGTTCGCGTCCGGCAGCGGCCGCCCCGCCGGTCAGCGGGTAAATGACGCCGATTTTGATTTCCTGAGCCGCGAATGTTGCGGTGGGCACCATCATACCGCACAGCACGGCCAGACCGATCATAACTGCTGTCACCTGGAGCAATCTTTTCATCGTGATCCTCCCTTCACTCTATTGGTATTGCGTTCAAAACAGCGAAAACGGATTCGAAACAAGAAAGGCCCCCGGACGAGCAGGGCCCTTGCGATGATCAGCGTGCAGGGTCTGAAAATAAATGAATGTGATTCATTCCGGAAGTCTTACCGGATGTCCGGAGGCCTGTCAAGGTATGGATGGGGCGGATTGCTGTGGCGGCGCTGCCTTTAGGATTCGATTGAACAGCACGGGGGATTTTCCTCCGGGCATTTTTGGTTCGTCGCATAGATGGTTTCATAAAAAGTCGCAAGAGAAGGGGGTCTCTCGTCATCCCCGCGCAGGCGGGGATCCAGTCATTCCAGTTGGTTATGGACTCCCGCCTGCTAGGCTATGTCACAATTTCAAAGCAACATTTTACAGGTCTACGTCATTCCGGGCTTGACCCGGAATCCAGTTGTTTTTCTGAATGTTACAACACTGGATGCCGGATCGGGGTCCGGCATGACAGGATGAAAAAGCGTCCATTTTGTAATTACGACACAGTCTCCTGCGCGGGAGTGACGGATTGGAAGCTTTTTGCGATTACCCCAGCATTTAGTGGCATTTGTTCCATAAATCTTCGTTCATTTTCTTGTTCGCACAAGAAAACGGAACCAAAAGAAGGCGCCCGTGTCACGAGCCCTTCGGGTACGCTGACCCATCGCCGCACCGGCCGGACGCGCCGGAACTCGCCCCGCTCATCGCGGGGCTCAGACAGCCGCCGCGTCTTTTCCGTCCGGTGCAACGATGTGCCGGCCTCGTGACAAAGGGGAAAAGCATTGCTTTTATACTCGTCATGCCGGACTTGATCCGGCATCCAGGTGCACAATGCGGACAAACAAGACTGAATACCGGCGTACGGCATGGCAGTCATAAAAATATCCTTTTTTGGATGCTGGCGCTACCGCAGGGGACAGCATCTTGTCGCATCATCCTCTTCTTTTCAAGCAGATGCCTGACCTCGTCGAAATGTGACACGCGTATCTCTTCACGCTATGCTGATAGCTGTATATCGGGACCGATAGTTTGGTAAATAATTGGGTGCGAAATGTATTTCACAATAAGCAAAATATTACCCATTCTTGAGGTGATAATAAGGGAAAATTACGCCACATAGAGGATTTCCTGAACGATAAATATGATTTTTATAATTGAAAAAGTATAATCATTACAGCGTGAAATGGCTATTTTTGTTCGGCTTCCATTTTTTCCTATATAAAGACGGCACACCCTTTGCTGTATGTCACCCCAGACAAAGCCAAACCTGATGTGAGTCAGGGACGGAAAGCCACGGATCTCCCCATGCTTGTGCGAGAACGCCGGGTTGCCTCTACCGCGGGGTTGTTTCGGTGAAGCGGCCCTGCCCACATCCAGAGTCGCTGGCGGAAGACGTCCGCCGGCATTCTTCTAACGCACACCATGGGAGGAAAGTGTTATGAAAAAAATTGCTTTGTTATCCGTTTTTTTAGTGCTGATCTTTTCAGGATCCGCATTTGCGCTTACGGCAACCTATTTTGGGGAGGATCTCGGGCTGGGCGAGTCTACGCGTCTTACTTCATTCCCAAACGCCACGGCTGCCGAAGCGGATTTCCTATCGAACCTAGTGGGGGTTGGCACGGAAGATTTTGAGTCACTGTCAGGTAATGCCCCTCTGTCAGTTGATTTCGGCGTGGCGGGAACCGCAACCTTATCAGGGTCCGGCTATGTTAGCACGGTCCCTTCAGGCACCAATACAGTTGGCCGCTATCCCATCTCAGGTGATAACTATTTTGAAACATCCTCTGCAAATTTTAGTATTGCATTCTCGGATCCTATTGCCGCTTTTGGATTTTATGGCATCGATTTTGGTGACTTCAACGGCCAGATCTTGGCGACATTTGCCAATGGCACCTCCACGGCCTACGAAATTCCACATACAGTAGGAGCTCCTGGTGGTTCAGTAATATATTGGGGACTTATCGATACTGAAAGTCTATTTACATCAGTCACTTTTTCCAACATTGGTTCTTCTGCTGATGCATTCGGTTTCGACAATTTCACCATCGGAAGCGTCGAACAAGTCGTGCCGACTCCCGAACCCGGCACCATTTTCATGATGGGTCTCGGCCTGTTGGGTCTGGCCGGAATGGGTCGCAAGAAACTGTTCAGGAAATAGCCTTCGCGTTTCATCCTTAACGGGTTGCAATTGAAAAGGGCATTGGGTATGGAGTTGATACCTGTGCCCTTTTCATCAACTCTTTCGGGGTGTTTGGCACTCCGAGAAAGGATGGCGCCATGGAGGCTCCGCGATGCGACAATGGCGGTCGCCGGTCCGGCATTGACCGACGGCAGTTTTCCTACTCCGGCCACATGCCGGAGCGGCGTTCAGGGGAGGATCGCCGGAGTGGTGGGGATCGCCGGCAGAGCCCTCGAATGGGGGCGGATCATTGTGACGGCGCCGCCTGAAGGAATTGATTAAAAAGACGCCCGGGGGATTTTCCTCCGGGCGTCTTTTTGTTACAGCCTTCAGCAATACCCATTCCCTTTAAAAATTGTTCATTTTCTTGCGCGCGCAAGAAAACGGAACCAAAAGAAGGCGCCCGTGTCCCGCTTTCTCCTGCGCGTCGACGGAGTGGCCGGCGCACGCGGAAACTCACCCGCCTTCGGCGGGCTCAGACAGTCCGCGCGCTTATCCCCGTCCACCCCGCCGATGCTCGGCGCGGGACAAAGGGAAATCAAAAAACCATAAAAACAAAACCCCCCTATCATGCCATCCTCGGGCGTGTTACCTGAGGAATCCTGCCACGTGGGAGCAATCCCTTCGGGTGCGCCGTCCCATCGCCGCACCGGCCGGACGCGTCGGAACTCACCCCGCTATCGCGGGGCTCAGACAGCCGTCGCGTCTGTTTCGTCCGGTGCAACGATGCGCCGGCCTCGTGACAAAGGGGAACAGCGAAACACCATGGCCGTTTTTGTTTTATTAAGGATTCAAGGGTTCGAGGGGCCAAGGATTCGAGTGAAAAGCAAAAAACGATAATATTCCGAATGCCTGGCAAAGTCTTGTGAGATGCTCATGGGACTTCTATAAATACCCTGGGGTGAAAACCACTTGACCCCTGGACCCCTTGAATCCTCGAACCCTCTTCTCCAATTCATTTGGAGAAGCCCAAAAAAAAGCCCCACTCTCCATTAAGAAAGCAGGGCCATATCGTTCATGGGTGATACGTTCTAGTGCAGGATCTGGCTCAGGAACAGCTTGGTCCGATCGTGTTCGGGATTGTTGAAGAAATCTTCGGGGTTGTTTTCTTCCACGATCTGGCCGTAGTCCATGAACATCACGCGGTGGGCCACGCTGCGGGCAAAGCCCATTTCGTGGGAAACCACCAGCATGGTCATGCCTTCCTCGGCCAGGCTGATCATGACGTCCAGCACCTCCTTGACCATTTCCGGGTCCAGGGCCGAGGTGGGCTCGTCGAAGAGCATCACGTTAGGCTTCATGCACAGGCTGCGGGCAATGGCCACGCGCTGCTGTTGGCCGCCGGATAGCTGGCCCGGGAATTTTTTGGCCTGCTCGGCGATGTGCACCTTCTCCAGGTAGTACATGGCGGTTTCTTCGGCCTCCTTGCGCGGAGTTTTGCGCACCCAGATGGGGCCGATGCTGAGGTTTTCCAGGATCGTCAGGTGGGGGAAGAGGTTGAAGTGCTGGAAGACCATGCCGACTTCCATGCGGATCTTTTCGATATTTTTGAGATCGTTGGTCAGCTCGATGCCGTCCACGATGATCTTGCCGCGCTGGTGTTCTTCCAGGCGGTTGATGCAGCGGATCAATGTGGATTTGCCGGAGCCGGAGGGGCCGCAGATGATAATCCGCTCGCCGCGCTGCACTTCCAGGTTGATGTCCTTCAACACATGAAAGTCACCGTACCATTTGTGCATCCCGGTAATGCGGATGACGGGGTCGTCCTTGCGGGTTTCTTCAGTAGGTTTCTGCATGGCATCGTTCATGGCGATCATTTCCTAAATTTCAAGTTTGACGGTTGCGTAAAGAATCCGATCCGCCAGCGGCGGATAAATATCCGCGTTAGGCGTATCTCGAATATTTTACGCAACCGTCACATTACTTTTACGCGTTCATCAAGTTTCACGACATCGACTGTCATCCCGGCGCAAGAGGCCCTGTCGCAATTCAGCTTTTCTTCGTGTTCTTCATGCCCTTCATGGTGCAAATCTTTTTCCTATAATCCCGTATCCAGTTCCCGTTCCAGCTTGCGGCTGAAATTGGACATGTAGAAACAGCAGATAAAATAGATCATGGCCACGAACAGGTAGGCTTCCGCCGAGAATCCCATCCAGCGCGGATCCCCCAGGATGGACTGGGTGGTCTTCAGCAAATCGTAGAGGGCGATGATGACCACCAGCGAGGTATCCTTGAAGGCCGAGATCAGGATGCTGACGGACGGCGGGATGACGATTTTCAAGGCCTGGGGCAGGATGATGAGGCGCATGGTCTGGACGTAATTCAGGCCGATGGCCTCGGCGGCCTCGTACTGCCCCTTGGACATGCCCTGCAGCCCGCCCCGCACCACTTCCGCGATATAGGCCGCCGTGAACAGAATGATGGCGACCTGGGCCCGCAAAATGGCGTTCAGCGAAACGCCCTCCGGTAAAAACAGCGGAAAAACCACCGACGACATGAACAGTAGACTGATCAGGGGAACGCCCCGGATCAGCTCGATATAGACAACACACAGCGACCGGATGGCCGGCAGGCGGGATTGGCGCCCCAGGGCCAGCACGATGCCCAGCGGGTAGGCGGCGGTGAGGCCGAAGACGGAAAGCAGCAGGGTCAGCGGCAGCCCGCCCCATTGGCTGGTTTCCACCGGCGTCAGGCCCAGGATGCCGCCCTTCATCAGGACGCCCATGATCACCAGGCCGCCGATCCAGATATAAAAAAGATATTTTTTCCAATTGCATCGATACTGGCTGAAGATCAGGAGGCCGACCAGCAGGACGATGGCGATGGCCGGGCGCCACTGTTCATCATAGGGGTAAAACCCGAACATGATAAAACGGAAATTGGCCGGTATGATGGACCAGCAGGCCCCGTCGGCGGCCAGGCATTCCTTGCCGGTGGATGTCCAGAGGCTGTCGATAAAGGCCCAGCGGATTAACGGCGGGATGCACTGGTAGAGGGCGTAGGCGATGACCAGGGTCAGCAGCGAATTGAGCCAGGAGTTGAAAAGATTCGCCCTGAGCCAGCCGATCGCACCGATACTGGTCCGGGGTGGTCGAATGTCGTCAGCCGAAGTGTTTGCCAGGCGTGTGTCTTCCATAAAACGCCTATCGCTCCACGAGTTTCATTTTTTTGTTGTACCAGTTCATAAAGGCCGAGGTGGACAGACTGAAAATGAGATAGACCGCCATAATCAGGGCAACACCCTCGATGGCCTGGCCGGTCTGGTTGATCGTGGTGCCGGCCACCGAAACAAAATCGGGATACCCGATGGCCACCGCCAGGGAGCTGTTCTTGGTCAGGTTGAGCATCTGGCTGGTCAGCGGCGGGATAATGACCCGCAGGGCCTGGGGCAGAATGACCAGGTTCAGGACCTGGCCGGGTTTCAGGCCGATGGACATGGCGGCCTCGGTCTGGCCCTTGCTGACGGACTGAATGCCGGCCCTTACGACCTCGGCCACAAAGGCGGCCGTGTAGAGGACCAGCCCCAGCAGCAGCGCCGTGAATTCAGGGCTAACGCTGACGCCGCCGATAAAATTGAAGCCTTTCAACTCCGGCACATTCATGGCGGTGGGAGCCCCCGCCAGCCACCAGGTGATCGCCGGCAGGCCGATCAGGATGGCGGCGGCCACCCGGAAAAGGGGGAAGATTTGACCGGTGCGGTCCTGGCGCTTATGCGCCCAGCGGCGAATCAGGTAGACCGCGATGCAGCCGGCCAGAAAGGCGATGGCCATATAGGCATAGGCCGGGTCCGCCGTTGGAATACCGAAGATCAGGCCCCGGTTGCAGACAAAGACGCCTTTGAAAAGGTTGATGGCCTGTCGGGGGCCGGGCAGCATTTCGTAAAAAAAGGCATACCAGAAGAAAAGTTGCAGCAGGACCGGAATGTCCTGGAAGAGTTCGATATAAATGGCCGCCAGCTTGGATAAGAGCCAGTTGGAGGACAGGCGTGCGATCCCCAGAAAAGTCCCCAGGATAATGGTGAGAACGACCCCGATGAAGGCCACCAACAGGGTGTTCAGCGCGCCGACCAGCAAGGCTTTGGCATAGCTATCGGCTGCCGTGTAGGAGATCAGGGACTCGCCGATTTCAAAAGAGGCCTGTTTGTCGAAAAACGCGAATCCGGTGGCGATGGCCTGGCGTTCGAGGTTGGCCATGGTGTTGGACATGAGGTAATAGGCCAGCATGCCCACCATGGCCAGCGCGCTGATCTGGTAGAAAACGGCGCGCACCTTGGGATCGTACCAGAAGGAGGCTTTGGACGGTGCGTCGGCTCCGGGCACGGGTGGTTCGGTCTGTGGCATAAGTCGTTTAATCCATCGGATTAAAGCTGCCAGGCCGCATGCTGCCGGCGGCCTGGCAGTTCATTGCATCAACGATACGCTTTACAAGGACGCCGTGTCTACTTGAAAGGCGGCGTATACATCAATCCACCTTGGGTCCACAGGGCGTTCAGTCCGCGCTCGAGCTTGAGCGGTGTGTTGATGCCGACATTGCGTTCAAACACTTCGTTGTAGTTGCCTACCATCTTGACGATGTTGTAGGCCCATTTTTCATCCAGGCCCAGCGCTTTGCCATTGCCCGGGCTGACACCTAGAAATCGCTGGATCTTGGGATCCTCGCTCTTGAGCATTTCATCCACGTTTTCAGAGGAAATGCCCAGAAATTCCGCTTCCATCATCGCCATGGTGGCGAAGTTGACGATATCGAACCACTGGTCATCGCCGTGGCGTACGGCCGGGCCCAGGGGTTCGCGGGAAATGATTTCCGGCAGGATGACGTAGTCATCGGGATTGGGGGCCACGGAGCGGGTACTGGCCAACTGGGAGGCATCCGATGTCAGGCAGTCGCAGCGGCCGGCGAAAAAGGCTTTGGCCAGTTCCGGGGTGCTTTCGATGACGACGGGTTTCATGGTCATGCCGTTGGCGCGGAAGTAGTCCGCCGCGTTCAGTTCGGTGGTCGTTCCGGGCAGGACGCAAACCGTGGCGCCGTCCAGTTCCTTGGCGCTTTTAACACCCAGGCTCTTGTTGATCAGGAAACCCTGGCCGTCATAGTAGTTGGCATGGGCGAAGTTCAGGCCGAGGGCGGTTTCGCGGCTGAGGGTGCGGGTGGCGTTGCGGGTGAGAACATCGATTTCACCGGATTGCAGCGCGGTAAAACGGGTTTTGGCCGTCAGGGGTACGAACTTGATTTTGTCCGGCGCGCCGAAAACAGCCACCGAAATCGCACGGGCCGTGTCCACATCCAGGCCGCGCCAGACACCTTTTTCATCCGGCTTGGAAAAGCCGAAAAGGCCCTCGTTGACGCCAACGGAAATAAACCCTTTGGCTTTCACATCGTCCAGGGTGCCGGCGGTCGCCATCCCCGCACAAAGAAAAACGGTCAACAGGGCGGCCACAAAAATGATTCGGGCAATCTTCATTCTTTCCTCCTTCGTTTCAGGTTAAATCAGGATTCGCAAATGATACGGCAGACGGTCGTTCTTCCTCTCCGCGTTCCATAAACAGACTGCAAGACGACCTGTAAATGAACGGCCCTCACCGAATAGAAGCTCATTTGCAGAAGTATTTCATACATCAAATGTGCCTGAAATGGCAAGGAGAAATGTAGCCGATACCGCTGGAAGGAACGGTTTCCGGCCAATGCCGCGCATGCCGGATAGAAAAACGGTCATGGATGGATCGTTGCACGCGTTTTTACGGAAGAAGCGTCTGGAATCGTTTTCTCAACCGGTCAGCCACATGCCGAAGCGCAGGCGCCACCACAGGGCCGGTCCGGTCGTCAGGCAAAGGAAGACAAGGACAGCCAGCAGGGTGTTGCGGGCGGCCAGGCCGGCCTGATAGCAGGCGCTGTTTTTTGTCGGTGGTGCCTGCCGGGCGGCGAGCAATGACAGGGCTAAGGCGGCCGGTGCTTCCATGGCTACGATGATCCAGGCGGCCCAAATGGGAAAGCCCGCCAGGTGATGCTCCGGCAGGAACAGGCACCACGGACAGTGATGATGCAACACGCCATAGTGGTAGGCCGCCAATACGCGCACCAGGGCAATGGCGGCGATCGGCAGCCACCCGATTGCCAGGGCCGCCTGGATCAGGTGGGGCCAGTGGCGTCCGGGGGTTTTCCAGGCCGTCATGGCGCTTGCCACCAGGGCGACGGTCAAGATCCCGAAAGCTGTCAGCCAGACTGTGTTGCCGGCGCCCAGGGTCCGGCGGGCCTCATGGACGGAATGGAACTGGTCGTAAATGACGGCGCAGCAGTCCACCGGTTGCTGAAAATCCATGGCCAGGGCAGCCTGCCAGGCAGCATGCAGGGCCAGGGCGAAAACCGGAAGGGCCAGCAGTACGATCCGGGCATTGACCGGTACGAGAGGGGCCTCCGGCTGGGACTGATTGACGTTTTCGATCCGCCACCAGATCCAGAGGATGGCCAGACCCATCAGGCGATAGATCAGCATGCGCGGTCCGCCGGATTGCATGGCCTGCAGGACCCCGGTGCCGCACATAGCGCCCGGTACCATGCCGGGCAGGATGTTGGTCATGCCGTAGATCAGGGTCGCCGTCGCCAAAAGGTGCAGGCCGAAAGCCCAGGCCACGGCCAGTGCGGCTGTTTCCGATTGGGTTTGCAACCGGAGCTGCTGTGCGCCGGTGTCTTGCGGATTCCAGTGGAGGGCGATGCGCACCGCCGTGGCCGAAGCCGCCAGGAGAAGCAGGACGGTCAGGATGTCGGTGGTGAAGACGGCCAGCAGTAGCGGGTGACGAGTCATGGGGCCGGCTCGAGATTTCCGTTGGCAAGCAACAGGTGTTGATCCACCCTGAGCCACTCGTCGACATGACGGTCGTGGGCGGCCACGACCACAACCGCCCCCCGCTCGGCCGCTTGCCGCAGCAGGTGTCCCAGGCGCTGCGCATTGTCAAGATCCTGATGGGCGGTGGGCTCGTCTGCCAGGATATAATCAGGCGCATCGACGAGTGCCCGGGCCGTGGCCACACGTTGGCGCTGACCGCCGGAAAGGGTGCTGACCGATTGCCGCACCAGCTCCCCGGCATTGAGGCGCGCCAGGATGTTTTGGCTGCTTTCGCGCCAGTAACGCGGGCTGCCGGAGCGGGGGATCAAGGGCAGCATGACATTTTCCAGGACGGTGAGGTCGTTGACCAGATAGTCTTGTTGAAAAACAATGCCGACGCGCCGGCGCCAGCGGTCCCGGTGAGCGGTGAGCCAGCGGGATACCGGCTGCCCATCGGCCAGGATTTCCCCGCTGGTGGGCTGCAGCAGACCGGCCAGCAAGTGGAGTAGGGTGCTTTTGCCGGCGCCGCTCTGGCCGCTGATCAAGACAACCCGCCCCTCGGGGAAAACCGCATCGATGTTCCGCAACAGCGGTGGCGTCGCCGACGGTTCTCCATTGGGATAGGCATAGGTCAGATTGCGGCATGCAAGCGCGGTCGGCACGATCAGTCCCCCCGGTTGAGCAGGTCGTGCGGACTCGATGCCGCCTGCACCAGCGACGACCAAAGGACGGCCGCCAGGTAGGGGATCAGCAAAATCCCGGCCACTTCCAGAAAAACGGGTGCGGCAAAACCGGCGTCCAGATGCATGATGGGTGATGTTTCCTGCCAGCCTAGCAGCAGCATGCCGGCCCATGTTTGGGACGGGGCGTAAACCAGGAAATAAGCGAACATCAAGCCCCCGGCAATAGCGGGCAGGCCCACGATGGCGGCTTTCGTGATCTGAAGGGCAACGATGTCGCGGCTGGTCCAGCCCAGGGCCTTGAGCAGACCGATCCGTGACCGGCTGCCGATCTGCTGTCGAATGACGCCGGCGGTCAGCAGCGCCAGGGCGATCACCGCCGGGATATACAGCAGCGCGGCCAGCCCGCCGCGCCGTCCGAAAGCGGTAGCGTAGTGTTTGCGGGTTTCCTGCCGGGTGGCGATATGGACCGGCCAGGGAAAGACCCGGGCCAGCTCCGGCCGCAGGGCTTCGGCTTCATCGGGGTGAAACACCGCAAGGGCCAGATCGCAGGCCTCGTCCGGGGCCAGACCCAGAAGGCGGCGGGCATCATCGGGGTGCAGCATGACGAGATCGTGGCTCACGAGGTCGGCTTCTTTGGGGAAGCGCTGTGTTACCCGGACGGTGATGGCGTCTGCCCCCTGCAATACCAGATTGGCATCCGGTTCCGGGACGCGGACGCCGCTGCCGGCCACGGCTTCGCCACGAACCGGGGCCTGAATAGCAGCGTTGGCATTCAACAGGCCTAAAGCGTCCCGATCAGCAGCGACCACGGTGACGGTCGCCAGGGGTGTCGGCACGGTGCCCCAGATGCGGGGGCGGGCGTCGGTGATACCGGGGACCCTCCGGGCCAGGTCTGTCGCGTGGATGCTGATGGGCTGACCGCCGTCCGGCGTGACGCGGCGTACCACAAGGTCCGGCCCCTGGTCCAGCAGACGGCTGGTGGTGGCCGTCAGGGCCTGGGACAGCAGCAGACCGGTGGCCAGCATGGTGGTCAGCAGCCCCATGGACAGGGCCATCAGCAGGGTGGTGCCGGGGTGGGTCAGGAGTTCGCGCCCGGCCCAGAGAACCTGTGCGGTACGTAGGTGCCTCATGGTGCGGCCCTCTGCGCGGCGGCGAGATGTTCTGCTTCCAGCAGGGGAATCGATTCCGGAGCCTGCCTCGGGAAAACCGGCCTAAAACGCCAGTCGATCGGGGACGATGAAAGGGCCGGTCGCCGCGCCGGCCGTCCGGAAGGCACCAGGGCCAGTTCGTTCAAGCCGATGGCGTGTAAAAGGGGCGCCGCCTGATCCGGTGGCGGGAAAACACCTCTAAAGGTATCATAGGTCAGGGTCAAAACGCATAGACTCACCACGGTTAGGGCGATGCCGAGCAGCCATCCGGCCGGTACCAGGCGGTCCAGGGGGAAGCGGTCGGGTTCAAAAGGGCGCGGTGAATCCGGCGTGGGCTCAGGGCCTGGGCGGTCGTTTGCCGGTGAGTGTTTCCCAGTTGGCATGGTTCAGTTCATCCAGGCGAAAAACGTGTTTGGCACCGTGACGCCGGCGAAAGGCTTCCAGATGGGTCGGATCCTTTAACGGCACCAGGGCGGGGCCCATGGGCCCGATAACGTCCGAACCCGAAACCCAGAAAACGTGGCGAGCATCCAGCGCTTCCCCACTCAAATAGGTCAAGACCACCGGGCGTTTGAGCTGTACTGCTGTCGCTCCGAGGAAAATATCGGGGTGCAGCCAGGCATTCAGCATGCAGCCCGGCGAGCAGAAGTAATAGGTGGGCCCCTCCTGGAGTTCGATGGCCGCCGCAAACCGGGGGTAACGGATCGGCAGCATGGCGCACACGGGACAGCGGTCTTCGGGACTGATGCGCATTTCTCCGTCCGGGGCAAGCGGCTGCTGTCCGGGTGTCGGGCCGCCCGCCAGGCATACGCCGCGGGCGCCAATGGCGACAGCTAAACACAGGATTCCGAAAAACAATGATGATCGGACCAGATAAACCGGGTTTGGCGTCCGTCGGTCGTTTTTGTCGAATCCGCTTTTGTCGCAAGCAGGGGGCATGGTCATCATCGTCGGGCGTCGAAGTAAACCGTTATATCGAAACCGGGTGCGGCCGGGCAGGATCACAGGCCATGATGGCTGCTTCCGGGCGCCAGGGTTTCCCCAAACATCAGAAGATGATATCAGTCTGGACGATCTGCATCGCCCTGTCAATAGGGCATCCAACCGGAAGAGGCATTGTGAATTTTTGGGACGGATATGCCATGTTTCTCATGGGATTCCTGGGTACGGGCCATTGCCTGGGCATGTGCGGACCCCTGGTTTTTGCGTTTCCCGGCCAGGTGGGCGGCATGAAGGCGCACGGGGCCTACCACGCCGGCCGCATCCTGACCTATACCCTGGTGGGACTGATCATGGGGGGTATCGGCGGGGCGGTCGTTCTTCTGGCCGGCCGGACTCAGGGCAATCCCCTGGGGTGGATGGCAGGAATCCAGAGCGGCCTGGCCCTGGTCGCGGGGATGTTCATGCTGGGGTTCGGATTGACACGGATCGGGTTGATCCCGGAGCCGGACTGGATGGCCGCCGCCACGCCCACCCGTATTCCGGGGGCACGGCATTTCCTGCGCCGGTCGGACCAGGCCCGTCCGGAATGGCGCCTGTTTGCCACCGGCTTGATCATGGGACTGCTGCCCTGCGGCCTTTCCTTTGCGGCCTTTGCCCGCGCCCTGGCCACGGCGGAACCGCTGGCCGGCGCGGGGCTGGCGCTGGCTTTCGGGCTGGGGACCCTCCCGGGGCTGCTGCTGTTGGGCACCGGGCTCGCGGTGGTGGCCCGCCGCTACCGGCGGCACTCGGACCTGCTGGCCGGTGTGGTGATGATCGCCATTGCCGGCCGTTTGCTGGTGGACGGTGTGCTGGCTTTGTGGCCCTAGCCGTCGTCATGCCTCCGATCGCGTGGCCGGCGGCTGAAAAAGTGATTTTGTCCGGCAGGGTTTCATGCGTTGTAGCGGGCCGCCATTTTCGTTGGGGGATGTAAGGCTGGCACAAAGCGGCGAGCTTTGCTATAGGCCGGAGGCGTTTTCGCAAAAAGCGACCTTGATCGATAACACCTGAGGAGAACGTGGTTATGGAATGGAAGACCCCCCGGTGGTTTGACGCGGACGACCGCAGCGCGCAACTGGATGAGCATATCGATCGCACGGACGTGGCCCACTTCGGATATCGCCGGATGCCGACCGCTGAAAAAGTGGACTGGGTGCGCCGGCACTTCAACCGCGTGGCGCCGAAATACGATCTCATGAATACCCTTCTCAGCTTCGGGATCCAATACGCTTGGAAGCGCACGGCCATCCGCATGATGGGACTGTCACCCGGCGACCGGGTGCTGGACGTCTGCGGCGGCACGGCCGATCTGTCCATCATGGCCTCCCGGCGCACCGGCGCCGGGGGACGGTGTGTGGTCTACGATATCAACCGGGCCATGCTGCAGGCGGGTCAGCCCAAGGTCAGGGCGATGCCTTGCGGCGAGCGGATTCAATTCGTCCAGGGCGATGCCGAAAGCATACCCTATCCCGAACATAGCTTCGATGCCGCCATGGTGGGCTTCGGCATTCGCAACGTCACCCACATGGAGCAGGGCTTTCGGGAAATGCACCGGGTGCTGAAACCCGGCGGAACGTTTATGTGCCTGGAATTTTCAAGACCCGTCAACCCCGTGTTTCGCTGGCTGTATGATATGTACTCTTTCTATGCGATGCCTTTCCTGGGCCAGTTGCTCGCGGGATCGGCCGAGTCTTATTCCTGCCTGCCGGAAACCATCCGCCTTTTCCATCTGCCGGATGAGATGTCCGCCATCCTGACCCGCATCGGTTTCAGCCACGTCCACTACCGGCGGCTGACCAACGGGATTGCGGTCGTGCATGTCGGGCGCAAGGGATGACGGTTCCGTAAAAAGTCCGATATCGGGCAAATTGGACGTTTATGGATGGGCGCTAGAATAAAAGACGGACGGCCACGATCGCAAAAAGCGCCATGGGGAAATAGCTGGCACGGTTGAAGAGCTGCATGGCATCGGTTTTGCGTTCGGAATCGTAGAGCCGCCAGGCCGGCCAGATGAGCAGGTAGCTTCCGGTGGCCAGGGTGAGGAGATAATACGCCGGCCCGAAGGCTGTCTGGGAGAAAAGAAACAGCACCAGATTGGCCAGCACGGCCAGCAGCAGGGTGCCCAGGATGATGTCCTTTGTTCGTTTGAGCCCCAGGGTGACCGGAATCGTGCGGGCGCCGAAACGCTGGTCTTCCTCGATATCCGTCCAGTCATTGGGGGCGTTCTGTCCGCCGATCTCCCAGAAAAAGATCACCAGGAACAGAAAAAGCAGAAAGACGGCCGACGGCGCCGGATCGACGGCAAAGACGGCGGCGATGGCCCCGGCCGATTTGACGGCCCCGCTGACCAGCGCCCGGTACGGGCTCACCCGCCACAGCAGGCAGTAAACCGCTTCCAGTAGACACCCTGCTCCAAAAATAAGCAGACAGACAGGATTGAGCCAATAGGCCCCCAGGGCGGCCATGACGCCCCATCCGATCGCCCAGGCCAGGCCGGCCGGCAGGCTGATCAGTCCCTGGGCCATGGGGTGGCGCACCAGCAGGGCGTCGATATCGCTGGCGTGGGCGGCGCCTTCAAATCCGCCCGCCTCCAGTTTGGCGCGGTCGGAACGGTAGCCGATGACGTCATTCAAGGCATAGACGGCCGTATAGCCCGCAAAAACGGTGACCAGGCCCACGATGATAGTGCCCGGGGCGGGGAATTCGCCCAGCCATAACAGCGCGGCCATACAGGGCGTTGTCATATCGATGATGCCGTGGGGGGTGCGCGAGAGCGCCCAGAAGTGTTTCAGTTTGTCACGGTACCGGGCGGAGGTCATCTGCGATAGGGGTGCCAACGGTTCGTCCTGTGGGGTTATGCCGTTTTTAAAACCCGGCCTGTTTCTGGCGATTTTGGAAAGCGCGGTGCGTCACCGTATTTGCGACCATGAGCACTTAACATGAGCGCCGGGGATCGTCAATCGACGGCACGTCAAGGGAGAAAAAACATCAGATCTTCCGATGGGCAGGTCAGGGCGTATTCCATTACCCAGGGGGCATAGCGACCGATAGCAAAAATCTGTTGCATGGCGGTTTCCACGTTCGCTCGGGCAGTTGCCGACGCGGGGCTCAGCAGCCGGGGAATCAGGAGGGCATTGACATAGGGGATGGCTTCCCGGCGGCAGAAGGCAGCCCCCGGGCCGTCGTCGATGACGACAAACGTGCCGACGCCGCTCAAAAAGAGGGTGATGCATTCGCGTTCACCCGGATCCAGGCCGTTTCGATCCGTCCCGACAGAGACCGCCGGCAGGCATTGGGCGTGCAGCACCAAGCGCTCTTCCTGCCGCCATTGGCGAAACGCGGACGCACCGGGATAGTCGGCCACGGTCATTTCCCGGAAAGCCGCCGGCCCGGTCCCCACCCGGTAGTGTTCCATCAGGGGCGTCATCCAGCCGGATTTAAAAAGCAGGATAGCAGACGAAGCATCGATAAGGATGGATTTTTTCATCGTCAGCCCCTGGCGCCTTATCGCCGTCGGATCGGTTTCAGCTATAGGAAAAGGGGCGTGCTGATGTAGCGCTCCCCGGTGCTGGCCAAAATGACGACAATGGTTTTGCCGGCATTGTCGGCCTGTCCGGCAACCCGCAGGGCGGCCGCGACGGCGGCCCCGGAAGAAATGCCGCACAGGATGCCTTCTTCTTTGGCAAGGCGCCGGGCGGTGGCAAAGGCGTCGTCATTGGTCACGGTGACCACCTCGTCGATCAGGGTGGTATCCAGAATTTCGGGCACAAAGCCGGCGCCGATACCCTGGATTTTGTGCGGCCCCGGGCTTCCGCCGGACAATACCGGCGAGTCGGCCGGTTCGACGGCGATGGTTCGAAAGGATGCCTTGCAGGCTTTGATGCCCTGGCTGACGCCGGTAATGGTGCCGCCGGTGCCGACACCGGCCACCAGCAGATCGACCTTGCCGCCGGTGTCGGCCCAGATTTCTTCGGCCGTGGTCTCCCGATGGATGCGCGGGTTGGCGGGGTTGGCAAACTGGTCGGGCATGAAAGCGTCCGCTGTTCGGGCCACGATATCCCGGGCTTTCTGGATGGCGCCTTTCATCCCGTCACTGCCGGGGGTCAGCACCAGTTCGGCGCCCAGGTGGGTCAGCAGTTTGCGTCGCTCGACGCTCATGGTATCCGGCATGGTGAGGCACAGCCGATAGTCCTTGGCGGCACAGATGAACGCCAGGGCGATCCCCGTGTTGCCGCTGGTGGGCTCGACAATGAGGCTGTCAGGGCCGATGCGGTTTTCGGCTTCTGCCGCCGCGATCATGGCCGCGCCGATGCGGTCTTTGACGCTCCCCAGGGGGTTGAAAAATTCCAGTTTGGCGTAAATGGCGGCATCGAGACCGGCCGCCGTTCGGTTCAGTTTCACCAGCGGCGTACGGCCGATGGTGTCGGCAATATGGGCATGCATGGCCATGGGCAATTCTCCTTTGGGGCCGGACAGGCTCCGAACGCTTATTTGTAGACGAGCTTGGGGGTCTCCAGCATGACACGGGTGTTGGCCGGTACGGATTCCGTCAACCAGACATTGCCGCCAATGGTCGTGTTGGCGCCGATGACCGTTTCTCCGCCGAGGATGGTGGCCCCCGAATAGATGATTACGTTGTCTTCGATGGTGGGGTGGCGTTTTTGCTGCCGCAATTCGGATACCTTGTCGCGCGGCAGCGACAGGGCGCCTAAGGTCACCCCCTGGTAAATGCGGACATTGTCGCCGATTTGGGTCGTTTCACCGATGACGACCCCCGTGCCGTGATCGATCACGAAACGCTTGCCGATGCGGGCGCCGGGGTGGATGTCGATGCCGGTATGGCTGTGGGCGTACTCCGTCATGATGCGGGGCAGCAGCGGAACGTCGAGTCGGTAGAGGCGGTGGGCCAGACGATAGACCGTGAGGGCGTACATGCCGGGATAGCTAAAAATGATCTCGTCATGGCTTTTGGCGGCCGGATCGCCGTCAAAGGCGGCCTGTACGTCGGCCGCCAGGGTCTTGCGGAGCTCCGGGATGGCCTGGAGGACTTCCAGGGCCACCTGGTATCCCTTTTCGGTATGGCGGGCGCAGGGCAGGTTGTGGCGGAAGCATTCATGCCGCACACTCAGGGAGACCTGGTGGGACAGGCTGTCGAAAAAGTGGGAGACGGCCTGCCCCAGACTGTAGCGCAGGTTGACGGGGTCCAGTTTCTCATTGGAAAAATAGCCGGGGAAGATGATTTCACGAAACTGGTTGATGATCGCCACGACCGATTCCCGGGAGGGGATCGGATCGTACTCGACGTGCGTGTAGCATTTCACGTCATCGCAGATGTGAATGATATCTTCGGCGATGGCCGGAATTTTTTCCCGGTAGGCGGAGAGCAGGCCGGCTTCCCGGGTGCAAACGGATTTTCGGTCGAGGGGGTCGTTTTCCATGAAACGCTAATCCTTGCCGTAGCATTGTTCAGGGGTGAAACCGCCGCGCCAGTTTCTCAGGCTGCTGAAAATCTATTGCGCTTGGCAATACAGCGTTAAAATTCTTCTCCAAATGCTCATTTATTGCACATAAACTGCGCTTTTCCATCGGATTTTGCGTTGTCTTGCCTGCGCTCATAGCAGTTTTTCTGCAGCCTGTAAGGCATACCTGACAGTATAGGGGTTTGCGGCCCATTGTCAACGAAGCGTCAGCGTCGCCCCCGGATTGGATTCGGGGTCCGATTTGGGAATAGATCCGGTTAAAGATCGCGGTGAAGATCGATACCGTGTTTTTTGATCCGCTTCCAGACCGTGACCCGGCTCACGCCCAAATGCCGGGCGGCTTCGGACTGGTTGCCATTGGCCAGTCGCAGGGCGTTCAGCAGGGCCTCCCGTTCCGGTCCGGCGGGGATATCGCGGGAGGCGGTTGCCGGGGTACCGCGAACAATCCGCTGCGGTAAATGCGCCGGCCCGATCCAACCGCCGGGGCACAGGACGAAGGCATACTCGATCGTGTTGCGCAGTTCGCGGACATTGCCGGGCCAGGTATAGCTTAGCAGGGCGTCCATGGCTTCGGGGGACAGGCCTTCGATCGTTTTTCCGCTGCGCTGGTTGTTCTGGAGGATGAATCCCTGCACCAGCAGCGGGATATCTTCCATGCGGTCCTGCAGGGCGGGCATGGTCAGGGGGAAGACATTGATCCGGAAATAGAGATCTTCGCGAAACTGGCCTTCGGCGATACTTTTTTCCAGGTTTTTGTTGGTGGCGGATATGATGCGGACATTCACCGCGATGGGGTGGTGATCGCCCACCCGTTCGATCTCCTTTTCTTCCAGCACCCGCAGGAGTTTGACCTGGGTCGTCAAAGGAATGTCACCGATTTCGTCCAGAAAAATGGTACCGCCATGGGCGGCTTCGAATCGCCCGATACGCGCCCGGTCGGCCCCGGTATAGGCCCCTTTGACATGACCGAAGAGTTCACTTTCCAGCAGGTTTTCGTTGAGGGCGGCGCAGTTGACCTTGATAAACGGTTTGGTCTTGCGGGGTCCGGCGTCATGCACGGCGCGGGCCGACAGTTCTTTGCCGGTGCCACTGGGGCCGTGGATCAGCACCGGCGCGTCGCTCTGGGCGACATTGTCAATCAATTCAAACAGGCGCTGCATGGCGGGGGCGTGGCCGATAATGCCGTGAAACCCGTCATCCAGACGGCAGGTCTGACGCAGCGATATGATTTCCTGCTGCTGGCGAACAATTTCGGAGATGTCCGTCAGGGTTTCGATGGCGCCGACCACGTTGCCGTGATCGTCTTTCAATACCGAGGCATTTTTCATGACGAACAGGGCCCGGCCGTTTTTATCGGTGATGGTGCATTTTTTGGCCCGGATGCGGTTGCGGACATAGAGACTGCACCACTCCTTGCCGGCGCCCCGGCCATAAATCTGGCACCCCGAGCAGTTCAGCACCCGGCAGTTGCGCCCCACCAGTTCTTCGGCGGAATAGCCGGTCAGTTTCTCGGCGGCCGGGTTCATATTCAGAATGGTTCCCCGGGCATCGACCACCAGAAGACCGTCATGCAATGTATTGACGATGGTTTCCCAGAAGCTGGCAATGTCCATCCGGATTGCTCCTTGATGAGTGTCAACCTGTTAACTTAACAGGTGTTAACATAAGCTTAACAAAACGGTTTGGCAAGGAGGATTCGAGCACGAGAGCCCATTTCCCTTTTCATTTTGGCCAGTGCCGGGAAAAAGATAAAAAAAATATTGATTTTAGTGTGTTGCGGTAATAGATGTATGAATATTATTGTGAGTATTATCTCTCGTATCTCGCCTCACCCTCTATTTTTTCGCTGGCACCATCGTTGCACTATCCCATTTGATCTTCGACCTGCGGTGTTTGGGTATCAGAATGTTTCTGTATCGTATCGCGGGACGGATCGTTAACCCCTTCGACGGGAGCAAACCATGAAACGCTTGGCATGTTTCATCTCGACCTGGGCATTTGCCGCCACCATGATGCTGGGAGTGGCCGGCATCCCGGCGGCCCGGGCGCAGCTAGAAGTGCTCGATGAAAACCAGGCCCCCGGGCGCACCATGGCCCAGCAGGCCACCAAGGAGCGGCAGATCTGGATCACGGCGGACCATTCACGGCACGAGGTTCTGCAAAAGGAATTCAATTCCGGCCCCGAAGTCACCAAAGCCTGCCTGTCCTGCCACGAACTGGCGGCGGGGCAGTTTCATAAAACCATCCACTGGACCTGGCTGGATCCCAATGTGCCGGCAGGCGAGCGCATCGGCAAAGCCGGCCTTTCCATCAACAATTTCTGCATCAATCTCAATGGGAATGAACCGCGCTGCACGTCCTGCCACGCCGGCTACGGCTGGCGCGACAGCAGTTTCAATTTCAACGACGAGGCGGCCGTGGATTGCCTGGTCTGCCACGAACAGACCGGGACCTACAAAAAATTTCCCACCGGCGCGGGGAATCCGGTCCAGAAGCCGACCGTTTTTAAGGGCAACAACAAAACCTACAACCCGCCGGACTGGAACAAGGTGGCCCAGAGTGTCGGGCGTCCCACGCGCACCAATTGCGGCACCTGTCATTTTTACGGTGGCGGGGGCGACGGGGTGAAACACGGTGACATCGATTCGTCTCTGGCCAAGCCCAACAAGGCCCTGGACGTTCACATGGGGCTGGACGGGCAGGATTTCGACTGCGTGCGCTGCCACACCACGACCTTGCACAACATCGCTGGCCGCACCTATGCCACGCCGGCCGCTACCCACCGCAAGAGCCTGATCGAAGACGATCTGGCCTCCAAGATCATGTGCGAATCCTGCCACAGCAGCACGCCCCATAAACCGGGGATCAAAGCCAACGACCATACGGACAAGGTCGCTTGCCAGAGCTGCCACATCCCGGAGTTCGCCCGGGTCAACCCCACCAAGATGTCCTGGGACTGGTCCACGGCCGGCAAGAAAAAGGGCGGTAAGCCGTTTGCCGAAAAGGGACCCTATGGCAAAGCGGTCTACGATACCAAGAAGGGCGATTTCCGCTGGGAAAAGGATGTTCAGCCGGCCTACTTCTGGTTCAACGGCTCGATCAACGCCATCACCGCCCGGGACACCATCGATCCTTCCCAGGTGGTGGACATCAACTGGCCGGTGGGCAGCCGCAACGATCCCAACGCGCGCATCTTTCCCTTCAAGGTGCACGAGGGTCGTCAGCCCTACGACAAGATCAACAAAAACCTGTTGATCCCGAAACTCTTCGGACCGAAGGGCTCCGGCGCCTACTGGGCTGAATACGACTGGAAGAAGGCCCTGGAAAACGGCATGCAGGCCGCGGGCCTGACCTTCAGCGGGGAATTCGATTTTGTCGATACCCGTTACGTCTTCCCCATCACCCACATGGTGGCCCCCAAGGAAAATGTCGTGGCCTGCATCGAGTGCCACAGCCCCGAGGGGCGGCTGGCCTCGCTGGGCGGCTTCTACATGCCGGGACGGGACAGCTTCAAGACCATCAACATCATCGGCTGGGTGCTGGTTCTGGGCACCCTGGCGGGCGTCAGCCTTCACGGACTGGGGCGTGCTATTTCCCGACGCCGCAAGGAGGATTAAACGATGACAGGCAACAAAATGGTCAATACCTATCTCTATACCCGCTACGAGCGGTTCTGGCACTGGCTGCAGACGGCCCTGATCACCATTTTGCTGGTGACCGGCTTCGAGGTGGACGGCCTCTACACCCTGCTCGGCTACAAGGCCGCCTCGGAAATCCACAATTTCGTGGGGCTGACCTGGCTGATCGCCTTCGCCTTTTTTGTCTTCTGGCTTCTGACCACCGGCGAATGGAAGCAGTACGTGCCCACCACCAAGAAGATGTTCACCGTGATCCACTACTACATGTTCGGCATCTTCCGCGGCGACCCGCATCCCGTGCCCAAGCGCAAGGAAGCCAAACACAACCCGCTGCAGCGCATCGCCTACCTCTCCGTGGCGGCCTTCCTGCTGCCGGTGCAGATGATCTCGGGGTTTCTCTACTGGAGCTACAACTCCTGGGCGGCCTGGGGGTTGGATTGGTTGAGCCTGCCGGTGGTTGCCGCGATTCACATCCTGGGGGCGTTCGGCGTGTTGAGTTTTCTGGTGGGCCACATTTACATGACCACCACCGGTCACACCATGTTTGCGCATATCCGGGCCATGATTACCGGTTGGGAGGAAATCCCGGAAGGTGTCGAGCTGGAAGACTGGGAAAAACGCCGGCGCAAAGGCCGTCAGGCGGCAGACGGCAAGGCCCCTTCGGCCTGATTTTTTCAACTTCTTGAATCACTGCAGGCAGTGTCGGCTTTGGCCGGCGCTGCCTTTTTTTCTGGCCACATCAGGCGCTCTCGCGATACGGGCCCACTGGATGACGTTCCCGGGTATACCGGGTGCCATTCCCTTTGAAATCCAATGGTCCCCCTTGGCTTCCGTTTTATTGATGCTTAGGATGTCAATTACGACAATCGTAACTAGTGCCCATCCATAAATGGCCAATTTGCTCGATATCGGCGTTGCGCGAAAAATTGAATCCTCGGAATATCACCCATATGTCTGTGGTTAAATTTTTCGCGCGCCTTGATCTCAACCAAATTTCCCGATTTCTGGATGGGCACTAACTATGCGCCCGGCAGCGGGCGGATGTTTCGGGAGGTGATTTGATGTGGGAATATACCGATAAAGTCAAAGAGCATTTTCTAAATCCCCGCAACGTCGGGGTCATCGAAGACGCCGACGGGGTGGGCGAGGTGGGGTCGCTTTCCTGCGGGGACGCCCTGACCCTCTATTTCAAACTGGATGCGGACGGGCGCATTACGGACGCCAAATTCCAGACGTTTGGGTGCGCCAGTGCGATTGCATCGTCTTCGGCCCTGACCGAGATGATGATCGGCAAGACGCTGGAAGAAGCCGAGAAAATCACGAATGACGATATCGCCAGTTTCCTGGGGGAACTCCCCAAGGAGAAAATGCACTGCTCGGTCATGGGGCAAGAAGCGCTGGAAAAAGCGATTGCCTGCTACCGGGGCGAAACCGTTCAGAAGCCGGAAGGCAATATCATCTGTGAATGTTTCGGGATTACGGACCGGCAGATTGAAGCGACGGTTCGGGACCACCACCTGGTGACCATCGACGATGTTACCGGCCATCTCAAGGCCGGCGGGGGGTGCGGCAAGTGTCATGAAGACATCCAGGCGATCATCGATCAGGTGCAGGGCAAACCCATGCCGATCCGGTCGGAAGCCGCTCCGTTGACCAATCTCCAGAAGATTCGCTTGATCGAGGAAACGCTGGAGCGGGAAATCAAACCGGCTCTGCATCAGGACGGCGGCGGGATCGAGCTCGTGGATGTGGACGGTAATCGGGTCATGGTCAAGCTGCGCGGGACCTGTGCCGGGTGCAAGGCCTCCCAGGTGACCCTCAAAAACACCGTGGAAGCCAAACTGCGCGAGTTGGTGGCCAAGGATCTGGTGGTGGAGGAGGTGCGCTCATGAAGACGATCTATGTCGACAACAATGCCACGACCAAAGTCGCTCCCGAAGTGGTGGAGGCCATGCTGCCCTATTTTACCGAGCGCTACGGCAATGCCTCCAGCATGCACAGTTTCGGTGGGGGGCTGGTCGTCGATATCCGCCGGGCCCGCACCCAGGTGGCCGATCTGATCGGGGCCCGGCCCGACGAGATCCTTTTTACCAGCGGCGGTACCGAAAGCGATGCCACAGCCATCCACGCGGCCCTGCAATCCAACCCGGACAAACGCCACATCGTGACCTCCCGGGTGGAGCACCCGGCCATCAAAAACCTGTTCGAACGGTATCAAAAAAACGGCTACCGGGTGACGTTTGTTCCAGTTGACGGCGAAGGCCGCCTGGACCAGAAGGCCTTTTACGACAGCCTCAGTGACGACACGGCCATCGTCAGCCTCATGTGGGCCAACAATGAAACCGGCGTGATCAATCCCATCGAAGACCTGTCCCGGGAGGTGCGCGCGCGTGGCATCCTTTTCCACACGGATGCGGTGCAGACGGTGGGCAAGATCCCGATCGATGTCTCCCACAACGGGGTCGACCTGCTGTCCATGTCCGCCCATAAATTCCACGGGCCGAAAGGCATCGGTGCGCTCTACATCCGCAAGGGAACCAAGTTCAAGCCGATGGTGGTGGGGGGGCACCAGGAAGGCGGACGCCGGGCCGGCACTGAAAATGTGCCCGGTATCGTCGGGATGGGCCAGGCCTGCGCGCTGGCCGGTAAAAACCTGGAGGATGTCGGCACCCGTGTGCGGCAGCTGCGCGATACGCTGGAGCAGGCCCTGCTGCAGGCCGTGCCCCGTTCCATGGCCAACGGCGGCCAGGCGGAGCGCCTGCCGAACACCACCAGCATCGCCTTCGAATACGTGGAGGGCGAAGCGATACTTTTGATGATGAACGAATACGGGATTTGCGCTTCTTCCGGATCGGCCTGCACCTCAGGATCTCTGGAGCCCTCCCATGTGCTGCGCGCCATGGGGGTGCCCTTTACCGCGGCCCACGGCTCCATCCGCTACAGCCTGAGCCATTACACCACCAGGGAAGAGATCGATTTTATCGTGGATAAGATGCCGCCGATCATCGAACGCCTGCGGAGCATGTCCCCGTTCTGGAAGCAGGCGACCGAAGCGGCGTTGCCGTCGTGAGGATCGGGACCCCTCCGCACTCGCGGCGGGACCCGAAACGATGCTGCCGATCGCGCCTGGTTCTGGATGCGCGGTCTGTAAAAGGTTATGATGCCAGGTAGGCGCGGTATTTCTGATTGAAGGCGACCGGGTTGTAGGACAGTTTGGCCTTGCGCAGGCCCTCGTTGCCCAGGTCCTGTTCGCGGTTGACGTATTGAAAGCGCCCGTCCAGATTTGCCAGGAACATCTGGTTGATGGCTTGATAAATGCCTTTGTGGGCCGGGCAGCCTTTCTCGAAATGGATTACCACCGTATCCGGGTCCAGGGGTTCGGCGATGGTATAGGCCACAATGAGGTCTTCCACCAGGATGGCGCCGCCCAGCAGCTCCGGAAAACGGTCCCAGGCGATGAAAACGCGTTGAATAGCCCGGTTTTCGGCTGACAGCACGTCCGAGTCCTCACAATCTCGCCAGGTACACCAGTCATCCTGCAGCGCCAGCGCCTGGTCGATCATGGCCGCTGAAAACGGTTCGTAGTGGTAGTCATTCTGCTTTTTGAACTGGTTGAGCAGGTTTTTTTTCTTGTGGAAGCGGTTGCCGCTCAGGGTGGTGAGTTCCTCCACGTCGTAGATATAATCCCAATTGGCCCGATCTTCCTCGATACGCAGGATGTCGCCTGTTTGCCGGCCCCAGAGATCGGCCAGCGTCTCGGGGACGCGTGTAAAACCGGGCTTGAAATCATGGTGGCGGAACACGCCGGGCCAGTCGATTTTATCCCAGGGCCCGACCGGCGCCCAGTAGACGGGTTTTGGTGAATTTTGCCGAAGCCACACCAGATCATGGCTGAAGGCCCATTCCAACCCGTATTCCCGAGCCCACCCCCATATATTGGCAAAACTGTAATCGGAGGCCACCTGAGGCGTTTGTTCTAAATGTTGATGGTAGAATTCAGCCCGTTCGAGCTGAATGGGTTTAAAGTCCAATGGAAATGTCCTTTCTTCAAGCGCGTGGTTTTCGCGGTACGGATCGACACCGCTTGCAAGGTTGAGGTTTCAGCGCTCCCTGTCAAGTGCCATCACCAACGATTGTCCGGCATTGTATGCCTCCTGGAGGTAGTCCGGGTGCTCGAGAACATCGTCTTCAAAGTCCAGACCGCGGTATAGGAGTGATTTCCAAAGATGGGTATCGATAACATCAAAAAAATAGCGGACCGTCAGCAGGGCGCCGTCGAAAAGTTTTTTCCCCTTGGTGGCGCCGGCTGAAATGAACAGTCCCTTGCGCGTCGATATCCACTGACCGAAGGCCAGGTTTTCAATCCAGTATTTTTTGACCCACAGGGACTGGCATCGATCCATAAAAATTTTGGTGTGAGCACTGACCGTGTAGAAAAAAATGGGTGAGGCCAGCATGATGCCGTCGGACGCCAACAGGCTTTCACGGACTTGTTTGAAATCGTCTTTGATGACGCAGTTGCCGTCTGCCGTACAGCCGTAGATTTCCAGGCAGGGGGATATCCTGAGATCCCGCAGAATAATTTCGGTGACGGTGGCGCCCTGATCTCGGGCGCCGGCGACGGCCTGTCCGAGAAGGCGGCTCGTGTTGCCTTGTCGCCGTGGACTTCCGTAGATAGCGGTGATCTGTGCCATAACCCTTTCTTCCGGCTATGCTTCAGCGATGGCCAGTTGCAGCCCTACCGGGCAGTGGTCGGAACCGAAGATATCGTTGTCGATAAAGGCCTCGACCACCTCCCCGTTTTCGATGAGGTTGCGGGTGGTAAAAAAATAATCGATCCGCCAACCGGCATTGCGGTCCCGGGCTTTGTAACGATACGTCCACCATGAATATTTCACCGTGTCGGGATGACAGTGGCGAAAGGTGTCCACATAGCCTTGGGCCGTAATACGGTCCAGCCAGTCCCGCTCAATTCGGAGAAAACCGGAGGTTTTGGCATTGGCCTGGGGGTTTTTAAGATCGATTTCGTTGTGGGCGGTGTTGTAGTCACCGGTGATTACCACCCGCCGCCCTTCGTTCTTGTACCGATCGGTGTACGCGAAGAAAGCCTCGTAAAAATCCAGCTTGTACTGCAGGCGCTCGGGGCTCATCTGGCCATTGGGGAAATAGACGTTGAAAAAGACGAAGGTGCCGAAATCCATTTCCAGGATGCGGCCTTCGTCGTCGAACCGGGGCTGACCGATACCGTAGCGCACATGGTTTGGCTTAACACGGGTATAAACCCCCACCCCGCTGTATCCCTTTTTGGTCGTGGCATGGGACCAGTAGGACGTGTAGTCTGCTATGTTCGTCATGGCGGGGGTCAGTTGATGCGCCTGGAGCTTGGTTTCCTGGATCGCCACAATATCCGCGTCGAGTGTGCGCAGCGAGGTATTAAAGTCTTTTTTCATGACGGCGCGCAGGCCGTTGACATTCCATGATATCAGTTTCAATGGGAGCGTGTTCCTTTTTTCGGAGATTCCGGGCATGCGGGGCAGGGCAAGCCGGAGGCCTCCTTACCATGGGGGAGACGGTTTGACAACGGCCGGCCGGGTGACAATCTTGCCCCATTAGACCCTTTCGTTGTTTCTTCCCCGACGCCGTTCAGGCAGTGATTGGCAAGGAGCGTATCGTTGTGATTATTTATGACGGTGAGTACAGCTGGAAAGGGAACAGCACCGCCAAAAAACGCCCCATCAGCTGGTGGCGAAGTTCCTACCGGCTGCGTATCGTGGATGTCTCCCGCAATACCCCGGGAATTGTTTTCCTCAAGCCGCATGTGGTGCTGTTTGCCGATACGGGCGAAGGCGCTTCGGTGACCAACTGTCTGCCGGACCTGGCCAAACAGATCTGCGAAGACTTTGAACTTGACTTGAACCGGGTGGTGTGGGTCGAGGATCGTCCAGAAATCAAAGAGCGGTTTCGCGTCGCGGTGTTTCGGCCGGTGGCCCGCCTGGGAAGCGATGTCTTCTACCAGGTGGCCTGGCGCGCCGCCATCCCCAGCGAGTTGAACCTGATCACCGCGTATTGCGCCTGACTGCGTGTTTTGACCGCCGCAGGCCATGCTAGCCTAACAGCCCTTCCACGAGGCGCTGCCATTCCGTTTGCCGGTTTGCGATGGCCGTCTGCAGCATCGACGTAAAACACTCCCTGACGATGATGGTCTTGGGGTTCGGGCTGGTCATCTGGGTTTCGATGGTGCGGATATCGGCGATCATTTCGGACAGGGCCTCGAACGCGAGGCCGCTCTGGCCCAGTTCGGATTTAAGCTGCGTCAGGAGGGCGTCCACCCCTTCGCACTGTGATGCGGTTAACGGCGATGTGGTTCCTAACCGCAGGCCGTCGCCGCCACCATTGTCCGGGCCGTCCGCCATCAGGTCGGCCCCCTGGCCGCTCAACCCAATGGCGCCGGCCAGCGTCCTGATTTCCACCAGGCCCTGCGCCATCAGGTCCTCCGCGACGGCGGTGCTGGCGTCACGGTCCAGCCCGAAGGCTTCACCGATCGTATACATGGATACCTGGGCGTCGGGGTTGCCCTCGGTGGATCGATGCAGTTCCAAAAGGAAGTCCCGGGCCGTGGTTTCTAGATCAGATAGGGTCGTCAATCGGTTCCTCCATAGGCGTATGGGGTTTGGGGGGCCATCATGTCAGGCGGTTTAACGGGCATCGATGATGGCCTTCAAGGCGGCGTCGATCGTGGGGTAGCGAAAAACAAAGCCGTGGTCTTGCAAGCGTTGTGGCAGGGTTCGTTGACTGCCCAACAGGACTTCGCTGAACTCGCCCAGCACAAGGCGCAAAAGGGGGGCGGGCGCCGGGAAAAACGACGGTCGCCCCAGGTGGCGTCCAAGCGTGCGGGCCAGTTGGCGGTTGGTGACGGGCTCCGGTGCGCAGAAATTGAACGGGCCCCGGGCCTTGGTGTCGCCGATCAGAAATTCGATGGCCGCCATCAGATCGTCAAGGTGAATCCAGGGAAACCACTGGCGGCCACTCCCCAACGGTCCGCCAACACCCATCCGAAAGGCCGGCAACATTTTTGATAGGGCGCCCCCCGTCTGGTGGAGAATGACGCCGAACCGCCCGATGGCCACCCGGACCTCGCGCGCTTCAGCCTGAAGGGCTTCCTTTTCCCAGTCGATCGAAAGGTGCGCCAGAAAATCGTCACCCGCGGCGGTGTCTTCCGTGAGGGCCTGGTCACCTCCATCGCCGTAGAAGCCGACCCCCGACGCACTGAACAAAAAGGCGCCCTGGTCGGCGGCAATCGCCTGGACCAGATGGCGGGTGGTCAAAATCCGGCTGTCGCGGATATCTTGTTTGGCGGTGGTGCTCCAGCGTCGGAAAATCGTCGTCCCGGCTAGATTGATCACCGCCTGACAGCGCGCTACGGCATTCTGCCAATCGCCCTCCCGGGTGGTGTCGGCAGCGATATGGTGAAAGCCGGGTTGCCCGTCGCAGGGGTGTGTCGCGGATCGCCCCACTGTCGTGACGGTATGTCCCCGGTCTATAAAATAACGGGTGAGTGGTCGTCCTAGGAATCCGGTGCCGCCGGTAATCAGAATATGCATAGCGTGTTCAGTCCATCGATAGGGTATCGGTGATGTCCGGCAGCGGCTTCCAAGGACTCGCACGCCGTCCTTGTCATCTCATCCGGCGAGTATGGTCACACCTCCCGCCGCTGCCTTGCCTTAATCGTAAACATGGAAATCGGGTGCGCAATCCCTGACAAAGCCCACAAGGGCGGCATGTTGGCCTGTTGGGCGATCCGTCGGCATGTGAACCGGTAATGGCGCCGGCCATGATGCGGCAGGCGGTTATGGGGCTCGCGCAAAACTAACGCCACATTTCAGATACCCATGCAGCCCGCCGGTCTGCGTTGCGCAAGCTCGGAATATGCTGATTATTCCTGCGCTTGCGTGCCGGGCGCCTGAGCCGCCATCATTGCGAACTAATTTTTGTGTGAACCCTTAGGCGTTTTCGTCCAGGAGGGCCTGGCAGTCCGGACAGATTCCGGTGAACTCCAGTTGGTGACTCAAAACGCGGAACTCGGTTTTTTCCTGCAATACGCGTTCAAGCGAATCGACGACGTCCATGGGCGCGTCGACCAGACGGTCACAGCGCATGCAACGCATGTGGTAGTGGTTTTGCGGGATGCCGTCAAACCGCTTCAAACTCCCCGCCAGCGCGATGGTCCGGATCTCGCCCAGTTCGGTCAAAATCTCCAGGTTGCGATAGACGGTTCCCAGGCTGATCCGGGGCAGCTTCTTTTTGACCCGTTCGTGAAGGGCATCGGCGCTGGGGTGCTGGTCCGTGGCGCGCAATTCTTCAAGAATCACCCGGCGCTGGCGGGTCATGCGTAGGTTGCGTTCTTTCAGCAAAAGCTCTTCTTCCCTCCTGTTGATGCGTCGTCTTGTCGGTCCGCCGCCGAAGGCGCGGACGATCAACGATCGTCCATGGGAACGAAGCTGCATTCATCGGGGCCGCAGTAGTCGCCAATGTAATTGGACTTGGGGCGGTACAGGGCCGGCTTGGGGGCCGCGTCGGCGTATTGTTCCTCGATGACATGGGCGGCCCAGCCGGCGACGCGCGACATGGCGAAAAGGGGTGAGAAGAGATCGATCGGGATTCCCATCGCGTAGTACAGCGAAGCACTGTAAAAATCGACATTGACATAAATGTCGATGCCTTTTCTTTCCTTGAAAATGGCTTTGCCCTGTTTTTCCAGCACGCGGGAGATTTCATACCATTGGGGTTGGCCGATGCGTTCGCCCATTTTTTTGGACATGGGCGCCAGAATGTGGGCCCGGGGGTCGTCCGTCTGGTAGACGGCGTGGCCCAGCCCGAAAATGAGCCGCCCGGCTTCAAGCTCGTTGTGGACGTAAGCCTCTACATTTTCCACGGCACCGATTTTGAGCAGCATTTCCATGACGCGCACGTTGGCGCCGCCATGCAGTTCGCCGGACAGGGATCCGACCGCCGCGGCGACGGCACTGTACATATGGGCGCGGGTCGAGGCGACCTGACGGGCGGAAAAGGTGGAGGCGTTAAACGCGTGCTCGGCATGCAGCACCAGCCCGGTGTCGAAAAAACGGGCCAATTCCTCGTCCGGTTTTTCCCCGTTCAGCATGTACAGAAAATTGGCGGCATGGCTGAGTTCCGGGTCGGGCGCCACCGGAGCTTTGCCGTTGCGGATGCGATCCCAGGCAGCCATGATGGTCGGGAACTTGGCGATCAGGCGGCTGGCTTTGCGAATGCTGGCCTCACGATTGCGGTCATCCAGGTCGGGGTCATCGCTGGCCATCAATGACACGATGCCCTGCAGGATGTCCATGGGACTGGCTTTGCGGTCGCAGCACTTGAGGATAGCGATGGTCGATTCGGGCAAGGCGCGGTTTTGCGCCAGGAAGTTTTTGAACGTCTTAAGCTCTTCGGCGTTCGGCAGATGCTCATAAAGCAGCAGGTGGGCGACTTCCTCATAGGAGGTGCTTTCGGCCAGGTCTTTGACCAGGTAGCCCCGGTAAATGAGTTTGCCGGCAGCGCCATCCACATGGCTGATTTTTGTGCTCGCTACCGTAACGCCGCGCAGTCCGGTATTGACCGTTGGGGTGCATTCTTCCATGATCGTTTTCTCCCTTGAGGGCTGCAGGGTTCTCGAAAGGATGTGCGGCAGCGAGCCGGTTAGTAGTCGATCCACATATCGGCTTCATTGCCGCAATGGGTGCATGTGGCATGTCCCTTGATCTTATGCGGGTGTGTTTCGGCCGCATTTTGGTCAACAGGGGCTGCCGGCGGGGTGCTTCCCGGCGCATCCGGGAGGGTGCAAGTCACCACCATTTCAGCTTCGTTGCCGCAGTTTTCACATTTGCAGACCTGGCGTTTTTCGATTTCGCTCATCTTCCCCTCCTGTATCTGGCAGATGCGGTGCTATCGGCATCTTACCGAATATCTTTGATATATTGCCTATAACAATGGGATTTGTGACGGGAAAAGTCAAGCATGAATTTCCTTCCGGCGCAAGGCCGGATGCTGCCGGTAAAGGGACCCCGGGACCGGCCGGGATAGTGCGGCGGATTGATTTTGGGATGTCACAGGCGATAGTTGAAAAGCCCCCGTAAAGATGGTAGGAAAACCGACATTGCTGTCGGAATGTGATCCATACGGCCAACCTTCCTTACTGAATCCTGAGCCTAATGATATCCGTTCGAATCGCCAAAGGCTATGACCTCCCCATTCAGGGGGCACCACTGGAAACGTCGCAGACGATCGCATCACCGGCGACGGTGGCCGTGCTTCCCGAGCGTATTCCTTTTGTCCGTCCGCGTCTGGCGGTCGCGGAAGGCGACCGTGTCGCTGTCGGTGACCTGCTTTTCACCGACAAAACCAACCCGCGATTTCGGTTTCTCTCGCCGGGGGGCGGGCAGGTCGAAGCCATTCATTACGGACCACGGCGCGTTTTGCGAGAAATCGTTATCCGGCGTGACGCCGAAAATGAACCCGTGACATCCCTGGGCCGGCCTATGGACGGGGAGGCAATCGACCGGTATCCCCGGGCGGAGTTGGTGGCGCAGCTTCTGGCGGGCGGCGTGTGGCCGTTGTTGCGGGTCCTGCCTTATCGCGGCATTGCAGATCCGGAGCAGATGCCCCCGGCCATTTTCGTCAGCCTCGACCATCGTGAACCCTTTCAGGTGCCGCCTGCGCGGTATTTAGAAAACAATCGGGCGCTTTTCGAGTTGGGACTCAGGGCCCTTAAACGCCTGTCTCCCACCGTTTATGTGCATGCGGATGCCGCTGATCGGGCCTTTTGCGAAGCGCACCAGGAGCTCATTACCCACACGGTGCAGGGGCGCTACCCGGCCGACGATCCGGGGGTGGTGCTTTTCCATGTCCGCCGGTCGCCGGAGGAAAACACGGCCTGGTTCATCGACGGCCAGGATCTGCTTTTAATGGCGCACCTGCTGCAAAGCGGGGCGTACCCCACCGCGCGGTTGTTTGCGGTTGCCGGCACCGGGGCGGCTGAGCCGCGCTATGTCGCATCGCGGCTGGGGGCGCCGATCAAGGATCTGGCGGGGGAGATTGGCTGCCGGGATCCGCGCTACCTGGTGGGCGGCGTTTTGCGCGGCTATACCGGCGATCCGGAGGGCCACATGGGGCTGTACGAAACAGCACTGGCCGTTTTGCCGGAACCGGGTGACGTCGATTTCCTGACGCTGTTCCGCCCCGGCCCCAACAGGCCCACCTATTCGCGAACCTTCCTGTCCGCCCTGCGGCGGGCGCCCCTGCCGATGACCACCAACGTGAACGGCGGCCGCCGGGCTTGCATCGCCTGCGGCTATTGTGCCGATGTATGCCCGGTGGATATCTGGCCCCAGATGACGCTCAAGAGCATTCTGGCGGAAGAGGTGGAGGAATATCTGGCACAAGGCCTTCTGGATTGTGTCGAGTGCGGCCTGTGCACCTATGTCTGCCCGTCCAAGATCGAACTCGCGGCCACCCTGCAGGCGGCCAAACATGCCTACCGCAAAGAGCAGGCCTGATCCATGAAAGCCATCCGCACCCTATTCAATCGTCTGCGGCCCCGGTTTGAGGAGGGGGGGCCCTATCACAAGCTGTATGCGTTCTACGAGTCCATCGAAACCGTTTTTTTCGGACCTGTCGAGCGGTCCGAGGGGCTTCCCCACGTGCGGGACAGCCTGGACGTGAAGCGCTTCATGGCGCTGGTGATCTTGGCGCTTATTCCGCACCTGTGTTTCGGCATCTATAATTCGGGATTCCAGTCGCGGCTTGCCTCGGGGCTCTCCACCGGCCTGCTGCCGGTGATCTGGAGCGGTATCTGGCTCGTGCTGCCCATGGTGATCGTGACCTACGTGGTGGGGTTCGCCTGGGAAATTCTGTTTGCCGTTGTCCGCAAGCACGAAATCAGCGAGGGGCTTTTCGTCTCCTGCATGCTGTTCCCGCTGACACTGCCTCCCGGAACCCCGCTGTGGCAGGTGGCCCTGGGGATTTCCTTCGGCATCGTGATCGGTAAGGAGGTTTTTGGCGGCACCGGGCGCAACTTCTTAAACCCGGCCCTGACCGGCCGTGCCTTCCTTTATTTCGCCTACCCGGTCAGTCTCTCCGGTGACCAGGTCTGGACCGTCCTGAGCGGTGCGCGCACGACCGTGGTGGATACCTTCACGGCCGCAACCCCATTGTCCGTTTCCGCGTCCACCCCGGCCGGCCAGGCCGTGGAAGAGACCCTGCATTCGGTGGGCTACGGCGCCCTCAAACTTTTTGGCGGTCTTTATCCGGGCAGTGTGGGCGGCACGTCGACCCTCCTGTGTGTCCTGGGCGGCCTGTTCCTCATCCTGCTGGGCATTGCCAGCTATCGCATTATCCTGGGGGGCGTCTTAGGGGTGCTCTTCACCGGCGCGCTCCTGAATCTCATCGCCGGGCCGGATTCCGCCCCTTTTCTTTCCCTCAATCCGTTTTATCATCTGATCATGGGGGGATCGGCGTTCGGCATTGTTTACATGACCACCGATCCGGTATCGGCCACTCACATGAAGCACGTCAAATGGATATACGGGTTCATGTGCGGCATGCTGACCGTTCTGATCCGGGTCTTCAACCCCGCTTTTCCCGAGGGGGTGGGCCTGGCGATTCTTTTCATGAACCTCTTCAACCCGTTGCTGGATCACATCGAGATGCAGCTGCGCATGCGGCGAAGGATTTCCAATGTCTGACGACGTTGTGAACCGCCCAATCTCGGCGTTGTGCGGCGCTTCGCGTCGCTGCGGCGTACTTGGTGTACGCCTCACTCCTTGGCGCTTGCACGCCTTGACCTTGAACGGTTCACAACGATGTCGGCACGTTTCCATCAACAGGGGACACCATGTCTGACGGCGTTAAAACCATCCTGTTTGCCACTTGCCTTTGCCTGGTCTGCAGCCTGTTGCTGACGATGGCGGCCACCGGCCTCAAGGCGTTTCAGCGGGAAAATGCCCTGGTCGATCGGCAGAAGAATATCCTGCAGGCCGTGGGGGCCGTGGAATCGGGTCGTTCTTATCCGGCCGACGAGATCAAAGCGCTGTATCAGTCCTCGATTCAATGCATTTCCATCGACGACGAGGGGCAGGTTTTGTCCGCCAAGGCGGCACCCCAAAAGGTCCTGCCGCTTTACCTCTATCGGCCGGATGAAAAGGTGGCCGCCTATATCATCCCGGTGGACAGCCGCGGCTTGTGGGGACGCATTTACGGCTACCTGGCCCTGGATACGGATGGCAGCACGATAACCGGTTTTTCCGTTTACCAGCATTCCGAAACCCCCGGCCTGGGCGGCGAAATCGAAAATCAATGGTTTCAGCGCAATTTCGTGGGGAAACAGATCACGGATGCCGAAGGCAATTTCGTTTCCATCAAAATTGCCAAGGGTGCTGTGAAGGACGCGGTTCGGCAGGATCTCAAACCGAACTACGTCGACGGCATCAGCGGCGCCACCATGACCGGCAAGTTCCTGACCCAGGGCTTGGAAGACATTCTGCAGACCTATGAGCCGGTTTCCATCCATTTTCGCAACCAGGGCATGCTCAAGCTTCCGGAGAACGCACTCGTATGTCAACCGCCCTCGTAAAGATCACGCGTACGGAAACCTACCGCACGGTTTCCGATGCGCTCTGGCAGAACAACCCCATCTCCAAACAGGTGCTGGGCATTTGCTCCTCCCTGGCGGTAACCGTACAGATGAACACGGCCATTGTCATGGCGCTGGCGCTCACGGCCGTGGTGGCCTGCTCGAACCTCATCATTTCGATGCTGCGCAAGATTATTCCGCGCAATATTCGCATTATCGTGGAAGTGGCCGTGATCGCCACCCTGGTCATCATCGCGGACGAGGTGCTGAAAGCCTTCATGTACAATATCAGCAAGCAATTGTCGGTATTCGTGGGGCTGATCATCACCAACTGCATCGTCATGGGGCGCGCCGAAACGTTTGCCATGTCGAACCCCCCTTTGAAATCGTTTGTCGACGGCATGGCCAACGGCATCGGGTATGGTTCGATTCTGGTGGGCGTCTCGTTTTTCAGGGAGTTGTTGGGGTCGGGCAAGATCCTGGGGTTTTCGGTGGTGCCCCAGGCATTGTATGACATGGGGTATATGGACATGGGCCTGATGCTGCTGGCACCGGGCGCCTTTATCGTGATCGGCCTGTTTGTCTGGCTCGAGCACGCCATTTTGAATCGCTGAGGGCAACCTACATGGAAAACCTCATCAGCATTTTTGTCGATTCCGTCTTTGTCGGCAATATTCTGCTGGCCTACTTTCTGGGCATGTGCTCCTTCCTGGCGGTGTCCAAGAATCTCCAAACTTCATTGGGGCTGGGCATCGCGGTGGTGTTCGTGCTGACCATCACCACGCCGGTCAATTGGCTGATCTATCGTTACCTGCTGGCACCGGGGGCCCTGGCCTGGGCGGGTCTGCCGGACGTGGATTTGAGTTTTCTCAAGCTGATCCTGTTCATCGCCATCATCGCGGGTATTGTCCAGATGGTGGAGATGGTGATCGACCGCTATTCCCAGGCGCTCTATAATGCCCTGGGGGTTTTTCTACCGCTGATTACGGTCAATTGCGCCGTGCTGGGGGTATCCCTCTTCATGGTGGAGCGGTCCTATAGCTTTGCCGAGACGGTTGTCTACGGTGTCGGGTCCGGCATCGGCTGGCTGCTGGCCATCGTGTCCATGGCCACGATCAAGATCAAGCTGCGCTACGCCGATGTGCCCGAAGGGCTGCAGGGCTTCGGTATCAACATGATTACCACCGGCCTGATGGCCATGGCCTTTATGCTCTTTTCCGGGATTACGCTTTAGCCGCACCCCTGGTGATCGAATGCCGGTATCCCGGCCCTGGGAATTGGAATCGTGATTTATTTTATCAGTACGGCGGTATTTTTATCGGTGATCCTCATCCTGGTGGGGACACTTCTGCTCGTGGAAGCCCGGGTGGTGATCAAGGGGGACCGTCGCATTGTCATCAATAACGATGATGATAAATCCATTACGACGCCCACCAACAAAACCCTGCTGGCCTCGCTGCTCGATAACGACATCCTGATTCCCTGCGCCTGCGGCGGCAAAGGCACCTGCGGCACCTGCAAGTGTCAGGTGGATGAAGGCGGCGGGGACATTCTCCCGACGGAACTGTCGCTGGTCAGCCGCAAGGAACGCATCGATCACGTGCGCCTGGCCTGCCAGCTGAAAGTCAAGCAGGATCTGAAGATCCGTGTTCCGGAAGAGATCTTCAATATTCAGAAGTACAATGCCACCGTGGTCTCCAACGACAACGTGGCCACCTTCATCAAGGAACTGGTGCTGAAGCTGGACGAGGGTGAATCGGTGGACTTCACGGCGGGCGCTTACATGCAGATCGATGTGCCCGAATACCAGGCTGAATTTTCCGATTTTGCGGTGGCCAATGCCTACCGGGAAGCCTGGGAACGCTTCAATCTATTGTCCCTGAAAGCCGGGTCGGATGTCCCGGTCAACCGGGCCTATTCTCTGGCCAACCCGCCTTCGGAAAAAGGCCTTCTGCGGTTTACCATCCGGATTGCCACACCGCCTCCGGGTCAGATGGATTTGCCGCCCGGCGTGGGATCCTCCTACGTGTTCAACCTGAAGCCCGGTGATCGGGTGGTCCTGAGCGGCCCCTACGGCGATTTTTTTGTGAAGGACACCGACCGGGAGATGTGTTTCATCGGGGGCGGCGCCGGCATGGCCCCCATGCGCTGCCATATTTTCAACCAGTTGCTGGATCTGGGAACGTCCCGCAAGGTGACCTTCTGGTATGGGGCCCGCTCGCGTCAGGAGATGTTTTACGACGAGGAGTTCAATGACCTGCAGGCGCGATTCCCCAATTTCAGCTACCACGTGGCCCTCTCGGAACCCCAGCCGGAAGACAACTGGGATGGCCCCACGGGGTTCATTCACCAGGCAGCCCACGACCTCTACCTGAAAGACCACGAAGACCCCACCGAGATCGAGTATTACCTCTGCGGACCGCCGATGATGATCAGCGCTGTCATGAACATGCTGGATGCATTGGGGGTTGAGCGGGAAATGATTGCGTTCGACGACTTCGGCTAAAAGCCATCTCAAAAATGTCTTTTGGCCCCATATCTGCGTTGGGCGATCGCTTATAGTCCTCGAAATACCGGTGTATTCCTCCGGCTATAATCTCACGCCCGCCTTGATCTGGAACCAAAATCCTATTTTTGAGAAGGCTTTTCAGTAGGGGGTGATAATAACCTCATTCCACGTCCCAGAGCGGCGTTGCAGCACGCTACGCAATGCTCACATACTAATGTATGCTCCGCTTGCCTATCGCGCTGCGCCTTGCGCTGAACCACGATGCAAGGCGTGCAATCAACTTCGTTAAAGACTTGGCTTAAAACACCCTATGGGGCCTGGCACGCGTATTTTCAGACCTGCATCCCCAGATAAACAAGGCCGAATAAACGTATTTATTCTGAGATTTTTAACCCGGCAGCGATCAGGCCGATTTATAAAACAATCTTCTCCGGCGGGCGCCGTTCGGGGACGAAGTCACGGTCGATGGTGCCGTCGTTCCAGGCCTTGGAGACATACAGGTTGCAATAGCAGCTGCCGTATTCTTCGACATCCGGTGCGCGGTAAACGCAGGGACAAATGATGTCCTTGTCGTTTTCCCGGTCGCCGGAGGCCAGGCGGCAGGGGCAGACCATGTAGCCGTAGCGGTCCTTGTTCTTCAAAAGCGCTTCCAGCAGTTCCATGGTCCGCTCCCGGTCGGCATTGAAGAAATACCCCTGGGCGGTCTGGCTTTTCTCAAGCATGGCATACAGCTTTTCGACGTCCATTACATGCCCAGCGCCTCCTTGATCTCTTTTTCCTTGTAGCCGACGATGGTTTTGTCGCCGATGATGATGGTGGGGAAGGAACAGCGTGCATTGACGGCTTTGACTTCTTCCACCATGGCCTTGCGTTCTTCACCCTCGAGCAGATCGACATCGACGAAATCAAACTGGATGGTGCATTCATCCAGCAGTTTTTTGGTGGCTTTGCAATGGCTGCAGGTGCTCAGGGAATAGACTTTGACCGGTTTGTCGCTCATGCGCGTACATCCTTTCGCTGGGAGGGAACACAATCGCAGTACAGTCCCGAGGCGCGTTTCCGCCCCGTATTGGTTTCGTGAATATTATAATTACGGCGTTCTTTCAATGCCAAAATCCATTCCATGACCGACTGAAAAGAAGCCACTGACGGTCAGCCGCGGGTGCGTCGGACCGATAGCCGGGATTGTCCGCCCCGGAATTTCCGAGCAGCGCGGGCAGGGCAGCGGCTGTTGGCCCATCGGTTGGACTGGAAGGCGGACATGGTCTTTTCCTAAACGTTTACTCTGGGCGCTCAAACCCGAATTCGTTTTCATGAGATTATTACAACAAGGTGTATCGAGTTTTCAATGATACACAAGTGTCTTGTGGTGACAAATCGATCCATCTTGGCACTTGACATGATCGCGCCAAAAACGTTAATAATAATAGGAATGGTTATCATTTTAAGCTCATGTGCAACTTACGACTGCCCGTTCGACACTTCATTCACGTGATACCCAGTAAAATTAAAGCCCCAGCGCTTGGCGGTATACCTGGCGCAACACACATTATTTTGTCGTAATGCGACGCGCAGCATTTCTTATTGTTTTATAACTATTTCTTATTTTTAATAATTTAGCTAAAAGGGAATCGTTTCGATCCGCGTCATGGGTGTATCAGGCGAATGTCTCAAGATACGCTAAAAGACGGTTTTCCGTGCCTGTGAAGCGCTATGGATCGGCAGACCATGGGGGGATCATCGAATTTTTGGAACGGCATGGATTATCTATATAAATTAAGGACTTCCCATCGATCAGATCGCATTCCGCATCGGGTACTCGCTCTCCGGCGCATCCGGATTCGCTAAAAAACAAGGTTGGTCTGAAACTTGCTTTAACTATTGTTTCGTTCCCTGATTCTGTTTTCCCGCTGATGTTGAGCTATTTATTCTAAACTGTGTTCCCTGATGTCGGCACCATGCATTCAAAGGCTGTTTATTTGCCCCCGGCGTTTGATGGGTTTCAATGGCAAGACATGAGGGCATCCATTCATTTTTAATCAACAAGGACGATAAACCGGCAATTGCCACCCGCTTTTTGGAAAGGAGCCAAAATGGAAAAGACGAAAACCGTCTCCAAGAAGGAGATTGTTACCAAGGATGTGACCATTTGCGAATCCACCGCCCAGATGCTCGAAAAGGCCAAACGGGATGGTGTCGAAACCGCTTTCGATCGTGCCGCCAACATGAAAGCCTGCCCGATCGGGGCCGATTCCGCCTGCTGCAAACACTGCTCTATGGGGCCCTGCCGGCTGAATGCCAAAGCGCCTTACGACAAAGTAGGGGTCTGCGGGGCCACCATCGACACGATCATGGCCCGCAATTTCGCCCGTATGGTGGCGGCTGGTGCGGCGGCGCACACCGACCACGGCATGAGCATGCTGGACCTGTTCCGTGAGGTGGTGAACGGCAAGATTCTGGATTACGAGATCAAGGATGTTCAAAAGCTGGAGAGCGTGGCCCAGGAAATCGGTATTGAAACCGAAGGCCGCAGCGTCAAAGAGATCGCCACCGATCTCTACAAAGAACTGGAACGCACCTACATCCAGGTCGAAGGGGAAATCCCTTTTGCCAAGCGGGTTCCGGCCAAAACCCTGGAGACCTGGCGCAAGCAAGGGATCGTGCCGCGCGGCGCCATGCGGGAAATCATGGAACTCATGCACCGCACCCACATGGGAGTGGACCAGCACTACGAGAACATCACCAAGCAATGCAGCCGCACGGCCCTGGCGGACGGCTGGGGCGGCTCCATGGTGGCCACCGAGATTTCCGATATCCTGTTCGGTACCCCCACCCCGGTGGCGGTGGATGTCGACATGGGCGTGCTCAAGGAAGACCAGGTCAATGTGATCGTCCATGGCCACGAGCCCAACCTGTTCGAGTCCATGCTGGTCTCGGTCACGGATCCCATGATCGTGCAGAAAGCCAAGGACGCCGGTGCCAAGGGCATCAACCTGGTGGGCATGTGCTGCTCCGGGGCCGAAATGATGTCGCGGCACGGTGTTCCGCATGCCGGCAACTTCATGTCCACCGAGACGGTTCTGGTGACCGGGGCCGTGGATGCCATGTGCGTGGACGTACAGTGCATCAAACAGGGACTTGTGTCAGTGGCGGACTGCTACAAAACGCCGCTTTTCACCACCAACCCGCGTTGTCACATTGAAGGGGCCGAGCATATCGAGTTCCATGAGCACACCCCGCGGGACTGCACCGACGCCATGGTGGTCAAGGCCATTCATCGTTTCAAGAACCGCACGTGTGAAATTGAAATCCCCAAGAATACCAGTTCGGGCGTGCACGGCTTTTCCCACGAGTACATCAACTACATGCTGGGCGGCACCTTTCGCGCATCCTATACCCCGCTGAACGACAACATCATCAACGGGCGCATCCGCGGCGTGGCCGGGGTGGTGGGCTGCACCAACCCCCGGGTCAAACAGGACTGGGTGCATGTCGAACTCGTGAAAGAGCTCATCAAGAACGACGTTCTGGTTGTCCAGACCGGTTGTTCCCAGGTTGCATTGGCCAAGGCCGGCCTTTGCACGCCGGAAGCGGCACATCTGGCCGGCAGCGGACTCAAGGAAGTGTGCGAGACGGTCGGTATGCCGCCGGTACTGGGGGTTGGATCCTGCGTCGATAACAGCCGGATTCTGATTGCCTGTGCCGAAATGGTCAAGACCGGTGGCCTTGGTGAGAGCATCGCCGATCTGCCGGTGGCCGGTGCCGCCCCCGAGTGGATGAGTGAAAAAGCCATCAGCATCGGACATTATTTTGTGGCATCCGGTGTATACACCGTGTTCGGCGTGACCTTCCCCATTGTCGAGAACACCAAGTTCCACAAGCACCTGTTCCAGGGACTTGAGGATCAAGGGCTGGGAAAATGGGGCTTTACGCCGGATCCCTATGAGATGGCCCGCATGATGATTGCCCACATCGACGTCAAGCGCAAAGCGCTCGGTATCGACAAAGCCCGCGAGCGGGTCCTGATGGACATGACCGACCGTCAGCAACTGTCGGCCTAATATCCGTAAACCAGTTCAAACCAAGTCGATCGACAGGCGGAGCGTGGTATCAGCTCCGCCTGTTTTTTTGGTGTCTCCGGCATGCGGATGGGCTTGTCGCGAACGGCGACGATGGTTATGATTTTCTATAACAAATTCCTAAGTGCTCAGTCCTTTTTTTGACGAATAATTTGACCCGAAAGGTACGGTTATGATGACGTTGGAAGAATTGCGCGGCAACCAGGCGATTATCGACGAGATCGACTGGAACATGACACCCGAAGAGGCGGTGCGGCTTTACCTGGAGTGGGGGAACAACTGGGCCCGCGGCGACGGGTATGTGATCGCTTCCAAAGACGACTACACGACTTATTTTGTGGTCAATTGCTGGAACCGGCCGTATACGATTTACCTGATCAAGCGGAATTCCGATGAAGCCCAAGAATTGGCCCAGTTCGAATTACCGGCCCGTTTTGAAAAAGATGTTTGTGAATTGAAAGGGGTCTATGCTCTGGATGACGACGTGAAAGCCTGGCTCAAGGAGCAACTGGGCGTCAAACGATAGACGGTTTCGTCTTCGCTGCGCCGCCAGACAGGCGGTCGATTTAGGGGGCGGTTTGTGCCTGGTCGGCCAGGTCGGGATGGTCATTCAAAAAACGATACAGGGTGGCGCGTCCCACACCCAGCAGGCGGGCGGCTTTGGATTTGTTGCCGGCCGTCTGCGCCAGCGCGCGCCGCACCGTGGCCTGGTTCAGCTTGCGGGAAGGCCCGCGGCGCAGGGTTTCGCGGCGCATCGCGCGAATCTCCATGGGCAGATCGTCGATGGTGATCATGCGGCCGCTGGATTTTACCAGGGCAAACTGGATGGCATTCTGGAGTTCCCGGACATTGCCCGGCCAGGCGTAGTCCATCAGCAGTGACAGGGCCTCTTTCGACATCCGAAGTGACGCCTGGTTGTGCTTGAGCGCGGCTTCGTGCATGAAGTGGTTGACCAGCAGGGGAATGTCGGTGCGGCGTTCCCTCAGGGTCGGGATGTAAATCGGGATGACGCTCAGGCGATAGAACAGATCCTCCCGAAACGCGCCGTGCCGCACCTCTTCCTTCAAATCTTTGTTGGTGGCGCTGATCACCTTGACGTTGACGGCGATCGTCTTCTCGCCCCCCACCCGCTCGAAGGTTCCCTCCTGTAGAAAACGGAGCAGTTTGACCTGCATGGGTTTGGACAGCTCCGCCACTTCGTCCAGAAAGATGGTGCCGCGGTCGGCCAGTTCGAAGCGGCCTTTCTTATCGCGAATGGCGCCGGTAAAAGCCCCTTTGACATGGCCGAAAAGTTCGCTTTCGATCAATCCCTCCGGCAGGGCCCCGCAATTGATCGGGACGAAGGGGGTGCCGGCCCGGTGGCTTTCATTGTGGATGGCATTGGCCACCAATTCTTTGCCGGTGCCGGTTTCTCCATAAATATGAACCGGGTAGTCATAGGCGGCGACATCGCTGATCTGTTGAAACACCTGCAGCATCTTGGCATCCCGTCCGATGATGTTGGAAAAACGATCCAGGTTGCCGGATTGCAGCTGCATCCGCAGCTCGTCCGTGATGTCACGAAACAGGGCCAGGACGCCGACTTCGTTGCCGGACGCATCCCGCATCATGGTCACGCTCATATCGATACGGCGGGTCTCACAGGTTTTGGTGGTGATATTGAGGGTGTATTCTTTTTTGTCGAGTGTCCCGGGGGCCAACTTGCCGGGGTCGCAGAAGGAGCAGCGCTCACCGCAAAAAGGGATGCCGAAAGCGTCGTGGCAGTCCCGGCCCAGAATTTCTTCCCGGCTGAATCCGGTAATCTGTTCGGCCTGGTGATTGAAGAAGAAGATCCGGCGGTTCAGGTCGTGCGCAATAACCCCTTCTTTGAGGGTATCGAGGATGCGGGCCAGATTTTCCCGCGGAGCCAGGATGCGGTTCAGGTTGGTTTCTGCCATGGGCTTCCATTATCCGACGCGAGGTGGCATTGTCGGCTTATCCATACTGTATGCAACACGCAAAGTCAAACGATATAAGAAATCAGATCAAGAGGTTACAAGGATTTATCCATGCCTTGAGCCCTCACAGGCGGCAGGGCCGTCGTCGGTTCAGGCGGATTCCACGCAGGTCAATATGCACATCATAGGCGAGAATTTCAACACCTTGCGCCACCGCCTGCCGCAGGGCTTCCCCATAGGCGGGATCGATATCGTCGGCCGGGCGGAACGCTTCCGCATCCATGCGCTGGATAAGGTAGAATATGACACTGCGGTTGCGCTCGGAAACCAGGGCCGCGAGTTCATTCAAATGCTTCAAGCCCCGGGCTGTGACCGCATCCGGGAAGCACGCCCGGTCGTCTCTGACCATGGTGCAATTTTTGATTTCCACATGGCAGGTGCCGCGCTTGTCGTCCTGCAGCATCAAATCCACCCGGGAGTGGGCGCCCATCCGGACTTCGGAATGCACCTCGGCATAACCGGCCAACTCCACCACCTGCCCGGTCCGCACGGCCTGTTTGACAAGTCGGTTGGGCACCAGGGTGTTGACGCCCACCAGCGAGTCCGGCATCCGGATAAGCTCCCAGGTATGCGGGTATTTGCGTTTGGGGTTGTCGTGAACCGATAGATAGACAGGGCGGCCCGGTTCGCAGCAGTCGGTCATGCGGCCGGTGTTCGGGCAATGCGCGGTGACCGTCGTGCCGTCTTCCAGTATCACGTCGGCCAGAAACCGCTTGTAGCGTTTGATCAGTGTGCCCCGGACGAGGGGGGGCCACGTCAGGCCGGCGGGAGATGCAGACTCATGCTTCATCCGCAGCGATCTAATGTGCCGGCTGCCGTGGTTGGCGCGAGAAAGCGTTCGACGATCAGGTCTACCAGGGCCGGGATGTCCTCCAACCCGAAAACCGACAGGCCGTTGGCGGCCGGGGAAGGCATAGCGATATCCGTCACGAGGGCAAAAAGGTTGGGGTCTTCGAGAAACAACGGATTGGCGTGAACGGCTTTGCGCAGCACTTCCAGTTTCGGCAGCCGCGCGGATTTGAACCCTTCCGCAAGCATCAGATCGACACCGGTCATCATCCGGCGCAAGGTCGTCAGGATGTCGTCGGGGGTGTTGATCACCATGGCAATTTTATCGGGTCCGGCCACCGCCGTGATATCGGCCCCCGCTTGCTGGTGGCGCCAACTGTCTTTGCCTTCACGGTCGACGGCGAATCCGTGGGCGGCGTGCTTGACGGTGCCCACCCGGTAGCCGCGCTGTTTCAATTCCGGCACCAGTTTTTCGATAATGGTGGTTTTGCCGGCATCGGAAAACCCGACGACGGTGATGATGGGTGGCAAGTTCGGCGTGTGCTGCGATTGGGTCATTAACTTGTCAACGCCGGTGCCCCGGCGATTCTCCTTTCGGGCTATTGATAAAGCAGGCGCAGATTAGGCGTGAATGATCGGCTTGTCAAGGCAGATGGCCGGCACGTCCGGGAATCTTCAGCGCTTGGACTGCATGATGGATTTATAGGCCTCGGAGAGACGGATGAAATCACGCGGCCGACCGCCCTGATCCGGGTGTTGTGCCATGGCTTTTTGCCGGAACAACCGGGAGAGTTCCCGGCGGGTCATCTTTTTGAGGGTATCGGCGCTAACGCCGAAGACCGAGCTGGCGTCAGCGAAGGATACCTGGGTTTTTTTCTCCGGCCATCGATGGCGCCGGTGGGCATTGCGAAACTGGTTAAAAAGCGTCTCCATCAGGTTATGGTGGCCGTAGTCCATGTCAAAATACATGCTGAGGTAGCGCACGAGGTAGGCCGCCAGATGGTCGTGCATGGGCATGCCGGCCCAGAAGGCTTTGTCGGCATTGAGGCGGCAGAGCTCCTTGACGAAATAGTCGTCGACGATTTCCTGGTCCAGGGCCTCGGGCATGGCCTTGGCGCACAGTTCGCTGAAGAACCGCTGCAGGTCGAAGATGACATACACATACGCTTTGCGTTCATGGGCTTTAAGGATACGCTCGGCCTGCAGAAAATACTGCTCGATTTCATCACGGGACCGGTTCCGTACGGGACGGAAGAGTTTGCCCGGGGCCCGGCCGATGGGCCCCTGGTCCATGCGGCCGAAGCGCAGAAAATGAACCCGGCGTTTATCGAAGAGATGGACCGGCTGAAGCGCTTCGGAGGGCATCAGGCTTTCGCGCGACGCCTGACGCTTACGAAAGGCGCCCACGGCATGACGGATCTCCTTGTCCACAAAGGGCCAGAGCATGTCGTCCAGGGCATCCGGGTCGGGATCGCCCCCCTGGTCCCGGATCTGGTCCTCCAGGTCCGGGTCGACGTAATAGGCCCTTCCGCCGGGATAGACAATGTATTGCGAGGGATCCGGCCCCAGGTCTACCAGGTCGCGGCTGCGGAAGCAGCCGCGATCCCAGTAGGATTCGCGGATCACAAAGCGATGCCACTGTTTTTCCGGGATGGCAGCCAGATACATGGTGGTGTCCCGTCTCACACGGATGGACGGGGCGTTACCCCCGTATGGTGCGGCCTGTCTTCAACGTGGGGCCGGCCGGTGCGATGGTTCGATTCCCGATCCGGTCAGCCCGCCAGGGCCTGCAGGGCGGCATCGTAATCGGGTTCGTCGGCAATTTCAGGAACGAGCTGGCGATAGGTTACCTGTCCGTTCTCGTCCAAGACTACCACGGCGCGCGCAAAAAGGCCTTTCAGTGGTCCGTCCGTGATGCTGACGCCATAGTGATTCCCGAATTCAGGATGGCGAAAGGCGGAGGCCGACACCACCTTCTCAAGGCCTTCGGCCCCGCAGAACCGGCCATGGGCAAACGGCAGATCCATTGACGCACAAACCGCTACGGCATTGCCATGTTTGCCGATTTCGGCATTGAACCGGCGCACCGACATGGCGCAGGTGGGGGTATCGATACTCGGAAAGATATTCAAAACCACTTTTTGACCAGCATAGTCCTGCAGCGAGATTTCCTTGAGATCTTTATCGACCAGGGTAAAGTCGGGTGCCGCCTCGCCGACGGCGGGCAGGTTGCCGATGGTCTGCACGGGATTGCCTTTCAAAGTTACTTGGGCCATGTGTTCCTCCTTGTAGACGGCTTCGTAAATTGTCCAATATCGGTGTTGTGCGGCCTTCGGCCCCCGCGATTGCGGTATTCTTCGTCACTGCGGCGTGCCTATAGCACGCCTCGCTCCTCACAACTTGCAGGCCTTGATCTTGAACAATTTTCGAAGCCGTCAAATAGAAAAATTAAAAGGATGATTTTTAATTAACGTAACCACATACTTCCCAAGATCATAATACCGTTTGTCTGGAAATAAAGCCTACGGGGACCTCTTTGTCCAAACGGTCAGGACTGGCAGTGGTCGGGATCATCGTCGCAGGCGTCTTCCCGCTGTTTTTCGGCCAGGCGGGTCTTGCGGCGGGCCTGGGCCATGCGGTGGCGGTGTTTCTGCTTTTCGGTTTCACAGGTCAGGGACGGGATCGGGGTGGGATGACCGGCTTCGTCCAGGGCCACAAAGGTCAAAAAGGCCGAGGCCACATGCCGGATTTCACCGCTCAGCAGATTTTCGGTTTCGGCCCGCACGCCAACCTCCATGGAGGTCCGGCCGGCCAGGTTGACGCTGGCCTTGAGAATCAGAAGGTTGCCCACAAAAGCCGGGTGGATGAAATCCAGGCGGTCGATGGAGGCGGTCACCACATTGCGGCGGGCGTGCCGGAAGGCGGCCACGCCGGCCGCGCTGTCGATGTGTTTCATGATGACGCCGCCGTGAATATTGCCGGCCGGGTTGGCGTCTTCAGGCAGCAGAAAATGGGTCAGAATGGCCCGGCTGGCCGAGGCGGATTTGGCGTTCATGGGGTATGGTCTCCCTGTTTGTCCGGGGTGGGTTCGATCCGGCAGAAGGTTTCGAAATACGCCGCATTTTCGCCCATATCGGAGAGGGTGTCGCATGTGAGGCGATTGACGGCGCCACTCTGGTGCCACCAGCCCTGGTCGATTTTAAGGATTCCCGGGGGGACGCCCGGGTCCGCTTCAAGCCTTGCCGTGATCCGTCCCTGCGGGCTCACCACCTGAATGGCCTGGCCGGATGCCAATCCCTGCCGTTCGGGGGCTTCCGGGTGAATCGACGCCACCGGCGGGTCATGGCGAAAGGCGAAATGCTGCGAGTGCAGGGAATGGGCGTGGTGGGGCGTCAAGAGGCGAAGTGTAAAGGCCGGCGGTGCCTCCAGGGGCGGGATGTAGGTGGGCAGCGGTGGACCACCGTCCTGCATGGCGTTGCTTGAGTAAAATTCGTAGCGTCCGGATGGCGTGGCGAATTTTCCGTCCGACCAGGGGATATCGTCATGCGGCAGTTTGAAGGGCGCGGCCTGCAGGCGGTCGATGGTCAGGCCGAATTCACGGGTCAGAGGCCGGATGGCGTTTTCCAGATAGTGTCGCGCCGGGATGTCGGGGTAGCCCTTGAGATTCAGGCGCCGTGCGAGATGCCGGAACAGATCGTATTCGCTGAGCAGGCCTTCCGGTGGGGCAACGACTTGGCGGGAGTAATTCAGGTAAGGCGAAAACATGGAGCTGAAGACCAGGTCTTCCTCCTCCAGGATGCTGGTGCAGGGCAGGACCAGATCGGCGGCGCGGGCCGTATCGGTCATGAACATGTCGATGACGATCTTGAATGGCACCCGCGCAAAGGCCGCCTGCATGGCCCGGCTGTCCGGCATCTGAACGAGCGGGTTGGCCTTGGCGACCATCATCACCTTTATGGGCGGGTTCTCCGCTGACCGGATGAAGCGTGCCATACGGGGCAAGGGAAAGGTGCGCGGGTCCGGCGGCGGCGCGTCGCTCTGGACGCCGCCGTCCCGGTCGATCCAGCGGGTGATGGACCGGTTGGCATAGTTGACGCCCCCCCCGGAACGGCCGACGTTGCCGGTCAGGGCCGCCAGGGCGTCGATGCAGCGCACGGTTTGGCCGCCGTTGGCGTAGCGCTGGAGGCCCATGCCGATGATGATGCTGGACGGTATCCGGTCTGCATATTGTTCGGCGGTGCGGCGAATCGTGTCGGCATCCAGGCCGGTGACGGCGGCGGCATGCGCCGGTGTGAAGGCCTGCAGGCTGTCGGCGAAACGGTTGAAGCCATGGGTGTGCCGGGAGAGAAAGGCGTCATCGACCCGCTGGGACGTGATCAGATGATGGGCCATGCCCAAGGCCAGGGCGCCATCGGTTCCGGGCCGGGGCTGCAGGTGGATGTCGGCCTGCCGGGCGCTCAGGGTTTTGATAGGATCGATGACGATCAGCCTGGCGCCCTGTTGCCGGGCCTTTTGCAGGAAGGGCACCAGGTGCGGGTTGGTGGCGACCGGGTTGCGGCCCCAGATGACGATACAACGCGCCTGGAACAGGTCGTGGGGGGCATGGCCGCGGACATCGCCGAAATCATAACGTTGGGCGGCCATCCCGGCGGCCCAGCACAGGCTGCCCCGGGGCACGGTGACGCCGCCCAGGCGATTGAAGAAAAGGCGGTCCACGGATTTTACCAGACCACCGTAGCCGCTGTCGGCATAGTAGAGAATGGCATGGCGGCCGGAGGTTTGGATAGCGTTTTCAAACTGCCGGGCCACGATGTCGATTGCCGTCTCCCAGGGAATCGTTTTCCACTTTTCGCCGTCTTTCAAGCGGGGGGCCAGCAGCCGTTGGGGGTGATATAAGCGTTCCAGCAGCTTTTTGCCCTTTATACAAATGCGGCCCCGGGTCACCGGGTGATCGGGGTCGCCTTTGAGACCGACCACACGGCCGTTGGCAACCTCGGCCAGCAGGCCGCAGGCGTCGAAACAATCCAGGGGGCAGGCAAATTTGAGGGTTTGCGTCATGAGGGCACGTTTCCTATGGTCAGCCACACCGTCCGTCCGCCGTGCATCACGGCCTGGGTGTCGACCGGGAAAGGTATTTGCCGGATGAGGCGCTGCGCGGGCAGGATCATCAGCATGCGCCAGCCGCGAAAATCCCGTTGCAGCTTGTGCAGGATTTCGCCGATCAGGCGGGGGGTTGCCTCGGCTTTTCCCAGGCGCCGGCCATAGGGCGGGTTGAGCGCGATCAGCCCCCGGCGATGGCCGGTCGCCGGGGCGCTGAGATCAAAGAAATCCCGCTGCTGCAGATCGATGGCGTCCGCCAGACCGGATGCCGGCAACAGGGCCGCCAGTCGGTCGACGGCGGTCCGGCTGCGGTCGGCGGCATGAATACGCGGTGCTGGCAAGGGGGGCGCCGGAACCACGGCCCGGTTGCGAAGATAGTCCCAGTGAGGTGTCCGAAAGGCCGGCCAGTCCATAAAAGCGAAGGCTCGCTGCCCCCCCGGCGGGATCTGTCTCACCATCATGGCCGCTTCCAGGGCAAAGGTGCCGCTGCCGCACATGGGGTCGCAGAGCACGGTTTCGCTGTCAAACCCGGCCTGCATCAGCGCGCCGGCGGCCAGCGTTTCCCGCAAGGGGGCCGGACCGCCGGTGGTTTTGATCCCGCGTTTATGCAGGGGGTCCCCGGAGCTGTCCAACGAAAGGGTGAGCCGATCTTCTTGCAGACGGGCCCAGATGCACTGGACGGGGCCTTCGCGCCCCGTGTCGGCATCCTTGCGGCCATTCAGGGTCAATCGTGCGGATACGGCTTTCAGAATGCGTTCCGACACGGCCTGGCTGTGGTAAAGCTTCGACCGGCGAATGCTGACGCGCACCTTGATAGACGCATCGATCTTCAGATAGAGTTCCCAGGGCACGGCCCGGACGCGCTCCTCGAGTTCATCGAAATGCCTGGCCTTGCATTGCTGGATGCGCATGAGAACCCGGCTGGCGGTGCGGCACATCAGGTTGGCCTGGTAGCAGGACGTCAGACGTCCCTGGAAGGCCACGCCGCCCTTGCTTACGCGCAATTCAGCGGGCGGATCGTCCAAGGCGGCCAGTTCACCGCGGCAGAGGGATTCAAGCCCCGGCAGGGTGATGGCATAGAAATCCTGCGGCCGGCCGATCACGTGTTGTTTGATGCGGCGCGACAGGGCTTTGCGGGTTGTATCGCTGGCGGGTGTCATGGGTGCCGGTGCCGGGTGTCCCCAAAAAGGTGATGGACGGAGGAATTTCTATTGGGTTGCCAATCCATCCGGAATGGTCTTTATTTCGCAGAGATCGACGGTTCAGGCAATACCCTTTCGTCTCATCCGTTATTATCGTCTTCGTTTTAAATAGCTTCGGAGGACCGATGGCTGACGTTGATATTCGTCGTGCGGCCTATGACGACACACTGAAGGCCACCATTTACACCATGCTCACAACAGGAGGCGTCGGCCCCATCGTCCGGGGGCGGGTGCTGATCAAGCCCAACCTGCTGCTGGCAGCCAAGCCGGAGCAGGCGGTGACCACCCATCCCCGGGTGGTGAGGGCGGTGGTCCAGTTTGTCAGGGACCACGGGGGCCGGCCCGTCATTGCCGACAGCCCGGCGGTGGGCAGCATGTCCCGTATCGGCAGGCTCGGCGGCTACCGGGAGGCGCTGAAGGATCTGGATGTCCCTTTTCAGGCATTCGACGCTGAGACCACCGTGGACATCGGACCGCCTTTTCGGGAGGTGCCGCTGGCCCGGCAGGCCCTGGAAGCGGACGCGGTGATCAACCTGGCGAAATTCAAGACCCACAGCCAGATGACGCTGACCCTGGGGGTGAAGAATACCTTCGGCTGTGTGGTGGGCCTTAAAAAACCCGAATGGCACATGCGAGCCGGGCTCGATAAGACCCTGTTCGCCAGGCTGATCGTCCAGATCCATCAGGCGATTGCACCGGCGTTTACCTTGACCGACGGCATTCTGGGGATGGACGGCGATGGGCCGGGCAAGGCCGGCCGGCCGGTGCCGCTGGGGCTTCTGATCGGCAGCCGGAGTGCCTTGGCCGCCGACCATGCCGCGTGCGACCTGATCGGCATACCCCCGGAGGGGCTGCCGACCCTGGCTGCGGCCGAGACCCTCGGTATTCCTCACGACCCCGCGCGGATCACCGGCGACGGGCCGGATCACATCGTCTTCTCGTTGCCGGATGCCGGCACGACGCGCTTCGGTCCGGAGTGGCTGCAACCCCTCCTGCGCCGTCATCTGCTGCGACGGCCGTTGGCCGACGTCGATACGTGCCGCCTGTGCGGGGAGTGCTGGCAATACTGCCCGGCCGACGCCATTCAATGCCGTGACGATCGTCTGCGCTTTGACTACAACCGCTGTATCCGCTGTTACTGCTGCATCGAAGTCTGCCCCCACGGGGCCTTGACATCGGCGGACCCGCTTCCCGTGCGCCTATTGCATGGCCTGTGGTCCGGCAAGCGGTAGCGGTTTTTCCGCAGACCGTTGCCGACACCAGACATGTGATGTGCTGTCCCTCCTTTATTTCCCGCCGTTTCAGATAACCAAACCGTAATGTTGCCGTCATCGAATGGTCATGCCCGAGATGATAGGCAACATTCATCGTGTGCAACGTTTAGGTGAACATTACCGATGCCCGCCCGGGTTCCGTGATCCCCCATACGGGCCATTGACCGATAGGCTGTCATGCTTAGGAGGCCCCCCCTTTTTGTCACCATCTGTCGACCCCCATATTGAAAGTCGCTTCGCGATTGTCTGGCCCCATATTTTGATATCCTTGGCGGCTTTCAGTGTTCTCAGGATTGCGCTTCTGGTCAAGGCCTGGCCGGAGGTGTCCCATACCGTTTGGAACGGAATTTATATTTTTACCCTGGGGCTGTTCTACGATCTGGCCTTTATCAGTTATGTCTGTATTCCCTTTGTGCTGTTCCTTCTGTTCCTGCCGGATAAGCTCTATCATAGTCGGGTCAACCGGTATGCCACCTACCTGATGTCGCTGGCGGTCTTCTATGGGCTCTATTTCAGCTGCACGGCGGAATGGCTTTTCTGGGAGGAATTCGGCACCCGGTTTAATTTCATATCGGTCGACTATCTTGTCTATCGTCATGAAGTCGCGCAAAACATCTATGAATCCTATCCGTTGATTCCTATCCTGATGGTCCTTCTATTGGCCGCCGTCCTGACGTTTGTTTTGATTAGAAAGCCGCTTGCGGGTGCGCTGCTGACCGTCGAACCCTTCCGCCGTCGATTTGGCCGGGCGGTGCCGTTTTTCATCGCGCCCGTCGCAGCGGTGCTTTTGGTGGGCCAATCCCTGAGGACCCTTTCCCCAAATAACTACGTCAATGAACTGGCATCCAACGGTCCCTATCAATTCGTGGCCGCCTTTCGCAATAATGTACTGGACTACAACGCTTTCTACCGCCGGGGAGACGACGCCACGCTTTCACGCCTGCTGCGAAATCGCATCGACCCGGTGGATCAAGAAGGTTTTGATGGGCAGCTGTTTGATATCCGGCGACGGATCGAATCGGCTGGACCGCCCAAACGGCTGAATGTCATCCTGATCACGGTCGAGAGTTTGAGCGCCAAATATGTGAAACGGTTCGGCAGCCCGTCGGGCGACACCCCCTTTATGGATGGGTGGTTTCAGCAGGGATTATTGTTCACCAATTGTTTTGCCACCGGCACGCGCACGACCCGGGGCCTGGAAGCCATCACGCTCTCCCTTCCCCCGACGCCCGGCCGCTCGGTGGTCAAACGCCCGGACAACGCGCATATGTTCAGCCTGGGGAAAGTGCTCCAGGATAACGGCTATGACACGGCCTTCATCTATGGCGGACGCGGTTTTTTCGACAATATGAATGCGTTCTTCGCCGGCAACGGATACCGGACGGTGGATCAACATGATTTTGAGGCGGAAGAGGTCAGTTTCAAGAACGCGTGGGGGGTTGCCGACGAGGACCTATACCGGAAAGCCATCCAGGAAGCGGATCGGACGCATCGGTCAGGGCAGCCGTTTTTTTTCCACATCATGACCACCAGCAACCACCGTCCCTACACCTACCCCGAGGGCAAGATCGATATTCCGCCGGGTTCCGGCCGCGAGGGGGCCGTCGCGTATACGGACTATGCCCTGGGCGTCTTTATGGATCTGGCCCGGGCCAAATCCTGGTATGCCGACACGCTTTTCGTCCTCGTGGCGGACCACTGTGCCGGCAGCGCTGGCAAAGTCGGGCTGGACCAGACCAAATACCACATCCCGCTGTTCTTTTTCAGCCCGGGACGCGTTGCCCCGGGGGAGAACGACCGGCGCTGTTCCCAGATCGACATTGCTCCCACCGTGCTGGCGTTATTGGACATCGGCTATGAGAGCCATTTTTTCGGTACGAATTTGCTGGCGCCCGACTTCCGGCCGCGGGCCCTGATCGCCAACTATCAGAAACTGGGGCTGTTGAGGGATGATAACCACCTTGCGATCCTGTCCCCCGGGAAAAAGATAGAGCTTCAGATCGACGATCGGCTCGCGCCCCTGGATGCCGCTTCAGCATTGGCCCAGGAACTCATGGCCTACTATCAGGGGGCCGATTATATCCTCAATCATCGGTTGAATCGATGGTGATCGGTGCCCGGTTTCATACGATGCGACCACGGTAAAAAACCTGCCGTGTGATCCGGACCCTTTCACGCGCCACAAATCACGGCAGCGTATAATACTGGTTTTTATAGGCCAGGGACGGCCAGAGGGCATGCGCCAGGGCATCCGCGGCCAGTTCCGGGTCCGGTGTGGTCTTTTTGTCCACCAATTCCAGGTTGCGGTAGGTGTATTGGGTCGAAAGCTGTTCGGGTTGCAGGATGAGGACCTGGTTTCCGATCCGGTAGGCCTGGTTGTTGGCATATTGCATGATGGCCCGTCCGCCATCCGGGCGCGGCGGTAAGGTCAGGTCGCGGCCCACCATGGGATGCTGGCCGGAAATACCCATCAGCGAGAGGAGGGTGGGCGGAAGGTCGATCTGACTGGCGACATTGGTATATTGGGTTGGGGAAATGCCCGGTCCGATGATGAGTCCGGGGATATGAAAATGCCGGATGGGGACCAGGTTGGCCCCGCGCACCCGGCTGTCGTGATCGGCCACCACCAGGAAAATGGTGCGGTTCCAGTAGGAGGACCGCCGGGCCAGCTCGAAGAAGCGCCCCAGGGCAAAATCGGCGTAGCGGATGGCATTGTGCTCGGGATTGCCGGACAGTTCCGCCGGGGTCAGGCGGCCTTCCGGAAACTCAAACGGAGAGTGATAGGACGATGTAAAGATCAGTCCCATAAAGGGCTGGTCGCCGTACGCCTCGAATTCCTGGTTGGCCCGCACGAAAAGATCCTCGTCGGAGACCCCCCAGGTGCCCTTGAATTCCCATTCATCATAATCTTTCTCATCGATAACGCGGTCAAAGCCATTCCGGAGAAAAAAGCCCCGCATGTTGTCGAAATGGCTTTCGCCGCCATAGATGAATACGCTCTGATAATCGAAGTCTTTAAGATAACCCGCAAGGTTGAAAAACGGTTTCCCGAAGGAATTCAACTTGACCACGCTGCGGCCGGGGGTGGGCAAAAAACCGGTGGTGACGGCCTCGATACCACGCACCGAGCGCGTGCCGGTGGCGTAGAGGTTTTCAAACCACATCCCTTCGGCGGACAACCTGACCAGTCGCGGGGTCAGGGGAATGCCGCCCAACGTTTCCACGTACTGGGCCCCCATGCTTTCTTCCAGCACGATGACCAGATTATAGGGCCGTTCGACTTGCCGGCTGGCGGTCTGGTGGTGCAGGGTGGGCAGGTCGGGGTCTGTAAAGGCCGATTCCGGGGCATCCATGGCCTGGCGCACCCGCCGCACGATCTCTTCCTCGTCCATGTGGCCGTAAAACGCACCGGCCTCTTTTTCGTCTTTCATCCGATAAGCGGCGTCCATGACCGAATAAGTCGAATTCAGCGCAAGATCATTGATCAGCGGGTCGCTGGAAAAGGCCGCCGTGCTGCTATTGGCCGGACGGTGGCCCAGGCTCGAGCGGGCTCCCAGCAACAGCAGGGCTGCCAGGAGTGGAAAGACCAGCAGGCACCGCACCAGGGACCAGCCGGTTCGCCGGCGCAGGCTCCAGCCGAAAACAACCCAGGCGCCCCAGGCGGCCAGCGGCACCAGGACACCGGCCAGAAATAGCTGGGGTTTGTATTGCGCCCAGAGCATGGAAAAGACTTCCCGGGGGTAAATGAGGTATTCCAGAAACAACCGATTGGGGCGGATGCCATATTCGTCGATAAAGGACGGCGTGGCGGTTTCCATAAAGATGATCAGGACGGTTGCCAGCGTCAGCCAGACACGCGTGAGCAGGGCGGCCCCGCGCCCCACGATCGAGGTGCGCGTCGTAAACACAAAGAGAACGGCCGGCAGCGCCAGAAAGTAAGCCACCAGCTGCAGGTCCAGCTGCAGTCCGATGGTGAACAGTCGCCAGGGGCGTTCGACGGCGGCGACCCGATCCCACTGCCAGGTCGCCAATCCTACTCGTACAAGTGCTAGCACGGTGGGGGTGATGATTGTAAAGGCTGCCAATGGGGCCAAGGGTCCCAGCCTCGTTCTCAAGCGTTTGAGTTGCATTAATTCATAAACCTTTCAACGTTTTTAAGCGCGCGCCATCATTCGAGCGAATCGAACCCGCTACAATAGGATTGAAACATCGAAATGGCAATAGGTGATGGAGTAGGGCCCCATCGGATTGGATCAGGGGGAAGCCGACAGATTCAGGGATTGGCGGGCGATATCCTCAGGTGTGTTGTGGTAGCGGACATAGCGGGCGATTTCTTAGATTCCCAGGCAGATTTGCTGCATTTTGGCGGCAATTGCCGGGGCATTGGGCAGCACGTTTTCGATGGGTGCCTCGGGGTCCGGTGTGAACAGTTTGGGAGGAATGCCGTCGCCTTTCACATTGCCTTGCGAAAGAGCGATGGCGCTTGTCTTTCGGGGTCACGTCCAAAAAGCCAGCCATGCGATCGTGTGGCCGGCGATTTTCTCCTGTGTGTTAACCACCTCCCTGTTTTCCAGACTATTGCGAACGTCAAGAACCGTTTGCAGCCGCCCAAAACCCTCAAAAAAGCCGTCTGCCGAAAAAATTTTTGCATGCGAAAATTTCAACTCCAATTAATATTGTTCACCGCCGTGAGTGCGTGTTTTCTGCAAAAGCACAACCCATTCTCGCCACTGCCTTCTCGAGGTAAACGGGAAGTTGAATTCTCAATCTATTTACCTTCCAGCGGACCGAACCGAGCTAACACGCGATCCTTGTTAATTTGTTCCAGCTGAAGTGTCTTCGCCGCCGGCATATCATCGCCTATATCGATATCGGTTCCCTTGGCAGCATACACCACGGAGCGATACTTCGGGTGTTTTCCCTGCAAAATCATCACAACTTGTCTAAGTGCATTCTCCCGTTCTTTTTCGAGGTCGCCACCCATCACATGGGCATCCAAGCGATCAATGGACCAATCGGCATAATAATAGAAGATCGCTCGCATGGTCTCATTAAACCCGAAAGAAGCAACGCTGCCATGTTCCTCTAAAGGAATCCCGTCAACGAACGCAAGCAGTCCTTCACGCATACTTTTCTCGCGATCAACCGCTTGCCCCGCCAACAAAAATGCACCCCCCAGGAAAAGAGCCGTCGAGAAAACCATTGCTGCCGGCAGAAATTCTCTATCTCTGGTCGCGAAATAAATACCGAGAAGTATTGCGCCAACCAGCAGAACGACGGCATGCCATCCGCCGAAAGTCAGCAGCACATCACCTGAACCAGGCGGGACAACATCCGAAAGGGCGGGGATCAATTGCGCAAGCAACGGCAAACCCCCTAAAACGAACAATACAACGGCCATCAGGATCTGCCAGGCACGCCCATAAACAAGCAGCCACTTGTCTTTTTGATGGATCAGCTGATCCGCAACAATCAATGCAAATACCGGCATCATCGGCCAAATGTATATAGCCCGTTTGGTTGCCGAGCTTGTCAACACCACAACACCGACGACAGCCCAGCCAAACAAGAATATTTCCAAAGGGCTCAATTGCCGTCTTCTAAACAATTTTTTCAGTTTATCCCAAAACCATGGAATCAGCAGTGGTGTCCACGGCAAACTATATAAAAGCAATGTAGTGATGTAATAAAAAGGCTTTCCTTTGCGGATATGTGACAAGTTTTCGGCCGTTCCCATCATCCGCCCAATCTGGTTGTCCCAAAACCATTCCTGCCAAATGCCTTTTCCGCTCTCATGAATCAAATAGACCCAGGGCGCCACCAACGCCAGCAAAACGACAACGGCCAGCAGATGCGGCACAATTCCCAGTAACCGGAATCTTTCCCCAATCCCTTTGATTCGGATCCCCAGACCGGTCTCCCCTCCGAAAAACAGGGCCTGCATAAACATGACAATCCAGGCGACGGCAATCATGACCAAACCGATCGGTCCTTTGGAAAGAAAAGCGCCGGCCGCGAAAATTCCCGCCAGAATCGCATACCAACGCCGCTGCTTAAAATATACTTCCACCAAGGCCCAAATTGCCGCGATCACGAAAAAAGAAAGGGCCGCATCCACCCGGATCCAACGTGCATTTTCAAAGAAACCTTCCATCGTCGCCATCACACCCAATGCAAGCCATGCTTTGCCGGGCGCCAAAAACTGCCGGCCCAACAGATAGGTCATCCATAAAATTCCCAGCGCCCAGAACGTCGTAGAGAGCCTGATCGCTCCGGTATCCCCGAAAAGCGGGCCTAACATTTTATGGAACAATCCGGCCACCGCAAAATACAGCGGTGGTTTTTCAACAAACGGTTCGGACGCCAACATCGGCACCACAAGATTGTGCGAACGGCTCATTGCCAAAGACACCGCCGCGGCACGTGGTTCATCAGGCGTCCATAAATCACGACTTACGATACCCACGAAACAGAGCAGCAAACATGTCAGCACGACAATCGGGACGCTGTAATTCGCAACGAAACGATTTAGATTCTTTGAACGGTTTCGCATCACTTTCTTCCCGTTGGGATTAATTTAAGCCGACGCATAATTTGCATTATCGCAGGCCAGAATGAAGATTGGAAGAAAATGGCGCCATTTTCCGACCCGCCGTAATCGTAAAGCCTTCCCCCTACACCAAACGGATAAAGCGGCCGTGATCGTTTTTTTGGGGCCCCTTGCAAAACTTCTCGCTGCGATAGGTGACGCCCGGTTTCTCGCAGGCCCTTCGGGCCTGTCCCCCGGCGGTCCCTATTTGGTCCGCAGTCAGTCCAACACGACATACCAGTGGGGAGAGATGCCCCAGCGGACCGCAATCTTTTTTTCAACCCGAAACCCTGCCGACCGAATTTCCGCATGAAAGGTCTTGAAGGCAATCGGAATGCGGTCATGCAGCACGCGTTTTAGCAAGATGTTTTTTAACCGGCGATACGCAGCATCAAGGGCGAAGGAATTAAAGAAGGAGATTATGACGGGGCCCCGGCTGATCCGCCGCAGTTCTCTCAGCGCTCTCAATCGTGTGGCGTGTTCCGTGAAATGGTGAAACAGGCGGTTACAAATGACGGCATCAAAACAACCGTCCTGATAGCCGGTCTGCATGATGTCGCGGTGCTCGAACTTGACGTGTGGAAAGGTGTTGGATGCTGAAAGTCGGCCGGTCGCGTGATTGTCCCGGGCCTGCGCCAACATGGCTTCGGAAACGTCCGCACCGGTGACACGGAATCCCTGGTCGACGAGCAAGCGGGTTAATCGACCGGTGCCGCACGGCAGATCCAGGACGCGACTTCCGCGCGGGATGCCGACCAGCGCGGTTGTGATGCACTGTCTTTCCCGTTTGTCGCGCCAATGGTGAAGGCGGTATTCGGAGGGGTAATGCGAAGCAACCCCGGGTGTTGAAAATCTGTCAATGGCTTGAAGATAAGACCGGGTGTTTAATTCGAAATGATTCGTGGCTGACATTGATGATGACCCCCTTTTCATTCTGCGGCATCGCTCCGAGGGAACAGTGCCTTATGGTTTGACCGGCCCTCGGATTCCCTCTGCGGGGGGCGGGTGTGCCCACCATCCATCACAAGGATCCCTTGGGGTTCAACATGTTATTTATCGCAGGGAAGATGATGAAAACGTGACCTCAAGATGATCTTTTCGTCACATCGAGGGACTGGGTCAGCGCGATGTCGGAAGGAGGGGGGCCTGCTTGATGACGGCGGCGCCATCAGGACCGCTCTGAAGGGTCTTGGGAGGGTAAGATGAGAATGACCGACCTGGATATCAGCCAATACAGCCAAAGCCTTATCCGGGAAATTTAGGGACGAATGCCAGCCCAATAGGCACGCTGCCGCGTTTAGGACGTCCAGGTTTCTGGCGGCTGATCAAACTTTGATCAGTCCCTGCCCGTTCTATTTTCATAAAGGCTGTTCATCGCGGTCTGAATGTAGGCGAGAAGTTCTTTAGTCATTTCTTGGGTGCGCGTTTCATCATCGACGATTTGCGCTCGGGCGTGGGGGTAAAGTTGATAGGTGGCGAGAACGCATTTTTCGTCGGGTGTCCGGGTCAGTACGTATTCACCCTTGATCAGCGCCGTGGTTTGATTGCTTCCGGACGGCTTGATCACCCCGAACCCGCGGTCGTCTTCCGGCAACGCCAGCAAATTCCGCCCCCAGGATTGATGAACAAAGGGCTGGCCCAACAGGCCGGCAATGGTGGGCACGATATCCACCTGGGTCCCGACAATCGACGACCGATTTCCATATGCTTCGCGAACTCCCGGCCCAATCAACAGCAGGGGTACGTGAAACATCAAGATATCAATACCGGTTAACTGCTGCGGGATGCCGAAACCGTGATCCCCGGTGATGACAAAAAGCGTTTCGTCGTAGTAAGATGACTGCTTGGCCGCCTTGAAAAACTGACCCAGGGCCCAGTCCGAATACTTCATGGCCGTCAGGTGCTCAGATAATGGGGAGGCGTCCGCCGGCACGGGGTCAACTGGCAACGGGGACGGCAGGACATAAGGCGTGTGGTTGGATAATGTCTGTAATATGGCGTAAAAGGGCCCTTTTTTTGCGATTTCCTCAAGCTCGATCAAGGCCCTGGAATACATATCCTCGTCGGACACACCCCATGTGGGATTGACATATTTGGGATTTTGGTAATCCTCTCTCCCCACAAAGCGGGTCATGCCCTGATTTCTGAAAAAGCCCTCCTGGTTGTCCCAGGCGAAATCGCCATTATACACATAAAGATCGTTGAAACCCCGCTCTTGCAGGAGGCCGGGAAGCCCGGAAAACTGATTTTGCCCTTGGGGCTGCTGCATCAGGTATTCATGGCCGGGTATGTTGGGAAAGGAGGCCAGCGAGGCGAACATGCCCTGGTGGGTGTGGGTGCCGTTGGAAAAAAAATGGTCAAACAACAGGCCTTCGTCCACCAGCTTGTCAAATTCCGGGGTAACATCGAAATCGCGTTGCAGCGCCCCGACGAATTCGGCGGAAAAGCTTTCCATAATAATCACGACCACATTCTTGATGCGGTTTTCCTTCAGTTTTATGATCGGCTGATGCCTTCGCAGAACCGCAAAGCGATCGGTTTCCAGCAATTCGTCGCGATCCGTCACTATCATTTCCCTAGTGACGGCGGTCGCTTCGGCCTGGGGAAGCGCGTGCAGCCATTTCTGCCTTTTTTTCTCGTTGTCGACATCGCTTAAGGCCTTGGCCAGGGTGAAGGTGCCGTTCAAGCTGAGGTGATTCACGAACATGTGCGGGCTGAGGTATGCATCACCCCATCGCAGGGGGGGCCCGGAACGCAGGGTTCCCCGTGCCCCGGCGACACCGAGCAGCATGACCAGTAAAAACGCAAGAATGTGAAGGGCGGGGCGATAGGGCACTTGAAGGCGTTTGCCGTTTGCTGGAAAGCGCCTGTCGATCAGCAAAAGGCCGCCGAGGAACAAACTCCAGAGAAAGCCACATAGCAGGAGATAGCGGGCGACCGGAAAACCGAACCACAGCATACTGAGAACGGTCTTTGGATCTTCTTTCAGGTACTGAAAAGCGATGCTGTTCAGCCTGGCATGGAATTCGCGGTAAAAATCCAGTTCGGCAATGCCCAGAAAAATGCCGATTGCGCCGCAGACCCCCACCCAGCAAAGGCAGACCTTGCGCAATCCGGGGCCGCTGCGGACAAGAAGGGTGAACGCGAGCGGCAGCAGGCAATAGCAGACGATGACCAAATCGAAACGCAGGCCGACCCAAAAGGCCGGGGCCAAATCCGAGGCGGAAAGCTCGGCCGCCAGATCAAAATTGCGATAAAGTAAAAGTGCTCTAAGCAGTGAAAAGGCAACAAGGAAAATGAAAGCGCATCCGAGCAGGAACCAAACTTGGGCCCGTATCGCCTGGAAGGGTGTTGCTTCCCCCCTCGAAGGATTAGTTTTCAGGGATTGCCGCATCAAAACGCCTCAGGTCTTGGTTTCGCAGGTACAACGCCGGGCCGATCAACATGCGCGGGGCATCGTCGCGCCGGCGATTCATCGTCGATGCCGACACGACCGGTCCGGCTAAAAAAACCGATGCCCTTCTTTACCTCTGGTCTCTGGAAAACACAAATACAATGTTAGGCTCGGAACAGACATAAAGTTCCCCCCCAGGGGCAACGGTAAGGCCCTCCGTCGCAACGAGTCCTGGAATGAACCGTTGAAGGTTCAAGCTTCCTTTTTCCTGCCCATCCAGAGTGTAGTCTTTGATTTTTCCTGACGTTCGGCTGAGAATCAGCAGCCGGCCGTAGGTATTGTCAAAATAAATACCGGCGTAGTCACCGAGTTTGATCCACGGGAGGTTATACAATCCCGGCACTTCCTGGGCGCCTCCCCTGCTGTTGTATGGGACCGTATATACGGCCCTGGGGTTGTTTTCATTGGCAATCAGGAAGGTTCTGGCATCGGGATCCCAGGCCAGGCCCTCCAGTCCGGTGTTGACCCCTTCAGGGGGCAGCGCCTGGATATGACGGCAATTTGCATATTGAACCCTTTTCGTTTCCGGGAACATTTGGAAAATGGTTATGGTCTTTCTTTTTTCTTCGATGACCGCAAACGTCTGATTCTCTATAAAAACGATATCTTCGGTATCATAGAAGCCTTCAAGATCGACCTGTCGGATGAAACGCCCCTCTAAAGTAATCTCATAGACCTGGGTTGGGGTATTCGAAATCAGGAACAAGGTTTCGGATTCAGGGCTGTAGGTAATGCCCGAGAGATCCTTCGGAATTTCGGGGATCTTGAAAGATCGCGTGCGCACGAAATCGGCCAGGGTCCCACTGTTGGGCTGGAACCAGAACAAAAGTGCTATAACCAATAGCGCGCAGCCTAAGACGGCTGATAGCATTACCCGGATGTAATGCCGCCTAATCATTACAATCCATTTTTTTAAGAAGCATGATATCCCCAACAGGGCACCGTTCCATCATTGTTGATGGTAACCAGATGGGCCGCTGTGCGGCCAGAATTAAAATTGATATGTATTGCGGGGATGATGACGAGAACATGATCAACTGATTACCTTTTTGATTAGATGTTGTTGTCGGATGTGTCTCGGTTTTAATCGAGGGACGCCATCGGATCCCTGGATTGGCGGGCAATATCCTCAGGCGTATTGTGGTAGCGGACATAACGGGCGCTTTCATAGATCCCCAGGCAGAGTTGTTTCATTTTTTCGGCCATCACCGGGTATTGGGCCGATACGTCATCGATGGGGGCCTCGGGGTCCAGTTTGAACAGTTTGGGGGAACTGCCGTCCCCCTTCACATTGTAATAGAAATCTGCGCCAATCAGCCCGAGCAAAGGCACAGGGGCGTGCAGAATCGTGAAGGCATAGCGGTCTTTGGCATAGCGCGGGTCGAAAAGATCACGCCCGAACGTTGTGTTGATATACGGTTGCCCGGTCATTCCGGCAATGGTCGGCATCACGTCCACTTCACTGGCGACGGTATCGATGACCCGGGGCGAAGGCATCAGTTTGGGGGCATAGATCAGCAGCGGCACGTGGTAGCGGTTCATGAGGAGTTCATGCTCGTAGGCGGGACGATGTTTCGCGTTACGCACCAGGCCGTGATCCCCGAAAAATAAAAACACGGTATTGTCGAAATAGCTTTCCGTTTGGGCAATGTCGATGAAGCGGCCGATGCTGTGGTCCATGAAACGATAGGAGTTATAGGCATCCGCCGAACGAAACCCGTAGCGCAGTGCCATTTCATCGCTGATAGGGTTGGGCTGAAACCCGTCGTTATCCGGTGGAATCGTATAGGGCCGATGATTTCCGGAGGTTTGAATGATGGCGAAGAAAGGCTCCGGGCCGGCAGTTTTCAGCACGGCGTTGGCTTCCTTGAACAGATCCAGGTCGGAAATGCCCCAGACATCCACCCGGGGTGAGGCATAGCTGCCCTCTTCATAGATGGTCAGATCGCGGATATTGGTGGAGAGCAGTCCCCGGATTTCCCCCCAACTGGCGCTGCCGCCCAGAAAGTAAAATTTTCGATAATCCTTCATTTCATTGGCAATCACATGCTGTCGCACGACCAGGGGGTTGCGGGAGGATGTTTTAATGAGTTCGATATCGGGAATGCCGCTCACGGCGGCGAAAACAGATCGTGCCGTTCCACCGTGGGGGGTGTAGAAGCGTGTAAAAAGTGTTCCCTCGCGGGCAAGCCGGTCGAAATGGGGGGTCGGATCCAGGGGATTACCGGAAAGGCTGGTTTTGTAGAAGGCGAAGGACTCCAGAATAACCACAATGACGTTGGGGGGCTGGGAAAAAGGGTTTGGCCCTTTGCATCGCCTTACGAAAGAGAGATGCTTTTTGTCTTTCGGTGCTACACCTAAAAAATCGGTGATGCGATCGTAATGGGCGGCGACTTTTTCCTGGTCGTAAGCCACCTCCCTGTTTTTCAAGGTGTCATAGAAATAGAGCACCGGGTTGAGGGCGAGCGCGGAAACAAACGCATTGTTGGAGAAAAAAGCATCGCTCCAGCGCAGGGGGTACCAGGACAGTTTGCCGTATAGACCAAAGCCATATACCAGAACAAAACCGGTCACGACGGCAGTGCGCCGCCACCGGGACTTTTGTGAAGGGCGCCCGGCGAATCTGCTGACGAGGCGGGATTGCCCATATCCGGCGCCGGCGATGAACAGGATTATCACCGCTAGGATCGGCCACACCGGATAACTCTCGACAACCATCCGGTAGGACTCCCGCAGGTTATACAGGAATCGCAGGATGGTGGCATCGAGACGGCTTTCAAGGTAGGCAAAATAGGCAAAATCGAAGACGTAAAGAAGGCCGATGACGGCGGCCACAATCGTCAGATAGGCGACCCAGATGCGTTTGCCGCGCGGTGTATCGAACAGGTTGACGGGTTTGATCCATCCCAGCAGCAGAACCGGCAGCAGCACGATTAGGATCAGGCGGCTGTCGAATTTGAAGCCGACAAAAAAAGCGTTGGTCAAAATGGGCAAGAGGATAGTGGTATCCGGGGCCTGGAAATAAAAGTAGAACCCGAGGCGCAGCAGCGTCAGGCACGCCAGGCTGACCAGGAAGTTCAACATCAGGAAGCGGATCAAACGGGGAGACATGGGAGATTTCATTCGGATTGCCTGTCGAATCGTCGTTGCCATTATGGGGTGGCGGATACGGGTTTGGGGGTAACGATGCCCTACGATGGGTCGCTTGCCGTTATCCTATGCCGGGGCTTGTAATTCAAGACAAAGTCGCCCTTGCGGGTGCCCCGATCGAACGAACTCTTGTAGGTCATGAACCTTGTGGCGTTTTGGGCCTTTTCATTGTCCCAGCCCTCGTACTCCATTCGGTAGAGTGCTGAAAAGAGAACCGCGCGGCTGACGCCGTGGTGACAGTGAATGAGCACCGGGAAAACGGCGGGATCGTCCATGACGGCCAGATATTGCTCGACCGTCTTTTGCAGCGGGGCCTGATGGGAGGGGATGTTGACATGACGTACGCCGATGGCCGTCATGGCGGCATGCTCGGCGGCGATGGCGTCCTTTTCCTCTTCCTGGCGGAGATCGATGACGGTTTTGATGTGATGCCGTTGGACCACTTTGGTGAGCTTCTCCGGCGGCATGGCGCTGGATTTATAAACTTTTCCTTCGGTGATCGGCATGAAACGATAATTGATATGCACATGGTACAGGTAGACGGCCGTCGCCACCAGAGCAATGGAACCGAGGATAAGACCGGTGACTTTAAGCGTCCTTTTTTTATTGGATGACATGTGAAGTCCTCTTATGGGTTGGAGGTGATCCAATCAGGCGATTCGCGATGCCGGATGCCAAGTGTGAGGGAGTCCGTTCGAGGGGCAGATCGAGATGCCTTGATTGGATGATTTTTAAACAAATCATTTTATTTTTCAACCTTTTTAGTGCGAAGCAGAAACCCACGTTCTACGGGCGTGGTGAAGTGGAACTGGCTAAGCCGGTCCCGGATGGGCATGGCCTGAAAGGCCGGTCATGCTATCCTTGCAGCGAGTTGTTGCCGCAACATCAAAGCAAGGAGGGAGCAGTGAGCCGGTTCCGTAGACTATCACACACGATATGGCATTGTCAGTACCACATTGTTTGGGTTCCAAAGTATCGTTTTCGCATACTCGTGGGAGCCGTAAGGGATGCTGTCCACGACGGTATCCAAGCGATTTGCGGATTTGCCGGATGCGAGGTGGTTGAATTGAATGTTCAAAAGGACCACGTGCATCTTTTGGCAATGATCCCACCGAAGGTATCGATTTCGGACTTAATGGGCCGCGTAAAGGGTCAAACAACGATGAAGGTGTTCCGGCAGTGTCTAATATTGTGCCGTAAGCCCTATTGGGGCAATCATTTTTGGGCCAAAGGCTACTGCGTGGACACGATCGGTTTGGATGCGGAAATGATACGCAAGTATGTGCGCCACCAGGAGAAAGCCGAAAGGCAGCAAGAGCAACTGAAGCTGGACGACTAACCACTACCATGCGCCACAGCTCACAGCCCTGCCCCCTTGGGGGTAGGGTCTGGCCCCCCCCTATGGGGGGCTCAGTTAAAGCCGCGTCCTTTGGGCGCGGATTCTTTACAAAGATTACGTTATTCACGATAGGCCGTTGGTTTTATATGAAATGGATGGCGGGTGCTCCGGCAGCAATGCCCTTCCTGGCGCTTGAGATAGACGCCGGACCGCGCCTGCGGTGATTCCTGTAATTCGATACGGCAAACACCGCTTCACCCCCGGCGGCGATAGTTGGGCGCTTCCACCCAGGCGGCCGTGACGGACCAGAGGGCTTCGAAGCAGTCAAGAATGCTCATCCGCAGCCGTTCACGATCGGCATCCGACCCGAACACTTCGTGGACGTCATGGGGCGCTTTTTTTGAGAACATAGACCCTCCACATGGCGTAAAATTTCAGGAAATCGATATGGCCGGCGATCACGAACCCGGTATCGGTAAATTCGCGCTCGACCACGGCGCGTTTCAGAACGATGCGATTTTGATAGGTCTTGTGGATCCGGCGTGCCTCCAGTTTCCGTCGCTTGAGGGCTTTATAGTTACCGTCCACCCATAGCGATACAGCCACCGTATCGCGGGTCACGCGATGGAATTCTTTTAGCATCGCCACGCGATCCTCCGGCCGGGTGATGTGATGCAGCAGGCGCATGCAGAAGATGAGGTCCACGCTGGCGTTTTCCATCGGGATGTCGAAGGCGGAACACGGAAAGGTTTTGATTCGGGCCAACAGATTGGGCGGGTTTATTTCGCGGGCGACGGCCAGCATGGCCTCGCTGTTGTCGGCGGCCAGTATCGTGCGGTTCTGTTTTTGGGCCAGCAAGGGCCAGAAGCGGCCGGTCCCGCAGGGTAGATCCAGCACGATTGGGGGATTACCTGCCAAGGCCAGGGCCCGGGCGGCCATCCGCTGTTCGCGCCAGTTCGACAGACGGTGGCTGAATGTGTTGCGGTGCTTGTCATGGTATTTCAGAGCGTGTTGGAAGGTGTATTTGGATGAAAACGTAAGATTTTTTGTCTGCATAAGGGGCCCTTTGGCCGCTATGGCTGGCGATTGCTGGATTAAGGACGGAAACTTGAGAGCGTTAATAACAATGTGGCAAACAGCCTGTCGTGTGCCGTGCCGTGAAATGTGTGTCGCCGATTATCTTTATGGTTGTTTGCTCCTTCGTGTGAGGCTTCAAACGGGGTTGCCGTGTCCCTGGCCGCACCGGTCTGGTGCTGTTTGATCGGGGGGAGAGATATCCCTGGGTTTTCGTATGCACGATTGGAAGATTGTGTGTATGTGGCAGAAAGGGTTTGATCTTGTTCCCAATGCGAACGCACCCCCCCAAAGATGCCGCCCAACAGCACAAGTCCTATCAAGGCGTGGTATCTATTTATCTCTCGACGTTTAAAGATGAGCCGCATGTTCTCGCTCCCAGCCGGTTTCCATCCTTGTCGTAATTCGTAAAAGGACAGCCCGTCACTTCTGTTACAAGCGGTGGCGATTGATTTTAACTGGCATGATTTAGCCTATGAGACATTACCGCTTCATGATCAAAAGATTGCTGATTGGTCATCTTCAATTGCGATGGCGTCAAGGGAGAAGATGGAAGGGGGGCAGGCTCGATGGCGGGAGCGCGCGCTTCCTCTGCAAAGCGGGTATTTCCGCCGCTGGTATTATGATGTGATGCGCGCTTGCGGCAGCCTGACGGTGACGAGGGTGCCGTGACCGTATCGACTTGAGACATGAATGTCGCCGTCATGCTCCAGGGCAATGGCACGCGCCAGGTTGAGGCCAAGACCTGTGCCGCTCTGGTGGCGGCTCTTGTCACAGCGGTAGAATCGATCGAAAATGTGGGGCAGGTTTTCCGGGGAGATGCCGATGCCGTTGTCTTCAAAGACGAGAATTGCTTCGTTTTTTAGGGCTTCCAATCGTACGGTGACGCGGCCACCCTTTTCGGTATATTTAAGGGCATTGTCCAGCAGATTGGCGATCAGGCGCTGCAAGCTGGCCGGTTCACCCGCGATATGACAGGTGGGGGTGCTTTGCTGCACGGACAGGGCAATGCGTTTGTCTTCCGCCAGAGGTTGAAACAGATCGCAGGCCTCGTGGACGAGAAAGGCCAGATCGACGTTTTCCTTCCGGGATGGTCGTGTGCCGGCCTCGATCTCGGAGATAAAGAGCATGGTCTCTACAAGGGACAGCAGGCGGTCGCATTCACTGATGGTATGGGCCATGACCTCGGTGTATTCTTCCGGATCCTTGACGTCATGCAGCGCGAGCTCCGCGGCCGCACGGATGCGGGCAATGGGGCTGCGGAGATCGTGGGCGATGTTGTCCGTCACTTCCTGCATGCCGGCAACAAGGGCTTGGATGCGGTCCAGCATGGTGTTAAAGGCGACCGCCAGATTCTCGACGTCGCCCTTCATGTTCTGGGTGGGGACCCGGGTATCAAACTGCCCCTGGGCAATGATCCGGCTGGCGCTCGTGATGTCATTGATGCCGGCCGTGGCCTTCCAGGAGATGAACCCTCCGCAGACAATCCCGGCCAGGACCGCCGCCGCTGCCAACACAACGAAGATATCCTTCAGGTCATGCAAAAACCGCTCATCGTATTTCAGGGAATGGCCTATTTGCATGACATAGTCGGTTCCTATAGGGCCTGTCAGAATGCGGATATGGTGATGGTGTCCGGGAACCAGGATGGTCACGATCTGATATGGTGCCCCGTTGAGTTGTGCGATCATCGATGGGTCCGGTGCGGTCAAGGATTCCCAATTGGCCATGTTCGATTGCGCAACGGGTTGCCCCTCCGGCGTCAGGAGCCTGAAAAACACATTTTCGACGCCCTCGGTGCCGGATTCGAGGATCGCCTCGCGCTGTACGGCGGGTATCCCCCCTTCCTCAAAAATGATCTGGAATTCTTTGTATTCATTGCGGATGGCGGTGTCTTTACTTTTTATAAAATAGTTCTCTACGGAGGAGTAGAGAAAAAAGAGCGCCACCAGCAGGGTCAGGGTAAGGACCCCGGTATACCACAGCGTCAGTTTGATTTTCAGGTAATGGCGCAGGCGGCTAATTTGCTTTAAGAACATAGCCCGCCCCGCGAATGGTTTGAATCAGCTTGGTATCGTGGCCCTTGTCGATTTTATCCCGCAAGCGGCAGATACGGGCTTCCACGACATTGGTTTCCGGATCGAAATTGTAATTCCAGACATGCTCGATGATCATGGTTTTGGTCACCACCCGGCCCTTGTTGTGCATGAGATATTCCAACAGGGCATATTCTTTGGGTTGGAGTTCGATCCTGTCGGCCCCACGGGTCACCTCGCGAGTCAGAAGATCGATTGTGAGATCGGCCGCACTCAAGGACGTGGGGTTGGCCGTTCCTGCAGCGCGCCGTAAGAGGGCCCGGATGCGGGCGACAAGTTCGGTGAATGCGAAAGGTTTGGTCAGATAGTCGTCACCGCCGCTTTGCAGGCCCTTGACCCGGTCATCGACCGACCGTTTGGCGCTAAGAATCAGGACCGGCGTCGCGACCCCGCTCTCACGCATGCGCTGCAGCACGGTGAGGCCGTCCAGCTTGGGCAGCATGATGTCGAGGATGGCAACATCGTAGGGTTCGGTTAGGGCCATGTGCAGCCCATCCTCGCCATTAGCGACATGGTCTACCGCAAATCCTTCTTCCTGCAGGCCTTTTTGAATAAAGTGAGCGATGGTGTTGTCGTCTTCGACGATCAGGATTCGCATCTTAAAATTTCCTTTTCACAATAGCTTTACGCGTGATCGATTTAGGGCAGATGGCAATTGCAATGCTATTTTTGTTTGATTCCGGCAAGTGAGATTTGCGGAAGCTTATGCGGTCCGGGTAATCAGGTAGACACCGATGCAGATGGTGGCGATCCCCATCCATCGGACCAGGTCAACCGGCTCACCGAAGAAGGCCTTTCCGGCCAGTGCGGCCACGATGTACCCGATGCTCAACATGGGATAGGCATAGCTGACATCCACCCGGGACAGGACCAGGAGCCATACGACGACACTCACGACATAGCAGCCCAGACCGATCAGGACGAAGGGGTTCATCCCTACTCTGAGGCCAATGGGAACCATATTCTCCAGGGAAAAGGCAAACACCCCGATGGTCCGCATGCCGTGTTTAAGCGCAATCTGGGCGGCGGCGTTGAGCAATACACCGGTCAGGATCAATGGCAGATATTTGTTCATGTTTATAGCACCTCACGGAGATCTAAAATTGAGCGAAGACAAAACCGGTTGGACCGCTATGATCCTCGTAGATCGGCGGCGGCAGGTACGGTATCCAAGACTGATATCTACTGTATCTCCCAATCAATACCACCTTTCCCTTATTCTTGCGAATCAAATTGATGAATTGATTACGATTCAGCCATCGATGGCGGGCTTCAGGATAGCTTGCCCCATAGGTCAGTTCGCCGCGATTATTCAGGAGATAAACATCGCTACGTTTATAAAACCAGCAGACCGCCCGTGAGTAATCATTGAGCGATACCAGAATCGTATCCGGTTGAACCCGAGAATCATTTTTGACCAAGAATTCCCCCGGCGCCTTGGACGCAATGATTTTATCGGGCAGGGCAAATTGTACGACAGCCAATAACAGGAGCGATCCGAGGCTGACCAAGAATGTTTTTTCCACGAATATTTCTTTTTTGAGGGATTTGAGAAGAAATCCGATGAGAGCCACCATCACCGTCACAAGTGCGATCGTCTTCCACCGCTCACCATAGGGAACAAAACCAATGATAGCGGTGGCCTGTATGAAAATGAACCCAACGAGTATGGCCACGAATAACAAGATCAAAGCGATCACTCCAGCCCGAAACGCCTTGCGCGTTCCCCCTTCAAAATAGGAGATCAATCCGTGAGTCAGCAGTATGGCAAAGGGCGGAAAGCAGGGCAGGATGTAGGTAATCAATTTTCCGCTGGCGGCGGAGAAAAACAAAAAAGGGAAGACAAACCAGCAGAGCGCAAACCGGAAAAGCGGGGTTCGCACCTGTGATCTGATCATGCCCAGCACCGAGGCCGGGATCATGGGACTCCAGGGAAGGGCGGCCACGGGGAACGCCAGGAAATAGGTCCAAAAGGGCGCTTTGTGCTGAGCGTCTTCCGCCATGAAGCGTTTGACATGTTCCTCCCAGAAAAAATAGTTCCAGAAATCGGGCTCTTTCAGGTGGACGACGATGGCCCAGGGAAGGGATACGAGCACGGCGGCGACAATGGGAATGACAGCCATGCGAAACAGGTCCTTCCAGCGTCTTTCCCAGAGCATGTAGGGCACGATGGTCACCACCGGCACCGCAAAAGCCAGAAACCCCTTGGTCAAAAACGCCATGCCGCAGCACATGCCGAACAACGCCAGCAGGCCCTTTTCCTCCCAGCTCCCGCGGGGGGCATTCGAGGCCAGATAAAAGGCGGTCATGGCCATGGTGATAAACAGGGCCAGCGGGCCGTCCAGGACGCTGAACACCCCCGTCCCGGCGACTTCGAAGGTTGTCAGAAAAATCAAGGCGGCAATGATGCCGCTTGCCGGGTCGCCGCCGGAGCGCCGCATCAGCAGCCACACCATCAAAGCGGAAAGAGCGGCTGCCAGGGCGGACGGAAATCTCACCGCAAAGGAATTCTCTCCAAAGATCAGCATGGAGATTCCATTGAGCCAGTATCCCATGACCGGTTTTTCAAAATACCGCATCCCGTTCAGCCGTGGGACGATCCAGTCGCCGGTCGCGATCATCTCCCGGGGAATCTCAGCGTAACGTGTCTCGTCCGGAATAATCATGGGACGAAATCCGATAGGGAGGATATAGACCAGTAAAAACCCGAGAAAGACCAAGGCGTGCAATGCTTTTGTGCTGGAATTCATTGTGCGGGGATCTCCGTTTGGCAGGAAACCCATCCTTCCCGCCCGACGATTTCCGTTCGCCCCAGGCACCCGGCGCCGATGGGTTCGGTTTCCAGAAAAGCGCTCAGGGGGACGAAGGCAATGCCGCGGGCCAGGGCGGCTTCAATGAAATCGGAGAACATGTCGCGGCAGATCCCCCCTTCCACTTCGGCGTGTATTGTCAGCACGTTGAGCCGTTCCGGACGAATCAGGGACAGCAGGTGGTCGTTGAAGTTGGCGTTGGCAACGCCACCCTGACCGATGACCTCGTCATAGGTCGGCAGGGTGACGGGGATCTGGGGCTGCGGCAGGCTGCGGCCGCTCACTACCGGGCAAAACAGGCTTTGACCCCGGCAATCGCTGTTATAGATAAAGGGATAGCGGCACTTTTCTTCCAGGACGACGGGCGTGCACTTCCAGGCGGGAACCGCCGAGCAGATGGGCGCTTGACCGGTAATGTCGGTGATCCGCTTATACCCCCGTTCAAGTGCCTTGCGGATGGCGTCGCGGTCCATGGTGTCGAGGTGGGCCTGCCAGCCGTGGTGGTCCCAGGCGTGCAACCCGATCTCGTGACCGTCTTCGCAGGCCGAGCGGATCATGGCCGCCCCTTTGGCGCCGATATCCGGCCCGGGCCAGAACGTGCCCCGCAGCAGGATGTCCCACCCGTAAAGGCTGGCTGCCTTTGTCCGCAGCATTTTGAAGAGAAAGGCGGGGCGCAGCAGACGCCATATATGGCGGCCCATATTATCGGGCCCTACGGAAAAGAAAAACGAGGCCTGGATACCATGCCGCCGGAAAAGTTCGCACAGGGCAGGAACCCCTTGTCGGGTGCCATTCAAGGTATCCACATCCACCCGCAATCCGAGCATCATGGTTTTTCACCATGGCCTTTACGGCGTGACCGGGGCAAACGTCCCCCGTGGTCCGAATAGAGCCAACTTGTCATCAGGTCCCCACGGCTTCCTTGAGAAAAAAATCCAGGGTCTCATCCACGGACTGCTCCAGGGGAACCGTCGGGTTCCATTTCAGACGCCGCTGCGCATTGGCAATGCTGGGCTTCCGATGCTGGACGTCCTCGTAGCCGGAGCCATAATAAGCGCGGCTCTCCACCTTGCGGATGCCGGCCAGCGGCGGAAAGTGGTCCCGCAGGGGATGATTTTTAAATTTTTCGATGAGCAAGAGGGCCAGGGACTCGATGGACGCTTCATTTTCCGGGTTGCCGATGTTGAAGATCCGGCCGTCGCAGCAGTTGTCCTGGTTTTCGATGATCCGGAACAGGCATTCGACGCCGTCCTTAACATCGGTGAAGCATCGCTTCTGCCGGCCGCCGTCCACCAGCTTGATGGGCGTTCCCTCGGCAAGGTTGAGGATAAGTTGCGTGATGGCCCGGGAGCTGCCGATGCGCGCCGACTCCAGGCTGTCCAGTCGGGGACCGATCCAGTTAAAAGGCCGGAACAGGGTGAACTGGAGGCCCTGGGTGGCGCCATAGGCCCAGATGACCCGGTCCAGCAGTTGTTTGCTGCACGAGTAGATCCAGCGTTGCTTGCGGATCGGCCCGAGCACCAGCCGGGAATTGTCTTCGTCAAAGTGGTCATCCCGACACATGCCGTATACCTCGGACGTGGAAGGGAAAAGAATGCGTTTGCCGTACTTGGCGCAGTAGCGCACCACGCGCAGGTTCTCCTCGAAATCCAGCTCGAAAACCCGCAGGGGGTTTCGCACATATTCGATGGGTGTGGCGATGGCCACCAGGGGCAGGACAATATCGCATTTTCGCACATGGTACTCGATCCACTCCCGATGAATGGAAATATCCCCTTCCGAAAAATAAAAATCAGGGTGATCCATGAGGCGCTGCAGGGATCCGGCATTCAGATCCATGCCGTGGACCTCGTAGCGACCGCTTTCGAGCAGACGTTCGCTCAGGTGGTTGCCGATGAACCCATTCACCCCTAAAATCAATACACTTTTTTTGCGGGTCTTTTGGATCTGGATTTCCGGCAGCCTGCCGAAGCGCATTCCTGCCACCAGTCCGAGATCTTCCGCAAGCTGGGGACCGCTCTGGGTGACGCCGTCTTCGCTTTGACCCGCAAGCACCTCCACCGCACCCTTCCCGCAATTGATGACGAAAGGGGACGCGGAAAGGACCGTTCCCGGAACGCCGTTTCCACCTTCCGTTTCGCGTACGGACCAGAATAGACACTTCCGGCTGCCGATATGGCTGAAGGCCCCGGGATAGGGCCGGGTAACCGCCCGAACCAGATTCCTGACCGTGGACGCCGGACCGGCCCAGTCGATCTCCCCATCTTGGGGGCCGCGTCCGCCGAAGTAGGATGCCTGGTCTTTGTCCTGGGGGGTTCGGGGCGCTTTGCCGGCCATGATCTGCGGCAGCAGATCGCCCAGCAGGATAGACGCCATAGCGGCTGCTTTGCGGTGAAGGGTCAGCGCTGTGTCTTCATCGGTGATAGGGATTCGGCGTTGCCCGACGATGTCGCCATCGTCAGGTTTGGGGGTCATGTGATGCAGGGACACGCCGGTTTCCGATTCGCCGTTGACCAGGACCCAGTTGATCGGACAGCGACCCCGGTATTTGGGCAGCAGGGAGCCGTGAAGGTTCAAACAGCCGGCGGGCGGGATGTCCAGGATGGCCTCATTGACCATACCCCGGTAGTAAAAAGAAAACAGGATGTCCGGTGCCAACGATCGGATTTTTTCGACCCATAAAGGGTGGTTGATATTATCCGGGGCGAAGACCGGTATGCCAAGACCCGAGGCCCGTTCTGCCACGGAGTCGAACCACAGGGATTCGTTCGGGTTGTCGCGGTGGGTAAAAACTGCCGCCACTTCGATGCCCTGCTTCAGCAGGGCTTCAATGCCCACGCAGCCGATGTTGTGATAGGCTAGTACAACCGCTTTCATAAAGTTTCTCCTCGCACTGATTCCGGCAGATCACCCGTTGGACAAAATAGCGGGGCCGGGCCCGAACGTCATGATAGACGCGACCGAGATATTCCCCCAGCAGCCCCATGCCCACGAACTGGGCGCCGACAAACATAAAAAGGATGGCAAAAAGGGTAAATACGCCCTCGGCCGCCCACTGGGCACCGAAAAGCAGGCGCATGAACAAGAGAAAAAAGCCAAAACCAATCCCCAGGGCCGATACGATGGCGCCGGCAAAGCTCAACAGCCGCAGGGGGAAAGTGGTCATGGATGTGACCAGGTCGAACATGAGGGAAATCAGCCGGGAAAAACTGTACTTGGAGTCGCCTTTTTTGCGGGCATCGTGCCCCACTTCGATTTCCGCCGTCTTGCGGGCAAAACTGTTGCCGAGCACCGGGATGAAGGTGCTGCGTTCGTGGCACATGAGCATGGCGCGCACGATGTGGCCGCGATAGGCCCGCAGCATGCAGCCGTAATCGTGCATCTTCACGCCGGTGGCTTTCTGGACGGCCCGGTTGATCAGAGTCGAGGCGATTCTTCGAAACAGGGTGTCCTGCCGGTTGGCCCGCACACTGCCCACGACGTCGTAGCCTTGTTCCATGGTCTGGGCCAGCCGGGGGATCTCTTCCGGAGGGTTTTGCAGGTCGGCATCCAGGGTGATGACGATCTCCCCCCGGACCTGTTCGAAACCGGCCATGATGGCGGCATGCTGCCCGTAATTCCGGTTGAGAAAAACGGCCACGATCTCCTCCGGGTGGACGGCGGCCGCCGCCTCCAGCATGTCGGCCGAGCGGTCGCTGCTGCCGTCATCCACTAGGATGATTTCGAAGGGCTGCCGGGTCTCGCGGCAGGCTGCCAGGCACCGCCGGATCAGTTCCTCCAGGTTGAGTTCCTCATTGAAAACGGGGATTACCACCGAAATCATGTTCATTGCGTTCATTGGATCAGAACCTTTTTAATGGCGTCGACGACATCGTCCACATCTTCCAGCGTCATGTCCGGGAACAGGGGCAGAGAGCAGATGCGCCGGGAGTTCCATTCCGTATCGGGGAGCGTGCCTGCTACCTCGGGAAACGTCTTCCGGTAGAAGGCCTGCAGGTGCGCGGCCCGGAAATGAATGCCGGTGCCGATGTTGAGGGCCTTGAGTGCGGTCATAAATCGGTCCCGGTTCATCCCGTTCGCCGTGGAGGCCACCCGCACGATAAAGAGGTGCCAGGCGTGTTTTACGGAATATTCCGGCAGCGCCAGGGGACGTATTTCGTCCACATCACGCAGCTTTTCGCGATAGTATTCGGCCAGAAGGGTCCGTTTGGCGTTCATCGCATCCACGCGGTTCATCTGGCGAAGGCCCAGTACGGCCAGGATGTCCGGCAGGTTGTACTTGAAGCCGGGCTCGATGACCTCGGCCTGGGGGGATCGGCCCTGGGTCCGGCGGTCGTAAGCATCCACCCCCAGGCCGTGAAACTTCAACCGGCGAATGCGTTCTTCGAAGATCGGGTCGTCGCAACAGACCATGCCCCCCTCGCCGGTGGTGATATTTTTGATGGGGTGAAATGAAAAAATGGACGTTCCCGTCCGCCCCACGCGAACGCCTTTGTATTCGGTGCCGATGGCATGGGCGGCATCTTCAATCAGGGACAGGCCGTGCCGGTCAGCCAGGCCGCGGATGGGGTCCATGTCCACCGCTGCGCCGGCGAAGTGGACGGGGATGATCAGCCGGGTGCGGTCGGTGATCTTGGCCTCGATGCGATCGGCGCTGACCATCAGCGTGTCCCGGTCGACGTCGACGAAGACCGGTGTCGCGCCGGCCAGAACGATCAGATTCACGGTGGATACCCAGGTCATGGACGGCGTGATCACTTCATCGCCGGGATCAATGCCGAGGGCTTTCATGGCAATGTGCATCCCGCCGGTGGCTGATGACACACAGGTCGCCGCACGGCAGCCCGTGAAGGCGCGAAACCGGTCTTCCAGTTCGGCGTTCTTCGGGCCGGTGGTGATCCAGCCGGAGCGCAGGACATCGGCAACTGAAGCGATGTCGGCCTCGGTGATGGACGGGCGTGAAAAGGGGAGGAAATCCTTTCGCATGGCTTTTCCGAAATCCTTTTTTTTAGTTTGAGGTGGTCAGGTCGCTCATTGGCGCTGTCGCCATGCGCGTTGGTGTTCAGCTATCCGTTCGCATAACCTATAATAATTACCAAAGGGATAATGATAGATACATGACCGCAAGATTATATTTTGGTAATCTTGCGGTATCGGACTTAAACGGCATTTGCTGCGTTTACAGCACAACGATCAAAATGAGGGGCGGGAGTATATCGATGGAGTCATGATCTTCAAGCGTTTGTCAAATGAGCATCGATCCCCGAATGATTTCTCCCCTGAGATTGGCGTCCATTGGTACGCATGCGTGTGTGACCTCGCTGGTCACGTCTCCGCGTGAGTGACGGACTTTTTTTATACGACGTGAATTCAGGATGCTGCAGAATTTTTTAAAAAATAGCATAGAGACTGTTTTCAGTAAACGCTATTTTAAGGTTTTTGCGACCGGGCGTGCCGCCTCCCGCGGCGTTTGGTGATAGCGGGCGACGCCCAGCGGTTACCATCCTATCGGGTCTTAAACCGGTTGCGCCCGAAGGGCGAGTTGGTGCAGGGCGCCTGGTCATTCCGTCGCTGGTAGGCATGACGCCCGCCTCGCTGGGACCGGTGTCGATGACCCGGGGGTACGTTTTAGACCGGGGGCCGGCGCCGGGCTTGTTTGCGCCGCGCTTTTCGATGGATCAGCCATGCCAGGATGGGTTTGAGGCTTTCCATTTGACCGGCGGTAGCATAATGCGCCAGGAACGTGTCCCATTGTGCCGTGGTCCAGGGTACGTGACGGTAGAGCTGATTCAGGTCCCTCACCGCGATCGCCATGCGGGAAAGCCGCTGCCGGGATTTTTCGACATCGATCAGGTAGGGAACAAGTTTGCTTCCAATTTGGGGGGGCGTTGGTTGGGCGGCGTCAAAGCCGCTGACAAGAACATGTTTGCCATACAGCGAACAGTGTTGAAAGTGGTGGCGATGCAATTTAGCGATCAAGATGGCTGTATCCGCAATGAGTCGGCGGACTTCATCGGGGGAGCGATTGCCAGATAGCAGCAGATAATCATCCAAAGGGATGTTTTGCGGTATCTCGCGTGTCATCAGGATGGCCTGCATTTTCTCACCGGTTTGGCGTTCGCCGTAATAAAGGACTTCCGGTGCCGCAATGCCGGCTGCGTTCATGGCCACCAGGCGCTTGTATTCACGATAGGCTGTAGGCCGGTATCGAAACGGGTTTTCTATGCTCCGGTAGCCATGGTTTTCCTGGCGTTTGAGATAAATCCCGATGGGGGTGGGTGTCGTTCCATTCAGTTCGATGCGGCTCATGCCGCTCCAGCCCCGGCGGCGATAGTTGGGTTCCTCCACCCACGGGGCCTCTATGGTCCAGATTGTTTCGAAACGATCGAGTCCGTTGGCCCTTAAAATGTCGCCATCGGGTGTCGATCCGAACCACTGGTGACCCTCATGACGGGTTTTTTTTAAGAACATAGAGTCTCCACATGGCGTAGAATTTCAGAAAATCGAAATGACCTGTGATCACGAAACCGGCATCGCCAAATTCACGCTCGATCACCTTGCGTTCGATGACGATGCGATTTTGATAGGACTTGTGGGTGCGGCGCGCTTCCAGTTTTTGCCGCCGGAGGGCTTTATAGTTACCGTCCACCCAGAGTGACAGGGCCACCGTGTCGCGGGTCACGCGATGAAATTCCTTTAAAATCGCCAGACGATCCTTCGGTTGGGTAATGTGGTGCAGCAGCCGCATGCAGAAAATGTGGTCCACGCTGTCATTTCCCATCGGGATGTCGAAGGCGGAGCACGGAAAGGGTTTTACCCGGGCCAGCAATGTCGGTGGATTTACCTCCTGGGCGACGGCCAGCATGGCCTCGCTGTTGTCGGCCGCCAGAATGGTGCGGTCCTGTTTCCGGGCCAGTAAGGGCCAGAATCGCCCGGTTCCACAAGGCAGATCCAACACTGATGCGGGATGGCCCGCCAGGGCCAGGGCGCGGGCGGCCATCTGCTGTTCGCGCCAGTTGGAAATACGCCTGCCGAGCGTCTTTTGGTGTTTATGGTGGTATTGCTGGGAGTGCTTTAGCGTGTATTTGGTTGAAAACTCCAACTCACGTTTGCTCATAAAATATCCTCTGGGCAATGGGTAGTATATGTTGAAGGTATCGTTTCGATGTGTCGTTGTTGATACCCTATTCAAGGAAATAAATGCGCATGGCCTCCTGACAGTGTCAAGCTTGATTTAGGGAGAAGATCCATCACCATCTGTTTTTGCGCTGAAATCTTTAGTCCATTATATTGACAGGGATTTTTTGCCTCGAAGAGGATTGCGGGTTCATGATTCTCTCATCGCCAAGCGTTCGTATCTATCGGTAATCGCCTGAAATGCGATGGAGGCAGGATGGGTATGACGGTCCGGGTGTCACGTGCCATCCGGCTGAGCATTGACATCAACAGGGACATCCGCTATGGGTTACGTGGCGTAACACTGCTGATAATTCTTAAAATTCTGGAGGTTTCGATGGCTGGCGGAATCAATAAAGTCATTTTGGTCGGTAATTTAGGACAGGATCCCGAACTCCGGTATACCACCGATGGACGGCCGATCGCCAATTTCTCCATTGCAACCTCGGAAACATGGAACGATAAGAGTTCTGGTGAACGGCGGGAAAAGACCGAGTGGCATCGGGTGGTCGTTTTCGGGAAACTGGCGGAAATTTGTGGCGAGTACCTGTCCAAAGGACGTCAGGTTTACATTGAAGGCAAGCTGCAAACCCGAAAATGGCAAGGGAAGGACGGTCAAGACCGCTACACGACCGAAGTGGTTGTCGATATGCGCGGCACCATGCAGATGCTGGGGCCCCGGGAAGGCGGCGCCGGCGGACCGGCTGCGGGGGGACGACGGCCCCAGTCGAATACCGGCGGGAGCGCGTCGGGCGGCGGCGATTACAACAGCCCTCCCCCCTATCCCGATGCCGACGACGACATCCCCTTCTGAGCGATTCCGGGGTTGGTGTCGCAAGTTTGATTTATTTCAAAAAACAGGCCTTTAATCTATTGCATGGTTAAAGGCTTGTCTTTTTTCGAGGCAGTGTTGCCAATCGCTGCACGCGATTGGAGCGATGCTCAAGACGTTCAGGAATAGAATGTGGCGTGACACAGCATCCTGTAAGGAACGGGAATAAGGAGGTCCGGTGTGACAACAATCAAAAAGATAAAGATCGCCATAGCGGTTATGGTGGTGGCCGCAATCGCACTTTTTTTGTTTCACAATCTGCCCCGCACGGCCGTGGTGCAGATCAGCGGCACCGATGTCAAGCGGGTCGACCGGGAGAGCGGGGAGGTGGTGAGTAAAAATGCCCAGGATACATCTGCGCGCAGCGCCGGCAACACGTATGATGTCCGGTTTATCAATTCGGTGGCCCGCAACGGGAAGACCATGGTGTTTCGTAATGAGGATACCGGGTGGGGGTGGCCGCCGTATTTCAAGTTCAACAGCGCCGATCTGACCGCCCAGGCCCAGGCCTTTGCCTCTGTTCCGGACAAGCCGTGGGTGCTGGTCAAGTACTATGGCTGGCGGATTCGCATTTTTTCAATGTTCCCCAATGCCATCAGTCTCCGCACCGTGGACAGGGACTATGATCATTTCCCGCTTTTTAATGTTGTCTTTGTCGTTCTGCTGGCGATCGGGGTTTTTATCGTTGTGCGAAAAATCCGAAAACTGCTGGGCGGGAGACGTCGTCCGGAGAAAACGGGGTCAGACGAGGGGAAATAAGGCCGTTCCAGGGATTAAACCCCATGCGTCCATAAGATGCAACGGCCGCTCGGGCGGCCAACAAACAGCAAACCCCGGCCACCGGCCGGGGTCGGGTTTCAACGGTAAAGAGGGGACGCGGTCGTCGAAAAAAACTATGCGTCTTTTTTTTCGTCTTCGATTTTTTCGGTTTCTTTTTTATCGTCGTCGGCGGTTGCCGATTTGAAGCTTTTGATGGCCTTGCCCATTCCAGCGCCGATTTCCGGCAGTTTTCCCGCGCCGAAGATGATCAGAATAATCACCAGAATAATGATCAGCTCAGGCATTCCAATTCCAAACATACAACCTCCTCTCACTCAGACGTGATGTCTTTGACTTCCTTCAGCAGGCGGGCGAATTCCTTCGAACGTGCATGCCGGTCCAGCGCTGCCCGGTGGTTGATCCAGGTCGACCAGATTTCCAGCCAGGCCTCGTTGCGCCAGTAACAATCCGGATCGCCCCGACCCTTCAAGCGCTCGATATAATCGATGAATTCTTCCGTACAGTCGTCACAAAACTGGTAAGGAACCCGATGATCGCGTTTTGTATCGCCGGCGTCCTTCGGACAGGCCCTGGTGACGGGCAGGCCGCATTTTTCACAGTCGACCGCACAGCACGACCGTTGAAAAAGGTGCTCGATCGCTCGCTGTTTGCGTCGACCCAGCGTTACATCCTTTTCCAATTTGGCGCGATCGAGCTTATCGCATATGGAAATAATATCAGCCACGGAATACCTTGTGGGATTAGCCAGCGCTTTAAATTGGAAAAATATATCACCGTGCCGAATACAATGTCAATCGCGAATGGGCGGCCAATACGGTCCATTCGCGCTTTGGCGGCTTTCCCCATCTTGTCAATCCCATTCGGCCGTGATAACTGATCAAGTTCCATAAAAATGAGGTTAGTGTTGTGCTTCAGGCCTGCAAGCCGCCTCGAAACTTAGGAGATTTCATGACCGTGTTTCACCCTGATTGTCTTCCCATTTTGATCGGCAGCCTGCCGGTGGACGACCACCAGACCGCCGCCGCCATGGTATGGCAGGCCACGCCGCGCATACCGGTTTGGGCCCAGCTTCCCGTACACCCCGAGGAGGGCATGGTCCCGCAGTTTGCGCCCGGGATGCCCGGCCTCCGGCAGGCCGATGACCGGATCTTTGTCGATTTGAGCGGCGACGGTTTTGAAACCGAATTGGCGGCTTTTTATGAAGACTACCTGGCGGTCACGGACGGCGCGCTGCTTTTGGAGACTTCCCGGTTTGCCCTGGGGGATGAGACGGCCGGCGGGCTGCATGTCCTCAGGAAACAGATTCCCGACATGGATCCGGCGCCGGTCGCCGTCAAGGGCCAGGTAACCGGTCCGATTACCTTCGGCATGGGGCTCAAAGACGACCAGGGGCGGGCCATTTATTATAACCCCAACACGCGGGATGCGGCGGTCAAGCTCCTGGCCTTGAAAGCCGCATACCAGATTCGCATTTTCAAAGACGCCGGTTGTCCGGTGATCATCTTTCAGGATGAACCGGCCCTGGCGGGCTATGGGTCGTCCGAGATGATCAGTATTGCCGCCGAGGAGATCGCGGCCAGTCTCGATGAAATCAACGATGTCGTTCACACCGAAGGCGGGCTGTCCGGCATCCATGTCTGCGCCAACACGGATTGGGGGCTGATCCTGGAAACCGCCGTCGATATCGTCAATTTTGACACCTATTCCTATTTTGACCGGTTTCTGCTTTATGGTGGGCAGGTCAAACAATTCATCGCGCGGGGCGGTATGCTGGCCTGGGGCCTTGTGCCGACAGGATCCGCCGAAGCGCTCGAAGCGGCCACGCTGGATTCGCTGGTACACCGCTGGGAGGGGCAATGTAACGACCTGGTTGCCCTGGGGGTGGATCGCGAGCAGCTGCTGGCCCAATCCCTGATAAGTCCCAGCTGTGGGGTCGGGTCTCTCAGCCTGGCCCAGGCCCAAAAAGTACTGGCGCTGACCCGGGACGTGTCGGCCTATATTCGTGAACAGCGTTAGCAGGCCGACCCGTGCGGCCTGTCCGCGATCATCCGGATGCCATCCATTTAGAGGAAATCCCTATGCCTGAAAACCCGTCTGTTTCATTTACCGGGGCCAGTCGTTATGTTCTGGACGAGGAACTGGCCGCCATCGTCAACATTTCCATGGCGCTTGAAATGCCGCTGTTGCTCAAGGGGGAGCCCGGCACCGGTAAAACCATGCTGGCGCACGCGATTGCCGAAAATCTCGGCATGCCCCTGATTGTCCTGAACGTGAAGTCCAGCATGAAGCTGGTGGACGCGCTCTATCAGTACGATACCCTGACGCGTCTCAATGACAGCCGCTTCGGGGATTCCGATCGGAATGTCAGCGATATCGAGGCCTATATCAAAATGGGCAAAATCGGACAGGCGTTTACGGCCGACAGGCGCACGGTTCTCTTGATCGACGAAATCGACAAGGCCGACACGGACTTCCAGGACGACATGCTGGACGTGCTTGATCAAATGGAGTTCGACATCATCGAGATTGACAAAACCGTTCCAACCAAGCACCGGCCCGTGATCATCGTCACTTCCAACGCTAAAAAGGATCTTTCAGATCCTTTCCTGGGGCGCTGCAATTTTCACCACATCGCTTTCCCGGACCCCAAGATGATGCGCAAAATCATCCAGGTCCATTTTCCTGACATCGACAGCGCCCTCATGGAATCGGCCGTGGAGACATTTTACCGCCTGCGCGAACTGGAGGGCGTTGAAAAGCGGCCAGCCACCCGCGAATTGATCAACTGGATCAGGGCTTTGCGGGCGGACCCGGATTTCAAGCCCAAACAACTGTCCCGGGGGGAAGTGCCCTTTCTGGGTGTCCTCTTCAAGAAAAGCCAGGACTACCAGCGGGCCAGCAGTGTCGTGCACCGCCGGAAACTTTTCTGATGTTCATCGATTTTTTTTATACCCTCAAGGATAGCGGGGTGCCGGTCAGTCCGACCGCCTTTTTAACCCTGCACCGCGCGCTCAAGACCGGGTTGATCGGATCGTTGTCCGATTTCTACACGGCCGGCCGGTCCATCCTGGTCAAAAGTGAGCGCTATTTCGATCGCTACGACCAGGTGTTTGCCCATACGTTTGCCGGGGCCGAGCTGCCTGATCTGGAAGGCCTGGAACTCGATGAGATGGCCCGGGGCCTGCTGGAGGAATGGCTGCGCAACCCCCGGGAAATGGCCGATGCATTGGGCATTGACGAAGCGGAATTGCAGCGGCTGACCCCCGAAGAGTTGCTGGACTATTTCAAGGCGCGCCTCAAGGATCAGGACGGGGAACACCACGGTGGCAACCGCTGGATCGGCACCGGCGGGACATCGCCGGTCGGTCACTCCGGTTACCATCCGGGCGGGATGCGGGTGGGCGGTGTCTCCCGCAACAAGTCCGCCGTAAAGGTGGCCCTGGACCGCCGCTATCGGGACTACTCCCTGAGCGGTCCGTTGAAGGCCTCCATGATGAACGAGGCCCTCAAACGCCTGCGGCACCTCGTGCCGACAGGCCCGCGGGACCAGGTCAACGTGGATGCCACCATCTACCAGACCATGAAAAACGGGGGCGAGATCGAGATCGTTTTCGACCGGGATTTGAAGGATCGCCTGAAGGTGATCCTGGCCATCGACAATGGCGGCTGGTCCATGGATCCTTATGTTCAAATGGTCCAGACCCTTTTCGATTACGCCCGGGCCCAGTTCAAGGATCTCAAGACGTTTTATTTCCACAACACGGTTTATGATGCCCTGTGGAAAGACCCGTCACGCTACAAGCAGCCCGTTCGGCTGGAGGAGTTGACCCGCTACGATCCCGCCACCCGGCTGGTGCTGGTGGGGGATGCCAGCATGGCGCCCTATGAACTGATGGCCCGTGAAGGGTCGATCTATATTCAGGAGCGTAGCGGCGACCCCAGCCTGCGCCGGCTGCAGCTGCTGGCCGAAACCTTTGACAAAGCCGTCTGGCTGAATCCGGTGCCCCAATCCCGCTGGGACTATACCCAGACCATCAGTATCATCCGCGACATCTTTCCCATGTTTGAATTGTCCATCGATGGGCTCGAAAACATGGTCGCCCACCTTATGTCGAAGCCTTAGGGCCGGCCCACGGCGAGCATCTTTTGGCCCCATGCGGCGTTCTCGCCGTTTGTCGATCCTCGACGTAGCCGAGCTACGCCTGCGGTCGCCAAAGCGGCTGCGGCCTTGCCTGGAACCAAAATCTACCCGCCGTGAACCGGCCCTCTGGCGGCGGGTGCCTTTGGTTTCCAACGTACAGACGGATTCGTAAACCGTTCGAGATCAAGGCTTGGGCCTTCCGAGAAGCGAGGCGTACATCGGTACGCCGCAGTGCCGAGGGAGGCGCGTAACGCCGATATCGAACGGTTTACGAATCCGTCACAGGCCGTAGAGGCGGCAGGTGTTCTGCCAGGTAATTTCGGCCATGGCGGCCGGGTCGGTTTGTCGGATTTCAGCCACTTTGAGCAAGACGGATTTGACAAAGGCCGGCTCGTTGCGGCGGGCACGGTTGCGCTCCGGGGCTGGGGTGAGGTAAGGGGCATCGGTTTCCACCAGGAGGCGGTCATCGGGTATCTGGGGCACCAGATCCCGCAAGGCCCGGCCCCGCTGTTTCATGGTGACGATGCCCGTGATGCCGATATGCAGCCCCAGGTCGAGATAGGCGGTCATTTCCCTGGAGCTGCCGCTGAAACAATGGACAACGCCCCGCAGCGGGGCAGGCCCGGACGATTTAAGCATTTCCAGAAAGCGCCCGTTGCTGTCGCGCTCATGAAAAATCAGGGGCAAGTCCAGCCGGGCGGCGATATCCAGTTGACGTTCGAACCATTTTTCCTGAACCTCGCGGGGGGAATACATCCGGTTGAAATCCAGGCCGGTCTCGCCCCAGGCGCAGACCTTGTCGTGTTTCGCGAGATCGATCAGCTCTTCCAACACCGCTTCCGAGCATTGCGCCGCGTCGTGGGGATGGATGCCGACGGAAGCATAGACGCCGGGCTGAGTCTCCGCAATCCGGATGGCCTTCCGGGCGGTCTGGGGGTTGATGCCCACCACCATGAAACCCGTGACACCGGCCTCGCGGGCACGGCTCAGCACCTCTTCCCGGTCGGGCTGATAACTTTTGTCGTCCAGATGGCAGTGGCTGTCGAACAGTCGCATATGGTTGCCCCATATCCTTTCTAATAGAATGCCCATGCCCTTTAGCATTCCCGCTGGAAGGGATGCAAGGGGACTTTTGGGGGATAATATTGGGGTTGCCAACAATGACCTCAAGCGCTATGGTAACTTCTTTTTTTGAGTTATGGCTCGATTGTTGACCGTACGGACTGATCTTGGGCAAGTGATGCCGATTCTGCCGCCGGTCGGACCTGTCCGGTTAGAAAGCGGGTACCGCAGGAATGATATGCTGAAAAATCTATCGATCATCCGATAGCGGGTGATGAATACACGATGTGGAGGTCACCATGTTCAAAATCGTCAAACGGGAAGAAATGTCGGAAGGCACGGTTGTTCTCAATGAAATCGAGGCGCCGTTAATCGCCCGGAAAGCCAAACCGGGCCAGTTTGTTATCATCAAAGCCACCGAAGACGGCGAACGTATCCCGCTGACCATGGCGGAGACGGACCCGGAGAAGGGCACCATTACCATCATTTACATGGTTGTCGGCAAATCCACGGCGCTTTTTAAAACGCTGCAGGTCGGCGATGGGTACCAGGATGTGATCGGCCCCCTGGGCAAACCCACTCATCTTGAAAAAGTAGGCACGGTGGTCTGTGTTGGCGGCGGCACCGGCGTGGCGGTTCTGCATCCCATCACTCGGGCTCTGAAAGAGGTGGGCAACCGCGTTATCTGTATTATCGGCGCCCGTTCCAAGAACCTGCTGATCCTGGAAGATAAAATGAGGGCGGCCTCCCACGAACTGCACGTCTGCACCGACGACGGCTCCTATGGCCACCACGGATTTGTGACGGAGGTCCTGAAAGAGGTGCTGGAAAAGGAAGACGTCAAACTGGCGGTGGCCATCGGTCCGGTTCCCATGATGAAGTTCGTTTCCCTGATCACCAAGGAAAAAGAGGTCAAGACCATCGTTAGCTTGAACCCCATCATGGTGGACGGCACCGGCATGTGCGGCGGCTGCCGGGTCAGCATTGGCGGCAAGAATAAATTCGCCTGTGTCGACGGGCCGGAATTCGATGGCCACCAAGTGGATTATGACGAACTCATGCAGCGCCTGCAGGCCTACTGCGAGGATGAAAAGGCCTGTCACGATGGTTTCTGCAAAATAAGATCCTGAGATTTTTTTCGAACAAGCAGCGGCTTTACGTATTTTAATATTGGAGGCGTTTTATCATGTCGACCCAGTCAGAAAAACCAGCAAAGAAAAAGAGCATACCACGGGCCGCGATGCCCGAACAGGCACCGGAGGTCCGGCGCCGCAATTTTGAAGAAGTCCCCCTGGGCTACACCAAGGAAATGGCCATGGCCGAGGCGTCCCGCTGCCTGCAGTGCAAAAAACCGGCCTGTGTCGAGGGATGCCCGGTGAGTGTGGATATCCCCGGTTTTATCAAGCTGATCAAAGAGGGCGATTTCACCGGTGCCATCCGTAATTTGTGGACCAAGAACGCCTTGCCGGCGGTCTGCGGGCGGGTCTGTCCCCAGGAAATCCAGTGTGAAGGCCAGTGCATCCTGGCCAAAAAAGGGGAGGCCGTGGCGATCGGCAATCTGGAGCGCTTTGCCGCGGATTACGAGCGCGCCCACGGTACCGGTGCCCTACCCCCCAGATCCGAGCTGACCGGTAAAAAAGTGGCCGTGGTGGGCTCCGGCCCGTCGAGCCTGACCGTGGCCGGCGATCTCATTGTCAAAGGCCACGCCGTCACCGTGCTGGAAGCCTTTCACAAGCCCGGCGGCGTGCTTGTCTACGGGATTCCGGAGTTTCGTTTGCCAAAAGAGATCGTTGCCCAGGAAATCAATTTTCTGGAACGCCAGGGCGCCGAGGTCCAGTGCAATGCCGTGGTGGGCCGCACGGTGAGTATCGATGAATTGTTCGAGGACGGGTATGATGCGGTTTACCTGGGTGTCGGGGCCGGACTGCCCCGCTTTCTGAATGTGCCCGGCGAGAACCTGATCGGCATCTTGTCCGCCAACGAGTACCTGACCCGGGCCAACCTGATGAAGGCCTATCTCTTCCCCAAAGTGGACACTCCCATTCCGCACGGCAAAAACGTGGTGGTGCTGGGTGCCGGCAACGTGGCCATGGATTCCGCCCGCACGGCCATGCGCCTGGGCGCCGAAAGCGTCAAGATCGTATACCGGCGGTCGCGCGAGGAAATGCCGGCCCGGACGGCGGAAATTCACCATGCCGAAGAGGAAGGCATCGAAATGTTTTTGCTGACCGCCCCCACCCGTTTCACGGGGAATGACAAGGGGCGCCTCACCGGCATGGAATGCCTCCAGATGGAACTGGGCGAGCCGGATGAATCGGGCCGGCGGCGGCCGGTGGCCAAGGAAGGCTCGGAATTTCATATGGATTGCGACCTGGCCATCATTGCGGTAGGGTCCGGTGCCAACCCTTTGCTGACCCAGTCGACGCCCGATTTGAAACTGAATCAATGGGGCTATATCATGACCGATCTGGAAACCGGCAAGACCAGCAAAAAAGGCGTCTGGGCCGGGGGTGACATCGTGACCGGTGCGGCAACGGTTATTCTGGCCATGGGGGCCGGGCGCAAGGCGGCCGACTCCATGCATGATTATCTCACCTGGGGCTGGTAGTCGTCTGCGGGAAGGGGCGCCTTTTGGCCCCTGCCGGCGTTCTCGCCTCCTGTGCGTCCTCGGCGTAGCGCCGCTACGCCTGCGGTTCCCAGTCGCCTGCGGCCTTGGCAGGAACCAAAATTCACCCCTTCCTGCAGACGACGCGAGTGGGAAGGGGGCTTTTTTGGGGGATGGGTTCTTAAAAAAACAAACCGCCTGGCCAGGGCCGGACGGCTTGTTTTTTTAGAGAAGACAAACGGATGCTACGCGGTGATTTTCTCAACCCGTGTTTTGATATACTTCAGCAGGGGGGTGCCCCCCATATCCTCCGTCATATTGGGCTTCTGAATCCCCGGCGGGTTCTTGCCGCCGAATTGGGGGAATTTGGGGTCGCCTTCCAGGCCGCGCTTGTGGCCGAAACCCCCAGCCGCCCCCAGAATTCCCGGCATGATGTCCCAGGTGGGGTGGGCCTTGATTTCCACCTCGCCCCAGGGGGACTTCAACCGGACGAGATCGCCTTCCTCGATCTGTAAATCATGGGCGTCCATCTTGTTGATCCACAGGGCGTTGGTGCCGTTGGCTTTCATCAGGCTATAGTTATTGAAGGTGGAGGAGTGCTCGTGCCCGAAGACCCTGAAGTTACCGAAGTGGAACGGGTAGGTTGCATCGGTGGCCAGATCCGGAGGGCCGTCATGATGATTGGGCAGCGGATCGACACCTTTCTCCTGAGCGACCGGGTTTACGAAATTGTACTTGCCGGTCTTGGTGTTGCCGGATGAGCCATAGCCGTCCGGCGGATTGAGGGAGCCCCATTCCTTGTATTTGTAGTAGGCGGCCTTGTCGGTGACGACGTAACCCTGTTCCTTGAGCTGGTCCAGGGTGCAGGGCAGTCCCCGTAGCTGGTTCGCGAAAGCTTCCTCAATATTTTTCCATGGAAAATGCTTCTCCAGGCCCATCCGGCGGGCCAGCTCCATGGTGATCCAGTACATGGGTTTGGATTCAAACAGCGGCCTCACCACCTCCGCCCAGTAGCTGATCTGGGCTTCGTAGAGCCAATCGGGTTTGATCTGGCTTTGTTCCAGCCAGGTGCTGTCCGGCAGGACCACATCGCACAGCAGGGCCGTGTCGCACATGAAGGCGTCGATGCAGACCTTGAATTTCATTTTTTCGATGGCTTCCGTGATGGCGGCCTGATTGCCCCAACTCAACACCGGATCGCCGAAATAGCAGATCATGCCGTCCATTTTTCCGGATTCCACGTCATCCAGCAGATAGGCGGGGGCCCAACCGGCCCACATGCGCAATTTGTCCAGTTTCGGCGCACTCCCCTTGGGTGGTTTTTCCTGGCCTTCGCCCCAGGCCGGCTTCAGCTTGCGCTTGAACGGCAGGGACGGGCCGCCGGGGGCATCGAAGGTGCCGCACAGCGCGTTCAGGGCCTGCAGGGCGGCGGTGGCATACATGCCGTTGGGTACCTGGGCCAAACCGGTCCAGGACATGGCCCCCTTGGCCGTGGCCTTGGCAAATTCCAAGGCAATCCGTTCGATGGTCTCGGCGGGCACGCCGCTGATTCGTGAGGCCCAGAGAGGGGTTTTGGGCAGATCGTCGTCTTCGCCCATGACCCGTTTTTTGAAATCCTCGAAACCGGAGGTCCAGTTGGAAACGAATTCTTTGTCGTAGAGACCGTTTTTGATGATGACGTGGCACATGGCCAAGGCGACGGCCGCGTCGGTGGAGGGCTTGATGGGGATCCATTCGGTTGCCAGGGCAGCGGTTTCCGAGCGTCGCGGATCCAGGACCACCAGCTTGGCGCCGCGGTCCACAGCGGCTTTCAACTGGGCGGTTTTGCGCTGGCCGTAGGAGGTGATCACTTCGTTCATGCCGAAATGCAGGATGTAATCCGCTTCCTGGTAATTGATCCAGGGCCGTTTATCGCTCAGATTGTGCTCGTTGGACATGCGGTTGGCATTGTCGCACATGGGTCGGTGGGTGGTCTTGGGACACCCCAGGTGGTCGAACAGGGCTTCATGGACCCAGTTGGCGAAATCGTTGCCGCGCATATAGCCGATTTTGGTGGGATCATAGGCTTTGAAATCGGTGACCACCTTGTCCAGGGCTTCATCCCAGGAGGCTTTGCGGAAGCGGCCGTTTTCCTTGATCAGGGGCGCCTTGAGGCGATAGGCGGAGTAGACATGGTGTTTGGCATTGCCGCCTTTGATGCACAGCCGTCCCCCGCCCTTGATATCGCCTTGCAGTCCGCCCGTGGACATGAGCACCCCATCCTTGGTCTTGGCGGTCATGCCGCACAGGGCGCCGCAGGCGTAGCAGTGGGTGGGGATGGTGCGGGGCGGTGCCGGTTCGATGGTCCCGGGTTTGAGCAGAAACGATTCGGTCGCCAGGGGCAGGGCTTCCAGGGCCTTGGCCACGGCGACCAGGTCGGCGGCGGGATCGGAGGGGAACACCGTCTCCGGGGGGACGGAGGCCAGATGGGTCAGAAACAAATACCCCAGGGTGAATTCGGCCAGCGCCTTGTAAAATCCCGATTGATCGGAAAAATGGAGTACCGCGCAAAACTCGGTCCGCCAGGCCATGTGTCGGCGTCCGAAATCGGACCGGACCTCTGCCACCGAGAGATCGCCGGCGGCCTCCCGGCGATTCATTTCCGCCAGGAAGTCGAACTCAACCGAGATGTGGTCCTCGGGTTCGGGATAGTCCGGATCCTTGTGAAGCTTTTGCTTGCGGAGACTCTCGCGCATTTGAAACAGGGGTTCCCCATAAAGCGTGGGCTCCCGGTCGACATAAAAGGATTCGTAGGGCAAAACCGGGCTCTTGCCGGCATTGAGAAACAGGTCCGCGTATTCAAACCGTAAGGCTTGGTAGGTATCGACACCGGCACTGTCCATAAAATCGAACAGGGCTTTGGTGCCACGGGCCATTTCTTTGGTGTACAGGGTTTCAGAAACCTCCTTGAGATCCCGCAAAAAGGTATCCGTTTTCATGGCTTTGAAAAGCGCTTCGGAAATTTCATCGGCGAAAACGGTTGCTAAAAACCGTTGGATAATAAATTTGGCGGTTGCCAGTTGTTTTACGTCCATCGTTTTCTCCAATCCAGGGGTAATGGCTTACAGGTTGAGACTGCCTTTGATGGTGCTTTTGCCTTTCAACAGGGCGCGCTTGAGACAGGCATCCAGTTCTTCTTTGACGATGGGTTTGAACAGCACCGAACAGGGGGCCCATCGAAGCGCTCGGCGGATTTCCATGATTTCAGGTGCATCGCAGAAGACAACCACCTTGAAATTGGGTGAAATTTCTCTTAGGGGTTTGATCATGTCGACGCCTTCCGTTCCGACCAGCAAGGCGATATCCACCTTGTTGGTCTGGGCGTAATCAACGGTTTCGCCGGCATCGCTGAACGATGTGACGTCGTGACCCATGGACGTCACGGCCTCCCATTGCATTTCAGGGTCGGGATCGTAAGCCAGTATTTGTGCCAATGTGAGCCTCCTTATGATGAATAGAGTTGGGATTCTTCCATAGAATCCACAGGTTTTTTTTGCGTGCGGCCATCGTCTTTCCGAAGATCGGAAACGGCGGCTGGCGCGGCTCGCCATCTTAAAGCCCTTGCCGGCGGCAGCCTGCGAGGTTATGACGAACGGGCCGGATACGGGCGCTTTCGGCCCGGCATCTTGAAACATTCCTCCCGAAGCCGATGGTGGATGTAGGCTTCCACGATGGTGTCCGGTACGCCGGCAATGCCGCTGATGATGTGAATGCCGTGGCTTTCGACATAGTACGACATCAGGTCACTGACGCCCGCGCAGATGATATGGGTAACGCCCCAACGGGCAAGGGTTTCCGCCCGCTCCAGGTGCGTCATTTTTTGCATGGAAACCGTCCGGCGCCGAGAGGCCTGCCCCTTGTCGATATCCACAAGCATAACCTCGTTGCAGGCATCGAGTACCGGCGATATTCGCGCTTGAAATATGGGCATCGCGATGCGTTCCATAATTTATGCCGCTGAGGCCAACACGATGGCCGTCATGATCCATACGCCGGTTGAAGTGGAAGGGGTGCCTTTCTTCATTGGAATGCACCCGTCCCGTGGCGGCCCTAAAGTTTAATTATGGGAGATATAACAAAAGTCGTGCCAATGGATGAATGTCGGGGTTATTATTGGATAACCGGCCGTATTTATATAAAATTAAAGTTTTTATTTGGATTGACAGTGAATGGCGGGATGCAGTAGAGGATGCATAGTGAACCAAAAACAAAACCAAACGGGTGCAGATTGGGACCCCTGGTGTCGTTTGGGGAGATACGATTATGCGGACAGGCGAAAATGGGGCTTATCACCACTGTGAGGTCATTCTCGACAGCATTGCCGACGGGGTTCTCACGGTTGACAACCAGATGGTGATTACGGCTTTCAACCGTTCGGCCCAGCAGATTACCCGCGTGCCCCGCGAAGAGGCCATCGGCCGCAAGTGCTTCGAAGTCATGCGCGGCGAAATGTGCGAATCCGAATGCTGCATTAAGACCACCATGGAGACGGGCGAGCGCTGCAACAATATTCCGGTCTATATCCTGCGCGCCGACAACAAACGGATTCCTGTCAGTGTAACGACCAGCATTCTGCGTAATGAACGAGGGACACCGATTGGGGCGGTGGAGGTTTTTCGGGATCTTTCGGAAATCCATACCCTCCGGCAGGCCTATCGGAGGATCCATCGCTTTGAAGATATCGTCAGCAAAAATCACCGGATGATGAAACTGTTTTCAGTTTTACCGATGGTGGCCTCCAGCCGCAGTACGGTCCTGATCGAAGGGGCCAGCGGCACGGGCAAGGAACTGGTGGCCAAGGCCATCCATAACCAAAGCGGTGACCGCGAGGCCCCGTTCGTGGCGGTCAATTGTGGTGCGTTGCCCGAAACCCTGATCGAAGCAGAGCTTTTTGGCTACCATGCGGGCGCGTTTACCGATGCCAAACGCAACAAACCGGGCCTGTTTGCCATGGCTGGCGAGGGGACCCTTTTCCTGGACGAGATCGGCGACATCTCGCCCTCCACCCAGGTTCGTCTCCTCCGCGTTTTACAGAACCATACCTATACGCCGCTGGGCTCAAACGAGGTCTGCACCCTGAAGGCCCGGGTCATCGCCGCCACGCATCAAAGCTTGAAAGCACTGGTGGAGGCCAAGCATTTCCGTGAGGATCTCTACTACCGCATCAATGTGATCCGCCTCTCCCTGCCGAACCTGGCCGAGCGCAAGGAAGATATCCCGATCCTGGCGGAGCATTTCGTGGAGAAGTTCAATTCCTTGACCGGTAAACACATCGTGGGGGTTACGGATGAGGCCCTGGCCGCTTTTGCCCTGCACGATTGGCCCGGCAACATCCGGGAGCTCGAAAACGCCATCGAGCACGCCTTTATCCTGTGCAACGACAAGTTTATCGACCTTCCGCATCTGCCGGAAACCATCGTACCCCGGCCGGCCAAGTTGATCGGTGCGGGTACGCTGACCTTGCAGGACATTGAAAAGCGGGCCATTGCCGAAGCGCTGATCCGCAATAACGGCCGCCGGATGGCAACCGCCCGGGAGCTCGATATCCATAAAAACACGCTGCGGCGTAAAGTCCAGGCCTACAACCTCGAGGGGGTGGAAACGTCCGGGCTGTTTCCTGAAAATTGAACCGCACGGCGAATCAGCGGGGCAATCGGATGATTTCATCGCAGTCGTGGATGAGGCGGTCGGTGTGGCGTCGCTCCTGCTTTGACAAGCGATAGTCGGGGAAGCTGCTGCCGTAATACGCGTTGATCAGAACGGTTTCGATCGGTTGGATGACCGCCCGCAGACGGCCGTAATCACCGGCTTGCAGGTAGAGCGTGACGTCATTGATGATGAGGATGTCGCAACTTTTTATGTGCGGGTCCTGAAACAGCTTTTCGATGGCTTGGGCGTTGGCGGCGGCCAGGGTTTCAGCCTCTTCCTCCGTGCGGGCGTTTAACCGCGGCGGTACAATTTCGATGACGCAGTAGACCCCCTGAAAAGCCGCAGGCCGGTGGAGGCGGCCGCCGATGCGGCCGACGGTGACCGGTGCCAGATCAAGAACGACGATTTCTTCCGAACGGCCCTGACGGCACCAGGCCGCCAGGACGGCTTCGGTGAGGCGCGTTTTTCCGGTGTTGACCTCCCCGATAATGAGGGTGTGCCGTCCGTCATAGGCGTCGGTGTTCACGACATCCCCGTGCATGTTTCCCTTTCCATTGGTTTCGAGCGCCATCAACGGACAATGAAGGTCGCCAGGCCCACTACAACGGTCCAGCCACCGATGATTGCCAGCCAGTCCAGAATTCCCATGCGGTAAACCTTGCGGAAGCTTCGGCCGGTGCGGCCGAATCCCCGGGCTTCCATGGCCTCAGCCAGGGCGTCGGCCAGCTGGAACGATTGGATCAACAGCGGGATCAGCAGGGCCGGGTAGTTACGCAAGGCGCGCCACCCGGGTTTCAGGGCAATTCCCCGGGCCTGCTGGGCTTCGACGATCGACCGGGCTTTACGGCCGATGACGGGTGCAAACTGCATGGCGGCCGTTATCACGAAAGCCACCGGAAACGGCAGGCCGGCATGGACCAGGCTGTTGCCGAGATCTTCCGGTTCGGTGCTCGCAAAGAAGACAAAAAACGTCGTGGTGATGGCCATCAGGCTCGTGGCGGCGGCCTGCCCGGTGGCCCGGTCGGTGGACCACCATGTGACCCCTCCAAAAAAGAGCGCCATGGGAACCAGCATGGCCAGCCAGCGCAGATAGACCTTCCACTGGCCCATGACGACAAGGGCGGCAACCAGCAGCGCCCATTCGACCAACAGCCACTCCGGCTTGCGCGTCAGGGCGATCAAGGTGCCGTAGGCCAGGGCCAGCAGCAGTTTGGTGCGCGGATCAAACACGGTCTTCCTTCGACTGCCAGCGTTGTGCCAGTCGGAAACGGTCGGTCGCTTCCAGACCGGCCCGGGCCATGAGCGTGGGGTCAGCCATGATCCGGTCTGGGGCCGTATCCGCCAGCAGCCGTCCTTCGGCCATCAAGAGCCAGCGGCTGGCCGTGCGTTCGGCAAACGTCAGGTCATGGGTCACAATGATAATGGCCTGCCCCCTGGTCTGCAACTGGCCCAGGAAGTTCCGCAGATTGCGCCGGAACTCGAAATCCTGACCGGCGGTGGGCTCGTCCAGGGCCAGCACCGCCGGCCGGGACGCCAGGGCGGACGCAAAGGCCACGCGTTTTTTTTCGCCGCCGCTCAGACGATACGGTGCCTGGCCGCCAAACGCTTCGAGATGGAAGATGGCCATCAATTCTTCGATCCAGGTGTTGTCAATGGTGCCAAAGGTTTCCGGCCCCACCCGGATTTCCTGATCCACCGTCAAGCGGAAGAACTGGTTGTCGGGATTTTGAAAGGCCAGGCCCACATCCCGGGCCAGGTCACTTATGGGCGTGCCGGCTGTGTCGCGGCCCTTGATCCGGATCCGGCCTTTGGTGGGCCGCTGCAAGCCGATCAAGTGGCGCAGCAGAGTGGTTTTGCCGGCCCCGTTGGCGCCCACCACGGCGAGGCACTCGCCGGAGTGGAGGGTGAAGCTGATGTCGGTCAGGATCTTTTGGTTCCCAAGCTGACAGCACAGATGATCGACTTCCACGGCCGGTGGTTGCCCCTGATGTGTGAAGGCTTTCGGCAAAGGGGGTTCCAGTGACGCAAGCAGGGCGGGTTGCGACGGGATCGACGGCATATTTTCAATGCTTCGCGGTAGCGGTGTCAGGTCTAAAGCAGCCCCGATGCGTGTTGCCAGAGGGGTTTCCAAGCCCCACGCTGTTTCGGCATTCGCCAGGATGCCTTGGGGGTCGCCATCCGCTGCAATTTTCCCCTCATGGATGACCACCAGGCGGGTGGCGTCCGGTGCGGCGCGGGACAGGCGATGTTCGCAGAGAACGATGCCGCAGCCCTTGGCGTGCAGTTCGCGGAGAAGACGCCTGACGCGATGGACATTGGCCGGGTCCAGATTCGCAAAGGGCTCGTCCAGTACGATCACGCGGGGGCGCAAGGCCAGCATGGCGGCGATAAGGACCAGATGCTTTTCACCGCCGGAAAGCGTTTGGGGATCGCGCTGCCGCAGGGCGGTAATGCCGGCCTGGTCCAACGCGTTGTGCAGACGGTCTTCGATGGCGCGGCGGGAGAGGCCCAAACTCTCCAAACCGAAAACAATCTCCTGTTCTACTGATCGGCAGAACAGCTGGGCCTCGGGGTTCTGGAAGACCATGCCCACCTGGCTGAAAAGAGCCGCCACGGATGTCCGGCTGACCGGCGTATCGGCGACGAAAACATCGCCGGTCAGAACGCCGCCGTAGAAGTGCGGAATGAGGCCGTTAAATGTCCGGCACAGGGTGGACTTGCCGGATCCGCTGCGGCCCGTAATGAGAAGATAATCGTTGCCGGAAATGTCCAGATGGATGTCGTTCAGCACCGGCCTGGCTTCCTGACGATACCGGTAGGTCAGCTCACGGACAGTTATGAGGGTGCTTTCGGCCACGTCGCTCCCGCACCTCAGAAATCGACGATGTTCGCGCGTTTGAGCAAACGGAGGGCCAGGATACCCAGCAAAGCCCCGGCCGCGGTGCTGAGGAGAAAAGACGGCACCAGTGCCAGCAGGGGGATGGCATTCCCCATGAGAACCGGGGCCACGAAAAAAGCGCTGACCACCGGTGCGATGCCGCCGGTGCCGATGATTTCGCCAACCGCTGCCGCCCAGCTCTTGCGCACCATCCGGTAGGCGAGGCCCGCCAGTAAAGCGCCGATCATGCCGCCCGGAAAGGCCAGCAGGGTGCCGACGCCCATGGCGTTGCGCAGGATGCCGATCACCATGGCGGTCACCACGGCCCACCCGGGACCCAGCAGGACAGCCGCCAGGACGTTGACGAAGTGCTGGGTGGGATTCACCTTGGCGATGCCGATTGGAAAAGAGGTGTACGGGGCCAAGGCCACCCCGATGGCGACCAGAACCACGGCATAAGCGGTTTTGCGGGTATTCCGAGACGATGCTGCCGGCGACAGGCTTTTGGTTGACATGGGCTACTCCTCGGGGCCGGCCTGCGACGCCGGTGACGCGTTGTCGGCCAGGCCGGCGCGGGCGTATAGATCAAAAAAATGGTGGGTCGGACCATGTCCCCGGCCGATGTCGAGGGCGTTGCGGATGGCCCCGCTGATGTAGGTTTTGGCGTGGGTCACGGCGTCGAAAAAAGAATGGCCGAGCGCCAGGTTGGCGGCAATGGCCGAAGAAAAGGTGCAGCCGGTACCGTGCGTATTGGTGGTGGTGTAACGGGGGCTGGTCAGCTCGCGATAGGTCTGGCCGTCGTAGAGAACGTCGGTGGCCTGGGCGCCGCCCGAGTGACCGCCCTTGACCACGACCTTGCGGGCGCCCAGGTCAAGGATTTCCCGGGCGGCGGTCCGCATTTCGGCAATGGATGCAATCGGGTGCCCCACCAGCCGTTCCGCTTCAAAGATATTGGGCGTCACCACCTCCGCCAGGGGGAAGAGACGATCGATGAGGGCCTGCTGGGCCTCTTCCTTGAGGAGGGCATAGCCGCTTTTGGAGATCATGACCGGATCCAGGACCACCGGCGGGCGATCGACCTGGCCAAGGGCTTCGGCGATGGCATCGATCAGGGCCACATCGGAAACCATGCCGATCTTGACGGCATGGATGGCGATATCGTCGAACAGGCATAAAATCTGCCCTTTCACGATGGCCGGGGCGATTTCCTGAATATCGTATACTTTCATGGTGTTCTGGACGGTGACGGCCGTAATGGCCGTCATGCCGAAGACGCCGTGGGCCTGGAATGTCTTGAGATCGGCCTGAATGCCGGCGCCGCCCGAAGAATCCGAGCCGGCGATGGTCAACGCCGTGCGCATCGTCATGGTCCTCCTGCTATCAAAAAAAGTTGTGTCCCTCGGGGTGGCGACACCGCGCGACAAACGGTCAGGTGCGGCGCTTAAAAACCTGTGCGGATGATGATCATCACTGGGGCGGGAACGTCAGGAGGGCGTTTCCGATTTCCCTACGTCAGTGCGAGCTGCATCAGGTTCAATGGGTCTGTTCTCAGTTCTGCTGCCTATCAGCCAGAACACCCCAATCGGAATAGAACCGATCCTTAACAGTCACTCGGCTAAATGACAAGCCTTTTGTCCCTTAGGAAAGGAGCACTGTGGCAGGGTTTGACATCTATTGGCAGCGGTGTTATCTGGAAACCCTCTCTGATTGCTGGGGGAGTCGATTGGGATCGACTGAGAGGAGACTGGCAGTCTCGACCCTTATTACCTGATCCGGATGATGCCGGCGTAGGGAAGTCCACCATGCCATCCCCTGTCTTCGTCCCCTCTATTTTCCAAGCTGCGAGGCGCACCGATTGCTCGTCATCAAGAACCTGACCAAACGTTTTAACGGGCAGCAGATTGTCGAAGGGTTTGACCTGACGGTTCCTTTGAACGGTTTTACGGTGCTGATCGGTCCTTCCGGGTGCGGCAAGAGTACGCTCTTCGATCTACTGATGGGCATTGTTCCGATGGATCAGGGGGATCTCTCCTGGCGAGGGCAAACCGTTGTGGCACTGCCGAAGCTGGCGGCTTATATGCAGCAAAGCGATCTCCTGCTGCCCTGGCTCACCCTGGAACGCAATGCCTGTCTGCCGGCTGACGTGGCCGGTGTTCCCGCCAAACAAAGTGCGGCCCGCGTCGGGGCGCTTTTTGTCACACTTGGCCTCGAGGGTTTCGCACATTACCTCCCATCGATGGTCTCGGGAGGAATGCGTCAGCGCTGCGCCCTGGCCCGCACCTTGATGTTTGGGCGGGATCTGGTCCTGCTGGACGAACCATTATCGTCCCTGGACGCCATCACCCGGCGCCAACTCCAGGCCTACCTGCTGCTGCTGCAAACCGAATTTAAAAAGAGTATTCTCATGGTGACCCACGATGTGGAGGAAGCGTTGCTGCTGGCGGACGATTTGCTGGTGCTGACAGCGGCCCCCATGCGCATCTGTGAGCGCTTCCGGCTGGATATGCCCAAGCCGCGCGACATAACGGATCGCTCCTTCCTGGAGATCAAATCCCGCGTGCTGGCACGTTTGGAAAAGGAGGCCAGTTGGTGAAGCGTTCCACTCTTTTACCCCTGGCGCTGTTTCTGGTGGTTCTCATGGCCTGGGAAGCCTTTTGCAGGTTAGGCGGCATTCCCGATTATATCCTGCCGCCGCCGACCCGGATCCTGAGGGTTGCCCTGGGTGACGCCGCGATTTTATGGCCGCATGCCGGCATAACGCTGGTGGAAATCCTGGCCGGCATTGCATTGGCCTTGGCGGTCGCGATACCACTGGCTGTTGGCATGCATGCCCAGCCGGCGGTTGAACGGGCGCTGGCGCCGTTTCTGATCGCCTCCCAGGCGGTGCCGGTGTTTGCGCTGGCGCCGCTTCTGGTGGTCTGGTTGGGATATGGCCTGGCCAGCAAGGTGCTGATGGCGGGGGTGATTATTTTTTTCCCGATCACGGTGAGTCTGCTGGAAGGCTTTAAAAGTTGTGATCGGAACTACCGGGTCCTGTTCCAACTGATGGGGGCCAGCAAGCTGCAGGCCCTGCGAAAGCTCTACTGGCCCTGGGCCTTGCCCTATTTTTTTGCCGGTCTGAAAGTCGGCGTTTCGGTGGCGACGATCGGGGCCGTCATCGGCGAGTGGGTGGGCGCCCAGCAGGGCTTGGGGTATCTCATGATCCAGGCCAATGCGCGGCTTAAAGTCGACCTGGTGTTCGCGGCCATTTTATGGCTGTCGCTCATGGGCGTGGGGCTCTGGGCGCTGGTGGGGATCATCGAGAAGCGCTGTCTTTGGTGGAAGTCTGCGTCGGATATGGAATAGATGCGTGTCGGTATATTTTTAGGAGAGATTTTCTCCTCTTTGGTTCGGTGAATTATTCCTAATTGGCTAGGATGGTTTCATAGATCGGGAGTATGCGCAATGAAGAAATTCCTGCTGGTGTTGGTGTTTATCGTCGGTTTGATGATGAGTGGTCCCGGGGCGATGGCTCAGGAAATCATTTTGATGCTGGACTGGTTTCCCAATGTCGATCATCTGCCCATCTATGTGGCCCAGGAAAAGGGTTATTTTGCCGCGGAGGGGATTCAGGTGAAAATTCTGAGCCCCTCGGATACGTCCGATGCCCTGAAACTGGCGGTGGCGGGAAAGGTGGATGTGGCGGTTTCCTATGAACCGCAGACCATCATTGCGGCCTCGGAAGGGTTGCCGGTGCGGGTGGCCGGACGCCTGGTGGCGCATCCCTTGACGACGCTGCTGTTTCTGAAAGAAAAGGGCTATTCTTCGCCCTCGGCGCTAAGCGGCAAAACAATCGGCTACACCGTACCGGGTCTGATGGACATTCTCCTGCAGGCCTTTGCCAAGATCAACGGCATTGACGACTACACCGCCGTCAACGTGGGGTTCAACATCGTGCCGGCCCTGACGTCCGGTCAGGTGGATGCGGTCATGGGACCGTTTAAAACCTATGAGACCGTGACCATGGCCGCCAAAGGCATCGAGGCGGCCTATTTCGAATTGGAGCGTTGGGGAATCCCGGACTACGATGAACTGATTTTCATCTGTGGGGCGGAGACGCGGGCGAAGAAGTCGGATGCGGTTGAGGCGTTCATGCGGGCCGTGGCGCGCGGCCTGGAAGATGTCCACAATCAGCCGGAAGCGGCCTTGCAAGCTTATTTCAAGGCGGTCCCCGATGTGGATCAGGCCATCGAACGGGCGGCCTTCGAGCGGACGCGCCCCTATTTCGCCCAAACCCAGGTCATCGATCAGGAGCGCTGGCAGACCTTTGCGGACTTTGCCTTAGAGCACGGCCTGATTGACCACCCGGTAAATGTTGTGACCCTGCTGGCGCCTTGACCCCAAGGCCGGCGACCACAGTGCGCAAGGCGAGCGGGTCAGGTGTGGTGGCCGTGCTGAAAGGAGAAAAGACCCTCCGGCACATTGCGCAGGGGAGCGCCGTTGAAAGTTTGGCAGCGACCGACTTGGCAAGCCTCGGGCAGCAGTTGGGCTATCGCTGTAAACTGGTCATCCGGACAGGTAAAAAGAAGTTCATAGTCTTCACCGCCGATGAGAACCATTTCCTCGGGCGACAGCCGGCCGTCGTCGCAGAAAGCGCGCAGGTCGGGATGGCGCGCGGCCGTGGATGGATCCAGCGCAATGGTTACCGTCGAGGCCCGGGCAATGTGGGTGGCATCGCCGGCCAAACCGTCACTGATGTCCATGGCGCATTGCACACCGTGCGCGGCCAGAACGGCAGCGGCGTCAAAACGCGCTCGGGGCTGCAGAAAGCGCCGCACCAGATCCGGAAACCGCTCGTCGCCCCGCTGGAGCGCCAGCAGCCCGCAGCGGGCCAGGCCCAGCGGACCGGTCGTGAAGAGACCGTCTCCGGGGCGGGCTGCGCTGCGACGCGGGAAACAACTGCGCTGCCCCTCCCCAATGGCGAAGAGATCCAGTGAGAGTCGCTCGGCCCGGGCGATATTGCCGCCGCCCAAGCGACAGGCGTGCCGTTCCAATGCCTTGTAGAGACCGCGGTAGATGCGGCTGATGGTGGTTTCGGATATCGCGGCGGGCAACCCCAGATTGACAAACAGGCTGACCGGCCGGGCGTAGGAAGCGGCCAGATCGCTTAGGGTCACTTCCACGGCCCGTGCTCCGATGGTTTCGGGAGACAGCCAGGCCGCCTGGAAATGGGTGCCTTCCCGCTGGGTGTCGGTGGTGATGACCGGGAAGTCCAACGGCGCCAACCCGGCCGCATCATCGCCAGGGGGGATCAGCCGGTCATCCTGCGACGCTTCACGGGGCGCGGCATCGGTCAGGACGCGGATCAGGTCGAATTCATCCTGCCAGCCGTCCTCGAGGGAATGGCGCGTCTCACAGCCGCAGGCCCTGCCTAGTTGGGCGGCTGCCGCGACCGGATCGGCGGCCCGGGACACGGCGCTGATGACGGCCACACCGGCGGCGCCCGCCTGGAGACAATCACCGGCCCGCGCGGCGGTGATGCCGCCGATGGCCACCACCGGCAGTTCTGTCCTTGTGACGATTTCCTGCAGGCCGCTGATTCCCCTGACCGCTTTGGCATCGGCCTTGGTGCCCGTGGCATATACCGGACCGCTGCCCACGTAATCGCATGGCACCAGGTCGGTCCGGTCCAGTTCGTCCAGCGTGGAGATGGAGATGCCGATGAGGGCGGCCGGCCCTAAAATCGCGCGGGCTTCCCGCGGATTGCCATCCTCTTGCCCCAGATGCACCCCGTCGGCCTCGATCGCCTTGGCCAGTAACACATTGTCATTAACCACCAACGGCACACCGTTGGTGCGGCACAGATCGCGAATGCGGCGCAGTTCTTCGAAGTCGCTCAGTTGAAATTTTTTGTGGCGGTACTGTACGAAACTGGCGCCGCCCTGCAGCGCGGCGCGCACCTGATCCAGTGCGGAGAGGTCCGGCGCCTGGTGGTCGGTAATGAAGTAAAAACGCAGCGCGCGGGTCAATCGTGACGGATGCATAGGCCTTACCCTGTGTGATCGGACGGTGACGGCCGCCGGCCGCCGTTTTCGAATCGTCGGACCCAGGCCTGAAACTTTTGGACGGGTGGCTCGCCGTAACGCCGGAGCATGGCCACGATCTCGAACGTGGTGCGTGCGGTCTGGTTTTGGCGGTCATTCTTGGAATAGAATTTGTCGGCGTAGCAGATAATTTCTTCTTCGATGGTCAGGGGGCGCATGTCCCGAATCGGCAGGGGCAGTTTCTGGCGCTGAATATCCCCGGCACTGAGCCCGACCCCGACGTGCCGTTCGCACACCAGGGCATGCCGGTCGAGACCCCGGCCTTCCAGTAATTCCCGGCCCAGTGTGCCGTGGCAGATATACGGATGATCCCCATGACAGCCCAGGGATGGGGTGTTAGTCATGAAAATGCCGATATCGTGCAGCATGGCCGCTTCGTGCAGGAAGGTTTCATCGATCCCATCGGATGCAAGATGCGCCGCCACGGCCAGCGCTTTAGCGGCCACCTGGTCACCGTGGCGCACCAGCATGTCGTAGGCGGCCGATCCGGGCCGGTAGTAATTACCGATGATGTGAAGGGGGTCAACGTTCACGGCACTGATTTCCGTTGGGTTCGAGAATAAAAGATTCAGATGCCTCTTATCGCGCGGACTGACGCTTCGACAGCAGCCATCCTTCGATAAAGGGGTCTAACCCGCCGTCCAGGACCTCGTTGACGTTGCCGACGTCTTTGTTGAGGCGGTGGTCCTTGACCATTTGATAGGGGTGCAGCACATAGGAGCGGATCTGGCTGCCCCAGGCGATATCCGCCTTGTTATCGTGAATCTCCTGCAGGGCCTCGTCCTGTTTCAGCTTTTCGTGATCATAGAGACGGGCCTTCAACACTTTCATGGCCAGGTCCCGGTTGCGGTGCTGGGACTTCTCCTGCTGGCACTGGACCACGATGCCCGTGGGGTGATGCGTGATGCGAACGGCACTGCTGGTCTTGTTGACATGCTGCCCGCCGGCGCCGCTGGCCCGGAAGACATCGATGCGCAAGTCTTTTTCGTCGATATCGATATCGATTTCCTGGTCCAGTTCCGGATAGACAAAGACCGAGGCAAAGGAGGTGTGCCGTTTGCCACTGGCATTGAACGGCGAGATGCGCACTAACCGATGGACGCCTTGTTCCGCCTGGAGGTATCCGTAGGCGTTTTCACCTTCGGCGGTGAAGGTCACGCTCTTGATGCCGGCTTCGTCACCCGGCTGAAGGTCGATGATCTCCGACCGGTAGCCCTTGCGCTCGACCCAGCGGGCATACATGCGAAACAGCATTTCGGCCCAGTCCTGGGCTTCGGTCCCGCCGGCGCCGGCGTTGATGGAGACGATGGCATTGCAGTTGTCGTTTTCGCCGTCCAGCATGAGGGCCAACGAAAAGCGTTCAATGGTGTCACTGACGCCTTTAAGGGTCGCGCCGATTTCCGCAAGGGTGGCGTTATCCTCTTCCTCGATGGCCATCTCAAGCAGCATTTCGCTGTCTTCGATTTCGCGGGCGAGGGCGTGAAATTGGTCGATTTTGGCGGCGAGCCCGGTCCGTTCCCTCAACAGGGGCTTGGTCTGTTCCGGATTGTCCCAGAAGCCTTCCTTGGCAATGATGGATTCGAGTTCCTTGAGGCGGTCTTCCTTGGTGGAGAGGTCAAAGATAGTCCCGGATCTGGTGGAGGCGGTTGCGGACTTCATGGAGGGTTTGTTTGATTTCGGCAGACATGGTTCAGCACTCCTTTTTTCAACGTTGATCATCACGCGCGCATGGCGGTTATCAATGGCACGCTTATCATAGTGCAGGGGCGAGGATTCTTCAAGCCATTCTCGCCGGCCCCGGCAACCCGGGGAGATATCCCTTCAAGGCGGATCGGGTGGGTTACGCCTTGCGGCGGAAGCGCTGCAGCAGAGCCAGCCCGACGACCAACGCCAGACAGACGCGCGCAAAGGTATCCCCCGCGCGAACATAGAGGCTCCGCGTCTTCAGGCAGGCGACGGGCTGGATGCGGGCCGCGCTTTCAAACAGGCGCGTGGTGTTTTCAATGCGCCCGGTGGGGTGAATGAAGCCGCTGATTCCCGTGTTGGTCGCCCGGATCAGGCTGCGCCGGGTTTCGACGGCCCGGAAAACATATTGCACCAGATGCTGGTAGGGGGCGCTGGTGCGGCCGTACCAGGCATCGTTGGTCAGGTTGACCAGCAGGTCGGCGCCATTATTGACGGCAGCCCGGGCCAGATTGGGGAAGATGCCGTCGTAGCAAATGAGGGGACCGATGCGGTGGCCGTTGTATTCCAGGATGCCGCCGGGGGTGCCGGCATGAAAGTCGCCCACCTGGGCGACGATTTTTCCGAGGAAGGGCAACCATTTCTTAAACGGGACATATTCCCCAAAGGGCACCAGGTGCGCCTTGTCGTAGCGGGCCAGAAGGTTGCCTTGGGGGTCGAGGAGGTAGGCACTGTTAAAGTAAGCGATGCCGTCATCGGATTTGCGGACTGCGGGGCTGCCGATGATATGCGCGCAGCCTGCGTTTTGGACACCCCGTTGAACCATGCGGGTCAGGGCCTGGTTCTGAAACAGGTAGAAAGGCGTGGCGGTTTCGGGCCAGACGATGAGATCGGGTTTTTGCGGTCCCAACTGACCGGAGAGCTTGATGTACTGTTTGGTGGAAGCGATCTGAAAGGCCGGGTCCCATTTCTCGGCCTGGGGGATGTTGCCCTGGGCCAGCCCCGCCGTCAGTTGGGGCGCTTCTGCGCTCAGTCGTTCGATTTGCCCCAGGCGGACATATCCGTAGATCAGGGTCGACGAGAGGCACAAGACGGCCAGAATCGTTCCCCGCCAGGCCAGCGGGTTGGGAATCGCCAGGCCCTGCCAGGTTTTCCCGGTACGGGACAGGATCAAGAAAAACAGGGCTATGTTGAACAGGACGATCAGTGCCGATAGGCCGTAGACCCCCCAGAGATCGGCACTCTGGATCAGGGTCAGCCATGTATACTGGGAATGGCCAAGATAACCCCAGGTAAAGCCGCTCAAGAGAAAGCTGCGCAGATATTCCAGGGCCGCCCAGAGCAGGGGGGCGATGATCAGGGCCCGCATGGGGGTGCGGCCGAGATAGACGATCAGGGTGCCGAAGATCGCCGTATAAAGGCCGATGTAGGTGCTGAAAAGGAGCAGAATGCCGATGGTCAGATAAATCGGGAGATGACCATAGGTGCTCATCGTATGGGACAACCAGTAGAGGAGACCAAGGGCGTGGACGAGGCCGCAAAGCCATCCCAGGCGGAAGCCGTCTTTGACCGAAATGTCCCGCAAGGCCAGCAACAGGGGGATCAAGGCCATCCAGGCAATCCAGAGCCACCCCGTGCGGGGAAAAGCGGCTGTCATCAGGACACCGGACAGAAGCGACAGAAACAATTTGGAGCGGTCGATGGAGCGATGGGTCATGGTCATGTCGGCAAAGCGGTGCCCCCTTTGAGGCCGGTCTCCGGCCATAAAAAAACCTCGCCCCGCAGGGAAGGTGATCTGGTTCGGATGTTGTCGCGGCGGTGGGATGACCGCGTGACACGGGACGGAATTATCCGGCAAGGATCCGCATCCTGTCAATTCTTTTTTGGGCGGGAGGCATGCTTGACGATAGTGGCTTGTTCAGTCCGAGGCCTGATCGTGGCTCATTTCCGCCAGGGGGTCGGCGGAGGGAGGACGCCGGTCCGGGTGATCGCTGACGGACGGCGATCGCCCCGGTCGGAGTGAGCCGCCATCAGCCGTCGCAACGGTCCAGTGTCAGGCGATGGCTGCTCCTGGCATTGGCAAAGAAACTGTCATGGTAGCATGCATCGCAGTATTGGATGTTATCGCTCGTTAACATTTCCTGAGGCGCTTTCATTTTTTTGCCGCAGATGCTGCACCGGCGGTTCGGAGTGCTGACCTTTGAAGACGAACGGTTTTCAACCATGTTTTTGGTCACCATGATGTCCCTCCTTGAATCTATTGGTCCAATGAATACCTATCAATAAATATGCCAGGAGGAAGATCTCATGGAAAATGAATAAAAATGTTGTAATATCAAAAGTATAGGGTAGTATTGCAGTGATATGGCTTTATTAAAATATGACACTATTGTAGTTAAGTCAGTGCTTTTGATCCAAAAATGTAATTTTTAACACGCTGCAGGGCGGCAGCTGAAAAGAAAAGGTTGCAGCCGGCCCCATATTGGGGCAAAGATTCCAATCGTTGGTATTGCTCCCCGATAGGATGGGTAGCATCGGATGGCATTACCCCTGATCGTGGCCTTTTCAAGGACTCGGGTGAAGAGGGAGGTCTCTATGCGCATACGGCAGGTTTCCGTATTTATGGAGAAAGCACTGGCGCGTTTCCGGGAAGTTACAGAATTGTTTCACGACGCCGGCATTAACATTCGGGCACATTCGCTGGTGGGGCACAGTGACACGCCCTATAAAATTCTGCGCATGATCGTGGATGATACCCAAGCAGCGGTGACGGTGCTGAAAAACCGTGGTCTCAGCGTCAAGGTCGAAGACGTCCTGGCCGTCGAAGTGGATCACCGTGCCGGAGGGCTTTATCGTATTCTGGAGATCCTGGACGCCGAAGGGCTCGAACTCCGCTACACGTATGCCGCTGCTCACGACGTATGTGAAAAAGCGGCCATGGTGTTGAGCTTTGATGATTTGGATCGGGCGATCAAGGTGCTGACCGACCAGGGGGCCCCCCTGATTGCCTCCGAGCAGTTTTAGGGCTCGCGCAGAAATAACGTCATCTTTCAGGCGCCCATGCATCCCGTCGGTCTGCGTTGCGCGAACCCTGAGCGTTCGGCCGAGAGGGTCACCGCCGGGCGCATCAAATGAAAAGGGGCGGTCGTTGGTGGCGACCGCCCCAGATTCAAGGAGGTTGGAAAAGGACTGTTCAAGCGTTCTGGCAAACGCTTAAACAGTGTATCGTCCATAACCGTAACGAGCTTTAGCTATTTTTTTAAAATGACTGATAAATATTCGGAACTCTTTGAGATTATCATAGCTGCCCGAACCGATGCCGTAGGCGTTGCCTTCCGCGAGCTCGATTGCGGCTGTGCCCGTCTATGCGGCGTTTCGCGCCAGGGCGATCCGGTCGGTGACGTCTACAATTTTTCAGGACAGCCGGCCACCCGCAATCTGGAGCCGCTCGTGTGCCTCAAGTGCTATCGCGACAAACGGTTCGCCGTTGAAAGAACCGCCCGCCAGGGGATTTTTTGGGCCGACACGCCAGGCCGGCAAACAGGCGCGGACGAGCGCCATTCGATCGGACTGGCCGTGTTCGGGGATGACTATAACGAATAACCTGGTCCATCTGCGTCCTCGTTTTCAGTGAACGATAGCTGCCTGATAGACGGAAGCGACTTTGACGGCCGATGGAAGCCGATGCGCGACCGAAAGGAGATCCACCATGAAATGGATTCCCCGTTCGCATGTACACGTGGACCGTGTTGCCTGCCCCTGGTTGATTGGGCGATTCATCGATTCGGATGCGGAATTTCTGTTTATACCAAAAAGCAAGGTGCTCGAAATCGCTGAACTGGAAGGGGCGCTTTCGTTTGATACGCCCGGGGCCATGTTCCATCATCGGGAAGACCTGTTTACGTTCGACGTGCTGATCCGGGAAAACGGTTTGACCGACGACGCCCTCTACGCCTGGTGCCGTCTGGATGTGGCCCGGAACCCGTAAGCAACCATGACGCCCGATTCCGTGAGGAACAAAACGGCCCGCCTGTCCGGTTTTCTGGGCCTGCAGCGCAGCACGGTCGGGGTGCTGGCCATGGTGATCCTGGTGGGCATGGGCGAGCGCATGGCCGAACGCTTTCTGCCCATCTACATCATGGCGTTGGGCGGCAGCGCCGTGGCCATCGGGTTGCTGCAGGCCATGGACAACCTGCTTTCCGCGCTCTATTCCTTTCCGGGGGGCTACCTGTCCGATCGGATGGGAACCAAGCGGGCGCTGGTGGTTTTCAATCTGGTGGCCATCGCCGGTTTCGGCATCGTGGTGGTGGTGCCGACTTGGCAGGCCGTCCTGGCCGGGGCGGTGCTGTTTATCTCCTGGTCCGCCATCTCCTTGCCGGCCACCATGAGCCTGATCTACAAGGTCCTGCCCCGGCACAAGCGCACGATGGGGGTCACCATGCATTCCCTCGTGCGGCGCATCCCCATGGCCTTAGGTCCGGTTATGGGTGGCCTTTTCATTACCGTCTGGGGTGAAGAAGACGGTGTGCGCCTGGCCTTTCTGGCAGCTTTGATCATGGCCGCCGCCGCCCTGTTCCTGCAGCAGCGCTTGCTGGAGGACGAACCACGGTCACCAGCGGCAGGTGGAGACGCCTGCGTGCTGGTGCCGGAGAAAAATCCGGTACGGCTTTATCGGCAGATGCGTCCGGCCATGAAGGGGCTTCTGGTCAGTGACATCCTGGTGCGCTTCTGCGAGCAGATTCCCTACGCGTTTGTCGTGGTCTGGTGCATGAAAATCATCGACCAGCCGGTTTCGGCGCTCCAGTTCGGGGTCCTCACCACCGTCGAAATGGCGACCGCCGTGCTGGTCTATATTCCGGTGGCCTATCTGGCGGACCGGACCACCAAAAAACCCTTTGTGACCATCACCTTTGCCTTCTTTACCCTGTTTCCGCTGGTGTTGTGGTACAGCCGATCCTTCGAGTGGCTGATACTGGCGTTTTTCCTGCGGGGCCTGAAGGAATTCGGCGAACCCACCAGAAAGGCGCTCATCATGGACCTGGCGCCGGACAGCTGCAAGGCTGGCATGTTCGGTCTTTATTATCTGATCCGGGATGTGATCGTATCCATTGCGGCGTTCGGGGGCGCCTTCCTGTGGCAGGCCAGCCCCCAGATAAATTTCATGACGGCGTTTGTTTTCGGGGTGATCGGAACGTTGGGGTTTGCCATTTTAGGCCGCGATGTCCAGCGGTCTGGCGCGGACCAGGATGCACACAAGGCAGATCCCGCATCATAGGCTGCGGCTTGGCTGGCAAGCATCAGCCCTGATTGATGCACAGCTATATCCTGTTCCGATCGATGCAGGTATGCAAGACAGGTCCGTCATGATCACGGGTCTGGGTCGTTCATCGCGAGGGAAGTGGTGCAGCGCTCTGCTGTGACTCCCGGGTGTCAGTCGCGCCTTCCGCCAACGGCTTGAATTCCTGCCAGAGAGAAGGCGGCAATATGATCGGCCAGTCGTTTGATAAGATCCGGTTTCAGGGGCTGGCCCAACATGTATTCGAGATCGCTGTTCTTGATCGTCACGAACATGCGGCACTGATTGACAATGCTCAGTTCGCAGAATTTTATGCCTAACTCCCCAACCTCCGGCCCGGCAATGCCTCGAATGATATCGTGCAGTTCCCGCCTGCGCGGCTCAATGATCTCGTGCCAGGCATCCTGCATCAATCCGGTCGGATTGACCATTTCCATCAAGTAGAGACGGCTGAAAAGGCCGATGTCGCCGCCCGCGGTAAAATTCTGGATAAGGGTTTGAATATGGCGCCGCAACCGACGCTGGGGCGAACCGCCGTCCGTATCCGCCACAACCGGCTCCTGGAAGTTTTCGAGGACGTGCTGCCAGGCTTCTTTATATAAGGTCTGCTTATTCCCGAAGTAATAGTTCACGGATGCCACATTCACGCCGGCCTGTCGGCAAATATCCGCCACTTTGGCCTTTCGGTAGCCTTTTTCCGCAAATACGTCACAGGCGGTCTTCAACAGCCGCTTACGGGTTTCCTTGCCGTCTTCTCGCTTGGTCATGGGTGCTCCCCGGTATGCCACGCTAAAAGCGTCCAGAACATTAAATTCAAATGACTATTTTAAATTAATGATTGAAATCAGAATTTAAATACGCTAAGCATCATATCTTAAATAAAAATTTAACTTAATAACTTGCGATTTTTCAAACCATATCAGAGGACTAAACGTCAAATCAATCCGGACAGGAGGCCAACGGCACCCATGCAACCGCTATCGCATAAGATATCCATAACACGATTGGCCGCCGCCGTCTTATGCGGCATGTTGATGGCAAGCTGCCAGCCCGGACAGCAGCAAGCACCACCGCCGGCCCCGACGCCCCAAGTGACCGTGGTCACGGTGCAGCCGCAGCAGATCCTGCTGACCACGGAACTGCCGGGTCGCACATCCGCCTATCGCATGGCGGAAATCAGACCCCGGGTTAATGGGCTTGTCCTCAAACGCCTTTTTACGGAAGGTGCGGACGTGCAGGCGGGGGACCTGCTCTACCAGATCGATCCGGCGCCGTTTCAAGCGGCCCTGGCGAATGCCAAGGCCGCCCTGGGCCGATCCGAGGCCAATCTGCCGGCAATTCGCTCAAGGGTTGCTCGCTATCAGGAGCTGCTGGCCGACAAGGCGGTCAGCCAGCAGGAATACGACGACGCGGCCTCGGCGCTGAGCCAGACCGAAGCCGATATCGCCTATGGACAAGCCACCTTGGAGACGGCCCGCATCAACCTGGCTTATACCCGCATCACGGCGCCTATTTCAGGCCGCATCGGCCGATCCAATGCGACCGAGGGCGCCATCGTAACGGCCTATCAACCCCAGGCCCTGGCCACCATTCAGCAGATGGATCCCATTTATGTCGACGTGCCCCAGTCCACCACGGAACTGCTCCGCCTTAAGCGGCGCCTGGCAGGCGGCCTTCTGAACCAGAACGGCAGTGATCAGAAAACGGTTACCCTCCTGTTGGAGGACGGGACGCGGTATCCACAGGAGGGCACCCTTCAGTTTCGTGACGTCACTGTGGATCCGAGCACCGGTTCGGTCATCCTCAGGGCAATTTTCCCCAATCCGGAGGGCTTCCTGCTTCCCAATATGTTCGTTCGGGCGGTGATGAAGGAAGGCGTCGACGAAAAGGCGCTTCTAATCCCCCAGCAGGCGGTTTCCCGCGATCCCAAGGGCAATCCGGTGGCCCTGATCGTGGATGCCGATAATAAAGTCCATCAGCGCATGCTCGAGGTCGATCGCGCCATCGGGGATCAGTGGCTGGTGGCATCCGGCCTTGAACCGGGCGATCAGGTCATCGTGGAAGGGCTCCAAAAAGTGCGGCCGGGGGCGTCCGTCCGTGTGGTGCCTTTCGAATCCGGTGCGCAACAAAGACCGGCCACATCCGCGGATGGGGGCCAAGCCGCCCCCAGCGCGAACTGACGGAGGCGTGTGATGCTATCGAAATTTTTCCTGGACCGCCCCGTCTTTGCTTGGGTCATCGCCATCGTCATGATGGTAGCGGGTGGTCTGGCCATCTACAACCTGCCCATCTCCCAGTATCCGCCGATCGCGCCGCCCTCCATCGCCATCGATGCATTTTATCCCGGCGCCTCGGCCGAAACGGTTGAAAACAGCGTGACCCAGATCATCGAGCAGAAGATGACCGGCTTCGATGACATGCTTTATATCAGGGCCACCAGCGATTCGGCCGGTGCCGGCCGCATCGAGCTGACCTTTGCCCCGGGGACCGACCCGGACCTGGCCTGGGCCAAAGTCCAGAACAAACTTCAGCTGGCCATGGCGAGCCTGCCGGAAGTGGTGCAGCGCCAGGGGGTCAGGGTCAGCAAGTCCACCCGCAATTATCTGATGATCGTGGCCCTTATTTCGGATGACGGCAGCCTGGACGGCGACGACTTGCGGGATTATGCCCAGTCCAACCTGGAGAAGGTGCTCGCCCGGGTGCCCGGGGTGGGCGAGGTGAACACCTTCGGCTCCCAGTACGCCATGCGGGTGTGGCTCAACCCGGACAAATTGACCAATTACCGGTTGACCATTACCGATGTGATAACGGCCCTGCGGGCCTACAATGTGGAAATTTCCGCGGGTCAGTTCGGCGGGGCCCCGGCCGTGGAAGGCCAGCGCCTGAATGCGTCCATCATCGTACAGAATCTGCTCAAAACCCCTGAGGAATTTGCGTCCATTCCCCTGCGCACCAACCCGGACGGTTCGATGGTGCGCGTGGCGGATGTGGGCCGCACCGAACTGGGCACCGAACAGTATGATGTCGTGGCACGCTATAACGGCAAGCCCGCCGGCGGGCTTGCCATCCGCCAGGCGGCCGGTGCCAACGCCTTGGCCACGGCTGATGCGATTCGCGCCAAACTGGAAGAAATGAGCCGTTATTTCCCGCCCGGCATGAAAGTGGTCTACCCTTACGACACCACCCCCTTTGTCCGGGTGGCCATCGAAGAAGTGGTCAAGACCCTTTGCGAGGCGATCCTGCTGGTGTTTCTGGTGATGTACCTTTTCATGGGCAGCATACGGGCCACCCTGATCCCCACCATCGCCGTACCGGTGGTGATCCTGGGGACCTTCGCGGTTTTGGGTCTTTTTGGCTTTTCCATCAACATGCTGACCATGTTTGCCATGGTGTTGGCCATCGGGCTGCTGGTGGACGATGCCATCGTGGTGGTGGAAAACGTGGAGCGCATCATGAGTGAGGAGGGCCTTTCGCCCCGGGAGGCCACCGCCAAGTCCATGGACCAGATCACCAGCGCCCTGATCGGCATCGGTCTGGTGCTTTCGGCCGTTTTTGGCCCCATGGCCTTTTTCCCCGGTTCCACGGGGGTCATCTACCGCCAGTTTTCGGTGACCATCATTGCTTCCATGCTCCTTTCGGTACTGGTGGCGCTGATCCTCACACCGGTGCTGTGTGCCTCCCTGCTCAAGCCGGTCCCGGCCGGTCACGAGCCGGCCGACAACGCGATATTTTTCATGCGGCCCTTTTTCCGGTGGTTCGATCGCAGTTTCTTCCGTTCCCGGGAAATGTACCTGAAGCTGGTGTCGCACTCCCTGCACCGTAAATTGCGCTATCTGGTGTTGTTTGTCCTGATCGTGGCGGCCATGGGGGTCCTGTTCAACCGCATGCCCACCGCCTACCTGCCGGAAGAAGATCAGGGCATTCTCTATTGCCAGGCCATGCTGCCGGCCAACTCCACCCTGGAACAAACCGAAGCCGTTCTGCAGAAGGTCCGGGATTATTTCCTGGAGGACGAGAAGGAGGCGGTGGCCTCGATCCTGACCGTGGCCGGGTTCAGCTTCAGCGGCCGGGGACAGAACGTCGGCCTGGCCTTTACCAAGCTCCGGGATTGGGATCTGCGCCGCCGGCCGGATTTGAAAGTCGGCCCTGTGGTGGGGCGCGCCATGCGGGCGTTTTCCCAGTACATCGATGCCCGCGTCTTTGCCTTTCCGCCGCCGGCCGTGGTCGAACTGGGCCAAGCCACCGGCTTTGATTTCCAACTGCTGGACCGCGGTGGGCTGGGTCATGCCGCCCTCATGGGGGCCCGCAACCAACTGCTGGGGCTGGCCGCCCAGGATGGGCGGCTGACACGGGTGCGCCCCAACGGGTTGGAGGATGTTCCCCAATACCGGATCGACGTGGATTGGGAGAAGGCCGGTGCGCTGGGCGTCCCCATTTCCTCGATTCAAACCACGATTGCAGCGGCTTTCGGCAGCGCCTACGTCAACGATTTTATTCAGGCCGGGCGGGTGAAACGGGTGTACATCCAGGCAGACGCACCTTTCCGCAGGCTGCCCGGCGATCTGGAAAAGCTTTATGTGCGCAACACGGCGGGCAAGATGGTGCCCTTTGCCTCTTTTGCATCGGGCCACTGGGCTTCCGGTTCGCCCAAACTGGAGCGCTACAACGGCTTTCCCTCCATCAATATCTGGGGCGAAGCCGCCCCGGGCAAAAGCTCCGGCGAGGCCATGCAGGTCATGGAAGAAGCGGTCACCCGGTTGCCCCAGGGGGTGGGGTTTGACTGGACGGGCCTGTCCTATCAGGAACGCATGGCCGGCACCCAGGCGCCCTTGCTGTATGCGTTTTCGATTCTCGTCATTTTCTTGTGTTTGGCCGCCTTATACGAAAGCTGGCCGATTCCGATTTCGATTCTGCTGACCCTGCCTTTAGGCGCAATCGGCGGTGTAATCGCCACGACGTTGATGGGATTGCCGAATGACGTCTACTTCCAGATCGGTCTGCTGACGATTCTGGGTCTGACCACCAAGAATGCCATCCTGATCGTGCAGTTCGCCCGGACCCGGGTTGACGAAGGCATGCGCTTGACAGAGGCCACCCTGGAAGGGGCCAAGCTGCGGCTGCGACCGATCGTTATGACCTCCTTGGCCTTTGGATTCGGCGTGCTGCCGTTGGCCCTGGCGAGCGGGGCAGGGGCGGGGGCCCAGCAGGCCATCGGCATCGGTGTCCTGGGGGGTGTGGTGACCTCCACCTTTCTCGTGACCCTTTTCGCCCCGCTCTTCTACGTGATGATTTACAAAGCATTGGGCAAACACCGAAAGCGGGTCACCATGAAGCATACTGTTGAAAATGGTTCAGGGGGGACAGTCTCATGAACAGGCACCTTTTTATGCTGCTGGGGGTATTTTTGGTGTTGGGTGGCTGTTCGTTGACCCCCGTTTACAAGCAGCCCGATGCACCGGTGCCGCCCACCTGGCCCACGGGTCCGGCATATTCCGACAATCAGCCGACGGACGGCACAGCCGATGCCCCTGACTTGGCATGGCGGGACTTCTTCACCGACGAACGCCTCCAAGAAGTGATCGCGACGGCGCTGGACAACAACCGCGATCTCCGACTGGCCGCATTGAATGTCCAAAGGGCACGCGGTATTTACGGCATTCAACGCGCCGCGCTCTTTCCGGCCCTCGATGCCACCGCCAGCGGCAGCAAGAAGCGCGTGCCGGCGGACATATCCTCCAGTGGGGAGCGCTACACCGCCGAGCAGTACGATGTCAATCTGGGTGTTTTTGCCTGGGAGATTGACTTCTTCGGCCGCCTGGGCAGCCTGAGAGACCAGGCCTTGGAAGCCTTTCTGGCAACGGACGAGGCCCGTCGCAGCACCCAGATCCTGATCATATCGGCGGTGGGTGAAACCTATTTGACCCTGGCGGCGGATCGGGAGGCCCTCAAACTGGCCCGGACCACATTCGAAGCCCAAAAGGCGACGTATGACTTGGTAAAACGCCGGTACGACGTGGGCTTGGCCACCGAATTGGATCTCAATTTTGCCCAGACTCAAGTGGATATTGCCCGGCGCGACATGGCCATCTACACCCAACGGATAGCCCAGGATGAAAATGCGTTGAACTTCCTGGTGGGGCGTTCTTTCCCGGTTTCCGGCGCCAACCTGCCGGAGGATCTGACCGGCATCAAACCCCTTAAGGCGATTGACCCCGGGATTTCCTCGGAAGTGCTGCTCGAGCGACCGGACATTGTACGGGCGGAACATCTGCTGAAAGCGGCCAACGCCAATATCGGCGCTGCCCGTGCGGCCCTCTTCCCCAGGGTTTCGCTGACCAGCACAGTTGGCACGGCCAGCGCGGAACTGTCGGGACTCTTTGAGGCCGGCTCCGGCACCTGGCTGTTCGCCCCCCAGATCGTCATGCCGATTTTCGATGCCCGGCTGTGGTCGGCCCTGGACGTCACCAAGGCCGAGCAGGAAATCGCCTTGGTTCAATATGAGCAAACCATCCAGTCGGCTTTTCGGGAAGTGGCTGATACCCTTGCCGTCCAAGGCACGGTGGACGACCAGCTTGCAGCACAGCAATCCCTGGTCCGGGCCACCGCCGAAACCTACCGTCTCTCGGAGGCGCGCTACCTCAAGGGAATCGACAGCTATCTGGGGGTCCTGGTGGCCCAGCGCTCCCTTTTCGCGGCCCAGCAGGGGCTTGTGGCCCTGAACCTGAGGAAGCGTGCCAATCAGGTTCGGCTCTATGCGGCTTTGGGGGGCGGGACGCATTAGCGGGCGCCTTGCCGGTGGATCCAATCCGGCGGGCGCTTCGCAGAAGACAGTGAACGAACCCGAACGGTTGCGGATTGGCCGATAGACCCTGTCGGCGTTTTATTGGGATCCCGGCCAGAGGCTTTTCATGGTGGAGTCGTCGGATGGCGGATAAGCGCAAGACCAAGCAAAACGATACCAAGACGCGTATCCTGGATGCAGCGGAAAAGCTGTTCGCGCAGAACGGCTTCAAGAATACCTCCATCAGCCTTCTGGCGTGCAAGGCGCACGTCAATCAGGCGGCGGTCAATTACCACTTTGGCTCCAAGGGGGCGCTGGTTGAACAAGTTATTGTCCGTCGATTATCACCGATCAATCAACAGCGCATGGAAAACTTGCAGGAGGTCAAGGAAACGGCGCTCCGGCAGGGCCGCCGACCTGGGATCGAGGATTTGCTGCGGGCTTTTATCGAGCCGGCCTTTGTATTGACCGGGACGGCACCAGGTGAAAAATGGTTTCTTGTGATTGCGGGGCGCGCTTTTTCGGAGCCGGATGAAACCATTCGGAACGTTTTTATACGCCACTTCGAGCCGACGTTTTTATTTTTGGACGCTTTGATGAAGGAAGCGCTTCCCGGCCTGTCAGACGCCGCCCTGCGATGGCGACTGCACTTTGTCATCGGCGCCCTGGCTCACGCCATGCGGCTATGCGGCAGCCACCGGCTGCCCGTGGCGTCTGCCCCCCCTCCCGATACCACCGAAACCGTTGTCAAGCACCTGGTCGCCTTTCTCGCAACCGGTATGGACGCGCCCGATGATGCAGAGAATGAGTAGCCTCTGGCCGATCTTCTATCAGGACGTTTTCTCTGGGGTTTCGATAGGGTTAATCTGGGAAGCGTAAACGGCTTTGGACAGTGATCTTGTAAAAAAGATTATAGAAAATAAGCCGGCGGTTGATTTCGCCCGAAGCAGTGCCTAATATTTTACGTAACGCAAAGTTTAACAAGTTGTTGAGCATTCAATCAGTGGTTTTGGATTTAATTTTCTGTTTGCTGAAAATGTTCGACGAAGTCCTCCTTCTGAAGCGCCTCTGATATAGTCATTCATACGGAATTTGTTGAGCTTCTTCCCGTCGGACTTGTTCACTCCAGATATAAATGCGTGCCCTGATGATCGTCACCGTAACCAAAACCCAAAACAAGGAGGGAAAAATGGAAGTAAAAGATTTCTGTTCAGCAATGGAATCCGAGATGACGGCTTGGAAAGCTAAAATGTATGACGCCATGCGCAAGATCGACAAGCTGGGCTCGGCCGAAAAGGAAAAGATCCTGATGAACGTCCAGGATCTCAACATGATCATGGACGACATGGCCCAGCGCGTGGAGCAGCTGCGGACCGAATGTCCCTCAGACTGGAGCCCCATCAAAAAAGATGTGGAACAGGGCAGTATCGACATGCGCGGTAAATACGAAGAAACCATGGATGCCATCGGCAAAGCCTCACCGGTTTCGATTGCCGGCTGATGGCACACGGCCCTACATGATGGCATGGCCGAACGAATTCGTTCGGCCATGTTTTCCGTGATTTAAACGAAGCGCATTTCCACCGCCCGCCAAATGTTCCCGCCCTTCATCTGACGGCGTTGATCAAAACGCCGCTTTCCATTCCGGCCGCCACTGCCGCCGGAATACCATCGTAAATGGTTGGATAACGTGGCGCCAGCCCGAGATCTTGCCATAAAAGGTCCGGTTCGACGGCTAAATTGAAATTGTAGGTGCGCACTGCCCCCGGTGTCTCCAGCCCCGGATTGGGCCTGATGCTTCGGAAGGGGGTCAGCAGGGCCGTGGCCAGCAGGGCCAGCCATTGGGGCATCCGGAGGACTCGGGCCTTCGGGTAGTGCGGTTTGACATGGTTCAGGAAATCGTTCCAGGTGGACGGCCGGCGGTCGCCGAAGGGCAGGATGCCGGTATAGGCCTGTTCGGCACAGGCGATGATGGCCCGTGCCGCATCCGTGACGTGGAGGTGGGTGTAGATGTTTTTGCCCATGCCCGGTAGGATCAGGCGGCCGGCCTGCAACTGGCGAAAGTACAGATCCCGCAAGCCGTAAACATGCGGCAAACGAAGGGCGGCAAACGCGATGCCGGCGGACGCGGCCATCTTTGACAGTTGTTTTTCGGTGTCCACTTTAATGCGTCCGTAATCGAGGACCGGATTGACCGGTGTTGCGGCATTCACCGGGAAAGGACTTCCGCTGTAGACGAGCAGGCTCGAACTGTAGACGAAACTTTTGATGCCGGCCTCGATGCCGGCCTGCATCAGGGCCAGAGATCCCTCCAGTATGGAAGGCTTCAGGATGGCGTAAGACTCGAAGGTGGCCCGCGCCCCAAGGTGGACGATGCCGTCCACGCCTTTAACCGCTTGTTTGAGGCTGCTGGGCTTTCGGAGATCGGCGATGACAAAATCTGCATCGAAATGACAGATGTCGCAGTCATCACCCGCCTGGCGAATCATCAGGCGGGGGCGATAGCCGCCGAGGGAAAGCTGGCGGGACACTTCGTGGCCGATGAATCCCGAAGCGCCCGTGACCAGCAACTTCATTTTTTTTGTGTTGAACGTCATGACCTGCATGCTCCTGTGGCCTGAAAGCACCCCGATTTAACAAGCGTGTTCATCTGCTCAGGCGGGGACCCTCTCTGTTTTGACCTCCGGTGCCGTGGAATGGCTGTCGTTTGTTTTCGATTTAACCGATTTCATGAGATCTGCCAGTGCCGGCCCTTCGATGACTTCGTTCTCCAGCAGCTGGCTGGCGGTTTGTTTGAGCAGATCCATATTCTTTCTCAGGATGGCCAGGGCAACTGCATACTGGTCATCGATAATGCGCCGCACTTCTTCATCGATGATCTGGGCGGTCTCATCACTGTATTCACCGCGGGCTTCCGGCATTGGGTTGAGGAACTGCGGCTGCCGTTTGTGGGCGAAATACACCTGCCCCAACCGTTCGCTCATGCCGTACTCTTTCACCATGCTGCGGGCCATGTCGGTGGCGCGCGAAAGGTCGTTGTGGGCACCGGTGGAGATATCGTTGAAGACGAGCTCCTCGGCGGCCCGGCCGCCCAACAGGGTCGCAATACGGTCGTTGAGTTCGGTTTTCCGCATCAGAAAGCGTTCTTCCGTCGGGACCTGCATGGTGTAGCCCAGAGCGGCAATGCCCCGCGGTATGATGGATATCTTCTGGACCGGATCGGTCCCGGGCAGGGCCATGGCCACGATGGCATGACCCAACTCGTGGTGGGCCACAATTTCTTTTTCGGCAGGATTGATCAGACGGTTTTTTTTCTCCAATCCGGCCACCACGCGTTCGACGGCTTCTTCAATCTCCGCCATTCCGAGACGCTCTTTGTTGCGCCGGACCGCCAGAAGGGCGGCTTCATTGACGAGGTTGGCCAGATCCGCACCGACCATGCCGGCGGTCATGCCGGCGATTTTTTCAGCATCGATAACGCCTTCGGTTTCCACCTTGTCGAGGTAGATTTTCAGGATGTCGGTCCGGCCGCTTTTGTCCGGTCGGTCGACAAGCACCTGGCGGTCGAAGCGCCCCGGCCGCAGCAGGGCGGGGTCCAGAATCTCCGGCCGATTGGTCGCGGCCATCAGAATGACACCGACATTCGGGTCGAAGCCATCGAGCTCGACCAGCAGCTGGTTCAAGGTCTGTTCTCTTTCATCGTGACCGCCGGCCATGCCGATGCCCCGGGCCTTGCCCAATGCATCCAGCTCGTCGATGAATATGATACAAGGCGCTTTTTCTTTGGCTTCTTTGAACAGGTCTCTTACACGTGCGGCACCCAGGCCGACAAACATTTCAACGAACTCGGATCCGCTCAGGCTGAAAAAGGGTACGCCGCTTTCTCCCGCCACGGCTTTCGCCAACAGTGTTTTGCCGGTGCCGGGAGGGCCAACCAGCAGGATGCCGCGGGGGATTTGTCCCCCGACACGGGTGTAGCGTCCCGGCTCCTGGAGGAAGGAGGTCACCTCTTCAAGCTCCTGCCGGGCTTCGTCCACGCCGGCGGCATCCTTGAAGCGGATCGAGACATCATCCTCCATGTAGATCTTGGCCTTGTTTTTGCCAATGGTCATAAATCCGGATTGCTGCTGGAACCGGCGCATCATGAACATCCAGATACCAAAGAACAAGGCAATCGGTATCACCCAGGACATGATGGTGCCCAGGAAATTCGATTCGATCCTGCCGGAATAGGTGACATTGTTCTCTTCCAGCAGCTCGGAAATGCCCGGATCCACACGCACCGTTCGGAACAGCGCGCCCTTGTCGGAACTGCCGTCGGAGGGGGTCATGCGGCCTTGGATATCGTTTTCCGAAATGGCAATTTCGGCCACCTTGCCTTCTTTCACCAGTTTGACAAACTCGCTGTAGGGGATGTTTTCCACCATCAGGGCCGAGGCGATCATGTTATGGAGCAACAGGACCAGCCATACCCCCAGGAGCACATACCACAGGGAAAATTTGTGTTGTTTTTCCATGGGTCATCCTTTCAGTTGTTGTTCAACATGATCCCTATCCAACGGTGCGCAATCACGATTACGGTCAATGGCTGTGGTGTTGCGCCGGCCAATCGGGTTCCGTCTATCCCTGGCATGTCACGGGTGCCGGTCGCGGATCGCATGCTTCGTGACCGGTCTGTTTTTTCATCCTCGCCTCGCTATCGCGCTGGTTTGGGGGCCTTTCGGAATCCAGTGCCGTCGCTATGACCCCATCGATCCGGTCGGCGGGGATAAACGTCATGGCGTTGCGCACCTCCGCCGGGAGTTCCTCGAGATCCTGCTCGTTGCGTTTGGGCAGGATAACGGTGGTCAACCCGGCCCGGTGGGCGGCCAAGACTTTCATTTTGATGCCCCCAACCGGGAGCACCCGGCCGCGCAGGGTTATTTCACCGGTGATGCCCACATCGCTGCGGACCGGCTGGCGGGTGAACAAACTCGCCAGCGCCATCACCATGGCGACCCCCGCGGAGGGGCCGTCCTTGGGCAAGGCCCCGGCCGGGACATGCAGGTGGACATCCGAATGCTCAAATTCCGCCGGATCGATGGCGAGCTCCTGCGCTTTGGAACGCACATAGCTGTGCGCAATTTCGGCGCTTTCCTTCATCACATCCCCCAGTTGCCCGGTTAAAGTCAACCGACCCTTGCCCGCCATCCGGGATGCTTCGATGTAGAGAATATCGCCACCCACCGATGTCACCGCCAGGCCGGTCGCAATTCCGGGCAGACTGATGACTTCCGATTTTTCAGCCGTGAAGCGCTCTTTTTTAAGGTATTCACGAACCATCTTGGCGGTGATGACCACGTGTGACCAGTCTTTCTCGTTCAAGTGGACAATGCTTTTGCGACAGATGGCGGCCAGGTGGCGATCGAGGTTGCGCACGCCGGTTTCCCGGGTGTAATCCTGAATGATTTTGTAGATGGCGTCATCAATAAAGGTGACCTCATCCTCGCGCAGACCGTGGGCGCTGAGCTGGCGTGGTATCAGGTGCCGTTTGGCGATCTGCAGCTTTTCCGTTTCAGTATAGCCATCGAGTTGAATGATTTCCATCCGGTCTCGAAGCGCCACCGGTATCGTATCGAGCTGATTGGCCGTGGCAAGAAAGATGACGTCGCTCAGATCAAAATCCACATCCAGATAGTGGTCGCGGAAGGCGCTGTTCTGTGCCGGGTCCAGTACTTCGAGTAAGGCGCTGCTTGGGTCCCCCCGCCAGTCCTGACCCACTTTGTCGATTTCATCCAGCATGAATACTGGGTTGCGGGTACCCGCCCGTTTGATCGCCTGGATGATGCGTCCCGGCATGGCCCCGACGTAGGTCCGACGGTGACCTCTGATTTCAGCTTCGTCTCTGACCCCTCCCAAGCTCATGCGCGTGAACTCCCGGCCCAGGGCGCGGGCCACACTGCGCCCCAGGCTGGTCTTGCCAACCCCGGGGGGGCCGGTGAGGCAGAGGATAACGCCCAGCGCCGTTTGTTCATCCGGCTGACGATCCGCCTCACGATATTTCATCAAACTGCGAACAGCGATAAACTCGACCAGGCGCTCCTTGACCTCTTCCAGCCCATAGTGGTCATCATCGAGAATCCTGCGGGCAGCGGCTACATCGCCATTGTCTTTGCTGGTATGTGTCCAGGGAAGGTCGAGCAACCACTCGAGATAGGTTTTGATCATGGGGTATTCGGCGGACTGAGGGGACATTTGCTGCAAGCGCCCCAGCTCACGCCGCGCTTCCTTGAGGGCTTCCTCGGGCATTCCCGCATCTTCGATGCGCTGGCTGAAGTCATCCACCTCCTCCGGCGTATCATCCGACTCTCCCAGTTCTTTTTTGATCGCTGCCAACTGCTGCCGCAACAAATACTCCCGTTTGGATTTGTCCATCTTTTCGCGAACCTCCGTCTGGATTCTCTTTCCCATGTCGAGCATTTCTTTTTCGTGGGAAAGCAGCGACAACAATTCGCGTATTTTCTGGTTCAAGCTGTCGATTTCGAGCAGCGATTGGCGAATCTCCGTGGTCAGGTCCAGATTGAACGCGGTCACATAGGCCAGCTGGAGCGGGTCCTTTATCCGGGTAATCGCGTTTGCGGCCTCTTCAGGAATGTGCGGCGTCAGTGCCATTACGCCTTTGACGGCTTCTCTCAGTTCACGCTCCAGGGCCTCCATTTCAAGATCGGATTCAACAATTTCCGGCGCCAGCAAAATTTTTGCCTTGAGGTAGGCGCCTTCGGTCTGCCAGGTGGATACCCGAAATCGATTGAGCCCCTTCAACAGCACGACCAGCACCCCTTCGTCGTTTGTATGGGTATGCAAAATTTTGGCGACAGTGCCTACTTCGTATAGCTCACCCGGTACCGGTTTCTCGATGTCCGGGGATTTAGCCGTCAATAGTCCGACGACACGGTCTTTTTTCATCGCATCATCGATCAGAGTGGCGGTTGTCATGGAAACCATAAACGGCACTTTCATCCGTGGAAAAGCGACCAAGCTGCGGATCGGCAATATCGGCAGCGTATCCGGAACCGTTCCGGTGTCCGTCTCGCGATTCGGGGATGTTATATCGATGGGGTTGTCATCCAGGATCATTTTCATGTGGCCACCTCATCCTTCATATATGGGTTCAGCCGCGGTTACCTTCAGCTGACGATTCACTTTAACAGATATTGTAAACAAATAGTAAACATAATGTTGACAAGATCAAATTATTTTTTTACTATCTGGCAATGGAAACCCCAATTTCACACCCCATCCGGTATGTTGCCCTGCAAACCGGCTTGAAACCCTATCTCATCCGAACCTGGGAGGTGCGCTATCGCGCTGTTTGCCCCAAGCGGACCGACAGCAACCGTCGTCTTTACTCCGATGACGATGTCAAACGGCTAAAATTGTTGAAGATGGCGGTTGATTGCGGCCATGCCATTTCCTCGGTCGTACCGCTGAGCAATCAGGACCTCCAGGCATTGGTTGCGCAGGCCCGCAATGACCGCCAAGGGCCTGATGCTTTCGGTTCGACGGTATCAAGCGGACCCCGGGACATGGCACAGCATGTGGTGGCGCATACGGTGGAATCGGCACTGGCCCGCATCATTCAGTTGGATCCCCATGGGCTCGAGGGCGTCCTCAGCGAGGCTGCCGTGGAATTGCCGCAGCAGGCATTTCTGCAGTCCGTTATCGTTCCGATTTTTACGCGAATCGGTGAGCTATGGCGGTCCGGAGAATTGAAGATCGTCAATGAGCATATGGCTTCGGCGATTGTTCGATCGATGCTGTGGGATATGCTGCGATCCATCGAAATCAGCGAAACGGCCCCCCGGATTGTCGTTGCGACACCCGTCGGTCACTGGCATGAACTGGGCGCCCTGATTTCGGCGCTGGCCGCCGCGGAATCCGGCTGGCGGGCATTGTACTTCGGCCCCAACCTTCCTGCGGAAGAGATTGGTTATGCGGTCAAGAAATGTGATGCCGCCGCCTTGACCCTGAGTATCGGCCATTGTCTCAAAGACACGACACTCCCCTCTGAACTGTTGAGGATCCGTCGTTCGGTGGGGTGCCGGATACCAATTTTTATCGGTGGCGAGGGCGTTGTTTCTGTCAGGCAAACAGCCGCTAAAATCAAAGCTGTCGTTGTGGACGATCTCACGGCGTTCCGTGATCAACTTGAACGGTTCATTCGTGATTTGCCTGACGGATCGTCATAGAGCGCCAGGCCGGATCGATCGATTTTTTGGCGCGCCATGACTTAATATCGATTGGCGCGTGCGTGTTTTCCTTTGAGCACCTTCGTTATGTCCATCAGCAGGTCGAAGGCATCGCTTTCGTTCAGGCGAATGGTCTGCCCGGTTGAATTCAACACCATGCAAATTCTGTTGTCCCGCTCGATCGAGGTCGATGGCTTCCGGTCGTAATAGACCTTCAATCTTTTGGTATCATTGCCATTATAAACTTTTCGGATCACGTTGCCATTTGTCATCGTCATACTCCTTAAGCCGTGAATTCGCTGTTCAAACAGATATTTTCCCTGACCTGACCCGTCATCGCTTGGATTGCCGGTCAGATCGTCGGCGTAGTTTTATTCAACCTTAACGCCGTGCACATTCAGGAATGTATTCCATTCATCTTCACTGATGGAACCGTCTTTGTTGCTATCGATCATGTCAAAACCAGCACGCAGCTGCTTGGTCTGGCTGTCACGGTATTCCTCAAATGAGAGCGTCCTGTCCTGATTGGCATCCATCTCGTTCATATTCCAGGATGGCATCGAGCTACCATGGCCTAAGTAATGATGCCCGGCCCAGGCCCATGAAGATGCAAAAAAAAGGAAGGCTGTGATGGTGATGGTGGAAAGTTTGAATGACATGGTCTGTTCCTTTGTTTAATTTTTTAGGTAAATATTGAGTTTAGTGTTTATAGTATGTTTATATTAGTGATGAGGCCATGCTTGTCAACAGCATGCTGAACTAAAATGGGGGCGCACCTCTCATCCTGTCATGCTGGAATCGGTGCAGATTACCCCAAAAGATTTTTGCATGAGGGCGATCGAAATGGGAGTTGACTAAAAAGAAATAAGTGTTTATTGATAATAATTATCATTTAAAGCGTACAAACAAAACGCTGACAAACCATAAATACGGATTTGACGTCATCATTCTGAAGTTTTTCGGGCAAAGAGTCTTGCAACCGTTTACAGAAACATTATACGGATGAATTCCCTTGGCGAAGTTCTTGAGCCGGGGTCCCGGATGGGAGCAACCGCTATGACGGCAATAAACCCTATCCTCATCCTCGCGAAATCTCCACCAAATGCGAACAGATTATTGATCCGGATCTGGGCGGTCTTGAAGAATCGAAAAAGAGGTTGCCAAAGCGACCGGTTTTCAGATTCACAATCATCGGTTTGATTTTTTCGGAATCTGCCGGGATTGCCAGTCGCGTTAAGCAAATTTTTCTGAAAATGCTGCATCACTCAACTATCCGTATCTTCAAAATTTCGGTTGACAGGTAGCCTCTAACCCGGGTCGGGAACGCGGCTGGAAAGCGCATTTGGAAAGATATAAATCAGCCGCAGCGTGACAGTTGTTACCTCAATCGTTTGTTAAGGCCGGTAGCAATTTTTTAACTCAACATGCACCGAAACGCAGTCGATCACATCAGCGCGGTGCCTAAACGCAAAAGACAAAAGGGGGTAACGTTATGACGAATGAAGGCAAATGCCCGGTAATGCACGGCGGCGCTACGGAGAGCGGCATGTCGAACATGGATTGGTGGCCCAAGGCGCTCAATCTCGACATTCTGCATCAACACGACAGCAAGACCAACCCAATGGGAGCGGACTTCAACTATCGTGAAGAGGTGAAGAAACTCGACTTCGAAGCTCTTAAAAAAGACATGTACGCTCTGATGACCGACAGTCAGGAGTGGTGGCCGGCGGACTGGGGTCACTACGGCGGACTGATGATCCGCATGTCGTGGCATGCGGCGGGCACTTATCGCATTGCTGACGGCCGGGGCGGCGCCGGCACAGGCAATCAGCGTTTTGCGCCGATCAACTCCTGGCCGGACAACGTGAACCTGGACAAGGCGCGCCGTCTCCTTTGGCCCATCAAGAAGAAGTACGGCAACAAGCTCAGTTGGGCCGACTTAATAACTTACGCCGGCACCGTCGCCTATGAATCCATGGGGCTGAAGACCTTCGGCTTCGGTTTCGGCCGCGAAGATATCTGGCATCCCGAAAAAGACACCTACTGGGGGTCGGAGAAGGAATGGCTGGCGCCCAGCGGCGGCGAAGGCAGCCGTTACTCCGGCGAGCGAGATCTGGAAAACCCGCTGGCTGCGGTGATGATGGGGCTGATCTATGTCAACCCCGAGGGGGTGGACGGCAACCCGGACCCGTTAAAGACGGCCCATGATGTACGGGTGACCTTTGCCCGCATGGCCATGAACGACGAGGAGACCGTTGCCCTAACCGCCGGCGGCCACACGGTGGGCAAATGCCACGGCAACGGTGATGCAGCACTGCTCGGCCCTGAACCCGAAGCCGCTGGCTTTGAAGACCAGGGGCTGGGTTGGATCAACAAAACCAAGCGCGGCATTGGCCGCGACACGGTATCCAGCGGCATCGAAGGCGCATGGACGACGACTCCGACCAAATGGGACAATGGTTATTTTTACCTGTTGCTCGAACATGAGTGGGAACTGAAAAAAAGCCCGGCCGGCGCTTGGCAGTGGGAACCCGTTGACATCAAGGAAGAAGACAAGCCGGTCGATGTCGAAGATCCTTCGATCCGGTACAACCCGATCATGACCGATGCCGACATGGCCATGAAGATGGACCCCGAGTATCGCAAGATCTCCGAACGGTTCTACAAGGACCCCGAAGCCTTCTCCGATGCATTCGCCCGTGCCTGGTTCAAACTGACGCACCGTGATATGGGGCCGAAGGCGCGTTACATCGGTCCCGATGTGCCGGAGGAAGACTTGATCTGGCAAGACCCGGTACCCGCTGGGAACGCCACCTACGATGTTGAAGCCGTAAAGGCCAAAATCGCGGCCGCCGGTCTGAGCATCAGCGATATGGTCGCCACCGCCTGGGACAGCGCCAGAACCTTCCGTGGTTCAGACAATCGTGGAGGCGCCAACGGGGCGCGTATCCGCCTTGCGCCCCAAAAGGACTGGGAAGGCAACGAACCTGAGCGTCTTGCCAAGGTGCTCGCTTTACTTGAACCGATTGCGGCCGAGACTGGAGCAAGCGTGGCGGATGTGATCGTACTAGCAGGCAACGTCGGCATTGAGCAGGCCGCCAAGGCTGCCGGTTTTGAAATTACCGTCCCCTTCTCGCCGGGCCGTGGGGATGCGACGGAAGAAATGACCGAAGTCGAAGCCTTCGAAGTGCTGGAGCCCCTCCATGACGGCTACCGCAACTGGCTGAAGAAGGACTATGTCGTAAGTGCTGAGGAGATGTTGCTCGACCGCACGCAACTGATGAGGCTCACCGCTGCCGAGATGACGGTGCTGGTGGGCGGTATGCGCGTGTTGGGCGTTAACCACGGCGGCTCCAGCCACGGCGTCTTCACTGATCGTAAGGGCGCGCTGACCAATGACTTCTTTGTCAACCTGACGGACATGAATTATACATGGAAACCAGCTGGCGAAAATCTATATGAGATCCGCGACCGCAAGACGGATCAAGTCAAGTGGACGGCGACACGAGTAGATCTTGTCTTCGGCTCCAACTCGATCCTTCGCGCCTATGCCGAAGTTTATGCGCAGGATGACAACAAGGAAAAGTTTGTTAAGGATTTTGTAGCAGCATGGAACAAGGTCATGAACCTCGACCGTTTCGACCTGGCCTGATCGCAGTATAAACGTCTTATTGGGGTTCGCAAGATAATTTAACGGATGCCCCGAAACCCGCGCCAAGCCTGAGGCATACAACAAGGGCGGCGTTTCACAACCATCTGAAACGCCGCCCTATTTTTAGGCCCATAGAGTCCCATAGTTTCCGAATCGGAGCCAACAACACATAAGGTCTTCAGGGGGGGCACCTCCTACCTTGCGCCCGACCGTACCGCCGCAATTGGCGACGAAGGCTAAAGACCAGCCTTTTAACCTCCCCCAGCTCAGACATCATGCGGATCCATCCTGAAGGAGAAGGGCATATGAGCCTCGCACAGCTTCAGCGGTGACTGCGCCACGACCACAAGAAAACCACAGAAATATCTGCAGGACACATTAAGATGGGAACTAAGAAACCAACGGACTGCCTGGCTGACTTCTTGAAGGACAAATCAGTCTACTCCCGTTTGGTAGACGTTATTCGCACTGGCGACCCATGAGTTGGGCTGGTAGCGTCTGCCAAATCGTCTATCCATGATCCTCCAGCGCTATCCTGCTGGGGGCGGTTTGATGATGCAAAAGACCTTCCCTAAGCTGCCAACAAAATTTGCTATTGACAGATTTTAAAAAAGTTCACTAAATTGGTACAACCAAATAAAATTGGTTCAATTATTTAACCTTTAAAGATCGGGTGGCTTTTTTTGGCAGAACTTTTCATATGGAAGTGGTTGTTCGCTTTTTCGCCTATCGCTGCGGTGCTGATTCTGATGGTCGGATTCAATTGGGGCGGTGGTCGGGCAGGAGCGGCCGGATGGTTCACAGCCGTCATTGCTTCGGTTTTGTTTTTTGGGGCCACGCCCAACCTTTTGGCCTATGCCCAGATGAAGGGCGTTCTATTGTCCCTCAACGTCCTCTATATCATCTGGATGGCGTTGCTACTTTATCACACTGTCAACGAAACCGGGGCGGTCCAGGCCATTGGAACTGGAATCGAGCGGTTCAGCCAGGATAAAACAATCCAATTGTTGATTTTCGGCTGGGTTTTTGCCGCCTTCCTGCAGGGTGTGGCCGGGTATGGGGTGCCTATCGCGGTTGTCGCCCCCCTTTTGGCCGCTTTGAATTTCAATCCGGTGGTGGCTGTCGCCGTTCCAGCCGTGGGCCACTGCTGGTCGGTCACTTTTGGTTCAATGGGGGCCTCTTTCCAGGCCATGATGGCTGTCACTGGGCTATCTGCTGAATACCTGGCCCATTGGTCGGCGGTCATGCTGGGAATTTCCGGGTATCTGTGCGCCGTGGCCGCCGTCCATATCTACGGAGGGTGGGGAATGGTACGCCACAGCGCCCTGGCGATTGCCATCATCGGCACCGTCATGGCTTCCACCCAATATGCGCTGGCCGTGAGCGGTTTATGGACCCTGGGCGGATTCGGGGCATCCCTTACCGGTTTGATTGCTTGTGTTGTCGTGGCTCGCTTAGGCCCTTATCGCAACAAGGGTGAAGTTCCGAGAGCGACCAACGGCAGCGAAATGTCTTTCGGATGGGCCCTGTCGGCCTATGGCCTATTGATTTTGATCGTTTCGATGGGAGTTCTGGTACCGCCAATCAAGCAGTTTTTGGGTCAGATCATGCTGTCGCTTCATTTCCCTGAATTGATCTCCAATACCGGTTGGGTCGTCCCGGCTGGTTCGGGGCAGAAAATCAAAATCTTCGGACACGGGGGCGCCCTGCTGGGGTACTCGGCGGTTGCGGCCTATTTGCTCTATGCTTCGAGGGGATACTATGTCTCGGGGGCGGTGCGTACGATTCTCAGGAAGACAGTAGACTCGGGGGTGCCTACAAGTTTGGGTATCGTAACCATGGTTTGTTTTGCTCTGGTGATGGACCAGTGCGGCATGACCTATCTTCTGGCCGAGGGCGTGAGTCGCATGTTCGGCTCCACATACCCGTTTTTTGCCTCTTGGATTGGGCTCCTGGGGGCCTTTATGACGGGCTCGAATACCAACTCTAATGTTGTTTTTGGCGTCCTCCAGCAACAGACGGCTGAGTTGGCCGGAATTAGCGCGGCGGTCATCCTGGCGGCTCAGACAACGGGGGGGGCATTGGGAAGCATGATCGCCCCGGCCAAAATTATCGTTGGTTGTTCCACTGTAGGTCTTAATGGACAAGAGGCACCGGTGCTCAGGACGACCATCAAGTATGGCTTGATCATCACCACCCTGATCGGCGTTATTACTCTGGTCGTCGTGATGCTGGGATTTAAATAGGAGATGTCTAAATTGGCTTCATTTATGTCGAAACACTCGAAAAGATTAAGGAATCTAATCCTATTGGCAGTGATTGGCATTCCTTTTTTTTTATACTTCGCAGCCTTGAACGAGCAGGAGGGTCTGGTTTACCTCGGACTGGGTGCCATGGGGTTGTGCATGCTCGTCACCATGAAAGTGGGATAGACCTGTCATGACCGCAAAAGACCCCAGCCAAAACTTTTTTCCGGCCGAAGGCGATCTCAAGGTGGTCAAACGAACCAAAGTCTACCAGGATATCGCGGAGCAGATCATGCACCTGATCGAAGAGGGCAAACTCAAACACGGCGATCAATTGCCCCCCGAACGCCGATTGGCTGAGATTTTTCAGGTATCACGTCATCCGGTCAGAGAGGCCATCCGGACATTGGAGGAGCAGAACATTCTTGTCAGTCGTGTTGGTTCGGGAACTTTCGTCGTTAACGAGCATGGGCCTTCCGTGGACGATCTGCTGACGCACGCGCTCCACCGGGAGAAGAATAAACTGGCCGAAATTTTTCAGTTTCGGCGAATGATCGAACCGCAGATTGCGGCGCTTGCCGCGTTGAAGGCTTCGGGAAAAGATATCGCTGAACTGGAATTGCTTTTAGACAGCCAAAAGGAAGCGGGAGACTTTAGGTTGATAGTTGAGTTGGATCAGACTTTTCACATTGCCCTTGCCCGTGCAACCAAGAATGGGACCCTGCTGAAGGTCGTCGAGAGGCTTAACGATATTCTGAGCGAAAGTCGGGTCAAGGTTTCTAAGAACCCGAATAGGATAAAAATTTCCGTTGCCGGTCATGATAAGATTCTTCACGCAGTAACAGGCAGGGATTCGGAAGCCGCAAGGTCTGCCATGGAAGAACATCTGCTCCAGGTGGAAGATCTCGCGCTCAACGATCGTCAAGATAGTAAACTTGCGAAGCCTTGAAATCTAACAGGCTGTTGAAAAACTCGTTTTCTTCTTGATCGACGCCTTTGTTTATTATAGTACTTACTCATCACATAACCAACTGCAATCACTCTAAGTATTGATGGTAGGCAACGAAAACAACCAGCAATCGATGTTCAGCTTCATCAGCATGGAAAAACGCATCCCCAAGCTTTGCTATAGCGGTCATGCTTTGATGGAAAACCGAAATGGCCTGGTGGTGGATACCGCACTTACGACTGCAATTGGTAGAGGCGATGTGGTCCAACTGCTTGAAATAATTGGTCGGGGCGAGAGGATTTGAACCTCCGACATCCTGCTCCCAAAGCAGGCGCGCTACCAGGCTGCGCTACGCCCCGTGAATCCGGCATCAAAGACGGGACGGTTTCCTATCACGGATTGCGGGTGGGTGCAAGGGCAAAGCAAGATTTAATCCGGAAGCTTATCAAGGGGTTGGGGGGATATGCCGGCTCAAGGCCAATGGATGCCGTGTCGATTTATCATGGGCTAATTTGCTTGACACACTATTTCGGGCATATTAAATTACCCATTTATTCTTGTGCCGTAATGCATTTGCGAGAGTGGCGGAATTGGTAGACGCACTGGACTTAGGATCCAGCTCTGGCGACAGAGTGGGAGTTCAAGTCTCCCCTCTCGCACCATATTCAACGGTTTTGAGAGTGCCTGGAGATGATCGACTCCGGGCACTCGACGTATAGAGGCTGGTGCAATCTTTGGATGCATCGGCGTTGCACCTAGCCAGCCGATTTTTGTGATAGGCCAATTGATTGGACCGCACACCATGAGAGGTGGTGGAGCGGTTTGCCCGGAAAGGAATCCGAATGAATTTTTCAGTTGAGGACCAGAGTGCCGTTAAAAAGAAACTCACGATCGAAGTGCCCCAGGAAGATGTGACGCGTGAATTGGACAATGCCTACAAGGAATTGAAAAAAAATGCCAAGGTCAAGGGGTTTCGGCCGGGTAAAACGCCGCGATCAGTGCTCGAGCGGCTATACGGTAAAGATGTGCGCGCGGACGTCTCGTCGCGGCTGATCCAGGATTCGTTCATCGAGGTTTTGAAGGAATCCGAAATGAATGTGGTCGGCATGCCGGATATCGATCCACCGGAACTAAAGGCAGGCGAAGCCTTTACCTTTGTCGCCACGGTCGAAGTGAATCCCGAACTGGAAAATTACACGATTGATGGTTTCCAGCTTAAGAGAACGCTCTACCGGGCCACGGATGAAGAAGTGGACGCCCAGCTTCAGATGCTGCGCAACAATCTGGCCCGCATGGTGCCGATTGAAGAGGATCGCCCGGTGGCCGATGGGGATTATGTGGTGGTCGACTACGAGGGGCTGAAAGACGGCAAACCCTTTGCGGAAACCCAACGGACGGAAAATTTTTCCATGAAGATCGGTGACGGCATGATTCATCCGGATATCGACGCCGGCCTCATGGGTCTCAAGGCCGGTGAATCCACTGAAGTTTCCGTCCAATTTGCCGATGACTATTTTAACGAGAAGCTGGCCGGCTTGGCGATCACCTTTCTTATAGACCTGAAGGAAATTCGTGAGCAGCACCTGCCGGAAATTGACGATGAAATGGCCAAGCGGCTGGGGCAGTTTGAGTCGCTTGACGATCTCAAGGCCAAAATCAATGAAAACCTTGCTATGGGCTACACCAAACGGCAGGAGCAGGAGTTGAACGAACAGGTTTTCACGGCGCTGCTCGATCAGCAGGAGTTTGAGGTTCCGGAATCCATGGTCGCGCATGAGCTTGAGAACATCGTGGCGGAGGCCAAACAGAAATTTGCCTACCACAACACGTCCATGGAGGAACTGGGGCTGGATGACGAGCAGCTGAACACCAACTACCGCGAAACCGCGGTCAATCAAGTGCGGCGCCACATGATTCTGGGGAAAATCATCAGCCAGGAATCCCTGGCGATTTCCGACGAAGAGCTGGAGAACGGCTACCAGGAAATGGCGGACAGTTTCAACCAGCCCGTGGATGTCATCAAACAGTTTTATGCCCAGAATCCGGAACGTATCGACGTGTTCAAGCACGCTTTACTTGAAAAACAAGCAATTAAGCTTATTATGGATAAAAGTTCCATCGAGGAAGTCGAGCCGGAACTGGAACCACCCGCTGAAGACGACAAGGCCGAATAATCGGATCTGTCCGGTCTGGCACCGACCACCCGACCTACGGGGCCTCTGATCTGCAATCAGATTAAGGCCCCGCCCTTCATCGGACCGTTACCCGGCCACCATCAGACACCTTAACAAGGAGAAAAAACGTGCCGCTAATCCCAATGGTTATCGAGCAGAGCAGTCGGGGTGAACGGGCTTACGACATCTATTCCCGGCTGCTGAAAGACCGGATCATTTTCCTTGGCTCCGCCATGAATGACGATGTTGCCAACCTGATCATTGCTCAGTTGCTGTTTCTTGAGTCGGACGACCCCGATAAAGACATCAATTTTTATATCAATTCCCCCGGGGGGGTTGTGACTTCGGGGCTTGCCGTATATGATACCATGCAGTATGTTAAACCAGATATCGCCACGGTCTGTATCGGCCAGGCCGCCAGCATGGGCGCGGTCCTGCTTGCGGCCGGCAGTGCGGGCAAGCGCTACGCCCTGCCCAATGCGCGGATTATGATTCATCAGCCCATGGGCGGTTTTCAGGGGCAGGCCTCGGATGTGGAAATTCATGCCCGCGAAATGCTGCGGATGAAACAGGATCTCAATCGCATCCTGTCGGCCCACACCGGAAAACCGGTGGAGGATCTACAGACGGACACGGACCGTGATTTTTTCATGTCCGGCGAAGAAGCCCGTGCTTACGGGATCGTGGACCACGTGATTGCCAAGCGTGACGATCTCGGAGACGGCGCAGCCACGGAGAAAAAAGATGACGCATAAAGATGAGGACAATGACAACCTGTTTTGCTCGTTCTGCGGCAAAAGCCAGAAGGAAGTCAACAAGCTGATCGCCGGTCCCGCGGTATACATCTGTGACGAGTGCATCCAGCTCTGCAGCGAAATTATCGAAGAGGAGAGCGAAAAGGATGCCGATGCGCTGGAGAACCTCCTGGCGCCCAAAGAAACCAAGACCTTGCTGGACGATTACGTCATCGAGCAGGAAGCCGCCAAGAAAATCCTGGCGGTGGCCGTCTACAACCACTACAAGCGCCTGAATTCGACCGTTCATGCGGGTGATGTGGAGCTTCAGAAAAGCAACATCCTTCTGATCGGCCCTACCGGTTGCGGCAAGACGCTCTTGGCCCAGACGCTGGCCCGTTTTCTCAACGTCCCCTTTACGATTGCCGATGCCACCAGCCTGACGGAAGCCGGTTATGTCGGGGAGGATGTCGAGAACATTATCCTGGCATTGTTGCAGAATGCCGATTATGACGTGGAGCGGGCCAAAAAAGGCATCGTCTATATCGACGAGATCGACAAGATCGCCAGCAAAGGCGACAATCCCTCCATCACCCGGGATGTGTCCGGTGAGGGCGTGCAGCAGGCCCTGTTGAAAATTATTGAAGGCACGACCGCCAGCGTTCCGCCCAAGGGCGGCCGCAAGCATCCCCAACAGGATTTTGTCAAGGTCGATACTTCCAATATCCTATTCATATGTGGCGGCACGTTCAACGGCCTGGAAAAAATCATCCAGCGCCGGCACGGGTCCAAGGTCATGGGTTTTGGCGCCGAAATCGTCAAGCCCTCCGACAAAAGTGTGGGTGAGATTCTCCTGAATGTTCAGCCCGAAGACCTGATCAAATTCGGATTGATACCCGAATTCCTGGGACGGTTGCCGGTGATTGCCACCCTGGGTGAGCTCAACGAACAATCGCTGGTCCGGATTTTGAACGAGCCCAAAAATGCACTGGTCAAGCAATACCGCAAGCTGTTCGAGATCGAAGGGGTTAACCTGCGATTTACCGACAGTGCCCTGGCCGCGATTGCCAAGGAGGCGGTTAAACGCAAATCCGGGGCACGTGGCCTGCGAGCCATTCTCGAAAAAACCCTGCTGGATATCATGTATGAGTTGCCTTCCGTGGAGAATGTCAAGGAATGCGTGATCAGTGAGGATGTGGTGCTGAACAAAGAGGATCCGATTTTGCTCTTTGACCAGACCAAGACCAAGAAACAGGCTTGATCACACCCGATCCGCTTCCATTGATGGGGATTTTTTCGGCCCATGGCAGCGCCAGTTCCATTTAGGCGCCCCACGGGCCGATTTTATTATGGACTCGCTCGCCGTTTAAGTTTTGCATCAATTAAACGATAAGACCTTTTAGATCCCCATTTTATAGGGTCCGGCATTGCGCCCACGATATTCGCCGTTACCCCTTATCCTGGATAAGATCCACGGCTAGCCTTGAAATGGAAGTGTTTTCCGATTATTTTAAATATGTAAGCGATTGGCTTGTCCGATAGCGCGTAAAACGTTTTATGGCGTTCGGACGTGCCGACCGATCAATCTTTTAGACCCTATCATCAGGAAGTGAAAAATTATGGTAACGATTCCCACTGTTTTTAAAGACGATCCTGCGGGGGAAGACCTTCAGCTCCCGCTTCTGCCGTTGCGTGACATCGTGGTTTTTCCCCACATGGTGGCGCCGCTTTTCGTGGGCCGCACCAAGTCCGTCAATGCCTTGGCCAACGCCATGGGCCGTGACAAACGGGTATTCCTTTCCACCCAGAAGCATGCCGGCGTCGATACACCGGAGGAAGCGGATATCAACGAGGTGGGCACGATCGGTAAAGTCCTGCAGCTGTTGAAGCTGCCGGACGGCACGGTCAAAGCCTTGGTGGAGGGTGAAAGCCGGGCCCGCATCCTGAAATTTCTGGAGATGGATGATTTCTTCAACGTCGAACTCGCTGCCATGCCCGAGCCGGAGGTGGACCCCATCGAAGCCAAAGCCCTGTGCCGTTCGGTGCTGGAAAACTTCGGCCGATATGCCAAACTGAACAAAAGCATCTCCAAGGAGTTGATGGAGAGCGTCAGCGAAATCAGTTCCCCGTCCAAACTGGCCGATACCGTGGCCGCCCATTTCGCCTTCAAGGTCGAGGACAAGCAGCGCCTGCTGGATAAGGTCGACCCGGCAGAGCGCGTGTCCGATCTGGTCAGCCTGATCAAGATGGAAATTGAAGTCCTGCGGATGGATCAGCGCATCAAGGGCCGGGTCAAGGAACAGATGGAAAAAACCCAGCGCAACTATTACCTGAACGAACAGATGCGGGCCATCAAGAAGGAGATGGGGGCGGAAGACGACCCCAGCGAAGAGCTGGAAGATCTGGAAAAACGGATCAAGGCCAAAAAGATGTCCGAAGAGGGCACCGAGAAGGTCAAACAGGAATTTCGCAAACTGAAAATGATGACGCCCATGTCGGCGGAGGCCACGGTGGTGAGGAACTACATCGACTGGCTGATCAGTCTGCCCTGGTTCGATGTCAGCGAGATCAATCAGGACCTGGCAGCGGCGGAGCGGATTCTTGACGAGGATCACTATGGCCTGGAGAAACCCAAGGAGCGCATCATTGAATACCTGGCGGTTCAGACCCTGACCCGAAAGGTGAAAGGCCCCATTCTTTGCCTGGTGGGCCCTCCGGGGGTCGGCAAGACGTCCCTGGCCAAATCCGTATCACGCGCTACCGGGCGTAAATATGTCCGGTTGTCGCTGGGCGGGGTGCGGGATGAAGCCGAGATCCGCGGCCACCGGCGGACCTACATCGGGGCCATGCCGGGCAAGATCATGCAGTCACTCAAAAAGGCGGGTGTCAACAACCCGGTTTTCTGCCTGGACGAGGTGGACAAAATGAGTATGGACTTCCGGGGCGATCCTTCGGCGGCGTTGCTGGAAGTGCTGGATCCGGAGCAGAACTACAGCTTCAACGACCACTACCTGGATGTGGATTACGATCTGTCGGATATTCTGTTCATCACCACGGCCAACACGCTGCCCGATATTCCCCTGCCGTTGCAGGACCGTATGGAAATCATCCGTTTGCCGGGGTATACCGAATACGAAAAATACAACATTGCCAATAATTTTTTAGTCGCCAAGCAGATCGAAGCCAACGGCCTTGAAGGCCGTGATATCAAGTTTTCGAAAAACGCCATCCTGACCATTATCCGGCGTTACACCCGTGAAGCCGGGGTGCGCAATCTGGAACGCGAGATCGCCTCTATCTGTCGCAAAATTGCCAAACAGGTGGTCAAGAAGCAGGGCAACGGGGTGTATCACGTGACCGCCCAATCGATCGCCAAATACCTTGGCCCGGCGCGCTTCAAGCAAGACCAAATCGAGGACAAGGACCAGATCGGCATGGTAACGGGCCTGGCCTGGACACAGGTCGGCGGGGAACTTCTGGTCGTAGAAACGCTCACCATGCCCGGCAAAGGCAATGTTACCGTGACGGGAAAATTGGGCGATGTCATGAAGGAATCGGCCCAGGCCGCGGTGAGCTATGTCCGCTCGCGGGCCACCAACCTGATGATCGACGAAAAGTTTCACCGGAAGCTCGATCTGCACATCCACATCCCTGAAGGCGCTATTCCCAAAGATGGCCCTTCGGCCGGGATTGCCATGTGTACTTCCATTGTCTCGGCCCTGGCCAAGCGCCCGGTGCGCCGGGATATTGCCATGACGGGTGAGATCACCCTGCGGGGTCGCGTACTGCCCATCGGCGGATTGAAAGAAAAGATCATCGCGGCCCATCGCGGCGGGATCAAAACCGTCCTTATCCCGAAAGAGAACGAGAAGGATCTTAAAGACATTCCGAAATTGATCTCCCGGAGCATGACCATTGTTCCGGTGGAACATATGGACGAAGTCCTCAGCCATGCCGTGATCCTGGCGGATGGGGATCGCCTGTTCAAGGAGGTGGATCTACCGTTTGCCATCGCGGAAGGCGAGGGTGAGGGCAGTTCGGCCTCTCCCTTGAATTAACGATCGGTCAACGGCAGTAATCCGTCTGTATTTTTGGTGTGTTGTCGCGTTTCCGCTTGACACCGTAGGGCGGATAAAGTATCAAGGCAGTCTTTGCGCCGGGCGGGTAGCTCAGTTGGGAGAGCATCGGCCTTACAAGCCGAGGGTCACAGGT
>JAHLLS010000061.1 GCA_020444045.1 Deltaproteobacteria bacterium
GGGCGCACCACATGAAATTTAAGGGAATCAGGGAGTTATCCTTGGTTCCTTTTTTTGTTCAAAGGTGCTTTTAGAAGGGAGTGCACTCAATTTGAGGAAATCATGCACTCCTTTATTCCTAATGTAGGTGAGACTCCCTGTCAATCTAAAGGTGCTCCACCGCTCTTCCTCCTCCATGGTACATTTTCTAAATCTGAGTAAGTATTGCCTCCGATTAACCGGTATGCAATTCCAATCGTGCGTCCTATCCAATCTACAGGTTACGGCACGCTGTCACAGGTTTTGACAAGCTGAGGAATGTTAGGATACTCGATAAGTGTTTTATCGATCGTCCCGCGGCATTGATGATGCGAGGACATCTGCTCAACGTGTAAGGCGGCTGGTTGGTTTCAAGTTTGAGTGTGAGCGGGCGGGATGATTGATAAAACGAGGTTGGACGAAGCCGCCTGCTGGAGACTTCGGCACGATATTTTCATATGGGTTTTGTAAAGATGTGATTTGCGGCCATACGTCAGCAGACAGGCGTATGGGATCAGCGGCAGGACGTGTTCTGGATTATACATCGGATTTTCCACTACAAGGTCATCATTTTGATTGCGGTTTTCTCCCCTTCACAGAAGCATTCAGCCAGGTGAGAGCGCACTCCACCAGCGGTTTCGGAACCGATTCCAAATTCAGTCAATCTGCCTATGCCGCTGCATAGAGAAGTGGATTGGGGGGTCGTGCTCGTCCCCTGGGGATTACACGGAACAGGTGCATTTTCCCTTTAAGGCAGCAGGGACAAACGCTGATGTCGATACCTGTTAGTTGTCGGAGAAGCTCCTCAACGGTGGTTACAGTAGCGCCCGATGGTTCCGGCAACGCCATCAATCGCCGGATAGCGGCAAGATTCGTTGACCGATAGCGATTGGCCAAAAAACCGTAGTGCCGGATGCGCACAAAGCCTTTGGGCAAGCTGTGGAGCAGAAAGCGCCGGATGAACTCGACGGCCGTAACCGTGAGCGTTTCGGTGCGATCTTTCTTTCGGTTTTTAAAGTTAAAAGTGACCATCCCGTCGCAAAGGGTTTTGATGCGGCTGTTGGCAATCGCCACGCGATAGGTATAACGGGCCAGGTATGCGAGCACGTGCTGCGGGTTTTTGACAGGCTCACGAACGTCCACAATCCAGGGCGTTTCATATAGCCGGGCTTTCAGTCGGTTCAATTCATCGTCTGTGATGTTGAGGTGTCCGCGCTCACCCGCCCTTTTCAGGTGCGCCATGAACTTTCCACGGAACACCAGCGACAAGGCCCGTGCATTAAACAAATATCTGCCTTTGCAGGGCCGCCAGCGGGAACCATCGTCACAGAGCGCTCCACCGGCCACCAGGCAATGCAGATGAAAGTGGGCGTTGAGTTTCTGATCCCAGGTGTGCAGCGTGGCGATAAAGCCCAGCTTTCCGCCGAGCTTGTTTTCCCCGAAGGTCAGGAGTGTTTGCCCGGCAGCCTTAAAAAGCATGGTGAGCATCACCGGCTTGTTGGCCAAGGCCATCGTGTTGAGGGCATGCGGCAGGGTGAAGACGACATGGAAGTAGGCGGTTTTTAGGATTTCTTGCTTTCGTTTTTCCAGCCAGCGTTCCCGCGGCATGTGCTGGCAGGTGGGGCAGTGGCGATTGCGGCATGAGTGATAGGCGATGCGCAGGGTGCCGCAATGCTCGCAGCGATCGATATGACCGCCGAGATATGGCGTGCGGCAGTTGAGCAGGTCGTAGACGATCTTGCGCTGTTGCGGCCATAGCCGATACTGTATCTGGTAATCGGCAATGTGTTCCCGCAGAACGTGTGCCAGCCCCAGCCGTCCGGCATCAGGTTTGATGATCGGGCTCATGGGTGCCCTCCTTTGCGCCGTTCGGATTTAAGTCCACTAAATCCAGAGGGCTGGGCACGCTGGCCAGGGTTTCGCGGCTCACATGCAGGTAGATCATGGTGGTGGACAGTCTCGAATGGCCGAGGAGAACCTGGATTTTGCGGATGTCGTATCCGGCCTCCAGAAGATGCGTGGCGAAGCTGTGGCGCAGGGTGTGCAGGCCTTGACCGTTTTTAACGCCGGCCTTCTGGCGGGCTTTCTCGTAGATGCAGCGCACGGCTTCGTAGGATAGCGGCTGGCCTTTCATTTTCTTATACGAGGAGGGGAAGAGGTAGGTTTGCGGACGGCAGGTGTGATAGTAGCGGCGCAGTTCGGCCAGCAGCTTTTTCGACAGCATGGTGTAGCGGTCTTTGCCCCCCTTGCCGCTTTCGACCTTGATCAGCATCTGCTGACTGTCGATATGCTCGGGCCTTAAGTGCCTCACTTCGGCGGACCTGAGACCGGCCGCGTAGGTCGTCATCAGGATCAAGCGATGCTTTAGATTGCCGGGGGCATCGATAATCCTGCGGACCTGTGCTTTGGTGAGCACGGTCGGCAGCCGCCGCAAGGACTTGGGCAGGCGGAAGCCAACGGGCATCTGCTGTTCGAGGATGTGTTTGTAGAAAAAACGCAGGCCGCTTAACCTCAAGCAGCAGCTTTGCGGGGCGTTGCCCTTTTCATTTTTCAGATACAGCAGGTAGTCCTCGATCATCTCGGGGGTGATGGTTTCCGGAGACTGCTGATAATGCTTGGCCAGGTTGGTGACCGCGCTGAGATATGAGCGACGGGTGTGCGGGGAAAGGTTCTTTAGATCCATTGCCCTGAGCATTTGTTGACGCAGTGGTGTCATGGTCTGCCTCCTTGGTTTGGGGTTCATCAAACGTAAGGAAGGCAGTTTACACGATCAGGCTTTGGATATTTGGATTCAATAGGGTACGGCGGGAAAATAACTGAAGACGTTCAGACGGGCAAGCTGCCGCGAAGCAGTTTCGTCCAGTCTCAATCAATCACCAATCGAATCAAATTCTGATTTTAGTAAGATTATCCTCTAAAAGCGTTCTTGATGGCAAACAAGGTCTATATGAAGCTCTGGTGCAGCTTTTCATGGACAAAGATGTGTTTATTAAGGAGGAGCTGCTGAGGAAGGTTAAGGAAGTTCAGGCTGGCTTAACCCTACAACGTTACTTGTGGCCCTTCGCCAAGTTCTCTTAATCGCTTTCGCCGGTGTGACAGATAGGCGCGATGGTTGCGGGCCTGAATCCACTCGATCTCATCGAGTAAACTTTCGACCGTGTGGCGTTTCATTGGCAAAATGATCTTTATGAGAACCCTAAGCTGCGACAGCGTAATGGACGGTGCTTTTTTTCCCCATCCTGATTTTCAGGTGCCAGAGGAAGAAATGGGCCAGCATGCACGTTAGCATGTGGTGGTTCCATCCGGTGAACTTGCGTACCTCGTAGTGGTCCATGCCCAGCTCTGTTTTAGCCTCCTCAAAGCACTGTTCGATGGCCCAGCGCAAGCCGCTTAGCCACACGAGCAGTTTTAATCGCGCATTTGAGGAGGCGTTGCTGATGAAATAGCTGTATTGGGGGTCGTCGCCCAAGGTCCGGCGGATCAGCAGCCAAACGCTTTTGCGGGGCAGACCATCTGCCGAGAGGATCACCCGGCGCCGGGTAAACTCATAAACAATGGGGCCTTTGGTGCCTTCGGACACTTGGCGGCGATACCAAAAATAGTCGTTGATGTTCTTAGCCAGCTCCTCCACGGTGACGGGCTTGCTGTCAGGATCGAGCAACAGGGTTTTGGTACGGGTTTTCCCACCCCAGCGGTAGGACTTGGTAATGGTCATTGGCCGTTTCAGCCAGCAGTGGGTATCTTTGGGTACTGACACGAGGTAGGTCTTATCCGGCAAGGCGTCCACGGCGGCAATAAACTCCGGACTAACACCGTAAACGGAATCGGCCAGTACATACTTGAAGGGCAGCACGTTTTCTCCATGGACCGCTTGGAGCATGTCCACCGCCAGTTGGGGCTTGGTCTTGAAGGTGGTTTCTTCCGGCAGCTTGCATTTTTTTCGACGGGCACGGAAATCGTCCGTGAACCATTGCTTAGGGATGAACAGCCGCTTGTCGACCATGGCGTAACCGTTTTCGGACACGTAGGCGGCGAAGACGCCGACCTGGCAGTTTTCAACTTTACCGATGGTGCCGCAGTATTGCTTGGCAACCCCGATGGAATCCTGGCCCTTTTTGACAAAGCTGGTTTCGTCAAAGAGCAAAGCACCGTCGGGGCTGCCGAGGTCTTCGTTAACATAACTACGATACTTGGCGACGATTTTATCGTCATCCCATGGGGCATCGCTGACGAAACGCTGCATGGCCCTGACATTGCCGTCTTCTACCGCCAGTGCGATGGGCTCGATGGATTTGCGCTCAAGCGGACTGAATTGCCCGGCCATATAGCGCAGGAAATGCTCCCTGGATTCACTGCGCTGGAAACAATCGTGGAACTGCTCGTGAAAACCTCTGAGCTCATTCATAAAGTATTTGACATCGGCTTTGCCAAGATCGAATTTGGGAACAGGGTAAAGGTGTTCGCCACAACGGCTAACGGGCAACATGTCCGGCCTCCTTTTTTTGAGGGGGATGTTGCGCAGTATGGCAAACTTTAGCTGTTTTTTCAAGTAAATAATTCATAAGTTACGTTGTAGTGTTAATCACTTCATAACCAACAAACTGATATGGAGGTCGGAATGAACAAGCAACATTTTAAATTCATGGTGGTTGTTGCTCTACTAATTGGCTTAACAGGTTGCGCTACATATCCGCCACCTATAATTCATTCCGACAAGGCCACCAATTTCAAATATCAGTACAGTGTGAATATACCGCGAGGTTGGGACGCATACACTAAATTGCCAAAAGATATCAAAAGTCAAATGTCATCACAGGCAAGAAAGATGGTCAGTTTAGCACTTGTGAATAAAGAACCTAAAGGAATGATTTTGTTCATGAATGACAAGGAGTATACAAGTTTTGATAAAGCGCTTGAAAGGTCCAATAGCTATTGGCAAGAAGCTGCCAATAATTTGAAATCCACAATGGAAAGTGAAGCAGAAATTGTTAGATACCAAAGTGATATAAAAGTTGAAAATTTGGCCGCTACCTATGATAGGTACAAAACAAGTCCCAAATCATTCAAATCGAAACCTTGGCTTGAAGTTGAAGCTGATGCTATTTTTACCATGGGAGATACTACAATCCGCTACGATTGGTTTTTACACCCATGCCATAAAACTAATTCCTGTTATACGATCGTAGTCTCCATGAGCGAAAAAGACAAGTACGAAGCTACCCGTAAAGCACTAAATGAAGTGTTAGAATCACTAACTATGCATGACTTAGATAACAACTGAGATGTGAAATATTACAACAATAATATGTCCTTGTTCAAGGCCACGACAAGGAGAATTCTTTTTGGATTCCAAAACAAACACCACCTCAAATGCAATAGTTCAACTCGGTGTTTGTTGGGGTTCAGAACGGAACTTTAGAATTTTTACCGTCGGTTCCGGGTAGCACCATTTTTCGTTTTTAAAAAGAAATATAGGGATAGAATAAACGCGTCTTCAAAATCGTCAATATTGAGTTTTATAGAGATAACAATATCCATTATAACTCTAATCGAATTACCGCTATAGAGGCGCATTAAGACGGTCTAAAAGCACTTTTTAAACATGTTGGTGTGATAAACTCGGAATAATAATATGGATTATAAAATTAGAATTTTAAATTTTCTTGCATAAAGACAAAGATAGCATTAAATAGTTTGAAATAGTTTTCATTAATTTCGTTAACAACAACATATTGGAGATACAAAATGGCCAAGAGAAAATCTGTCGATTCAAAAAAACTGATCAAAATGATTGAAGATGAAACGCCTCAACCCGAAATTTTGGCGGCATTTGGTTTCAAAACATCAACACAGTTGAAAAGTGCTTATGCGAATGCATTGATTGATGAAGGTACAGTGCCTCCAATCAAAAGTGGCCGTGGGGCTGCTAAAGCAACAATTTCAAATGAGGTTACTGTTGGCAAACGCGGCAGCATCATTGTTCCTAAAGGACTGGTGGCAGAGTTGGGTTATGTTGAGAATGACAGGTTCCTGGTCCGGAAAACCAAGTCGGGTATTTCGCTGAAGAAGCTTTATTAGCCGATCCTGCTGATAGGATCTGTCGAGTGTAGAAGGGCGGGGCCAGAGATGGTCTCGCCCTTTTTTTGTATTACTATGTTATCGTTTGATATCCATTAGCTAAGGTTATCAACGATGAATTGTGACTGACATGAATGTGATATAGGCTATAATTTAGATATCATTGTCTTAATTTCGGATAATTCTTTTTTAAGTTTCTTTTGTTCATTCACAACATCAACAATGGTTACTTCCTTTTCATCTTCCGTGTATTGACAATATTCCCATACACCTTTCCAACTTGCACCCTTTTTATTAAGCTTTGGTTCCATTGCTAATATTAAAGCACTTTCTATTTCATTCAATGAATCAGCAATAGTACCATTAAGTTTTGCAGAACTATTTTCAACTTCTATTAGAGAATTGTTTATTCTATCAACATCACAAAGTCCAAACCAACTAAAATATTCCCATCTTCCTGATAAATGATCGGCATTGTGATCATCTAACCTTTTAAATAAACAAGACTTACCTTTACCTGATTGTCCTACATAGATTGGTTTCATATCTTTATCATAAAGGACATAGACACCACGTTGATTCCTAAAATCAACTATATCTCTCCCATTATACCCTTTTAGATGTCCTGCATTTCCACTCCTTCCATAGTGAATATATTTTCTTTCCCAAAACTGCCCATAATTTTTAATGGCTAACATTACTTTCTCCTATACCGTTTAACGGTAGTAGTTATGAAATCGGTAACAACATTACAACCATATTAATTATGATTGAATCCTGTCATTCAGTATGTCAACGGATTTCTTGCTTTTATCAATGGCAATATATTTCCTTTTCAAATCCCTTGATAACTTTAAAACCGCCCCTAAGTTGACAATAAGGAATAAATCACGTTTGAAAAGATAAAAGTTATTACTGAAATATTTTAAAATTACGAGCAATTAAATTTGATATAATGATTTCATATGCTTCTTGACTGCTTTTATATCAAAATTCAGATTTAAACTCTTTGCAGCTTCTTCTAAGAAAATAGACTCGTTTTTATGAATGTACCGATCAGAAATGGCAAATAAAACCATGACCTCCAAAAGAAGTTTTTTGAAATCTTGGTTTTCTATCTGTGATAATTGATTAAAAAACTTAGACTGGTCATAGTGAAGTGAATTCTCTATTGAGTTGCGTTCATCCGAACTTAAGTCAAGTTTTTCTGCAAGCAAAGAAAGGGTTTCGACTTCTGACTTGTCCCACTTACCATCAGCTTGAGCTGCCATAATTGCAGCTTTAAAGATAAGGGCATCTTCATCTATAGTATTATTAAATATATTGTCTAATTCTTCAGAAATTATCCCCTTAGATCGGAATTTAGCTTTGGCAATTTTGGAAATTTGCTTCGTTGCATAATAGTTCCATCCTGAAGATATTCCTATACCAACTATGGGAACTGCCGTTCTGATAATACTTCTTTGAGTAATTTTTTGCCCTATCTTAGGCCCTAACACTTTCTTTGCACAAGCCTGAATAGCTTTAGTATTTTTATATGTTGCTCTCCAAACGTGTGATTTGACAACCTCTGGTGCGACCCCTTTTACAATTTTTCCTCCAATTTCTGCAGACCTAACACCTAATGCCATCCCAAATATTTCCATCAAGTCTTCAGGATCATTGACATTCAATGGGTGATGGTAAAGCAAACCCAAATCATAAATCAAACGCATTTGAAGACGAGTTGTGTATGCCATTTCATTTAACAATGCAGTAACTCCAGCACCCAAAGTTACACCCGCACTAATAGATGATGACAGGGTTGCTGCTGAAACAGATGCGCCTGCAACGCCACCAGCAATACTTGAGGCAAACACAGCTTGGTCTATCAATCTATCACCGATTGCATCCAACGGAATACCAGAGTATTTTTTTTTGAAATATTCAATTGATACTTTTTCAGCATGGCTTCTGATAAAAGTATTCAACAGGAGCGAAAACCATTCACCTTCCTTAAATTTCTGCCAGTCTAGTTTATCAATAAAGTATCTCAGGTCATTGATTTCAGATTTTATGTTATCCTGTATCAATTTCTTAGTGTTATTATTTAAGATTGAAATATTTTCCGTCATTGGAATATCCATATTTAAAAACCCCAAATTAGTAAATTATTGTTCTTTTAGATTTTCAACCAAAAATATGTCTACTGTTCCTTCAGGAAGTGATTCGTTCTTAGGTCTAAAAAGAGCCGTCCAGAAACTTTCTTTAATGCCTAGTGCTTGAAAGTGATTTCCGAATTTTCCCATGTTTGTTGGTAATTTTACTGCACGCTTTTTTCCTATCATCTTTAGGAATTTATCGGCCGGATTGGGTTTAGGGATTCTGATGGTCATAGAATGATCCTAAGCTTCATTTCAATTTAAGTAAGTATCCCTCAAATATTAAATAGTTAATTCATTTATTTCAAGCAATAATTTTATATTATTAATATTAATTTGCTTGAATTTTTGGTAACCAGGCAGCAAGTATACCTTTTTCAATGATATTTTGTTTTAATTGAGTTATAAGTTTTGTATCTGTCACTTTTCCGTCATTTTGAAAACAAACATTAAGTGATTTTAGCAAATGGAATAATGTGGCGTTATAATAAGTTTGACCATTTAATGTAAGTTTTCCACCTCCACCGATTGGAAGTTCTTCATATCTGTAAAAATGATAGTTTGATTCATCAAATATATCCTGAACAAGAGAGAGGCCATCTGGCAATAAAATGAATGCATCAAATTCAGTAAAAAATAATCCCCGTGTTACAACTATTATAGGTAAATCTTTGATAGAAAGGTTACTATTTCCTTTAGAAAAAAAAGGGACGATCTTATTTAGTGTCTTTTCAATTAAATTTTTATCTTTGTTGTAAATTTTATCAATTGCTTCTGAATCATAGTATATTGATCCATCATTTAGATCGCCCCAACTGTACATATCTGTAGTAACATCATAAGAATTAATTACAACGTACCCAAGAATATTTTCACCACGAGATTCTACCTCTGGTCTACGCTCAGCTATTATAGAATTGATATTCTGGTGAATTAGGAATTTTAGATCATCACTTTCTGTCGCGGACTCCATAAGTTCTTTTGAAATATTTCCTGTCTCTGAAGCTAATCGGATATAATTGCTTTTTGCTGCTGAATTGATTCCGATATCATTGCTGTGTTTTATGAAATATAGATATAATAAATATTGCATATCAACTTCTTCTCTATAATATTTCAATAAATCTGACTGTAAAGATTCATTCATCAAAGAGAATTTGTTGGACTTAACTGATACAAAAGATTTTAAAAGGTTATCGATAATTTCGTCATTTGTAGGTTGGTATTTATAATCACAAAAGGCGGATGAAATTCCAGAAATTACTTTACTTGAAGAATTGCCAGGGCTAATTTCAGATAATTTTTCTGAAACTTTTTTAAGTCTAACAAAATGGTCTTTATCAAGACAGTCAGAAGCATCTCTCAAATGGTCAACATATTCGATATATTTCGGGTCAATTGAGATCCCATTTGATTTATAACAACTGGTTGCTAAATAAATCATATCTGCATTAGTAAATTTAGACCGCTCCTTATCTTTTGCATGACTAAATAAAAAATATAAATCTCCTTCAATCTCAATAAAAGATACAATAAATTCTTCGTTTAAATACCCAACAACGCCTTTTGATATTGGATCAATTGGATCATGGTATCGAAAAACAATATCATATAAAGAACCATCAGGTAATCCCTCAGAGCCATCCGACAACTTCTCAAATAGTTGATCATACGTCGTATTAATTCGTTGCGAATATCCGAGGTAAATATTTGCATAATCATTATTATGTACAAAATAGCAATCAAAACCACCCTCGTATAAATTATCATACTGATTAAATTGATATGGCCAATTAGTATTAGATAATCTAAATTCTACAGGAATGTGTTTAGAACGATATATGTCTAGTATATTTTCTTTCAGGGAAGGTTCTTCAAATTTGATACCATCATAAACATTTGAAAATAGATTCTTATAGAAATTTTTTCCATTATCCAAAGAAGTTTCAATAATACCAGACTCTATTGCTTGATCATAAGCTCTCTTTTCTAAAGCGATTTTCATCATTCGTAGCGAAGTTTCATAACTGATACTAGATATTTCGTCGCGAATTATCAGCGGTCTCTTTTTTTCATCAACATCAACATTGAAAATTTTTGGATGGGATAATTTAATGACAAGAGAGTTATCTACTTTTTCAAGTGTCTGGTCTTTCATGTTAAAACCAGCTTCAATATAATAAGGGTAAAGAGCCACAAACTTTTTACCATTTTTATCCTTTAATTCGATAAGGTAATCAAAAGAAAATGACGCTGTTTTTAACTCGTCTGCATCTGATAATTTCACAGAGGATAAGTTTGTTTTATAATTTCCTGTGATAAAATTATTTACGATCGGTAAGTTTTTAGCAATTTCAAATATTATGGATTTCCTCTGAACTGGGTTAAGAAAAAAAAGAGAGCCAACTAAAATAAATATAGAAATAATCGGGAATATGGACAATTTAAATAGGTACCGCATGATTATAATACCCTTGTATATTAGTCTGTAAATTTAAATTATATTTACTTTTTAAGGAGATTTTTTAAATTAATTTTTATATACAAAAACGAAATTACGACCCAAATTATACATATTCTATTGATACAGTAACCCAGCCATGCTTTTGCATGATCATCGTTATAGTTTTTTCAAATTCTTTCTGGTAATATATCTTCAGTTTATCGTCCCAATCTTCATTATCTAATAGATTGCTTCCCATGAGTTCCAATGCAATCAGAGGCTTTGCTGATTCAACTATTAAATCACGCTCGCCGAGTTTGCTTGAATCGAAACGAATTCCTGTAAAGAAGTTTTTTGTCATAACATATGCGCCTGCTCCTGCAGCCCCTCCAGAAACTATCGAACCAATGCCAGCACCAATTAATCGACCAGCTATTGGAATTCGCACAATATTTCCACCTGCAATTGACCCTGCAACACCTCCAGCATAAGCTCCTAAAATACCAGCAGGTACTGCAACAGCCATTGCAAGTTTTTTAGCTTCCTCTTCTGATAGTGGCGTTGCTTCTACTTTCATACATTCAAATACTTGCCCAGGAGGAATATTTACGTCAATTTCCATTGGTATGGAATTGCCATCATACTGAAGACAAAGGTGCTTACTCATAGTATCAGTTTTATCCGGATTTAGGCTGAGTTTTGACATATCAAATTGAAAATCAGCAGAACCCTTTAATAGAAATATATTTAGTTCTTCAAAATGTGAACTAACACCCTTTGGTTTTCCGGTAATAACATACTTATTGAAAGTAGCTTTTTTAAAAACGAGTTTAGGTTTTTGGTCAATAATTTCTATCAAATTAAAATTTTTAAAATTTCTCTGACTTTTGTAGTAAATAAATCCGCCGTAACAGGTGAAAAATATTAATACTAAACCGATGGTAAAAGAAAATAGTTTCGCATACTGAGAATTTTTTGTTTTTAATGTTGAATCCTTAACTTGGTGTTGATGTTTCAATTTAGTTGAGTTTTTAATACTATCAAAATTTTTTAAAGTCACATCATTACAACTAAAGTTGTTACAAAATATTGAGAGGCATTCTTTTTCATGTTTTGAAATTTTTTTATCTTGTGAAAGGAAGAAAACAACAACATCTAATAGTGAATCTATCTGATCTTTAGGAACATTATCAAGATTTTCCTTAAAATATTCAATAACTATTGAATCCTTCAGAAAACCGTCATTTTCGATTATAGTATTAAATTTTTCTTCCCATTCCTTATAAATGACGTCTTTATCTAAAATACTGATCAAACGATCATGATGAATACATGAATTATATAATTTCAATCCTTCTTTCTTCCAAGAAATAAGAATTTTAGGATTTTCTTTACTTTTAGCCCATAAAAGGAAAGTTAATATACATTTCAACATCTTTTCTTCCAAAATACACCTCAATTATTTATGGGTATGAATATAAATAGTTTATTACAAAAAAATATATTTCTACTTAAGCATTATCGGTGCAAAATAAAAATAACTTTAGGGATATTTGAGTTTTCAAATCTACTGTTAAAGTTTACGAAATAAAATACTCAGAAAACCGTCTTTAGGTCATAAACACCCTGTCTCAGGTGGAAATATTATTCACCCTGACAAAGAATTCCATTTTCATTGTTACCGTCATCCTACCCACCCCTCCAAATCATTTAAACATCAGATATCTATATATATTTATAAATGTATAGGCGCGTAAACCCAAACAACCATTTCCATTTCAAGGAGGCGCTATTGAATCAATTCAAACCGGCAATCACCATCGCACTAATCGTTTTAACGGTCATCGGCATCGCCTACGTCATTTCTGTTTTGCCTCAGCCAATCATCTGGGCAGTCGCTATCCTGTTGATAGGTTCATTCATCTACCTTGGTAAACGCAGCTGCTGAAATCTAATCCATTAGAAAGGAACCACATCATGATTAATCAACTCATCCTAACAGGCAACCTCGGCAACGATCCAGAAATCTTCTTCGGGAGCGAGGGCGATCCGGTCACGTCCTTTTCCCTGGCCTTTAAATCCGGTCGAGACAAGACCGGCTGGATCAAATGCGTCTGTTTCAACAAGAATGCCGAGGTTGCTGAGAAATACCTCCATTCCGGCGCCCGTGTCGCCGTAGTCGGTTTTTTGCAGCAATACAAATGGAAAACACAGGAGGGAGAACCGCGCAGCACCTTCGAGATGATCGTCAACAGCATCGAGTTTATCAAGACCGATGGCCGTGGTTTTGACGACCGGAACGATAAACCGCCCTTTTAATCAATGAAGGAGTGCAATGACGCAGAGAACCATCGACTTGTTTGTAAAAATCGCGATCGAAATCGTGGACTGGGTCAACATCATTCTTAAAGAAAGGAAAAATAATGACAGCCAAAGAGATTCAGAAACGCAACCAGAAGGCAGATCATCTTAGAGTGCTTCAAACGGATGACGGGCAATATTTCGTGGAATCCGGGGAAGGCAAGATCCTCTATAACGTATCTATCAACGATGAAGGCAATACCTGTAGTTGTGGCGACTTCGCTAAAAACTTCAAGCGCGACCCAAGTTTCCGGTGCAAGCATATCCTTGCTGTATTCAATGCTGTGCCAAAGAAAGATGTGGAAAATGCCATGTTTCTTGAAAAACACGTGCCCCGGCTGGATGAACGCTGGATCACCAAGATCGAGGGCAAGGAGTTCGTGAAATACCCCGGACTGCTCGACCTTGCTCACCAGCACGGAATTTCCAGCATTGAGGTCGACATCGTCCAGATGCCCACAGCCGAAAATGGGGACTTCGCTGTGTGCCGGGCCACGGTCATGAGCAAGATCGGAGAAACGTATACCGACATCGGAGACGCCAATCCCGCCAATTGCTCCAGCAAAGTGGCCAAGCATCTATTACGGATGGCCAGCACAAGATCCATTGCCAGAGCGCTTCGATCCTATACGAACGTGGGGATGACCGCCCTTGAGGAACTGGCCGATTTCAATGATGTCATTACCGAAGCCGCTCAACCTATCCAACCGAAAACCAAACCTAAAGCGGCCAAGAAAGCTGCTGCAAGGACACCGAAGAAGGCACCAGCCAAAACCAGCAATCCCGATATCGCTGCCAGTGCTGTTGAACAGGAACCTAAAACGGAACCTAAGGGCACGTCGGCACCTATCATGCAACCTATGATGTCCGAAGCACAGAAACGGGCGATATACAACCTGTCCAGACGCCGAGGGATATCCGTGGAGGAGTTGGAACAGATGACCGCCGATGCCTATGGCTGTGCCCTTGAGAACCTATCAAGCGGGGATGCTTCGGCGTTTATCAGACAATTACAGCAGGCGGCGTAACCTATAAGCACGGCATCCACAACGTATTCCTAAACGAAGGCGATAGGTAGATCCTAACTCGACCGAGCGGGAAACATATCGCCTTCTTCTTTTAGAAAATGCGCAGTGTCCTGCATTTTCTGATGCCTATGAGGAGGAACATAAAATGGTTTTAAGTGAGCTCAGGCAGCAACCGCACCTATCCGCATCAAGCATAGGTGAATATGTGGAGTGTTCGTTGCTCTTCAAGTTCGGGCGCATCGATAGGCTGCCTATGGAATTCAAATCAGATGCCTTGGAATTTGGCACCTGCATCCATCGTGTCCTTGAACAATTCTACAGCGCCCGGATGATTGGGGAGAAGATACTGTTGAAATACGTTCATGAGATTTTCGAATCCACGTGGACCGCCATCGCAGCAGACCGGGACGATATCCGCTACAGCAACGACAACGATTTTAAATCCCTGTTGATGTACGGGAAAGACCTTTTGACCGCCTGGTATAACAAGCTGCCCGATGATCAGTTCACCATCCTTGCCATCGAGGAGGCATTCAGCTTTACCTTGCCTGGCGTTCCCATTCCTATCATCGGCGCCATGGACTTGATTGAAGAGGACAGCACCGGCACCATCATCATTACAGACTTCAAGACGTCCGGCCGTGCCTACAGCAAAGACGAGGTCGATCAAAACCAGCAGTTGACCATGTATCAGATTGCCGCCAAACGCAATGGATACGATGACCGGGAAATCCTGCTGCGCTTTGACACCCTCGTAAAAACCAAGACTCCTAAGTTTGAACAGTACTGGACAACCCGCTCGGAACTGGATGAGAGGCGCCTGATCAAAATAGCCGCTCAAGTCTGGGATGGCATTTCAAAAGGTGTCTTTGTCGCAAACGACACGAGTTGGAAGTGCAAGGGATGCGCATACAAACAAGCATGTGACGAGTATCTGGAAGGAGAAGAATATGACCAAGCGAGCAATCAATGACGTTCAGTCGTTTCTGACATTCATGGAAACGAATGGAAACCGTGTGTATCAGATCGTCAATGTGGAACTGCTGCTCAGACGCCATCCACCTGAAGCTGTCGTGTCATTCCTTCAGGAACTGCACAAGGATTATGGGAAAGCACTGTCCAAGTTGATTCAAGAGGACAAGACCAGTTCCCAGGTCAATGAACTTGTGGCCAAACGATTCAGGATCAAGATGGCCATCAACACTATCAGAAACTACGGAAAACAGGAGGCAGCATGAACGAATTAAATCCCAAACAACGGGAGGCAGCTGCATTTAAATATGGCATTGCCGCTGTGATCGCAGTTCCCGGAAGTGGAAAAACCAGAACGATGATGGAAAGGATCGGAATCCTGGTCACGGAATACGGTATCCCTCCGGAGCATATATTGGGTTTGACGTTTACGAGGAACGCAGCTGAAGAAATGCGATCACGCCTGGTCCCGGTATTGGGAGATCTATCAGCAAGGGTCCGGCTGTCCACCATCCATTCATTTTGCCTGCATCTGCTCAAGGTCGAATGCCGGGTATTCGAGATCCTATCCGGTAAAGAGCAGCTTGTATTCATTAAAAACGTTATGAAACGTTTACGGATAAAGGATTTGACCGTGGGAACCGTCCTGCAGAAATATCCCTGGCCAAGAATAACATTATCGATCCGGCGGAATTCAAGGCGATGTTTGAAAGCGACAAGACCATGGCGCAGATTGCTGACATCTACCAAGCATACGACGATACAAAAGCGAATAAAATGCTGTTGGACTTCGATGACCTGCTGTTGGAGGCATATTACCTGCTGCGTGACAACGAGGTGGTGCGGGCAAGATACCAAGGAACCTTCCAGTCAATTATGGTCGATGAATTCCAGGATACAAACCCTGTCCAGTTCGAGATCCTGCGTCTGTTGATTCGCGAGAATGGGAATCCTGAACCGTCGAGTTTCTGGGTGGCCGGTGATGACCATCAAGCCATATACAGTTTCACCGGAGCCAGTGTTGGCAATATTCTCAACTTTCAATCCATGTTCCCTGATTCCCGCCGATTTATCCTTGATCTCAACTATCGCTCCACGCCCCAAATCCTTCGCGCCTGTCAAAACCTGATTCAGCATAACGTCAAGCAGATCCATAAAGACTTAAAAACTGACAACCATGACGGTGATGATGTGGTTGTGCTGGAGGCATCAAACGAGCAGACTGAGGCGATGGGTATGGTCAATGAGATTGTGGACCTGATTGAGCGCCGGGGTTATCAATACAGTGACATCGCCGTTTTATACCGCTGCAATTTCCAAAGCCGCTATTGCGAGGAAGCGTTCATGCAGGCAAAAATACCGTATCACATCCAAAACGGCACAACATTTTATGACCGTTGGGAGGTGCGGTGTCTGCTCGATTATCTGCGGGTTATCAATGCCCCTGACTCCGATGAGGGTGACGAGGCTTTATTGAATATCCTCAACGTGCCGGTCCGGTATGTTAGCAATGCCCTGAAGGATCAACTCAAGGTGTTTAGCAGGGAGCGGGGCATCCATTATTACCAGGGATTAAAATCCATGATCATCACAGTGCCCTATGTCAGGAAATTCATAAAGGAACTGCTGGCGTTCATGGACCCGCTAATTGATAAAGTCGAATCCATGGAACCGGTGCAGGTCATTCAACAGATCCGGACCGCTTTTGATTATGACCGCTTTATCGTTGATGAAGACATTCCCAGTCCCGATGATGTAAAGATCAACAACATCAATCAACTCCAATTGGCGGCCGCCCGGTATTCAACCATCGGCGCATTTCTCGAATACACGGACAGCTTTCAGGATGAGACGATCGCCGATGATAAGGAAGGCGTGAGTTTGATGACCGTTCATAAAGCAAAGGGACTTGAATTTCCCGTAGTCTTTGTCATCGGGCTGGTGGAAGGGTTAATGCCAAGCGGTAAGGGCAATCTGGAAGAAGAACGCCGAATATGCTTTGTGGCCATCTCTCGGGCCATGCACCTGCTGTTCCTGTCGTATCCGTTGAATTATCTGGGGCAACCCTCTAAGAAATCTATATTCCTCGATGAGATCCTTGGTAAACGCCCACCCGCCATCCACAAATCCGCCGCTTAAACCTTCTTATTACCGCTTTAGAGACAGATCCACGATAATCCATATCCGAATACGGATCACCGCATAACCATTAAATATGGGAGGGAACACTATGTTTGAGATCCTGCATTTCAGGGGCTCCGAAGAAATTTTAAAGGAAAAGAATCTGTCAAACGATGTCCACGCAACAATGCAATACGTTGACGATGTGCTGGCCGGGGCACTCTACAAGCGTGAACTGTTGCGTATGGCTCTGGAAGAAATGGACTGGACCCAGGACGCCGACTTCATGCGGATTATCGAAGGCAGGCGCTACATGTATAAAGGTGTTAAGCGTGGTGTCGCCATCGACGGGAATATTTCTGCTTATGAATATATCCTGGAGGGAATGGTCCGCTTGCAGCTTGGGTATGACAAACAGCGTATTGATGCTGGGATCCTGCTGATAAACTCCAAGCGATCCGATAAAAGTCCCTTCGGCACGACCGCTGACCTGATCAAGATGGAGATTGAAAATCTATACCCTACGATTCATCTCCCGGTTGCGGTTGTTCTATTGAACACCGGTGATCCCATTCTATTCGACGAGGAGGGCAATCCAAATGGCGTATCCGTTCCGCAAGATGACAACCCGGCAATTGAGAAAGCGGCTGGATGATGACCGGGAGCGGGACCGGCATTTGAAAGAATCACCTGACTGCTCGGACAGCAACCATCCCAGCTATTCGGCGATAAGAATCCAACCAACCCATTCCGAACACGCCAAGATTCCAACCGAACCCCGTTAGTCGACTACCATTCAGAATCACCACTCAACCAGAATCCTTCCGGGAGCCGCCCGTCCGCTTGTAAGGATACGCACCCTGTTAGAGTCGTCAGGGGAAATATAATGCGCCAGGTGGTGAAAGGCGTGTCTCCCGGATTAAAACTATGGAGAATACTATGAAACAACAATTGACCACCCTTGAAAAAGTCTTTGACCACGTCGATGAAATGTCCGCTGGTTGTTATGACAAAAATATTGATGTCCCGGATATTTCCTTTGATAACCTTGATGTGCTGCGAATTGCAGGTGAGCCCCATCCGGTCCGGCCCGTGGCGCAACGATCGATTTCAAACCGTCTTGGCATTCCGTATCCACCACCAAGTATATTCCCGTGGATAACTTTGAAGTCTGCGAGCGCTTGGATTCACTGGGATATGGATTGGACACCGAAGTCCAATGCCATTTGGACCCGGAGTTCATGTCTTTGAGCATCCCTGATGGCGCTAAGGCGTTCGATATCAACGGCGATAGATTCAAGCCGGGCATATCCATATCCAATTCTGAAGTGGGGCTTGCATCGTTATCCATTTCAGCATTCGTTTTGAGACTGGTCTGCACAAATGGGTTGGTGGCCAAATCGGACGTGTCGGCGTCATACCGGCATGTCAGCACCAAGATCCTTTCCGAGTTCCCCCAGGTGTTGGACAAGGTGTCTTATGAATTAGGCGCCCAGCGATCAAAATTCAAAATATCAATGGAATCACCGGTGGATAATCCTGAATCTACCCTGGCCAGCTTCAATCGCCAGTTTGGTCTGAATGCACCAGAGAAAGAGGCGGTCTCATGGGCGTGGCCGCACGAAGCTGGGGATACAATGTTCGCGGTCGTTAACACTTACACACGGGCCTCACAGTATGAAGGGCTGCCGGCGGAATCCAGTTGGAAATTGCAGCGGGTCGGCGGGAATGTGCTGGGGATGTTGACCTAAACCATTGAATTGGGAATTGCCCTGCCAGACGGATTGTTGGTGGGGCAATTTTTTTTCTGTACTATCCATCTATCCCAAGATGGTTCTGTCCATTCAAAGCTTTATTTAGCCAATTTTATCATCTGTTTATAAGCTAAGTGTGGGGACAAAGATACGTTGGGTTTAAGGGGGAGAGGGGCGTTAGACTGCCAATATATAAAAATGACATAAAAATATCATAGATATAATATATAAAATATTACTAATTAAAATAAATAATAACGCTATCTGATATCAAGAATAAACATATATTAATAGACGCTAAAAAACAGGTATCTTAAAAAAAATTAATAATTTTAATGATGTATTTATAATAAATTTTAAATATTCAAAATAGATCTAATTAAATAGTATTAACAATATATTAAGCCATTTTTAGTGTTTTGTTATATAGGCAAAAAGTTACCAATGTAAAAGCTGTTTATTATAATACAGATATATTATAAAAATTTTATAATATATTTATATTATTGTATATTATAATTATATATTATTATAAAGTAATAAAATATTAAATTATATATTGACTTTGTTATATCAATGATATTATTTCAAATTAATTTATACAAAAAGTCCAATATGGCTAACCTTTTTTTCCATGGCAAGCGCGAGGATCTAAATGAGCCTTTCTTCGATGAAAGAAAATTCCAAACGCGAATCGGACTCGTTTGTTGTAACAAAATTTGAAACGATTCAACTTCTAAAGAAACTAATAGCGATTCCTACAGTGGACCCTCCTGGCAATGAAATGGAAGCGGCAATAGCTGTAAAAGAGGTTCTTGAAAAAGAAGGAATCACTTCCAAAATTTATGATTTAGGAAGTGGGCGGGCCAACCTTGTTGCAAGGCTAAATGGCTCAGGGAAAAAACCGGCGATTGTTTTTTCGGCTCATTTTGACACCATTGCAGTCGACGAATCTCAGTGGACCATGCCCCCCTTTGAAGGTAAGATCAAAGATGGAAGACTATACGGGCGCGGTGCTACCGATATGAAAAGTGGTCTGGTTTCGATGGTATGCGCGGCTATCGAATTAAAGCGAAATGCCGTTGCGCTGGCCGGTGATTTAATCTTGGCCTTTTCGGCAGCAGAAAATTCCTCTGGTATGGGAGCGGCAGAATTGGCCCGCTGCGGAGAATTGGACGGTGCAGGTGCCATGCTCATCAGTGAACCCACTTCCCTGAAGGTCTTCATTGCTGAAAAGGGAGCACTTTGGCTAAAGGCCACCGCAAAGGGGGCCTCAGGACACGGTGCATTTGTGATTAATTGGAAGACTGATTACGGAAACGCCATCGTAAGAATGTCAAAATTTATAGCCCGAATGCAGCACCTCGACTTGGATGTACCCTCCCACCCACACTTAGGTGGCCCCACCGTCAATGTGGGTAAAATATATGGAGGTGTAAGTGCGCCTATAATACCAAGTTCCTGCACGTTGGAGATAGATGTCAGAATGATACCTGGAATGACCCCAGAGTACGTGTCGAAAAAATTGCAAGATTTGGCTGGAGAACATATCGACATAGAGGTTATTGACTTCAAACCGCCAGTAGTCACCGCAGAGGAGGATCCATTTATCCAACTGTGCGTAGAAACCTGTGAATCGGTGTTAGAGCGAGTACCGGAGGTTACGGGTGTACAGTATTACTCCGACGCTACAACGTTTTCTCCCGTTCTTAAAATTCCTATGGTGATCATTGGTCCAGGAGAGGTTGGGCACAGTGGTATCGCGGATGAGTATGTTGAAATTGACAATGTGATCAAGACTAATCGAATATTCTACAAAATAGCTCGACGATATCTTGCAGATCACAATGATTAACGTTCCAAGGAGTCGTAATGAATGAAAAAATTTACGAAAAAATGAAGGAAAAAATCCTTTTTTTAGAACTGCAGCCTGGTGAAACCATCGATGAAAAAAAGATGGCGATCGAATTCAAGGTCAGTCGTACTCCGATACGAGAAATTTTGCAGAAGCTGGAATGGGAGGGACTTGTTGACATCATTCCAAGGGGAGTTATCTCGGTAGCCACACTGGAATATAACAAAATTAAAAATACTTATTTCATGCGCGTGCAGATAGAAGGATTAGCAGGAAAACTGGCAGCCGCATATGGCAAACCAAAGCATGTAGTCCAGATGGAATCCCTCATAGAGAAGGTCAACAATTTAAATGAAAAGCATACCGCTCGTCAGCTAATTGATTTTGATTCAGCTTTTCGAGAAATCCTTTATGAAGCCGCCTGTAATTCAGTTTTGAAACAGGTGTCAGACAACCTTTATGAACAAACCATACGTATCTGGCTGTCTCACATTCAAAATGATCAAACAAATTCTATTTTAAAAAAAGAATATGATTATTTTGTCGAAGAAATACAAACAGCTATTGAGACAATCCAACACAAGGATCGAGAGAAAGCAGAGAAGGATCGAAAAGATATTATTATTCGCCATATTAAACGAGCCAACGAATATTTTATGCAGGATATTCAACTATACTAAAGAATGGAACATTGGCAGTCATGGAGAGATTAAAAGCGGAAATTTACAAAGACCGCATTAAAGCCAACATCAGTGTGGTAATGGCTCATGTTCCTGAAACCGTCCAGGTAATCGGTGTAGTAAAATCGGGGGGATATGGGCACGGTGCATCTGAAATAGCTAAAAGTCTAATAGAATCTGAAATTGGGTATATAGCCGTTTCTGATCTCGAAGAAGGATTAGAGTTGCGCAAGCAAGGTCTTCAATTACCCATACTGGTTTTGGGAGAGATCAGCGAACGAAATCTTGCCGAAGCAGTTTTAAAAGAGATGACCGTCACCTTATCCAATGTTGAGGCGGTGAAAAAGCTATCTCGTATCGCTGAGGTTGTGGAAAGCACGGCGAAGGTTCATGTAAAAGTGGACACTGGGATGGGCAGATTCGGCATGGAGCCGGAAAGTGTTGTGCAAGCACTCGAGATTCTGTCAAAAGCCCCTTATGTCAAGGTGGAAGGCCTTTTTTCTCATTTGAGCGCTACTTTTTGCAACGATGACGAAAGCAATGCGTTTACTTTGAGCCAGCTGAATATTTTCGATGATGTTTGTCAGGAAGCTAACAAAAAAAATCTTCTACCAGAAATGGTTCATATTGGAAGTTCAACAGCACTAATTGGATTCCCGGATCTTGTAACTACCGGATTCTATACCAGCATACGAATTGGTACATTATTTCTCGGCTATGAGGAGCGAAAATCGGATTGGAAGCGCCATGTTAAACCTGTTGCCGAAATATACACGGATGTTCATATGATTCGGACATTACCACCGGGTCATACGGTTGGCTATGCTCAAACTTATACCACGAATCGTGAAACCCGGTTGGCAATTTTGCCTATAGGATACGGTCATGGTTTTCACAGGGATCTTGGAAATATAGGTGAAGTTGTGATCAATGGAGTTCGGGCTGCCATTGTCGGGAAACCAAGTCTTGGCCAGATCATTGTAGATATAACACATATCCCAGAGGTCAAAGTGGGAGATAGGGTTATTCTGGCTGGAAAGGCGATTTCTGCCTTTGAAGAAGGATGCAAAATCGGAAGGGGAACGTGGGAAATTATGCTTCCGTTGCTGGAACATTGTGAACGAAGCTATATATGAGCAAGTATCAGAATTGGATGTATGCTCTGCCCAGCACTTAGAGGGAGAAATCATGTACCAGGCCATTATCAAAGAAATTCCGGAACAAGTGCGGCCTCTTTTTAATCAGGGAAAGGTTGCTGATTATATTCCTGCATTAGGTAAGGTTTCGCCCATGAAATTTGCAATGGCAGCTAAAGCAGTTAGCGGTGAGATTTATTATGCAGGTGAAGTTGACGAAAAATTTTCTCTTCAAAGCATTTCTAAAGCGTTTGCGATGATTTTGGCTATACGAATGCTGGGCGATGATTTATGGCAGAAAGTAGGACGAAGCCTTTCAGCGAGAGCTTTCAATTCGATATCGCAGATTGAAGAATATGGGGGACGACCACGCAATCCTTTTACTAACGGAGGGGCGATTGCCATTGTAGATCTTTTGTTAACTCATGATGTTCACTACTTGGAATCACTTTTAATTCTTGTTCGAAAACTGACTGGGAATAGGAAGATTGATTACGACCGCAGCGTGGCCAAATCTGAAAAAGAATTCGGGCACAGAAACGCAGCTATCGCTTATTTTTTGAAGAGTTATGGTATCTTGAAAAATCAAGTAGAAGATGTTTTGGATGCATATTTTGTTCAATGCTCTCTGGCTATGAGTTGTAATGATTTAAGTCGATCGCTGTTGTTTTTAGCAAATCGAGGTGTAGATCCTAAGAATGAAACAGTGGTGCTTACCCCTCAACAGAACAGGCATCTTAATGCGCTATTAATGATGTTTGGAACCTATGATGGAGCAGGGGATTTCGTATTTCGCATAGGATTACCTGGGAAAAGTGGTGTGGGCGGTGGGATTGCAGTGATAGTGCCGGGAAAGATGGTAATTGCGGTTTGGTCACCAGCGTTAGACGAATTTGGAACTTCGGTGGCAGGTCTCAAGGCGTTAGAAATTTTTATCGAAAAAGGCGATCTTGGAATATTTTAAGGTTTTTGTCGACAGAAGAGAAAGGTCAGGGGATGAATCACAAAGAACCTACGGCAGAATGTGAGCAGCCCGATTTGAACTCCTCGAAAAAATCACTAATTCGAAAATCGATTGGAATTATTGACAAGAGTTTGCTCAAAATTGAGGAGGAAATTCTTTCCTGGGGTATTATCGCCTTGGCGGCTCTGGTGATTGGCGGTGTCGTTAGTCGAACGGTGTTTAATCAAAGTTGGATTTTTATGGAAGAGGTGGCCAACACCATTATGATTATTATTACCTTTCTCGGTCTTGGCTACTGTGTCCGTAAGGCCAGGCACATCCGTATGTCTGCAATTCACGACATGTTGCCAAAACGAATTCGAAAAGTTCTTATTATAATAGTGTGCACAGGGACTGGCGGGATGATGCTTGTAATGGGCTACTGGGCCATGCTCTATACCTCTCAAGTTTACACGGCTGGAAACGTGACACCTGCTTTGCGCATTCCCTTCTTTTTTATTGTCATGTGGGTCCCCATTGGATTCTTCATGGCAGCAATCGAGTATTTTATGGCCATCGGTAAAAATCTTCGCAGTACAGAAGTGTATCTCTCGATTGAGGTGCCAGATGTTTACGAAGACGAAAACCAGGTTTCCACGTAGTAGTGGGTTGTTGAGAAATGAGAATACTGCAGAAATACAGTTGGACCAGTGATAGTGCAGGAGGAAAAACATAAATGGTAGCCTTAATGCTTATCATAATGACCGTTTGCCTGCTGTTCGGGTTTCCATTCATGGTTGCTCTGATCGCTGCTCCTGCGGCGATATTCCATGAATATTTTCCGTTTCTGAGTAATAGCATTCTGATCCAACAGACAATTGGTGGCGTAAAACCAATTTCACTGATCGCCATCCCAATGTTTATGTTCGCAGGTGACATCATGACGGCAGGGCATTCGGCAAATCGACTGCTCGATTTCGTGAGTGCATTTTTGCGTCACATTCGCGGAGGATTGCCAATTGTAACATGCGCGGGCTGTACAATTTTTGGTGCTGTTTCAGGTTCAACCCAAGCTACGGTATGTGCGATAGGTGGGCCACTGCGTCCAAAGTTGTTGGCTGCTGGGTATAGCAGCAGTTTTTCTACGGCTTTGATTGTCAACGCCAGCGATATCGCATTTTTGATACCACCAAGCATCGGTATGATCGTATACGGAGTGGTGACAGGCACATCTGTTGGAGAGTTATTTATTGCTGGAATCGGCCCAGGAATTTTCATCCTGCTCCTCTTTTCAATTTATTGTTATTTGTATGCATCTGTTAAAAAAATGTCGGTGCTCCCAAAAGCAACTTGGCGGGAGAGGTATCTGGCTGTTAAAGGCGCTATTTTGCCATTCGGATTCCCGATCATTATAATTGGTGGCATTTACTCGGGAACTTTTAGCCCGACAGAAGCTGCCGCATTTTCGGTGCTATACGCATTCATATTGGAGGTATTTGTATACAAGACGGTAAGGGTTCAGCAAATACCATCTATTGCACTCTCCACGGGCATCATTACTACTGTCGTGTTTATTTTGGTTGGCGTTGGTACTGCTTTTTCTTGGACGATTTCATTTGCCCGGATACCGTCACTAATTCTGCCTGGTATTATAGGAAATGCTCCTGATCAGACATGGATTTTGATTATAATTTCAATCGCATTTTTCCTCGGGTGTATGTTTGTCGATCCAGTGGTGGTTATCATCATTTTGGCTCCCGTCTTCCGTCCGGTCATTCAACAGCTGGGGATAGATCCAGTTCTCGTTGGAGTTATTGTAACCCTTCAGTGTGCGATAGGTTCGGCTACTCCACCATTCGGGTGTGACATCTTCACGGCAATCGCAGTGTTCAGAAGACCTTACCTGGAAGTGGTGAAGGGTACGCCGCCTTTTATCATTATATTGTTATTCGCTAATGCGATGCTGATTCTTTTTCCCGATATCGCATTGTTATTGCGGGATATTGGATTCGGCAAATGAAAAACGATTTTATCGAGAAACAGACTAAAAAATCGGTACCACTTTTTAATTATCCGTTCATACCGAGATTTTTCAATAATTTAACTCGGTGGCTCATTTAGAGCCGATTACCATAAACCTGGCGTCAATGCGCCACTTTGAAATCTTAGGAGGAAGGTATGAAAAAAGTGTTTGGGCAAAAATCATTTGTCATCGCAGTGGCGATTATCATGTCGCTATGCCTATGCAGTGCTGCGACAGCCAAAGAACAGGTCTGGAGGTTTGCACTTGAAGAGATCGAAGGAGGTTTGCAATATGCACTGGCCAGTAAATTCAAGGACTTGATGGCTGAAAAATCAGGTGGTGAAATCAAAGTTGAGATTTATCCTATTGGACAACTTGGAACCATCGACCAGATGACCGAACTTTTGCAAAATGGTGCAATCCAATTCTCGATGATTTCCCCTGGACATTTGGGGTCATTTATCCCTGAGGTGCAGGTTTTTTCCATTAATTATCTTTTTCCTGACAACATGCAGGTGATTCGGTCAGTGTTGAAGGGAAATAACGAAACTTTCCGAGTTCTTGGCCCTCACTTTGAAAAAAAACAACTAAAACTCGTTGCTCTTTTTTCTGAAGGCTACCACCAGTGGACAACCAAACGATTGGTGCGAAGTCCAGAGGATTTCAACGGTCTCAAAATGCGTGTAATGACCTCTCCTATTCTGGTTGAAGCTTACAAGGCTTATGGAGCGAATCCTACACCGCTTCCATTTTCCGAAGTTTATAGCTCTCTTCAGCTAAATATGATTGAAGGTCAAGAAAACCCTTATGCTACAATCCAAGAGATGAAATTTTACGAAGTTACGGATTACATGATTACCGCTAAACATCGTATGTATGTTATTTCTATGTCGTCAAATGCTTCATTTTTCAACGGCCTTCCAGGTGAAACCCAAAAAATGGTTCTTGAATCAGTTTCCGAAAGTTTGGATTATTATTACAGCTTTGAAAACGATTTCAATTCAAAGCGACTACAGCAGATTATGCAGGATAAACCATCCTACAAACATATTACGCTCACGCCTGAAGAAATCGCGGTATTTCAGGAAAAGTCTAAAGGAGCAAAAGATGTTTATGTAGAAATGGTAGGGCCGACTGGAGCCGAAGTGCTTAAAGCAATAGAGACCGATATTCAGAACGCGAAGTAGGGATATATATAGGCGTTTTGCGTTTTGGGGGGGAGAGAAGCGGATCTGTTTGGCCTGTCCATCGCCAAATGAAGGGCTGCACAGATGCCGCTCTCTCCCGATTATCAAATCATAGATCGACTTTCATTAAAAAACAATGGAAGCTTTTCTCATCAAAACTGATTCGAATTACACTAAATTAGATAATTTTACAGTATACATATGAATTACAAAGTTTTAAAAATAGAATTACATGTAGACTTTTGACTCCTGTACAATGATGAGGCATGAAAACAAGAGAGTTTGTTGATAGATTAGATAGTAAAATATGGTTCCATCTGGTTAATGCCCAACAAACCAACCCTCCCACCGTTCCCAACAACATTACCGCTCCGCCACACACGAACTGAACGTATCGCTACAAAGAATCCGGGCAGCCGGCCGATTATCAACTCTATAATCAGATTTGGGTAGGTAATGCCCTTGCCTCACGGGTTACAGGATCCTGGATCCGTAAACGGAAATATTAGACGGGGGATGGGTCCGATCATGACCCGGCGTGGATAGAGTTGACGCTGTAGGATGGGTAAGTGTAAGATTTTCGCATAATACCCACTTCATCGATAAAGAATGTTGAATAGGAATAATCACATGCTCCCCAAAATCATAGGCGCAATATCCGGCGTCCTGGCGGTTGGAATCTTTGCCTGGAAATTTAAAGAGACGTCCCTATGTCGGCCATGAATCATGTTGCCGCTTGGTCTCGGCGTCGGGTACGCTGTGTTTTGGTTGGTTAAGAGGATGCTATGAGGGTGAGACCGTTGATCTATGGACGGGCGATGGGGGTGATTCGATGTGGATTGGGTTGAGGTTGTGGAGAATCCCAAGGTAACCGATTTGTAAAGAAGCTTGACTTGTTCCTCGGAAACTGCATAAGGTTTTAACACCGTTATAAACTTTCAGCGTCCTCTGATCAGTTTTAATATATTATAATTATTAGATATATCTTTTCTCTATCCTGAATCTTCATTTGGCATTTTTATTGCTCTACCACTCCTTTATCTGATTTATAAATCGCTCGACTTTCAAGACCGATTTTTAGAGCCGATCGCCACTTCTCCTACTGCCTGAACATCAGGTTATAGTGAAATCACCTTTAGGTTTCGCTGAACTCGCCTTCAATCTGCGTCACATTTCTATCCCTATCTGATTCCTTCTCTGACTTAGGAGATGCGGCTGAGTTTCGTCATTAATATCCATGCTCACAAGGCATTAGGAGGTGAACAAATGACAGTAGCGCTTATAAAAAAATCGGATTATCCCAACGCTTTAGAGGCGGCGATTGAAATGTGTGGCGGTTTTAAGCAGCTCAAGCCCGAACACAAAGTTCTTATCAAACCAAACCTGGTCATTGGTGGGAGGAAAGGTATTTTCCCCCCCTTTGGACGGGTTACGACCTCAGAATTGATGGAAAAGCTTGTGCAGATGCTTATCGATAAAGGCTGTCGGGACATAACCATCGGCGAAGGCACGGGATTGGTCAAGGAGCTTGATAGTGATACGTCGAGCGCTTTCAAATTCGCCGGTATGGATCGAGTTGCAAAGCAGTATGGAATCAAATTGATTGATTTCGAACCGGGTCCATTCGAACGAATCGAAATGGATGGACACAAGTTCAGCGTGGTCAAAGCGGCTCTTGAAGCTGATTTCCTTATCAACTTCCCGGTGCTCAAAACCCACGGGCAGACTATTGTGAGCCTGGGCATGAAGAACCTCAAAGGTTGTCTGCGCTTCCCTTCCAAGAAGAAATTTCACAAACTGGGTAGTCTCAAAAAGCTCATCGCCATACTCAACACCCATGTTCGAAGCGATTTGATCCTCATCGATGGCACATACGGTTTGAGCAACGGTCCTGTTTTCGGGGAAGCGCATCGCTGGGATGTCATTGTAGCCGGGACGGATATCCTCGAAACGGAAATGGTCGGTACGGCTCTACAAGGTAAAGATCCCCAAGATATCGAGCATATCGTTTCCTATGCGGACATGATTGGGCGGCGCGTCGATCTGGACAATGTCGAAGTGAAAGGTCGATCCATCAGTGAACTCGCCATGGATTTGCCCTGGGAAACCGACTACAATCGACCATTCAAACGATTTGGCCTTAAAGGCATTCGTGTCGCAAACCAACCGGGCGATACAACTATTTGCTCAGGATGCCTTGCCAGTATGGAATACCCCAACCATATGTTCGCCAAAGATAACCCGGGCTTTGATGCCGGTGGCCTGGATATCTGTATCGGGGATGGTGCCCGGCCCGATCCTAATGCTAAACGCGTCGTGCTCTTTGGTGATTGCGCAATTAAACACAATCAAAACGTTGAAGGTGCAACGGTTTTCCACGGATGTCCACCGGACATGCCAGAGTATTTAAAATTTTTGATGGAGAGCAACCTGTCTCCGCTCCAGGCAAAAAAACAGTTGGCCGTGAGGGTCTGCAAAATGGTCGCTTTCAAACTCGGCCTTTTCAAGGAAGATTACGGCTTTTGGGATCCATACCAATCGTCGGAATTCGATATGAATCTTTATCGATGAATACCTGAAAAGGATGGGTTGGATGAAAATGCTTGGGGTATTTTGTCTGAAATTACCGATACCATGCCTCCAAGGGACAAGCACTCGTTCCTTTGGAGGCAGATCAATGACTGTTATTGCACGATAATTTTATCTACAATAAGGATATAGGGAGCAATGCCATGGCCACGTATCATCTAAACTGGAAGCTTGATCCATCAAGGGTGCCGGTTGACCCGAAAGAGCGAAGTGCTGCCTGGGGATTAATGATGGGTATGATCGAAAAAGATAAGGAAAGGGGCGTTCTAAAGGATTGGGGAGCCTATACCTCTGAAGGTAGAGGGTTTTGCATCCTGGAAGGGACGCAACTTGAGATGATGCAGATGACGGAGCAATATACCCCGTATGTTCAATTCGAAACAAATCCCGTTTCATCTATTGGCGAAATAAAAAAACTACTAAAAATCATGGCGGGCTAATAACTATCAGCGATGATCGGCATAAAAGGCAGGGTTGCTTTAGACCCTGCCTGCATCTACCCCTGATTCATAGGTGACGGAACATGGACCTGATCACTATCTGACCCGGATTACGTTGACGTTATAGAGGGGCAGGGGACCGCGGTGTGAGAATGTGTGTGAGAAAAACTTTCCAAAATCTGCAAATATTAGCAAAAACTTAAAAAAATATGATAACTAAAAACTCAATGATTATAAAATGTTATTGAAAATTGAGGAGGTTAGAAAGCTCAGAATCCCTGTCTACGAATCCGTAGGTCGCAGGTTCGAATCCTGCCGGGCGCACCACATGAAATTTAAGGGAATCAGGGAGTTATCCTTGGTTCCTTTTTTAGTTGCGCAATATTAAAAGAACCACAGCATTGAGCGGTTGACTCCGGCACCTAAGTGCACTACCAGACCAATAGGGCGCACACACTCATAATAAACCATTCGACTGCCGGAACATCAAGCGCAATGAAAAATGTTGATCCCACAGACAGCGGGTTTTCGCGGCGTATCTCTCCAAAAGACATAAATGCACATACCTGAGGAGGATTCGCGATGCATACGTATGCCTTCGTGGCGCTGCCCTCCTTGCTGCTGGTCGGCTTCGGATGCCAGTGGATTGCCTGGCGTTTAAAACTGCCGGCCATTCTTTTTTTGCTGCTCAGCGGCATTCTGGCGGGGCCTTTCCTCAATTGGCTGTATCCCGAACGACTCTTCGGCGATCTGCTGTTTCCCTTCATTTCCCTGGCGGTTGCCGTTATTCTTTTTGAAGGCAGTCTAACCCTGAAGTTTCGCGAGATTCGCGGAATAGAGCGAGTTATCCGCAATATGATTACCCTCGGCGTCATGATCACATGGCTGGTCACCGCCGGGGCCACACACTGGCTCTTGGGGTTTTCGTGGGAAATCGCCCTGCTGTTCGGTGCCATGATGGTGGTAACCGGCCCGACGGTGATCGTGCCCATGCTCCGCACGGTGCGGCCCATAGAGTCGGTTGCCAACATTCTAAGGTGGGAAGGGATTTTGATCGATCCCATCGGTGCCACCCTGGCCGTATTAGTCTATGAGTTCATCCTTGCGGGCGGCGTGCAGGGGGGCCTCTGGAACAGCCTGGTCGTTTTTGGAAAGATCCTGGCCATTGGCGTGCTGCTCGGTGGTACCACGGGCTATGGTTTCGGGATCGTCCTTCGCCGCCATTGGATTCCTCATTACCTTCACAATTTCGCGGGGCTGGCGTTGGTCTGCAGTGTTTTCGCTTTTTCCGACCTCCTGGAGGCCGAGTCCGGCCTGCTGTCCGTTACCGTGATGGGGGTCTGGTTGGCCAATATGAAGGACATCGAACTGGATGAGATTCTCGACTTCAAGGAAAGCCTGAGCCTCCTGCTCATTTCCATGCTTTTCATTCTTTTAGCGGCCCGCATGGATTTAAAGACCTTTCTGGATCTGGGATGGCCCGCCTTGGCTGTCTTCGGGGTCATCCAATTGTTGGCCCGCCCGTTGAATATCCAGGTGTCGGCCATGGGGTCGAAGCTCTCCATGGCCGAGCGCCATCTATTGGCCTGGATCGCCCCGCGTGGTATCGTGGCGGCTGCCATTTCGGCTCTATTTACCATCCAGTTGGAAACGGCGGGCTACGCCGAGGCCGCTCAGATGGTACCGCTGACGTTTATGGTTATCATCGGCACCGTGCTGCTGCAAAGTGCCACGGCCGGCCCGATCGCTAAGTGGCTGAAGGTGGCCGAACCTGAACCCCGAGGGTTTCTTATCGTCGGCGCCGATCCGCTTGCCAGGAACATCGGCCGTGCGCTGCAGGAAAACGGATTCCGAGTTCGTCTGGCGGATCAAAACTGGGATCACGTCAAGGTGGCCAAACTGGAAGGCCTGCCGGCCTATTGGGGCAACCCTGTGTCGGAGCATGCCGACCGCCATCTTAGCCTAATCGGAATCGGCCGCCTTCTGGCACTGACCCCCAATGGGGAGCGCAACGCACTGGCGGCCAAGCACTACTGGATGGAGTTCGGCGGCAACAACATCTATACGATCCGGGTCAACCGTCCTGAAAACGGGACGGCCGATGCCAAGTCGGCCTATAAACGCGGCGGGCAGCGCCTCTTCGCGGATACCGCCACCCATGAAGTGCTTGCCGGGTTGTTGTCCGCCGGTGCCGAGATCAAAACGACACCTTTGACGGATGCGTTTTCCTACGACGACTATCGGCAGCAGCAGGACGAGAAACGGATTCCCCTCTTTGCCCTTGATCCTGGTGACCGCATTCACCCACTGACCGATAAATCCGAAGTCGTCCCGCAAGCAAACTGGAAAATCATCGGCCTATCAGCGAATCCGCGTTCTACCGGATCGTAACGATTCCGATGGACTCGTCTGAAACACCAGGGCAACGGCCTCCCAAGCGGCTCGCTTCTTAAGGAAGTTTCATACCCCATCGTTGCAGATATCTTACAGATTTATCGTGTCTTCGAAATGAAAAGGGGCAAAACCCGATGTTTTGCCCCTTGGCCAAAAGGAGAGTGAAAGGAAACGTTAGTCGGCAATCAGGGAATCGAGAACGTCAAGTGGGGTCCGGGTTGTCAGGCAATCGAATATTGTTTCCGATCCCTGATTGCCATTTGGTATAGGTCATAAGCAAACACTGTACCAATATAGCTTATGCGTGCTTTACAAAAAGATAACAGTTAGATAGCAAAATGAAGGCAAATTGCATTTTGTCCGTTTGACGGAATTTGTCAGTTGGATGGACGTTTCTTGTCACGAAGGTTTTTCCGTCGCAAACGAATCGGGCAGCGATGGTTGCTGCAAGGGAGGGGCGGGCACCCCCCCTTGCCGTTATCTTCTTGAAGGATTCCGATTCACTTGCCCGTGGTCATCAACATGATGGTTATCGGCCTGGTTGTGCACTTCCTTTAGCCGGCGGGCTTGGTGTCCTTGAATACGGGCATGATACCGCCAACGAGAGGCTCGTAGAACCGGTATTGGGTTTCTTCCCCCAACAGTTCATCGATCTGTCCCTGTAGGGATTTCCGCTCCGCGGTATTGAACCAGGCGTTCCAATCCGTCATGCTGTTCCACGTGCTGATTACCAGGTATTCGCCGGAACAATCAAGGCATCGCAAGGTCTGACCGGTGATATAGCCCGGCTGAATGGTGGCCTGGGACCGCAATTGCAGAATGAGCGGGACGAGCTTTTTCGCCTGGGTGTTATCCTTGAAGGTGCGCTGGATGATGACTTCAATGGCCATGGTAATTCCCCCTTTCATGGTGGTGGCAAAGATTGCCGCATGGGCTGACGATAAGCATGCGGGGATATCGGTCGGTTTGAACATTGTCCGGCGAGAGGCGAAATGGAACCTTGTTGCACACGATCAGGAAGGCGCGATGAGATAAAATGATCTGTAATCGATTTCAACGCCGGGATCAAGTGCCGCTGATCACGATCGGAAAGGTATTAGTGATGCATCGGGTGTAGCGTCATTTTAAGGAGCCGTTTTGCTGATGCAACCGATCCGGCGCGTTGTTAATAGTGCCTATCCACAAATGACCAATTTGCCCGACCCGCCGAAGGCGGATAAATATCGGCGTTGCGCGAAAAATAGAATCCTCGGAATATCAACCATATGCCTGCGGTTCAATTTTTCGTGCGCCTTGATCTCAACCAAATTTGCCGATTTCTGGATGGGCACTAAATACCGTAACGTTTGATTTTGCGATACACGGTGGAAAGGTTGATGCCCAGAATTTCGGCGGCCCGGGCCCGGTCGCCACGGGTGGCATCCAGAACGGTTTGGATGTGCCGGCGCTCCATTTCAGAAAGGGAAAAAAGGGTTGTCTCGGATGCTTCGACCCCGGGCTGCCCCAAGGGAATGCCAACGGATTGCAGCTGCAGTTTATCGGTGCCCTCGACCAACACGGCCGAGGCGATCATATTCTGCAATTCACGGACGTTACCCGGAAAATCGTATGATTGCAGGCGCTCGGCCAGCTCCGGCGTGAGATCTGTAATCGATTTTCCATTCAGGGCCGCGTGAACGTTTAAAAAATGGCTGGCCAGAGGGAGGATATCGCCCCGACGTTCACGCAACGGCGGCAGGGAGATGGTGCAGGTATTCAGGCGATAGAAAAGATCGGCCCGGAAACGTCCTTCGGCGATCTCCACCTGGATGTCCCGGTTGGTGGCGGCAATAAAACGAACATCGACACTACGCAGACGGGTGCTGCCCAAGCGGTACAACTCTTTTTCCTCGATGACGCGCAGCAGTTTTCCCTGAAGGGCCAGATCCAATTCCGTAATTTCATCCAGGAATAGTGACCCTCCCTGGGCTTCCTCTAAAAAACCTTTTTTTTCCCCCACGGCATTGGTGTAAGCCCCTTTGGCGTGACCGAAAAATTCATCTTCAAAGAGCGAGCCACTGAAAGCGGCCATGTTGACGGGCAAAAACGGGGTTTCGGCACGGTTGCTCAGGCGATGAATGACTTTGGCCAGCATTTCCTTGCCGGTACCGGATTCTCCGGAAATAAGAACGCTGTAATCCGTCGGTGCAACCGATTCGACCTGCCGAAAAACCCGCGCCATGGCGTTGTCTTGGGTAATCAGGGATTGAAAGGCCTCCGGGTGCCTGAGATCCGTGAAATTCTGGCGCTGGGTTAAAAGCGTACGTTCCTGGCGCAGACTGTAGCGTTCCAGGGCATGGTTGAGGGTGATGACGAGCTTTTCGTTGTTGAGCCCTTTAACAAGGTAATCGAACGCACCGTGCCGAATAGCCTCGATGGCGGTTTCGACGTCATCCACGGCAGTGAACACCACGCACTCCACATGGGGAAAGCGTGTCTTGATGGCCTTGAGGATGGCCATGCCGTCGATATCCGGCATCATGAGATCGAGAAGAACAAGATGGAAATCGTGTTTCGCAATGAGGTCCAGGGCCTGCCGGCCGTCGGAAAGCAGGGCCGGTTCCGGAAAGCCGGCACTTACCAGAACTGCATGGATGCTGGTCAATAAGCCGGTATCATCGTCGATGACCAGAATGGGTGTATCGTTTTCGGGGAATGTTTGCATGGAAATCCGTTGCGTTTTGCACAGAGCCGCTTCGATCAGAGGTTAACGAAGGGTGCCACATCTTTCCGGCCGCCCTATGCCACGGTGGTCGACGCCGGGATCACATGACCAAATGGCGGCCAGCCATATCCATAAAGCCTGATATATCATTCGAGCGACCTGCTCGCAAGCCATTGAACTTCGAACGACGTCAGATAACTGCGCTAATTTATTTTCGTTCCTTGCGTTGCCAGAGGGCCCTGGTCGTGAAGGCGGTGACGTAAAAAAGCTCAAGTTTAGCAAGCGCCGGACGATAACATTTGTGATGCCGCTATACGACGGAGCTTTGGACCGGTTTTGCCCTTCCGTCGATTGGTTCGGACGGCCGATCAGTGTCCATCATCGTGACAGCGGCGGCATCCATTTATTCAAACCTGACAGCGATAACAATGAGAGTGTGAGAGGGGTCAATGGACCTGGCAACCATCATCGGATTATTGAGCGGCACGGGGTTGATTATCAGTGCGATCGTGATGGGGGGTAGCGCCGGTATTTTTTTCAACGTGCCGGGCATCCTGATCGTGATCGGCGGAACGTTTGCAACAGCCTTCATCAAATTTACCCTGGCGGATGTGCTCAATTCCATAAAAGTGGGCATGAAAGCCTTTCTTGTAAAAGTGGAGCCTCCCGAGGAAATCATCCAAACGATGATTGGTTATGCCAAGATGGCCAAGAAAGAAGGGCTTATTTCGCTTGACCAGGAAAACCCCAGCGACCCCTATATGGCCAAAGCACTCCGCTACTTATCGGACGGCTATGACGAGCACTTGATCGAAGATATGCTCAACAAAGATATCCGGTTGACGATTTCGCGCCATACGACAGGACAAAATGTTTTCAAGGGGATGGGCGACTCGGCCCCCGCTTTCGGCATGATCGGGACATTGATCGGTCTGGTGCAGATGTTGAGCAGCATGAATGATCCGGCCAGCATCGGCCCCTCCATGGCCGTTGCCCTTCTGACAACACTCTATGGTGCGCTGGTGGCCAATTTTGTCTGCCTGCCGTTGGCCGATAAACTGGCCTTGCGCAGTCAACAAGAGCAGCAAACCAAATCCATCATCCGGGAAGCGGCGGTGGGCATCAACCAGGCCCTTTCGCCCATGGTGCTGGAGGAATCCCTGAAAATCTACCTGGCGCCCACCGTCCGGGATAAAAAGGAAAAGAAACCCTCCGATGCAAAAGAACCCGTCAAGGAAGCGGCCTGATCATGAGTGGCGACGTGGTATTCGAAAAGCCCGAGGAGGACAAAGGCGCACCGCGTTGGGTCGTTACCTTTGGTGATTTGATGAGTCTGCTGTTGTGCTTTTTTGTCTTGCTGCTGTCGTTTTCGGAGATGGACCGTCAGAAATATAAAATGGTGGCCGGATCCATGGCCAAAGCGTTTGGTATTCAGCGTGAAGTAAAGGTGTATGACAGTCCCAAAGGTGCCACCATGGTGTCCCTCAGTTTCGATCAAGATCTGGTGCCACAGCACAAGCGTGAAGAATATATTGCCCTGCAGGCCATGGAAGCCCTGGGTGAAGAGTTAAAAAAGGCGTTGGAAGGGAAACTAAAGGGCCTCGAAGACAAGGTGGAGATTGAGGTTGACGGTAATCAGACCATTATCCGGCTGCAGGGAGGAGCGACTTTCGATTCCGGTCGTGCCAGGATAAAACCGGCCATGGTTCCGATTCTTGATGAAATCGGCCGCCGATTAAAAACCACGGATGGTGACATTATCGTTGCGGGGCATACCGACAATGTGCCGATTTATGGCGGGCGCTTCGAATCCAACCTGAAACTTTCCATCGGTCGCGCCGCCGAAGTCGCGGAATTCATGATCGATCAGGTGGGCATACCACCGGAGCGCATATCCACGATGGGGTTCGGTAAATACCGTCCTGCCTATACCAACGATACCGAAGACGGGCGCGAGAAGAACCGGCGGGTTGAGATCGTCCTGACCGCCATACCGAAAAGCAACGTTGAACCGAATAAAATGACGTCACCGTGATCCATGACGGATACCCGTGGCAAGAGAGGGCGAAAGGCCGCCATTGTCTTGCCGGGCTGTCTCGTTCGCCCGCTCTTCGGGCGACGATTTGGCCCATTCGGTTGAACTATGGTAAGGGTGTCCATCGCATTGACGCTTTTGTCGACGCGCCTGGAATGCGTTCTTCGAACCGTTAAAAAAGCGCAGCTTATGCTTCCCAATGCCTGGATTATCAGCGCCGGCGCCCCAATCGATATTGACCTTGCCGCCATCGGCATCAATGCCAAACCCAAGCGCGTCATGGCCTACAGGCTGTCTGATATCGGACGCTATCTCATTTCTCCCGGATCCATCGATGTCGAAAATCGACTGATCGGATGTGAGTGCGATTTAAAACCCACGGGCTGGCATCGGATTCGGATGGTCGCTTCCCGCCTGAATCCACTGAAATCCAAACAGGATATTCGGCCGAACCCGGACACGCGTCAGGTGTTTTTAGCCCGCCATGATATGCGCGTTCCGCCTTTGCAAGACCGCCAACTGGCCCGCCATGTCGACCGCATGCGACGTATGATGCAACCGCTGGACCCCGTCATGCAGGAAATCGCGGCATTGCATATCGACCGCCTGGCGGATATCCGGGGCGTTTGTGAAGACGAGGGCGGCCATCGCACCTTGCTTAAGATCGGCGGCGACGTGGACGCCAAACGCCGCTACGTCATCGACAACATGTTCGGGAGTGTCAAGGTAACGCTGCCGCAGGTCCGGATTGCCGACGGGCTCTATGAAATGCGCGGATTGAAGCCGGATGGTTATCGTGCGGAGCGCCAGCACCGGCTTTTGCGATTTCACGTGAACGGGCGGTTTTTTGCCTGTCTGCTGACGCCTGCCGAAAAAGTTGCCTTCTGGCTCGATGACATCCGGCACCTGCATCATCTTATTTTGCTGCAACAGGCCCTGGAAACCAATGGTGAGTTGAAATCGTGCCTGGAAGCGTGCCTCGAGGGGGAGGCCCGTGCCTTGCGGCTGATGCTCACCCCGGAAATGGATATCGATTACGCCCGCAATCGAACACCGCCCGTATACCAGGCCCTCTTCGACACGTTGCATCTCGACGCGGCCCAGCAGCAGGGTGTCATCCGTTCGCTGAGTTCGCATAAAATAGGCGTCTCCTTCAGCTACGTTTCGCTGAAGACGTTCGGTGACCCCCGGCCGACAACCAGTATTTCGGTCCTGCACGATGTGAAAGCGCTTGAAGTGGTGCGGCAGGACGTGCCGTATCTGTATGCCGAGATCAGCCGCAAGGCCACACGGACGGAAGCCGGGAACTATTATCTGTTGGAATCGATCAAAGGCCGTGCCGATGAAAACGGATTATAATGACAACGACTACGCCTGGATCAAGGAACTGCGGCAGTACCCCCAGGTGCTGAAGGACCGGCTGCGCCACTTTACGGACACGTCCGAGATCATCGTGCCGGAAGATCCGATCGAACGGGTTGTTTTCCAGGACCGGGCCAAAAAAGCCATACGGAAAATAGCACACAAGCGCGGCCATATCCTCATGGTCGGTCGTCCGGGAACCGGCAAATCCATGCTGGCCGGAATGTTGCAGGATGTCCTGGCCCGCTCCCTCAATGACTACATTCGACCGTGCCAATCCATCCTGGCCTATCCCGGGAAGGATCGCAACCATATCCGCATTGCCTACGAAGACCCCGAACAGGCCGACCGCCTGATGGACACGTTGCGGGAAAACATCACAGCGGTGGAATCCACGGTCCCGGTTTTTTCGTTGGAAGATCAAATCCAACGGTTGAGGCGGGTCAAAAACGGGTTGTTGATAGCCACTGTTCTGCTGGGCGCCGGAGGCTGGCTGTTGCCGATTTTGCTGGCGGGTGCGGGCATCACGGCCATCGGGAGTATATTTATCTACCTTCAGGAGAACAATCACCGGGTTCAGGAAAAAATCCAGCAGAACATCCAACAGGGACCGGCCGCAAACGTCAAGCAATTATACGATGTGCTGCCGGTGGTGCTTCATGACCCCCGTAAAAATGGCGACCTTTTGGCCCGCATTGCCGAGCCGAATGCGCGTGTCATGAAAGGGGGGTTTCGTCACGATCCCTACCAGTCCGGTAACCTGCAGACATTCCCGCATCGACGCGCCTACCTGGGGGCGCATGCCACCGCGCCGATCATCTACATCGACGAATTGCGGACCCTGCTGCGTGTGGGGTACATGCCGGAGCTGCTGGAAATCATGCAGGAGAAGCAATACATCCTGGAAGGAGGGGGCAGCACCGGCAGCGGCGCGGCGGACCGCTCCGAAAACCCCCTGAAGGCGGACAATATTATCGTGGCCTGCTGCAATCACGATACCATCCAGGGGCTGCGGGAAGAGGGGGATGGCGCCTTTCTCAGCCGTATCGAAGACAAGGGCGAGATCGTCTACATGGAGAGCGCCGTGGCCGAAACACCGCAAACCATTTTGCAGGCCGCCCAATATGTCAAACAGGAAGTCGATCGCATCGCCGTGGAATTCCAGTCCGCCTGGGGCGAAGTGCTTGAAAAGGAAGGCATGGAAAGCGTTCGCCAGCGCTGCGAAAAAATATTCGGACGCCCGTTGTCAGCGGGGTTCAGTCTGACCACACGGGAATTTTCCCGTGACGCCGTCATGGAGGTGATCAAGGAGATGCGCTGTCGCGCGTCCGACGGGAAGCTGACCAGCATCCTCCGACCGATCAACGGGATCATCAAAAGCGCGGTGTTTGAAGCCATTTTCGCGGATGCCCCGATCGTGGCGCCGGAGCATGTCCAGATTGCCCTGCAGGAGCATCTCAGCCTGGAGGGGGCGATTCAGAGAGATGTTGCCCAGCATAAGAAGGATCTTAAAAAGTATATCGATTCCATTACGGATTCCATCGGCTACGTGGTGGGCTTGGCGGTGATGTCGTCGGCCTCTTCGGGTCAGATGCATGGGCAACCGCTGCCGATCCATGGGCAGGTAGATGCCGGCGGATCCGATCGCGTGGTCGCCGCCGGCAAAATTGGCGAGATCGCCCTGGCGGCGGCCCAGAACGTCCGAGCTTCGGTTCGACGGATATTGAAAAAAATCGGTGCGCCGCACCTGGGGTATGAAATGCACATCGAGTATATTCAGGCCCACGGGGGAGTTGAAGGCGACAGCGCCTCGGCGGCCATCGATGTTGCCCTGATATCGGATTTCATCCGCCAGCCGGTCAATACCAAACTGGCGGTAACCGGCTCGCTTACGGGGGATATCATCCTGGCGGTGGGGGGCGTTACCGAAAAATTACGGTCCATCATGGACCCTTATCTGGGCATGTCCGGCGCCTGTGTTCCCTGGCAGAACAAGCACGATATCGAGCCCCTGCTGATCAACAAACATACGGAATACTTGCGGCAAGGTGTGGTTCCCGGTATACGGATTTATCGCACGGGCACCGATCAGGCCCCCTTCGATGTTTATTTCTGTAAAACCAAGTGGCACGTTTATCATATCATGATGCGTGTCGACCGGGACCAGGTCGAACGCCGAATGGCGGACCGCTGCCGTCAGGATGTGGCCGTGGTCAGCCGTTCCGATCGTTCACGGCGTCGGCTGGAGACCGCGATGGGAAAGCCGATGGGAACCGGGTGATTCGACGGTATCGACCATTGGCGGATGTCAGAATGCTCAGGCGTTGGGGAACGCCGCGTCGGCTTATCCAAGCCGCATTGGCGGGAAACAGACCCTTCTTCAACAGGATTTAAGGATACCCTTATCGTCATGCCAGACACCCCTCCACCGACATCGCCATACGGTTCGAATTCACGGGACTACCTGGCGGAAATGATGAATGCATTGACGGCGGCGGCCGTCGTGATCGACGCCGGGGGAAACGTGTTAGCCGCCAACAAGGCATGGGCTGCATTGACGGCACTTGACGGCAAGTCGGATGCGACCGATAAGGACACGCCGATTCTGGTCCGGGGCTGCTTGCCGTCCGCCATGGCGCCGCGCCAGATGGAAAAGGTGGCTGAAGGCATTCAAGCGGTGATCAATGGCACGGTGACTGAATTTAGCACCGAGTTCAAAACCAGGTTCGATCATGACGGCCCCTGGTTTCGGGTGGATATCCGGCCCTTTGCATTTCAAAGCGCTGCCGCGATGCTGGTTTGCCAGGACGTAAGTGAACAGCACGAGGCCCAACAGGCGCTCCGGGAAAGCCAGGGCCATCTTTACCAGGCCCAGAAAATGGAGGCCCTGGGAACACTGGTGGCCGGTGTCGCCCACGAAATCAACAATCCCATCAGCCTGATCATGTTCAATCTGCCCATTGTTCGGCGTGTGTGGCAGGATCTTCTGCCGATGATAAACCAGTTTGCTCCTTCGGCAACACCCCGCAAATACGGTGGCTTTTCACTGGACTATCTCCAGTCCCATTTTGGCCGGCTGATCGACGATATGGACATGGCCGCCAATCGCGTATCGAAGATCGTACGGGATTTAAAACACTTTTCGCGCCAGTCCCATGTATCCGAGACAGAACCGCTCCAGATCAACGACGCGGTCACCAATGCCGTTCGGTTGGCACGCGCGACGATTCGAAAAACCGGCGTCGATTTATCGCTTGCCTTAGGAGAAGAACTGCCGGTCGTTATCGGCAACCTGCCGAGCATCGAGCAAATTGTTCTCAATATTTTGATCAATGCCGTCCAGGCGATCGATGGCTTGCAGGGGCGGGTCAAAATCAAGACCGGGCTCAGAAAAAGCGACGGTTCTGTATTCGTTGCGATCACCGACAATGGCCGCGGCGTTTCCCCGGCCATTGCCGACAAAATCTTTGACCCGTTCGTGACCGACAAACAAAACAGTGGCGGGACCGGTCTGGGATTAGCCGTGAGCTACAGCCTCGTCCAGGCGCACCAGGGCAACATAACATTCAACGCCGCTGACGGGGAAGGGACAACCTTCACCATTTGGCTGCCTTCCGGCCAAGTGACGGATATGGCCCGGGTGTTGGTCGTAGACGACGATGCCGCGGTGCGGAAACTGATTGTCCAGTTGCTGGCGAAACAGGGCCGATACCAGGTCGAAGAGGCTGTTAGCGGCGTCGACGGGCTGTTGCGTATCGGAACGACGACACCGGATTTGCTCATACTGGATTTGAAAATGCCGGGCATGAACGGTCTGGAAGTGTGCCGCGCCGTTCGCCGGAATGAGCAACTGACGAAAATGAAAGTATTGATCACCACGGGACACCCCCATCATCCGGATCTCACGGAAATCCGAGCCATGGGGTATACCGATTGCTATACCAAGCCGATTCGCGTTCATCAATTCGCTGAAATGGTGGAGACCATGATGGCGGCCCCTCCAGTGACCGAATGAACATTTAAATATGCATCGGTTTGACGGTCTGAAAATTTCCTCAAGTTGCCGCGTTTTGGGGCGATAACCCTTATGAAGATCAATTCGACACCTATCGGCAACACTTTTCAGGACCAGGAAGAGTACGAAAATGAAATTTGAATGCCCCAGCTGTCAAAAACGTTACGACGTGCCCGACGGGAAGCTTCCGTCTAAAAAGAAAGTGATTTTTCCCTGCCCAAACTGCAAGGGGCGCATCGAGCTGGATCTTACGGCCGGTAAAATGGCATCGCCATCGGCTGCCGCGAATGGGGCGGTTGAAAATGACCCTGCGCCCCTGACGACATCCAGTCCCGAGGAGCGATCACCCATTGCCGCCAATAACGGTGATTTCAGGAAAAAAGTCCTGCGCAAACTCAAAGATCTGCCGCCCATGCCCCAGATCGTTTTTAAGGCGCGTCAGGTCATCGCCGATCCGGATTCGGAAATGGCGGAATTATCCGATCTGCTGGAATCCGACCAGGCCATTGCAACCAAAGTCCTCAAATTGGCCAACAGCGCCTACTATGGGCTGAGCGGTAAAGTATCCTCCATTCGACACGCTTCAAGTCTTCTGGGATACAATGCCCTGGGACAGCTGATATCCATGGTTGGCGGTGCCTCGGTCCTGGGGAAAAAGCTGGACGGGTATGAACTTGATTCGGCCGGGACATGGCGGCATTCACTGCTGACCGCCAGCGCTTCGCGTATCCTGGCACTCCAGAAAAACCTGTCGTTGGAAAGCGATGCCTTTTCGGCGGGACTGATCCATGACGTGGGCAAACTGGTACTCGACACCTATGTGTTGGACCGCAAAGCAGAATTTGAACGCCTGACATCGGGAGGTCGCAATTCCATGTTGGCGGCCGAACAGCGCCTGCTTGGATTGGACCACGCCGACATCGGCTATGAAGTCTGTCAGCATTGGAACATTCCCGCAACGATCTCCCGGGCTATCAAACACCACCATGACCCGGTGAAAAGCGATGGGGACATGCTGTCCTATATCGTGTTTATGGCCAACTCCATCGCCAACATCGTCAAATCGCTGGAGGAAACCGAAGGGACGATGGCCCAGATGGAAGGCATCGAAGGGTTTATGTACATGATCGATGACGAGGCCCTGGAATTTTTAGAACTCACGGAGGAGAACATTCCCGGCATTTTGAACGACGCATGGGATGCCGTCAACAAGCTCTCCGAAGAAATGCAGATTCTCGCCAGCTGAAGCGAGAATTGATCTGCCACCGGTCTCTGCCGGTCCAAACCTAATCGATTTGCCCTACGCTCGCGGAGAGGTCTCCGTGGGCGTTTTTCGTCAGGTTTTGCATTGTCTTGGCAGTGTTCACACTATTTGCCAGTCGTCGTAGGATGCTTTTCCACGTTTTTTCAGGTTCGGTGTAAAGTTTTTCGAGGGCTCGCCGATAGAACATTCAGCGGGCAGACTGAATGTCATAACCATTCATTCGGAGTTTCCATGTGCAGAATCTTCTGGTTCCGGCCAGCAGACAAAGAGAATGGAAGACGGCAGTCCAATGGCCCTAATAAGAAAAATCGATCAACGTGAACCGGAAGACAATGCCATCGATCATCAATGCATTGAAGGTGACTGCGATATGAATCCGGTACAGTAATGATGGTGTGGCAGGGCGGGCACCCGTTATGTCTGATGAACCGGCGTACGACGACGGGTGATTTCCGGACAATCCAGAGGGAGCCGTATGGAATCTGCAATGGAGATACAAAATGATGACAGTTCTGTTGCCACCGTCGGCAACGTAAGGTACGCCGCGACACATGGAACCGGCATGGATGCGGCGTTGGCGATTTGCGCGCGGCGATTGCTGGGCGGACCCACAGGCGAGCAGTGCATTCAAGAAGCCCTGGTCAGCCTCACCGGTTTTTCCGGTATCGACCATGCCGTGTTGGTCCAGATCGTATCCTATCATGCCGAGGACTTTCGTGGGCGCTGGGTGGCGTGTGCCAAGCCCGGCGGTTGTGCCGATTGTAATGAAAGCCGTGACTACTTGAGGCTCATTGGCGAAGACAGCCGCAGGGAACTGGAAAAGGGGCGCAGCTGCAGGATAGCGGTGGCTCAATCAGCACCAGAATTTCAGCAGTATTTTGCTCCCCGCGATGTCCATACGTTACTGCTTCTGCCCCTTACCGTATGCGGGACATGGTGGGGCAGTCTGTGTGTTGAAAGCAGACAGGACGCGTGTCACTGGACGATCGATCAGGTACAAATTCTGGAAACCGTCGCCGCCCTTTTTTCGGTCTTTTACGAGCGCCAGCATATGGCCGACGGCTATCAGGAGCGCGATAAACTTTCGGGCGCCTTGGAAATGGCCGGCACCGTCTGTCACAAGCTGAACCAGCCCATGCAGGTCATATTGGGCTATGCCAGTATGGTGACGTCCGGTGATATCAGCGAACCGGATCAAATAAAAGAAGTGGTCCAGCTCATAGAAGATGAAACACGCCAGATGGGCATTATTACCAAAAACCTGATGGGCATCACCAAAAACCGGGGAGATGAATAATCGACAGGCTGCGGGTGGCCACCGTACCGCAGTTTAACAGCAGGTAAGAGGTGCGTGACGTCATGCCGTTATCCATTCTCCCCGACCCGGCAGGGGCCCCCCCGGTCGATCAACGTAACAGTTTCAATCTGGCCCACCTCAAGGCCGGCACGATCCTTAAAGCCCATATCGTTCAGCAGGAACCCTCCGGACGAACCGTGCTCCAATTTTCCGGCTTTCGAGCCGTCGTCGATCATCTGCCCGGCGGGCGGGAAGGTGATGTTTTGCTCTTTGAAGTGCTGCCGAAGGAAGAAAACGGAAGCCGTCATTCGACATTAAGAAAGCCGTCAGACGTATGGTCGATCAAAATTCCCGGAACGCGAGGACAAACCACGGCCTCGCAAAGCATCAAGAGCCTGCGATTGCATGGTTTTTCGGAAGCGGGTTTGCCGCAAGTCGGTCGCGAAGCCAAACCGATTGTCCTGCCGGAAACCGTTACACAATCCTTTCCACTCACCCTGCCCGCTGCGACGGGTACGCCGCTATCCACGGACGCTTTCCAATTGGTGGCGAAATGGTTGCGGCGGTTTCAAAAAAGCCAGCACCTGCCACAACGGTCCGGTGAAACACGAACGCCCCCCGGGCTGGATAACCGCAACGTGTCCCATGAATCACCATCGACGCCCGGCATCAAACACCCGGAAAAGCCTGCACAGGATCGAGCCCCTGAGCTGCGGGAGATTTATTCCGCGGCGGGACAAAGCGGCTTTTACCTCGGGAAATCACCGGTTAGGATGACCCTATACAAGGACGCCTCGGGCCACCCAGCGGATCGGCAGCAACCATCGCTGACAGCGGTTTTTCTTCTGGATCTTGACCATACCGGGCCGATCCGGACGGATATGACGATGTCACAAGATCGGATTACGGTCGGGTTTTCAGTCGTAAATGAGGAATGCCGGGCGCGATTCGCGAAGGCCATGCCGGTTTTAACCGAAGCCTTGTCGCCCTTAGGGATGCACTGCACCTGTCAGGTGGTGGTATCCGAACAAAAAATCAACGAATTTCTGAATGAAGATGGGGACGGGTACCCGCAGCACACCCGCTTCGATATACGGGCATGAGGCACAAAAAAAAACAGGTCGGCCAGGCCGTGGCACTGCGTTACGACCGCCAAAAAGATCAGGCGCCGTGTGTCGTGGCCAAAGGCTCCGGCCATATCGCCGAAAAAATCATCCAGGCCGCCAAACAGCATGACATCCCGCTGGTATGTGATCCGGTGGCCGGTGAATTGTTGCATCATGTGGATCTGGGCACAACGATTTCACCCGAATTTTATCAGGCCGTGGCTGAAATCCTGGCGTTTGTCTACCATTTAAATGAGGCGTCGACGGACACGGGGGGGCATAACGCCGAATGCAGTCGGCAGGAGCCATGATGGCTGGTTTGCCTTTGGAAAATGATTTGGATTGCCGGTGAGTTGGAACGATTGTTCGGTATGGGAAGAGGTGTTTAGAATCCGGGGACATCAGGCGGCGGGGCGATCCAGTTCGCGGCGAACGGCGATGCCGATTTTTTCCAGCATATAGGGCTTGCGGACATAGGTTCCCGCCCCGAGCCGCTGGGCTTCGCGTACACGATGGTTCTCAGAATAGCCGCTCGCGATAATGGCGCGTTGATTTGGCCGTATCGCCAGCATCCTGCGATAGGTCTCCAGGCCGTCGATGCCGGGATCCATGATCATATCCAGAATGACGAGGTCCGATGGCTGGCGCTTGATGTATTCAACGGCTTCCGTGCCGCTTTCAACGGTTTCCACCGCATAGTTCAAGCGGCCCAGGAGACTGGTGGCAATTTCACGCTGTTCTTTGACGTCGTCCACTACCAGGATGCGTTCGCCTTTTCCCATGTAAGCCTGGATCGGCAGCGGTGCTTCCACGCGGCTGAGGGTTTCGCGGGTGGCCGGGAAATAGAGGCGGAATACACTTCCCTTGCCCACCGTACTTTCCACGTCGATATAGCCGTCATGATCCTGAACCGTTCCCCACACAACCGCCATTCCGAGGCCGGTCCCGCTACGTCCCATGACCTTGCGGGTATAGAAGGGCTCAAAAATGCGGTTCAGGTCTTCCGCCGGGATACCGACCCCCTGGTCGACGATTTCCAGGACGGCGTAATCCCCCTCCATTACATGGTCATAGCCCTTCAGGGCCTTGTCGACATAACGGTTGAAGGTCCGGATGAGAATCTGGCCTTCTTCCGGCTGCGCTTCAAAGGCATTGAGAACAAGATTCATGATGGTTTTGCGCAGATGCACGCTGGATCCCTTGATATTGAGCAGGTCGCCCTCCAAGCGCATTTCAACCCGGACATGGCTGCAGTCTGCGACCATGCGCTGGTGCTCCGGAGAGGCGATATAGCCGGTCACCATTTCATTCAAGCTGAGCACTTCGGTATGCGTCACCCCGCGCCGGGCCAGGGTGAGCAGATCCTGGACAATGGCGGCGGCCTTTTTGCCCGATTCCTGAATGGTGAGGATGGGGTCGCGAAGCGGGCTGTCTTCAGGGATTTCCATGAGGAGATATTCGGGATAACTCACAAATCCGGTGAGGACATTGTTAAGATCATGAGCGACGCCACCGGCCAGCAAACCGATGGATTCCATTTTTTGGGAGCGTGCCAGTTTTTCCTGCAAATCCAGTTTTTCGCGTTCGGATTTTTCCTGCTCGGTCATATCCATGGCAAATCCAATGATGCCGATGACATTCCCATTCGAATCGTTGTTGGGGATTTTATCGATCATCATCGGCTTGCGCCCCTCGGGCGTGTTGACATGTCCGTAGGTACCAAAAATGGGCTGGCCGGAACGGATGATCTCGTCGTCGTCGATAAAAACCTGGTCATCGCTGTCCGGAAAGAGTTCGCGATGGGTTTTACCGATGATGTCGACGATCGGAATATTAAGAAAATCCGAAAAGCGCCGATTGGCGCGAATGTAGCGTCCTTGGGTGTCTTTGTAGAAGATCAGGGTAGGGGAGGCGTCCAGCATGATCTCGAGTTCACGGGTTTTGATCTCCAATTGGGATTGGACCTGATTCAGCTCGCGGGTGCGCTCTTCGACCATTTTTTCCATATTGGAAAAGATGTCGAAATAGTTGTTGATCAGGTTCTGGTATTCGGTCTGGGTCAGAACCAGCTCGTTTTGTAAATGCCGGATCTGGGTTTCCAGTTGACTGATCTTCACATCATGTTTTGTTTGCGATGGTGCCATGTCGGTTTACAGCAAGCCTTCTGCTTCCATATCGGAAATTTTTTGTTGAACTTCGCCCATGACGAGATCGATCGCATGGGGTTCGATTTTTAGCGCCTGACAACAATGGGTGAACACCGCCGGATCCTGCAGGGGAGCGTCGCAGTACCCGATATTATTTTTTTGACAACAGTAGTTCGCAATATGCAGCACTTGCGAGAGGGTGGTGTCGCCGTCCTGGGATTCGCGAGGATCATGGTGGTAGCCGATACCAAAGACAATTTCCTCGGGCAGGCACCAGTTTTCGGCCAGGGCCATACCGATGTGGGCATGATCGTAGCCGCACGTCTCCCGTTCGGCGTCATTTAGTGGGAGATTTTTTTGGGCTGCGGCCTGCAGTGCCATCAGCAGCATCTCATTCTGGAACTGATCCCTGATAATGATGCCCAGATCGTGCAACAAACCGAGGGCGTATGCATTTTCACCCCGTTGCGCGAATTCTTTCCGGTATATCATTTTACAGAATAATGCAACGGCAACACTGTGTTTCCAGAGCTTTTCGCGTGAGTAGCCGTTGATCTTAACGCCGCGTTTAAAAATTTCGCAGACTTTCTGATTCAACGCCAATTCCTTGAGGGCTTCAAACCCGATGAATATGACGGCCTGCTGAATGTCGGCGATTTTATTTTTGGGCGCACAGTAGGCGGAATTGACCAGGCGCAGAACATTGGCCGCCAGCGGCGGATCGGTCAGGATGATTTCAACCAGTTCCTTGGCCGTGGCGTCCGGATCGTTGATAACGGCGATAATCCGGGTAACGACACTGCCGATGGACGAAATACTGGTCGCATTGACCTGTTCGATTAAATGACGCAATTCTTCAGTGTGATCATGAGGTGTCTTCATTTTAACATCATCCATAGATAAGGTTGGCCCTTCGAATGCACGTCGATATCGTTACGTAATACTTCTGTTTGAAATATCGGCTATTTATATAATTACTTTAGGAATTTATAAGGTGTAGGATTCAAAGCGGGGTTCGTCATGGCGACGGTTGAATGGGACGGGGATCGCAACCTGGCGACGGCTGTCTGCAAGGGTGGAAACGGGAATGAATCGTAGGTTTAACGTGTAAATGATCGAGCCGGTCAGCGGGAATTCTAATCGGAGCGGAGCGTGGGACGAATGCAATGCTGAAAATGGCGGCTTTGATACGACTACGCCGGCAAATTTCTTTCTTCCAAGCCGCCTAACCGGCTTTTTTCTGCGGGGTCAGTTGATGGCGTTTAATTTTTTCCACGAGGGTGGTGCGGTTGAGGTTGAGCAGTTGGGCGGCC
>JAHLLS010000059.1 GCA_020444045.1 Deltaproteobacteria bacterium
GCAACGGACTCTTAATCCGTAGGTTCAGTGTTCGATCCACTGGCAGCCCACCAGCAAATCCAGGAGGTTACGTCACCAGGCGTAACCTCCTCTTGTTTTTTGTGTGTGGATTTGTGTGTGGATTTTTACCGGAATCCCCACATTCCACCCCACCGACAGCTTTTTCGAACACCCGCATGGCCACCCTTTCCTGCTCGCTGTTGGAATGCAGGTAAATCTCGGTGGTAGTGCGGTTTTCGTGGCCCAGAATGCGCTGGATTGTCCCTATGGGCACCCCTTCGCGATCCATCATCGAAGCTCCGGCATGCCGCAGGGCATGAAACCCGAACCGCCTGACGCCAGCTTTTACACACAAGCTATTCATCAGGCTTTTGCGGTTCTGGTAAGGACCGCAAACCCACTCACAGGCTTTTCGGTCCCAATACCGGTGCCAAAACACCCAGGGCAGCTTGCCTCTATTCTCCTGAAAGCGGCGCGCCAAGATAGCGTGCAGTCTTTCTGTCAGTGGCACCATTCGTGGAGTGCGATGCCCACCCTTTTTCTTGCGGGTGTAAAGCACCACCGTGCGGGTCTGCCAGTCGATATCATCCCAACGCAAGGCGTTGATCTCGCTGACGCGGGCCATGGTGTCTTGGATGGCGCGTAAATACTCCCTCGTTTCGTCATTGGCCACCGCCATGACCTTCTCGATGTCTTCCAGGGACGGCACATACTTGATGCGCTTTTCCACCGGCAGGAACTCCAGTTCCCGCGTAGGGTCATCGGCCACCAGATGCTTCTTGATACCGAAGCGGAAGGTTGCCCGCAGATAGCGGATTTCCTTGTTGGCCGTGTTCGCAGACACCTTACTCCTTTGCAAGACGAACGCTTCGAGCACGTCGGGAGTGATTCGGCGGCATTGAAATTCGCCCCAGCGCTTTGCCCACCGTCGGGCGACATACACGTATTCCTTGTAATGTCGCTCCGAATTATAGGCCTTCACGTGGTCAAGCCTTCTATTGACCAGCTCCAAGAAGACCGTGTCGGTCGGGGTCTGCTCCGGCTGGGGCGGATTTTTCAACTCCTCTCTTTTTTGGGCCTCGGCCCGCCTTGCCTCGGTTTTGGTTCTGTAAAATCGGCTTGTGTGTCTTTGTCCGGCCAGGGTGAAGTCGTACCTCCACCCCCGGCCTTTCTTTGAATAGACGCTCATACAGGTCCTCCCTGTTCGGGAATCGCAGGACCCCTTTGAGCTTCCTACCGCCGACCTCCTTCCAGTTCTTGTAAAGCCAGGAAAGGCTTACTTTCAGGAATTCGGCGGCCTCCTCAGGGGTCAGTATTTCAGGCTCCACGGAATTTGGCAAGCTACGGCCCCAACTTCAGCAATTTCGGCTCATGCTCCTCAGCCTCGATGGCGGCCGGAACCATCTCCGAGCGTTCCTTGAGTTTTGCCTCCTGAAAATACGGCAGGACGTTTTGCAAACGTATCGGCAATTTGTTGCCGTGGATGAGCACGGCCTGGTTCTGCTCGAGCATCCTGATTTCATCGGGGTGCATCAGCGGCTCGCTGACGCTTCGGCCGGTCTTCTTGTCGTAGACCGTGGCATGGCCCAGGGAGCGGCTGACGGCTTCGCACGTCTCCACGCCAAGGCCCGGCAAGACAAGCTTGCTGACCAGGCCGCCCGAGAGCATGGTCCGGGCTGCGGCCTGGCCGTACTTGTCGGTGAGCTGGCCAAAGTCCTGCAACGCGATCAGGATGCCGCATTTGCGTTTTCTGAGCGTTGTGCAAACGGTCGGGAAGGTCGGCAGATATAGTTGGCCGAATTCGTCCAACGCCAGGAGGGTGAAACGAAGCCCTTTGTAAGCGTCGGAGCCTTCCACGGGCCGGGCCATGAGCGCGTCGAATATTGCCTCGGCGATGAGGCTGATGATCAGCGAATAATAGGCCTGCTTGTTTTCCGGAACGCAGATGTAGAGCACGGCTTTGCCCTGGTCGAATTTGCTCAAATCAAGATCGTCGTGGCAAATGATGCGGGCCGTGGCCGGATCGTTGAATGGAGCCAGTGCTGCCGATGCCGTGGCCGTGACACCGCTGCGCTGGTTGTCGCCATAGTTGCAGATGGACCGGTATTTGGCGAAAAGCTGGTCATCGTCCAGGTGCTCCGCGACGAAGTCATTCACAGGCTTGTGGCCCACGCCATTACACAGGTACTCGGCGTTTGAGAAATTGACATAGTCTTTGGCAAGGACCTCGATCACCTCGCCTTCTTCGTTGAGTTCTTCGACCATGTAGTTGGCCAGAGCTCGGAAGACAATATTGATCAGGGCCTTGGCGTCCGAGGTCCAGAAGCTTTGCTCCTTGGGATAGGCGTGATCCACGATGCTGGAGGCCATGCGCTGCAAGGCGTGGTGGTCGCCACGGTTGCGCAGCAGGGGATTGAAGCCGTGCGAGTTCTGCGGATTCTCGAAGTCCAGCTTATAGACGGTGTAGCCTTGGGATTCGAGCCACCCGCTGGTTTTCATGAACAGCTCTCCGGCCAGGTCGGTGACCACGAAGTTGGCGTCCACCTCCAGCAGGTTGGGGATGATCTGGGTGCTGGATTTGCCCGAACCCACCGTGCCCACGATGACGGCATTCTTGCAGGAGTTGGCCACGTTCAGGAACCGGCCGGGGGCGAAGCGCATGCCTTCCTCTATTTTGTTGAGGATTTGGGGCACATCCCATTTGCTCATGAATCTGGCGCGGGCCATGGTGCTCCTTTGGGCCGGGTCTGTGCGGCCTAGTAGCTCGTGGAAAAATCGGCGGATCACTTGGCGGGTTAATGGCCCGCCAATTATAGCAAATCGTTAGAGCTTTCCGCCGAAGATGCGCTTGACAGCCGCCCAGATCAGCCACAGAGCGATGAGCGGACCGGCCACGCTGACCAGGGTGGCCATGAGGCTGTCCAGCACGCTTATGGCACCAGCGGCCACGGTGTTGGTCAGCCGGGCGAACCAGCCAGTCTGCACGGCCAGCCAGATCAGCAGGCCCAGGCCCACGGGTACGGCCAGCTTGCGCCGAGCCAGGAGCCACAGGCCTACGCGGTAGAGTCCTCGATACGTCTTGCTCAAAAAATCTTTCATCTTCATCGCTCCAGTTTCGGTCCGTTGTTTCTGGCCAGTTCTTGTTTGGCCTCCCGCTCCTTGCGGTCTTGGTCCAGCTTGGCAATACGTTCCTCGCGCAGGCGTTCCTTATGCTCTTTGTCGCGCAAATCCAATTTCAGGATTTCGGTGGCCAACTCGGCCTGCTTGGCCTTGTGGTGGCTCTGAATCAGCTCGTTGGCATCCTTGATCTTCAGGCCCATGGCTGGTTTGATGCCGATTTTGCGCAGCTTTTCGCGCTGCTCCTCGGTAGCCTGCTCTGTTTTCTTGACGCCGCTGGCCAGGCGGCGCATGAAGTTCTTCATTCCCATTGGCTACCTCCGGCTTGTCCAACGCCCTGAAGTGAGCTTGTAAACTTCTCTCACTTAGTGCCATTGAAAAGCAGAGATTTCCGGGTCGTTTAGAGCGAGGTATTCCGATGGCGTCAGGTTGCCGAGGGACTCGTGGGGACGCACCTCGTTGTACTCTTTTAACCATCTATCGGTAGTTTCCCGCACCTCGCTCAAGCTGTTGAAAATGTAAAGGTCCAGGACCTCCTCCCGGTAGGTCCGGTTGAATCGTTCTATGTATGAGTTCTGGGTCGGCTTGCCGGGCTTGATTAAATCCAATTGCACGCCGTGGTCGTCTGCCCATTCGGCCATGGCCGCACTGACAAATTCCGGTCCATTGTCCATACGCAGCTTTTGCGGATACCCCCGCCAAGCTGCGATGCGTTCCAGCACCCGAAGTATCCTGGGAGCCTGAAGACTGATATCGATCTCTATCGCCAAACCCTCCCGGTTGAAATCGTCCACCACGTTGAAGGTACGGAAGCGATGGCCACCATACAAGGCAGCGGTGGCCCCTGGAATTCGGACAGTTGTGATAGGTTGATTTAGCCTTGAAGC
>JAHLLS010000064.1 GCA_020444045.1 Deltaproteobacteria bacterium
TATCTATCTTGCCGCAAGGGGCAGGGAGGTCATGATCTTTCCCGGCTCCACCCTTTTCAATAAAGGCCCCCAATGGATCGTGGCGGCGGAGATGGTGAAGACATCCAAACTTTTTGCACGAACGGTCGCGAAGATTGATCCCGAATGGCTGGAGGCCCTGGGCGGACGCCTCTGCAAATCTTCCTATTCCAACCCCCATTGGGAAAAGAATCGGGGCGAGGTTCGCGCTTTTGAACAGGTGAGCCTCTATGGGCTGGTTATCATTCCACGACGATCGGTTGCCTACAGCCCCATTGTTCCGGACGAGGCCCACCGTATCTTTGTCCGATCCGCCCTTGTGGAAGGGGAGGTCAAAAAGGAATTTGCCTTTCTCTCCCACAATCAGGGCTTGATCGAACAAGTTTCCGGGATGGAAGATAAGGTGCGTCGTCGCGGGATGCTCGCAAGCGAGGAAGATTTGGCTTCGTTCTATTCGCAGAGACTGCCCGGAATCAGCGATATACGCAGCCTGGAATCGGAGATTCGCAAAAGGGGAGGGGATAATTTTCTGAACATGAAGGAAGAGGATGTCCTGCTCTCATGCCCTGATGGGAAGGAGTTGGCTCTCTACCCCGACGAAACCGCCATGGGGTTCGGGACGTTCAAGTTCGTCTACAGGTTTGCCCCGGGTAAGCCCGATGACGGCATTACCATCAAGGTCCCGTCTTCCCTTGCCCCCCAGATCTCTCCCGAGCATCTGGATTGGATCGTTCCCGGACTCTTCCGTGAAAAGATCACCGCATTGATCAAGGGACTTCCCAAGCCATACAGGAAGCAGCTCGTGCCCGTTTCAAGTACGGTGGAGGTAATCCTCTCCGAGATGAAAAGGACGAATGAACCGCTTGTTTCCGCCCTGGGGACATTTATCTACAAGCGATTCGGTGTGGATATTCCCGCCTCCCAGTGGCCCGTGGACCAGATCCCCGAACATCTTCAGATGCGTGTTTCCTTGACGGATCATACCGGCCGCGAATTGCGCTCCGGACGTGACCCCTCTATTTTACAGGAGGGGATGCAGCAAAAGAACGCCCAAAAAGGCGAATCCGATCTGTTTGAAAAGGCAAAGCGAAAATGGGAAAAAACCGGGATTTCTTCCTGGAATTTCGGTGCGCTCGCTGAAAGCATCCCCCTCACCAACGACCTGTTCGTGTATCCGGGCCTGGAACCCGGAGAAAAGGGCGTAAACATAAGACTTTACAGGGACCGGAATACGGCCCTTAGCGAACACCGAAAGGGCGTGAAGACGCTATTTCTCATCCATTTTAGAAAAGAACTCAATTTCGTGAAAAAAGGGTTGATACTCCCTCGGACCCTTGTAAAGGCGGCGGATTATTTCGGAGGTGTCGGGGCGGTGGAAAAAGCGGTTTATGAAAGCCTCACGAATCGTCTCTTCCGGTTGGATCTGAGAGACCCCGAGAGTTTTCTCCGGCATGCGGCCGTGAATGGTTCCGCCCTGTTACAGGAGAGCCGCGTCCTGTTGGAAATAGCCGAAAGGGTCGTTGAGGCCTATTTCCAAACCAGGCAGGCCATCCACGGGATAGAGAGGGCAAACCGGAACAACCGGCCTGCTCTTGATCTCTGTGCCAGGCTCAGGAAAGAACTGGACGCCCTGGTTCCCCGGGATTTCTTGGAGCGATACGACCCCGATCGCCTGATACACCTCCCCCGGTACCTGAAGGCCATGGAAATGAGGGCTGAAAGGGGAAGCTACGACATGGAAAAGGAGCAGAAGAAATCTGCCGCCATCGCCCCCTTCACGGAGGCTCTCAGGAGAAACATCCAAGAGCTTTCATCCAGATGGACCGCTGAAAAGCGCGAAACGCTGGAGGCATTTTTCTGGATGGTGGAGGAATTCAAGGTTTCTCTTTTCGCGCAGGAATTAAAAACCCCCTTCCCCGTATCGGAAAAACGTCTGGAAAAAAAGCTGCGGGAACTGGAACGGATGATATAGGGCAAACGACCCTTAATCCCCTTTCTTTGGCATGACTTTCAACTTGGCATCGATCAACTGGGTGTCCGAAAGCCTGAGCAGTTTCGTCAGCTTGTGCATGAGATAGTCTTCGTATCGGTTCATCTTTCCGTCGACAAACACGATCCGCCAGAGCAGTTCGATGACGTCCAGTTTCTCCTCTATGGAATAATGCTCGTTGATAAGGTTGGCGAACTGCCAGAGATCCACACTTTTCCGGATACCTTCTTCCGCTTCTTTTTCAAGCAGATCCGCATCATCTCGCGATACCATATTTATCCTTGAGAATGGAAAGAATCATTTCCTGCTCTTCATCGGTAAACCGGTCATCGATCTTAGCCATTTCCAGAAAGAGGGCGCATGTCGCAACCTGCGCGTCGCGAGTGCCTTTCCGGGTGCTGCTTTCACCTGAGCCCGCTTTCGCCCGGATAAACATATCTTTTACAAAATCAAGCATTTTTGCTTCTAATCCCCCTTTTCCACATCCCCGGAGGATTCTCCCGCACGGGACCTCCGGATCATGTCTTTGGTCTGGTTGATTCGTTTTGTGATCTTGATGGAACGGGGGCAGCACCGCGTGCATTCAAAATGGTTTTGGCAGGACCATACCCCCTCGGGTGCGTCCAGAACGGGTAAACGCACTTGAACACCCTTATCCCGGCTGTCCGCCAGGAATCGAAAGGCCTGAACAATGGCCGCCGGACCCAAAAATCCCGGTGTATCGTCCGGAATCGGACAGGCGGAGACGCAGGCGGAGCAGAGGATGCAATTGGTAGCATCATCAAAGGCCATTCGTTCTTCCTGGGTTTGAAGACGCTCTTTTGAAGGCGGCGGGACGTCATTGATCAGAAACGGACTGACCGCGCGGTAGTGCTCGAAAAAAGCCGTCTGATCCACGATCAGATCCCGCTTGACGGGAAAGTGGCGCAGGGGTTCGATGGTTACGATATCTCCCTCCTTTTCAACCACATCGCGGATGAGGGTCTTGCAGGCCAACCGGTCTTTTCCGTTGATTCGCATGGCGTCCGATCCGCAGACCCCGTGGGCACAACTCTTTCGGAAGCCGAGGGTACCGTCTTGAAAGCGCTTCACCTGCATCATGGCATCGAGAACCCGTTCCGTTGGTTCCGCGTCAACCACGTAGTCCCGGTCATAGGGTTCTTTGTCAACCCCTGGCTGGTAGCGTCTTATGTGCAAAGTAATCTTCATGTCATACCTCACAACTCTGATATAAGCCTCTAATAATTCCTTGGTTTCGGAGCCCAGACAGAGGTATCCACCGGCTTGTGGTCGATCACAATTTGATCATCAACCAGGAAAGCCATCGTATGCTTCAGCCAATGGGCGTCATCCCGTTCAGGAAAGTCTTCCCTGGAATGGGCGCCGCGACTTTCGGTGCGATGGAGTGCGGAAACGGCCGTGATCAAGGCCAGATCCAGGAGGTTTCCCAATTCCATGAGTTCCAGGAGGTCCGTGTTATACCCTTCGCTTGTGTCCTCTACACGAACCTCAAGGTATTTTTCACGAAGCCCCCGTATCTTTTCCACAGCGCGGGTCATATCCGCTTTGTTGCGGTAAATTCCCACGTGTTCCATCATAGTGATCTGGAGTTCCTGAAGAATATGGCCACCGTGGGGTCCTTCCTTGCCGTCCCTGAGCCGGTTGATCCATTCAAGGGCGGGACGGGCCGCATCCTTGGGGAGCGGAGGGAAGTCTGCTTTCCGGACGTACTCCGCCATATGCCTGCCCGCACGACGGCCGAAGACCACCAGGTCCAGCAGACTGTTCGTACCCAGGCGGTTTGCCCCATGCACGGATACGCAGGCGCATTCTCCCACCGCATAGAGGCCGTCGATCACGTCTCCCTTTGAATTTGCCGTCACGCGCCCGTGCACATCGGTAGGGATCCCCCCCATGGCATAATGGGCCGTTGGAAGAACGGGGATCGGCGCCTCGGAGGGGTCGATGCCTAAA
>JAHLLS010000032.1 GCA_020444045.1 Deltaproteobacteria bacterium
GCCTACGACGCTAACAAAATGGCCGCATGACTTTTTACGGGGTCATCTTTTCTTTTTCGGAAAAGAAAAGGAACATCAAGTATACATGCTTTCGATCTCCTGGGCATATTTGGCATTCACGACCCGCCGTTTGAGCTTCATGGTGGGCGTCAACTCCCCGCCTTCGATGGAAAGTTCCTCGGGCAGAATAACGAATTGTTTGATCCCCCAGGCACGCGGCAGCGTCGTGTTGATCTGGTCCACCTGCGCCTGCAGGTAGGCCTTGAACTGGGAGCAGGCCGCCGCCTCAACGGCGGTGCCGGCCTTGCTGCCGGCTTGCGCCGCTGTGGCTTCAACTTTGTCGGGGTCCAGGGTGAAAAGGGCCGCCATGTGTTTGCGCCGGTCACCGACAATGACCACCTGGTTGAGGACCGGAATGGCCTTGTACTTGCCCTCCAGGACCTGGGGCGGCACGTTCTCGCCGCCCGCCGTGATGATCAATTCCTTCATGCGATCCGTAATTTTTAAAAACCCCTTGTCGTCGATCTTTCCCACATCGCCGGAGTGGAGCCAGCCCTCGGCGTCGATGGTCTCGCGGGTGGCCTCGTCATTCTTGAAATAGCCTTTGAACACATGCCGGCCGCGCATCAACACCTCGCCATGTTCCGAGACCGCAATTTCCGTTCCCGGCAAGGCCGGTCCCGCCCATCCGGTTCGGTATTGAAAAGGTTCGGGCAGGGACACCGTGCCCGGTCCGGTACATTCACTCATGCCGTAGACTTCCGTAATCGGGATATCCAGACTCATGAAGAATTCCAAAGTGTCCAGCGATATCGGCGCCGCGGTGGCAATAAACAACCGGCAGCGATCCAGCCCGAGCCGTTCATGAACTTTGGAAAAAACCAGTTTATGGGCCAGATTGAAAAAGGCCGGTGCCGGCTTGCCCTCCTGCCGGGCGTATCCGTTGGCCAGTCCTTTTTGGCGCGCCCAGGCCGCTATTTTCTTTTTCAGCCCGGAGTTCTGGGCTCCGGCCGCCACCATCTTGGCCTGGATTTTCTCCCAGACACGCGGCACCCCGACGAAAAGCGTGGGGCGCACCTCGCGCAGGTTGTCCCCCAAAAGGTCCAGACTTTCGGCAAACCAGGTCGTGCAGCCCACTGACAACGGCACGAGCAGGCTGACCACCTGCTCGGCAATATGGCTCAGGGGAAGATAGCTGATAAGCTCGTCGTTGGGCCGAATGCCAACCAGGTCGACCAATTGTTGGGCCGTCCAGGCGGCATTGTCGTGGGTAATCATGACCCCTTTAGGGTTGCCCGTGGTTCCGGAGGTGTAGATCAGGGTGCAGCAGTCATCCGGATCCTGGGCCTCCATGCGTGCATCCAGTTCCGTTTCCGGTATATCGCCGGCCATGGACGGCAGGTCTTCCCAGGCATAAACCCGCTTATCGTCATCGGCCCCGTTCATCATGACTACGGCCTTGAGTTCGGGCAGCTCGGACCATACGGCCTTGAATTTGGCCAGTTGGTCGGCGTTTTCCACCACGACAATATTGGCTTCGCTGTGGGCGGCGATGTACTGGCATTGCTCGGAGCTGCTGGTGGCATAAATACCACCGGGAATGGCACCGGCGAAAATTGCCGCCAGATCACTGATAAACCATTGGGGGCAATTATTTCCCAGAATATTGACGGCCTTACCCGGTTCCAGTCCAAGCGCCATAAATGCCCGGGCCGTTGTTTTCACCTGGTGATAGTATTCCCGCCAGGTCATGCTTTCCCATCGCCCGCCCTGTTTGGTTTTCAGTGCGATGTTGGATCCGAATTGGGCAACCGTACTGCCCATGACATCCATGATCGTTGTCTTCATCATTGCCCCTCCCAATTGGTGAACGTCTAAGGACCAGTTGTTTCGGCAGCGCAAAAATGGGGGGACCAAAATCGCGCCAAGTACCGTACACGTGTGGCGGGTTATGGTGTTTCGAGCAAACGGAGAGAAAGAGATATCGCTTCAGGCCCATCGCCTCGGCTGAAAAAAATCGGAAGCAGCTTACGGGTCAATGAATTTAAATGGATCGCGCAACCTTTGTCAACCGGTGAAACGCTATTGATTTAAATCAATTACCTTCCGCCTGATTGCATGTATAGATGAATGCCAATCAAAGAGATGCCGTCTTTACGGCCTCTGATAAAACTGATAGGCGCGATACAGAGGGGAAAAAGGACGCTCCCATGCCAGACAAGATCACCCTCATCGCCTACGGGTCCTTAAAAAATGAAACCGGATTAGGTTTGCGCGGTGAACAGGTTCAACCCATTGGTCACCGGCAACCGCTCTGCCAGTTCTTAGAAACGATCGGTGTTCCCGGCAACCGCATCCAACTCGCCATGATCAACCATCGCGCCGCCGGTCTGGATACCATGGTCGGCGCCGGTGACCGCGTGGCCCTGTTTCCCAGGGAATACCCGATTTTTGTCGATTGGCACACCTATCGCCGCACAAAAGTGTAGCGCCGCGTTATGACGAGAAGCAGGAAGATCATGGCGGATCGCAGGTGTGTATTCCGATTCAAAGGATGGGCCCCGTGCCGGTAAAAAAGATTCCTGCCTTCATGATGCACCTCCTTTTTTCATACCAACCGCTTCGGACATCGATTCCCACCCCTCATGGGGAATTACGACGCTTAGGAAATCGAATCAGGTTGCCGATCCAGGCACGGGAGAGGGACAGGTGGGGTCAAAAATCGAACGGACAGTCGACGAATGGTAAATGACGGCTTTCAGGCGATAGCGAAGAAAAAAGAAGAGAGGGTATCCGGGGGAACTTAGGATGCAGGCTAACGAGGACGGCAGGAAAGTGTTTTTCAGGGTGGAATGGAACATCCGAACCGATTCCATGCCCATAAGATATCCTGACCTTGACCGTTGTCAGGAGGCTTGCCGTCCACCGAGCGCTCCATGTCCTGCCGGTATCGCGCCCAATTGACCGGCCCGCAGTGGAAATCACAGACAACGCCGTCGCGGGTGTCCCCATTCATCATCATATCGCGCCGTGGTCGGTTTCAAGCCGTATACGCGATGGCGACCAAGCTCATATCATCCGTGGGAGCCGTTTTACCGCGCAGGACCCGTGTCTGCTCAAAGACCGTCTGCACCAGATCATCCACCGAATTGGCCGCCATCGCGCGCAAAGCGGCATAAAACCGTTCGCGCCCGTCGCGTTCGCCATCCGGGCCGAAATTATCGGTCAGGCCATCCGTATAAAGGATCAAACGATCCCCCGGCGACAGCGTTATGGCTTCCTGGCCATATGGCGCCGCATCGAATCCCGAGCCGATCACGGTGCCATGGTGCGCCAGAACCTCCAGCGTACCATTCGACTTTAAAATTAGGGGCGGCTCATGGCCGGCATTGCCGTAAGTCAGTTTGCCGGTTTTCACATTCAGGCTGACATAGGCGATGGTGAAAAAGCTATCAAACCGATCCAGCGGAAAAGCGCTGTTGAGCCTTTCCAGGACGGCTGCCGGCGTAAACAGCTTCCCCGTCAACCGCATCCGGTTCTGCAAGCCCTGCAGGAACTGGGTCACGGTCACCGCCACCAGGGCGGCCGAGACGCCATGGCCGCAAACATCGAGGACATAGGCGCTGATATCGTCATCCCCCGTGCGATGAATCTGGAAGATATCGCCCCCCACGCGGTCACAGGGCTCGAATGCCCATGCCGTTCGGATGCGGGGAATGTCCGGTGCATGGTGCGGCAACAGACTTTTCTGGATTTCAGCGGCGGCCTCGAGATCCTGTTCGATCTGCGCCTGTTTGGTTTCGAGTTCCCGCTTTTGCGTTTCGATGTCGGTGATGTCGTAGATGATCACCAGAATCATGCGGCGCCCCTGGAACCGGATGGGTCGGGCACTGAACTCGAGATATTTCGTCACCGGTTGGCCGTTGATATAAAACCGCCGCTCCATGCGCCGACGATCGACAGGCGCTTTGTCCAGGAGGGTTTGGAGAAGTGATTGCCGGATACTGCAAAACTGGCATTGGGACGTTTCGCCGCAGGACCGGTTTTCAGCAACCGCGTTGACGCAGCCTGCGATCTGACCAAACGAGTTGTCCACCAACTGATCGGTGGCGCGATCGAACAAGCTGAGAAAGCTGTTATTGAATTGATGGATCTGCATGTTCTCATCGGCAATCAGGACCGCCGAATTGATGTTGTCCAGCAGCAGATTCAAAAATTCATTGGATTCCTTTAGATCGGACAGGTTCGTCAACATGAGCGCGTGTATCCTTGTAGAAAATTGATACTATGTCAGAAAAGAATACGAAGAGGATTGATGCAGGTCAAGGTCGCCGACAGGACTTACGGCTCATGTCCTTAATGGATAACACCTTTCGGCGGGAATTTGACATCCCCGCCGAAGCCAAAGCGTTCCGTATCGGCTACACGGGGAAAACCCGACAAACCGCCAATGGGGGCGGCTGGGTCTTTCAGTATTCACCCTTCTGACAACACAGCCTGGTAGTAACGACATCCACGCCATAAAGACCGGGTGCGCTCAGGGGCGCTGCCAGACCTGCCAACCGTCCTGCCCACCCGATTCGCCACCACCCATTGAAACAACACCCCGGTAACTGAACCCGATGGCCGATGCCCGGGGTGGTAAGGGATATTCTTTGGAAAAGGTCCAGCGGACAAATCGATCATTGGCATTGGTGCCGGCCGACCAAAGCTGCTTGCTGTCGAGAATGATGCCATCGTCAGTGATAAAATGAACGGCAACCCGAAGCGAATTGATGGTTGGAAAATTTTTGATGGTATTCAGGCGCTCGACCGTACCGCTGATGTGCAATGTATCGCCCGCGCTGGAGGCCACATAGTGGATGGCAATGTCCTTAGCCTGCCAAAGCGAGGATTTCCCATCTATGGTCGCCAGCAAAAACTGGTTTTCCGGCCGGGCCAGGGTTCCCTCATACGGTGCTTTCAGACCGGCACAACCGATGACCGCCACCCATAGCAGCACCAGCGGCAGTCGTTTTAACACGCTTGTCCATCGGGCTGATGGAAAAACGATGCTACTGCCGGTCCCAACACCAACAATCCTATCGGAATTCACGCCGTCCATGGTCATATTGGCCCCCTTTTGACCGAGAGTCGGATCCTCGGCCGGGATGTACGGAAAACGGCATTATGACAAACCGTATTTCAGGCGGTTCACCCAGGAATAAATGCGGGATCGCGCACCTCGGTCATCTGGATGGCCTCTTCGGGGCAACTCACGGCGCACTGCCCGCACCCGAGGCATTTTTCGTCATTCACGATCACCCCGTCCTCACCGCTGACGGTAATGGCGCCGAACCAGCAGCGTTCCTCGCATGTCCCGCATGCGCTGCAGGCGTCGTGATCCACCGCCGGACGGTAACGGCTGGGATCGCACAATTGCGGACCGTCCGTGCGCAGGAGCGAAAAGGACTGGCAGCAGCATCCGCAGCAGTTGCAGATAAAATGACCGGCATCGGCCTTATTCATGGTCACGTGCACCAGACCGGCCTCCTGGGCCTGGGCCAGGATGGCAAGGGCCTCGGTGCGATCGATTTCGCGGCCGGAACCTCGCTCGATGGTGTATTCCGCACCCCGGTTGATCTGCAGGCAAACGTCGATCGGCCCATCACAACGATGCATGGACAGGCGGCAGGTGCAGGGCGTCACCGCCAACCGGGAAGCGCTTTCCACCAGCTCCCGCACGCTGTCGGGGGCCAGCACCTGGACCCGCCCCGGATCGATGGACCGGTTGACTGGAACCACACGGGTAAACGAACGCGGCATCAGGCTGCTGAACCCCTCCGCCAGCTTCGGCCATTCCTCTTCCATATAACAGCGCCAGGAATCGATAAACTCGGGCGTCGCTTCCGGCCAGGTCAGGGTGGCATCGTGAAACTGGACCAGGTGGGCCGGTGGTCGCCACAAGACACTTTCCTCTTTGACCTTTTTGAAGGCCAGTCCTTTGCGAAACATATCCGCCAGATCGGCCGCTACCGATTCAGCGGTCCGGTTTGTTTTCCGAGCCAATTCTTCCGTCGTTCCGGGCATGGTCACCAGCAGGACGGCCTGGTCTTCGGTCGTCAGACAGCGAAGAATCTCCGGAATGTATTTGGAGTCCGGGTGCAGCATATTGGCGGCAAACTGTTCGTAGGGGGTCAGATCCGGCATGGCGATTCCTTTCGTGTATGGGCCGTCAAAGGACAGATAATCCGATCAGCAGGTGAATCCGGTCGCAACGCAAACAGGAAACCGGATTCGTCTTATATAGGGCGTTCGCCATCCCGGATCAACCCTATCCGTTTTCCCTGCGTCATACCCAAAGACCGCCTCTGCGAAAATGACACCCGGACCACACCAATAAAGATTGACCTTGCGTAACGACCCCAAAATCAATAAACCGTCTCCCACCATCCGGTCTGTGCGTCAGTCAGGCCCCTCCCGCAAAGCGGGAGGCCTCGGATAGCCCCCTTGAAAGGGGCTTGAAAAACGGTTTTTGACGGTATGGTTTTTTTAATTCTCTTTGTCCCGCGCCGAGCATCGGCGATGCGGGCGGAAATAAGCGCGCGGACTGTTTGAGCCCGCTAATGGGCGGGCGAGTTTCCGCGTGCTCCGGCCGCAACGGCGACGCGCAGGATTAAGCGGGACACGGGCGTTTTCTTTTGCTTCATTTTCTGTCACGTGACAGAAAATGAAGAAACTGTTTCAGAAAAGCACCCCGGATCGGTCGAACCTCTCCGGGTCCTCCACTATAGGTGGTGGGTTTAGGATAAAACTAACGATCCGGCCCTTTTGCTGAGATGGGATCGACATTCATGTTAGTTTACGACAAACCAACCGGGTCGCTGACAAGCGACAATCGAACATGAACCAGCCTTTTCAGGTGCAAGCCCGACGCTTCCTTGCCCACCCCTCGGCCCTGGCCTATCTGGGTCTCTTCCTTACCATGATCATATGGGCCATCGTACCGGTTTTTCTCAAGATGCTGCTGGCGGTCCTGACACCGATCGAACTGTCTTTCTCACGGTTTCTGCTTTCGGGCGGCATCCTGCTGGTGTGGGTGCTGCTGCGAGACAGCCACGCCCTCGTGGCCATGTTTCGACAGGATTGGAAATTGACGCTCCTGTGCACCGTGCTGGGCCCGCTGACCGCCATGGTGTGCTTCAACTTCGGGATTCTGCACATCACTATCGGCACGGCGGCCGTATTTGCCGCGCTGGAACCCTTTTTCACCTATCTTCTGGCGGTCATCCTGCGTCAGGAAAACTGGCAGCCCCAGCGGATGGTGAGCATTCTGGTGGCATTGGCGGGGATGACCCTGGTTGTTTTCTCCCGAAACGTGTGGGGCGTCACCTACTGGGTCAGCCTGCTGCTGGTGACGCTGTCGCCCATGATCTGGGCGGCCAACAGTATTGTCACCAAAGAACTGGTCAAACGCCACTCCCCCATCGTTATGACCGGGGCCTCGTTCGTCCTCAGTTCCCTTTTACTGATCCCGGCCCTGTCACCGGATTACCAGGCCGCCATCACCGGCATGGGACCGATCTTGTGGCTGTCCCTGGGGTATTGCGTGGCCAGCAACATTCTGGGCTTCAGCGTATGGTACTGGAGCTTGAAATACCTGCCGGCATCCAGTGTTGCCGTCACAATGTACCTGATACCGGTGCTCTCGGTAGCCGCCGGCATGATATTTCTCAATGAGACGCTCTCCCTGCTGAAGGCCCTGGGCATCGTCACGGTCATAGTCGGACTCTATCTCGTCAATGTGCGATGGCGTTGAGACTCGCCATCATCCACAACAGGGAATGCAGTGAGCTTTTAAATTGACAACACCATTCATTTTCTTTAGTTATCTTTAATCGGTAAAGCGCTATCCAGAACACCTTTTGCAATCACAGACCCCAGGAGCGTGATGAACGATCGCCAGACGGCTCTATCGGTTGAAAATCTTCACAAACGTTTCGGAACCCTTGAAGTATTGAAAGGGATTTCCGTATCGGCCCAGCAGGGAGATGTCATCTCGATTCTGGGGGCCAGTGGATCCGGCAAAAGCACCCTCCTGCGCTGCATCAATTTCCTGGAAACACCCGACAGCGGAACCATTACCGTCTGTGGCGACACCGTCTCCATGATCCAACGGCGGGGCAAAAGCGTGCCCCGCGACATCAAACAGGTGGAACGGGTGCGAACCAAACTTGCCATGGTGTTTCAGCAGTTCAACCTCTGGTCGCACATGACGATTCTGGAAAACGTGATCGAAGCCCCGATCCATGTCCTCAAAGTTCCCCGCAAGGAAGCCACGGCCAAGGCGGAAGCCTACCTCCAGAAGGTCGGCATTCATGAAAAATGTCACGCCTATCCATCCCATCTTTCCGGCGGCCAGCAGCAGCGGGCCGCCATTGCCCGGGCCCTGGCCATGGAACCGGAAGTCATGCTGTTCGACGAACCCACATCGGCTCTGGATCCGGAACTGGTGGGGGAAGTCCTGCAGGTGATCAAAGATCTGGCCCTGGAAGGACGGACCATGATGGTGGTGACCCATGAAATGGGCTTCGCCCGGGAAGTGTCGTCCCGGGTCATTTATCTGCACCAGGGACAGATCGAAGAGGACGGCCCGCCCCGGCAGGTATTCGAATCCCCCCGCTCCGAGCGGTTTAAACAGTTTATCATGGCCATGATTTAAATATGTTTTGAACATTTGGGGCGCGTGCCCTTTGCCCCCTTTCCAAAGCCAACCCATGAACAGGAGGAAGGTTATGAAAAAAGGATGGATCATTGTCACGATTGTTGCCCTGGTTCTGGCCGCCGGAACGCTTCAGGCCAAAGACTGGAAGAAAGTCCGCATCGGGGTGGAGGGGGCCTACCCGCCTTTCAGCTATGTCACCCCGGATGGTGAGCTGGCCGGCTTCGATATCGACATTGCCAAAGCCCTGGGCGCTGCCATGGGGGCCGAAGTCGTACTGGTGGCCCAGGATTGGGACGGCATCATTCCCGCCCTGCTGGCCAATAAATACGACGCCATCATTGCCTCCATGTCCATTACCGAAGAGCGCAAGAAAAAAGTGGGGTTTACCAACAAGTATTACAACACCCCCGCAAAATTTGTCTGTAAAAAAGGCGCCATGACGGAATTCTCCCGGGACAACATCAAGGGCAAAAAAGTCGGTGTCCAGCGCGCCACCATCCATGACAACTACCTGACCGACAACTACGGCACGGATGTCGAGGTGGTGCGCTACGGCACCCAGGACGAAGCCTACCTGGATCTGGTGGCCGGTCGCGTGGATTTGCTGCTGGCTGACAGTGTGGCCCTTTCCGACGGGTTCCTCAAAAAACCCGAGGGTAAAGACTTTCAGTTCATCGGCCCGGACCTGTCCGACCCGAAATGGTTCGGCAACGGCGCCGGCATCGCCATCCGCAAAGAGGACACGGACCTGGCGGAATTGTTCAACAAGGCCATCGATAAAATTCGCGCCGACGGCACCTATAAAAAAATCCAGGACAAGTACTTCGATTTCAACGTCTACGGAGAATAAGGTCTCCCACCAGAAACGGACCGGAGGGCAAATGTACCATGAACTCCCCCTCCGGCCCGAAACGAATTTGACAGCGGTCAGCCTGAAGGCCATAGCGTCTTTGGGCCGGCCGGTGCTTCAACAAGGCATTTGATCGGCGTATGTTCGACCTTCACGGATACGGACCCAGCATTCTCGAAGGCACCCTGCTCACGTTGGAGGTGTCGCTCCTTTCACTGGCGATCGCCATGCTGCTGGGCATCCTGGGCGCTCTGGCCAAGCTGTCGCCTTCCAAACCCCTGCAGCTTTTCGCCCAGACCTACACGACCATCATTCGGGGTATTCCGGACCTGGTGTTGATGCTGCTGGTCTTTTTCGGCGGGCAGGTCTTTATCAACCAGGTGGCCCTGGCGGTGGGCTACGAAGACTATGTCGACATCAACCCGTTCATGGCCGGGGTTTCCACCATCGGCTTTATTTTCGGGGCGTACATGACGGAAACCTTCCGGGGTGCCATCCTGGCGGTCCCCCGGGGCCAGATCGAGGCGGCCTATGCCTACGGCATGACACGGGTCCAAATGTTTATCCGGATTCTGCTGCCCCAGATGGTCCGCCATGCCATTCCGGGGTTCGGCAACAACTGGCTCGTCATGGTTAAAACCACCGCCCTGGTATCCATCATCGGGCTGGACGACATGGTGCGCAAAGCCGCCCTGGCGGCAGGGGCCACACGGATGCCGTTTACCTTTTATGTCGTCGTGGCCATCAACTACCTGATCATCACCAGCATCTCCGTCACGGCCCTGAAATGGCTTGAAGACCGTTACAGTCTCGGCGTGATAAAGGCATAGCCCATGGATTTCTCCATCATCCTGGAAAACATCGGAATCTACTTCGAGGGGCTCCGGACCACTCTGATCCTGGTGTCGACTTCCCTGCTGCTCGGCCTGATGATCGCGATCCCGCTGGCGGTCCTGCGAACCTCCAAAAATTATTTCATCCAGGCACCGATCCGGGCCTTTGTCTACTTTTTCCGGGGAACGCCGCTCTTGGTCCAGATGTTTATCATCTATTACGGTTTCGGCCAGTTCGAGGCCATCAAGGCCAGCTTCGTGTGGTTTTTTTTCAAGGAAGCCTGGTTTTGCGCCCTGTTTGCCTTTACCCTGAACACCGCGGCCTATACCACCGAAATCATCCGGGGCAGCATCGAGGCCACCCCCCACGGGGAGGTCGAGGCGGCCCGGGCCGCCGGCATGTCCCGCCTGCTCATGCTGCGCCGGATCGTGCTGCCCAGCGCCTTTCGGCGCGCCCTGCCGCAATACAGCAACGAGATCATTTTCATGCTGCACGGCAGTTCCCTGGCCAGCGTCATCACGATCGTCGACATCACCGGGGCCGCCCGCATCATCAATTCGCGCTTTTACAGTCCCTATGAGGCGTTCCTGACGGCGGCCGCTTTCTACATGACGCTCACCTTCATCACCATATTTTTCCTTAAAAAACTGGAAGGGCGCTGGTTTGCCCACCTGCGTCCGCAGACGGCATCCAAAGCCCCTAAAAAGGTCTGACCATGTCCACCCACACCGTCGCGTCTTTCACCCTGCCCGGCGCCAGCATGGGCAACACCCGAACGCTGGCCATCCACCGCTACGGGGACCGCTCCACGCCGGTCAAAGCCTATCTGCACGCCGGCCTGCACGCGGATGAAGCCCCGGGATTTCTCGTGATGCATCACCTCTTGGACCGGCTGGAACGGGCCGATGCAGAGGGTGCCATTACCGGCGAGATCGTCCTGGTGCCGGTGGCCAACCCCATCGGCATAAGTCAGTGGCGCGATGATTGGCTCCAGGGTCGCTTTGATTTCTGGAACGGGGTCAATTTTAACCGCAGCTACCCCGACCTCACGGCCCGGATTGCCGAAGAGGTTAAAACCGATTTAGGAGATGCCGCGGACGACAACATCCGCATCATCCGTGAAGCGGCCGGTCGGGTTATCGCCACCCTGACTGCCGAAGACGAAGCCGGCCATCTCAAACACAAACTCCTGTCCCTGGCCTACGATGCCGACATCGTGCTGGACCTGCACTGCGACTACCAGGCGGTTTTGCATGTCTATATGGGAGAATCCCTCTGGCCCCGCGATCGCGACCTCGCAGCCCAACTCGGCGCCCAAGCCACGCTCCTGGCGGACGATTCCGGTGTGACACCTTTTGATGAAGCCTGCAGCCGCATCTGGTTCGAGCTGGCGGCCCGCTTTCCCGAACACCCCATCCCGCCGGCCTGCCTGGCAGCCACCGTGGAACTGCGCGGCCTGGCCGATCTCACCCACGAAATGGCCGGGCAGGACGCCGATAACATCGTCACCTTCCTCACCCGCCGGGGCCTGATCCGCGGCAAGGCGCCGGCGCTGCCGGCGCTGCCGCGTGACGCCACCCCCTTGAGCGGCGTAGAACACATCAAGGCGCCCTGTCCCGGCGTGGTGGTCTTCTTCAAGGCCGCCGGCGACACGGTTGCCGCCGGTGATGTCGTGGCGGAGGTCATCAACCCCCTGGCCGGCGCATCGCGCGAACGCGTTCAGCCAATCAAAGCGACCACCGACGGCATTGTTTTCGCCCGCAGTGTGGATCGCTTTGCCCGTCCGGGCCGCATCCTGGCTAAAATCGCCGGTAGCAAGCCCTTGAAACCTGCCGGGGCAAATCTTCTCACGGCGTAAGCCCCCTCGAAGGGGGTTTGAAACCGGTTTCTGAAGTTATGGTTTTAGTGTTTCCCTTTGTCCTGCGCCGCATCATCGCCTGGTTTGGCGACGCGCAGGATTATGCGGGACACGGGCGTGTTCTTTTTCTTCGTTTTCTGTCACGGGGCAGAAAACGAAGAAATCTTTTAAAAAAAGCACCCCGCAGCGCTCCAACCTCTCCCGGTCCTCCACCAGTGGTTGTGGGGGGTTAGATCAAAACGATCCCCCGATCCAGAAGCCACCGAACCCCGCCAGGGCCGCTCCCAGAATCACCAGCAGGATATCGATTTTAAAAAACTGCATGGCCGTAAAAGCCGCCAAACCGATGCCGGCCGCCAACCAGTTGAACGTGCCGCCGACAGGCAACAGCACCTGGTGGCCGAACCAGACCGCCAGATTCAACACGACGCCGACCACCGCCGCCGTGATGCTGGACAACGCCGCTGACAGGCGCCGGTTGTCACGAAATTTTTCGATGTAGGGGCCTCCCAGAAACACCAGGAAAAAGCAGGGCAGAAACGTGAAATAGGTGGCCACCAGCGAACCCACCAGCCCCCCCATGACCGGGGACCAGGCACCGGGATTGTTCCAGCCGGCCATAAACCCTACAAACTGCACCACCATGATCAGCGGACCGGGGGTTGTTTCGGCCAGTCCCAGGCCGTCAATCATCTGGGTGCCCGTCAGCCAGCCGAACTGCCCGACCCCCGCCTGGGCGATATAGGCCAGCACGGCGTAAGCACCGCCAAAGGTCAGAAAGGCCGCCTTGGTGAAAAAAATCGCTTCATCGATGAACACGCGATTGATCATGAACACATGAATGGCCAGCACCGGCAGCCCCCACAGGACGGCAAAACTGAGCAGCAAAAAAACGCTTCGCCGGCGCGACGGATCGATGTGGCAGACATCCGGATCTTCGCAGATGGGCGCATAGCCCGCGTCTTCGGCGCCCTTGCCGTGGCCCCTGATCACATCGAAGGTGGCCGGATGCCACCGGCTGCCGATATAGCCGATCAGGCCGGCCGCCAGGATAATCAGCGGAAACGCAACCTTGAAAAAGAAGATGGCGACAAACGCCATGGCGGCCATCGACACCATGACACTGTTTTTAAGCGCTTTTTTCCCGATCTTGATCACTGCCGCGAAAACAATGGCCATGATGGCGGCTTTGAGCCCTTCGAAGATGGACGCCACCCAGTGAATCGTGCCAAAAGCCGCGTAGGTGTAACTCAGGGCGAAGAGAAAAAACATGGAAGGGATGACGAACAGGGCCCCAGCCACGATGCCGCCGGGAATACGGTGCAGCAGCCACCCAATGTAAACTGCCAACTGCTGGGCTTCCGGACCCGGCAGCAGCATGCAATAGTTCAGTGCATTCAGGAACCGCGCGTTGCTGACCCAGCGCTTGCGCTCCACCAGTTCGTGGTGCATCACGGCGATCTGGCCGGCGGGCCCGCCGAAGCTGATAAAACCGAGTTTGAGCCAAAACCGAAAGGCGGCACCGAAGCTGGGATGCTTTTGGATTGCGGGGTCTTCGGCAGCGGTATCCAGATGTATCGGTGAATGATCCATAACCGGCATTTTCCTTTAGCGACAGATAAGATGATCTTTCTGAAGGCTTACTGACGAAAATAATCCCGATCGGCAGAGATTCAATTTTTAATTCCCATAGACTGACAGCGTGCGGGTGATTCGCATCGACAGCAGGGAAACGGTCAGGGGGAGACCGCTGGGAAAATAGATGTCAGAACGGGGCCAGCCCGCTGGGGTGGGCCATCAAGAGCCTGTTTTTAGGCGTGATCTCTTCGGGGATGCGTTGGGTAACGACCGCATAACCCGACGCACGAAGGCGCGCCGCCCGCGTCACGTCCACGGCCAGGGGACCGTCGAGCCACCCCTCGAGACCGCCGGTATCCGAACGTGCCAGGTCGTGACAGCAGGGCAAGACCGCCAACCGGGCGCCGGCCTTGATCGACTGGTCGATGATCCGGTCGGTAAGGATGCCACAGGCGTGGCTCGACACGATCAGGTCGTCCCCGGTTATCGCAACCTCTTCCAGGGGCGATGCCACCAAATGAACCCGGCCCCGGAGACGCGGCCACGTCGCCAAAATCGCCTCGGAAAGCGCTGCGGCATTTACAGGAAGATGCGTGTCCACGGCCAGGGCTTCCGGAGAGCTGTCATCCAGCAGCAGCATGATATGGGCCAGGAGACCATGGCCGCAAGCCATATCCACCACCCGCCCCCCGCGATAACGCCGCCGTACGCGGCGCGCCACCTCCCAGGCCTCATAGAGTTCTTTGGCCGGCAGGGTGCCGGCCCGGCACACAGCCCTGGCAATCCGTTCGAACAGGGTATCGCCGGGATATTCAGCCAGTTGCTTGACCGTCAGACGGCTTTTGGAAGACTTCTTTATCATGCTGCCCAGGAAAGACCGGATTTATTGACAACGGCGCCGGTCATCCACCGGCACGCTTGACGATGAAATTGCGATGCTTCAGTTCCGCAACGAGACGCTCACGATGGTCGCCCTGGATTTCAATCACACCGTTTTTGACCGTTCCCCCGGAACCGCAGGTCTGCTTGAGTTCACGTCCCAAGGCCTTCAACTCAGCCGGTGGCAGCGACACGCCGGTAATCACCGTAACGCCTTTGCCTTTGCGCCCCTTGGTTTCCCGGGAAACCCGCACGATGCCGTCCCCTTGCGGCGGTTGGGCCGCACGACGGCAACGGCACCTGGCCGCCGGCTTGCCGCACGTAGGGCACATCTTCCCCTGATCGGTCGAATAGACTAAGCGACTGTCATTTTCCATTTCCGTACCTTCGCCATCATATGGGGTTAGCCGAATCGTCCGGCCAGTATCAGCCAGAAGCTGAAAGAACCGGCCGATATCAGTGTGCTGGCGGAAATGGCCGCCACCGCGAAATCCGTATCCCCCCGCATTTCCTTGGCCATCACATAGGCAATGGTTGCCGTGGGAGACGCTAACAGAATCAGACCCGGCAGGTAGTCCGCTGGCGCCAGATCGCATAATCGATACAGCGCCAACCCCATCCCCGGGAGCACGATCAGCTTGATCGCCACCGCGCCCGTGACCGCGGAAATATGGTCGCGCATGACGCGAAATGACAACGAAGCGCCGATCAGCAGGAGCGCCGTGGGCAGTGCCAATCCACTCAATATATCCAAACTGCGTTCAACCACCAGCGGTATCGGGACCTCGAAGGCAGATGCCAGAATCCCGGCCAGTGCGGATACAATCACCGGATTGCCTAAAAGGGCTTTCAGGAGACTACCGGTGCCCGGCCCCTGGCGGCCCGGATGGTGGGCCTGGAGGGCAAAAACCGACAGCACGTTCTGCAGGATCATCAGGAAACCGGCAATCAGACCGGCACGTACGAACCCCGTCTCCCCCAGGTAGTAAAATGCGACCGAAAGCCCGATGTATCCCAGGTTGCCATGCCCCGCGCTCTGGATAAAGATGCCGGCACGGGAGCCGATCACACGCCGCCAGCGGCAAAGCCCCCAGGCTACCAGATAGGCCACGGTCGCTGCCGCCAGCGTAATAAAGAGCACCGCCCCGTGAAACTCCTGCCCCAGAGACGCTTTAGAAATCGCCCGGAAGATCATGGCCGGTATGGCCAGGTAATAGACAATGCGGTTGGCCGGCCCCAGGAATTCGGGCGGCATAAAGCCCTTCCGATGGGCAATCCAGCCCAGAAAGACAATTGCGAAAATGGGAATAATGGTACCGGCGATTTCCATAATGGTCGGCAAAATAATGACACAACGGTAACGAAAAGAAAACCGCCCATCACTGAATAGCGCCCCACCTTGTGGTACAGGCACCCAGCGTCGGATCGTTTTCCCATTTCTATGAATTCAATTTCACAATAACGTCCCTTCGCCATCAAGAGCATTGCACCAACCTGTTTGTATTCCTGACATTATTCTATTTTTCTAATTTCGGTATCTTTTTTGCATTGATGGGGCACAGCACACGCCGTTCGTTCAACAGGGCACACCTAACCGGCTGCGTGGTGTCTGGATAAGGGCATGAATAATGGGTGGGCAGGCCGATAATAGCCGTCTTCAACCTGCTTGCCAGGAGAGGGCCATGCGCCGATCGCGGGAAACAAATGCGCGCCCGACACCAATAACGGAAAGACGTTTGGGGATGGACCGGCGCCGCAAGAGCCCTTTCAATAGACGGGGGCTCTTCTCGGCCGGCCGGCGAGAAAGTGGAAGGCGGTATACCGATCGGCAAAGGCCTTTGCTCGCGGATCGCTATCAGCAATCCCTCTTCGGCGTCATCGTACTGATTCTTTTTTTGAGTGTTATCGACGCCATTCTGACCCTCTTTTTAATCGACCATGGTGCCATCGAACTAAATCCGATTATGGCCTTCTACCTCGGGGTCGGACCCTATACCTTTCTATTTGTGAAATACGCCTTGACCAGTGTCGGTCTGATTCTTCTGTTGTTGTTTAGGCGTTTATTCCTGAGGTCTATGAGAATTTTCGCAGGCTCACTGCTTTATTTAATTCTTATCGCATTTCTGGGCGTCGTTTCCTGGCAGCTCTATCTGATTCATAGCGTCATCACCTAAGCGATGATCGACATCAATCTACCGAAAAACGCGGCCCGCAAGTAAGCATGGGATAACCCCATATCGCTGTGAAGCAATTTAAAGTTTATAGTGAACCCGAATCCCTGTCCACTTTGCCTGCTCGCAAGACATACCGGGCGGCATAGGATCTTCAACAACAATTGCTATTTCTCTAATGCCGTAAATCCCGACCGGGCCACTTCGACAATTTTGTCGCTGCCGATGGCGTCCACAAAATCATCGATCATCTGGGAGTTCCCCGCCACCTGAACAATGAACAGTTCATGATTCTGGCGGTCGAGTATTTCAAATGTATACATACTGGCGAGTGCCTCCATACGGACCGGATCGGCTTCAAATTTGACGATGGCCACCTCCCGCCAAAAGCTTTCACTAATGTCCAGTTCCCTAGCAGAAATCACCTCGGTGCTTTTTTCAATCTGCTTGATAACCTGACGCATTTTGTCGTCGCTGTCCTCGCGCAGCGTGATGGTCATGCGACTAGTACCGGGCTGGTTGGTCTTGCATACGGTGAGGGTTTCCACATTGTACATTTTGCGGCGGATCAGCATAGCAATTTTGTTGAGCACGCCTGGCCGGTCCAGCATGAATGTTAGGATGGCCCGTCTTTTCATGGAAACTGTGGTTGTCATCAAATTCTCCCGGTTGTTAATGCGCTATTATCATCGATCGATGGAAACAATCATATCAGCAATGCCTCCGCCAGCCGGTACCATTGGCAAAATGATTTCGCTGGGGTCACATAAAAATTCCACCATGAACGCTCCTTGATGGTCAGCTGCCCGTTGAATCGCTTCATCCACATAGTCCAGCTCGGCAACCCTCAGGTAAGGGATACCGTAGGCACTGGCGATGGCACCGTAATCAGGGTTTTTCATAGGTGTTCCGGCATAGCGGCCATCGTAAAACAGGGTCTGCCATTGGCGGACCATTCCCAGGTATCCGTTGTTCATGATCAGGATTTTAACATCGATACCATGTTCCATGATCGTTCCCAGTTCCTGGATGTTCATCTGGAACCCACCATCGCCGCTTACCGACCACACGCGCTCATCTTGTCTAGCCAGCTTCACGCCAATCGACATGGGCAGGGCACAACCCATGGTTCCGGCACCGCCTGAGGTAAACCAGCTGTTTACAGTTTGGAAATTGTAAAAACGGGCCAAAATCATCTGATGCTGGCCCACATCGCCGACAATGATATCCTTGCCCCGCGTCAGGTGGGACAGGCGGCTGATGATGGTCTTGGCCAGCAATTGCCCCTCGCGGCCAATTCCAACATCAATCTCCTTTTGGATCTGGTCGGTAATTTCCAGGCGAAAGGCATCGATCTGGGCGAACCACCTACTGCGCGGTTTTGAGACAAGGGCGGGGTCCCGCTCCAACAGTGTGAGCACCTGGGCCACATCTGCATTGAGGGACAAAGATGTCTTGACGTTTTTATCAATTTCGGAAGGATCGATCTCCACGTGGATCACCTTCGCGTTGATGGCAAAATCTTTCAATTTGCCAGTCACCCGGTCATCGAATCGCATGCCGAATGAGATGATCAGATCGGCATGCATCAGAGCACGGTTGGCTTCTACAGTTCCGTGCATGCCCACCATGCCCAGACTCACGGAATGGTCCACCGGCATCGCGGAAAGACCGTGTAGGGTAAACGCCACCGGAATATGCGCTTTCACGGCAAAGGCCTGCAGTTTCGAGCCGGCATTGCTGGAAATGACGCCATGGCCACAAAGGATGATGGGTCGCTCGCTCTTGTTGATCAACGTGACGGCTTGCTTTAAAGCGTCCATGTCCACCGAGGGTGAATAGAAAAAGCCCGGCAGCTGCGGCTCACAGGAGCGGGCATCAAATTCACAGACGCTGTCCGTCTCCTGCAGCTGGACATCCTTGGGAATGTCGACGACCACCGGCCCGCCGCGGCCGCTCAAGGCCACGTACATGGCTTCATGAATGGTGGTTTCAATTTCATCTACAGCAAGCGGCATATAGGTCTGTTTGGTGAGCGGCATCATCACCCCAACCACGTCGCTCTCCTGAAACGCATCCGTGGCAATCACACCGGTGGGGACCTGACCGGTGATGGCCAGCACGGGCACCGAATCCATGTTGGCATCGGCGATGCCGGTGACCAGGTTCATGGCGCCAGGCCCCGAGGTGGCCATGCAGACACCGATGCGAGGGAGAGACGTGGACAGGGAAGCTCGCGATATGCCCTGGGCCATAAACACCGCCCCCTGCTCATGCCGCGACATGATAAATGACAAAGCTTTCTGTTTTTCCATTTCATCAAAAATGGGCATGATGGCGCCGCCGGTGTACCCGAAAATATATTTTACACCATTGTCGATCAACGCTTTGAGGACCAGTTCTGTGCCTTTCATAGCCGAATTTCCCTTCTGTTGATTACAGCAGCAGCTCCATTTAATTCCGGATTGAAGTTGGGGCATGCGTTCGATACTCTGAATAATTTCAGACAGTGCGCCTGCAGAAAGCTTGCCACAGTAGTGAAATGTAATCTGTTTTTAGATAAAGGCAAGCAATTCGGCGCTCTATTGCCTTGACTTTAAACGACCATGACCTCATTTTTGATTACTTAAGGGCAATGGAACGCATCAGCTCTTCAAAGACAAAACAAACAAGCCAACCCTTCAATTGAAAGATAAACCCATGGGAAAAACGCTCTTCGAAAAAATCTGGGATGCCCATGTCGTGCGGCAATTGCCCGACGGCACGGCGCTGCTGTATATCGATCGCCATCTGGTGCACGAAGTCACCAGTCCCCAGGCCTTCGAGGGCATGCGGCTTGCCGGCCGCACTCTCCGCCGCCCGGAGTTGGCCTTCGCCACCATGGACCACAACGTCCCCACCACCGAAGACCGCCTGAACATCGAAGACCCCATTTCCCGGGCCCAGGTGGAGGCCTTGCAGGCCAACTGCGACGCTTTCGGTATCAAGCTATTCGGTCTGGGCGATGCCCGCCAGGGAATCGTTCACGTCATCGGACCGGAACTGGGCCTCACGCTGCCGGGGCTGACCATCGTCTGCGGTGATTCCCACACCTCCACCCACGGCGCTTTCGGAGCGCTGGCCTTCGGCATCGGCACCTCGGAAGTGGAACACGTGCTGGCCACCCAAACCCTGATTCAGGAAAAGCCGGGCACCTACCATATCGAATTCAACGGCCGTCTGGCCCCGCACGTCTCCGCCAAGGACATGGTGCTCAAGATGATCGGCCTCATGGGGACGGCCGGCGGGGCGGGCCATGTGCTGGAATACGGCGGCGATGCCGTGCGCCGTCTGTCCATGGAAAATCGCATGACCATGTGCAATATGAGCATCGAAGCCGGCGCCCGAGCGGGCATGATCGCCCCGGACCAGACCACCTTCGACTATATTATTCAACAACAACGGCCTTACGCCCCCCAGGGGAAAGATCTGGAGCGCGCCCTGGCCTACTGGCGGACCCTGCCCAGTGACGATGATGCCGCCTTTGATCGCACCCTGCCCATCGATGCCGCCCGAATCGCCCCGCAGGTTACCTGGGGCACGAACCCCGGCATGGTCATGGATATCGACCAGCCCGTTCCCGGGCCGGACACAGCGGACGGGTACAGCCGCTCCGATGTGGAAAGCGCCCTGGCTTACATGGGACTGACACCCGGGACCCGCTTGACGGATGTACCCGTCGATGTCGTCTTTATCGGGAGCTGCACCAATTCCCGTATTGAAGATCTGCGCCAGGCGGCCGCCATCCTGAAGGGCCGCACTAAGGCCGACCACGTGCAGTTACTGGTGGTGCCGGGCTCCCATGCCGTGCGGGAGCAGGCCGAAACCGAAGGCCTGGACCGCATTTTCAAGGCCGCCGGAGCCGAATGGCGCTATGCCGGGTGCAGCATGTGCTTGGGCATGAACCCTGACCAGCTGCGTCCGCAACAGCGCAGCGCATCGACCTCCAACCGCAATTTCGAAGGACGCCAGGGCAAAGGCGGACGCACCCACCTGGTGAGCCCTGAAATGGCCGCCGCCGCCGCGGTGGCCGGTAAATTCGTCGACATCCGCACCTGGCTTTCAAAGTGAGGAGAAATCATATCATGACACCCTTCACCCAGCACACCGGTATCGTGGCCACCCTGGACCGCGCCAATGTGGATACGGACGCCATCATCCCCAAACAGTTTTTAAAATCCATCAAACGCACCGGCTACGGGCCGAATGCGTTTTTTGACTGGCGCTACGGACCGGACGGAACCCCGGATGCCAGCTTCGAACTCAACCAGCCCCGCTTCGAAGGCCGGTCGATCCTGGTGACCCGCAACAATTTCGGCTGCGGCTCCAGCCGGGAACATGCGGTCTGGGCTTTAACCCAGGATGGATACCGCGTTGTCATCGCCCCCTGGAAAGACATCAACGGCGAACGCCTGCAAGGCTTTGCCGACATCTTCCGCTCCAATGCCGTCAAAAACGGCCTGCTGACCATCGAGTTGGCCGAAGCCGACGTGGATGCCATATTTGATCTGGTGAAACGCCATCCCGGCCTGACGGCAACCGCCGATTTACCCTCTCAGACGGTAACCTTCCATGCCGAAGCCGACCAGTCGGTGTTCGCGTTCACGATCGACCCCGGCATCAAAGACAAATTACAGCGGGGACTGGACGATATTGCGCAAACCCTGGCGTATGCGGCCGATATCGACCGCTTTGAAACAACCCACGATCTCTGGCTGCATCCGCCGGCATAAGGATACATCTATTTCAACCTTGCGTCAGGCATCCGTCACACAGCCTTCCGAGGCCGATGTCACCGTTTTGATATACTTGTAGAGCACGCCTCGGGTGGCCTTGTAGGGCGGTGCCGACCATTCCCGGCGACGGGACGCCAGATCTTCTTCGCTGACATGGACGTCGATGCGGTTTTGCGCCGCATCGATGGTGATAACGTCACCATTGCGAATCAGCGCAATCGGTCCGCCCGCCTGGGCTTCCGGCGCGATGTGTCCCACGATGAAGCCATGGGAGCCCCCTGAAAAACGCCCATCCGTCAACAACGCCACGTCGCTGCCCAGGCCGGCGCCCATGATGGCGGAGGTCGGCGTCAGCATTTCCGGCATGCCCGGACCGCCCTGGGGGCCTTCATAGCGAATCACCACCACGTCGCCGCGATGAATCTGCTTCTTCTCCAGTGCCGCCAGCATGGCTTCTTCGGAATCGAAAACATTGGCCGGCCCGCTGAACGCCGTGCCCTCCTTGCCGGTAATCTTTCCGACGGCCCCCTCCGGGGCCAGGCTGCCGCGCAGAATCTGGATATGGCCACGCGGGTGGATGGGGTTGTCCAGCGGGCGGATAATCGCCTGGTTCTCGGATAGAGGGGCTACCGCCTTGAGATTCTCCGCCAGAGTTTGCCCGGTAACGGTCATGCAGTCACCGTCCAGCAGTCCTTCGCCTAAAAGGTACTGCATCAGGGCCGGCAGGCCGCCAATCCGGTCGAAATCCTCCTGGACGAACTTACCGCTGGGCTTCATGTCCGCCAGGAGGGGAACCCGGTCGCTGACCTTCTGGAAGTCGTCCAGCGCCAGGGGCACATCGACCGCCCGCGCCATGGCGAGCAAATGGAGAACGGCGTTGGTGGAGCCCCCCAGCACCGTGATAATCACCAGGGCATTCTCAAAGGCCTGGCGGGTCATGATATCGCGCGGCCGGATGTCTTCCTCCAGCAGGCGCCGGATGGCCGCCCCGACGCGGTGGCATTCGTCGCGCTTTTCCTTGGAATCGGCCGGGCGACTGGCGCTGAAGGGCAGCGCCATGCCCATGGCTTCGATGGCCGAGGCCATGGTGTTGGCCGTGTACATGCCCCCGCAGGCCCCGGCCCCCGGACAGCTTTTCTGCACGATGGCCCGCCGGCGGTCTTCGTCGATGGTACCGGCGATATACTCGCCGTAACTCTGAAAGGCCGACACGATATCAAGCTTGACCCCGTCCAGATTGCCGGCCCGGATGGTGCCGCCGTAAACCATGAGCGACGGGCGATTGACCCGGGCCATGGCCATCAGGCAGCCGGGCATGTTCTTGTCACATCCCGGCAGGGCGATATTGGCATCGTACCACTGCGCCCGCATGACGGTTTCGATGGAATCGGCAATGATATCCCTGGAGGGCAGCGAATAGCTCATGCCTTCGGTGCCCATGGAAATGCCGTCGCTGACACCGATGGTGTTGAACCGCAGGCCCACCAGGCCGGCGGCATCGACGCTCTTTTTGACCTCGGCCGCCAGATCGTTCAAATGCATGTTGCAGGGGTTGCCCTCGTACCAGACGCTCCCGATACCCACCTGGGCCTTGCCCATATCCGCTTCCGTGAGCCCCACGCCATACAGCATGGCCTGGGAGGCCCCCTGGGACTTGGGCGCGGTGATGCGGCAGCTGGTGCGATTAAGTTTAGACGCCATGGATGCTCCTTTCTGAAGTCACGTTTTCCAGTTCGAAAACCGGTCCATTCAACATAATCCGGAAAACCACGGGATCAATACCGATGCCGCTATCGGCAAAAAATTCATGCGGGGCACAGGTTTTTGGAGCGTTGCGTCTTCAACCTGGCGTCATAGGGGCATGAACACGCGCACCTGCCAGCGATATTCAATACAAGGCGGGCGACGTTGCCCGGCCCAATCGGCCGGGCAACACGGAAGATAAAGGGGGGGCTCGGGGGAGGACGACCGCACCAACGGGGTCACGGCGCACTGGAACTGAGATCAAACGAACCTTAAAAACCGACGCCAGGGACTACAGCCCCCGGAAGTTGAATTTCTGTCCGCCCACGGACAGCTCCGCCATCAGGCCGCCTTTGACCTTCACGAAGGTTGCCATGCCGTTGGTGTAGTACGCCTGTGACTGCACGCCGGTTTGAGGGCCAGCCGAGGCACTGGCGGAAGTCCCGGTGGTGCTGGTTTGGACCGATGCACCCGCCGTAATGGCCACTGCCGATGCTTTGGCATCGAACTCAAACTGGCCACGGGTAAATTTCTCGTAGGCCCATTGGTTCTGGAAGAAAATAATTTCACTGAAGGCCTGACCGCCCCACTGGAACCCGATCGAACCGTGAATCAGATTTACCGTTCCGGTGACCTGGCCATTCCGGTAGACCTGCCCCTCCCCGTAAGCGCCACCGAAAATCAATGCGGCTTTGCCAACTACGGGGAATAGGGCATAGCCGTAAGCGTTATCAAAAAACCACCGCACCTCAGGAGCTGACCGGAAAGCATTTTTCGCTTTGGAATAGTCTTTTATCTCCTGCGCCCCCACTGTCAATGGCAACAGAACCACCAGTATGGTTAACAATAGAACGCCACTGTGTCTCATGGGACTCTCCTTTGCAATGGTGTCTTCGGGAAAAAGCCGTTTAAGAAACGATGGGTGTCATCATTTCCGACGATGGTATTGACGGTGAAACGTCATCAATAAAATAAGGATACTGATTTCTGCGCACAGACAGCGGAGAAATCGAAGCGTCGCCGTGTGGTCGCAGATGTAAGACAGAAGAAATATCAAACCGGCTGGTCTAACGGGTAGGACTTAAGGCCTTGTAACAGTGCCGGCCGGTTATGTCAAAAGATTCGGCCCGGACAAGGCACGTGCTCTCCTTTTCGAATCCGAATCCGGCGTTACCCAGCGGTCTTATAAAAAATTTGACGCGTGGATAAACCACCCGGCAGAAAAGCGAAGCCGCCATGATCGGTTTGGTATCCATACAATAAGTTCGAGAAACCAGGACGCAAGGAGGGGGTGAGGGACATCGCATCATCCCCGGCCTGTCACTTGGCTGAGACCGCCCGGTTGACATCCGTTTCAGATTGAATGGTGGGGTATAGCGACGGTGGTCGAAATTAAGTTACGTCAGATGTTGCAGGAATTTATGCAGAAAGCGATGCAGAATGTAGGGGACATCATGCTCGTCGATGATACGCCGGTTGCTGAAGGCATCCGAAGCGCTTTCCAGCATGTTGCCCTTGCGGTCGAAATAGAGCGAAAAAACCGTCATCGGCAAGTCAGAACCCGGCCCCGGCGGCAGATCAAAATCGATCCGGCCCCGGAATGTGCCGTCCGGCGCAAGCACCAGTCCGAAACGCACCATGACGGACCGATCCATCACCAGCCAGGTGGCGGCGTTGCCCCGGATCTCATCCACGGCAATTTCAGGCAGGTTGTTTTCACGCGCCAGCTGCTGGCAATGTTTAACGAACTGAATGAATTTCAGTTTGAATTGACGGTAGTCGCCCACCATGGTTTTGATCTTGGTCAGTTCCGCCTGCCCCATTCAAGCCCCCCCGTCAATGCCACCGGAAAAAGATAACGCCTGAATTTAGGTGCCTTATACGATGGCGTCTGTCAAACTTTTTTATCGCCGCACCCCCATCTCCATTGTTTTCAGGACGTCTGCGGCCGCGAAAATCTTTCGCGGTAATCCCGCGGGGAAAGCCCCGTGGTTTTCTTGAACAACCGGCAACGCCAAAAAGCCCGCCAATATCTGCATGTGCTGCTGCCTGGTGCTCAAAAACCTGAAAACACTGGACAGTCCGGCCAAGGTGGTTCATACCAATTACGATGCCGAAGTCAGCATGTAAACGCTATGTCCAAGGAGGACGCTCGCATGAGTGCATGGCATAAAACCGGATGCGTCCTGTGCGCCCAGAACTGCGGTCTTGAAATTCTGGTGGAAAACGGCCGTATGGTGAAAGTTCGCCCGGACAAGGACAATCCGCGCAGCGAGGGGTATGCCTGTCGCAAGGGACTCAATGTCCTTTACCACCAGTACCCCAAAGGCCGGCTGACCAAGCCGCTCAAACGGGTGGAGGACGACTTCACCCCCATTCCCTGGGCCCAGGCCATCACAGAAATCACTGAAAAAATGCGGTCACTGGTGGATCAACACGGGCCGCGCTGTCTGGCCTACATGGGGGGCAGCGCCCAGGGCGGCCATTTCGAGGCCGCCTTCGGCCTGGGACTACTGCGGGGGATGGGGTCCCGCTATTTTTATTCCTCGTCCGGACAGGAATTCAGCGGCGCCTGGTGGGTCACGGGGCGTATGCTCGGGCGGCAGTACAATATCGCCATCCCCGACGAGCACGCCGCCGATATGATCGTTGCCTGGGGATGGAACGGTATGCAGAGCCACCAGATGCCCCAGGCCCGCAAGGTCCTGACCGCTTTCAGCAAGGATCCCGACCGGCTGCTGGTCGCCATCGATCCGCGCCGCAGCGAAACCGCTGCCGTCGCGAACCTTCACCTGTCGGTGCGGCCCGGAACCGATGCCCTGCTGATGAAAGCCATGATCGCCATCATCGTGGCCGAAGGGTGGGAGGCGGCCGACTATATCCGGGAATACGTGGACGGCTGGGATACTGTGCGCCCCTGGTTCGAAGATGTCGATGTGGCGGCCGCCCTGGCCGTCTGTGAACTCGAAGACGCCCCGGTGCGCGACCTCTGCCGTCTGATGACCACCCGCCGCTGGTGCCTGCACCCGGATCTGGGCATCTACATGGGCCGCCACAGCACGTTAAACTCCTACCTGATGCACATTTTAGGCGCGGTATGCGGTCTTTTCGGCCGGCGCGGCGGCAACGTCATCCCGGGCATGGTCATGCCCATGGGGTTTCATGCCGACGAGCGGGACCCCCAAAACTGGCGCACCGTCACCACCGATCTGCCGGCGGTGGCCGCCGGGTCCTTCCCCCCCAATGCCATGCCGGAAGAAATCCTCAGCGATCATCCCGAGCGCCTGCGCGCGGTTTATGTCAGCGCCTGCAATCCCCTGCGGGCCTATGCCGATACCACGGCCTACGAAGCGGCTTTCGACAAACTCGACCTGCTGGTGGTCAATGAGATCGTCATGAGCGAAACCGCCCGGCATGCCCATTACGTGCTGCCCTGCCGATCCTATTACGAATCATGGGACGGCACGTTCTTCCCCTGGACCTTCCCGGAAGTCTATTTCCAGATGCGGCCGCCCATCGTCGAACCGCCGGGCCAGTGCCTGGAGGCCGCCCAGATCTTTACCCTGATGGCCGACAAATTGGGTCTGGTGCCGGACATTCCCGAATCGCTGCACAAAGCGGCCCGCGGCGACCGGTTGACCTTCGGCGCCCAGCTGATGGAGTGGGCCGCAACAGAGCCGAGGGCGCTGAAAGCCATGCCGTTTGTATTGGCCCGCACCCTGGGACGCGAATGGGGCAGCGCCAATCTCGCCGCTTTGTGGGGCATGCTGATGACGGCGCCCAAGAGCTTTCGAAAGAATGCCGCCCGCGCCGGGTTCGAACCTGGACTCGACCAGGGTGATCGCATTTTTCAGGCCGTCGTGGGCACCCCCCAGGGCCTCTGGGTGGGGCAGGCCGATACCGAAAACAATCTGGCCAATCTGCGCACACCGACGGGAAAAATCGAAGTTCTGATCCCTGAGTTGGCCGCCCAGGCCCGGGCCCTTGATGCCGCCAGCGAAGCCGAAGATCTCAAATTGCCGGAAGCGTTGCCCCTGATCCTTAATGCGGGCCGCCACATGGACACCAATATGAATACTCTGATGCGCAACCCGGAATGGAATTGCAACAAGCGCGCCTGCACCATCGCCCTGAGTCCGGACGACGCTGAAGCCTTGGGGCTGGCGGACGGCCAGACTGTCGCGGTAACCACCGAGGCCGGCAGCGAGCAGGGGGAGCTGCAGGTGTCCGGCCAGGTTCGCCGCGGCATGGTGTTGATCCCCCATGGGTTCGGACTTTTATATGACGGCCAGGTCTACGGCCTCAATGTCAACCGCCTGACCAAAAACACCCACCGGGACTTCCTGGGGACACCGCTGCACCGCTTCGTCCCCTGCCGGGTGGAGGCTGTTTGATGGCAAAAAAATGAAGAAAGGAGACCCTTATGAAATGGCTGAAACGGATCTTCGGGATCAGCGAAACACCGCCGCCGGGTAATGATGCCAGCTGGGAAGTCGCCAACCAGGCTATCAAAATCGACTTGAATCAGATACCGGAACTCGCCCATCCGGGCAGCGCCGTCCGCCTCGAAGGCAAGGGCCTGCCGGTGAGAACCCTTGTCGTTCACGGCAAAGACGGCGACTATCACGCCTTTGCCAACCGCTGCACCCACATGGGCCGACGCATCGATATCCTGCCCGGAACCGACCGCATCGAATGCTGCAGCGTCAGCAAATCCACTTTCGATTATGGCGGCCAGCCGCTGGGCGGCGCGGCCAGGAAACCGCTGCGGGTCTTCACCGTCACATTGTCCGACAAAGAATTAACCATCCAACTGACCTAATGCCGATTTTGGCGCTATCGGGATCTGTGAAAACCACAGGGCATGAAATGGGGATGCGGACCCGTCGGTGGATTCCCTATGGGAGCGGAATTACCGTGGCATACCGTCGTGCCTCAAGTCGAAACAGCCATGGACCTCTCGACCTTTGTACCGGCTTTCGGTTCGATTTGGGACATGGCGTATTCCGCCAGAGCCGCGATGGTCAGGCTGGGGTTGACGCCGGGATTGGCCGGCATGATCGAACCATCTACGACAAACAGGCCCGGATAATGGTGCACCTCACAATTCAGCCCGATCACCCCGTCATCAGCCGACGCTCCGAATGGCACGCCACCCATGAAATGCGCCGTTCCAGGGATATTCAACAAGGTTTCGTTGACCATCGCCTGTGGAATACCGTCGATGTTGCGGGCCAGCCGTTTCGTCACTTCGTGGGCGATATCGACCACCGGTTGAACAGGTTGTTTTTCGTCTCGCTCGCAAACAAGATCTTTTCGGAAAAAAGTGAACCAATTGCGTCCCAGTTTGAGCCGCATCCGATTGTCTTCGGTTTGCATGGTCAGCAGCACCATGGTTCGGCGGGCAATCCCGGGGAATAGTTTCGTCCGCAGAAAATCGATGGGGTGCCGCAAAATCAGGCCCATGGTGTTCAGGACGCGGACGGCGATCTTGTGGTGGGCATCGACCAGGGGGGCTGCGAGGATCGCCAGAGTGGCCCCTGATCCGGCAGGAAACCGCACGGGTTCTATCTGGGTCACATCGTCGGCATTGAAAATGGAGCCGATACAGACCCCTTGCGAATAGTCTTTTTGGGTATGACGGACCGTAACACCGGTCAGGGATTCGCTATTGGTGCGTACCTGATGCCCCAGTTTATCCGAAATTCGGTTCAACGATTGAGAGACGTCGCGGCATTTCAACAAAAGCCTGTTGGTATTCACGGTCCCGGCGGACACGATAACATTCCGTGCCCTGACACGCCGCGTGACCTTGAAGGGCCACGCCGTGGATCGATAATATCGCAGTTCATACCGTGCCCCGTCCGACGGATGGCCTGGAAGTGGCCGGATGTCACTCACCGTGGCATTGGCCAAAATGTCGGTGCCGTATTTCTCGGCGAAATACAAATAGTTTTTCACGAGGGTGTTCTTGGCGTTGGTTCGGCAGCCGACCATGCAGGCCCCGCAATGATCGCATCCGCGTCGATCCGGACCCGCTCCCCCAAAGTAGGGATCGGGGACCAATGCGCCGGGGGCTTCTTCATTAAAAAAGACACCGACTTCGGTGGGTCGGAAGGTATCATTTCTGCCGAGATCCGCCGCCACGGCGGATAAGGCCTTGTCCGCATCACAGAGGTTAGGATTCGGCGTCACTCCCAGCATTTTTCGGGCGGTTTCATAATGCGGCTGCAGGGTGCTCTTCCAGTCCGCCAGGTGGCGCCAGGCCGGTGCATCGAACAGCGTGTCGTCGGGCACCATCAATACATTGGAATACACCAGGCTGCCGCCGCCCACCCCGCTCCCGTGCATAACGAGAATGCCGTTGAGAAGCGTGTTCTGCCAGATCCCGAAACACCGCAGGGCCGGAAACCACATGTGCTTCCAGATATTCCAGTCCTGTTTGGCAAAGTCCTTGTCATGATGCCACCGCCCGCGTTCCACCACCAGAACATCATACCCTTTTTCAGATAAGCGCATGGCCGATATGCTTCCGCCAAAACCGGAACCGATGACGACATAATCATATGGGCGCTCTTTCTTCATGGCTGCATCCTTCGCTAACAGGTTGACCGCTTGGCACGGCCGCTGACACCGATCACCCGAATGCTTCGTCAATCCCGGATGTGCTCGACGCCGATTGAAACGGCGGCCGCTGCCGAAGGATTCTCCCGGCGAACCCACCTGATCGCCGATTGATAGCCCCGTTGGGGCAAAACCTCATGAGAACCGCGGTTTTTGACATCCGGTGTTATGCAGACAACCATCTCGGGGGCCAAATCCGCCACCGCGACAATCCCCAAACCGTTCCCGCAGTAGTTTACAATCTTTGCTTGAAAACAGCCGGGCTTAAAAAAATTTTCATACTCAAGTGGCACATAAACGGCGATCTTGGCAGCGATATCGCAAGCCTTTCGCCCACACCTTCTTTGCCCTTGATTGTCATCCATCTTGTTTTCCGTCCTTTCGGCAATCGGGTAAAAATACATGCAGCACCGACATGCGCGGCCATCCTGGATCGGTTTTTGATAGACAATCGATGGTCAATCGTAACGTAGATTCAGAGGTAGAGGATGAAAGGAATTCCGTCACCTGACCAGGAGGTTTGACGTGCGGTTTCAGGGTCGGACGCAAGAAAGCAGGATAGCCGCACAGAGAGAGATCGCTATCGCATTAGCTGACGACCACGCTACCATCTCTACAAAACGGCGTCAATCGCATTGGAGACGCTTACCAACTGACCGTCCCGGACCCGGCCGTCGAATGTCGATCGAAAGGCCACCGGCTCACCCGACATTTTATCCCGAGCCTTGACCACCATGGCGCAGGTCACCTGGTCGCCGTTGCTCGTGAACGACTCGACGTCCAGCCGGATATCCGTCAGCGCCTCCTTTAGCGTGCGTTGCGCCCGATGGGCTTCCTCTGAACCGATCGGTGCGGAAGCCCCGCCTTCCACAATGACTCGGGATACATCCAACAATGAGGGGATGGGGCTCGCCTTGCCCTGTGTCCAAACATCTTCAAACCATCCCAACATCAGTTCAGCGCCTGTTTTTTCCATGAATTGCCTCCTGAGTGAAAAAAGCGTTTCTAAAAGCCGCTATCGGCCTTGCAGCCGTTGTCACGATGGAAAACGTGAAGCGTTTCGGATCGATTTCAAGTATCAGCAGGTAGATCCGGCTATAGGACAAAGCATTGGCAGGCGGAGAATCAAGAAGTGTTGTCGCAACATGCGTGTTTGTGTGGCCGGATGAATAAGCATGTTGCATGCCAGCCTTCTCTTTTTGGAAGCGCGGGTTTTTAGCGTGGCTTAAACACCCCGGATAATGGGAAAATCCTGGATGGGGCCTGTAGCCCGGCTGAAACATGCGTGCCTTTCCTGCCAAACAAGTTGACGATTGAAAGACGGAATTTATGGATTCGCTTGACACCATGCGGCCTCCTTACCGCCTTTCGATCTTCCGGTTGACGGCGGCCTCCGGCTTACAGTACAAAAAAATAGCGGCGTTGCGAGAAAATCCATCCACCGCCGATACGGTCTGATCTCCATCGCCTTCGATCTCCGTTTCTTCGCACCGCAACCAGCCTTTTTGTCGATCGGCCACACCCATCGCAAGTTGCGCCGCAGGGAAGGCACTCAATGGCTCCCAGCAACCACAGTCCGCCCGTAATCCAGCGCAAGCGGTATCGTCGCATTATCGCTTTCGCGGCCGGCGTGTTCGGCCAGACCGTCTGGTGGGATATCATCCTGGCCTTACCCCTGCTGGGCTATTTTCGCTCCGCTCCCCTTCAGCGCTGGCAAGCCATCGCCCGCCGCTATCGCGATATCGCCACCGACATGGGCGGTGTCCTGATCAAGCTGGGACAATTCCTCAGCACCCGGGTGGACCTGTTCCCTCCGGAGATCACCCGGGAACTGGCGAGCCTGCAGGATGAAGCCGTCCCATCCCCCTATGAAGGCATCGCCGCCGTGGTGGAAGCCAGTTTTGGACGTCCTCTGGCAATGATTTTCAGCCACTTCGCTCCGGCGCCCATGGGCGCGGCATCCCTGGCCCAGGCCCATCAGGCCCGGCTGCCCACGGGCGAAGATGTCATCGTCAAGGTGCTGCGGCCGCAGATTCACGATATCGTTGAAACGGATCTTGAAGCGCTGCGGCGTATCGCGGGCTGGCTCAAACGGTTCCGCCAGATTCGCCTGCGTATGGATCTGGACATGCTGTTGGAGGAGTTCATCCGCACCACCCGCGCTGAACTCGATCTCCATCAGGAAAAAGAAAACCTCAAACGCTTTGCAGCCGATTTCTCCGATATGCCGCATGTCTATGTGCCCCTCATCTATGACGAATTCTGCACCCCCGCCGTCCTGACCCTTGAAAATGTGGCCTATATCAAAATCGACGACATGGAAGCCATGACCGCCGCCGGCATCGCTCCGCAGCAGGTTGCCGAAGTGCTCTACGATGCCTACATGCGGCAGATCTTCGTTTCCAACTTCGTTCACGTGGATCCCCATCCCGGCAACCTCTTCGTACGGCCCCTGACGGGAGACAATGACGCCGCTGACGCCTGCGAAGACTTTCGACCGGGAGACCCCGTGCCCTTCTGTGACAACCGCCCCTTTCAACTGGTCTTCATCGATTTCGGCATGACCGCCGTGATCTCCGAACGCCTGAAAGCCGCCATGCGCACCGCGGCCATCGGGATCGGTACTCAAGATGCCCACAAAGTGATTCAGGCTTACGTGGTGGCCGGCGCGCTGCGACCCGGTGCGGATCTGCGCCGCCTGGAGGAAATCCACCAGGACTGGCTCCGACGGATCTGGGGGCTCCGCCTGGGAAAAATCCATGAAACCGCTTTCCGGGAAATGCGCTATTTCTGGCAGGAATACCGCGATATCATTGCCGAGGCGCCCTTCCAGATCCAGGCCGACATGCTGCTCATCGGGCGGGCCGTCGGTATCCTGGCCGGTCTGGCCACACGTCTGGATCCGGATTTCGACCCCTGGACCAAAACCCTGCCCTACGCCCGCCGCTTTGCCAAGGAAGAACTGACCGGCGACTGGCAGGGCATCTGGGACGAACTCTTCATGCTGGGACGCCACCTCTGGCGCATCCCCGGCCAGCTGGACCAGGTCCTCACCCGCGCCCGTCAGGGCGCCCTCACCATTCAGGTGTCGCTGTCACCGGAAACCCGCCAGGCCATCCGGCGCATCGACCTGTCCGTTAAACGGTTTGCCTGGATGGTGCTGACGGTGGGACTTTTGGTTTCCGGCGTGAACCTGCACATCGCCGAGAAAAATCCGCCCTTCGGCATCCTGATGATGCTTCTGTCGGTTATCTTTTTCCTGTGGGGGATGGGGAAGAAATAAGGGTTCGCCGAACCGGGCGCAGAGGAGATACAGATTAATCGACCTTATCGCAATTTTTAACCAAAAGGCCAGCCACCAAATATTGGGGCTGGCCTCCTTTGTTCAATTGTTCATTTTACAGTAATAATCCTACAATTTCATCGCGCGTCTAATTTGATTTGGATATGGAGAGCAAGACTCACAGAAACATTTACGGTCTTGCGCAGCGCTATTCAGCATCATGTTGCCGATGTTGTTTGTCGGTGAAAACCAAGCCTCTAATTCCCAGCTCCATGCTTTAGCTTTTGGTCTTCTCGATCATGTGATTGATGACATGACTGTGCTCATACTGAGGACTGAACATGACAATATCCGCATCTTCATCAACCTTTACATTATGTCCTGGTGGCCAGTAAAACAAGTCATTCGCGCTGACGGTTTCCTTTGCCCCCTTCGCGTCGGTCACGGTAAGTTGGCCGCTCAAGACAAATCCCCAGTGGGGGCACTGACATAAATCGCCTTCCAAGCCCTGAAACAGTGGCGTGGTATCGACTCCGGACGAGAGACTGAAGTACTCCCCACTTATTTTGCCTAACCCAGTTGCGTCTCCAAAATCCGTTCGCTGACGAATCACGGCACCTGGGATTTCCATCTTGATGTCCACGTTCTCTTTGGCTATACGCATCGTAGTTTCTCCTGTATCGTTGGATACTTTATGATTGGTGGACTTTCTTTCGCCGCATTCGTTTCAAACGATAGGTACGCATTTTTGATATCGTTTAAGGACTCCCGCGTGGGAGTTTGGTTTTAAAAAGGTAGGTTCGATGCAGCTACCACAGTGTGGTATGTATATGCTGAGGGCCGTTTATGTTTTGTCAAGGATGGGCTGGGCAAACGATATCAAAGGAAGGGTGGACCGAAAACAATTTGAGGTTGTTTGCCCGTGCTTGTAACAAAGGCAAACCTTAAGGAACCTCGATATATTGTGGTTGGCAGATATGCCAGGAAGAAGAGCTGGCATATAACCCCGAAGCCTCATTTTACCGTTTTTTCCCCTTGGAAACGTCTTATCCTCGCCCCGAGCGCCGCCACCAGGGGATTCGCGCTGAGCCCGTGCAAAATGACACTCAGCACTATGGTGCAGACCACGGTCATGGATATCGTGCCCCCGCCGGGCAGGTGCTTGTCGAGTACGATCACGGCGAAAACGATACTGGCCAGACCCCGGGGCCCGAACCAGCCCATGAACAGTTTTTCATCGGCCCGCAGGTTCATTCCGGCGAGCGCCAGAAATACCGGCACCATCCGGACAAAAGTGAGGCTGAGCAGGGCGTAGAGCATCACCTGCCAACTGAAATATTGGACCGATTGACCGATCACGGCGGCCCCGAAGATCACCCAGGTGATCAAAGCCAGCGTATCACCCGTCCCTTCGGCGGCAAGCAGAAGCGCAGGTTTGTGGTGTTTTTCAATCCCACCAAACAGCAGACCGCCGACAAAGCAGGCGATGAATCCGCTGCCCTCAAGCCACTGGGCTGCGGCAAAGCAAGTTAACGCCAGAGCTGGAACGGGGAGCTGCCGCCAGGTCTCTGTGATCCATCCCCGGTCGGCAAACCGCTTTAGCAGCCACACGCCCCCGACGGTCAGCCCGACGCCCACGGCAACCCCGATGCCGATCGCTTTCGATCCCAGTTTCAGCGCGAGCAGCGCGGTTTCGCCTTTGGCGGGCGAATCGGTGGCAATGGCCAGAAACAGTAACAGGATCGGAACACAGATACCGTCGTTCAATCCGCTTTCCACATTCAGGCCTTCCCGAATATTGGACGGAACGGCCGCATTGGTCACCACCGCCTGGCCCAATGCGGCATCGGTGGGTGCCAGCATGGTCGCCAGGATGGCGATCTCCAGCAGGGACAGCCCGCCGAAAATGAGAACGCCGGCCCCGAACCCGAGCAGGATCGTCAACGGCAAACCGATTAACAGCAGACGCTGGGGGATGTGGAAGCTCTGCTTGAGCACACCGAGATCGGCATTGGCGGCGTCCGTGAACAGGACCATGGCAAGGGCCAGTTCGGCAAGGGTGCGCAACCCCTCCGCCTGCACTTGCAGGGTCAAAAGCCCCAGGCCGAGGGGGCCGAAAGCCAGGCCGAAGGCGACAAACACGATCGCCCCGTTGACGGGCGTCTTTTCGAGCCCTCCGCTTGTAAGGCTGTAAAGAAAAACGAATGCTGCCAGAATCGCCAGGTTTTCATACATGATATCTATCCTTGCAATAAGCCAGCGCCTGGAACTGTGAGTTGATCACCTGCAATTTCTCAGCAAGCTCACGGGATTTATTCGACCTATAGGCTTGCAAGGTCTCTTCTAACTCGTCGCTGAGGCGAAGAAAAGATGTGAGCGTGGCACGCGGGCTGTCCGTTCGGATGGGTCGGATAGTGGGCTTATCGCTGGCAGCCTGCTGCGTCCCTGCGAACATATCATCCCCGTCTGATTTTCTTTCTGTCGTTTCCTGGGCGTGAATAAAAGTCGCGGTGCAGCAAATCAAGACATGGGCAAGCCACCACCGAAAAACAGCACCATAATGAAATTTCGAGTACAAATTATACCCAGTGATCTCCTTATATTACATAATAACATCGACTTGTTAAGAGTGGGAACGATCTTACTGCTCCCCACGAAAACCCTAAAAAAAGTGATGCATCCAGACATCCTGCAAAATCACGAACAGGAACGCCGTTGAACAGCCAAACATCAGCACCCCCGTTATCGCAATCAATGTCCCGAGATGTCGCCAAGGATACTTCAGCAGGATGTCGCCGTAGCCCAGAGTCGTGATCGTCGCGGCGGTGAAATAGATGCCTTCCGTAAGGCCTGGTATCAGCCGCGTCCAGCACAAGAACAGGCCCCATGCCGCGGCCTCCGCCAGGTGCGCCAACATCAGTAAAAAAAAGCAACCAAGGAGGATGATCTTGCCGTAATTTTCCGGTCCCAGATGTGCCAGCAGCCATGCCTTGTGACGAAGCATTTCGCCAGATACATCGATGATCACGAATACATGAAAAGCAAACAGCACAAGCGCGAGCAGCAGTGCAAAGACATGGACCCTAGCAATCTTGCTCCAAGAACAAGGTCGATGTCTGTCCACTTTTATTCCATCTGATTTGTCTTGATGCCCACCTTCGGTGTCGGGCGGAGGGTCGCATCGTTTATCATGCTCCCGATTAGACTCCTTGAAGGCGGACGTCAAGCCTGCGCCATCTGATAGAGAAGTTTCCGGCAGTCGCCCAGGTTTCTTCTTATCGGTACTTGCCTTATCCAGATAGCGATCGTACACCTTACGACGCAGTAAAAGCCAAGCCAGCAGGGAAATGATGATGGACAAGCCGGTCACCAGCCAGAAACCATAGGGATTATGTTGGTCGGGGATTCCAGCGACGTTCATCCCTAACAGGCCGGTAATGAAGGTCAGCGGCAAGAACACAGTCGCAACGATGGTCAGATTGAGGCTGGAACGGGTCATGGTTTCCGAGCGTTGCGCCTCGACCTGATCCTCCAGCAGCTGCACCCGCGTGCGGTATTCCTCCAGCCCGTTTAAATGGCGGGTAACGTGCTGTGACGCCCTGACCAGCGTTTCACGATCGTCGGCATCCAGGGCCAGGGCGGGATCGGTCGTCATCGGAGCAAGCACCTGCTGGGTGGAATTCACTTGCCGTCTGGTGCGAAAGATTCGGCGCCGAAACTCGCTCAGCGTCTGCGGGTGTGGTACTGAACCGCCGTCGAGCAGTGCATCCTCGACGTCATCGATGTCTTGGGTCAGATCGGAGATGACCGGTTCCATCCGGTTGGTCATACCCGACACCATAAACCCCAGCAAGTCCATCGCCGTCACCAGCGACCTGTCCGACGACAGGTTCTGTCGCAACTCGTCCACAACGGCAACCGTCCCGGATCGCACCGTGATCGCCCTGATTGGGCCGATCAGCAGCTTCAAGTCGGCGAGATCGGTGAGATCTTCCGTTGGACCGGGACGCAGCGTTCTGATGCTCAGCAAGGTGCCGTCCGGCACTTGTTTATAATGGCTGAAGCGCACCGGCTCCAACAACGCCGTTCTCGTCTGCTCGCTGATCTCCTGCCACGCCATCAGCCATTGGCGATCGGCGTCATTACTAATGTCGATGTCGAACCAGGTGACGCCATCGCCGCCGGTGTTTTTCGAGGCTTTTCCGGGTCCGAATCGGGTAATCTCAGGCATGATGGATTTCCTTTAGTTAATGAGGAAATAAGACTCTGGGGTCCGGTGTACCGTTCAAGGCCGCGGTCGATAGCGCATTAAGTCGATCATCCGTTACATTTTCTTTGCTACGCCGATCGTGCGAGCCTTCATGGAGTCGTAGATGGGCATATTGTCCATCAATGTGGGGATGGCCATAGCCGCGAAACAGGCCCAGAGCATTGGTAACGCCTGATTGAAGGCTCCGGTCATCTCGAAGATCAGGATCATGCCCGTAACCGGCGCGCGAACCGTTGCAGTTAAGAAAGCCGCCATGCCGGCGATAGCAAAGGTAGCCGGGATCGCACCGGAATCTCCTACGACCTCCGGGCACAGTAGTCCGAATCCCAGGCCAAGGCACGCACCCAGCGCAAGAATAGGCGCAAACAGGCCACCAGGCGTGCCCGCGGCATAAGACAGCGGGCCAAGCAGAAACCGAACAGCGAAAATGATGGGCAATGCTGTCAGCCCGATTCCACCGACGAGAGCCTGTTGGCTAATCGTATCGCCGCCGCCAACCATGTGCGGGGCAAACCATGCCAAAGCACCAACCAGCGCACCGATAATGAGTGCCCTAGCCTCCGGTCGCCAACGGCTAAAACCGTCAACCAGCGCACAGGTTCTGATGATCAACCGGTTGTATGCGACCCCTGCAAGCCCAGCCAGGATACCCAACACAGCAAAGATCGGGCCGGTCCAGAAGCTAGGCGTGGGGAGGGTTGCCACCTGGAAATCGGGTTGCTGTCCGAGCAGCAAGGACGCGACCGCAATGGCCGAGCAGGAGGCGCCAAGTGCGGCGATGGCAATCCGAATATCAAATCGGCGGACCAGTTCCTCCAGCACGAATACCGCTCCGGCCATCGGAGCATTGAACGCCACGGCCAGCCCGGCGCCGGCACCCGCTGCGAAAAGGGCAAGACGATCAGTGGTTGCCAGCCGGAAAAATTTTCCCCAGAACTCAGCCAGGTTGGCACCGATTTGCACACTGGGTCCTTCCCGTCCGAGCGCTAAACCACCCCCGATGGCGGACAGGCCACCAATAAATTTGATGGGGAACAGGAGAACCGGGGCTGCGGGCAACTTGCCCTCAATCACCGCCTCGACATGGGGTATGCCGCTACCGGCCGCAGGTTGCCCGGAACGCTGCACGAGCCAGGCTGCAAACGCGGTGGTTACAGCGATCGTGGCACAGACCAGGATGAAGCCCATCACTGGCCACTGGTGGGCCCAGACGATCGTGGCAGAGCGGGCTACGTTCATGTGCTCCAGTGCCACTCGAAAGCACCCGATAACAAGACCGATCACGCCACCTGTGAGCAGCGATAACAGCGCCAGTTTTGCCAAACCATATTTTTCATTTTGACCACACTGGGCCGCTTCGGAATTCGAACGCACCGATTCAATTTTCCTGTTTTTTAAGGAGTAGCGTATCAGTCACTCTCGCTCCCTGTATTGCCGGTATTTTCCAGGGAATCTTTTGCGACCGGTTGGGCGTTATCTTTCAATATTTTAAACGGCACAGCACTCTTAATATGCAAATCGCGCTGCGGCCATGCAATGTCGATCCCATTGGCATGATAGCTATCCCAAACCGCCATAAAAACCACGTCCTTGACATTACCAATCCCATTTTGGGGATCACCAATCCAGACTCGCAATTCTAGATTGACCGTACTGTCACCATATTCCACAACAAGGCATTTTGGTTCAGGGATCTTTAAAATACGGTCGATACTCGTGCTTGCGCTTATGGCCAGCGCTTTTGCCTTGTTCAAATCCGACTCGTAGGCGACACCGATCGGTATGATAAGGCGTACCAGGCTATTGTCGTAAGAAAGATTTTCTATTTTTTGGGTCATAAAAACCTCATTGGGTATGAGAAGCAATGATCCGTTGCGCGTGGCCACCTGAACATAGTTTAAGCCCATTTGCGTAATCCATCCCCAGTTGGCGCCACCAAAGCTTTTCTCAAAGGTTATCACATCTCCCTGCCGAATGGGTTTGCTGATCAACAGCATTATCCCGCTGATTAGATTAGATCCAATTTTCTGCAACCCAACACCGATTCCAAGACCGATGGCTCCCCCCGTGACGGCGATGGCTGTCATATGGATGCCAGCCGCTCCCAAAGAGATTAAAATCACCACCGCCACCGTTGCCGCCCTGATAACTCTAAGTAGCAACGTTCGGTCCGAGCTCGTCAGCTTGGTGGAAGTCATTAACCAGTGGGCAATAAATCGATCGACCACACCCGTTGCCGCATACAACAGAATGAAGATGGTAATCGCTTCAATCAACCCCCAAACGGAAATGCTAATTTTACCCAATTCGATCGTCATGCTGTTGAGCAGGTTAACGGTGGGTTCCCATAATTTGAATACCCGCAAAAATATACCCACCAAGCAAACCACGTAAACAAAGCGAGACCAGAAAATACTCTTTATGTAAAAAGATGCAAAGCGAATGACGATCAGGGCACCGACAAGGTTGAGGGTCATGTGCAGAAGGGAGATCGGCATGCTGAACTTTTTTAAAAGTTCCATGGAGAACCACATAAGCAATAGCCAAAACAAATACCCGAGTAATTGTGAAAACTGGGCCGGGTTCAATTTGTAAATTCGCGTGTGGGTCTTAACTTTCTCCATGCTTTTGCCAAAGTCGTCATGAAGTTTTCGGGCTAAAATCCAAGCGATCAGAAAACTGACGCCAATGGCGACTATCTGCAAGAATCCGATAGGATGAGAAAGGTCTTCACGAAACCCTTGAAACTGGGATGTGAAGAACATCGAAACGTCACCTGAAAACATTGGATTTGCGCCTCCTGTCATCCTGACGATGTCTTTTAACAGAATTAATTGCCGGCGTCACACGTGACGCCACCACACCTGGTGTTACCGCGCATATTGGCCATCCAAGAAGCCATACTTGATCGTGGCCGTCTGTCGTTAGCTCGCCGCCGCGTTCGCAGTGGGCTGTGGTTTCCGGCGGGGGGGCCGGCCCTGGCCTGGGCATAGGCCGCCCTTCCCGCCGTCATGTTTCAGCAGCCGTCACTTCCGCTCGTCACCCTTGTCTAATTCTCCACGTGGTGCATCTGATCCAGGAAGAGCTTGACCCGCTCGGCCCAGAACTTGAAGGCCTCATCCGCCGAGCCCCATTTCGAGAACCGTTCGGTGAAGCCGGCCGTTTTCTCATCCTGGGCGACCGCAATCACATCGTTGGTCATGGAGTCGAGCGCCATCATTTCCGCGCTGGTGGCCCCCGACCCGGCCCATGATCCCGTTGCGCCTTTCTTCAAAATGCTGATGCCCAGACCAACCGGGACAACCGTGGTGATGCCGCTTAGGACGGGATGGCTCTGCTTGAGATCCGTGATGGCAAAACGAAGCCGGAGGACGTCGATCCCGGGCTCCGTCACGATGGGATACTTATCCTTGAGGGTATCCACCAACTGCTTGTTGAACGCGTCGGCCAGCGACTTCAGTTCATCGGCGTTGATACCCTTGTATTCCGAATCGTCGTCAAAGAAAAACACCACGCTGTCCAGCATGACATAGTTGTAGCGGGACCAGTCAACGTCCGGTTTGATCCAGCGCAGCTTGGCACCGTCCTTTGGCCCGGGCGTCATCCGATCGTAGTAGCCTTTAAGGAAACCGGCTTGTGCGCCCGGTGCTGAGGTCGTTTTGCTGCTGTCCATCGTGGCACAGCCCGCGATCAGCATCATGAATACGAGCACTATACTTAATTTCTTCATCTGTGTTCTCCTTTATGATTACGTAACAATGGACTATGGCCGGCCTTGTTGCTTCACGGCCGCCAGTGCCGCTTCGAGTTTGGTTTCATCCTGGTGCGTCAGCCTGGTTTGCAGTATTTTTCCGTCGAACTTTTTAACTTCTGCAAGAATTTTTTCAGGCTGGCCCGCTTTGGCCAGAATGAACAGGGCGGAAGATCCGGGCTTCAAATGGGATGCCAATTCTTTCATGAAGGCCTCGTCGACGCCGAGTTCTTTTATCGCGCCGGTAACGGCACCCAGCGCCGTTCCGGCAACACCCCCGATAGCCGCCATAACAGGGTTCAACATCAAAAGGCCGGTCATCATTCCCAAAAATCCACCCCCCAATGCACCGGGAACCGTAAAATGGGTCGAATGATGCATGCGCACCTTGCCGGAGGCGGTTTTGACCACAACCACGGCCTCTTCCACATCAATCAGATGGCTGCGCTTTAATGACAGCAGGTCGATACGAACCTGTTCCGCTTTGAGTTCATCGCCGAATGCCACTACAAATAAGTCAGTCATCGTCTTCTCCTTTTCCACGTATAAAAATCAAAACTGCTCAATTACCAAAACCACTGGTCATGACTGAATATCTTTTGAAGGTTACAAAAAGAACTTATCCTAAGACACAATGATGCGGTCTTCGGCTTTCTTGGTAAAGTGAATCAACGCCGATCTATAGAGTTCCCGGAACACCTGCATATCGGTGCAACCGTTCATTTTTGGGCGCGCTGCCATTTTGGAGGTCCCCTACCAATCAGGTGTCAGCAGCTGCTGGTTGTCAAGCGGTTGAACCGCCGCCGGATCGAGCAGTCCGCCCCAATTCGTGCGCTTGCCCATGGCGGTGGTGATCGCAGTCGGGAGGAAAGGTTTTTCTTCCCGCAGCTCCCAGCCCCCCCCCAGGGCACGGTAAATGGCGATGAGGGCTTGAGGCACGCTGCCCTGGTCGATGGCCAGGCTTTCCTGGCCGGAGCGCAGGGCCTGCTGGGCGGTGATCACAGTCGTGTAATTGGTGGCACCGAACCTGTACTGAATCATGGCCAGGTCGGCCGAGCTTTTGGCCGCTTCCACCGCTTCCGTCCAACGGCTGAGGCCTTTCTGGGCCTGATGGAAATCGGTCAAGGCATCCTCCACCTCCTGCTGCGCACGCAGCACGGTGTTCTGATAACGGAAGAGGCTCTCCTGGAACCGCGCGTCTTGCACCCGGACGTTGTTGGTGATCTGCCCATAGTTCAGGATATTCCAGGTGAACGCGGGACCGATTGAATAATAACGGCTGCTCCAGTTGGTGATGTCGCCGAGGCTGAACCAGCCCACATCACTCGATAGGAACCCAAAGCTCCCGTTCAGGCTAAAAGCAGGGTAAAGGTCTGCCTTGGCCACTCCGATGAGGGCGCACTGCGCGGCAGCCTGGAGTTCGGCCTGGCGGATGTCCGGCCGGCGCCGGAGAAGGTTGGCGGGAATGCCGACGGCCACTTCCAACGGGGCCTGTGGGATGGCGGAACCTTTGCCCATCAAGTGATCGAGGTTACCGGGCGGCATGCCCAGCAGGATGCAGAGGGCGTTCTTAGCTTGCCGGAGGGAAGCCACCAATGGAGGAATAGCCGCCTCGCTGCTTCGCAGCTGGGTAATGGCCTGATCCACGTCAAGACCGTTGGCCGATCCGGCCTTGAAACGGGCTTCGGCGATCCGCAGACTTTCTTTCTGGAGATCCACATTTTCCTGAATGACCTGCACGCGTTCTTCAAGCGTGCGAACGGTGACGTAGGTGCGCGCCACATCAGCCGTAAGACTGACGAGGGCATTGTCGTAGGCGGCAATGGCGCCGAGAAATTTCGCATCCTCGGACGCGACCCTGTCTTGGAACTTCCCCCAAAAATCGATTTCCCAGCCGGCCGCGGCCGCGGCCTGGACCTGATTGTATTGGTACTTGTCGGACGGCGCCGTCACCTGTGGGGCCGATGGCGCCTTTTCGCTCTCCCGGATGCTCGATGCGGAGCCGCCGATCTGCTGAACCTGGGGATATTGCTCACCGATGGCGATCCCCAGGCGGGCGCGCGCCTCGAACACCCGGGCGCCGGCCACGCGCAACGGGATGTTCTGTGCATAGGCCGTCTGGACGAGCGTGTCGAGCACGGGGTCCCGGAACACCTTCCACCACTTGCGGTAATTGACGGGCGCCTTCTGCCCTTCGAGATCGCCCGCCTCGATCCACTGCTGTCGGATCTGCGTTTCGGGGAGGTCGAAGTCCGGCCCCACCTTGACGCAACCGGAGAAAACCAGGACGCCGGCGAGCGCTAACAGCGAGAGCAGGCAATGTGCACAGGGGCGTTCTATAAACCGCATCACGGCCGCACGGTATTTGCCCGGGACGGCAATGGGCATGTTCCATGTCATTTTGGCGTGTCCCTCATATTTTGGCTGCGTCCAGGGCGGCCTGGAGTTTGGCCTCGTCGTCATGCGAAAGCGAGGTCTTGAGGACTTTTCCTCCCGATCCCTGAAGCTCCGCAAGCACCTTGTCCGGTGTGGCCTTGCGCACCAGGACAAAAAGCGCCGAGCTGGCAGGGTTCAGGTGGCCCGCCAAATCCTTCATGAACTTATCATCGATGCCGACGTCGGAAAGGGCTCCGGACACCGCACCGGCCGTGGCGCCCACAGCGGCACCCAGCAATGGGTTTAAGAAAATAAGGCCGATCAATGAACCCCAGAACCCGCCCCCAATGGCGCCGGCGGCGGTCAGGTTGACGGCCTGGTGCAGCTTGACCTTTCCTGTCGCATTTTTAACGGCCACGACCGCGTCTTCCAGGTCCACCAAATAGTCCTTTTGCAGCTTGCGTAGCGTCAGTCGGACTTCTTCTGCCTTGAATTCATTGTCGTAGCCGATAACAATCAGTGTACTCATTTTTTCTCCTTCGTCTTTGTCGATGGTTTTTTGGCACACCCCCTCGGTAGGCCGTTGAAAAACGTCAGATAACACCGTTTTCGGCAACCTGTCAGAACGGCATCGGGTACAACCAGTTCATCCAGGAATAGGTGCGGATAACGATCCGCCGCATCATGGCAAAACCGCCGCCGCCGGTATAGATGGTCGCGGCACCCTGCGCCCCGATCGGGAACCTTTTTTCATGCTCGGCATCGAAGCGGATTTTCACGGCGAACTGGCCCTGGGGGGCGTCCTTCGGCGTCGGTTCGAATGCCGGCAGTGAGCCGCTCGGCAGCAGCTGCCCCTCGCCGCTCGCCCACCAGATGCTGTCGACACTGGCTTTGAAAATCTGCCCGGGGTACAGATCCATGGCCACCTCCACGGGCTGCCCGTCCTTAACGTATTTGAGATGCTCCTGGAAAAAGGAGCCGAGGAGGTAGCGATCGGCATCGACGATGAAAGAAGCGATGGCGCCGAACCGGACAATACCGGCCACCATGCCCGGGCGCACCTGGATATTGATGATGGTGCCGTCCTCGGGCGCCGTCATCGTAGTGTTGTCCAGGTAATAGCGGGCCTGCGCCAGTTCCGCATTTATTTCGGCAACCGTTGGATTCTCACCATCGATCTGCGAGTCGTACTTGATGCGGGCGCGGTTGTACGCCGCCTGGGCCGCGGCGACGGCAGCCTGGCTCGCCTGTCGGCGCGCCTCCGCCTTCTGTAAATCCTCCACCGAACTGGCGCGCTGCGGCACCAGCAGCTCCTGGCGTTGGAATTCGGCTTCGGCGTACCGCAGTTCGGCCTTGGCCTTGACCACACTGGCGGCAGCGGCGTCCTGCTCCGCCTTGAGCACGAGGACATTCTGCTGGGCCGCGGCGAGCGCCGCCTCGAGCTGCCGGACCTTGTACTCATAAGGGCGCCGGTCGAACTGGAACAGCGGCTGGCCCTTCTTTATGGGAACATTCGGCGCGACCAGGACCGCCGTCACGAGGGTCGGCTCGGGCAACCGCGGAACGAGCTGGATGGTGTGCTGGACTACTCTGGCGTCCGTCGTGTAGGGTGCCACGAAACGTAGTCCAATGAGAAAGACCAGGGCCAGATGGGCCACAAAGAAGGAAAGGAAAAAACCCCAGCCGTAGGTGAACTGGATCCACTTGAACTTGAAAAACACCAGCCAGGTGATAATGCCGGCAATCGCGGTGATAAGCAGTGCGGCAACCATGGTCAGCTATCCTCCTCGTTTTTCTTGCCATGGTGATGGCCTGATTTCTTTTTTTCAGGATCGGGCGATGCTGCCGACGCGGTCTTGCCGCTGAGCCGCTGGATTTCCTTCTCGGTGGCAATCGCCTCCTCCCGGGGAAAGCGTCGGATGTCGACCACGTCGGTGGGTTTGAAGGCCCAGATAAAAGCCTGGATCCAGGGGACGATCGCCAAGAAACCGATCCACCCCATCATTCGGACGGCCTCCGCCTCCGGGTGCTTGCGGGCAACGGCGATCTTGCCCGGAAGCTCCATGATGAGAATCAACGCCAGGACACTGCCCAACACGATGATGGCCAGCGTCGCGAAGGTTACCCAGTCCCACATATCGAGATGAATGTGCATTGCTTGCCTCCTTGAGCACCATCGTCGGAACCCACCCTTAGGCAGCTCTCCGACGGACACCCCCCCAAAAAACAAGGTGATCACGGAATTTCAATTGCAGCACCATCCAAGCATTCTGCAAAAGATTCATCCCAGGGATCTTCCGGATTTATCTTGGTGGCGTATCCCACCTGGCCATAGGGGGCGTTATAGGCTTTGGTGGCACCCTCCGGCAGGTGGCCCTCCCACGATTTCCAGTGCTTGACACCGTCTTTGTCGAGATTGTAGATTTTCAGGTAGATATCTTCGTTGGCTTGAAAATAGCATTGCCCGGCTTCCTGGGCCGTCATGTTTGCCGGCAGTACCCAAACCGTGACCATCAAAATGACGGCGGTAAATATCAATCTGCGTTTCATAAGACCTCTTTTGGGATATATCTCCCTGATAAGATAACGAAGCCATAAAAGGAACGTTATGAATGGTGAAGGCACAGCCATCCTCAGAACCGCCATTCGGCCGTCAGGCAGAAAACCTGGATGCTGGTGTCCTCGTA
>JAHLLS010000033.1 GCA_020444045.1 Deltaproteobacteria bacterium
CCAAGGAAATCCAGAAAAACACCATCGCCAGTGCCCTGATCGGTAAATTGAAATAACATCGGAGTCGTGTAGACCGGCGAACTACGGAAGACAGGACACGGGCTTGTCTTCCAATCCGAAGGTGGGGATATCCGACGCGACATTGCCCGGTCGACAAAAGCGCTAGATATCCCGGCGATGATTGTGGCACCCCGTGCGGGACGTAAGGAGGCTTTATGACGGCTGAAGCTGAAGTATACCGACCCCGGAACAGCGTCCGGGTTGTTACCGCGACCTCGCTTTTCGACGGCCATGATGCATCCATCAATATTTTCCGGCGAATTCTGCAAAGCACCGGTGTCGAGGTCATTCACCTCGGGCACAACCGCTCGGTCCAGGAGATCGTCGATGCTGCCGTCGAGGAAGACGCCCAGGGTATCGCCGTTTCCAGCTACCAGGGCGGCCACGTCGAATATTTCAAATACATGATCGATCTTTTGAAGGCGGCCGAGGCCACGCACGTCAAGGTTTTCGGTGGCGGGGGCGGCGTCATTGTTCCCGAAGAAATCAAGGAACTGGAAGCCTACGGCGTCGCCAAGATCTATTCTCCTGAAGACGGCGCCCGTCTCGGCCTGCAGGGCATCATCAACCACATGGCCGAAACCATGGATTTTCCGAGGGTCACCGACGGCACCGTCGATCTCCGCCAGCTGACGCCCGACAACAAACTCCTGGTGGCTAACCTGATTACCACCGTGGAACAGGCCAAGGCCCGGGAAAACGGCCATCTGGCCAAATTGCGCGCCGACCTGATAGCCCATACGCCGGATCGCGCCATCCCGGTTATCGGCATTACCGGCACGGGCGGCTCCGGCAAGTCGTCTCTCACGGATGAACTGATCCTGCGCATGCTGCACGATCTCCCCGATATCCGGGTGGCCATCATCAGCGCAGATCCCTCCCGCCGCAAGACTGGCGGCGCCCTCCTGGGCGACCGCATCCGCATGAATGCCATCGGCAGCGAACGGGTGTACATGCGCTCGCTGGCCACCCGCCGGTCGCACACCGAAATTCCCGAGGCCATGACCGACATCATTCAGGTCGTCAAGGCCGCCGGATTCGACTTGATCATTGCCGAAACCGCCGGGATCGGTCAAGGCGATTCCCAGATCGTCGATTTGGCGGACGTTGCCATGTATGTCATGACCGCCGAATTCGGAGCCGCCTCTCAACTTGAAAAAATCGACATGCTCGATTTTGCCGATATCGTGGTGGTCAATAAATTCGAGAAACGCGGTGGCGAGGATGCTGTGCGCGATGTCCGCAAACAAGTGCAGCGCAACCGTAATGCCTTTGAAATCCCGCCGGAAGAGATGCCCGTGTACGGCACCATCGCCTCCAAGTTCAACGACGACGGTGTAACCGCCCTCTATCATGGGCTGCTGGACCAGATTAAGGCCAAAACCGGTGTCGCTTTCGTGTCCCACCTGCCCCGGCCGGAGACCAGGATTTCTTCGTCCAAAACCATCATCATCCCCCCCGAGCGCACCCGCTACCTGGCTGAAATCGCCGAAACCGTTCGCCACTACCATGCCCGCACCGACCACCAGGCCCAGGCGCTGCGACGGGTCTGGCATCTGGAGGAAACCGCCCGGGTTTTGTCGAGCGATCTGCCGGATGATACCCGCCAGGCCCTGCTCGCGCAATTGAAGGAAGAGACCGCCAAAGCCCGCCAGGCCCTGGATCCGGAAACAGCAGCCCTGGTTAACGGCTGGGCGGAGACCCGCAATGCCTATCAACAGGACGAGCTGGTCTATGAGGTGCGCGGCCGTGAAATCCGGGTCCCGCTCTTTACCGAATCGCTGTGCCGCAAAAAAATACCCAAAATCGCCCTGCCCCGTTTTAAAGATCCCGGCGAAATTTACTGCTGGCTGCGGCGCGAAAATCTACCCGGCTATTTTCCTTATACCGCCGGCGTCTTCCCCATGAAACGCGTGGGCGAAGACCCCACGCGCATGTTTGCCGGCGAAGGCGACCCCCAGCGGACCAACACCCGCTTCAAGCTGCTGTCCTCCGAAAGTGACGCCAAACGCCTGTCGACGGCCTTCGATTCCGTGACCCTGTATGGCTATGACCCGGATCCGCGCCCGGACATCTACGGCAAAGTCGGCACCTCGGGGGTCAGCGTGTGCACCCTGGACGACGTCAAGGTACTCTACAGCGGATTCGAGCTCTGCTCCCCGACAACGTCCGTCTCCATGACCATCAACGGACCGGCCCCCATTATCCTGGCCATGTTTCTCAACACCGCCATCGATCAGCAGGTGGATCACTACCGCGAGGAGAACGGTCAGGCACCCTCAGCCGAAGCCTATGACAAGATCCGCGCCGAAGTCTTAGCCAATGTGCGCGGCACGGTTCAGGCCGACATTCTCAAGGAAGACCAGGGCCAGAACACCTGTATTTTCTCCATCGACTTCGCCCTCAAGATGATGGGCGACATCCAGGCCTATTTCATCGAAAACAACGTCCGCAACTTCTATTCCGTATCCATTTCGGGCTACCATATCGCCGAAGCCGGCGCCAATCCGATCTCGCAACTGGCTTTCACGCTGGCCAACGGGTTCACCTATCTGGAGTATTATCTTTCCCGCGGCATGCCCCTTGACCACTTCGGACCAAACCTGTCCTTTTTCTTCTCCAACGGGATGGATCCGGAATACACCGTGATCGGCCGGGTGGCGCGCCGCATCTGGTCTGTCGCCCTGCGGGACAAGTACGGCGCCTCGACGCGCTCGCAGATGCTCAAATACCACATCCAGACCTCCGGACGTTCCCTGCACAGCCAGGACATCCAGTTCAACGACATTCGCACCACCCTGCAAGCCCTGTGCGCCATCTACGACAACTGCAACAGCCTGCACACCAATGCCTTCGATGAGGCCATCACCACGCCCTCCCGGGAATCGGTGCGCCGTGCCCTGGCCATCCAGATGATCATCAACCGGGAGTGGGGCCTGGCAAAAAATGAAAACCCCCAGCAGGGCAGCTTCATCGTAGACGAACTCACCGACCTGGTGGAAGAGGCCGTTTTGATTGAATTCGACCGCATCACCGAGCGCGGCGGCGCGCTGGGCGCCATGGAAACCGGCTATCAACGCGGCCAGATCCAGGAAGAGTCCATCTATTACGAGACGCTGAAACACACCGGGGCCATGCCCATTATCGGCGTCAATACCTTCCGGGATCCGGATGCCCACGACGACGAACTCTCGGAGAGTGTCGAACTGGCCCGTGCTACGGAAGAAGAAAAAGAGTCCCAGTTGAACCGCCTGGCGGATTTCCACGCCCGTCACGCGGACCAGTCGCCGGTGGCCCTCAAACGCCTCCAGCAGGCCGCCCTGGCGGGCGACAATATCTTCGCCGAGCTCATGGAGGCAGTCAAAACCTGCTCCCTGGGACAGATCACCGGAGCGCTGTACGACGTGGGGGGAAAGTATCGCCGCAACATGTAGTGATCGGTGACAGGGGCGGAAAAAGCGTGTCGGCCTTTTTGAGCGCAGCGAGTTCCGACACGCGCCACCACTGCCACCGACGCGCAGGATAAAGCGGGGCACGGGCGGTTTCTTTTGGTTCGTTTTCTTTGCCGTTAAAGAAAATGAACTAATTCTTAGTTTATAATTTGAGGAGAATTTATAATGCGTGAAGCTGTTATCGTTAGTGCTGTACGCACACCCCTGGGGGCCTTCGGTGGCACTTTGGGCAATATGGGCGCCACCACCCTGGGAGGTCTCGTAATCGCGGAGGCGGTGCGTCGAGCCGGCATCAGCGGCGAAGACGTCAACGAAGCCATCATGGGGCAGGTGCTGCCGCTGGGCTATGGGCAGAATCCGGCCAAACAGGCCGCCGTCAAAGCCGGCATGCCGGATGCGGTAGAATGCATCACCATCAACAAAGTCTGCGGCTCAGGCCTCAAGGCCGTCATGCTGGCGGCCCAGGCCATCCAGGTCGGCGATGCCGATATCGTCGTTGCCGGCGGCATGGAAACCATGAGCATGGCGCCCCACTACCTGGAAAAATCCCGCACCGGCTACCGCATGGGGCACGGCGTTCTTCGGGATCACATGATCAACGACGGCTTATGGGACCACGTCAATGATTTCCATATGGGGATCTCCAACGATCTGTGTGCTGAAAAATACGGCGTCACCCGGGAAGATCAGGACCGCTACGCCGCCGAATCCTACCGCCGCGCCTTGGCAGCCATCGCCGATGGCCGATTCAGCAACGAGATTTTGCCGGTAGAAATCCCTCAGCGCAAGGGGGCACCGGTTATTTTCAGCCAGGACGAATGCGTCCGTGAAACCAGTTATGAGGCCCTGGCTGCCATGCGGCCGGCCTTCCAGAAAACTGGCAGCGCGACAGCCGGCAACGCCTCGATTATCAGCGACGGGGCCGCTGCCGTGGTTGTCATGGCTCGCGAAAAAGCCGAAGCACTAGGGTGTCCCATCATGGCCGGCATTGGCGCCCAGGCTTCTTACGGGATCGAGATGAAATATGTCCTGGTGGCCCCGATTTGGGCCATCCCGAAATGCCTGACCAAGCAGGGCATCACGGCCGCGGATGTCGATCTTTTCGAAATCAACGAGGCCTTCAGCGGTTCCACCCTGGCCGTGTTGCGCGAGCTGGATATCGACCCCGAAAGGGTCAACGTCAACGGCGGCGCCGTATCGTTAGGGCACCCCATCGGGGCCAGCGGTTGTCGCGTGTTGGTCACCCTGCTGTACGAGATGGCCCGTCGGGACAGTAAAACCGGCCTCGCCTCCCTTTGCCTCGGCGGCGGCGAGGCGGTGGCCATGGTGGTAACGCGGCCTTGAACCTTTTTCACAAACCGCGGGACTCAAGCGACCCCGCTCAACACTTTTATACAATGCTGGCCGTAGGTCGGTTAAATCCCCTTTGGCCCGCGCCGAGCATCGACGTGGCGGACGGAACAAAGTGCGCGGACTGTCTGAGCGATAGCGAGTTTCCGCGCACTCCGGCCGCAACGGCGACGCGCAGGAAAGAGCGGGACACGGGCGTCTTCTTTTGGTTCGTTTTCTTCCACGGGGAAGAAGATGAACAATAGCAAAAAGAATTTCTCCCCGAAACAATAGAAATCTACCGGGATCATCACCAGAAAAGGAGACCCCGGATCGATCGAAAAATATTGACGTTCAGCGAACATACCAAGGAGGCAACAATGGATGTAACGATTTTCGGCGTCGTGGGCGCCGGTCAGATGGGAAACGGGATTGCCCAGGTAGCGGCCGCCAGCGGCCTTGACGTCATCATGAACGACATCAAGGACGTCTTTGTCGAAAACGGCATGCGGACGATTGCCGCCAGTCTTGAACGCAGTGTTGCCAAAGGCCGCATGACGGCTGAGGAAAAAGGCGAGATCCTAGGCCGCATCAAAACGAGTACGAATCTAAACGACATGGCCCGGGCCGATTTCGTCGTGGAAGCCGCCACCGAGCGGGAAGACCTCAAATTCGCCATCTTCCGGGATCTAGACCAACGCTGCCCGGCCCACACCATTCTGGCCACCAATACCTCTTCCATTCCCATCGGCCGCATCGCCGCCCAGACCGGACGGCCGGCCAACGTCATCGGCATGCACTTCATGAATCCGGTGCCGGTCATGAAACTGGTCGAGGTTATCCGGGGGCTGGCCACTTCGGACGACACCTTCAACCTGACCTGGTCGCTTTCCGAACGCTTCGGCAAGACACCGGCGGAAGCCAATGACTTCCCGGGCTTTATTGCCAACCGGATTCTGATGCCGATGATCAACGAGGCTATTTTCTGTCTCTATCATGGCGTGGGGGAGGCGGAAGCCATCGATACCGTCATGAAACTCGGCATGAACCACCCCATGGGTCCCCTGGCTCTGGCGGACCTGATCGGGCTGGACACCTGCCTGGCCATCATGCAGACCCTGTATGATGGTTTCAACGATTCCAAGTACCGGCCCTGCCCGTTGCTGCGCAAATATGTCGAAGCCGGCTGGCTGGGCCGCAAAAGCGGTCGCGGCTTTTACCGCTACGATCAGGAATAGGAACGATCTCATCGAAGGCTGGGTGGATCAACGGCGTGCAAATGCCCTGATCGCGACCATCAGCCGTGATGCATGAAAATGCACATGGACAAGGAGGCGGCATGACCAAAAAGAAAAAAGACGAACTGGAGTCCATCGGTCAAAAAATAAAAAAAGTCCGCACCAAGAAGAAGATGCCCCTGGACGCCATGGCCAATGAAACCGGGTTCTCCATCGATTACCTGAAAAAGATCGAAGCCGGCAAAAAAATCCCACCGGTGGGCGCATTGCTGCAGATCGCCCGCGCACTGGAAATCGACTCCACCTTTTTCTTGCGGGAGGAGGCCTCCAATCTGCAAAAGCGGGTGCGAGCCTACACCAAGCGGACGGACAACTACGCTTACACGACACTGACACCGGGCGCGGAAAACAAACACCTCAAGGCCTTCAAGATCTCCATCGAACCGTTGCAGGACCACGAAGGGGTCGGCTACCAGCACGAAGGGGAAGAATTCGTCTATGTCCTGCAGGGATCGGTCGAAATCGCCGTGGGAGAACATGTGAATATCCTGGAAGAAGGCGACTCGCTGCATTTCAATTCCGGTATCCGGCACCGTATGCGCAATATCAGCGATATCCGGTCGGACATGCTGGTGGTGGTCTACGGCCCCTGACCGGGGCCGCAGGACCTGTCGAAACCTGCGCCACAAATGGTCCCACGGGAGGAACATATGCTTTTCCGGTTCACCGATGAACAGTTGATGATCCAAGCCATGGTCAGGGAATTTGCCCGCAAAGTGATTGCCCCCACCGCGGCGGAACGCGATCGTACCAAGGAATTTCCGGCTGATAATCTCAAAAAAATGGCCGAACTGGGGCTCATGGGAATGATGGTTCCTCCGGACTATGGCGGCGAAGGCGCCGACACCATCAGTTATGTCCTGGCGTTGTCTGAAATCGCCTATTGCTGTGCATCCACGGCGGTGGTCATGTCCGTGCACAATTCAATCGTCTGTGAAAGCATCCTGCGTTATGGCTCCGAAGAACTGAAAAAAACGTATCTGCCGAAGCTGGCGGCCGGAAAAATGATTGGTGCCTTCGGTCTGACGGAACCGGAAGCCGGCTCCGACCCGGTCAGCCAGATCACGACCGCCGTCCGGGACGGGGATGCGTATGTCCTCAACGGAACCAAGCGGTTCACCACCACCGGGAAAAACGCCCAGCTGGTGATCGTGACTGCCAAGACCGATGAATCTCTGCGGCACCACGGTATCAGCGCCTTCATCGTAAAAAAAGGAACCCCTGGGTTCAAAGTGGGTCACCTGGAAGACAAGATGGGCCTGCGGGCCTCCGATACGACCGACCTGATCTTCGACGATTGCCGTGTGCCGGCGGATCATTTACTGGGGCAGGAAGGTGATGGCTTCAAGCTGGCCATGACCGCCCTGGACGGAGGACGGATCGGTATCTCCGCTCAATCGATCGGTGTGGCCCAGGCGGCGCTGGACGCTTCGATCGCCTATGCCAAACAGCGGAGCCAATTCGGCCAGAAAATTGCCAAATTCCAGGGACTGCGCTGGATGATCGCCGATATGGCAACGGAACTGGAAGCCGCCCGCCAGCTGACCATGTCGGCGGCCGCCATGAAAGACCAGGGGACCCGGTATACCCGCCAGGCGTCCATGGCCAAATTGTTCGCCTCGGAAATGGTGAACCGCATCACCGCCAAGGCGATCCAGATTCACGGTGGCTATGGTTTTACCAAGGATTACGAAGTGGAACGCTACTATCGGGATGCACGGGTTTTTACCATCTACGAGGGTACGTCCGAAATCCAGCGCGTGGTCATCAGCAACCACCTGCTCAAGGACAAGCGAACGCCCTGAACCCGAATCGATCCCAAACGCGACGCAGCGCCGCTATATGCTTGAGGTTGGGTGAGTCGCACGTAACCGCGATCACGACGTGCCGGACATACATTCGGCTCTATCGGGCGGGTTAATCGAAGGTGAACCGTTTCTCATTGAAAAGGGCGTGGCAGGCGGCGGACACTTCCGGATCGTAGAGCTTGCCCTTGTTCTTGTTGATTTCCCCCAAGGCGACATCGATACCCAGCCCTGGTCGATAGGGCCGGTGGGAGGCCATGGCCTCGACGATATCCGCCACCGTCAGCACGCGGGACTCGGGCAGGATGTCATCGCCGGACAACCCCAGAGGATATCCGCTGCCGTCCAATTTCTCATGGTGTTGATACACCATGGTGGCAATCTCCCAAGGGAATTCGATATCCTTTAGAATATCATACCCCACCTGGGGGTGTTCTTTGATCAGGTTGAATTCGTTGACGGTCAGTCGGCTGGGTTTGCTGAGAATTTCAGCCGGGACACTGATTTTCCCCAGGTCATGAATGATGGCTGCCACCCGCACGGCCTCGATTTTATCCCGTTCAAAACCAACCGTTTCGGCAATCGCCACGGCCAGATCGGCCACGCGGCGCTGGTGCCCTGCCGTATAGGGATCGCGGGTTTCCACCGTATGGGCGATGGCGCGAACAATGCCGTTCATGGCATTTTCCAGTTTTTTCATGCTGCGCTGGAGGGAGTCGGTACGCTCATCCACCATCTGCTCCAGGTTGCGGCGATAGGAGCGGTTGGTGATTTCAAGGTCGCGGCGCCTAAAGGCATTGGCCACGCTGATAAGGATACCGTTGCGGTCCATGGGTTTGATGATGTAGTCGTAAACACCCAGCTGCAGCATGGATTCGGCCAGCAGCGGGTCCCCGATGGCCGACACCATGATGGCCGCCGTCTCGGGGTAGGCCTTGAGCACATGCCGAATGAAATCCAACCCGGACTCTCCGGGCATATTAATATCGCAGAGAATCAGGTCACTGATGTGTTCCGTCATCAGAACCCGGGCCTGAGCGGCATTTTCTGCCGTCCGGCAGGCATACCCGTTGGCTTCCAGGATCTTTTGCAACAACATCCTGATCGGGCGCTCGTCATCAACGATCAAGACCTGTTTGCGCTTTTTATCGTCCTCTGGACGCAATCCGGAATCTTTCTCGGGAATATCGTCACCATGAATTTTCTGTGTTTTTTCAACACAATTGCTATGCTGGTACATGAATTAAACACCCTCCTGCCATACTTATCGGCCGATGGCCGCAAAAGTTTACGGATTTTGGCAGAATTATTTGTGGGACCGGACGGCCCCTTGCGATGAATTCAAGGTGAGGTGGTCATTCGAAAAAAATGACCGCATGAAAGGCGCGTGACACGGCAGGATGAGATGACGATCAGGTCAGCAAAAAGGCAGGCCGAACCACATGCTTTTTTGCTGACCGCATTCCGCGGCATTTTGGTCGCAAAGCCAAATTTTAGCGAACGATTTGGCTCAATTGAATATTTTCGCTGCCAGATCGATATCTTCCGGGCAGAAAACAAACAGGCATTTTTCCTCCGGTGATGATACCGACCCGTACACGTAGTTGATATTGATGTCCGCTTCACCGAATTGGGCCGTCACCTCCGCCAATGCGCCGGGCCGATTGTCCAACTCAAGCGTGATCACCGGAAGCATGTCGAAAAGATAGTCGTTCTTGGACAACATATCGATGGCGGCATTGGTCTTTCCGTCCGCCGGCAGAAGGCGAATGAGCGCAAACGCCGCGGAATCCTTGCGCATGGAGTTATAGCTCGCCGCAGAGGCAATCCGTTTAAGCGATTTTCCCCGGGCTTTGAACAGCTCCTGGACATAACTGGAGGCATCCTGGATGGTGATGGCGTCGATGTTGATCCCCGCCTCGGCAAAAAGGGATGTCAGTTTGCCCAACTCGCCCGGTGCGTTCTTGAGAAAAAGGGATATTTCGGTTCTGATCATGGTGGTTTATCCTCTCCGGCAGTTGGGGTGAATCATGGCAGAGCAGGCGCAGACGCGCCGCAAACGCATCAGAAAAATTGGATTTAAAACGAATGCGAGTATACGGTATCACCTATTGTTAGTCAATTCGTAGCCCCGCGGGTTTGTTTTGACTTTTAGGCCACAACCATTAAAATGGATTGTCGTTGGCGTCCCCAATAAAGACCTTTCGCCAGACGTAAAAAAGCACCCTATAATCGACTGTTGCGTTTTTAGGCCCTCTGCGAGATCACCTCTATGTCCCATGTATCCCGATTCATACGAGCGCACCGATGGCAACGGGTGTGGCTCACGATATTGGTCGCGGTGAGTGTCCTGCTGCTGGCCGGGGGGTGCATGTCAAGACGACAGGTTGTCTACCAGGAGATGGATTCCCCGAACGGGGTATCACGTCCGCGTTCAATCGCCATTCTCCCCTTTCACAACGCCACCGATACCCCGGGGCTCGGCCAGATGGTGCGGCAAAGTCTATACGATCACCTCAGCCATCGCCGATTCAAGGATGTCGAACTGACGGTGGTCGACCAGGCGCTCAACGATCCCGGCGGTATCCCGGTCGATCCGTTGACGCCGGATGTTTTGCGCAACCTGGGTGAACGGCTGGGTTGCGACGCCGTGGTGACCGGCCGCGTCACCGAACTGGAACGGCTCTTCATGGGCGTCTACTCTCAGCTGAGTGTCGGCGCCGACATCACGATCCATGATACCCATGACGGTCGGCGCCTTTGGTCGGACAGCCATGTGGCCCGCCTGCACGACGGCGGTCTGCCGCTGACGCCTCTGGGCCTTCCGCTGAGCGGGGTCCGCTCGGGCTGGAATTTGCGGGACAGCCAGATCATCAGGGCGGTGGACGAACTTACCCGCGCCCTGGCCGACCGTATCCCCGAACCGGACACGCCGATGGCGGTGGCATCGGCGGTTCGCTTCGAGTTGCAGGTTGGTGCGTACCTGGACCACGAATTGGCCGTCGATCAGCGCGATGAGCTTGAAGCGAAGGGCTTTCCGGCCGCGGTCTATTCGGAAATGCAGCAGGAAACCATCTGGCACCGGGTCATGGTCGGCCCCTATCCGGATGAAAGGGAAGCCCTCCGTGTCCGGCAGCAATTAGAAGACCAACTGGGCATTCGCCCGTTTCTGCGCCGGCAGCCGCTCTAACAAGCTGTTTGTATATTCAGGTAGGTAGCAACGCGATGGTAATGGTATCCGTGATTCTTTTCCGGTGAAAACCAAAAAGAGCCTCCCGGATCGACGAAAGTCCGGCAACCATCTCCCTGCTTTGGGAGCTATATAACCGGACCGTTACGGTTTGACCGTCACCACCGGGCAGCCGGCTTTGAGGATGATGAACTGAGCGGTGGACCCTAGGAGGAGTTTCTGGGTGCGGGATTTCTTCTCGATCCCCACGAAGATAAAATCAGCAGCATTGTCGGCGGCAAACTTGACGATGTCTTCACCGGGTGACAGCCCGCGCACCAGTTGATGGGTTTTATAGGAAATCCCGGCCGCCTTGAGGTCATTTCCGGCCTCTTCCAGGTTAAAATTGGCCTCGCTAATGACCTCAGGCTTCTCTTTGAGGCCGCCCTCCATGGAGGTCACCACATCGATATGGGAACCGCGCAACTGGGCTTGATGTTTGGCCAGCGCCAGGGCCACCTTTGCCGCGACCGATCCATTGTACGCTACCAGATATTTTTTCTGCACAGCAATCTTCCTTCTGAAATGTCAAAGCTTGAAATTCGGTTCTATTGCCAATCCCCTGTTCTGAATGAAACGAATTTGCAAGCATTCAGAACATCAGTGAGGTGCTGGAGATGGTCGATTTTGATTCCAGGCAAGGCCGCAGCCGTTTTGACGCCGCAGGCGTAGCCTAAGCCACGTCGAGAACGCCGCCGCCTGCAGAAGATGGCGTTTCAGCCAACTTCCTCAAATTGGTTTCGAAGCCTTGGATCACGTTCAAGAGCAAGGCGCCGCCCGATGAAAAAGCGCAGCATATTTTACAATATGTGAGCATTTTGAAGAGGGCGGCAACACCGTTATTGAGCGTTAGACGAGGCTTCGAAACCAATTTACATCCAACGCTTGCGACGCTTGTACGACTTCACCTCTTTGAAGGACTTCCGCCCGCCGCCCTGGGTGATGCCCATGTAGAACTCCTTGACATCAGGGTTGTCACGCAACTCTTTGGACGGGCCTTCCAAAACGATTTTACCCGATTCCATGATATAGGCGTAATCGGAAATCTGCAAAGCAATCTTGGCGTTCTGTTCCACCACCAGAATCGTCGTTTTCAATTCCTGGTTGATAGTTTCTATATTGCGAAAAATCTCCTTTACCAAGAGCGGCGCCAGCCCGAGGGAGGGTTCGTCCAGCATCAACATCTTGGGAGCCGCCATGAGCGCACGGGCAATCGCGATCATCTGCTGTTCACCGCCCGAGCAGTAGCCGGCCATGCGATGGGTGATCTCTGAAAGCCGTGGGAAATGGCTGTACATCTGCTCGTGGTCTTTGCGAATATTGCGGCTGCCATCTTTGCGGGTGATGGACCCCACTCGGATGTTTTCGTCCACGGTCAGGTGCTTGAACACCCGCCGCCCTTCGGGCACCATCACCGCGCCAAGTTTGACCACCTGTGTTCCCAGGACATTGGTGATGTCGCTTCCGTCAAACTGGATATGCCCATCGCGGATAAAGCCGTTTTCCGGCTTTAGCAGGCCGCTGATGGCCCGCAGCGTGGTGGTTTTGCCGGCGCCGTTGGTGCCCAGCAGGGCAACGATGCCCCCCTCGGTTACATGCAGGCTGACACCGCGCAGTACCTGGATGATATCGTTGTAGACCACTTCAATGTTGTTGACTTCAAGCAGATTTGCCGAATTGTTTTTGTCCATAGGGCCGTTTTCTAATCATAGGTGAAAACGGTTCGCCTTCACCTTATTAACTTTAACGAAACAAGCCTTGTGCCTCTCATCGATCCGTGTTCAGCCCGGCACAAGGGGTGTGAGGACGTTCGACCGGCCCGGGCAGCCGGGCCGGCCTAAAACAATTATTGAATTATACTGGTGTACTCCGGAATAAACGGTTTGCCTACGGATTTGAACTCCCCGTTTTCCACCGCGTAAAGCTGCAGGGTGTCGACACCTTGCTTATCGGTCTCTGAATAGGTTACCGGTCCTACCGTTGTCACCGGATAGAATGCATTGATACCGTTCATGTCCAGTAATTCTTCGTAGAGGCTTTCTTTGGTAACCTCTACGCCTTTGGCTTTGGCCCGCAGGATGCACTCGGTAGCGACCTGTGCCACCATCACCCCATTGATGTAATTGTGGGAATTGGCAGCCTTTTCATCACGCCCGTATTTTTTGGCCAGGGCCAGTTGGGCATCTGTTCCGACACCGGGTTCTGATGTTACAATGTAGGATGTCGTCCAGTAAAAATTTTCCGCGGCCGGTCCGGCCAGGGACACCAAGTCGTTGCCGCCGGTGTAGTGACACCCCAGGAACGTGATCTTGCCATCCTCACCAAAGGAATTCGCGATAAGCCCAAGGCGGCTGGCATCTTTGAGCATGGTCGCAACTGGCGACTGGATGGTCTGGCTGATGATGTATTGGACCCCTTTGCTTTCAAGGCGTTGCAGCATGGCGGTGTTGTCCAGGTCTTTGCCGTGCTCGACCACTTCCACGATCTCTATTTTGAGGCCGGCGGCAACCGCCTTTTCCACATCAGAGACAGGCCCCCTGCCAAAAGCGGAAGGATGGATGTACATCGCCACTTTAGGTGTCCCGTCGCCTTTATGGTTGTTCGCAATGTATTCAGCCAGCCCGATGGCCTGGGCCGAATAGGAGGCAATGGGCAAAAAGATGTAGCTGGACCCCTCCAGGTTTCCGGCATGGAAGGAGGCCGGAATAGTAGGCATCTTGGCTTCGTCAAAATCTTTTTTCAAGGCCATGGTGCTTCCGGTGGAATAATTGAGATAGAAGATGATGCCCTGGGAAAGGAAGTCTTCAAAATTACGTTTGGTGACATCCGTCTTATACTGGTCATCCCTGATTTCACATTCTATCTTGTCATTTCCGAGGAGCTTCATGTCGTTAACATAATTAAAATAGTCTTCAACGCCCTTCGCATAAGGGTCACCTGCATCAGAAGTCGGTCCGGTAATGGCCAGTGAAAGCCCTAGTTTGTAAACTTTGGCTTCAGCGACCGCCTCTTTCTTTTCAACTTTGGCTTCTTCCTTTTGGCCGCAGGATACTATGAAGAGTGCAGTGACAGCCAGAAATACACACAGCAACAACAATCTCTTTTTTTTCATATCTCCCCCTTTATTGTGAGTTTTGACTACCATTGGAAAATGGATCGCAATTCACTTCCTATGAAAAACTGGGTCGCCATGATATGTGCTTTGAATCTGTCGAGGATCCAATGATCAATAACGGAACGGCCACAGTTTGGTATATGAGCGTACGATGCGCCACCAGTTAGCGATCCCTCGCGGTTCAAACATTAAAAACAGAACGATCACCAGACCAAATGAAAACGGTTTTAGGGCCGTGGCCAGATTCCAGTCCGACGGCAATATCTGGCTAGCGTGTTCGACCAGGGTTTCGACCTGGAGTTCGAGTGCTATGATCGCGGTCGGTCCCCAGAAAGATCCGCTGAGTGTTCCCAGACCACCGACGATGGCCATGGCCAGATAGGTAATCGAGTGATGCAGGGTAAAAGATTCAAAACCCACACCCCGGTACACGTAGGCGTGCAGAGCCCCGGCCACCCCGGCAAAAAAACCGGCCAGACCGAAGGCATACACTTTGGTAAGACCGGGATGCATTCCCATGGCATCGGCGGCCCGGTCGTTGTCCCGGACGGCACTCAGGCAGCGTCCATAACGGGTCCGGAGGAGGTTTCGCACCATGAATCCCGAAAGGATGACCACCACAAGCAAAACATAATACCAGAAGAGGTAGTGCTCATTTCTGGCCAATTTGCCGGTAAACCAGTATACCCGGCTAATGGCGATAGTCTGCCCCTGGTTAAAAAATTCCAGAAAATTGATCGTCCACGAAAAAATCATCTGAAAGCTCAGGGTGGCAATGGCCAGATAAAGATGTTTCAGGCGCATGGCAGGAAGCCCGACGATGGCCCCGAAAACCGCACCCATCAGCCCGGAAAGAACGATCATCAGCGGCCAAGCATGCGTGATAATGACATGACTGTCACCCAAAGTCCGTGCAAAAGAGGCGAGGGTGTAGGCCCCGATACCGACAAAGGCGGCATGCCCGATGGATATCAAGCCGGCGAAGCCGGTGACGATGTTCAGGCCGATGATCGCCACCATGGCGATCAGGATGTTGTCCAATACCAGCATGTATTTGTTGCTTAAAGTAAAAAGCATGGGCCAGGCAAAAAGCAGAAATAGAAACAGACTGAGGATGGTCCGGTCCAAATGGGTGAAGAATATTCGCTGCTCGTCCTGGTAGGAAGTAAAGTAGTTGCCGGTGGCTAACCAACGATTAGTTGACATGATTTATACCCGTTCAATTTCATGGATGCCGAAAAGTCCGTGCGGCTTGAAAAGCAGGATGATTAACAAAATGATATAGGGCAACACTTCCGCGGTGCCGTTTAGCCCCCAATTGCCGTCCAGGTATCCGCTGGCAAACTGCTGGATGATACCCATGATGATGCCGGCCACCACCGCGCCTAATATGGAATCCAGTCCGCCTAATATGACCACTGGAAAAACGGTAATTCCGAAAGCTTGCAGGGTCTCAAAATTGAGACCGGTAATATTGCCGATGATGCCGCCGGCAGCGGCGGCGCTCAACCCGGCTGTGGCCCATGCGAGACCAAACACCCGGGGCACGGAAATGCCCACGGACATGGAAGCGAACTGGTCATCCGATACGGCCCGCATGGAGATGCCCACCGTAGATTTTTTAAAAAACCATGAGAATCCTATGATCATTACAGCCGTCACGATTACGCCCACGAGCTGAGTCCAGGAGATCGACACACCGCCAAAAGATATCAAGGTTTGGGGCAAGAATCTTGGAAAAGAGAAGTTTACCGACCCAAACGGTGTTAAAAAAATCAACCCATCGAGGATGGACATCAGGCCGATCGTTACCATGATCACGGAGATGATCGGCTCTCCGATCAAGCGACGTAAAAAAATCCGCTCCACGCACATCGCCAGGAAAAAAGTAATCACCATACTCAGAAAAAAGGATATGTAAATCGGAATCCCCACCATGCCGGTTAATGCATAGGCGATAAATGCACCGGCGGCGATAATTTGTCCGTGAGCGATATTCAGCACCTTGCTCGATTTATAGATCAGGACAAATCCCAGCGCCGCCAGGGCATAAATGGAACCTACCACGATGCCGCTGACCACCAGTTGAAAAAAGTAACTCATCAGAACCCTTCCATGGTATAAAATGAAATCTTGGTTTTCACCGTTGTTGATTGCCCGTCTTGGTATTGGAAGAAGGCTTCGACCTCTTTTTCGCTGATGCTCTCATCATAAAGGGCGTCATACAGGTTCTGGTATTTCTCGCGTACGAATTTCCGGCGAATTTTTCCCGTTTTGGTCAACTCGCCGTCGTCCATATCCAGCAGTTTGTATAAAATGGCGAACCGTTTGATCCTGAAGTGTTCTTTTTCTGCCCGCGAATTGATTTCAGCAACTTGATCTTTAACCAACTCGGCTACTTCGGGTTTGGCCGACAGATCCATGAAGGTGGTGTAGGAAATTCCCCGGTCTTCCGCCCATTTGCCCACCACGATGGGGTCGATGTTGACCAGGGCGGCCACATAATCCCGCTTGTCTCCGAAGATCACCGCTTCCTTGATATAGGGGCTGAATTTGAGTTTGTTCTCCAGGAACATGGGACTGAACATCTCGTTCTCGCTGTTGTGCATCACATCCGCCAACCGGTCGATGACCACCAGGTGGCCATGCTCGTCGATGTAACCGGCATCGCCTGAGTGCAGCCAGCCGCCTTCCAACAGCTCCGCCGTTTTTTCAGGCAGCTTGTAATAGCCGGGTGTCACCGAGGGGGATCGGGATAGGATCTCCCCCTCTTCTGAAATTTTACATTCCGTGTTGGGCAACGGTTTGCCCACCGTATCGGGCCGAACGTCGCCGTCCCTGTGCATGTAGGCGATGCCCACGATTTCGGTCTGGCCGTAGATCTGCTTCAGATTGACCCCGATGGCCTGGTAGAAAGTGAACAGTTCAGGGCCCAGGGCGGCGCCGCCGGTGTAGGCCCGGCGTAGGCGCAGCAGGCCGATCTGATTGATCAAAGGCCGGAACATGATCTGGTAGCCCAGCCAGGCCTTGAATCTCAGACCGGGCGGCATGGATTTGCCCGACATGCGATAGCTGGCCGCCTTTTCGCCGATTTTGATGAAATAATAATAGAGTTTCCGGTTGAGCCAGTAGGACTCGTCGATTTTGAGCCAGATCTGGGAGCGGATGGTCTCATAAATCCGGGGTGCCCCGAACATGAAATGCGGGCCGATCTCCTTGAGATCTTCCATGGCCGTTTCCACCGATTCGGGGAAATTGATGGTAATTCCGGTGGCCATGGCCACGCCAAAAGAATTCATCTGCTCACCGATCCAGGCAAAGGGCAAGAAAGAGAGATACTCGTCGGTATCCATCAGAGGATCCGCATCAGTGAGCTGCAACCCCATGCTGATAAAGTTCTTATGGGTCAGCATGGTCCCCTTGGACAAGCCGGTCGTGCCGGATGTCAGGCAGAGGTGGCAGACCTGGTCGGCTGTGCCTTGATCCAATAGGGATTCAAACAGATCTGGGTTTTCGGCATGAACGTCGTCGCCGATCCGGTAGAGATCTTCGATGAAGACGAACCAATCATCGGACCGGTAGCCACGCATGCCGCGGGGGTCCTCGTAGATGACATGCTTGACGCCCGGGACCCGTTCACGGATTTCCACAATCTTGTCAACCTGTTCCTGGTTGTCGCAAAAGACCATGGAGACGTCCATGTAGACCAGCAGTTGAGCGATTTCCTCGGGCATGGTGGTCTGGTAGATGGCCGCGGATATACCCCCTACCGCCTGCGCGCCAATGGCGGTGAAAAGCATTTCCGGAATGTTGTCGCCGATCAAGGCGATGGCATCGCCTTTTTTTAACCCGAGCTTTTGCAGGCCCAACCCTGTCTTGCGAACCAAATGGTAATAGTCATTCCAGGTATAGCTGTTCCAGCGGCCGAATTCTTTTTCCCGCAAGGCTACTTTGTCACCGGTTTTTTCGACGCGCCAGCGCAGCAATTGTGGAATGGTAAGTGACTGGAGGTGTTGCGTGTCTGCCGTGTCCAATTAATCTTCTCCGATGTAGGCCTCGATAACCTTTTCGTTAGCGGCCACTTCTTGGGGGGTCCCCGATCCGATAACTTCCCCGAAATCCAGTACATGGATGCGATCGGAAATATCCATGACAACACCCAAATCGTGTTCAACCAGGATGATTGTTTTCTTTTGCTCCTTTTTAATATCCATGACGAACCGTACGATATCTTCTTTTTCTTCGATGTTCATACCCGCCATGGGCTCGTCCAGCAGCAGCAGTTGGGGGTTTAGCGTCAGCGCCCTGGCAACCTCAACACGTTTCTGGATGCCGTATGCCAGGTTTCCCACTGTGCTTTTGCGGTAAGGCTCGAGCTCCATGAAATCTATGACATCTTCCACATAGGCACGGTTTTCAGCCTCCAGCCGCGATGCCTTACCAACGAAAATCATCGCCTGGAAAAAATTATAGTTAAGGTTGGTGTGCCGAGCCAGCAACAGGTTGTCCAGCACGGACAGGCCACTAAACAATTCCAGGTTCTGGAACGCACGGGCGATGCCCAATTTGGTCACCTGGTGCGGTGACGCGTGGGTCAATCGCTTGTTACCGTATTTTATTTCCCCCTTGGTCGGATGATAAAACCCGGAAATACAGTTCAGCAGGCTCGTCTTGCCGGCGCCGTTAGGTCCGATGACCGATGTAATCAGTCCCGGCTCAATCGTGATATCGACATTCGAAAGGGCCCGCAACCCGCCGAAATCCAGGGTCACCGACTCAATTCTTAAAACGTCTTGAGGCATGTTTGCTTCATTTCCCATAGATCAACTCAAATCCATAACCGGCGTTCCCGTTAAACCGCGGCAATCCACGATCCGGGGGCACGCATCATCCGCCCGCAGGCGCAATAGAGAAACCCCGATGAAAGCCCATGTTCCGTGTTTCATCAGGGTTTCGGTAAAATGAAGGCAAGCCTCTCGATGGACAAATGGCACACATGCCGCCGCTCTCGGCAGGCCGCTCACGCTTCAATCCATGCCGGTGCCAATCGATAGCCATATCTTCGAGGATCATTTCCGCTGCAGGTGCTCCGCCACCATCCGACCTACCTCATGCGCTGAATAATATTCATTTGATATAAATCTATCTATATTTTGTCTTTCGTTTAGTCAAGGAATTTCTTAGCCATCCAAAAACATTGCTATCTAATTGTAATTATATACTAATTAAATAAAATGCCCCTGCCGATTAGAGGCAGGGGTTTTGTTTTGACCGACCGGCCGTTAGTCTAACTTAAGCAGGCGTTTGGTCGTCGGCATGCAATCTCCGACCATAGGATCAGTGTCCTGCGGCCGGTCAAATGATAACGACCTTCTTGACCGCCTTCACCACATCTTCCGGATCGTCCATCACTTGCAGGATATCGATATCCTCCGATGAAATCAGCTTATCTTTGAGAAGGCGGTCCCTGATCCAGTCAACCAAGCCGCCCCAGTAGTCGGAGCCTATCAGGAAGACCGGCAGGGGACGAATGCGGTGGGTTTGAATGAGGGTCACGGCCTCGAACAACTCGTCCAGGGTGCCGAAGCCTCCCGGCATGATAATATACGCCATGGCGTATTTGACGAACATGACCTTGCGGATGAAAAAATAATCAAACTGGAGTTGGATGTTGGCATAGGGGTTAGGCTTTTGCTCGAAGGGCAAATGGATATTGAGCCCCACGGAAACCCCGCCGGCTTCGGCCGCACCCTTGTTGGCCGCCTCCATGATGCCGCCGCCACCGCCGGTGATCACGGCGAAGTTTTCCTTGGCAAAAAGGGCTGCCGTGTGCACCGCTTTCTTGTAAGCCGGATCATTCGGCGCCGTCCGGGCCGACCCGAAAATGCTCACAGCGGGTCCCAGATCGTGCAGCTTCTCGACACCTTCGACAAATTCCCCCATAATCCGAAACAACCGCCAGGATTCACCCAGCTTCAAGTCATCGATCACAAACTGCTTTTCCATTCCCGATCCTTTCTTTTGAAACCAGAGGGGCGGGCCGCTGACCCATCCGGACCAATAGGGTGGTCTTCCGCCCCCTCCGGGTTGTGACTGGATATTGCCAAAAGAGCCAATTTAATATATAGAAATGTGCTTTTATATTGACCCTTGATCGTGGTGCCCATGAACCGACCGGAATCAGAACTGCATCGTCCCGTGACGATCGTCAACACACTTGGGTTGCATGCACGCTCCGCCGCCAAGATAGCGGAAGTGGCCCAGAATGCAAAGTACAAAGTCTGGATTGCCCGGGATGCCGAAAAGGTGGACGCGGCCAGTATTATCGATCTGCTGACCTTGGGCTGCATCAAAGGAACTGAAATCGTGGTCTGTATCGAAAACCCGTCGGATCAGCCTATCTTGAATCAGATCGTCGGCCTGGTAGAAGCCGGGTTCGGAGAATAATTGGCCATGTTGCCCACCGAAGCCAAAGAAATTGAATTGCGCGGCATTGGCGCCTCACCGGGGATTTGCATCGGCAAAGCCTACCTGGTGGACCGCGAGGGGGTCAAGGTCGTTCCTAAATATTTTGTCAATCCCGACCGCACCGCCAACGAAATCAACCGATTCAAAAAAGCCGTCATCGAAGCCAAGGACGACCTGCGGCAGATCATCAGCGGCATGCCTGAAGATTTGCAGCACCAGACCAATATCCTGGAGACCCACCTGCTGTTGTTCGATGACAAGATGCTCTTCGGCCGGACGGTGGACTTCATCCAGAACGACAAGGTCAATGCGGAATGGGCTCTCAAGACCGTCGTAGGCCAGATCAAAAGCATGTTCCAAAGCATGGAAGACCAATACCTCAAGGAACGGGTCTCCGACATCATCCATGTTTCGGATCGCATCATGCACTACCTGACCGGCGCCGATACCATTAAAATTTCCGATATCGACAAACGGGTCATCTTAGTTGCCCGCGACCTGTCGCCGGCCGACACCAGCCAGATCCAGCTGGAGCGCATCAAGGGATTTCTCACGGACGTCGGCGGCAAAACTTCCCACACCGGCATCATTGCACGCACCCTGGACATCCCGGCCGTCCTGGGCCTGGTGAATGCCACGGCCCTGATTCGCAATGACGACATCCTGATCGTGGACGGCAATGACGGCGTCGTGATCATCAACCCTGATGACAAAACCCTCGTCGAATACGAGGAACGACAGGTACGCTACCAAGCCTACCGATCCCGGATCACCCGCGAAAGCCACCTTCCGGCGCGCACGGCGGACGGCCACATTGTCCGCGTCCAAGGCAACATCGAACTGCCCGAGGAGGTCGTTTCGGTCATCGACAACGGCGGGGACGGCATAGGACTGTACCGTAGCGAATTCCAGTACATGAATCGCACCGATTTCCCGAGCGAGTTCGAACTCTTTGACAAATACCGGGACGTGGTGGAAGTCATGGCGCCCAACCCCGTGACCATCCGCACCCTGGATATCAATGGCGACAAGGCCCTAAGCTATGCCAACAACGGCAACGAGGTCAACCCGGTGCTGGGCTTGCGGGCCATCCGCTACTGCCTGCAGAACCCCGAAGTTTTTCGCACCCAGCTGCGGGCGATCCTGCGGGCTGCGGCTTTCGGGAACGTACGCATCCTGTTCCCCATGATCACCGGCTGTGCGGAGCTGGCCGAAGCCCGGCGCTGTCTCGAAGAAGCCGCGGAATCCCTATCGGCCGAAGGCGTGGAACACAACCCGGATATCGAAATCGGCGTCATGATCGAGGTGCCGTCGGCGGTTATCATTGCGGACCAGCTGGCGGAGTTGTGTGATTTTTTCAGTATCGGCACCAACGACCTGATCCAGTACACCCTGGCCATTGACCGCAGCAACCGCAACGTGGCCTATCTTTACGATCCGCTCAATCCGGCCATTATCCGTATGGTAAAGCACGTGGCCAATGTGGCCCACCGGAAAAAAATCGGGATTGCCATGTGTGGTGAGATGGCGGGCGACCCCATTCACGTCCCGATCCTTCTGGGATTGGGCATCACCGAGTGGAGCATGAACCCCCACGCCATTCCGGTAGTCAAACGGATGGTGCGCGGTCTTTCAACCATTGACGCTCAAAAATTCGTCAAGGAAATCATCGATCTGACCAGTGCCGAAGAAATCAACCGCCTGGCGCGGGAACGTTTCAGCGTCCATATCAACAGCGGTCTGGTCATCAAACAGGAATAAGGCCGCCGGCCAAAGCGCGCCGCACAGTTGAGCGCGTTTTTCCCGGAACAGCCACTACAACAGGTCCCCCATCGCCATGAGCCCGGAAGGCATCAAAATCGTCGCCGAAAACCGTAAGGCCCGCTACGACTATCACATCGAAGATAAGTTCGAGGCGGGTATGGTGCTGCGGGGTACCGAGGTCAAATCCCTCCGGATAGGACGCTGCAACCTCAAGGACAGCTACGCCCGTATTATCAACGACGAAATCTGGGCAATCAACATTCACATCGGGCCCTACCCCTTTGCCTACTACAACAACCACGAGCCACGACGTCAGCGCAAACTACTGCTGCACAAGTCCGAGATCAAAAAGCTCTATAGCAAGGTCAACGAGATGGGCTACAACCTCATCCCGCTGCGGGTGTACTTTAAAAACGGCAAAGCCAAAATCCAGATAGCCCTGGCCCGGGGTAAAAAGAAATACGACAAACGCCATTCGATCCGTCGGCGGGACGAACAGCGCGATCTTGACCGGACCATGCGGCGATACAAGTAGTGATCGATTCAACGAAGATCTTTTTTGCCCTGCTCGGCGTTCTCCGCGGCTTTACGGCTGCGGCGTACATCAGTACGCCTCACCGAAAACCCTTGTGCGGCTTTGATCAGAACCAAAAATCCCTTCGTTGAATCGATCACTTGTTTTCTCTCAGAAAGCCCTTTTCCTCAGTTGCCCTTTGTAATCTTGCCGATTGTTTCACTGAAAACTTAGTATCGTTCTCTGGTTTGCAGAATTCTTACTTCAATTTTTAGAGACAGACTTGATCATGTCTGAGCGTTGCACACACGAAGCGGGTTAATCAGGAGGGAAACTCCGCAAAGCGGGAAACCTGACCGTGGCCTATCGCCAAATCCCTTTCCGGGGTTCGGCATGCCGGACTTGATCCGGCATCCAGTCGCTTGCGGACTTCGCCCCACGCCATTATCCCGGTTGCATCAAGACAAACGGTCATTATTTTGTGCTCAGCATTCTATGGCGCCGCCCTGGGTCTATTGGCCAACGCGCAATGGCCGTAAACGGAACCCATCATTCAAGGAAAGCACCATGTCGCCTATGAGCCCATCCATTCGTAGCGGTGTCTACCTGACCACCGCCATCGTCCTGGCAGTCGGTCTGGGGGCCTGCCAAACCACCGGCATGATGCTTTCCGCTGCCCCCGTCGCCCCTGAAAACCGCATCACCCTCCAGCCCGATGGCCCCCACCAGGGTGAAGCCGATACCGGCGAGCTTGTGGTCGCGTATGCCTACCAGCTTGGACCGGAATCCAATCAAGAAATCCACGTCAAAGGCGGTATCCGCAGCGCAAAATTCCGGGGGGACGCCGTCAATGTTTATCTGAACTTCCTGGACAACGCGGGCAACGTGCTCGATAAAAAAATCCTCTACGCCTCAGGCTACGGGCGCGATGTTTACGTTCGGCGCCCCAGCACCTTTGACACCACGCTGCCCCTGCCGCCGGGCACTGCGGCTATCGCGTTCAGTTCCTACGTCAAACCCAGCGCCGGCCGACGATAGGTCCTCCAAAAAGAAAAACATTGACATTTCAGCAATATATCCTTATTTTACGCGCGTTCGGTAAGAAGTGTAGGTTCTTTGAGAAAATGGGGGCGAAACGGGTTCGACGGGGGCAAAGAAGCATTGGCTGCATGTCGAGCTTTCCTGTCCGCTCGTAAAACGACGGGAAAATAAATATAATCGCAGACGATTATAACTACGCCGTAGCGGCTTAAGCTACCGTCCTTCCAGGTTACTCCTGCGGATCTGGAAAGGGCGTCGACTAGCGGGATAGCAACGGTTAATGCCTGATGGAACCGAAGCGAAACCTAATCAGGATAAGCTTGAAAGGACCTCGCCCGGAAGGGCCTTGATGGCTGACACACAAACTTCGGGATAAGCATGTAGATGCCCATGTGGAATGTTTTCGGACGCGGGTTCGACTCCCGCCGCCTCCACCATTTTTTCTCAATTTTTTCAGATTTTTATCAAATATGACCACCCTACTCTGGTAGAATTCCAAGCGTTTTCCAATTTGGCACTATCCTCTTTGGCGACACTGCCAGCAACCAAAACAGACAAATTGTAGCAACCTTCTTGCATACAGGTCTACCGATTGTGCGTGCCATCGTTGTTCCGTAACCTATAAAATTCTTGACAAATATATAGGATATGTAACAATTCACGCATGGCGCATAACGCTACAACACAGAAAGTCATTGAAATCGTTCGAAAGAAAGGGATGCTCCGGCCCAGAGAGCTGGATCGGCATGGCATTCCAAGGGTATATCTTTCCCGACTTTGTGAACGCGGCCTGCTCCAACGGATCAATCGAGGCCTGTATACACTTCCGGAAGCTGAGCAGACCGAACACCATACCCTGGCGGAAGCGTGCAAGCGCGTTCCCAATGGCGTCCTTTGTCTGCTGTCTGCTCTCCGATTCCATCAAATCACAACACAGGCGCCATTTGAAATCTGGCTTGCCCTGAAAGGAACCACCTGGCATCCCAAGATAGACCGCCCCAGAATACGATTTGTCAGATTCTCCGGCCCGGCCTTTGACACGGGAATCGATCGATATAAAATTGAAGGGGTTTCTATTAAAGTCTACAACCCTGCCAAGACCGTGGCCGATTGTTTCAAATATCGGAACAAGATTGGTTTGGACGTTGCGATAGAAGCCCTCCGGGAATGTCGCAGGGACAGCAAGTGTACGAATGACGAACTGTGGGAATATGCCAAGGTGTGCCGGGTTTCCAAGGTCATGAAACCGTATATGGAGGCGATGGTGTGAGCAAGGCCAATCCTTCCGACATAGCTGCCTCAGTGCGACAACGACTGCTCAATTTGAGCCGAAAGAAAGGTGAAGATTTTCAACTTGTACTAAACTTGTATGGCCTTGAGCGGCTCCTCTATCGATTAGGATGCTCTGAACACCGTGTTGATTTCGTTCTCAAAGGGGCCATGCTCTTTCGGGCCTGGGGCGAACAGACCTATCGATTGACAAGGGATCTTGATCTGCTGGATTTTGGCGATGCCTCACCGGAGCGGCTGGAAGAAATATTCGCAGAACTATGCACCATGGAAGTTGAGCCTGACGGTCTGGCATTCGACGAAGAAAGCATTCGCGTTACGGACATTCGGGAAGACCAGGCGTATCAGGGCCAAAGGGTTAAGTTGGTCGCCCATTTGGGAACAGCCCGGGTAGATTTGCAAATCGACATCGGTTTTGGAGACATCGTCCATCCAGCAGCACTGGAGATGCAATTCCCCACACTATTGGCTTTTTCAGCGCCGAAAGTCAAAGGATACACCCCGGAATCCGTGGTTGCCGAAAAGTTCCAGGCGATGGTCGCTCTCGGCATGGTGAACAGCCGAATGAAGGATTTCTATGATATCTGGGTAATCGCCAAACAGTTCCGGTTCGAGGAGTCCGTTCTGGTTTCAGCGATCAAAGAAACTTTTGACCGACGCCGAACGCCGATTCCGGTTGCCATACCCAAGGGACTGAGTGATGAATTTGCCTCAGATCCAGAAAAAACAGTCCAATGGAATTCCTTCTTGATGCGAACGGGCCTTCAACGTATCTCGGCAAAACTGGAACAAGTCGTCCAAGAACTTCGGGTTTTTCTCTTACCGCTCCTCAAGACCGCAGCACAGGACGAGCCCTTCCATTTGCAGTGGAAGGATGGCGGTCCGTGGTCATAATTTGATAAAAGGCGAGTCCGAAAAACTCTATTTTTTTCTTCGTTTTCTACAACCAGGTTAATAATGCGGCAAGGATTATCACCAAGATCAGTGCAGTGGGCCTTATTAATCCATAACCAGCGATGCCCCCTTTAGGTTTATGCTTACGGCGCTGTTCCTCCAGTTTAATCTCGAAATCCTCCCGGCCCAGGTGATAAGCAGCAACATGTAATGGGTGGGATTGACTGTCATGAAATGAAATAGCTTCTCCTTTTATGACAGCATTACATCCGGCATGAATTCCTGACTCAAATGTTTTCTGGAGATAGACTGCTTCCTTTTTCTTTATGCGCATAGAATTGCAAATGAAATCGATTTGAGTTCGGGCATCACTCCCAGTACGCATCAATCCCAAGAGATTTGTTGCGAGTTGTCTGGCTGTTTTCTCATTCATTTTATTTAACCCTGATTCATACGTGAGAAACGGCATCACATATTGTGATTACTGCCCTGATGTTCTACTTCGATATTCCTTGGAATTTAAGAATCCACTCAAAACAAATTGCCTGCTATCTCCCGAATTCAGGCGATTCACCCAATGCGACAATCCGCCGGGATCAGGTTGGCGTCCAAGAACACCCTGATACAAATCTCTCACATATTCGGTATTATTTTTACCTCTATTCAAATATTCGGGTGATCTGAAAAACTCGGAGATGACCCAGACCCGGCTTTTGCCTCGAGCAAGCGCTTGCGTCCAATTATAAACACCCGCTTCGTCAGGCTGTCTGTCCAATATGGAATAATACAAAGAACGGACAAAAGCATCATTGCCTGCATTTAGCTGCGCCACTTTTGTGTTCCGACGCTGGGGGGTATCGATTTGAGAATTTTCGGCCGGTGTTTTCGTCTCCACCTGCTTCTTACCTGTCATGGGCAAATAGTGATAACTAATCTGGCCAATCATATTTCCGATTTGTACATTAGCCATCCAGGCTGCCGGCTGCTCAAGGCTTTTTGGTCCATTGTGCATTCGAACGGTACCTTTGGTTGACGCACCTGGCTCGTATCCGCCAACACTTACCGATGTGGCTCCATTTCCATAGATGCCCGTATTCCCCCAGCTTAATCGTGCGACATTCCCTTTAATTTTTTTGTTAACGAGTTTGTTTGTAAGCTTTAATGATATGCCGATCTCATTGCCAGGATAACAATATTGTTTGGGAGGAGGCGACCAGCCTGCATTTACAAAAACACGCCCATTCGAAAAAGTAGCGTCATTATACTCAACCCACTGCCATGAACCATCGGTTGAAATGTGGGATTTAATGCCATTAGGTGAGACCTTTACATATTTTCCGTCAGAATTCTTTTTTTTCCACTCCGCTTTAACAGCAACCAAATTCCAACATTCTTGATTGTTCGCTGCAAAGGCATCTCTATTAGTCCCAACAAAGACCAGCACAACGAGTAAAATTGTAAAAAATTTGACGTGATGGAAAATTTTCATTCTTCCCTCTCCTAATAATCGCTCGCAAATAATTAGAGAAGCTTATTTAAAACAATAGATGATCAGCATTTTATGGTGTTGTCATCCCTTTCTTTCTAAAAGCCCGCCTTTCTTTTGTCAAATAATGATAGTTGGGTTGCCGATTTCCCTGATGGCAATTTCGCGATGATCATGGATAATAAATCTGACCTGCGCTTCGCCATGCCGGCTCCAGTGAGAGAGCAACCTCGTCCGGTCGTTGAAGCTATCCTTTCAGATCCGCGCCATCACCCACAGTCAAATTTCGATAGCGCTATGAAGATTCGCCTCACAACAGCCACATATGCGGGTGCCTGTGGATTAGATATTGTAATGCGGGCCTCGGTGGTTTATCGATCAGCGCTTTTATAAGTATTGGTGCAAGGAATCGGACGGATAGCCCGTACATTTCATGAATTTTTTCTACGCCATAAATTTTATGCAAATATTCAGTGGTATAAAAGCTATTCGGGGTATCATTTTCAGGTGACACATTGTACCCTTGGCCGATTTCCAAAATTATGGACAATATTTCACCCTGCGGGCGCGCCCGAGATGCCCATTGGCCGCGTTATCAGGCGCTTGCGGTAGCAGGCGTACAGTGGCGCCACTGATGCCTTGCCAATGAACATCTCGAACACGTGAAACGTCCGGGCTAACGTCCCCTTTTTTTGGCAGGAGACTATCTGCGGTAAGTTGGACAAACGTCTCCTTTAGGTTTCCGTTAGTTTCAATCTTCGACCGATATCATTACCAATACTGACAGCATCCTTCTCCGGCACATTATATTCACTGAAAACTTCAGACCATTTTGATACCGCTGCGTGTATCTCCGTAATGACTTCCATTGCTTGTTGGCGTCTTTTTATCCCAAAATGCTTCGCCTCGACGAGAAGCGTTTCAGCATTCGGCGGCAGGGTATCCATGCCGATTCGGAGAACGTGTTCCTGATTGAAGCCGATGTTCGGCAGCAAATCGAAGGCGGGACTCAGGCGCCAGCCAGCGTCATCATGCAGCATGATAAAGTTTTTCAGATGATCGTCGGTATTGCCGATCATGATGTTGAACATCATCTGCCTGTAGAGCCTATGCAGATCATTTCCCGGTTGTGAAGAAATGTGTTTTATAACCTCTGCCAGTTCCCTGTATCCTGCATTATAATAGCCATCGGCCTTGAGCAGCGTCTGCATGCTGATCAAGTGATTGCGTCCACCGGCAGCGTTGATGTCGAAACGTTTCACCAGTAAGCATTTTTTCGTCGTGCCCAACGCAAAGATTTTGGTGTCGGCTGTTTCGATTCCTGCCTGCCGACCCAACGCCATCGCCGCTGCCTCAAGGCTTACGACGTCCAATCGATCCCTGGTGCTGGCAAACTTTGCCAGGTATGCCCCGTTATCATCCTCCACAAGGGCCTTCGGTCGGGCACCACCCGGCGAACTGCCTGCCTGGAACAAAAGTGAAAGCTCATTGTCATCCGCAGTTGCGGGCTCCTGTTCGAATTTTTGCGCAAGCAATGCCAGTTCCTTTAGATGGCGGCAGGAAACGCCGGTTGGTTTTGGTTCCGGCCTACCTTCCTCCACGTAGCTCAAAGCCCCCAGGCCCTGGTTGCCCAGCAACCGTAATAGATTTGGAACGCGTTGCGCATTGCGGCTCAATTTGTGGCGGCGAATCATGAGCCGCCGACCCCAATCATCCGGCAAGCTGTCTTCGAAAACGCCATGAACACCTTCACGCGGCCGATCGGCATCAAAGATTTCCATGGATAAAGACAAGTTCAGGGGATCAAGCGGGAAGGCTTGCGGATGTTCCAGGTATTCGATTGCGTATCGAAACTGTCCCTGCAATCCCCCTCTGAGGGGATCGGGGTCACTAACAATCAGGGCGCCTGCCATGATACTTTCTCCGGATGGCAGGGTCAGCCAGACCTCAAGTCGAATCATGTCTTACGCTTTCGTTTACCACCGGCCCGTTGCCGCTTACTGCTTTTTTTCTCGAATTTAGCAAACAGGTCTTCCTTCTCGGCCAGCACATCTTTCCAATCTTCGAGTCGGCCGAGAATGCTGCTGGCTGCCAACCAGTTGCCGATAGGGGTCTGTGGAGAGCCCTTTTCCATCTTGCTGTAGGACTGACGGGTCAGGCCAAGCCGCTGAGCGAAAAGTTCCTGGCTCTCGTTCCGAACCAGACGCGCATTTTTTAATCGTTGTCCCAACTGCTTTAAAAGAGATTCAATATCAATATTTTTGTTAATCATAATTAACACTATATCATCTATATGTTTTTAATGTTAATTATTTATTACTTTATATTGTATGGGATGTCAACGACAACAGCGAATCAATCAGGTCATTGTCACCGCTACCCAAGCGGTGGACACAGCCCGGCAGCTTGTTGATCTAGATAGTCTTGTGCTGAGTTGCGTTGCTCAGGTTCCATACAATGAACCAAATCCTGCCCTTAAGGCGGATGTCGACGGATATATCCTTGAGCTGTTGGATAGGTGCTTAAAAGTGGCATCGCAGATTACCGGATATTCAGTAAATATGCGGCCAACCGCTGCAAACCGTCGTGGTTGTAATGCGTGCCGCAAATTCGACTCCCGCCGCCGCCACCATTTTTAAACAGAATTTACTTGCGGATCAAAGGGATTACCTGTTTAAGGTAATCCTTTTATTCGTTACGGGGTACGAGTGAAACCGGCCCTATCCGATTGGTTTGGACGCAGCAGGGACAGATGGGGCCCCAACGGTTCATGAAAGACCGCGCCACGAGTTACAAAGCATTGTTTTCGGTAAGCCTGCCCCTGGTGCTTTCCATGGCTGCCACGACCGTCATGGAATTTACCGACCGGGTTTTCCTGTCTAATTATGCCATCGATGCCATTGCGGCCGCCATGCCGGCGGGTATCGCCGCCTTTCTTATCCTGACCTTTTTTACGGGCGTCACCACCTATCTGAATGTATTCGTGGCTCAGTACACGGGCGCCGGATCTTCACGGCGCATCGGCCCCTGCATCTGGCAAGGCATCTACTTTTCGATAATGGCGGCGGTTGTCCTGGCGGGGTTGTCCTTTGCGGCCCATCCAATTTTCCAGCTGGGCGGGCATCCGCCGGAGGTGCAAAAGCTGGAGCGGATCTATTTCCGGGTCCTATGCCTGGGCGGCGGGTTCAACGTGCTGGGCACCTGCCTGGCCAGCTTTTTTACAGGCAGGGGCAAAACGCGGCCGGTGATGCTGATCAATATAATCGGTATGACCTTCAATATCCCCCTGGACTACGCCCTGATCAACGGCGTGTGGTTTTTCCCGGAAATGGGGATTCAGGGGGCCGGCATTGCCACGGTGTGTTCCTGGGCCCTGATCGCCCTGATCTTTGCCTGGCTGATTTTCGATCGCAGCAACGAGCGCCGTTACGGCATGCTGTCCGGCCGTGCTTTTGATGGGGAACTGTTTTGGCGCATCATCCGCAAGGGCGTACCGGCCGCGCTGCAATTCACCATGGATGTGCTGGCATTTACTTTCTTTGTCTTCTGGGTGGGTCGACTGGGAAAAATCGAACTGGCTGTCAGCAATATCGCGCTTTCAATCCAGTCCATCGCCTTCATGCCGGCCTTCGGCTTTTCCATGGGGTTGTCCACCCTGGTGGGTCAATCCCTGGGACGCAATGACGTGGAAAGCGCGCTCCGGTTCACCAAGCAAACCATCACCATTCTGCTGGCCTATACGCTGCTGATAGGTCTGCTCTTCATTCTGGCGCCCCAGTGGCTTCTCAGCATTTTCATCCAGACCGGCAGGGAAGGCGCCTATTTCCGGCAGTTGCTGGAAATAGGCACCGTCGTGATGCGGATCATGGCCTTGTTCATCTGTTTCGACGCCATGTATTTTGCATTTATCGGAGCATTGAAAGGCGCCGGCGACACGCGCTTCATCATGTGGAGCATCGGGTTGGCAACGCTTATCGTGATGGTTTTACCGTTGACCATCATTGGCGAATACACGGAATGGGGACTCTTCGCCAGCTGGATCGTATTGACTCTCTACGTGATCACGCTTTTCTCGATTTCCTTTTTACGGTTCCGGCAGGGTAAATGGAAAACGATTCGCGTCATATAGCGGGTCGATGGCCGGCCAACTTGCGGAGTGAATGGGACCGCGCCTGCTCTGCACCTTCGGCATGGTCATGACGCTCCCCTTTAGGATCTCATCAGGAGGCGACCCCCCGTTGGCAGCAACCATTGCCGGTAAAGTGTTCACATACCGCACAGGCCTGGGAGTCTTTGTCCGGCTGGCTTCGCCGATCATCCCGTAAAAACGCATCCAGGATGCGACTGGCGCGGTTTAGTTTTTCAATATCGACCGGCACTGCGGCGCCCTTGCCCACCAGGGCGGCCACCACGGCCTCGGTCGCCACATTGCCTGTGGCCCCCGGGGCAAAGGGGCAGCCGCCAATGCCCCCGACACTCGCATCAAAAATCCGAATACCGTACTCCCAGGACGTCAAGGTGTTCACGACACCTCTGCCATAGGTGTCGTGAAAGTGAACGGCAATGCGATCGGCCGGAATCTTCGGCAAGAGTCTATCGAGGAGGCGGGCGACCTCCGAGGGCGTGGCCTTGCCGATGGTGTCGGAAATCGATACTTCATCGACCCCAATGCCAACAAGCCTTTCCGCCACAGCCACGGCCGCCTCCGGCGCGATTTTTCCTTCGAAGGCGCACCAGAACGCCGTCGAAAGGTATCCCCGCACAGGGATTCCCGCCTGGAGGGCCCGTTTTACAACCGGCTGTAAGCGCTTAAGGGAGCCCGCTATGGACGTATTGATATTCCGACGGTTGAACGTTTCACTGGCGGCCGTGAAGACGGAGACTTTGTCAACCCCGGCGGCAAACGCACGGTCCAGACCGTGCTGATTAGGCACAAGGGCCGAATACGTCACTTGGTTTTCCCGGCGAATGCGTTGGAAAACCTCCGCAGCGTCTCCCAGCTGGGGCACCTTGCGAGGCGAAACAAAGGCGCTGACTTCAATTTCGCTGACCCCGCTCGACGAAAGGGCATCCACAAAAGCCACCTTAGCCGCGGTGGGAACCGTGGCGGTTTCGTTTTGCAACCCGTCCCGGGGGCTTACTTCAACTATTTTCATCGGTGGCATGCCTCCCGGCCAATATCGATGGTGGCATCCATCGGCTTATGATTGCCTTTCCATCGTCAAGACCATTTCACAGCGACTTCCAAACCCACGTTCAAACTCGTGGGGCGCGGGGTGAAGCGGCATTGCCGTCCGGCAGCGAGCGCATAAGCCTGCCGTTTGATTCGTCGGTGAAGCCATACCGCAAACCGTCCGGACACTGGCGGACAGCATTTACCCGCTTGCCGATACGCAGAATGGAGTGAGGCTCCTCCTGCATATCAGGTGGCCTCAGATAGCCCCCTTGAAAGGGGCTTGAAAAAGATTCTTGAATGTATGGTTTTTTATTTCCCTTTGTCCCGCGCTGAGCATCGACGAGGTGGACGGAAATAAGCGCGCGGACTGTTTGAGCCCGCTTATAGCGGGCGAGTTTCCGCGTGCTCCGGCCGCAACGGCGACGCGCAGGATAAAGCGGGACACGGGCGTGTTCTTTTGCTTCGTTTTCTGTCACGCGACAGAAAATGAAGAAATTATTTCAGAAAAGCGCCCTGGATCGGTCAAACCGTTCCAGATACTCCACCAAAGACGGAGGGTTTAGGATAAACCTATGTCACATCCTTATCGCCACCGAAATAGCGCATAAACTGGGCCCGCTCGTAGACGGCCGGATTGCTCGATTTCTCCTGACTCATGCGGCCGCGAAAATCGTCCAGCGAATTGAAACCGTGCTTCTGCATCCATGCCTTGAGACTGTCAAGCATGGTTTCGATATGCGCCGGCCCTTTTTGATAGAGACTTGATGCCGTCTGAACAGCTTTGGCACCCGCCAGAAGCTGTTTGATCAGGGCCGGCCCGTCATGCACGCCGGTGGAAGCGGCCAGGTCGCAGTCAACCTTCTGGGCCATGATGGCAATCCAGCGCAGGGAAAGGGCCAACTCGGCCGGTGTGCTGAAAACAAAAGACGGTTTGACCTTGAAGGCGTCGATATCGATGTCCGGGCTGAAAAAGCGGTTGAAAAGCACCAGACCGGCAATCCCCGTGCGCGACAGGCGCTGGATCATAGGGCCCAGATTGGAGAAGTAAGCGCTGATTTTCAAGGCCACCGGGATAGATGCGGTCGCCACGATTTTGTCGACGATCTCGAAGTAGGCCTCTTCCTGTTCGCGTGCCGATCGCTCGAAATCCGAGGGCAGGAAAAACATGTTCAATTCCAGGGCATCCGCCCCGGCCGTTTCCAGCCGCTTGGCAAAAGCGGTCCACTCATGGGAATAAAGGCAGTTGATGCTGGCGATGACCGGGATATCCACCGCTTTTTTGGCGCCCTCGATCAACGTCATGTAGCGTTTGAGCTTTTCCCCCTTGAGGTGAAAGTCGTAGTAGTCAAATTGATCCAGGTTCACACCGTCAGCTTCCGCCTCCTTGAGGATATCTTCCTGTTCGAAATAAATCTCTTCCTCGAAGAGGGACTTGAGCACGACCGCGCCGGCACCGTGATCCGCCATGGTTTTGATCTTGTCGACCGATCCGGTCAATCCGGAACTGCCGGCAATCAAGGGACTGTTGAGTTTCAAGCCTAAATAAGTCGTCGAAATGTCCATACTGTTCTCCTCGTCCGGATAAACCGATGTTCGTACATAACGGTTATGGGTTTCGGAAATAATAGGCGTTGTGCCGCAACGCCCGGGCGGGCGGCCATATCATTGCCCGCGCTATTGCCGACCAGGGTGACGCCCAAAGGCACGCTTATGAATGAAATTTAAGTTTAATGATAAGAACGGGTCGACCAGGCTTCAAGGTGCATCCTTATATCGGTGTGTTGAAGGACGCCGGGGACAGGCATAAAAATGCTTTACCGCTTGGATATTATGGCGCGAGTGATTATTATAAAAAATAATCCGTTCGTTATCCCCTATCCATCTTGATTCGCTGCGGACTATCAGGGACTGCTCCGGAGGCTATCGATGATGGAATGCCACTGCCATCAACGAAGAAAACACGCCACCCGCCAACTTTGTTTCATCAGCTTGGCCGTCGTCCTGCTGTGGTCTGCAAGCATAGGGGCCACCTGGATTCGTGCCCAGGACTGGAAGGCCCTGCGCGAGGGTATGGTGGCGGAAATTCGCGCCGACGTCATCGCCACCCGCAGCTATATCGGCAAGGGGTCCCTGCAGCCCGAAGTCTTTGCCGTTCTGGGGCACGTCCCGCGGCACGAATTCGTGCCGGCCGAAGTGCGCTCCGAGGCCTATGAAAATCGCCCTCTGCCCATCGGATTCGGGCAAACGATTTCCCAACCCTATATCGTGGCGCTCATGACCGACCTGCTGGAGCCCGGCCCCGAAGACATAATCCTCGAGGTGGGCACCGGCTCCGGCTACCAGGCGGCGGTACTGGCCGAACTTGTCGGGCAGGTCCACACCATGGAAATCATCCCCGAACTGGCCCGCCAGGCCGAGAAGCGCTTCGCGCGCCTCGGGATTGCCAACATTCAGGTCCGGCAGAGCGATGGGTATTTCGGCTGGCCCGATGCGGGCCCCTTTGACGGCATCATCGTCACCGCCGCCGCCGATCACGTGCCCCCGTCCCTCGTGCGCCAGCTCAAGAATGGCGGGCGGATGGTCATTCCGGTCGGACACCGCTTCAGTGTCCAGCAGTTGCTGCTCATCACGAAAGATAAAGATGGAAACCTGAAAACACGACAGATCCTGCCGGTACGCTTCGTTCCCCTGACCGGCGAGCACTGATCCGGAATGCCCATGCCCATTCCCCAGCACACGATCCCGGAAACGCCTCCCCTGGCAGCGGTGGGCATGCTTTCGGCCGCCGTGCTTGCCTATGAAATTCTCCTGATGCGCCTGTTCGCCATCGTGCACTGGCACCATTTTGCCTTTATGATGATCAGCATCGCGCTGCTGGGCTACGGGGCCAGCGGAACATTTTTAATGCTGCTGCCCTCTCTCAAAGCCAACCGTCTGCGAACCGTGTTCCTGACGGGAACGGCCGGCTTCAGTGTCGCCTGCATCGTCTGCTTTGTTGCCGCACAACACCTGCCCTTCAATGCACTGGCGGTTTTCTGGGACCCCGGCCAATGGGGATATTTAGCAGGTGTTTATGGGTTGCTCTTCCTGCCATTTTTCATGGCGGCCACCAGCATCGGCGCCGTGCTGCGTTTCGGCGGCCCGAGGATTTCGCAGATTTACGCCGCCGATCTTTGCGGGGCCGGGATCGGGGCGGCCATTACGGCCGGGCTTCTCTTTCGCATACCGCCGCAAACGGCCCTGGTGGTCGTGGCCGGCGGCGGGGCCGCCGCGGCTGTGCTTGCGGCCTTTCGCTGGCAGGTCAGGGGGCGCCTGCTGCTGACGGCAGCCGCGGCCAGCTGGCTGATCCTGGCAGGCCTGGGGACCCTGCAATGGGAAACGGTGGCCATCAACGCTTATAAACCACTGGCCCAAACCCTGCGCATGCCCGACACCCGTTTGTTTTACGAAAAGCATCATCCCATGGGGTGGTTCAGCGCGGTCCAGAGCCCGACCATCCCCTTTCGCTATGCTCCCGGGTTGAGTCTGAAGAGCGATGCCGCCATTCCGGACCAGATCGCCCTTTTCATCGACGGGCAGGGGATGAGTGTGGTCGATCGTTACATTGGCGATCCGGAAACACTGACCTACCTGCGACAGACCACGCTCAGTATCGGATTGCACCTGCGCCCCCAGGCCAATCGCGTTTTTATTGCCGATGCGGCCGGCGGGCAGGATATCCTGCGGGCCGTGGCCTACGGTGCCCGGCACATCGATGCCGTTGACCCCCATCCGCTTTATGCTGTTTTTCTCAGGCACCAACTGAGCGGTTTAAGCAACTTGCGAATAGACGAAGAACGAGTCCGCTATCACAGTACGACGGTACGCGCTTTCCTGCAGGCCTCCCCGGAAGTGTTCGACCTGATCCAACTTCCCCTGGGAGGCGACGGCGGCAGCGGTGCCTCGGCCTTTGGCGAGAGCACGCTGTTGACCGCCGAAGGCCTGCACCAATTGTGGCAGCATCTGGACGCCGACGGTCTGCTGGTAATCCCCCTCTGGACCCGCCTGCCGCCACGAAGCAGCCTGAAGGCCTTTCTCATGGCCGTAACGATGCTCGAAAAGCAGGGCCTTTCCAACCCGTCGCATCATCTGGCAATGATCAGGGACTGGCGCACGGCCGTTATCCTGATCAGCCAATCGGCCCTGTCAGCCGATGAACAGGACGCCATTCGCGGCTTCTGCCGCACGTGGGGGTTCGACCCAGTGTTCCTGCCCGGCATTCGCCCGGAGGAAGTCAATCGCCACAACGTCCTGGCCCGCCCGCTTTTCGCGGAAGCAACACAAGCCCTGGCTGGCAAAGATCGGGAGACGTTTCGCAGCCACTACAAGTTCGATCTGCGCCCCGCCACGGACGATCGCCCCTTTTTCGGGCACTTTTTCAAATGGCGAAGCCTGCCTGAAATCGCCTCCTTGCGCCGATCCGGGGGGATGGCTCTTCTCGATTGGGGGTATCCGGTGCTCCTGGTGACGCTGGCCCAGGCCGTCGTGTTCAGCCTGATTTTTATCGGCTTGCCAGTGCTCAGAACAAGTGGCAACATGGGCGGAGAACGAATCACCCAACGGCCCGGACGAGCGACCCTGCTTTACTTCAGCGTTATCGGCGGCGGGTTTCTTTTTCTGGAAATCGCCTATATGCAGCGCCTGACGATTGCCCTGCATCACCCCCTGGTGGCCGCCACCCTGACCCTGACCGGTTTTCTCGTAGGGGCCGGGGCCGGCAGTCTCTGGGCCCATCGGGCCGTGCAAAACGGCGGTAACCCCCAGCGCCTGCTGCGGGGAAGCCTTATCACGATCTGTCTGGTCGGCCTTCTGGAACTGCCTGCCATGCCGTGGCTGATGGATCGTCTGGGCGGTATGAATATCTGGCTTATCGCGGCCGCCGCGCTCGGCATGATCGGACCGCTGGCCCTGGCAATGGGCATGCCTTTTCCGCTGGGACTGAACTTGCTGAATCGCCATCATCCCGAATGGATTCCCTGGGCCTGGAGTATCAATGGATGTGCCACCGTGATCAGCGCTGTTGCCGCACCACTGATCGCCATGACCACCGGTTATACAGGGGTCATCGGTCTGGCGCTCCTGTTATATGCAACCGGCTATGGGGTGGTACCGTGGATGGGGGAAAGAAAACCCTGAGCGGCGAAGCTTTCGTCGAAGAACAAGAATCTTCTCCGCTGAAGATGGGGAAACGAGTTCAAGGATATGACGCATCCAGCCAGCGTCGGTTCATTGAAATGGCGATGCGTCCGTTGTTATCGCCGGTCATGTCCATGCCCAGTTTTCGATCGATGGTGCGCTTGCCGCCATCCGGGAGGACTTTAATTGTTGTTTCACGTGCCTATAGTATTCCTTGATTACAGACCACATCGAAATATCATTTCCTGCGTTGATACAGGGTTTTCGCCATGCGAATGAAAAAACACACACTGTTCAGCATCATTCTGATGACCGGAGTGGCCGTCGGGCTGGTTCTGCCCGTGGCCGCTTCCGAAATTCAGCCCATGGACACGCTGAAGGGTAGAATAGACAAGGGGCTTGCCCTCCTGAACGACGCACCGTGCCGGACGCCTGCGTGCCGCATCCGTCAGGAAAGGCGCCTTTGGCAGCTCCTGCACGAGAGCTTCGACTTTTTCACCATGTCGCGTCTGGTTCTCGCCTCTCGCTGGTATGATTTCACGCCGGAGCAGCAAATGACGTTCGTCCGCGAATTTGCCGAATTTCTGCGGCGATCCTATCTGCCGGAGCTCCTCGAGAAATATAACGGTGAACAGGTCGAATATGTGCGTCAGGAACAGGTGTCATCCACCAGGGCCCGTGTGGATGTGGTGGTGCTGTGGCGCGCGCGCAGGATTCCGATCACCGCTAAAATGATTCGCCGCGACGGGACGTGGAAAATATATGATGTGAGTTCCCTTGGCATCAGCGCGATGCAGAACTACCGCGCCCAGTTCCGCTGGCTGCTCCAGCAGGCAACACCGGCCCAGGTGATCGAAATTCTGAAAAGCACGCAAGGCCGTGCGTTCGCGGGTTGACGAAGATAGGTATTTAGGCCGGACACCCGGCCAATGCGGGAACAAAGCGTCAAGGACGCCGCACGCTTATAAACCTCGCAATAGCGTCTATCTTTTCCCCGAACGATAGCGGCACCCCGCCGCTTCGACTTGTTATCCGTGGCCGTTGAAACACGCTGCACCAAGCCCTCCTGGTATTCAAACAGAACTTTTTCGACCAAAATACCATCCCGCACAAAGCATTGAGTTGATTGCCGCCTTGGTGTAGCCTGAAGATACATGGCGCTTCCGGGACACTTCAGATCTGCGGTAGGCGCCGGCCCGTAAGGACTTGGTGAGGATCTCAAAAGACATGGCAAACAATATCCCGCACAAGTGGCTGGTATTCTCCCTGGTGGCGGCCGGGGTGTTCATGTCCACCTTGGACTCGAGCGTCGTCAATATTGCCCTTCCCGTCATCATGGCGGACTTTCAGGTAACGATGACGGTGATCGAATGGGTGCCCATGATCTACCTGCTGACGGTCTCTGCGCTGCTCCTGACCTGCGGCAGGCTCAGTGATATCAGGGGCCGGCGGTTGGTGTACTGCGGGGGGTTCATGATTTTTTCCGCCGGTTCGCTGCTGTGCGGCCTGGCCGGCAGTGCGTCGTGGCTCATCGCCTCCCGGACGTTGCAGGGGGTGGGGGCGGCCATGCTGATGGCCTGCTCGCCGGCGCTGGTGGTGGACGTCTTTCCCATGGCCGAAAGGGGACGTGCGCTGGGTATGGTGGGCATGGTGGTGGCGGCCGGCCTGACCACCGGACCCGCCCTGGGGGGCCTGATATTGCAGCATTTCTCCTGGCGGGTCATCTTCTATATCAACGTGCCCATCGGCATCGTCTTCACCGTGGCGGCGCTGCGGATCCTGCCTTCCATCAAGGCCCAGCAGCACCGCGAACCCCTGGACTGGATCGGCGCCCTGCTGCTGGCAGCCTGCTTCAGTTCCTTCATCACCGGCCTGAGCCACCTGCACGAGTGGGGTCCGGTCTCGGCGAAGATAGGCCTGGCCTCAGGTCTCTTCCTGGCGAGTTCGACCGGTCTGGCATGGATGGAAACCCGCAGCGCCCATCCCATTTTCGATCCCTCCCTGCTCGGGATACGCCTTTTCATGCTACCGGTGGTGGCAGCCGTGATCATGTTTATCTGTCTTTTTTTTATCACCTTCCTCTTGCCTTTTTTCATGGTGCATCCCTTGGCGTTTTCCATGAACCGCGTTGGGGCCACCATGATGATTCCCTTTGTATTCCTGTTTTTTTTCGCCCCGCTGGCCGGCATGCTGTCGGACCGGATGGGATCGCGCCTGCTCTGCACCGTGGGCATGGCCCTGATGGCCGCGGCCCTGTTCCTGCTGTCACGCCTTTCCGCCGAGGCCACGACCATGGATATGGCCTGGCGGCTCGCCCTGGCCGGCATCGGCATCGCCGTTTTCATATCCCCCAACAGCGCCGCGGCCATGAGCGCCGTGCCAGCCCGTCACCGGGGAATCGCTGCGGGAAGCGTGGCCACGGCGCGCAACCTTGGGATGATGATCGGCGTGGCGTCGGCCGGCCTGATCTTTAATAGCACCTTTCGCAGCCTTAACGGCGGGCGTGATTTGAAGATCTACACCCCGGCGTTGGAAGCGTCTTTCATGGCCGCATTTCGGAACGCCATGCTGGCCGGCGCTGCCGTGGCCGCACTCGGAATCGTGGTGGCGTATCTAAGGGGTCGGGACAACGGTCGAACCGGCGGGTAAAAAAACTTTTAAAGTCTAAACTTTTGTAATTTCCCATTCATTGAAATAGCGCTTTATCAAAAATGTTGTCATCCTTCTTGGATTCTGGTCGATCATTATCTTCGGTTGCCGCCACTGCCTTCCACCAATATTCCGGTTAGTTGGTGGCGGTCTTCCCCGCCTCTTCCAACGCCCCGTCAATCGCCTCCTGGAAACCGTCCAGCGTCAAGCGACTTCGCATTTTCTTGCCGTTGATGAAAACGGTCGGTGTGCCGCGCACGCCGGCCGCATTTCCTTCCTCCAGATCCCGACGGATAAGATCCTTCAAGGCCGGGTCGTTCATGCGGGCTTGAAAGCGTTCCGCATCCAGGCCGAGCTCCTCCCGGATCGCTTCGATCTTTTGCGCATTGAGTTGGTTGTAATTTTCGAAAAGACGGTCATGAAAGGGCCAGAACTGCCCCTGGTCGTTCGCCGCCAGGCCGGCCAGGGCCGCCGGGACAGCAAAGCGGTGCATGCGCAGGGGAAAATTCTTGAACACGATCCGGACCTTCTCGGGATACTGCTGGTGCACCTGGTCAAGCACCGGCGCCAGTCGGGCGCAATAGCTGCACTCAAAATCGGTAAACAGCGTCAGGGTAACAGGGGCATCGGACGGCCCCTTGGTTGGGGATTGGGCCGACGTGAATTCATGCTGCAGGTTCACCCGGATGGCTTGAACGGTCCGTTCGTCGCTATTCGTGACGAAAAGAACGTCTTCCTCGGGGCTGCCAGCGATACGCCGGGAGCCGTTGGGAACGGCCACCGTACCTTGGAGGGCGCCCTCGCGCGAATAGACCAACAGGCGGGCGGTGTCGGTCAACACGTAAATCCAGTACCCGTCTTCGGATACGACCACGTCCACAGGCGTGCCATCCACGGCGATGTTGCGAAGTATTTCCAGATCGATTTCGGCACTGCAAGGCTGCCACAGAAGGATGCCGATCATCAGAACAACCACAAACAGATGTCTCGTCGTCATAGTTTCTCCTTGTGAAATAATAAAACCAGACCCCCACTAGCCGGGTAAGGATTAGCGATAAATGGCCGCCATAAGTGCGGCATGCGCTTGGCGTTGTTCACATACGCAGCACACGGATGATGGATGACTATAGGTCAATATCAACGTTTTTGACAAGACTGTTTCAGCGGGTCGCTGCGGCATCGACAGGACCGGTCAACCTTCCATTTTTCCGATAATGTCCGGACAGCACTGTTCCAACGCGCGTGACAGCGCATCACCGGCGATCTATGGCTTAAGCCCACGGATGGCTTGCACGATACCCTTTCCGAGACCATGGTTGCCAATGTTGTGGCATGGTTCCACGTATCGATTAAATCCATCGCCGCATCGTCGACTTGCGCAGCTACTGATTCTGGGGGGATAGGTTACGACCATGACGATGGCTTGATTTAAAAGTGGCGCCTAAAGAGGGGCAGGAAGAGGTCGGCGGATGGGGAGGAACAGACCATTTAGGGATACGCTTACCCGGTATCCGGACAACCGCTCCGGACATAGATCCGAAGCGGTTCCATCCGTTACCGCTGTTGCTGCCGACCTCTTCCTGCGGTCAGCCGGTCGAAACGCTATTTAAGGGAGAGGCGTCATGGCGTTCCGACCGGCTGGAACATCTTTGGCGATAGGACGCCTTAGTTGCTTGTACTCATTTCCGGAACCGGCTTCATTGCCGGCGAACGCTTGGCGCCGCCGCTCCCGCCGGAAAACCCCGGGCTGGCGGTGTAGCTGGACACTTCGAAATCCGGGTAGGCCGTGCCGCCATGTTCGGCCCAGTCCAAGCCTTCCAGCTCTTCTTCGGGCGATACCCGCAGGCCCACCACCACGTCGATCAGTTTGAACATCAGAAAAGCCATGGGGAAGACCCACAGGAAGCAGGCCCCGATGCCCACCAGCTGAACGCCGATGACCTTCAGGGAAAAACCGCCCATGTCGAAAATACCGGCTGCCAGGGTTCCCCAGGCACCGCAGACGCCGTGGACCGATATGGCACCCACCGGATCGTCAATTTTAAGCTTGTCGAAGAAGACGACCGAATAGACCACCACGACACCGGCCACCGCCCCGATGATGATAGAACTGCCGGGGGTCACATTGGCGCAGCCGGCCGTGATCCCCACCAGACCCGCCAGGGCGCCGTTGAGGCTCATGCCTACTTCCGGCTTGCCGAATTTCATCCAGGACATCGCCATCGCCAGAATCGCACCTGCGGCGGCCGCCAAGTTCGTGTTTACGAAGATCATGGCAATGCTTGTGTCCGCCGTTGTGGTGGAACCCGGGTTGAAGCCGAACCACCCCAGCCACAGGATAAAGACCCCCAGCGCGGCCAGCGGCATATTGTGCCCCAGAATCGGGCGTACCCGACCGTCTTTCGTGTATTTTCCGATGCGGGGCCCCAGAACGATGGCACCCGCCAGAGCAGCCCAGCCACCGACGGAATGCACCACGGTGGAACCCGCAAAATCGATGAAACCCAGCCCTTCCAGCCAGCCCTCGCCGTTCAGCAGGCTGCCCCAGGCCCAGCTGCCGAAGATCGGATAGATAATCGCACTCAGTACCACGCTGTAGCAAAGATACCCGACAAATTTGGTCCGCTCGGCCATGGCGCCCGACACGATCGTTGCGGCGGTCGCGCAGAAAACCACCTGGAACATCCAGAAGGCCAGGATCCACTCGGTACCCTCGCCCATGAAATCGCTCAGGAAAAAGCCTGTGGTGCCGAACCAGCCCGTGGATGTTGCTCCGAACATCAGACCAAAGCCGATGGCCCAGAAGGCGAGGGTGCCGATGGAAAAGTCCATCAGGTTTTTCATGATGATGTTGATGGCATTCTTGGCCCGCGTAAAACCGGTTTCCACCAGGGCAAAACCGGCCTGCATGAAGAACACCAGGGCGGCCGCCACCAGCGTCCACAGGAAGTTGGCGTGCGTCTGCACCAAATCGATGGCTTCCTTGTTCGACAGCGCGGTGGGCGGCTCGTCACCCGCCCAGCAAAAAGACGCACTTACCAGAAGAAAAATCAGCATCGTCAGCAATCGTTTCATGTTCCGTTCCTCACTCATTCTATCGGGTTATAGGGTTCTTTGGATCGTAATGATTTCGCCAGGTATTGTTGGACTGACCATGACGTTCTCGTTATCTGGCCCAGATAGAATCGCAAGGGATATGCCAGCTTGCCGAAAAATCTAAAAACAAATTTAAACCGCTGTATTAATAATTAAAATTCAATATAGAAAATAGACTACTACACCTTTGGCAATCTATTAAAATACATTTCTGTATTGAATTGTATTTATTTCTACATTTTTGTATTTTTTTCTGGGTGAATTCAGGGGAAGATTAAATCGGGAGCGCCGCACCCGATTTCAGGACAATCGGTGGTTATCGCCTGGCAGGTAGCTGTGACGGCCGGGGCGGCCGCGGACGGTTGGGGCGGTCGGGGCGATTCGGACGATCGGGTCGGTGGGGTGGACGGGGACGGTAATGATGTTAGTGGTCGTGCCGATGATCATGTCCCCAGGAGCTTCCATAGCGGGACTCACCGTCTTTCATTTTGGTCTCGCCCACCGGCACCGCATTGGCAATGGGCACGCCTTCCCTCATGCCGTTTGGGTGATGGTGAAAAGGGATGATTCGTTGGGAATTAATGCAAACGTAGCAGAAATGGGCCGCTCGGGCAATGTAAAGATGAAAAGGGCGTTGCCGTTAAGTGTATGCAACAGGTCAATCCCTACCAATTTCGCTATAGATCGGACACTTTTCCTTAAAAATTGGACCTTGGTACAATTTATTTCCCCCGTGTATCGGCTATATTACAGACACTATAAATAAGGATTAATGGGAAATTACCCCATATTCATTTGCTTTAAATGATTTTTTCGAGGTGACGCATGGCACAAGCGGGAAGCATCCAGACACTATCCGGTCCAGCAACCGCACGGACACCCCAGGGGCAGGTTCGTGAACTCCATGTTGGCGATATCGTATACGAGAATGAACTCATCCAAACGTCCAATGGCGCCCATATCACGATCATTCTGAACAATGGGGACTTAATCCGTTTGGCCCAAAACGCGGAAGTCCTCCTCGACGCCAGCGTTGGCGGTCCCCTCGATAAATACGATGCAATTGTCCACGATGTCGAAGCCCTGCAAAACGCCCTGCTGAACAACGAAGACATCATTGAAGAACAAGATACCGCCATAGGCGAAACAGAAAGCGCCTATTACTACGACGACCCGTATTATAGTGGAGACGCGTCCAAGGGGCAGGTCGGCAGCTACCTGTTAGGCGCCGAAAATGACACAGCAGGCCAGACGTTTGGTCCGTTAGTTGTGGATGACAATAATAATGATGTGGATGCCCCTCTTCCCGCAACCGGTGCCCCAACGGTGACCCCGGTCAACGACGCACCGGTGGCCGGCGACGACAGCTTCACGGTG